>NZ_FMYF01000018.1 GCF_900092135.1 Raineyella antarctica | reverse complement strand
TTGGTCACCATCGCGTGGCGGGCCACGAAACCGATCGTGGTGTGGGAGGCGTCGAGGGTGTAGGTGCCCTCCAGGTCGTTCAGCGGGCTCGAGGCCGGAACAAAGGTGTTCTCGACGGTCTCGGTGTCGTTCTTGCGGAAGAGGTTGAAAGCCATGTCAGTACCCAATCAGTGCGATGCGGTGCGGTTGATAGTTCAACTATAGGTCGACGATAAGCAACTGTCAAATCTTCAACTATTGCGACTTTGTGGGCCAGTCGCACCGCACGGCAGCAGCGCCTCGAGGGCGTGCTGATCCGGGCGGCGGAGCCGCTTGATGAGAGTCTGGCGCCTCGCGCCTTGACCCAAGGCTCACCCCAGCCCCACCCTCACCCCGCCCAAACCTCACCCCAGCCCGAGCCACCCGGGAACGTCCGCGAACGACTCCAGAACCACATCCGGCGCCGGGCCGTCATCGCCCAGCTGCGCCTCCCGGAACTTCCCGGTCCTGACCAGCACCCCGGTCATCCCGGCAGTCATGCCGCCGCGTACGTCGGAGTCCAGGTCGTCCCCGATCATTGCGACGTCACCCGGCCCGAGCCCCAGGGCTGCCAGGCCGGCCTCGAACAGCGCCGGGGCGGGCTTGCCGATCACCACAGCCTCGGTCCGGGCCGCCTGCTCCAGGGCGAGGACGAACGCGCCGGCGTCCAGCGCCAGCCCCTCGGTGGTCTGCCAGACCAGGTTGCGCTGCAGTGCGACGAGAACGGCTCCCTCGAGCAGGCAGGCCAGCGCATGGTTGAGTGCCGCGTGGGTGAACTCGGGTCCGGCGCTGCCGACCAGCACCACGTCCACGGTGCGCGGGTCGGCGTCCGGCGGGACGAGGGTGACGCCGGGGAGTTCGGATGAGAGGTCACCGCTGTTCAGCAGCAGGCAGCGGGCACCCGGATGGTTCGCCCTGACGTACGCCGCGGCTGCGCCGGCCACCGTGATCACGTCGTCGAGGCCGACCGGGAACCCCGCGCCCTGCAGCGCCTCGGTGATCGAGGCGCGGGTCCGGGACGTGGTGTTGGTGACCAGCCGCATCGGCACCCCCGCGTCCCGGAGACGCACGTACGCCTCCAGGGTTCCCGGTAGCGCTGCCCAGGAGACGACGAGCACCCCGTCGATGTCGATCAGCAGACCCTGCGTGCGCATGGCACCTCCCGTCGTGCGACCGGGCGTGCGGCCCCGTACGTCCATGGTGGCGCGTCCTCGCCGAGGCGACCAGACGCCGCCGGTCCCGACCGGTCCTGCGAGGGTTCCTTCCGCCCCGGCCTCCACCCGTCCTGCGCCATCTCCCGTGGACTGTCCGGCCCGGTCGCAGCAATGTCTTGCGAATCACACAGCCCGAGTAGCGGAGGCTGTCAACTTGGTGCTACGGTTTGTTCCGAAAGACAGCCCCTTCGGGGGTCAACAGGGTTGTTACTCATTCGAGGCAAGACCTGAGACGCACAGACCGTGCGCCTCGGGTCTTTTTTTGTTCTCGGGTGCAGTAGCCCGAGACAAGGAGCCTGACGATGTCGTCAACCACACTGTCCCCGGAGGGGGCAATCGTCGAAGGCGTCGGAGGACCTGACAACATCAGGTCCCTGACGCACTGTGCCACCCGGTTGCGGTTCGAGCTGAAGGACGGTTCGAAGGTCGACCAGTCCGAGCTCGAGAAGATCCCCGGCGTGATGGGGGCGGTCCCGCAGAGTGGCGACCGCTACCAGGTCATCATCGGCGGAGCCGTCCAGTCGGTCTACACCAACATCATGGCCCTGCCGGTCATGAAGGGCGGTGCCGTCGCGGCCGCCCCGAGCGACGAGGAGGTGAAGGCCCAGGCGCGTTCCAAGACCCGCGGCAAGGTGGCCTGGCTGGACCGCTTCTTCGAGTACCTGTCCGACTCGTTCCGCCCGCTGCTGGGTGTCCTGCTCGGTGCCTCGCTGATCATCGCGTTCGCCGCGGTGATGGACGCCCTCGGTGTCCAGGACTTCCGCGCCGCCGACAAGCCTGCAGCCTGGGTGTTCATCGACGCCATGTGGCGCGGTGTGTTCTACTTCCTGCCCATCATGGTGGCGTTCAACGCCTCCAAGAAGCTCGACATCGACCCGTGGGTCGGCGCAACCGTGATGGGCGCGCTGATGACACCGGAGTTCATCAGCCTCTCCGACGTGACCCGCTTCGCCGACACCATCTGCACCACGAACGCCACGCTGGGCACCGAGTCCTGTGTCGCCAACGTCTTCGGCATCCCGATGCAGCTCAACGGCTATGGCGGCCAGGTCTTCGTACCGCTGATCATGGTCGCGGTGCTCGCCCTGGTCTACAAGGGCCTGAAGAAGATCTTCCCGGCCAACCTCCAGATGGTCTTTGTGCCCTTCTTCTCGATGATCATCATGATCCCGGTGACCGCCTTCCTGATCGGCCCGCTGGGTATCTGGCTGGGTAGCGGCCTCGGCTCCGGCCTGGCCTGGATGAACACCAACGCCCCGTTCGTGTTCGCCATCCTGATCCCCCTGCTGTACCCGTTCCTGGTCCCGCTGGGCCTGCACTGGCCGCTGAACGCCCTGATGCTGGTCAACATCCAGACCCTCGGCTACGACTTCATCCAGGGTCCGATGGGTGCCTGGAACTTCGCCTGCTTCGGCGCCACCGCCGGCGTGCTCTTCCTCTCCATCCGTGACAAGGACGTGGCCATGCGCCAGACCGCCACGGGTGCCCTCGCCGCCGGCCTGTTCGGTGGTATCTCCGAGCCCTCCCTCTACGGCATCCACCTGCGCTTCAAGCGGATCTACCCGCGCATGCTGGTCGGCTGCTTCACCGGTGGCCTCACCATCGCCATCCTCGGCGCCCCGTTCCACGGCGTGAAGACCCAGGCGTTCGCCTTCACCTCGCTGCTCACCATCCCGGTCTTCTCCCCGATGTGGGTCTACTCGATCGCCGTCGCCGTGGCGTTCTTCACCTCGATGATCCTGATCATCGTCTCCGACTACCGCACCCCCGAGCAGCGCGCCGAGGCCAAGGCCGCCCTGGCCGCAGCCTCCGCCGCCCCCGTCCCGGACACCGACGACGCCCCGCTGTCGGGTTCCGTCGCGGCCCCGGCCCACTCCGGCGGCACGCTGACACTGGTCCGCACCACGGTGCTGGCCCCGGTCGCCGGCCACGTCGTCGGCCTCGACGAGGTCGAGGACAAGGTCTTCGCCTCCCGCACCCTCGGTGAGGGCGTCGGCATCGTCCCCGCGGACGGCCACGTGGTCGCCCCGGTCTCCGGCAAGCTGGTCACGGTCGCCAAGACCGGGCACGCCTTCGGGATCCGTACGGACGACGGTGTCGAGGTGCTGGTGCACATCGGCATCGACACCGTGCAGCTGAAGGGTGAGGGATTCGACGTCGCGGTCGCCAAGGGCGAGCGCGTGGAGGCCGGTGACCTGCTCACCGACGTCGACCTGGGTGTGATCCGCCAGGCCGGATACGACACCATGACTGTCATGACCATCACGAACACGAAGGCAATGGCGGAAGTGGCGCCGATCATCGGTGAGGACGTCGTCACCGGCGATCCCGTCATCACGGTGTCGCGCTGAGCCTGTCATGGACATCCTGCGAGTCCTGAACAACAACGTCGTCCTCGCGCGTGACCCGTCCGAGGGCGAGGTGATCCTGGTCGGGCGGGGCCTGGGCTTCCAGGTCCGGCCCGGCCAGCCGGTCGACCCCAAGAAGGTCGTCCGGAGGTTCGTGCCCGACGACGGCCGCGACCCCGACCACCTGGCCATGTTGCTCGCGGATGTCCCCCCGGAGTACATCCAACTCATCACCACGGCGATGGCCGAGGCCGGGCTGGGCGGCAAGCCCGCCGGCACTACCACCCTGGTGATCGCGCTGGCCGACCACATCCGCTTCGCCGTGAAGCGGATGGAGGTCGGCCAGCACGTGGAGTACCCGCTGCTCGCCGAGGTGCAGAACCTGTACGCCGCCGAGTACGCCCAGGGCCTCGCCGTCCTGCACGCGGTCAACGCCCACCTGGAGGACCCGCTGCCGGACAGCGAGGCCGTGGCGCTCACCCTGCACCTGGTCAACGCAGGGTTCTCCACCGGGGACCTGTCCTACACGTACACGATGACCGGCATCATCCAGCAGATGCTGGACGTGATCGCGTCCTCCTACGAGATGGACCTGGACGGCAGCTCGGTCAACGTGGGGCGCTTCATCACCCACCTGCGCTACCTGTTCGTCCGGATCCACGACCACAACCAGCTGACCGAACGGCACTCCGAGATCGGCGCGGCGATCCGCCAGGCCTACCCCGATGCCCTGCAGTGCGCGGACAAGCTGGCCGCCATCATCGAGCTGCGGCTCGGCTCGCCGGTCACCGACGACGAGCTGTCCTACCTCACCCTGCACGTGGCGCGCGTCGCCAACGAGTGAGCCGGCTCCTCGCCGGCCGAGGATCGTCGGGTCCTGCCGGGAGTTGTCCGACCGCCTGACACGTGGTGAGCTGGGTTCGTCCGGTGACACGGGCGGACTCAGGAGGCGGAAGATGCGCACGGTCGTCGAAGAGGCCTGGTGAGGCGGGATGAGTCAGCAGGACCAAGGGCTCACGCCAGGACAGCCCAGCCAGCCGGGCCAGCCCAACCAGCCGGGCGAGCCAAACGAGCCCAACGAGCCGGACCAGCCGCCGCGCTCCTGGCTGACCCGCACGCTGTTCCCGGATGGGGAGGAGCCCGACGCACGGTTCACCCTGGCCAATGAGCGTACGTTCCTGGCCTGGATCCGGACCGGGCTCGCGCTGCTCGGCGGCGGCATCGCCCTGGAGGCCTTCGCCCTGGGCATCCCGACAGACGTCCGGACCCCGGCGGCGATCATCCTGGTGCTGACCGCGCTGGTGATCTCGGCGACCTCGCTGTTCCGCTGGCGCAGCGTGGAACTGGCGATGCGGCGCAAGCGCCCCCTGCCCGCCCCGATGCTCACGGTGGTACTGACCGTCGGGCTCAGCGTGGCCACCGTCGTCCTGCTCGCCATCTTCGTCTCGATCGGGGGCGCACCGTGAGGTCGCCGGCCCCCGTCCACGACGATCCGGGCCTCCAGCCCGAACGCACCCAGCTGGCCTGGGTCCGCACGACACTCTCCTTCATGGCGGTCGGCCTGCTCGCGCTGCGACTGGGGGTCACGGCGGGCATCGACGTCTCCGCCATCATCCTGGTCATCGTCGCGGTGGTGGTCCTGGTCGTCGCGAACGACGCCCGGCGGCACCGCCGCAGCGTCCACGGGATCAACCAAGGGGTGGTCGAGCCGGCGACGTCGGCGGTGCTGGTGGTCGGCGGCGGGATGCTGCTGCTCGAGCTGATCACCCTGGTCCTGATCGTCGGCGCCCGCGGCTGAGACCGACAAGCGCGCAAACCTTGCACAAACCTTGTATGTGGCCCGTATCCTCACCTATGCTCAAGGCCTACCGTTCCGTGCCCTCGCGGCACCGGACTGAGGAGGCAGTGTGACAGCGACCATCACCCCCCATGCCCAGCTCGTTCGTGACGAGGTCGTGCTGCTCGCCGACGACGGCACCCCCCGTGGGACGTACGACCGGGTGGCCGTCCACACGGATGCCACCCCCCTGCACCAGGCGTTCTCCGTGCACCTGTTCAACCGGCACGGCGAGGTCCTGATCACCCGGCGGGCCGTCACCAAGAAGACCTGGCCCGGCGTCTGGTCCAACTCCTGCTGCGGCCACCCCCGCCCCGGCGAGCCGGTCGAGGACGCCGTCCGCCGCCGCGTACGCGAGGAGCTCGGCCTGGAGGTGACCGACGTGGTGGTCGCCCTGCCCGACTTCCGCTACCGCGCCGTCGACTCCAGCGGCATCGTCGAGAACGAGATCTGCCCGGTCTACCTGGGCTTCGTCACCTCCGACACGGTCCGCCCCGACGAGGCCGAGGTCGGGGACCAGGCCTGGGTGCCCTGGTCCGACTTCGTCGCCGCGATCCGCGCCACCCCACAGGTCTACAGCCCCTGGTCGGTGCTGCAGGTGCCCCAGCTCGAGCCGCGGATGGCTCGGCTGATGGCCGAGCTGCCACTGCCCACCTCCGACGCCCAGGCCTGCATCGACGACGTCGACGCACTGCTGGCCAAGGAGAACGCGCGCCTGGCCGCCAGCTGGTCCGGCTTCCGCGGCAACCTGGGCGTGGACGTCCTCGAGCGCGACCTGCCCGAGTGGATGGGCTCCCAGATGAGCGCCGGCGGCAAGCGCTTCCGGGTCGCGATGGCCTACTGGGGCTTCATCGCCGCCGGCGGCCAGTTGGCCAGCCCCGGCTACAGCCACCTGGTCACTACCGCCTCCGCGCTGGAGTCGCTGCACTACTTCGCGCTCGTCCACGACGACGTGATGGACGAGTCGCTGTCGCGCCGCGGCCGTCCCTCCGCCCATATCCAGGCCGAGGCGCGCCACCAGGACGCCGAGGCGCTCGGTGACGCCGCCGTCTTCGGGCGCAACCTGGCCATCCTGCTCGGCGACCTGGCCCACATGCAGGCCGACCGGCTGGCCGCCCGGCTGCCCGCCGAGCTGCAGACCCTCTGGTACGACCTGTGCACCGAGCTGATGGTCGGCCAGCGGGCCGACCTGACCGGTGCCGCCGCCGGCCGACGCGACCTGGAGCACGCCCGCCAGGTGGCCCACCTGAAGTCCGGCTGCTACACCGTCGTCCGGCCGCTCGAACTGGGTGCGGTCGCCGCCGGTGCCTCCGACCAGGTCCGGGTCGCTCTTGGCGACGTCGGCGAGCACCTGGGCCAGGCGTTCGCCCTGCGCGACGACTACCTGGGCGTCTGGGGTGATCCCCAGCTGACCGGCAAGCCCTCCGGCGACGACCTGGTCGAGGGCAAGGCGACGGTCATCCTCGCGCTCGCCGCCGACCGGCTCACCAACGGCGCGGCCCTCGCGCTGGAACGCGTCGGCACCCAACGGGCCCGGCGCGGCGACATCGAACTGCTGCAGCGCACCCTGACCAGGATCGGCGTCCGCGCCGAGGTTGAACGCCTGATCGACGCCGAGGTCCGGGCCGCCGAGGCCGGCCTCGACGCCTGCCGTACGCTCCACCCCGCCGGGGTCGAGGGGCTGCGCGCGATGATCGCCCGGATCGCCTGGAGGGACGCATGAGCACCGTCATCGTCGTCGGCGCCGGCCTGGCCGGCCTGTCCGCCGCCGCGCACCTGCGCAAGGACGGCAACGAGGTGGTGGTGGTCGAGCGCGAGGCCACCCCCGGCGGTCGCAGCGGGCGGATGGAGCGCGACGGCTTCACCTTCGACACCGGCCCCACCGTGCTGACCATGGTCGACCTGGTCCGCGAGCCGTTCACCGCGCTCGGCGCCCGGATGGAGGACCACCTGGACCTCCAGGTGCTCGATCCGGCCTACCGTGCCCGCTACGCCGACGGGTCGACGCTGCACGTACGCCACGGCCACCAGGCGATGCGCGCGGAGATCGAGGCACAGTCCGGCCCGGCCGACGCGGCCGCCTTCGACGACTTCGTCGACTGGCTGCGGGCGCTCTACGCGGTCGAGATGCCGCACTTCATCGAGACCAACTTCGACTCCCCGCTGGACCTGCTCCGCCACCCGCTCGCGGCCGCCGAGCTGCTCCGGTTGCGCGGCTTCGGCCGGCTCGGCCCGGAGATCCGCCGCCGCTTCCGCGACGACCGGCTGCACCGGCTGTTCTCCTTCCAGGCGATGTACGCCGGACTCGCCCCCGACCAGGCCCTCGCCCTGTACGCGGTGATCACGTACATGGACAGCGTCGAGGGGGTGTACTTCCCGGCCGGTGGGATGCGGGCCGTCCCGCAGGCGATGACCGCAGCCGCCGAGGCCGCCGGGGTCACCTTCCGGTTCGGCGAATCGGTTGCCGCCCTGGACCGCGGCACCGACGGCCGGGTCACCGGGGTCACACTGGAGGGCGGGGAACGCCTGGCGGCCGATGCCGTCGTCGTCACCCTGGACCTGCCGACCGCCTACTCCCGGCTGCTGCCCGACCTCACGCCACCGCGTGCCGTCCGCAAGGGCTCGTACTCCCCGTCGGCCCTGGTCTGGCACCTCGGCGTCCGCGGTACCCCGGGGCCCGAGGTGGCGCACCACAACATCCACTTCGGCCAGCAGTGGTCCGAGGCCTTCCACGACCTGCTCAAGCGCGGCACCGCGATGGCCGACCCGTCCCGGTTCGTCTGCGTCCCCTCGCTGCACGATGCGACCGCCGCGCCCGAGGGCTGCTCGACGATGTACGTGCTCGAGCCGGTACCGAACCTGCAGGTCGGCCGGCTCGACTGGGCGCTGGAGGGGCCCCGGCTGCGCGACCGGCTGCATGGCTTCCTCGCCGCAGAGGGGTACCCGATCGACATCGTCACCGAGGAGCTGGTCACCCCGGTCGACTGGCGTGACCAGGGGATGGCCGCGGGGACGCCGTTCGCGCTGGCGCACACTTTCCCGCAGACCGGTCCCTTCCGGCCCCCGAACGTCGACCGCCGCGTCCCGGGGCTGGTGTTCGCCGGCTCGGGCACGGTGCCCGGGGTGGGCGTCCCGATGGTGCTGATCTCGGGCCGGCTGGCCGCCCAGCGGGTCCGCGAGGGGGGCCGATGAACGCCTTGCTGCGGGAGGGGTACCGCCGCTGCGCGCGGCTGACCCGGGCGTACGGGACCACCTACTACTGGGGGGCCCTGCTGCTGGACCGGGCCCAGCGCCGGGACGTGTACGCGGTGTACGCCCTCTGCCGGCTGGCCGACGACATTGTCGACGAACCGGATCGCGACCACGTCGGCGTCCCGGCCGGCGGGACCCCGGTCGAGCGGCTGGCCGCGTTTCGCGCACTGTTCGCCGACGCCGTCGAGCACGGCTCCGACGACCCGGTGCTGGCGGCGGTGGGGGACAGCATCCGGCGCCGCGGGACCTCGCTGGAGTGCTTCGACAGGTTCTTCGACGCGATGGCCCTGGACCTGGACCGGACCACCTGGGCCACCTGGGAGGAGCTGCGCGACGGCTACATGGAGGGCTCGGCGGCCGTCATCGGGGAGATGATGCTGCCTGTGCTCGAGCCGCTGTCGCCGGCCGCGAAGGCGCCGGCCCGCAGCCTGGGGCTGGCGTTCCAGCTGACCAACTTCCTGCGCGACGTCGCCGAGGACCTGGACCGTGGCCGCGTCTACCTGCCCCAGGATGCGCTGGCCCGCCACGGCGCCGACCCGTCCCTGCGCCGGGTCACCCCGCAGTGGCGCGCACTGATGGCCGAACAGATCGAGCTGAACCGGAGGCTCTACGCCGAGGCGCTGGTCGGGCTGGACCTGCTGCCGCCGGCCTCGCGGCGCTGCGTGGGCACCGCGCTGGTGCTCTACTCGCGGATCCTGGACCGGATCGAGGCGGCCGACTACGACGTCTTCTCGGGCCGCCACCGGGTCCCGGCGACCGAGAAGTTGGCGGTGCTGTTCCGTACGCTCGCCCTCGACGTCCCCCGCCCGACCCTGGGGCCGACCACCCCGACCCTGGAGGTGGCGTGACCCGCCCGACTATCCCGCTGCGCCGGCTGGTCCAGCCCGACGAGGACCACCTGCGCTCCACCTGGCGCCAGGCCACCGTGCGCCGGATCGAACACGCCCTGGCACTGTCCCAGCAGCGCGACCCGGGTGGCTGGTACGTCGCCGGCGCCTCCGGTGACATCGGGGCGACCTCGGTGGTCCGGACCATCGCCGGGCGCGAGGTGGCGCTGTGGCGCGACCACTCCGGCCACCTGCACGCCGGCCCCGGGGCCTGCCCGCACATGGGGGCCGCGCTGGCCGGCTGCTCGGTGGGGGACCGCGGGATCCGGTGCCGCTGGCACGGCATGGAGCTGCCCGCCGAGGGCGGCGGGGCGTGGCGCGAGTTCGGTGCCCACGACGACGGCGCGCTGGTCTGGGTGCAGCTGCCCACGCCCGGCGAGACCCCGGCGGACAGCCCGGTGCTGCCGGTCCGGCCTCCGCTGGGCGAGTCGATCAGTTCGGTGGTGGCGATGCCGGCCACCTGCGAGCCGGCCGACATCCTCGCGAACCGGCTCGACCCCTGGCACGGCGCCTGGTTCCACCCGTACGCGTTCAGCCACCTGACCGTCGACGAGGACCGCAGCTCGCCCGAGGAACTCATCGTGCACGTCGCCTTCCGGCTCAACCCGACCTGGGGCGTGCCGGTGGTCGCCAGCTTCACCACCCCGGACGCCCGTACGATCGTGATGCACATCATCGAGGGCGAGGGTGCCGGCAGCGTCGTCGAGACGCACGCCACCCCGCTCGGCCCCGGTCCCGACGGGCTGGCCCGCACGATGATGACCGAGGTGACGATCGCGCACTCCCCGCGGGCCGGGTTCCGGGTGGCGCGCCGCCTCGGCTTCCTGCTCGACCCGGCGATCCGGGCGACCGCCCGCCAGCTGTGGGTGGACGACCTGGCGTACGCCGAACGCCGCTACGCGCTCAGGTCCGGCTCCGTGGCGCGCTGACGGGCGGACTGACGGCGGGCGAACACGCCCTCCATCGGGACGGTCCACAGGTCCTGGCCGAGCACGCCCCAGCCGGCCAGCAGCTTGTTGGCGGCCAGGATGCCGGTGGTCGCGGCCCGCTCCATCAGCGCGACCGGGTAGTCGGCGCGGACCCAGTCCCCGGCCAGCACCAGGCCGGGCACAGGCGTGGACACCCCCGGGCGCTCGAGCCAGGGGGAGGGGTCGATCAGGGTGCAGTCGTCGGCGACGAGCAGTTCGCGGTGCACCTGGGCCAGCTCGGCGGTCTCCGGGAAGACCTCGTGCAGCTGGTGGAGCAGCTCCTCGGCGACCGCCTCCGCCTGCGGGCTGCCGGGACGTACGTCCATGGCTGCGGCGTACGCGTGCAACTCGACCACGGACCCGCCGTGGGCCTCCGACCAGGCCCGGGCGCCGTCCTCGAAGCGTTCCAGCACCGACACGTTGTCCAGCGGGCCGTAGCCGCTGGTGCCGAGGAAGGCCGGCCGGTCGTCGGCGACCTTGCCGGAGAACCACAGCCGCAGCACCACGAACGGCGGCGCGCTCCGGGTCCGGGCGACGGTGTCCAGCCAGTGGGTGACCCGGGGGGTACGCCGGTCGGTGGGCAGGTCGAGGTCGGCGACCAGGTCGCGGGCGGTCCGCGGGTCGGTGGCCAGCACCACTGCGTCAGCGGAGACCGTGCCCGCTGAGGTGGCCAGCTCGACACCCTGCTCGAGGCTGCGGACCTGCTCGACGCTGACGCCGGTACGGATGCTCACGCCTCGCTCGTACAGGTAGCGGCCCAGCGGTCCCCACCAGACGGTGTCGTAGTCGTCGCGAGGCACGTCGAACAGCAGCCCCTCGGCCGAGCCGGTGAAGTAGGCGTGGAACATCGCCACCAGCTCGCCGGCGGAGAACTCGCGCGGATCGGCGAAGAACGAGCGGGCGAACACCTCCAGCGCCAGGTCCCGGGCGGCCAGCGGGAAGTTCAGCCGGTCCAGGAACGCGGCGGCAGACTCCCCGTCGTGGTCGCTGTAGGTCTGCGGGAAGCGGGCGGTGACGAGCTCCATCGCGGCCCGTACGTTCACCTTGGCCAGCGAGCGTGCGGTGAACGCGGGGCTGGCCACGACGAACCCGAGGACGCTCCACGGCGGGGTGCGGGGGATGTTGGTGAACGAGTCGCGCAGGCCGCCGGGGCGCTGCAGCGGGTAGTCCTCGATCGGCACCAGACCGGACAGCTCGGGGTCGACCCGTCGCAGCAGGGCGCGCAGGTTGTAGTACTGGCGGAAGAAGGCGTGGAAGCCGCGGCTCATCGTGCGGCCGTCCTCCAGCGGCCAGGCCGCCACCCGGCCACCCAGGCGCGCGGAGGACTCCAGCAGGGTGACCGACACCCCGCGCTCGGCCAGGACCGCCGCCGCCATGATGCCGGCGATCCCGCCGCCGACGACCGCCACGTGGTGGGGTTCGCGGACGGTATCGGTGCCGACCGGGGCCCGGTGGAGGACGGCCCGTCGGTCACGTCCGGGGTAGGCGGGTTGGGTGCTCATCCGAGGGGCTCCTTGTGGGCGTGGAAGGTGTGCAGGATGCCGCGCTGCCAGCCGCGGACGTCCTGGTGTCCGACATCGGCGAAGCCGGCCCCGGCCAGCCGTCCGCAGAAGCGATCGGTGGAGTCGAACTCCCGGACGCTGCTGCGCAGGTAGCGGTAGAGCCCGGTGTTGCCGCGGTCCAGGACGGCGGCCAGCGGGGAGATGATGCCGCGGGACACAGCCTCCCATGTCGCGGCGGCGCGCCGGTCGCCGGCGACCGAGTACTCCTGGGTGACCAGCCAGCCGCCGGGGGCCAGCAGCTCGTGGACCTCGCGCACCGCGGTGTCCCGACGCTCGGCCGGGACGTTGCGGAACAGGTAGGCGGCGTGGATGCCGTCCCAGCTGCCCCGGCCCAGGGTGTCCAGGTCGAGCTCGCCGCAGACGGCCTGGCCGAAGCTGACCGAGGCGGGCCATCGCTTGCGGTGGGCGGCGGCGAGCATGCCGGCGGAGGCGTCCAGGCCCTGCAGGACCGTGCCGGCCGGGAGGGCGCGGGCGAGCGCCGCGGTGGACGCTCCCGACCCGCAGGCCAGGTCCAGGATCCGCAGTGGGCGGTCCTCGGCGGGTCGTGCGCGGTGGGCCAGCGTCCGGGCCGAGCGGTCGAGGGCCGCGTGGTAGCCGGGGTTGAGGCCGACCATCAGGTCGTAGCGGGGCGCGCCGGCGTCGAACCAGTCGCCGAGGGACGCCGCCGGGAGGGCGGCGCGGGCGCGGTCGGCGAGGGTCATCGATCGTCCACCCGCGTGGCATCGGGCCGGGTCATTTCGGGCCGGGGCTGCTCGGTCGGGCGCTGCTCGGTCGGAGCTGTCCCACTGCGTCGTGCCTCGGCGCGGCGGTTGAGCCGCACCCACAGCAGCAGTGTCAGGGTGACCATCGAGAACCCGAAGCCGAAGTCCTCGATCGGGATGTCCCACGGCGCGCGGATACCCAGCATCTGCTCGGGGGCGTACTGCACGATCGGGTCGCTCAGCTTGGTCAGCCAGCCGTCGACGAGGGTCTGGAAGGCGAAGATGATCGCCATCGCGATCCAGTACTGGGCCCGGCGGAACAGCCCCGTACGCAGCCACAGCAGTTCCAGTGCGACGACGGCGACCACCGAGACGACGGTCAGGACGGTGTACTCAGGCATCGGCGCGCTCCCGGTCGGTGGTCGCCCGGGCCGTCCGCGTCGCCCGGATCGCCGCCACTCGGCGCAGGACGTACCCGACCGCCTCGTACGTGAGCAGGCCGCACAGCGGTACGACGATGAAGAAGACGAGCTCCTCCAGCGGCATCACGCCCAGCCGGATCCCGCTGACGAACCGCGGGTTGTAGCTCCAGTGGTCGCGCAGGATCCCGACGATGTCCCAGATCGCGTAGAGGACGACGACCGGGGCGATGGCGGCCAGGGCGAGGCGCCAGCGCCGGTAGACGCGGGCGCGCAGCACGAACTCCAGGGGGAGCGTGATCACCACGCAGGCCGCCATGAGCAGGAGGTACTGGTACGGGTCCATCGTGCCTTCCTCGTGGGTTGCGTCACAGCCTAGGCGAAGCCGGCCCACCGGCGGCGCCGCTCAGCTGTCGGACCGCGGCGCGAGGCGTCGCGCGACCGCACGAGGTGCGCGGACGCCCACCTGGGCCGACCCGTGGGGGAGGTCCGTGGGAGACCTGTGGGGAAGACCGGCGGGAGTCAGATCCTGGCGTCGATGTGCTGGTAGCCGGAGTCCTCGCGGGTGCCGCCCTGGCCGTCACCGACCTGGTGGTAGTCGCGGATCAGGGACACCGACCGGACCCACTTGACCATCTTGTAGCCGTGCATGGACTCGACCCGGAGCCGCAGCGGGGCGCCGTACATGTCGGGGATGGCGTCCCCGTTCATCCCCCAGGCCAGGATGGTCTCCTCCTCCCGGGCCACGTCCATCGGCAGCACGGTGTAGTAGGGCTCGACCGGTCGGCCGTCGTGCATGTGCTGGGCCTTGCCGAACGACTCGAACATCACGTAGCGCGCACCCTCGAGGGGCTCGACGGTGTCGAGCAGGTCACGGACGCGTACGCCGGTCCACTTGGCGATGCCGGTCCAGCCCTGCATGCAGGTGTGCATGGTGATCTGCTCGCGGACGTGGAACTCGTTCCGCAGTTGCTCCAGGCTGTAGGAGACGGCATCGCGGGTCTGCCCGCCGACCTCGAGCCGGAAGTCGCGGAAGTCGTCCGCGCGCAGCTGGTGCCACTCGGCGGACTCCTCCATCGCCGGGGTCCTGGTGTTGACCCAGTGGAACGGCGAGATGTCCCGCTCGGTGAAGGTGTGGGCGGCGGCCTGGTGCGAGGAGAACCGGTCCAGGAGGAGCCGGCGGACCGGTGCGGTGGCCCCCCAGAGCACACGCTGGGACCGGCGCAGGTCGATCAGGGTGAGGTAGCTCAGTGCGATCCACAGCAGGACCACGCCGAGGATCGTGAACAGGACGGTGGTCAGGGCCTGGGCGAACAGGGCCTCGTCCCGCACGCCGAACGCCATCTGCGGCAGGTTGACCGTCGGGTGGACCACGAAGACCAGGCTGACGTGCACGACGATGAAGAAGCTGATGAAGATCATCGCCAGGAAGTGCAGCGAGCGCGCCGCCTGCCGGCCGCCGAACAACTTGGGGTACCACGGGAAGCGCCCGACCACGGCCGGCGACATCACCGGCCCGGTGAGCATCATGAACGGCGCGAAGACGAACACCACGAAGAAGTACATCAGCCTCTGCAGCGAGTCGTACGGGGTGAAGTGCTCGATGCCGGGGATGCCGAAGCCCAGGTAGATCCTCATGGAGTCCCAGGCCTGGGGGAAGACCGACCAGCTGGTCGGCACGATCCGGTGCCACTCCCCGGTGGCGAACAGCAGCGTGACGTAGACCGCGCCGTTCAGCACCCACAGGCTCGTGACCAGCCCGTGCCAGGCCCTGCCCATGGCGATCTTCCCGTTGCCCGGCAGCACCAGCAGGGGACTCCAGCTGCGCTGGTCGTCACGGGCGGTGTAGGCGCCGACCTCGGTGGGGACCTTGTCCTTGGTGAACCTGATCCACTCGCTGCCGGGGGTGCAGTTGTTCTTCCAGTACAGGCGCGGATGGGAGGCGATGATCTCCCAGCCGGAACGGATCAGCAGGCCGATGAGGATGAAGTTGACCAGGTGCGTGGCGCGCAGCCACAGCGGGAAGTCGAGCGGGACGAGCATGGGGATCTCCGGTTCAGCACAGTCATTGGGCAGGGCGTGGGGGAGCTGGGGCTACGGCAGGGAGGCGAGTGGTACGTGGCCTACGAGGCGTACGTGGCCCGGTGGGCGGCCAGGTGCAGCCGGCGATGGTGGTTGCCCGGAGGGCCGGTTTCATCGAAGCGGCGCAAACTGCCACCCCCGTCACGAGTGGGTCCCTCGTCCGTTGACCGTCCCTATGACGGAAAAAACAAGGAAGTGCCATTTAATTTAGGGTGTCGCTGCGGTTCGGTTCGTCCCCCCTGCGGCTCGATGGCAACAGTTGCCATCGCGATGCGGCTCCCGTCCGTGGTGGCGAGCCTCCAGGGGTGGTCGGTTGGGCGCGTCGTGCGCCCAGGGCCTCGAGCAGTGCCGGGGATGACGGCGGATCAAGAACCGAGGTGGCCGGGACGATGGGCGATCGAGAACCGTCGCGCAGGGGGGGAGGCGATCGAAGTTCGGGCCTCCAGGTGTCCTTGGGTCGGCCCGTGTCCCAGCGCGTCCGGGCTTACTGCTGGGGCCACCCCCGAGCCGACGTGGCCACGCCCGGGGTGCTGGCGATATCGGGCTTGCTGGTGGCTGGGGGTGCTCTGTCTGTGGCCGTGCTCGCTGTTGGTGGCCGTGCCCACTGCCATTGGCTGGGTTCGCTGCTGGTGCAGGGGCAGTGAGGTCTGTTTTGGGCAGTGAGGTCTGCCAGGGGCAGCGAACAGCGCCGGGCGGATGGCTGGCCGGTGCACGGTTAGGTAGGCCCGTGCGGTGCGGTGCGGTGCGGTGCGGTGCGGTGCGGGCCTGGTAGTGGGGCGTGGAGACGCGGACGCCGTCCGGGCCCGTGGGGGCCGGACGGCGTCCGTGGATCAGGTGCCGGTCAGGGACCGGTGCGGGGATCGGTTGTTCAGGCGTTCTTGATGGCGGAGATCTCGAACTCGAGGGTGATCTTGTCGGAGACGAGGACGCCGCCGGTCTCGAGGGCGGCGTTCCAGACCAGGCCGAAGTCCTTGCGGTC
>NZ_FMYF01000017.1 GCF_900092135.1 Raineyella antarctica | reverse complement strand
GCTTGCGGCGCACCTTCTCGGTGAGCTGGCCACCCTCCTCGTACCCGACGTAACCGGGCGGGGAACCGAACAGTCGCGAGGCGGTGTGCTTCTCGGAGTATTCCGACATGTCGAGGCTGATCAGCGCCTCCTCGTCACCGAAGAGGAACTCGGTCAGCGCCTTGGTCAGCTCGGTCTTGCCGACGCCAGAGGGGCCGGCGAAGATGAACGAACCGGAGGGACGGCGGGGATCCTTCAGGCCCGCGCGGGTGCGGCGGATCGAGCGGGACAGCGCACGGACGGCGTCCTCCTGCCCGATGTAGCGCTTGCCGATCTCCTTCTCCATGTTCAGCAGGCGGCTGGACTCGGCCTCGGTGAGGCGGAAGACCGGGATGCCGGTGGCACCGGAGAGCACCTCGGCGATGGCCTCCTCGTCGACCTGCGGGGTGACGGTCGCGTCACCCACCTTCCAGGCCTCCTCCTTCTCGGCACGCTGGGCCAGCAGCTGCTTCTCGTCGTCACGCAGGGACGCCGCACGCTCGAAGTCCTGCTGGTCGATCGCGGCCTCCTTCTCGACCCGGACCTTCGCGATCCGCTCGTCGAACTCGCGCAGGTCCGGCGGTGCGGTCATCCGCCGGATCCGGAGCCGGGCACCCGCCTCGTCGATCAGGTCGATCGCCTTGTCGGGCAGGAACCGGTCGGAGATGTAGCGGTCCGACATGGTCGCGGCTGCCACCAGGGCGTCATCGGTGATGGTGATGCGGTGGTGCGCCTCGTACTTGTCGCGCAGGCCCCTGAGGATCTCGATCGTCTCGGCGATCGAGGGCTCGGGCACCTGGATCGGCTGGAAGCGGCGCTCCAGCGCGGCGTCCTTCTCGATGTGCTTGCGGTACTCGTCGAGCGTGGTGGCGCCGACGGTCTGCAGCTCGCCACGGGCCAGCATCGGCTTCAGGATGCTCGCGGCGTCGATCGCGCCCTCGGCCGCACCGGCACCGACCAGGGTGTGGATCTCGTCGATGAACAGCACGATGTCGCCGCGGGTCTTGATCTCCTTCAGTACCTTCTTCAGGCGCTCCTCGAAGTCACCGCGGTACCGGGAGCCGGCCACCAGCGATCCGAGGTCGAGGGTGTAGATCTGCTTGTCGCGCAGGGTCTCGGGGACGTCGCCGCGCACGACTGCCTGGGCCAGGCCCTCGACGACGGCGGTCTTGCCGACGCCGGGCTCACCGATCAGCACCGGGTTGTTCTTCGTACGACGCGAGAGCACGGTCATCACGCGCTCCATCTCCTTGTCGCGACCGATGACCGGGTCGAGCTTGCCCTCGCGGGCGAGCTGGGTCAGGTTGCGACCGAACTTGTCGAGCTCCGCCGACGACGCGGGGGCCGAGGCGCCCACTCCGGCGGTCTGCGGCTCGCCGGCCTCGGCACCGCCGACCTCGCGGCCCTGGTAGCCGGACAGCAGCTGCAGGACGGTCGAGCGGACCCGGTTGAGGTCGGCACCGAGCTTCACCAGCACCTGCGCAGCGACGCCCTCACCCTCACGGACCAGGCCGAGCAGGATGTGCTCGGTGCCGATGTAGGAGTGGTTGAGCTGCAGGGCCTCGCGCAGGGACAGCTCGAGGACCTTCTTGGCACGCGGGGTGAACGGGATGTGCCCCTTGGGAGCCTGCTGCCCCTCACCGATGATCTCGACAACCTTCTCGCGGACGGCGTCCAGCGAGATGCCGAGCTGTTCGAGCGCCTTGGCTGCCACGCCCTCACCCTCGTGGATCAGGCCCAACAGCAGGTGCTCGGTACCGATGTAGTTGTGATTCAGGGCGCGTGCTTCGTCTTGGGCGAGCACGACGACGCGTCGGGCCCGGTCGGTGAAGCGCTCGAACATAAAATCTCCTCCGTCTGCGGCCGGCCTGGCTGGCCTGACCGCGGCACCCCGGTCCCAGCCGAGGTGTGTCAAGTCTAGTAACTCCCGGCCATCCGACAATGTTCCCGATGAAGACCGTCTGTTCGCCTGCAGCGCAATACCGCCCCGCCGACGCGCGCCGCCCACCACGGACTCCCCAGGTCCATGGCGAGCGGCGCTCGGTCGAGGCGCGGGAATCAGGCGTGGGCTTCCTCGTACGACGCGCGGACGTTCGCCGGAACGCGGCCACGATCGGAGACCTCGATGCCCTGGGTCCTGGCCCATTCGCGGATCGCCGTCGCGGAGGTTCCGGAGCCGCCACCGGTCGGGGCGGACGAGGAACGCTTCGCGGTCGTACGACGGCCGCTCACCCGGCGGGCGTGGGAGACCCAGGGAGCCATGGCTTCCTGGAGTTCCGAGTAGTGCTCCTCGTTCAGGTCGATCTCATAGGAGACGCCTTCGAAGGAAAAGGTGACCTGGTGCTGCGCCGGAGTGGCGTCGAGATCGTCCTCGAGAATCAGCATGGTGCGGCGTGCCATGGGGTGCCTTTCAGATGTGCCCGGAAGGGCTGTGGGGGGTGGTGATACACAATGGACAACCGGGACGTGGAACAACGAATCCTCCGCTCCCGTAGTGGTCCACATTCTTGATGGTAGACGAAAGAATACCGATCGGGAAATAGGTGCGACATTTCACTCTGGAATCACTATTGGCGGGGACCCGACTTTCCCCAGACTCTGTGAGGAAGCTATGGACTGGCAGGACGAATGGTGGACGTCGTCGCTGGGTAGGAACGGATTCTGGCATAGGGAACATCCGGCCGATCATTTCCGTACGTCGGCGGGCGACGCGGGCGATGCCGCGATGACGGCCGAATACCTCCGGGCGCTGCTCTCGGTTCTCCCCGAGCACCTCCGGCACCACTCGGGCGCCCCCGGCCACGGATCACCGGCCGGCGATCCGACCAGGATCGCGCCCACCCTGGTCGACCTGGGCGCCGCGGACGGCTCGCTGCTCCGCGCCGCGGCCAGGGCACGTCCCGGCTGGGCGCTGCACGGCGTCGACGTCCGACCGGCACCGGCCGACCTCCCCCCAACTGTGCATTGGCACCAGCACCTGTGGGACGTACGTACCACAGGCTGGACCGGGCCGGACGGCCTGCCGACGAACCTGCTGGGACCCGACGGGCCGGACGGCCCGCTGCTCGTCGTCGCCCACGAGTGGCTCGACGACCTGCCCTGCCGGGTCGCGCAGCGGACCCCGACCGGCTGGGAACTGCTCGGGCCCCACGGCCCGACCGGCTGGGCACCCGACCCGGCCGAGGCCTGCTGGCTGGAGGCCTGGGCCGGTGACGCCCGGACGGTCGAGGTCGGCCTGACCCGGGACCGGGCCTGGGCCGCGATCGCCGCCTCGCTGCCGCCCGGCAGCATCCTGGTCGCGATCGACTACGGGCACCTGCGCCGCGACCGGCCGCCGGAGGGTGCGCTGCTGGGCTACCGGGACGGCCTGCTGGTCGATCCGGTGCCGGACGGGCGGACCAACATCACCGCCCCGGTCGCCGTCGATGCGCTCGCCGCTGCGGTGGAACGGGTGCCCGGCGTACGCCGCCTGCTCGTCGCCCGGCAGAGCACGGTGATGGCCGACCTCGCGGACACCGTCCCTGCCGACCCCCTCCCCGCCGACCGAGGCGCCCCGCTGGCGGCGCTGGTCGGCGCCAACCGCCGGCGTGCGCTGGCCGATCCGGGCCGGCTGGGCGCGAACTGGTGGCTGGTCCACGCCGTCGGACCCACACCCTAGGCTGGACCCATGCCCTCACTCCACGTGGTGGTCGGTTCCTCGGCCCTCGGTACGCTCCCCGGAGGCAGGATCGCAGACGGCACCCTGCTGCTCGACCTGGGCCCGGACCATCCGAGCCGCGCCGGCCTGCTGGAGCTCGACCTGTGGACCACCCCGGACGGGGAGAGGATCGAGCGCGCCGACGTCACCGTCGGGGCGATGCACCGCGGAGTGGAGAAGCTGTTCGAGGTCCGCGACTACCGCCAGATCCTGATGCTCGCCGACCGGCACGACTGGCAGGCCCCCTTCGCCGGCGAGCTGACCGTCGCCCTGGCCTGCGAGGACCTGCTGGGCATGACCGTGCCGCCCCGGGCGGTCTGGCTGCGGACCCTGCTGGCCGAACACACCCGGATCGCCTCGCACCTGGGCTTCCTCGGCTACCTGACCCACCGCACCGATCCGGCGGACCGGAGGGTGGCCCGGCTCCGGGAGTCGCTGCGCGAACAGCTGCGTACGCTCACCGGCAACCGGGTCCATCCGATGGTCACCCGGATCGGCGGCCTGGCCGCCGACGCGGACGACGGCTGGCTCGACGCAGAGACCGCCGTGGCGGACGTCGCACGGACGCTGGCGGGTGACCTCGGATCGCTGGTGGCCTCCGACTTCGGCGACGCGGCCGGTGTCGCCGTGCTCGGCGACGAGGTCGGTCGCGGTTACGGTGTGACCGGGCCGGCGATCCGCGCCGCCGGGGTGGACGTCGACCTGCGGCGGCAGTACCCGTACCTTGCCTACGCCGAGCTGGAGGTCCCGGCGGCCCCGGCCGGCGGTGTCGGTGACGCCCGGGCGCGGCTGGGACAGATGGCGAGCGAGGTGGCCGACAGTGCCCGGCTGGTCGCCGCGTGCGCCGAGCGCCTGCGGACCATCGACGGTCCGGTCGCCCAGCCGTTGCCGAAGATCCTCAAGCTGCCCGACGACGAGGGCTACCTCGCCACCGAGGCACCGCTCGGGCAGGCGGGTGCCCACATCGTCTCCCGTGGGGACAAGACACCGTGGCGGCTGCACCTGCGCACGCCCTCGTTCGCCACCGTCTCGGCCCTGCCTGCAGTGTTGCCGGGGGTCCGGGTCGCAGACCTGGAGCTCGCCCTGGCCTCCCTCGGCCACGTGGTCGGCGACGTCGACCGCTGAGCGGCCCACGGCGGGTCAGGCCCCGGCGGACGCCAGTCCCTGGGCCAGCCCGCTGATCCTGGCCGCACCCGCCCGTAGGGCAGCGGTGTCGGCAGGGGCACCGGAGTCGGCGCACCGGGCGCCGATGGCGCGCAGCTGCCGTACCGCACGGTCCGAGGCCTCCAGCTCGGCCTCGATCTGTGGCAGCAGGTCGGCGACCGGACCGGGCAGGTCACGTTGGGAGGCCACGGCGTCCCACTCGGCCATCACCCGGCTGGGCGCCTGCAGCAACTGGGCGGCATCCTCGATCCGCACGATGGCCCGGTCGACCGCCTCCAGGTGCACCGGCGCCTGCGTCTCCAAGTCCCGGAACCCGCTCTCGAGGGCCTCGCACAGCAGCCCGACGGCAGGCAGGGCCTCCTCCGAACCGGCCTTCCGGTCGATCAGCTCGGCGAGGTAGTAGCCGGTCATGTACTGGTGCAGGCGGGCCAGGGCGATCAGGAACCGGGACCGGGCAGCAACCTCCCGGACCTCCCCCATCTCCGCCATCAGCGCGTGCATCAGGGCGTCCATCTCCCCGCCCATCGACATCCACCGGCGCAGCGGCTCGACCAGTGACTCGAACTGGTCGTCCAGCTCGGGCTTGGCTGCGATCATCGCGGCCAGCGCGGTCGAGCGGTCGATCGTGCCCTGCAGGACGTAGACCGCATCGCCCATGTCGCGCATCAGCTCGGATATCGGGTCCAGCCGGACCATCAGCACGGTGAGGTCCGCGAAGACCGACCGTAGCTCCTCGAGCATCTCCCGCAGCGGTCCGGAGGCCTGGGGACGCTCGGGCAGTCCGCCGAGCGCCGCCTCCAGGGTGGACACCTCGGCCGGGAGCATGCCGAGCATGACCTCGTCGTACGATCCCATCCCGCCGTCCTCGATGAGCCCCTGCAGGTGGTCGGCACCGCGGGTCGCGGCATCGGCCCGCGACATCCCGTCCGAGCGCAGCTGGTACTCCAGGTCGCAGGTGGCCTCGTAGAGCATCGACATCAGGACGAAGCTGTCCTCGACCAGCGGAGCCGTACGGACCGACAGGAAGCCGCCGTCGGGGAGCGGGGTGATGGTGGCGAACACGTCGTAGCGCACGCCGTCGGCCGCGAGGTTGTGGACGTAGCCGACGAAGGGCCGGCCGGCGAGCAGCCGGTCCCACATCATCCGGAACGCGCCGCCGGGCATCATGGGGTGCCGGACCACGTTGTGCGAGTGACCGACCAGGTCCTCCCGGGAGGTGGCGGACAGCCGGGCGAACGTGGCGTTCACCTGGCGGATGATCCCCTTGTGGTCGGTGACCGAGAAGAAAAGGTCCTCGACACCGACGTCGCGTACGGCACCTGTCGGCTCCACGTCGCGTCCTCCCCTCGCCCGCCCACCGGCCCGACCGCTGCGGGCCCCTCAAGCTGCTGACCCGTTCACGGTATCGCCTCGGGCCCGAGAGGCGGCCAGTCCGGCCTCCGCTTGCCAATGATTGCCAGCACCTTGCCCCTCCCGGTGATTCCGTTGGCATCCGGGCACGGAGACCCGAGCCCGGCCGGGACGACGAAGACCCCGCACCGATCGGTGCGGGGTCCTCGGTTCTTCAGGGGTGCAGCGACCAGGAGCGGGTCAGGCGTGCCTGCGCTGCTCCGGGGCCGGTTCGGGGTAGGCCAGGGCCTTCATGTCGACGACCGTGGGGTGGTCACCGTCGGACCACAGCTCCTCGGCGGTCGGCACGGCCGCCCAGACCGGGGACGAGTCCTCGGTCATGGTGCCGCGACGCGGCAGCGCATAGACCTCGGCCTCGTCGGCGAGCAGGTGCTGGAGCTCGGCATGGGCCTTCTGCAGGTCCTGGCGAAGGCTCGACATCTCGACGTCGCGCACGGCGATCGTCTGGGACATCTCGCTCTTCAGCTTGCGCAGCGTGGCGATCTCGGCCCGGAGCGTACGGATCTCCGTGCTGAGGTCGTCCACCCGCGAAGCGATCGCGTTGTTGCGCGACTCGAGGGAGTTGACGACGGATATGTTGGAACGCCGCTCGCGCGACAGTTCGAGGCCCTGGGAACGCGCCTGGTCGAGGTCCTTGCGGGCCGCTGCGCGGCGCTCGATGGAGGCCTCACGCCAGGCCAGCAGGACGCTGGCGACGGCGGTGGCGGCGGCCAGCAGGACGCCGGCTCGAACCACCCAGACGGTGCCGATGGCAAGGGCAGCCGCAACGAGGAGACCAGCGACGAGGATGCCGATGGTCAGCTTGCGCGCGGGGGAAGAAGCGGCACGACGGCCGGAAGCTGCACTACTCACCCTGCCAGCCTAGCGGCGCGCGTGGGCCCGACCGTCCCGGACACGCGAGTGTCGCCGACGGGGATGCTATCCGGCCGACCTCGGCCGGTCCCCGGGGGCCCCGTCCTCGTCGTCATCGGGCACCCGGCAGGCGCGCTCCAGCGCGATCCCGGCGGCGCCCAGGCCGGCACCGGCCAGGGCGGCCAGCGCGGAGCCGACCACCCGGGCCAGCCCTGCCTCGGCGTCCAGGCGGGGCAGGAAGCTCGCGCCGAACACCAGGTAGCCACCGACGACGGTGGCCCCGACCAGGGCCGCGGACTTGCCCAGCACCAGGGAGTACAGGCCACGCTCGGGGTTGATCGGCTCGTGGCGGACGTGGACGGCCTGCCACATCCTCCGGGCCATCACGGCGAGCCCAACCGCTGCCACCGCGAGGGCGGCGGGGGCGGTCCAGGGCACGTGCATCGGCGTACGTCCCGCTCCGGTCACCACCGGACCGAGGATCCAGCCCGCGATCGCCCCCAGCAGGGCGGCGACCACCAGCAGCCGCGGCGGGGTGGGCAGGATGCTCGGCCCGCCCCCGGGCCCGGTGGGCTCGTCGGGCAGGTCCTCGGTCGGCAGTTCGCGGCTCATTCGGTGAGGCTCTCCCCCAGGCGGCGGACGGCGCTGGTGTCCAGGCCGGCGAGCAGGTCCCGGACCGAACCGTGGCCCGGGATGGTCGCGTCGGGATCGATGTCGGCCCAGGGCACCAGCACGAACGCGCGCTCGTGGGCGCGGGGGTGCGGGACGGTCAGCTCGGGCAGGTCGATGGTCTTGTCGCCGTACGTGATGATGTCGACGTCCAGGGTCCGCGGACCCCAGTGCACCTCGCGGGTACGGGCGCCGGCCTCCTCGATCGCGCCGATCCGGGCGAGCATCGCCTCGGCCGACTGGACCGTCTCGGCCACCACGACGGCGTTCAGGAAGTCCGGGTTGTCCGCCGGACCGCCGACCGCGCGGGTCTCGTAGATCGGGGAGACGGCGACGACCTCCAGGCCAGGGGTGGACCGCAACATCATCACGGCCTCCTCCAGGTGCTCCCGCCGGTCACCGAGGTTCGAGCCAATCGAGAACACCACCTTGCGCAGGGCTCGCATGCTCAGGGTGTCCGCATTGATCTCGAACGGGGTGGTGGGAGTGGACAATGTCCGTTCCTCTCGTCGTTACCAGGGGCCGCGGGACGTGCACCACGGGGACCCGGTCCGGGTCCCTGCCAGCTGTCCCACGACGGCCGCCTGGCCTGCGCAGGTTCAGCGGACGCGGGTGATCGTCACGCTCGTGTCCCCGAAGGGCACCGGGATCGGTGCCTCCGGCTTGTGGACGGTGACCGTCACTGCCGCGACCCGGGAGAATCCGAGGCAGGTACTGGCGATACGTGCCGCGAGGGCCTCGATGAGGTTCAGCGGTTCGCCTGCGATGTCATCAGCGACCTGGCGTGCCAGCAGTCCGTAGTCGACGGTGTCGGTCAGATCGTCGGTGCGTCCGGCATCCGACAGATCCAGACCCAACGTAACATCTACCGAAAATGTCTGGCCATCGCGTCTTTCGTAGGGGAACACCCCGTGGTACCCGATGCCGGCGATACCGGTCACCGTGATCCGGTCCAGGTCGGACGGGAACACCGCGCGCCTCACAGTCCGCCCCCGAGGAACGTGCCGACCACGCGGTCGGTCATCGCGTCCCGCGGGCCGTCCCCGCGCAGCGCCTGCACCACGGCGATGGCGTCGCGCTGGGCGCGCACCTCGTGCGTACGGACCGCCCAGATCCCGCGCTCGGCCATCCAGCCGGTCACCGCAGCCGTGGCGAAGTCGCGCTCCTTGGGTGAGCCCGGCCGCTGGTCCGCGGCGAGCATGTCGCCGAGGAACCGCTTGCGGGACACCCCGATCAGGACCGGATAGCCGAGCGACGCGAGGTCCTCCACGTGGCGCAACAGCTCCCAGTCCTGTTCCCGGGTCTTGGCGAAGCCGATCCCGGGGTCCACGATGATGTCGTCGGCAGCGATCCCGGCGGCCAGCGCCTTGTCCACCTGTTCGGCGACCTCGGCGTGGACCTCGGCGACCACGTCGGCATACGTTGCCTGCCGGTACATCTCGGTGGAGTGGCCGCGCCAGTGCATCACGACGTACGCGGCGCCGGACCCGGCCACCGCGCCGAACATGTCCGGGTCGGCCAGGCCGCCCGAGACGTCGTTGATGATCCGGGCACCGACGGCCACCGACTCCCGGGCCACCGAGGCGCGCATGGTGTCGACGGAGACGACCGCCCCGTGCGCGACCAGGGCCTCGACCACCGGCACCACCCGGCGCAGTTCCTCGTCCTCCGGGGTGCGCTCGATCCCGGGACGGGTCGACTCCCCGCCCACGTCCAGCATGTCCGCGCCCTCCTCGAGCAGCCGAAGGCCGTGCTCGATCGCGGACTCGACGGTGGCGTGGTCCCCGCCGTCGGAGAACGAGTCGGGGGTGACGTTGACGATGCCCATCACCTGGGTGCGGGGGGCCCGCGGGATGCTCGACACCGGACTACCTCCCCATGATGAGGCCCATGGCCTCGGCCCGCGTCGCGGGGTTGCGGAGGATGCCGCGTACGGCGGAGGTGACGGTCCGCGACCCCGGCTTGTGCACTCCACGCATCGTCATGCACAGGTGCTCGCAGTCGAAGACCACGATCACGCCGCGCGGACGCAGGTGGTGCACCAGCGCTTCGGCCACCTGGGTGGTCAACCGCTCCTGCACCTGCGGGCGCCGGGCGTACACGTCGACCAGCCGCGCGAGCTTGGACAGGCCGGTGACCTGGCCGTCACCGCCCGGGATGTAGCCGACGTGGGCGACGCCGTTGAAGGGCACCAGGTGGTGCTCGCACATCGACCACACCTCGATGTCCTTGACCAGGACGAGTTCCTCGTGGTTGATGTCGAACGTCGTCGACAGCACCTCGGAGGCCGACTCGTGCATGCCGGCGAAGACCTCGCCGTACATCCGGGCAACCCGGGCGGGGGTGTCGAGCAGCCCGTCGCGATCGGGATCCTCACCGATGCCGACCAGGATCTCCCGGACCGCGGCGGCGACCCGGTCGTGGTCGAACGGGCGGCGGGCGGCGCCCCACTCCTCGGGGCTGACGTCGGGGAACCGGTCGGTCAGTTGCTCAGCCACGCTTGTCCTTGTCCGGGTCGCCGGGAGTGCCGGGCCCCTGCGGGTAGGGCTCGCCGTACGGGTCGTCGCCACCCTGCTGGGGGCCGGAGGGCAGGCTCCAGGGACCGGGCTGGGCACCGGGTGCCGGTGGCTGCCACGGGCCCGACGGGGGCCGCGGGGTCGGCGGCTGCTGTCCACCTCCCCAACTGTTCGGCGGCTGCGGAGCCGGCCAGGTCGGGTCGACACCGGGGGCGGGCCGGCCGGGCTGGGCGGAGCCGAAGTCGGAGTTCGGGTACGGCGCGGTCGGGGAACCGTAGGGCGAACCGCCGTTGCCACTGTTGCCGCTGTTGCTACCGGCACCGACACCGACACCGGCGGGCAGCTGGGCGCCGACGGCCGGGACCGGGGCGATCGGCTTGGCCGGGGGCGTGATCGGCGGCACCGAGGAGGGCTTGCGGTCGTCGGACCCGGTCCACGCGTCGCGCCGCGGGTGGCGGCGGAGGGGCTCGAAGATCCGGGCGACCTCCTCGCGGTTCAGCGTCTCCTTCTCGAACAGCTGGCGGACCAGCTCGTCGAGCACGTCACGATTCTCCTCGAGGGTGTCGAAGGCCTCCTGGTGGGCCGCGCTGACGAGCTTGGCCACCTCGGAGTCGACGACGCCGGCGACCTCCTCGGAGTAGTCGCGCTTGGAGCCGAAGTCCCGGCCCAGGAACGGTTCGGCATCGCCGGTACCGAGGTTGACCGCGCCGATCCGCTCGGACATGCCGTACTCGGTGACCATCGCCCGGGCCGTCTTGGTGGCCTTCTCGATGTCGTTCGAGGCGCCGGTGGACGGGTCGTGGAAGACCAGTTCCTCGGCGGCGCGGCCACCCATCATGTAGGCGAGCTGGTCGAGCAGCTGGCCGCGGGTCTGGGAGTACCTGTCCGCGTCGGGCATCACCATCGTGTAGCCGAGGGCACGCCCGCGCGGCAGGATCGTCACCTTCTGCACCGGGTCGGTGCCCGGCATCGCGGCGGCGACCAGGGCGTGGCCGCCCTCGTGGTAGGCGGTGACGAGGCGCTCGTGCTCGTTCATCAGGCGGGTGCGCTTCTGCGGGCCGGCGATCACCCGGTCGATCGCCTCGTCCAAGGCGTAATTGGTGATCTGCGGGACGTTGGTGCGCGCGGTCAGCAAGGCGGCCTCGTTCAGCACGTTGGCCAGGTCGGCACCGGTGAAGCCCGGCGTACGGCGGGCCACCGTGGCGAGGTCGACGTCGGGGGCGATCGGCTTGCCGGCGGCATGGACCTTGAGGATCTGCTCGCGGCCGTTCATGTCCGGGGCCTCGACGGAGATCTGCCGGTCGAACCGGCCCGGGCGGAGAAGGGCCGGGTCGAGCACGTCGGGACGGTTGGTGGCGGCGATCAGGATCACGCCACCGTGCACGTCGAAGCCGTCCATCTCGACCAGCAGCTGGTTCAGCGTCTGCTCGCGCTCGTCGTGGCCGCCGCCCATGCCGGCACCGCGGTGGCGTCCGACTGCGTCGATCTCGTCGATGAAGATGATGGCGGGGGCGTTGTCCTTGGCCTGGTCGAACAGGTCACGTACGCGGGAGGCACCGACGCCGACGAACATCTCGACGAAGTCCGAGCCGGAGATGGAGAAGAACGGCACGCCGGCCTCGCCGGCGACGGCGCGGGCGAGCAGGGTCTTGCCGGTGCCGGGCGGGCCGTAGAGCAGGACGCCCTTGGGGATCTTCGCCCCGACGCGCTGGAACTTGGCCGGCTCGGCGAGGAACTCCTTGATCTCCTGCAGCTCCTCGATCGCCTCCTCGCAGCCGGCGACGTCGGCGAAGGTTGTCTTCGGGGTGTCCTTGTTGGCGACCTTCGCCCGGGACTTGCCGAACTTCATCACCTGCGAACCGCCGCCCTGCATGGCGTTCATCAGGAAGAAGAAGAGTCCGATGAGCAGGATGAACGGGATCAGCGTCGACAGCAGCGAGGTCAGGAAGCTCGGCTTCGGGTTCTCCGCCCGCCACGACTCCAGGGTGCCCTGGGCGACCCGCTCGTTGAGTCGCTGGACGATCTGGTCGTCCTGGTTGCCCACCCAGTAGGTGCGGTACTTGGTCTGGTTCTGGTCAGCCATGGTGACCAGCACCTGCTGCTCGCCGTCCTGCATGACGACTTCCCGGACCTTCTCGTTACCGTCGAGGATCTGGACGACCTTGGAGGTCGGTTCCTGCGTGTAGCCAGAGGTCTGTCCCGCGAACTGGCCCATGAGGACCAGCGCGATCAGAACGATGACGACCCAGATCAGGGGACCACGGAAGATTCGCTGCACAGTTCATTCCTGCCTACGGCTACGGACGAGCATGTTGACTCTACCCTGCAGCCCCAAGATCCCACACGGATCGGCCCATCGCGGGCCGGTCGGCTCGTGGCGGACGGTCGGGCCGACCCGGACCGAGGGGCGGCTCGGCTAGCTGTAGACCTCGGGGCGCAGCACGCCGAGACCCTTGAAGTTGCGGTAGTGGCCGTCGTAGTCCAGCCCGTACCCGACGACGAACTCGTTGGGGATGTCGTAGCCGATGTAGCGGCAGTCGATGGTGGTGCGCACCGCCTCCGGCTTGCGGAACATCGCCGCGACCTCGAGGCTGGCCGGCTGGCGCGAGGCCAGGTTGGACAGCAGCCAGCTGAGGGTCAGGCCGGTGTCGATGATGTCCTCCACCACCAGCACGTGGCGGTCGTGGATGTCGACGGACAGGTCCTTGAGGAAGCGTACGACGCCGGAGGACTTGGTCCCCGAGCCGTACGAGGACACCGCCATCCAGTCCATCTCGCAGTCGATGCTGAGCTCGCGGCACAGGTCGGCCATGATCATCACCGCCCCGTTCAGGACACCGACGAGCAACGGGTCCTTGCCGGCGTAGTCCTTGTCGATCTGGCCGGCCAGGACCACCACGCGTTCCCGGATCTGCTCGGGGGTATAGAGCACAGAGGCAAGATCATCTGCAATAGCGTCAGCATCCACGTGTCCCAGCTTCACACATCTGCCGCCGCTCGTCATGCCGGGCCGCGGTCCCCGTCCCTCGGTGCCCCGGTCGCGCGCAGGTGTCCCTCCTCGCGGACGACCCGCAGGCCCGGGACGTCGACGCCCTTCTGGCCGTGCCAGTGGGTGACCAGCGCGCACACCGCCGCCACATGCACCGCGCCCGGCTCGCGGGAGCCGTGCCCGACCAGCCAGCGGCGGACCACCCGGGTGCGCAGCGCCTCGGGGAGGAAGGCCAGCTCGGTGCAGTCCAGCTCGTCGCCGGCGCGTTCGGTGGCGGGGACCACGGCGTCCTCCTCGGCGGCCTCGGCCAGCGCGTCCAGGAAGTCCGCGTCGACCCTGGCCAGCGCGGCGGTCCGCGCCAGTGCCGCGCTAACCGCCCCGTCGCCACCGAAGGACTCCGCCAGCACTGGCAGCACCCGGTGGCGCACCCGTACCCGGGCATAGCGCTCGTCGGCGTTGGCCGGGTCCTCCCACCAGGCCAGGTCGTTCTCCGCGCAGCAGGCCCGCAGGTCGGCCCGGGCCAGGTCCAGCAGGGGCCGGACGTACGGTCCCCGGCGCGGGGCGATCCCGGCCAGCGATCGCATCCCGGAGCCGCGGACGATGCCGAGCAGCACGGTCTCGGCCTGGTCGTCGCGGGTGTGCCCGAGCAGCACCTCGGTTTCGACGGGCGCCTCGGCGGCGACCTGCTCGAAGGCCGCGTAGCGGGCGTTGCGGGCGGCCGCCTCGATGCCCAGCTCGCGGGCCTGCTCCGGGTCGACCACGACCCGGACGACCCGGACCGCCTCCGACGGGTAGCCGATGGCCAGCAGACGGTCGCGGGCGGTCGCCGCGACCGCGGCGGAGCCCTGCTGCAGGTCGTGGTCGACGACGACCGCGCCGAGCCGGGACAGCGCGCCGGCCCGGCGGCAGGCCTCGTACGCCCCCAGGGCCAGGGCCAGCGAGTCCGGGCCTCCGGAGCAGCCGACCAGCCAGGAGCCGTCGGGGTCGCGTTCGGGGTCGCGCCAGGCGCCCTCGAGGGCCTGCACCACGGCCAGGGTCGCCGGACCCAGCGCATGCCGGGCCATCAGGAGAGCCCGGTCCGCTCCACCCAGGCGTGCGGGTGACGGAGTTCGTGCAGGTCGGGCAGTTCGCCGGGGGCCTCGAAGACGCGGTTGAAGCCGTCGACGCCGATCTCGGCCTGGACCGCCCGGCAGAACGCCGCACCCTCGCGGTATTGCTGCATCTTCGACTCCATCCCGAGCAGCTTGCCGATGATCCTGGCCAGCCCGGGCCGGCCCTCGCGGCGCTTGTCGAAGCGGGCCCGGATGCTGCGCAGGGTGGGGATCACGCCTGGCCCGACCTGGTCCATCACCACGTCGGCATGGCCCTCCACCACGCTCATCACCGCTGTGATGCCGTCGGTGGCGGCGTCGACCTCGCGGTCCGATCCGCTCATCGCCGTACGGACCAACCCGGCCAGGTGGTCGGCCAGCCAGGGGGCGCGCTGGTACTGGACCCGGTGGGTCTCCTCGTGCAGGCAGACCCACAACCGGAAGTCGGCCGGGTCGAGGCCGAGCTTGTGGCCGATGCCGTGGATGTTCGGCGCGACCAGCAGCAGCCTGCCGTGGTCGGTGGAACCGCCCAGGCCGTGGAAGACGTCGAACTGGCCGAGGACGCGGGGAGCCAGCACGGCCAGCACGCCGCCGACCATCGCGCCGGTGGACCCGTCCCGCACCGCCCGCACGCCCCGTCCGAGCGCGGACGTCGCGAGCCTGCCGGTGGCCGGCCGGTGCAGGTCGTCCAGCACCCCTGCGAAGCTGTCGAGGTTGCCCCTGATCCAGGAGGCCCGGTCGACGACCAGGGTCGGCCGCTCCCCCGGCGGATCCATTCGGGTGAGGTCCCGGACGTACGCCTGGGCGCGCTCCGAGGCCTCCCGCAGACCGGCGACGACCGCCGCAGCCTCGGTGACCGGCAGGGTAGGACCCGGCGGGACGAGGCGTACGGCGGTCGTGGCAGCGGTTTCCCAGGAGACCCGGGGCACAGAGCTCATGCCCTCGAGGCTAGCCGGTGACGGTGACCGTCCCCGAGAAGGGCGTCTCCGCGCTGGAGGTGCCCACGTACACGGTGTACTCACCGGCCGGCACGACGAAGTCGTGCGCGGCGTCGCTCCAGACCGACAGCGGGTGGTTGGTGGCGGCCGGGTCGATGACGATCTCGACCTGCTCCGCCGCACCCGGCTCGACCCGGACCTTGGCGAAGCCGACCAGGCGCTTGGGCGGACGGCCGAGTTCGGTGGGCAGGCCGAGGTAGACCTGGACGACCTCGGCGCCGGCGACCTCGCCGGTGTTGCGGACGCTCGCCCGGACGGTGATCGGGTCGGTGCCGGGGGTGGCCCCGCCGTCGACGGTCACGTCGGTGACCTCGAAGGTGGTGTACGACAGGCCGTAGCCGAACGGGAACAGCGGCTCGATGCCCTGCGCCTGGTACCAGCGGTAGCCGACCTCGTGGCGCTCGGTGTAGCGGATGTTCGGCCAGCCCTCGCCCTCGTCGGTGCCGGGGTAGCGGACCGGGTCACCGGCGTCGAGGACGTCCTCGGCGCGGCGCGGGTAGGTGGTCGGGACCTTGCCGGACGGGTTGGCGACGCCGAGCAGCAGGTCGGCGACGGCGTGGCCGTCCTCGGCGCCCTGGTTCCAGGCCTCGAGGACCGCCGGGACGGTGTCGATCCAGGGCATCAGCACCGGGCTGGAGTCCTTCAGCACCACCACGGTGCGCGGGTTCGCCGCGACGGCGGCCTCGACGATCCGGTCCTGGCCGTTCGGCAGGTCCAGGTCGGCGCGGTCCGCACCCTCGGTCGCGACGATGCCGACCATCGCCACCACGACGTCCGCCCGGGCCGCCGCCTCGCCGACCTCGGCGAGGTTGGACAGGTCGCGGGCCACGATGACGCTCTCGACCGTCGCCGTACCGCCGAGCGACTCGATCACGTCGCGCAGGCCCTCGACCGGCGCGACGGTGTAGAGCGGGTCGACCTTGGAGGAGCCGCCGCCGCCGAGGCAGGCATCCTCGGCGAACGCCTGCTGGCCGACGACGAGGATCCGTCCGGCGTCCTTGGAGAGCGGCAGGGTCGCGTCGTCGTTCTTCAGCAGGATGGCGGTCTGGTTGCCGATCCGGCGGCTAATCGCGCCGTGGCCCTGCGCGTCGATCTGCTGCGGGTCGTACGGGCGCTCGAACTGGCCGAAGCGGAACATCTGGGTGTAACGGCGGACCAGGGCCCGGTCCACGGTCTCGATCTCCAGGCTGTGGTCCTCCAGCGCCGACTTCACGTTGGTCTCGCTCAGCCACTTGCCGTCCGGCATCTCGTGGTCCATGCCGGCGCCGAGGGAGGCGGCCGCCGAGCGGCAGGACCAGAAGTCGGACTGCACGTAGCCCTCGAAGCCCCACTCGTCCCGCAGGACCGTGTGGAGCGTGTAGCGGTTCTCCGTCGCGTACGTGCCGCGGACCCGGTTGTAGGCGCTCATGATCGCGGCGATGTCACCGTCCTTGACCAGCATCTCGAACGGCAGCAGGTAGAGCTCGCGCAGCACGTCCTCGTCGACCTCGACGTTGGTACGGAATCGCTCGTACTCCTGGTCGTTGACGACGTAGTGCTTGCCCATCGCGATGACGTCGTTGGCCTGGATGGCCTTGGTGACCGCGACACCCATCACGCCGGACAGGTACGGGTCCTCGCTGAAGTACTCAAAGTTGCGCCCGGCGGTGGGCAGGCGGTGCAGGCAGACGCCCGGTCCCTCGAGCACGTGCTGGCCGAGGCTCGCGGTCTCCGAGCCGATGATGTCGCCGTACTCGTGGGCCAGCGCCGGATCGAAACCAGCGGCCAGGCCGATCGACATCGGCAGCGAGGTGGCCTTCGGGGACGGGTAGCCGTCACCCATGCCGACCCCGACCGGGCCGTTGGTGATGCGGAACCGCGGGATGCCCAGCTCCTCGATGCCGGCGACGTGGCGCTCGATCCGGATCTGGGCGAGCAGCTGCTCCATCTCCTCGTCGTCCAGGTCGCCCATCTGGACGTCGTAGATGTTGATGGTCTTCATCGAGCCGTGCAGCTGGGCGATCTTCTGGTCCAGCGTCATCGCCCCGACCAGCGCCTGGGCGCGTTCCTTCGGGGTCTTTCCGGTGTCGGTCCAGGGCTGGTCGGTGACGGTCATACTCGTGTTCTCCTCAATGAGACGTTCGTGGGTGGGACGGGCGTGGCGCGGTGTGCTCAGTGCGTGGGCTTGGCGTCGCCCTCGACCGCGCTCCAGCGCTTCCGGAGCATGTGCGCGACGGCCTTGGGCCGGCGGTCACGGGTGAAGGCGCCCTTCTTGTTGCCGTCGAGCCGCATGATGCCGGCCGAGGTCTGGAAGTCGGCGAAGTTCCACATCTGCTCGCCCTGGACCTGCGGGAACTCGTCGAAGACCTCGAGGGTGGCCTTCATCAGGTCGTACTGGTACTCCTCGGTCCACATCGTGCCCATCAGCCCGTGCTGGCCGGCCATGGTGTCGGCGCCGAACTCGGTGAAGATGATCGGCTTCTCCTCGATCTCGGTCCACTTGGTGATCTCGGCGCGCAGGTGGCGCATGGCGCTGGGGATGTCGCCGGAGTCGACGTACCAGCCGTAGTAGCGGTTGACCATCACCACGTCGGCCATCTCGGTCACCTTGCAGGCGCCGGCGGGGGCCAGCATGACGTTGACGAAACCGACCGGGCGGGTCGGGTCGGCCTCCCGCGCGACGTCGAACAGCGGGCGGAAGTAGTCCGCGGCCTCCTGGGTCTCGGACTCCGGCTCGTTCGCGATGGACCAGATCACGACGGAGGGACGGTTCTTGTCGCGGGCGATGAGCTCGCGGATCTCCTGCGCGTGCTGCGCCTGGCCTGCCTCGCCAATCCTCTCGGGACGGAAGGTCTGGGACTTCCCGTCGTCGGCGCCACCGCCGAAGATGCCGCCCATGATGCCGAGGTTGAGGCCGACCGCAGGGGTCTCGTCGATCACGACGATGCCGTGCGCGTCGGCGTACTCCATGTTCTCCTCGCTGTAGGGATAGTGCGAGGTACGGAAGGAGTTCGCACCGATCCACTTCAGCAGGTTGTAGTCATGCACCATCGAGGCATCGTGCTGGCCCTTGCCGAAGACGTGGTGGTCCTCGTGCATGCCGAAGCCGCGGAAGTAGAACGGCCGGTCGTTGATCAGGAAGTCGGTGCCGACCACGCGTACGGTCCGGACGCCGAACTTCTGGTCGTACGAGTCCACGACCTCGCCGTCGCGGGCCAGCGAGATCCGCAGGTCGTAGCGGTAGCCCACGCCGGGCTGCCAGAGCCGGACCTCGGGGATCTCCACCCGGCCGCTGGCCCCGGTGCCCGAGGCGACCTCGTTGCCCTCGGCGTCGAGGACGGCCACCGAGACCTCGCCCTCGCCGACGACGGTGACGTCGTAGTCGACCAGACCGGTGCGCCCGTCGTAGTCGGTCCGGACGGTCACGTCATCGACGTAGGCCGGCGCCGTGGCGTACAGGTGGACGGGTCGGTGCAGACCGGCGAAGTTGAAGAAGTCCTGGAAGTACTTCTGCCGCGCGCCATCGGGAGTCTGCTCGAGCCAGCCCGGCGGGATGGTGGTCCAGTCGAGGCGGTTGTCGACCGCGGCGGTGATCCGTACCTGCTCACCGGGGGTGACCAGGGCGGTGACGTCGGCCTCGAACGGCAGGTAGCCGCCCTTGTGGCTCATCACCTCGGTGCCGTTGACCCAGACGGTGGCCTGGTGGGTGGCGGAGTCGAAGCGAAGCACGATCCGGCGGTCGGCCCAGCCGCGGGGGACGTACGTCGTGGTCTGGTACCAGACGTCGCCGACGTGGTTGTAGAGCTGCGGGTCGGCGGTGATCTCGTTGTAGCTGGACGGCACCGGCATGTCGATGGCCCCGGCGAGTGGAGCGGCCTGCCACTCCTGGTCACGGCCGACCCCGTCGGCGTCGGCGCGGAACTTCCAGAGCCCGACGAGGGACTTAAGTTCGCGGTGGGCGTTCTCCTGCGGTCGCAACATTGCGTGACTCCTCGGCTGGCTGGTGGCGCATCGATCTGGTCGCCACTCTGCCGCCCGGGGCGGGCAGGTACACCCTCTTGCCGGAAGTTGGCCCCCGTCAGGGGTGGTTCGCTCAGCTGTCGACAACCGTCGTCGCGACGCGGTCCAGCCAGGCCCGGGCGGCGTCGTCGCCGGAGGCATCGTTGACGACGAAGGAGAACACCACGACGGCACCGGAGTGCGACACGGTGTAGCCGGCCAGCGCACTGGTGGCACTCAGCGTTCCGGTCTTCGCGCGTACCTCGCCCCGGCCGTCCTGCGCCGCCGGGGCCCCGAAGCGCTTGGTCAGGGTGCCGGTCGCCGCCGCCACCGGCATCCCGGTGAGGACAGCGCGGTACCTGGCCTCCCGGGTCGCGAGTGCCACGGCGCCCGCCAGCATCGCCGGCGTCACCCGGTTGGAGCGGGACAGCCCCGAGCCGTCCCGGAGCACGGCGCCCTCGTTCCACAGTCCGTGGGACTGCAGCACCTGCCGTACGCCGGCCGCGCCCCCCTCGAACGTCCCGCCGGTGCCGGCCGCCACGCCGACCTGGTGCGCGATGATCTCCGCCGCATCGTTGTCGGAGTGCACCATCAGGTCCTCGACGATCGCCGCCAGCGGCGGCGAGTCGACCGCAGCCAACTGCTGGGCGGAGGAGGGAACGGATCCCTGCAGCGCGGACCGGGAGGTGACGACGATCCCGTGGTCGGCGAGCGCCGCGGCGAACACGCCGGCGGCGTCCGCGGCCGGGGTCGTGGTCCGCGGGCCGGGGCTCGTGCCCGCGAGCCGTCCCTGGTCGACGGTCAGTGCCGAGACCGGGGTGACCTGGTCGGCGTACGCCGCAGGCCAGTCCGGTGACCGGGACGGTCCCTCGAACAGCGAGGCGTCCCAGGACAGCGTGATCCGGGTGGTGCCGGCGGACCGCAGGGCGGCGGCGGTGTCGGCGGCCAGGTCGGCCAGGCTCGCCCGCTCGGGGTCGGCCGTTCCCTTCCCGGAGGAGAGGTACGGATCGCCGCCACCGACCAGGACCACGCTGCCCGGACCGGTGCTGACCGCCCGAGTGGTGAAGACGTGCGCGGGACCGAGCAGGTCCAGGGCCGCCATGGAGGTGAGCACCTTCATCGTGGAGGCCGGGATCACCACGTGGTCGGGGTCGCGGCCGTACAGCACCGCGCCCGAGGCCGGGTCGAGCACGACGCCGGAGCGGCCACCGGTGAGGCCGTCGAGGGGGACCGCGTCGATCGCCGCGGCGAGGCGGTCCGCGGCCGGCACGCCACCCCCGGTGACCACCGGCAGGGCGGGGCCGGAGCCGGCCGGGACGGGGGCGTCGATCGTCGTACGTGCGGCCGGGGCCAGGGTCGCGCCACCGGCCTGCGGGGTCCTGTCGCCCCATCGTTGCTCGGCCCAGGCGCCGGCGCCGCCCTCGGCCACGCCGACGAGGAGCGCCGCTGCACACACCACCGAGACCAGTGCGTAGAACCAGGGACGACCACCGCCGGACCGGGTCCGCAGCGGGACGCGTCCGCGCATAGCAGCACACTCCTCACGCCCGAACGTCTGGTTCGGTAGTCTCGCCGGTAACCGGTACGCACAAATCATAGGGAGAGCCAAAGGTGACTGACGATTACCGCGTGTCTGGTGGTTCGGCGACGCAGCCCAGTGGGTTGGAGTTCTACGTGACCATCGAGATTCCCAAGGGCACCAAGAACAAGTACGAGATGGACCACCACACCGGGCGCATCGTCCTGGACCGGACGCTGTTCACGGCGACGCAGTACCCGTCGGACTACGGCTTCATCGAGACGACCCTGGGCCAGGACGGCGATCCGCTGGACGCCATGGTGCTGGTCCCCGAGCCGACGTTCCCGGGCTGCCTGATCAAGTGCCGCGCGATCGGCATGTTCCGGATGCGTGACGAGGCCGGCGGCGACGACAAGGTGCTGTGTGTGCCGGTCGCCGACCACCGTCGTGACCACCTGCAGGACCTCGAGGACATCCCCGAGTTCCAGCTGCTGGAGATCGAGCACTTCTTCACGGTCTACAAGGACCTGGAGCCCGGCAAGTCGGTCGAGGGCGCCACCTGGGCGTCGCGCGACGACGCCGAGGCCGAGATCCACGCCTCGATCAACCGTGCCAAGGGCACCGACTACGAGCAGCTGCAGATCAACCACTACTGAACGACCGGTTCGACCGACGGCCCCATCGCCCCTGGCGGTGGGGCCGTCCGCATCCGGCGACGGCCAGCGCGAACTCAGGCCAGCCCCCCCAGCCACAGCCCCAACAGTGCCGCCAGCACGCCGATGACGAGCACGCCGAGCCCGGCCGCCAGCGCCGGCCGGTACTCCCGGGCGGCGAGCAGGCGTACGGTCTCCACGCTCGCGGTGCTGAAGGTGGTGTAGCCGCCCAGCAGTCCGGTGCCCAGGACCGCGAACCACGCCGGCGGCAGGAGGTGGGAACCCGCCGCACCGGTGACCAGGCCCAGGACGAACGAGCCGGTCACGTTGATCACGGCGGTCGCGAACGGGAAGCGCATCGACACCCGCGAACGGATCCAGGCGTCGGCCGTGAACCGCAGGGCGGCCCCCGCTCCCCCGGCGAGGCAGATCCCCACGAAGACCCAGGGCGTCATCGGGCGACCCCCGACGTCCGACGGGCCGACCGCCGGCCGCGCGCCAACCGGCCGGCAAGACCGATGCCGAGGCCGGTCGCCACCGCTCCGAGCACGACGCTGCCCAGCCCGTAGCCGATCCCCAGGAACCACTGGCCCGCCTGGACCATCCCCCCGGTCGCCACCGCCAGGCTGCTGTAGGTGGTGTAGCCGCCGAGTACTCCGGTACCGGCGGCCAACCGCAGGTCGCGACGCCGTCCCTCGTCCGGACCGGCCTGGGCCAGTCCCTCGAGCAGGGCGCCGAGCAGGAACGCCCCGGTCAGGTTGGCCAGCAGGATCGGCAGGGGCAGGGCACCGACCGTGGGGACGACCAGGGTGAGGACCGCGCGGGCAGCGGTGCCGAGCACGCCGCCCACGGCGACCAGGCCGACCAGACGTGGGTGCACGCTGGACCGCGGACGTCCCGCGCTCATCGGCGGGCCACCGGCTGGGACCAGTCGACCACCTGCAGCGGCACCACGAGGACGGGGCGGTGCTGGTGGTGGGTGAGGTGGAACGCCACCGACCCGTCCAGGAGCTCGCGCATCCTGCCCTGCAGTCCGGTGGTCCGGGCCCCCACGACGAAGGCCGCCGCGTCGACCGTGCGGGCCAGGTGGGTCATCGCCCGGTCGGAGCGGCCGGCCAGGTAGCGGAACTCCCAGGGCACGTCGGGCGCATGCTCCATCAGCCTGTCAAGCGCCTCGCGCAGATCCTGGTCGGTGCGACGCCAGTCGTCGCCGACCGCGTCGGGATCGAGTGTGGCGTGCCGGACGGTGCCGTCCGGGAACTCCTCGACAGTGGACCGCTGCGGGTCCACGTACGCGAAGTAGAGGGTGGCGCCACTGGCGCGGGCCAGGGAGATCGCGGTGAGGGCGACCAGCTCCGGCTGGCCGGGAACGATCCCGACGACCAATGGGTGTCCTTCGAACGCCGTCAAACGGGACGGATGCGGCTGCGGGACGTCGCGCGGCATCGGGGCCCCTTCCCGCGGGCAGCATGCCTGCCCGCACCGTGATGCGAGACAGGAACCATCAGCCGGGTCGGCGGTTCGGGCGGCGGCGACTGCGCGCGCCCGGGCGGGATCCATCACCCACCGCGGAGCCTACCGCGGCCCGAGGAGTGTCATGGGATCATTCTCTTCATGCGTCTGCTCATGCTCACCAACCCGGGTGCCAATCGCGTCTATGCCGCCCAGGCCGCCACGATGGCCGCCGCCGAACTGTCGGTGTGCGCGCCGGGGGCCACGGAGGTCGAGCCGCGCACCGTCGCCGGGGTGGAGTACCTCGGGTTCTCCTCCGAGGCCCTGGAGGGCAGCGAGGAGGAGCAGGCCGCCGCCCTGCACCAGATCGGGCGCCAGTCGACGTTCCTGGCCCTGTTCGAGGATCGTACGGACGGGCTGCTGCGCCCGATCGAGGTGGCCGACCCGGACTACTTCGAGGACGACCTGGTCACCATCCCGAAGTACCCGGGCAAGACGAACGAGCAGTTCACTCGGCTGCTGCTGAACGTGACCCTGGCCGCGATGGAGCGCCCGCTCGACGAGCGGTCGACGGTCCTGGACCCGCTGGCCGGTCGTGGCACCACCCTGACCACGGCCTGGAGCGCCGGACTGAACGCCGCCGGCGTGGAGGTCGACGAGAAGGCCGTGGAGCAGATGGCCGCGTTCCTGAAGACCTACCTACGTCGCGGCCACTTCAAGCACAAGGCGGACACGGTCCCGGTCCGGCGTGAGGGCAAGAGCATCGGCCGCAAATTCGAGGCGACAGTGCACCTGGGCGAGCGCGACCTGACGATGGGCGTGTTCACCGGTGACACCCGTTCCTCGGCCAAACTGTGGGGCAAGAAGCGCTTCGACGCCGTGGTCACCGACGCCCCGTACGGGATCGTGCACGGCTCCCGCTCCGACGTGGTCGGCACCACCGGCAAGCGCGACCGGTCCCCGGCCGGGCTGCTGAAGGGGTCGGTCGGGGTGTGGGCACGCCAGCTCAAGGACGGCGGCGCCCTGGGGCTGTCCTGGAACACCCACGGGCTGCGCCGCGAGGACCTGGTCGAGATCGTCGAGGAGGCCGGCCTGGTCGTCAAGGACGACGGGCCGTGGCTCGGCTTCTCCCACCGGGTGGACGCCTCGATCCAGCGCGACGTCCTGGTCGCCGTGAAACCGGCCGGAGACGCGTCCGAGGCCGCGGCCGACCACTAGGCTGGGGACATGGACCAGCGCCCGTCCGGCACCTCCGCGAACCAGCACGTCCTCTACCTGATGCGCCACGCGAAGGCGGAGGAGCTGCACCCCGGCGACGCCGACCACACCCGCGAGCTCACCGAGCGCGGCCGGGGCCAGGCCCGGGCCGTCGGCGAGTGGCTGGAGCAGACGGGCGAGCAGATCGATCGCGTACTGTGCTCCGAGGCCGCCCGTGCCCGGCAGACCCTGGAGGACCTCGGCATCGACGCCCCCGCCGAGTACCGGTGGGAGCTGTACAACTCCGGCGCCGACCGCATCCTCGACCAGCTGCGCAAGGTCGACGAGGATGTCCGTACGGTGCTGGTGGTGGCCCATGCCCCCGGCATCCCCGCGCTGACCTGGGACCTGGTGGAGCCGATCTCGTCCGACCAGGGCGCCCGGGCGACGATCGCCCACCACTTCCCGGCCGCCACCATCGTCCGGCTGGAGTTCAGCGGGACCTGGCAGGACCTGGAGTCCGCCCGCCTCACCCACGCGCGCGTCGACTGACCTCGTCGGGACCCGGCACCTGAGGCCCACCCGGCACATCGTTGTTGAATCTTGAACTATCGGTTAGACTCGTGCCATGACCGATCGCATGCCTGTCCTCTTCCTCAGCCACGGGGCCCCGCCCCTGGCCGACGACCCCCACTGGCCGGGCCAGCTCAGCGCCTGGGCCCGCAGCCTGCCCCGGCCCGAGTCGATCCTGATGATCTCGGCGCACTGGGAGCAGGCGCCGATCACGGTGTCCACGACCGTCGGCGCCCCGCTGGTCTACGACTTCTGGGGCTTCCCGGAGAAGTACTACCAGGTCACGTACGACGCCCCGGTCGCCCCGAAGCTGGCCGAGGACATCGGCTGGCTGGTCGACCCCAGGACGCCGGTCCGGGTCAACCAGGAGCGCGGCCTGGACCACGGCGCGTACGTCCCGCTGGTGGAGATGTACCCGGAGGCCGACATCCCGGTGCTGCAGCTCTCGCTGCCGACCCTCAACCCGCGCGACCTGTTCGCGATCGGGGAGAAGCTCGCACCGCTGCGCGACGAGGGCGTGCTGATCGTCGGCTCCGGCTTCACCACGCACAACCTGCGCGCCATGCGCCAGACCGCCGACGCCGAGCCGTACCCGCAGTTGGCCGCGTTCGACGCCTGGGCCGCCGACGTGGTGACCCGTGGGGACGTGGACTCCGTCCTCGACTTCGCCAAGAAGGCGCCCGAGGCACGGGTCGCCCATCCGCGCACCGAGCACTGGGCGCCGATCCACGCCGTCCTGGGTGCCGCCAGCCGTACCGGTGACGAGAAGGGCGCGACCGCGATCGAGGGCTCCTGGATCGGCCTGTCGAAGCGGTCCTGGACCTTCGGCTGATCCTCGGCGAGCGGTGCCGAGGGTCCCTGGTGCACCCCTAGGGGCCCTTCTCGGATGGAAAATCGATCTATAGACTCCTTGGATGCTGCGCCCGGGGCTGACGCATCGGGCGCGGACCCGACGATTCAGGAGACCTTGATGGCACCCGAGAAGAAGACGGATCCCACCCAGCCCACTCCGCCGTCCGGCCCGGGGGTCCCCTCCCCCGTCCTCGACGAGCCGACCACCCCGGTGGCGCCACCCGCCCCGAAGCCCTCCCAAGAGGGTCCCGCCACCGTCACCCCGACCGGCGCTCCCACCGGTGCCCCGCCGGAGGCGTTCGCCCAGCAGGGGGAGTACCTCACCACCTCGACGGGCGTACGGCTGCGCACCACCGACCGCGCGCTGAAGGCGGGACCGCGCGGTCCGGTGCTGCTGCAGGACCACCACCTGCGCGAGAAGATCACCCACTTCGACCACGAGCGCATCCCCGAGCGGGTGGTGCACGCCCGGGGTACCGGCGCGCACGGCGCCTTCGTGGCGAACGGCAATGCCTCGAAGATCTGCCGCGCCGCCTTCCTGAAGAAGGACGTGGAGACCCCGATCTTCGTCCGCTTCTCGACAGTCGCCGGTTTCCGCGGCTCCTCGGACACCGTCCGGGACACCCGCGGCTTCGCGACGAAGTTCTACACCACCGAGGGCAACTACGACCTGGTCGGCAACAACATCCCGGTGTTCTTCATCCAGGAGGGGATCAAGTTCCCCGACATCATCCACGCGGTGAAGCCGGAGCCCGACCGCGAGATCCCCCAGGCCCAGAGCGCCCACGACACCTTCTACGACTTCGTCTCGCTGCATACCGAGGCCCAGGCACACCTGGCCTGGAGCATGTCCGACCGGGCGATCCCGCTCTCCTTCCGGATGATGGAGGGCTTCGGCGTCCACACCTTCCGGATGGTGAACGAGGCCGGCGAGACCAGCCTGGTGAAGTTCCACTGGAAGCCGCGGCAGGGCGTGCACTCCCAGGTGTGGGAGGAGACCCAGATGACCGCAGGGCTGGACCCGGACTTCCACCGCCGTGACCTGTACGACGCGATCGACGCCGGCGCCTACCCGGTCTGGGACCTGGGCGTGCAGGTGATGCCGGACACCGAGGACGAGATGTTCGAGGGGATCGACCTGCTCGATCCGACCAAGATCGTCCCCGAGGAGCTCTGCCCGGTCCAGGTCATCGGCACCATGACGCTGAACCGCCGGCCGGTCAACTTCTTCGCCGAGACCGAGCAGGTGATGTTCAACCCGGGTCACCTGGTGCCCGGCATCGACGTGACAAACGACCCGCTGCTGCAGGTGCGGTTGTTCTCCTACATCGACACCCAGATCACCCGGCTGGGCGGACCGAACTTCAGCCAGATCCCGATCAACGCCCCGCAGTGCCCGGTGAACGACATGCTGCGTGACGGCTTCCACCAGCATGCGGTGCACGGGGGGGTGGCGCCCTACCGGCCGAACGCGCTGGACGGCGGCAATCCCGCCGAGACCGGAACCGAGGAGGCCGCCTTCATCGACGTCCCCGCGCCGGTGGCCGGCAAGAAGGTGCGGGAGCGGCCGGCCAGCTTCGAGGACCACTTCAGCCAGGCGACCCTGTTCGTCCGGTCACTGAGCCCGGTGGAGCGCCAGCACCTGACCGCGGCGTACACCTTCGAGCTGGGCAAGTGCTACGAGGAGTCCGTCCGCGTCCGCCAGCTGCAGTGCCTGGCCAACATTGATGCCGAGCTGTGCGCGGAGGTCGCCAGGGGACTCGGGCTGCCGGCACCGGAGCCGACCGTGCCGCCGGCGACCGACGTGGAGCCGAGCCCGGCCCTGTCCCAGGTCGGTCGGACCTGGCCGGTGACCGGCCGGAAGATCGCCCTCGTGGTCGACTCGACCACCGGGCCGGCCGACATCGAGGCGGCGAAGGATGCGGTGACGGCTGCCGGGATGCTGCCCTTCGTGGTCGCACCCTCGGGCGGGAAGATCGGCGACGTCGTGGTCGACCGCACCTTCCTGACGACCGCGTCCGTCGAGTTCGACGCAGTGCTGGTCGTCGACGCCCCGGTACCCGCGCCGGACGCCACCCCGGACCTCGATGTCAAGGCCGGCCAGCCGACCGGGGGCAAGCAGGTGGATCCGCGGATGGTGAAGCTGGTCGCCGAGATGTTCCGGCACTCCAAGGCGATCGGTGCGGGGCCGGACGCGACCGACATCCTCACCGCTGCGGTCGTGCCCACGGACGCGCCCGGGGTCGTCGTGGGCAAGCCGGCGGAGGTGGTCAAGGAGTTCACCGAACTGCTGGCCACCCACCGGGTCTGGGACCGCTTCCCGGTCGCCGCACCGAAGCAGTGAGACCGGTGCGCTGAACCGCAGTAGGCAGGAGGGCGCCGCGTACGACCCGGCGGGTCGTACGCGGCGCCGCGTCTTCGCGGGGTGCGCTCAGTCCGTGTACTGCCGGCCCCACCAGTGCCGCCAGTGCAGCTCCTGGGCGTGCTCGTAGTACTCGAGGAGGCGTTCGGTGGCGGCGCGCCAGCCCCACTTCTCGGTCTCGGCCCGTCCGGCCTCAGCGAACCGCGTGCGCAGGTCGGGGTCGTTGACGAGCAGCATGATGTTGTCCGCCAGCTCGTCGGCGTCGCCGGGCTCGAACAGGAAGCCGTTCTCCCCGTCCGCGATCACGTCGGGGATCCCGCCGGCCCGGGCGCCGACCACGGGCACCCCGCTGGCCATCGACTCGAGCGCGACCAGGCCGAGGGTCTCGGTGGTCGACGGGAAGGCGAAGACGTCGGCCGACGCGTACGCCGCGGCGAGCTCGTCACCGCTCATGTAGCCGGTGAAGACCGTCGGGGTGCCGGCGAACTCCTTCTCCAGCTGCTCCCGGGCCGGCCCCGACCCGACGATCGCCAGCCGCACCCCGGGCATCCGGTCCATCGCCCGGCGCAGCACGTCGAGCCTCTTCTCCACGGCGATCCGGCCGACGTACACCACCAACGGCTGGTCGGGATGGCCGTCGGTGAGGCGGGCGCGCATCTGCGCACTGCGCTTGTCCGGGTGGTACATCACGGTGTCGACGGCCTTGGGCCACAGCTTCACCCGGCGGATCCCGATCCCCTTCGCGGCCTCGACCATCTGCGGTGAGGTGCACAGGTTCATGTCGGCCAGGTTGTGCAGCCCGCTGATGTAGCGCTTGGCGAAGCTCTGCAGGAACCCCAGGTCCATCGCCTCGGTGTACTTGGGCAGGTCGGTGTGGAACGAGGCGAGCAGCGGGATGTTGCGTCGCTTGCCCGACAACACCCCGTACGCCGCCAGGGCAACCGGGTTGACGGCGTGCACGACGTCCGGGGTGAACTCCTCCAGCGTCCGGGCGATCCGGGGCGTCGGCATGCCGACGTGGATCTCCGGGTACCAGGGCTTGAGCGGTGCCGAGCGCACCCGGACGACCGGATAGCCGCAGAACTCCGTCAGGTCGGTGCCCGGCGAGAAGATCACGACCTCCTGGTCGAGAGCCTTCAGCTGTTCAACGGTCCGGACCAGCCGGGTGACCACGCCGTCGATCTTCGGCAGGAAGACCTCGGTGAAGATGGCTATGCGCACGGCACTCCGCTCGTCCTGACAGGCTGTCAGGCCTGGGCGTCGTCCTCGTAACCCTCCGGGACGCCGGGCCTCTGCTTGCTCGTCCACAGGGAACGGGCCGGGATCTTGGACCGGTCGGCGCGGTCGGCGTACCTGCGGGCGACCTCGGTCACCTCGAGCAGCAGCCCGTCGTCCAGGGTGATCGGGTCCCAGCCGTACGACAGGAAGGTGTCGTGGGCGACGAGCAGGTCGTTCTCCAGGTCCTCCTTGCGGGGGTCGGGGGTCAGGGCCAGCTCGGCGCCGGTCATCCCGGCGATCTTCTTGGCCAGGTCGCGCACCCGCAGCGTCTCGGCCTGCTGGTTGAGGATCTTGACGCGATCGCCCGTGGCGGGCGGGTTGTCCAGGGCCATCGCGACGCACTTGGTGGTGTCGACGATGTGGATGAAGGCGCGGGTCTGGCCACCGGTGCCGTGCACGGTCATCGGGTAGCCCACGGCGGCCTGCATCAGGAAGCGGTTGAGGACGGTGCCGTAGTCGCCGTCGTAGTCGAAGCGGTTGACCAGGCGCTCGTCGAGCTTGGTCTCGGGGGTGTTGGTCCCCCAGACGATGCCCTGGTGCAGGTCGGTGACCCGCAATTGGTCGTTCTTCACGTAGTAGGCGAAGAGCAACTGGTCGAGGCTCTTGGTCATGTGGTAGACCGAGCCCGGGTTCGTCGGGTAGAGGATCTGCTGCTTGACCGGCTCGGCACCATCGCGCGGGATCTCGACGTCGAGGTAGCCCTCGGGGATCGCCATGCCGGCGGTGCCGTAGCCGTACACGCCCATCGTGCCCAGGTGCACGAGGTGGATGTCCTGTCCGGACTCCACCACGGCAGCGAGCAGGTTGTGCGTGGCGTTGACGTTGTTGTCGACGGTGTAGCGCTTGTGGCCCGCGTCCTTCATCGAGTACGGGGCGGAGCGCTGCTCGGCGAAGTGGACGACCGCGTCGGGGCGCTCGGCCTCGAGCATGGACAGCACGCCGGCGTAGTCCTGGGCGAGGTCGACGTTGCGGAAGCGGATGTCCTTGCCGCTCACCTCGTGCCAAGCCGTGAGCCGGTCACCCACGGTGGCGATGGGGGTGAGGGAATCCGCACCCAGCTCCCGGTCGATCGCACGCCGCGACAGGTTGTCGACGATCACCACGTCATCACCCCGCGCGGACAGGTGCAGGGCGGTCGGCCAACCGCAGAAACCGTCGCCCCCGAGAACCAGAATCTTCACAACGTCTCCATCTTCGAAGCCGGCCATCTCACCGGCTGCTCCGACCACGATAACCCAGCAGACGCACCCTCCCGCGCCGCGGCGAAGCAGGGGTGAATGCCAGGTGAACACCAGGCTTCATTCGCCGCTCCGACGTCACATCCGTCACTGCTGTCACGGCGAACCATCCACCGGGTGGAACACGCATGACAGGATGAGGGGTACACGACCGGACGCCAGCAGGGAGAAGCAGACGATGGCAGCACTCAAGGACCAGCTCCGCGCGGACATGAAGGACGCCATGAAGGCGCACGACCAGCAGCGCCTGGCGGTCATCCGGATGGCGATCGCCTCGATCATGAACGCCGAGGTCGAGGGCGAGGCCCACGACCTGACTCTCGAGGAGGAGCAGAAGCTGGTGGCCAAGGAGGTGCGCCAGCGCCGCGACTCGGCCCAGACATACGCCGATGGCGGCAGGCAGGACCTGGCCGAGAAGGAGTCGGCCGAGGCGGAGATCCTGCAGGCCTACCTGCCCGCGCCGATGACCGCCGACGACGTCACCGCGCTGATCGAGGACGAGTTCGCCCGCGTCGAGGCGGAGACCGGCGCGGCCCCGACCATGAAGCAGATGGGCGCCATCATGAAGGCCGTGAACGCGAGGGTGGCCGGCCGGTTCGACGGCGGCGCCATCGCCACCATGGTCAAGCAGCGCCTCGCCTCGGCCTGACCGATCGCCGGCGGCCCGATACCGTGATCAATCGGTATGTGTGACGCAAATCACATACACGCGCGGATCCCTGCCACCAGCGGGACCAGGGGCCCCCCGCAACCACCATCCGTTACCATTTCGTGATCGAAACTTTATCTTTCCGTGATCAGTGCCTAGGGTCGGGAGCGTTCGAAAGACCACCCCTATCCGGATCACCGGGAGGAACATGTCCAGCAAGACCATGACCCGCACCCTCGGCACCATCGTCGGGCTCACCGCGCTAGGCCTGGCGGTGCCCACCGCGGCGCAGGCACACACCCGTGCGCCCGAGGTCGAGTCGCCGTCCTCCGCCGTCGTGCACACCTCCGGCTCCCACCAGGGCCGGACGCTCTACACGACGGTGAACCTCAACGTACGCAAGGGTGCCTCGATCGAGTCCCAGCGCCTGACGACCCTGCCGAAGGGCACCGCGGTGAGGACCACCGGCGTCACGACGAAGTACTGGACCCAGATCAGCTACGAGGGCCAGAAGCGCTGGGTCGCCAGCCGCTACCTGACCGACGACCGGCCGGCCTCGGTGCACACGGCGGGCGCCGCCTCCACGCCGGCCCCGAAGAGGCAGGCCACCCGGCAGGCCCCGAATAAGCAGGCCACGGCCTCCGCCCCGAAGGCCAGCACCACCCGTACCTCCACGAGTGGATCCGCAGCCGCGACCACCTCCTCCTCGGTCTGGGACCAGCTGGCCCAGTGTGAGTCGGGCGGCAACTGGTCGACCAACACGGGCAACGGCTTCTACGGTGGCCTGCAGTTCACCCAGTCCACCTGGAGCGCGTACGGCGGCAAGGGCTCGCCGCAGACCGCCAGCCGGACCGAGCAGATCGCCGTCGCCCAGAAGGTCCAGGCCGGCCAGGGCTGGGGAGCATGGCCAGCCTGCTCGGCCAAGCTCGGCCTTTGAGCTGACCACCGCGTCCGCGCCCACGAGGCGGGAGCAGCAGGCAGCAAGCGAGGGAGGCCCCACGATCACTCGTGGGGCCTCCCTCCTGCGCTGCTCCCTCAGGGCTGGGAGCTGTAGATCTTGCCCGGCGCCGCCCGGATGGGTCAGCCGTGGGTGTAGAACACCCCAGGCACCGGATGGCCGATCACGTCGCCGACGGTGACCAGTACGTAGCCCCTCGCCTTCAGGTCAGAGATGATGCCGGGCACCGCAGCGATGGTGGTGGGCATGGTGTCGTGCATCAGGATGATGCCTCCCGACGTGGCCTTGGTGACAGCGCGTTCCCGGATGATGGCCGTGTTCTGGTCGCGCCAGTCAATCGTGTCCGCGCTCCAATTGACCACCGCCAGGCCTTCCGCCCGGGAGATGTCCAGCAGCCTCTGGTCGTACTCGCCGAACGGAGGTCGCAGCATGGTGGGACGTTCACCGACGGTGGCCTGGATCTTGTCCGACGTGCGCTCCAACTGGGACCGGATTTCGGTCGAGCTGATCGGCCCCTGCGTGGGGGCGGACGGGCAATTGTCGATCAGGCACGGGTGGCTCCAGCTGTGGTTCATTACCTCGTTGCCGTTGGTGTGGGCCCGCTTCACCACGGCGGGGTTGCCGTCGATGTACTGGCCCACCACGAAGAAGGTGACCTGCACGTTGCGCGCATCCAGGGTGTCGAGCAGTTCGCCGGTGTACGGACTCGGTCCGCCGTCGAAGGTGAGGGCCACGCACTTCAGCCGGGAACAGTCGATGATCCCGATACCCGAGCGCCACTTGATCGTGCCACCCTGGAAATCCTGCCGACACAACGTCCCACCGGTACCCGTACGACACAACTCATCCGTCTTCGGATAGCCATACCTCCCGTTCTCCCACCCACTGGCCGCCCAGTAATCACGGATCCCACCTCTCACGAAATGCGCACCCGTGCTTGCCGTCCAGTAGATCGACCCGTGCTGGAAATGCTGGTAACACCCACCCTGCGCCAGACCACACCCCTGATCCACGGTCGGATAACCCAGGAAACTGTTCTCCCA
>NZ_FMYF01000019.1 GCF_900092135.1 Raineyella antarctica | reverse complement strand
CCCCGCCAGCACCCCGGAACTCATTCCCGGAAACACCCGAAAGCATTCCCGCAAACCAATTCCAGAACACCCGCTACCCATTCCCACGAACACTCCGAAAAGCATTCCCCGGAACAAGGCAACTCGACTACCCTAGAGAAACCGCCGCGCCGAGTCAAACTCGCCGTCCGGCTCCCCCGCTCTGCTCCCTGTCATCGTGATGGGTCGTCACAGCGGACAGAACCCACCCCAGCCAGGTCGTATGGAGTAGAAGGTGACCCCGATGCGGTTCCCCCTCGCGGGGGCCGTTTTCCTCAGGGCCAGATGAACATTACGCGTCCATCAGGTGGCCGTCAAACCCGGGGTGTCGGAACGTTCCATGAAACCTGTCACCGCGGACTTGCGCACCCGCTCGGGACTCCCCGGACTCCCCCGGGATCATCCGTACGGCCCGCGCCCAGGGTCCCTGGACGCATGTGGGCCCTGTTCACCGGCTCAGGAGACGGCGAACAGGGCCCAGGAAGGGTGTGGCGTAGCGGGCAGCCAAGAAGCGGCCCCTGCCTCAGTGCAGGACCACCTCGACGCGCTGGAACTCCTTGACCTCGGTGTAGCCGGTCGTGGCCAGGGCGCGCCTCAGCGCACCGACCAGGTTCATCGTTCCGTCAGCGGTGTGGGACGGGCCGAGCATGACCTCGTGAAGGCTGCCGACGGTCGGGAACTTGACCCGCTCGCCCCGCGGCAGCTCCTGGTGCCAGGCCTCGGCGCCCCAGTGGTAGCCCTTGCCCGGCGCCTCCGCGGCCTTCGCCAGCGGCGCGCCGGCCATCACGGCGTCCGCGCCCATGGCGATGGCCTTGGCGATGTCACCGGAACGACCCACGGCACCGTCGGCGATCACGTGGACGTAGCGGCCACCCGACTCATCGAGGTAGTCGCGGCGAGCCTCCGCAGCATCCGAGATCGCGGTCGCCATCGGCACCTCGATGCCCAGCACACTCCGGGTCGCGTGGGTGGCGGCGCCACCGAAGCCGACCAGGACGCCGGCGGCGCCGGTCCGCATCAGGTGCAGTGCGCTCTGGTACGAGGCGCAGCCGCCCACGATCACCGGGACGTCCAGCTGGTAGATGAACTCCTTCAGGTTCAGCGGCTCATGGCGGCTCGAGACGTGCTCGGCCGAGACCACCGTGCCCCGGATGACGAAGAAGTCCGGTCCGGAGGCGACCACGTCGGAGGCGAACTCGGCCGTGTTCTGGGGGGACAGCGAGCCCGCCACCGGAACGCCGGCATCACGGATCTCCGCCATCCGCTCGCGGATCAGCTCCGGCTTGATCGGAGCGGAGTAGATCTCCTGCAGGCGACGGGTGGCCGCGTCCGGGTCGTCGATGCCGGCCAACTCGTCCAGCAACGGCTGGGGGTCGTCGTACCGGGTCCAGATGCCCTCGAGGTTGAGCACCCCGAGGCCGCCCATCCGACCCATCTCGATGGCGGTGGCCGGCGACATGATCGAGTCCATCGGCGCAGCGATCAGCGGGAAGTCGAACTGGAGGGCGTCGATCCGCCACGTGAGGTCGACCTCCTCGATGCCCCGCGTCCGTCGCTGCGGGACGATCGCGATGTCGTCGAGCGCGAAGGCGCGCTCGGCACGCTTGCTGCGACCGATGTCGTTCATTGACTACTCCTCCTCGGAACGGGACCAGACCCGTCCCTGCTACGACCGCGGGCGATCCGGCCCGCGACGGCTGCGGACGTACGTCCGCGGGTGGTCAGTGCGTCACTTCTCGTGGTTCGAGTAGTTCGGCGCCTCGACGGTCATCTGGATGTCGTGCGGGTGGGACTCGCGCAGGCCGGCGCTGGTGATCCGTACGAAACGGCCCTTGGCGTGCAGCTCGGGGATGGTGCGCGCACCGGAGTAGAACATCGACTGGTGCAGGCCACCGACGAGCTGGTAGGCAACGGCTGCGAGCGGACCCTTGTAGGGGACCTGGCCCTCGATGCCTTCGGGGATCAGCTTGTCGTCGGAGGCGACGTCGTTCTGGAAGTAGCGGTCCTTCGAGTACGAGGCGTTCCGGCCACGGGTGGCCATGGCGCCCAGGGAGCCCATGCCGCGGTAGGTCTTGAACTGCTTGCCGTTGACGAAGACCAGGTCGCCCGGGGACTCGGCGCAGCCGGCCAGCAGGGAACCGAGCATGACGGTGTCCGCACCGGCGACGAGCGCCTTGGCGATGTCACCGGAGTACTGGAGGCCGCCGTCACCGATGACCGGGACACCGGCCGGACGGGCGGCGCGCGAGGCGTCGTAGATCGCCGTGATCTGCGGGACGCCGACGCCGGACACGACGCGGGTGGTGCAGATGGAGCCCGGTCCGACGCCTACCTTGATGCCGTCCACACCGGCCTCGATCAGGGCCTTGGCTCCTTCGTACGTCGCGACGTTGCCGCCGATGATGTCGACGCCGGCGGCGCGCTTCTCCTTCTTGAGGCGCTTGATGATGTCGATCTCGGAGCGGGAGTGACCGTGGGCGGTGTCGACGACGATGACGTCGACGCCCTCGTCGATCAGGGCCATCGCGCGCTCCCAGGCGTCGCCGAAGATGCCGATGCCGGCTCCGACGCGCAGGCGCCCCTGGGCGTCCTTGGTCGCGTTCGGGTACTGGTCGGACTTCACGAAGTCCTTCAGGGTGATCAGGCCCTTGAGCCGGCCGTGGTCGTCGACCAGCGGCAGCTTCTCGATCTTGTGCTTGCCCAGCAGGGCCAGTGCCTCGTCACCGGAGATGCCGACGCGGCCGGTGACCAGCGGCATCTTGGTCATCACCTCAGAGACCTTGCGGCTCGGGTCGGACTCGAAGCGCATGTCCCGGTTGGTGATGATGCCGACCAGCTTCATGTCGCCCTCGACCACGGGGGCTCCGGAGATCCGGAAGTGCGCGCAGAGCTGGTCGACCTCCTTCAGGGTGGCGTCGGGGCCGACGGTGATCGGATCGTCGATCATGCCGGCCTCGGAGCGCTTCACCTGGTCGACCATGCCGGCCTGGTCCTCGACCGACAAGTTGCGGTGCAGGATGCCGATACCGCCCTCGCGGGCCATGGCGACGGCCATCCGGGTCTCGGTGACGGTGTCCATCGCGGCGGACAGCAGCGGCACCTTGAGCTCGATGTTCCTGGTCAGCCGACTGGTGGTGTCGACCTCGGAAGGGATGACGTCGGACTCGTTGGGCTGCAGCAGGACGTCGTCGAACGTCAGGCCCAGGACCGAGAACGGGTTGGGAACCCTGGAGGGCACGAGATCACCGAAGTCATCGAGCTCGGACACTGATATCACCTTTCGCCGGGGGACCCTGCGCCAACGGGACTGCGCAGGGACTGTCCTATGGTAGGCGCCGGCCGAAACCTACAATGTCCTGCCCGTTCCACGGCAGGTCGCGGGGTCGACCGACGATTCGGCAGGATCAGCCGTCGAGCAGGCCCAGGAAGCGGGAGACAGCCTCGTTGAACTCCTGCGGGTTCGCCTGGTGCTGCGGGAAGCCCGGCAGGGCCACGCTCGAGGCGAGGCGGATCCGCTGGACGAGGTCGGCCACCGGGGCCGCCGTGGCCGGCTGGGCCTGGCTGGACACCACCAGGGTCGGGCAGGTGACCTGTTCGGGCGCATCGCCGAGGTCGAGGCCGCCGAGCATGTCCATCGCGGCGAGCAGGTGGTCCTTGTCGAGGTTCTGCGCCGCCAGGCGCGAGCGCGGAGTCATCCGCAGCGCTGCCTTCTGCATCTTCAGGACCGCGCCCGGCGGGGCGACCAGCGGATTGACCAGGATCAGCCCGCTGATCATCTCGGGGCTGTCGGCGGCACAGCGCAGGGCGACCGCCGCCCCCAGTCCCATGCCGCAGATCGCGAACGAGTCCACCCCGTACTCCAGCGGGACCACGCTGAGGGCGTCGGCGGCGGCCTGCAGGTCGAAGTCGTCCTTGTCGATCGGCTTCATCCCGCGCAGCCACGGGGTGAGCGGGCGCCAGCCCTCCGGCAGCGCCCCGACCTGGTCCTGCCAGGTCAGCGGGGTGTCCGACATGTCGTGCAGGAAGACGAGGATCTTCTCGGGACGACGGGCGGACGACGGCTGGTCGAGCGGCGACATGGACTCAGACATGGACCCCACTCTAGGGCGTCGGCCGCCGCAGTCCTCGGTCCGCGGGCCGGGCAGGACGCAATGGCGGAAACATGTCGGCCCATTTGCGCACAGCCCATTTGTGTTCCCCGGCTTTTCTCGATTGTGCTCAATGGATTCTTCGCCACATTTGCGTTCCGCGCCGATTGTGCTGACGAAACCGGAGGTCTGCTCGATAGGCTGGCCGTACCGAACGATTCCTTGGGGGGAAGGACACTGGTGCGCCCATGAAGCGTCTGTACGAGAAGAACGAAATCCGTCATTTCCTGGTGTGGCTGGCGATCTACCTGGGCCTCAGCATTGTGGTCATCAACATCGGGGCCGCGGTCGGCCTCTCCGAGCACACCGTCGTCGCGCTTCCTTTGCTGGCATTGGCCGTCGTCATGCTGGGCTATTTCCGCCGCACCGGCATCGGCCCCGAGATCGGCCTGGGCACCCCACCGGCCGTCCCGGCCCCCCGGATGTGGTTCTACCTGCCGCTCCTGGTCCTGGTCGGACTGCCCCTGGTCAGCGGCCTGCACCAGGACCTGACGGCCCTGGCCGTGGTGGTCATCGTCCTCCACTACGCCGCCGCCGGGTTCCTCGAGGAGGTTCTGTTCCGCGGCCTGCTGCTGCGCGCGCTACTCAAGCAGGGCCGACCCGTCTGGGCGGTGGCCATCTCCGCGCTGACGTTCGGTATCGGCCACGTCACCAGCCTGCTCATCGGCCAGTCCGGTCAGGACACGGTGCTGCAGATCATCAACGCCACCGTCGTCGGCCTGATCTTCACGCTGGTAGTGGTCGCCACCGGAAGCCTGACCGCGGTCATCGTCGCCCACATCCTCTACAACATCATCGCCACGCTGAGCGACGTCACGGAGGGCACAGGCATCATCGTGACCGGCATCGTGGTCCTGCTCGTCTACGGCGCCTGGCTGCTGACCGGCGCGGGGGTCCTCGCCCAGCTCCGGTCACCCGAGGCCGAGGTGCAGCCTGCCGTCCGGTGAACCGGCGGCAGGAGAGCAGGACACAGAACGGGGGCCCCTTGCGGGACCCCCGTTCCTGGTGCATCACGCCTCAGGCGTCATGCGCAGTGCTTCACTCCTGGCCGGCCGAGTCATCGGCCGGCTTCTCGACCACGAGGGTCTCGGTGGTGAGCAGCAGGGAGGCGATCGAGGCGGCGTTGGTCAGCGCGGAACGCGTGACCTTGACCGGGTCGATGACGCCCTGGGCGATCAGGTCGCCGTACTCACCGGTTGCCGCGTTGTAGCCGTGACCCGGCTCCATCTCGGCGACCCGTGCGGTGATGACGTAGCCCTGCTCGCCGCCGTTCTCGGCGATCCAGCGCAGCGGCTCGACGACCGCCTTGCGGATGATCTCCGACCCGACGCGCTCGTCACCCTCGAGGGTGCTGTCGCGCAGCACGCGCGAGGCGTGGATGAGGGCGGCGCCGCCGCCGGCGACGATGCCCTCCTCGATGGCTGCACGGGTAGCGGAGACGGCATCCTCGATGCGGTGCTTGGTCTCCTTGAGCTCGACCTCGGTGGCAGCGCCGACCTTGATCACGCAGACGCCACCGGCCAGCTTCGCGACCCGCTCCTGGAGCTTCTCGCGATCCCAGTCGGAGTCGGTGTGCTGGATCTCGGCGAGCAGCTGGGAGACCCGGCCCTCGACCTCGGCAGCGTCACCGGCACCGTCGACGATGGTGGTGTTGTCCTTGGTCACCACGATGCGGCGGGCACGACCGAGCACGTCCAGGCCGACCTGGTCCAGCTTGAGGCCGACCTCGGGGGCGACGACCTGGCCACCGGTCAGGATGGCCATGTCCTGCAGCATCGCCTTGCGGCGGTCACCGAAGGCCGGGGCCTTGACGGCCACGGAGGTGAAGGTGCCGCGGATCTTGTTGACGACCAGCGTGGAGAGCGCCTCGCCGTCGACGTCCTCGGCCACGATGAACAGCTGGCCGCCGGCGCCGATGACCTTCTCCAGCAGCGGCAGGAGCTCGTTCATCGAGGAGATCTTGCCGGAGTTCAGCAGGATGTACGGGTTCTCGAGCACGGCTTCCATGCGCTCGGTGTCCGTCACCATGTACGGGGACAGGTAGCCCTTGTCGAACTGCATGCCCTCGGTGAACTCCAGCTCGGTGCCGAAGGTCTGGGACTCGTCGACGGTGATGACGCCGTCCTTGCCGACCTTGTCGAACGCGTCGGCGATGAGGGCGCCGATCTGCTCGTCACGCGAGGAGATCGTGGCCACGGAGGCCATGTCCTCGGTCGTCTCGATCTGGCGGGCCTGCTTGGCCAGCTCGTCGGAGACGATCGCGACGGCCTTGTCGATGCCGCGCTTGAGCTCGATCGGGTTCGACCCGGCCGCGACGGCGCGCAGGCCCTCGTGGACCATGGCCTGGGCCAGGACGGTTGCGGTGGTAGTGCCGTCACCGGCGACGTCGTTCGTCTTGGTGGCGACCTCCTTCGCGAGCTGGGCGCCGAGGTTCTCGAACGGGTCGTCGAGCTCGACGTCACGGGCGACGGTGACGCCGTCGTTCGTGATCGTGGGGGCTCCCCACTTCTTGTCGAGAACGACGTAGCGGCCCTTCGGGCCCAGGGTCACCTTGACGGTGTTGGCGAGGATGTCGACGCCGCGCTCGAGGGAGCGGCGCGCCTCCTCATCGAATTGCAGCTGCTTTGCCATAGGTAGGGCTCCTCAGCTGTTCACTTGGAGACGACCGCGAGGATGTCGCGGGCGTTGAGAAGGAGGAGGTCCTTGCCGTTGTAGCGAACCTCGGTGCCGCCGTACTTGGAGTAGATGACGGTGTCGCCCTCGGCGACGTCCATCGGGACGCGCTGGCCCTTGTCGTCAATGCGGCCCGGGCCGATCGCGAGGACGGTGCCCTCCTGCGGCTTCTCCTTGGCGGTGTCCGGAATAACCAGACCCGAAGCGGTGGTGGTTTCTGCTTCCAGCGGCTCGACGAGGACGCGGTCCTCGAGCGGCTTGATCGTGACAGCCACGTTCAAACCCCTTTCACATGTCTTGATGAATGATGATCAGTTCAGGTGGTAGGGGCGTCGTCGCGGGTGCCGTCCCTGACCGTTGGCACACTCACTAGGTGAGTGCTAACCAGAACGTTAGTCCGGGGTTAGCACTCACGCAAGCCGACTGCCAGCAAGCGGGGAAGGGATCCCCGCTTGCCCATGGAGTCGGACGGGAACCGGTGCCGGAGGCGTACGACCCACCGGACCTGGCGTGTCCCGAGCAACTCGGAGGGACACTGGAGCCATGAGCGTCGAGGTGATCTTCGAATCCATGTTCGGCAACACGCGGACCATCGCCGAGGCGGTGGCGGAGGGACTCCGGGAGGGCCTGGGGTCGCGCGGCCCCGAAGCCACCGTCAGTCTGGTCGACGTGTCGCAGGCCCCTGCCGACCTGCCCGAGGACGTCATGCTGCTGGTGCTGGGTGGTCCGACCCACGCGTTCTCGATGAGCCGGCCGGCGACCCGTGAGGACGCACTCGGGCAGGCCCACGTCCACGACGCCGAGCGCGCCTCCACCGGCCTGCGGGAGTGGATCGCGCAGGCCCGACCGTCCGCCGACGTCACGGTCATCACCTTCGACACCCGGGTCAAGAAGGCGTTCGTCCCCGGTTCGGCGGCCAGGAGCGCCGCCAGGGCGCTGGCCGCGGAGGGCTTCGCGCGGGCCGAGCGCGGCGAGACGTTCTGGGTCGCCGACTCCCCCGGGCCCCTCCTCGACGGAGAGGTGGAGCGCGCCCGGGCGTGGGGCGTACAACTCGCTGCCCGTGCCTAGCCCAGGGCCATCCAGGCCCGGCCCCACCCTCCCCTAGTCTGTGGCCAACCGAGCGAGGAAGAAACGATGACGTCACCAGGTGCACCCGACAGTCGACCGGAGCCCCCTGCCTCCTCGGACAGCACGCCGGGCGAGGTGCCGCAGGACCCCTCCGCGACCCAGAGACCGCAGAGCCCCTCTCCGACCGATGGACCACAGGGGCCGTCCCCGGTTCAGTGGCCGGAGGGCCACGGGCAGCCGGACTTCTACTCACCGCAGAACCCGCCTGACCTGTACCCGCCGCAGGGCCCGACGTACGAGCAGTTCTACGGCGACATCTACCACGAGCCGGCCCCGCCGGTCCCCGCCGCGCCTGAGTGGGCGGGCCAGCCGGGATCCCAGCCGCAGGACCTGGCGTATCCGCCCCAGCAGCAGGCTGGCTACCCGTACCCGCAGCAGCAGGGCTATCCGTATCCGCCGCAACAGGCCGGCTATCCCTACCCGCAGCCGAACCAGCCCGACTACCCCTACCCGCCCCAGCAGCGGGGCTACCCGTACCCCACCCAGCAGGTGGGCTACCCGGTGGGGACCACTCCCCCACGGGACGTCGGACTGGGTCTGTTGCTGACCGCCGTGGGACTGCTCGGGGTCGCGGGCCTGCAGTACTTCTACATCGGCAAGATCGGCAAGGGCGTCGGGTACCTGCTCACCGCCGGGTGGTTCGGGATCGGAACGATCGTGAGCTTCTTCACCATCAGCGACGAGGTGCTCCGAACCAACGAAGAACGTCGGCGCGGGCTCCGCTGAACACCGACGGCACCGAGCTGGGCACGGACGGCACCGAGCCCCCCGCGGGCGCCACGGATCGACCCGCTGCAGCACGGTCGCGCCGGACGGTGGAAGCTGTTCCCGTGTACTTCGTCGGAATCGACCTCGCCTGGGGCGAGCGCTCCCACACCGGCCTCGCCGTACTGGACGCCGCCGGTGCCCTCGTCCACCTCTCGGTGGCCACCAACGACAACGACATCGCGACGGCCCTGGACCGGTACGTGGCCGGCGAGTGCTGCGTGGGGATCGACGCCCCCCTGATCGTCCCCAACGCGTCAGGGAACCGGCCCGCCGAGGCGGCCCTCAACCGCGACTTCGCCCGCTTCGAGGCGGGCGCGCATCCGTCCAACACCGGCAAGCCCGAACTGCGCGACCCGCGCGGCGCACGGCTGGCCGACCGCTTCCACCTGGACATCGACCCGGCCTCCTCGAGTCGCCGCCGCGCACTCGAGGTGTACCCGCACCCGGCCCAGGTCGCCCTGTTCCGCCTCGGCCGCACCCTGAAGTACAAACAGCGCTCCAACCGCCCCTTCGAGAGCATGCGCGACGAGATGCTCCGCCTGGTCTCCCTGCTGGAGGGCCTGGCCGATGCTCCCCTGCCGCTGCGGCTGGGTGCCTCCACCGAATGGGCGGAGGTCGTCGAGGCGGTCCGTACGTCGCAGCGCAAGAGTGAATTGCGCCATGCCGAGGACCGCATCGATGCGGTGGTGTGTGCGTACGTGGCCATGCTGGCCTTCCTCCGGCCAGAGACGACCACGACGTACGGGGACCTGGCCACGGGGTACATCGTCACCCCGACCCTGCCTGAGGACCTGGAGCCGGATCCAGTGGCCAGGCGATCGCAGGAACTGGTGCAGCTGACCGTCCGGACGTACGCGCAGCTGCAGCCGCGTGCCGAAGAGGCGGCCCGGCGCCTCGCCGCCTGGCTGACCGGCACGCTGGACGACGCCGGCATCAACTACCTCGACGTCGTGGGACGCGGAAAGGGCATCGCCTCCTTCGCGGCGAAGGCCAACAAGACCGTCGACGGCCACCTGCTCTACCCCGACCCGCTCGCCCAGGTCACCGACCAGATCGGCACCCGGATCATCGCGTACGTCCGCAGCGACGTGGCCGTGGTGGCGGACCTGATCGCCGACCAGCTGCAGGTCCTCGACGACCGGGACATGGGACAGGTGACGGCCAGCGAGGGCCGGTTCGGCTACGTCAGCCGACACCTCCAGGTCGCCCTCGACCCGCTCTGGCTCGGGGACCTTCCCGTGGACACGTTCCGGGTCACCAGCGCCCAGATCCAGATCCGTACGGTGCTGCAGCACGCGTGGGCCGAGTTCGAGCACGACATCCGCTACAAGGGCTCGATCCCCGAGGAGCTGGCGCCCGACCTGAACCGCCGGTTCACGCTCGCCGCGGGACTGCTGGAACTGGCCGACCGCGAGTTCGACGAGATCCGCGACCGGCTGAGGGAGCGGATGCCTCCCCGCGACGTGGAGGTGGACCCGAACGATCCGCGGATCGGCACGCAGGAGCTCGCGACGTTCCTGGCCGGGCAGTTCCCCGACTCCGGCTGGTCACGCACCGACCACTACACCTGGATCTCCGGGCTGTTGCTGGAACTGGGCATCGACTCGCTGCGCGAGCTGGCCGGACTGCTCACCTCGGTCGATTCGGCGGCGATCATCGAACGGATGGGCTACAAGTCGCCCCCTGGTGCCGTGCGGCGCCTGGACGACGCCCTGCTCGCGGTGTTCGGCTCCCACTACCTCGGGCTGCACGGCAATGCGCATCGGGTGGAACTGCTGGCGACACGTCTGGGGAAGCTGCACGACGGACACCCGCCGGCAGGGTCCACCACCGACGCCTCCTAGACCAGCCGGTCGGAGGCCTCGCGCCCCTTCCGCCGGAACTTCTTGTGCGCGGCCTGCTTGCTCATGCCCAAGGCCCAGCCGATCTCCTGCCAGCTGACGCCCTGGCCGCGGGCCTGCAGGACATGGTGGTACTCCTCGGACTCCAGCTCGCGGCGCCGCCGGGCCACGTCCGCCAACTGCTCCACCGGATCGGGCTCGCGATCCGCGGCATCGTTCATCGTCTTCATGCTGTCAACTTTAGTTGACGCAGGGTGGGATCCAACCCCCGCTCGCACACCCCCACCGACGTGGTCAATATGAGCCATCACGAATACTCGCTTCCATCCATGCCCGGAAGGGTCCTAGCCTCGTGACTGACCCCGTCCCCGTGGGCCGAGCGACGCGAAGGAGCACCACGAACCATGAAGGCAGTGCAGTACAGCGAGTACGGCGACTCCAGTGTCCTCGAGCTGGCTGAGGTGCCCGAGCCGCATCCCGGGCCGGGCCAGATCCGGATCCGGGTGCACGCGGCTGGGGTCAACCTGTTCGACGCCAAGCTGCGATCCGACTTCCGGAACACCGGCGAACCGCTGCCCGAGCCGGTCGTCCCCGGCTCGGAGGCGGCCGGCATCGTCGACGAGATCGGTGAGGGCGTGAGCGGTGTCTCCCTCGGGGACGAGGTCTTCGGCCGCGGACCGGCGACGTACGCCGAGTACGCGGTGCTGCGGGACTGGGCACTGCAGCCGTCCACGCTGACCAGTGAGCAGGCCGCGGGCCTCGGCGCCACCGGCCAGACAGCCGTCCGGGCGCTCGCCGAACTCGGAGTGGGCCCGGGCGAGACGCTGCTGGTCCACGGCGCGGCCGGCGGCGTCGGCCAGGCGGCGATCCAGCTGGCCCGCCATCGCGGCGCCACCACGATCATCGGGACCGCCTCGGTGCGCAACCACGAGCTGCTGCGCCAGCTCGGTGCGATCCCGGTCGAGTACGGGGAGCACCTGGTGGAGAACGTCCGGGCGGCGGCGTCCGGCGGCGTCGACCACGTCCTGGACGCCGCGGGCCAGCAGGTCGACGAGCTGGTCGAGATCGCCGGCGATCCGCAGAAGGTCCTCTCGCTCGTCGACTTCTCGCGTCGTACGCCGGTGCGCACCTCCCACGGCGGCAAGGAACCCGCCGGGTCCCTGCAGCTGCTCGCCGAGCTCGCCGAGAAGGGCGAGTACACCAGCCGGGTCGCCGCCACGTTCCCGCTGGCCGAGGCGCCCGCCGCGCACGACCTGTCGGAGAGCGGGACCGCCAACGGCAAGATCGTCCTGGTCGTCGACTGAGGGTTCTTCCCCCACCGGGCGACGTCCGATGGCAGGCTGGGCGCATCCCGAAGAAAGGCGTGCGATGAAGCTCAGGGACATCTCGAAGCGGCAGCTGGCCATCACCTCGGCCCTGACGGCTGTGGTGGCCGTGGCCGGCAGCGTCGCGACCGACCCGAAGTCGGACTGGTACCGGTCGCTGGACCTGCCGGACTGGCAGCCGCCGGGCTGGGCGTTCCCAGTGGTGTGGACCACCCTCTACACCGACATCGCGGTGACCTCGGCGAAGGTCCTCACCGAGCTCGACGCCGAATCCGGGCGGGAGAACGCCGACGCCTATCGGCGAGCGCTGCTGGTCAACCTGACGCTGAACAAGGCGTGGAGCTGGGTCTTCTTCCGGTTCCACAAGCTGGGTGCGGCGACGGTGGTGGCGGCGCTGCTGGCCGGCAGCTCGATCGACCTCGCCCGGCGCGCGGGCCGGGCCGGCAGCGGGATGGGCGCGGCCCTGGTCCCGTACGCGGCGTGGTGCACCTTCGCCACGGTCCTGACCGAGACCATCCGCCGCCGCAACAGCTGACCACGGGCGGGTCGCCCGGCCTGCCGAGCCCGGGCGACCCGCCCGGCCTGCCGACCGTGGGGCCGGCAGGCCGGGCCGGCTCTGGTGCGCTCAGGAGTCGGAGCCCTGCGGCGCGGACCATGCCTTCGGGCCGCTGGACCCGGCGCGGTACTCGTCCAGCGGCACCCGACCGTCGGCCCAGGCCTCGACCACCGGGGTGAGGATCCGCCAGCACTCCTCCGCGACGTCCCCGCGGACGGCCAGCATCGGATCGCCATGGATGATGCCGTCGAGGATCTGTCCGTACGGACGGATCGGGCTGTCGCCGAGCTTGGCGGCCAGGCTGGTCTGCTCAAGGTCCCACCGGCTGCCCTCGGCATTGGTGGCGAGGGTGAGTGCCAGAGTCTCCGGGCTCATCCCGATCGTCAGCACGTCCCGCGCGGCCTGGTTGGTGAAGCCCTCGGGCTGGTGCTCGACCGGACGGAAGACGACCGTCATGCCCCGCACCCCGTCGCCGAGAGCCTTGCCGCTGCGCAGCCGGAACGGCACTCCGGACCACCGGCTGTTGCGGATCTCGACGGTGACCTCGGCCAGGGTCTCGGTCTGCCGCTCGGGGTCGACCCCCGGCTCGTCGACGTACGACGGGATCTGCCGGCCGGCGAGGGTACCGGCGGTGTAGCGCGCGCGGCGCGAGCTGGCGACCGGGTCGTCCTGCCACAGGTGGGTGGACCGCAGGGTGTGCACCATCAGGTCGCGCAGCTCGAGCGCGTCGAGGCGGGCCGGCTCCTCCATCGCGAACATCGCCATCACCAGCAGCAGGTGGCTCTGGATCATGTCCTTCATCGCGCCCGCGTGGTCGTAGTAGCCTGCCCTGCCCTCCAGGGCGAGGACCTCGTCCGAGATGAGCTCCACGCGCTCGATGTTCGTCGAGTTCCAGACCGGTTCGAGGATGCGGTTGGCGAAGCGCAGGCCCAGCAGGTTCAGCACGGTCGCCTTGCCGAGGAAGTGGTCGACCCGGAAGATCTGGTCCTCGTGGACCAGCTTGGCGAGCAGGGCGTTGAAGTGCTGCGCACTGGCCAGGTCGGTCCCGAACGGCTTCTCGATCGCCAGGCGGAGCCCGGCCGGCAGGTCCACGTGGGCCAGCGCCTCGCAGGCCTTCATCGTGACGGCCGGAGGCAGGGCGAAGTAGAGCACGACCTGGCCCGACAGTCCCGCCAGGAACTCCCCCATCTGCGTCGCGTCGGTGACGTCGAGCTGGACGTAGTGGGTCGCGCCGAGCTGCTGGCGGACGCGCGCATCCGGACACCCCCCGCCGGGCAGCGCCGAGGTCACCAGCTCGGCCCACTTCTCCTGGGGCCAGTCGAGGTTGGAGGCGCCGATCAGGGTGAGGTTCAGGTCCGGCTCGGCCTTGAGCAGGGTGCCCAGACCAGGCAGGAGCAGACGCTGCGTGAGGTCCCCGGATGCACCGAGGATGACCAGCGTGACGGGAGAGGAAGCATCAGCCATGAACTGAACTGTACGAGGGTCGAGGCCGGCGTGGGGACGGGAGGGGCGATGGCGTCAGCCCTGCGCGAGCCGGACCCCCAGGCCCAGGACCTCGGTCACCTGCCGGGGATGCGTGACAGGGAACAGGTGGGTGGCGCCACGGATCGTCACCACATGCGCCTCCTGGCAGTGGGCCGCGAAGCGGCGGACGTGGGCACGCATCTGGTCGTACTGGCCGTTCGCCAGGACGACGGGACACCGCAGCTCCTCGAGCAGCTGGGGACGGCACTCGGCCATCACCGCTTCCCAGGCCGCCGGCAGCGCTGCGTACGCCGCTCCGTCAGGCAAGGACCTCTTGAGGTCACCGCGGGCGCCGAGCAGGTGCATGATCCGGTTCATGGCGCGCGACATCCGGTCGGGCCCGACGATCTCCAGCAGCTTGATGAACCCGCGGAAGAACACGGCCCCTGGACTGGAGGGATCGGCCGTGGCGCCGAGCAGCACCAGGGCGTCCGGCTGGGTGGTGGCATGGGCGGCATAGAGCATGGCCATGAAGCCGCCGAGGCTGTGGCCCGCGACGACGACGCGTTGCTCCGGGGTGCCGGCGGCGACGGCCTCGGCGATGACCGCCACCGCAGCCTCGGACGTGAAGTCCTGCCCGAGGCGGGTGCCGTGTCCCGGGAGATCGACCGGCACCACCTCCACGTCGGGGAGCAGCACTCGATACGGCTCCCACTGGAGGGTGGAGAACCGGGTACCGGGGACGAGGATGAGACGGACCGGGGCGGGCACGATACGACCGTAGCGCCGCGTAGGCGGCGGAGGACAACCAGCCACGTACGATCGTGGACGACTCCGAGGAGAGGAGGGCGAACCGTGATCCTTCCGGAGGTCCGGGATCCCCGCTTCACCACCATCCGCCGCGGTGGGACCCTCACCGATGCGGACCACCGCCTCCTTGCGCTGTGGGCGGCGTCGTGCGCCGAGCACGTCCTCGACCTCTTCGAGTCCGCACAGCCGCAGGACCCGCGACCGCGCGAGGCGATCGCGCAGGCGCGCGCCTGGGTGCGTGGCGAGGTCGGGATGATGCAGGCCCGGGCGGCAGGGGGCCATGCCATGGGCGCGGCCAGGGACCTGCGCGGAGCCGCACGGTTCGCCGCGTACGCCGCCGGCCAGGCCGCCTGCGTCGCCCACGTCGCTGCGCACGAACTCGGTGCCGCGGCCTATGCGATCAAGGCGGCCCGCCAGGCAGCCCCGCCCGGCGAGGGCGGGTCGACCGCGCGACGCGAGTGCCAGTGGCAGCGGGACCGGCTGCCGGACGCGATCCGCGAACTGGTCCTGGACGACCAGCGGTTGCGCAACGACATCTGCTGGTCGGTCTTCGACTGCTGAGCACGCCTGTCCGGTGTGCGCCACGTTCAGGTCAGGACGGCGCTCGGCCCGGGCCGGGAGGTGCGGTGCCAGCACGGGCCCCCCGTTGCCTCATGTCAAGATGCCCGCGTAGCTTGCTTCGTTGCCTCATCTGATTTTGCCCGGATGGCTGGCTGGGTTCGGGGCGCCTTCTTCGC
>NZ_FMYF01000014.1 GCF_900092135.1 Raineyella antarctica | reverse complement strand
AAGGCCTGCGGCTCCTGCTGCACACGACCACCCTTCAGGCCGCCCGACAGGCCTGGACGCGGCTCGAGGACTGGGTGGAGGCCGCTGACACCGACGAGACCCGCCGGCTCTGGAACACGCTGAACGTGTGGTGGTCGGCGATCGAGGTGTTCATTACCAGCCGGGTCACCAACGCCCGCACCGAGGCGGCGAACACCGCGATCAAACACATCAAGCGGACCGGGCGTGGCTACCGCAACAACGAGCACTACCAGGCACGTATCCTTCTGCGCAGCGCCCGCAGAACCTGCGGCGCCGCCCATTGACCAGCCAAGGCACCACGGTCAACTACGAATAGCCGGCAAGCGGGCCGGACCACCTCCAACTGGCGCCGCCGACTCGCGGACCGCCGGATGGCGCCACGCGCGCAGGCAGTCGATCTCCCTGCCAGTGTGGGGTGGGGCTGCTTCAGCGTTCGTCAACCGGGGACACTGCTGGTATGTCGCTCGCACCAGGAACCCGCACGCTCACCCAGGACGACGGGGAGTTCCTGCTCCTCACCACGGTGGAGGGGCGGATGGCCCGCATGGGCCACGAACTGGCCCTCAGGATCGACCGCTGGACCGCCACCCTCACTGTGGGGCCGGAGGTCAGCGCGACCGCGCTGCAGGTCAGTGCCGACCTGCGCTCCCTGTCCCTCAAGGGCAGTCGGGACCCCGGCAAGCCGGTCTCCGAGAAGGACGCCCGGGACATCCTCTCGAACGCCCAGAAGACCCTTCAGGTCCAGCAGCACGCCGAGGTCAGCTTCACCTCGACATCGGCCGAGGGCACCTGGGAGGCGGTGACGCTCCAAGGGGATCTCACCCTGCACGGCCACACCCGACCACAGGTCCTGCGGGTCGTGGCCACCGAGTCCGGCTACCGGCTCACGGGCCAGGTCGCCCAGTCCGACTTCGGGATCAAGCCCTACAGCATCATGATGGGCGCCCTCAAGGTCGGGGACCGAGTGGACGTGGAGGTGAGCGTACGACTCTGAATTGCGGCCTCACCAGCATGGCGGGCCCTGGCGAGCCGCCAGGCTCACGCCCGCGGGATCGACCTCACCGGTGACACCGACGCCCCGGCCGGCCCCGTCCTGGCTCAGGCCCGACGGAGGGCCGCGAAGGCGTCGAGCAGGTCCCGGGCGGTGCCGTCGACATCGGTGAGCTTCGACAACCCGAAAAGGCCGATCCGGACGGCCCGGTAATCCGGCCGCTCGCCGAGCTGCAGGGGAACCCCGTTCGACACCCGGATGCCGGTGCCGCCGGTGTCGCCCGTGGCCAAGGCGTCGTCGGCGTACACCACCACGACGCTCGGGCTCTCGAAGTCTGGGGCGGCGACCGACGGGTAGCCGAGGTCAACCAGGCCGGCGCGCACCCGGGTGCCGAGCTCCCACTGGCGCGCCCGGGCGGTATCGAAGCCGAGGTCGCGCACCGCCGCCAGCATGCGGGAGTTGGCGATGATCGTGTCGGTCGGCAACGTCGCGTGGTAGTCGACCTTCATCGCGCGGCCGCTGTCGGCGATGCGGGTCCAGTGGGCGAGGTCGAGGGCGAACGAACTGGTCGGCTTCAGCCCGGCCTTCACCGCGTCCGTCATCATCACCATGGCCCCGCACGGGGTTCCGCTCCAGGTCTTCTGGGGGGCGGAGATGACGACGTCGGCCCCGACTGTGGGCATGTCGACGAACAGCGGGCCAGCGGCGATGGCGTCCACCACCAGGAGTCCGCCGACCGCGTGGGCGGCCTCGGCGACCCGGGTGAGGTAGTCGTCGGGCAGCAGCATGCCTGCCGACGTCTCGACCTGGGGCACGAACACGACCTCGGAGCGCTGCTCGGCGATCGCGGCGACCACCTCGTCGACCGGCGGCGGAGCGAAGGGGGCGGTGGGGGCGTCCTCGACCTGGCGGGCCTTGAGGATGCGCACCTCGCGGGCGATCTGCGCCGCGTCGAGGATCGCCGACCATCGGAACGAGAAGAGCCCGTTGCGTACGACTAGGCAGCGCTTGCCGGGGGCGAGTTGGCGCGCCACCGACTCCATCCCCCCGCTGCCCGTGCCCGGGACGAACGTCGCCGAGCCGGCCCGGTAGGCCTCCTGGACGATCTCGAGCGTCAGCTTGAACGCCTCCATGAATTCGGGCGCCGCGTGGTGCGTGGCGTGGGCGGTGTAGACGACGGAGAACTCAGTGTGGGGCATCGGTGGGTCCCTTCGGTGGCGTACCCCCGAATCTAGGCGGCGAGGCCCCGCGGGGCCAGCGGCGCGCGGCGCGGGCATGAATGGGTTCGGGGGCTTTGCCCCCACGACCGCCTGGCCGGCGCGTCCCTGGGCCTGGAGCGGGCCGAGGGCGTGCCCAAGGCGTCCGAGGTCGTCGGCTGGGAGCACGCGGCCCGCCTTGCCGCCGCCACGGAAGCCGTCCGCTCCTTCTACTGGTCCCGCTCGGCCGACCACAGCCGCGAACTGCAGGGCGATCAGCAGGACGTCTGGGAAGCGATCCAAACCTGGGTTCGGCTATCGCGGTGGCGGGAGGACTTCGACTCCGACATCATCCCCAGCACGCACGCCCCTTGGTCGCTGGCCGGCCCCGAGGTCGAGATCCAGCGCATCTACTGAAAGGAACTCCACCGATGGACATGGTCACCGCTGCCAAACAGCTCGCCCATTACCCAAGTACGCGAAACTGGGGCTGCGCGCGTTCTGCATCGGGCACGGACCGTGGTGAACAGGTGTCCACCGCCGAGCATTCTCCCGTTGATCCTCCGCTCAGGGCATGTCCTGCGCCGGCCGCCCGGGAACCGGTCGGGACGGAGCTGCAAGGCGGGTGTCGAAGCGCGTGCTGGCGAGCCGACGTTCAGCAGAGGTGATGAGATCGAGCACTTCGTCGGCGACATACGCCGTGGCATTGCGCTCGATCTTGCGGGTCGTGAGGACCTCCGCCTGCTTCAACTCCTCGAGGGCATTGCCTGCCGCGGGAGCACTGACCCCCAGGATCCGCCTCACCGTGGAAGCCGTCAGCACGGGCGCCTCCGGAAGCGATTCCAGGATGCGTGATGTCGCCGAGCCGGCCCGTGGAGCGGGACGTACCCCCTGTGCCGCACGATAGGCCGCCACCCGTTCAGTCCACTCGGCGCGCAGGTCGTCGATCTTCTGCACCAGTTCCCTGGACTGCTCGACCGCAACCGAGGCGGCGGAGACGAACGTCTCGAGCCACTTCCCCACGCCCAGCCGGGCCGCCGGATCAGCGGCGTTCTCCCCATGACGATAACCGGTCAGGCCGACGACGTACGTTTCGCTCAGGGTCGCCAGCACCAGACTGATCGGCAAGACGGCCGCGGTCGTCACTCCTCGCCTCGCCAGAACAGTGTGGATCAGGGCGCGACCCACCCGGCCGTTGCCGTCGGCGAAGGGGTGGATCGTCTCGAACTGCGCATGCACCATGGCTGCCTGCACGAGCGGACCATGAGCCGATCCATTGAGATAGTCCACCAGATCTGCCATCAGGTCCGGAACATGCTCAGGGGCCGGAGGCACGAACTCGGCTTCCAGGGGATGTCTGCTCGAGCCGCCGATCCAGTTCTGGCGCTCGCGAAGACCATGGAGGCCCGGCTGGTCCGGGAGCAGGGCGCGGTGCAGGTCAACGATGTCCTCCACGCTGACGCGCTCGACCTCGACGAGTCTGGTCGTGGCCTCTCGCACCACTGTCATGTTGTTGGCCACCAAGGCCGCCTGGGTGCTGATGCCACGCACCGGCTCATGGTGCCCCAACTCGGCCAACGCCACCTGCTTGGGCGACGGCGACAACCCCTCGATCTGCGAACTCGCGATCGCCTCAGAGCGCAGCAGGAACCTCGACACGGCGGCGAGCGCGTCACCTCCGGCACCATTGAGCGCCCTGATGCCGCGCTCGACATCCGCCGCCCGTTGGGCGAGAGCCGGCTCCATCACCAGCGGCAGGCCGTCGAACCGATCCGGCACGTACCGCCGGTAAGGTCCACTGACCCGATCCCTGCGAGGCAACCCCTCGGAGTCACCCGCCTCCCAGTACGCCTGCTCCCAGCCGCTCATGCTTTCCTTTCACTACGGCACCATCTATGCAACTTTATGTTGTCAAAGTTTAATGGATGGGCTGTTTGTTGAAGGATGTGAATCTTCGCCACGAGTTCGTGCTGGCTGTCCGGGCCTGTTGACGGGCGCCGCTGGCTGCCGATCAGCCTCTCGGGGATAGATCCTGTGCGTCTGGTTCGAGGACTGTGTTGATGCCCACCCCGATAACGAGCACTGACGTGGTGGCGGCGCTCGCCTCAGCAGCTCAGGAGGCGGGATCGTCCCCGAACTGCCGAAGCTCCTGCGAACAACGGCAGGCGGCGACGATCTTCGCGGCCCAGGCTGTCGAGCAAGCCGGGGCTGTGCGCGTCGTGCATCGGTCGCGGACCGAGCAGCGCCAGGGGGACGACCCCTACCCCGTCGTCGCGCCGGTAGGCCCGCTCCCCCGTGTACACCACCAGACGGTCGACGAGCCGGTCACCGAGCTGATTCGCGAGCCAGGTCAGGTGCACCACGTCGGCGGAGGTGACGGTGTCGGCCAGCTTGACCTCGATCGCCAGCGCGGACCGATCGGGCGCCTCCACCACCAGATCGACCTCGTGCTCGGTGTTCCTGGTCCGCAGGTGCCCGAGCCTCGCGTCAGCAGCCTGCGCATAGACCCTCACCGACTGCGTGACCAGGGACTCGGACAACGCTCCCCAACCAGGTCCCGGTGCCCGGCGAGACCGTACGCCCCTGTCCCCGCAGCAGGCCCGCCTTCCCGACACCGACCAGCCGTGCCTCCAGCGCGGGATCGACCAGGGGGGAAGACATCTTGACGACGCTCTGTTTAACATCCTGCCGCCATTCTCCTTAACATCCTGACGCCAGGTCAACAAGCGCACCGACGAGTACGGCGGCTCCCGGACGCCCGCTCGTCCGACCGTAGGACGGCCCGCTGCTTCCGAGTCTGCTCGCTTCAGGTCGCTGGGCGCCGACCGGCCCTCCGAAGCTCGATCGGACGAAATGGAAACCGGGAGGCCCTGCAGCAGTGGCTCGCCGTGTCACCGTGGTGGGACAGCCTCCGCTTCGTCATCCTGCGGGACCGCGGCGGCATGTTCAACGACGCGTACGCCGGGTATCTCTCGCTTGAGGTTCCTCTTCGCCAGCGAGGTAGCCCCCGAACTCCACATGTGGTGCCGGTCGGGATCATCCGTGAGCGGGTGCCGCCATATGCTCAGGCATGCCTCAGACTGGCCATCTCTTCGTCGTCCAAGCCGATCTCACCCGACTCGCTGCCGATGCCTTCCTCGTTCCGTGCGACACCTACCTGAATGTGGCCGGCGGGTGGCGGCCGTTCCTCGAGCCGGGCACCCAGGAGCAGGCATCGGAGCTCTGGTTCACGCCGCCGGGACTCCAGAACGAGGACGTGTTCCACTTCCTTCCTGACGCCACTCCTGACGTCGAGAAGCCTGCGCCCGACGAGGTCGTCGGTCTGCGCGTGCTCGTCGACACGGTCAAGGCCGAATCCATCCCTGAGATGGTCGAGCATTCGCTGTCTGCCGTGCGGTTCGCGGCGACCAGGGCGACTACACGCGGCGGCCGGGCTCTGCCCCTGATCGCCATGCCGATCCTCGGGGTGGGAGAAGGCAACTTCCGCGGGCACCGGGCCGAGGTCATCAGCGAACTCATCGGGCAACTCCTCGCGTTCGTCAGCGAGGAGCCGGTCGACGTCGCACTCGTCCTGCGCCGCCCCGCGGACTTCGCGGCTGCGCAGTGGGCGCGCGGTCAGGTCACCGACGCCGACAAGACGGCCTGGCCTGAACTCAGCGCCGAACACTTGGCGTTGGCGGATCGTCTGGGGAAGAAGGCCGCCGGGGGTGAACTCTCGATCTTCGCGGGAGCGGGGGTGAGCAAGCCGGTCAACTTCCCGGACTGGGATGAGCTGCTCCAAGAGCTGGCGGACGCCAACGGGAAGACACTCGTCATCCCGGCCGTCCCGCAGGAGCCGGACTACCCGCAGCTCGCCCAGGACATGCAGATCGAGACTCTGAACGAGGACATCGCCACTCGCTTCCGTACGGAGAAGCACGCCCTGGGGCACGCCCTGCTCGCAGACCTCCGTACCCCATCGCTCGTGACGACCAATTACGACCCATGCCTGGAGAACGCTGCAGCAGCCATCCATACGGACCCGGACCCGAAGCTCCGAGTGATCGCCAGGGAACTGGCCCTTGGGAGCCACCCCTGGCTGCTGAAACTGCACGGGGACATCGCCCACCCGGACACGATCGTCCTGACGACCGACCAATACGAGCGTCTCAGGGGAGAGCACAAGGCCCTTCACGGAGTGGTGCAGACGCTCATGCTCACCAGCCACCTCCTGTTCGTTGGTTTCGGGTTCGCCGACAGCGACTTCCTTGGCATGGCCGAGGCCGTTCAGAATGTTCGCGCCCTCGCACAGGAGGACACCAGCACCTCCAAGGTCGGCACGGCCATCGGCCTACTGGAGCCCCCGGCGCCGCACAAGTCTCCGGAATCCGAGCCCGGGAAGCGTACGTACGCCGAACTCGACTACGAGTACCTGGCCCGGGCCGGGAGCGACGTCTCCGAGGCGGCCCGCCTGCTGGAGATCCTGCTGGACCGCCTCGCCTGGCGCTGCCAGGTCACCGGGGACGTCCGCGCCTCCTTCCTGCTGGACCCCGACTACCAGAAGGGCGCCAGCCCCGAGGACGAAGAACTACGCAGGAAGCTCGTGGAGTTGCAGGAGGTCGCCAACCGGCATCGGGAGAGCGCCGCGTACGGAGCTGTAACTGCTCTGCTCCAGGGGCTGGGGTATCGGGAGGACACTCGGTCCGTTCGTCGGTCATAGCGTCGGCCCAGCGCAGCCGCTTCGCTTTCGGCCAGCCGCCTCGCGTCGACGCGTAGCGGCTGCCTGCAAGCGAAGCGGCTACGGGGCTGGCCCGGACGGGTGACTCCCTCGTTCGGCATCCCCACCACGGCCGATCATCGGGAGCAGGTTGTCCCCGTCCCGGTCCCCTCACCTTTCGTCCTCAGAGTCGCCCTTTTGATTGTTGACAGCGAGAACCGCCACAACGCCTCGTGGGAAGGTGTGATCGGGATGTTCACCATCCGTTCTCGGCGGTGCCAGCAGGACCAGACCGCCGATCGCCGGTTCGATCCGCTCCCGGCCACGCCCTCGACCGCGAGCGCCGCAGCGGCGACGACGGCTTGCGCGACACCTGATAACCGCTAGAACGGGCTCCTCGCCCTCACCACCCGGCGGGCCACGAACCCTGATCCCCAGGGGTTCGGGATACCGGGAGGCCCCCCGCCAGGCAATGTCATGACGTACGACAGCAGTCGAGCCATGCCTGCTTCCTCGTCGGCAACCAGGTATCGCAGGGGGTCGATCACGTTTCCGCTGGGGCCGTAATGGTCGCGCTGGTAGCGTCCAGCCCCGTGGTGGGCAACAGACTCTCTCGGGATGACTTCTACGACAGATTGTCGGCGCTGGACGAAGCCGCGATGAAAAAGGCACTGTGGACGCTGTACTGGCGCGGATCAGCGCCCGTTCGCGAGCGGATCATGGCCGCGATCGACCCGGCATCGGCCACCGCGCAAGCAGCGAGGGCGAACGCACCGGTCGATGCTGACAGGGTCAAGGCCGAGGTCAGGGAGTTCGCGGCCCTGGCGCGGCAGGGGGCCTATCTGGCCGGGGACCGCCGCGTCTCACCGAAGGAACGGACGCGCTGGCGGTTCACGTTCCAACGACTTGCGAAAACGACCACCCAGGCCCTTTCTGGCCGCGATGTCGAGCCGGCGGCATCCGCCATGGCCACGCTGATCGATCTGGCCTGCGAGCTGCGGTCCGTCGACTACTTCCGGTCCGACGACCCTGTGGAGGCTGCCCGGTTCGTCGTCTCCGACGCGGCGGCAGTGGCCTGGGCGGCAGTCCGACGCGAGCAGGGCTACCCCGCGTTCTGCGAGCGAGCGGCCGGCCAGTTGGTGCGCTGGGAGTCACGCTGGGGCTGGACCCGCCGGGGCCACGGGTGGGTGAGCGAGCGGGAGACCTCGCTCGCGCAGGTCGTCGCGGGCATGCTTCCCGCCGCCGACGCGTGGGGCCAGTTCGCGGATGCCTACCTGCGCGCTCTGGATTCGGTGGTCGACCAGCGGGGGCCTGCCGACGGACACCGCCGGAGCAGGAAGGAGCGCCGCGAGGATCTTGCCGAGTGGCACGCGCTGCTGCGGGAGCGACTGTCACATGGGGAGTACCAGGACCGCCTCGACGCGCTGGCGAACCACCCCGCCCTGGTCGGGCGCAGGTGAACCCCTCGCTCATCTGTCGATACCTCCGACCACGGCGGGCCAGGGCGTGAACCGCCAGGCGATGGTGGCGTACGGGACTCCTGCCCGTACGCCACCACCCACCTCACTCGATCCTGGCGATCACCGCTCCCTGGGCCACCTCGGCCTCCTCCTCGACCACCAGCGTGATCACGCCTGAGACCGGCGCCACCACCTCGGCATCGACCTTGTCCATCTGGACCTCGGCCAGCAGCTGGTCCTCGGCCACGGTCTCCCCGTCGGCGACGTACCAGGTCGCCAGCACACCGGTGGCCTGCCCGTCCTCCTTGTTCATCTGCGGGAACGGCACCTCGGTCATGCCATCACCTCACGCACGGCCGCCTCGATGCGCGCGGCGGTCGGCAGCACCGCGTACTCCAGCACATGGGCGTACGGGATCGGCGTGTCCGGGATCGCGACCCGCCGCGGCGGGACCTTCAGCAGGCCCACGTCGGTCTCGACCACTGACGCGATGACCTCACCGGACAGCCCGTACGACAGGTAGTCCTCGTCCACCACGACCAGCCGGCCGGTCTTGCCGACCGACTCCAGGATCGCCTCCCGGTCCAGCGGCACGACCGTGCGCAGGTCGATCACCTCCACCGAGATCCCGCCGGACGCCAGCTTCTCGGCGACGTCCAGCGCGTGGTGCACCGACAGTGACAGCGTGACCACGGTGACGTCGGTACCCTCGGCCGCGACGGCGGCCTTGCCGATCGGCACCACGTACTCACCCTCGGGCACCGGGCCGATGCTGCGACGGTTCTTCGCCATCCAGGGCAGCCCCATCACTCCCTTGTGGTACATGTACACCACCGGCGAGTCGTCGCGGATGGCGGAGGTCATCAGCCCCTTGGCGTCGGCCGGGTTGGACGGCACCACGACCTTCATGCCGGGCAGGTGGGCGAACGTGCCCCACAGCGTCTGGCTGTGCTGGGCGCCGTCGGAGTAGCCGCCGCCGACCGCCGTGGCGAGCACCATCGGGACCTTGACGTTGCCACCGGACTCGTAGTGGATCTTGGCCATGTGGTTGTAGATCTGGTCCAGGCAGACGCCCATGAAGTCGGCGAACATCAGCTCCACGATCGGGCGCATGCCCTCGGTCGCGGCGCCGATGCCCAGACCGATAAACGCGGTCTCCGAGATCGGGGTGTCGATGACGCGCTCGCGTCCGAATTCGTCGAGCAGCCCGGCGGTCGAGGAGAAGATGCCGCCGTACGAGCCGACGTCCTCACCCAGGTAGACGACCGAGTCGTCGACGCGCATCTCCTGGGCGATCGCCTCGACCATGGCCTTGGAGGTGTTGAGCCGGCGGACGGGAGTGGTAACGGTCGATGTCATGATCAGGCCTCCTCGGCGAAGACGTACTTGAGCACCTCTGCCGGATCGGGCAGCGGGCTCTCCTTGGCGAACGTGATCGCCGCCTCCACCCGGGAGGTGGCCTCGTTCGCGATCTGCTCGACGGCAGCGTCATCGAGGACACCCGCCTCACGTAGCCGGGCCTCGTAGCGCGGGATCGGATCGTGCTGGGGGACCTCCGCCAGCTCGGGCCGGTAGCCCTGCGCGTCACCCTCGAAGTGCCCGAGCATGCGCAGCGTCGCCACCTCGATCAGCGATGGGCCCTCCCCTGCCCTTGCTCGGGCCACGGCGCGTCCGGCCGCCTCGTACACAGCCTCGACGTCGTTGTCCTCGATCCGCTCCCCCGGAATGCCGTAGGCGGCGGCGCGATCGGCGTTGGAGGCGATGGCGGTGGAGGCCGTACGGGGCACGGAAATGCCCCACTCGTTGTCCTCGACGATGAAGACCACGGGAAGCTTCCACACCGCGGCCAGGTTGAGCGACTCGTGGAAGGCGCCCTGGTTGGCCGCGCCCTCACCGGTGACGGCCACGGCGATCCGGTTGCCCGGCCGCCGGGAGAAGGCGAACGCCGCCCCGAGCGCGGGCGGATAACCCTCGGCGATGATGCCGGAGCAGGAGAAGTGCACGGCCGGGTCGAACAGGTGCATGTGGCCGCCGCGGCCGCGGCCCAGGCCGGTCTCGCGGCCGAAGATCTCGGCGGTCATCCGCTCCAGGTCGACGCCGTGGGCGATGGCGAAGTGGTGCGGGCGATGGGTGGCGGTGACGGCATCGTCCTTGGTGAGGTGAGCGCAGACGCCGGCGGCGACGGGTTCCTGGCCGGCCGACAGATGCATCTCGCCGGGGACGAGGCCCTTGCCGATGTCGAAGCCCGGTCCCTTGTCGGCGTGGTACTCGCGGACGATGGCGAGTTCGTACGTCCGGGACAGGACCATCGTGGCATAGAGGTTGCGCCGGGTATCGGCGTCGAGGTCGCGCCGGGCGGCCGCCTCGCTGGACACAGGCGGGACGGGCGGGACATCTTGTCCCGGAGCCGGACCGGTGACAGAAGTGGACATCATTGGCCTCCGTTGTCGGTGATGTCCCCACTCTCGACCGGCCCGGACGCCGCCGCCAGAGGCGCGTTTTCAGATGGTGATAGAGATCAGGTGACAGGACTCAGGCCACCGGAGCGTAGGCCAGACCGACCAACTGCGCCGCCCTGCGCAGCGGAGCCGGGTCGTGGAGGACGCGGTCGGCGGAGCCACTGGGCACCGAGATGGCGAGGGATGCGGTCACTCCGCCCGATGTGATGGGCACCGCGACACAGGTCGTGCCCAGCGCGTACTCCTCGCGGTCGACGATCACCGACCCGGCCTCGTCGAGGTCGACCAGCAGCGAACGCACCGTCGTGCGGGTCCGGCGCGTCAAGTCATACATCGGGTGCGTGGTCAGGTAGTCGATCAGGTCGTCGTGCGGCAGTCCGCTCATCACCGCCTTGCCCAGTGCCGTGGCGTGGGCGGAGTGCTGCAGCCCGACCCAGAGGTCGACGCGGGGCGCCGCGGGGCTGTCGACGATGTCCAGCAGGTCGACCTCGCCGTCACGATAGGCGGCCAGGTAGGCGGGAGCCTTCATCTCCTCATGCAGAGTCCGCATGACCTGGTGGACCCGCCGCGGCACCGGGCCCTGCTCCTGGTCCTCGACCAGCCGGGCCGGGACGTCGCCGACGATGTACCCGTCGTCGGTGCGAATGAGATAGCCCTCATGCACCAGGGTGCGGAGCAGGTGGTAGGTCGTCGGCAGGGCGATCCCGGACAGGTGGGCGAGCCGCTTGGCGGGGACAGGTCGGTGCTCGTCCGCGACGAGCTCGAGCAGGTGCAGGGCACGGACCACTGACGCGATGAGTGTGGGTTCGCCGGTCATCAGCCTCCTCGGTCACTCTCCGGTGAACGTAGATCGGGGGTGGGGCGGCGTCAAGCGGTTTGCGGCAGATGGCGTGGGCGGTTGAGTCGTCCACGCCGACAAGCGGATGGGTGAGGAGAACCGGTCAATCTGCTCGGCCACCCGGCTTGCCGGGCCGACCACCAGCAGCGGCTCGAGCCGCCAGTACCGCCTCCCGCTGCTCGTCGCTGAGCGGTTTCACCGCCTCGCGGACCGTCACCCCGGACACCCGTACGGCACGGGGCAGCAACCACGCGAACACCAGGTCCGGCCGCTTCCTCCCGGTGTCGCGCAGCACCCAGCCGATGGCCTTGCGGATGAAGAACTCCTTCTCCTCCAGCATCGCGTCGGCGTAGCGGCCGAACCGGTCGAAGTCTCCTTCGCCCTGCCGCAGCGCCAGCAACTGAGCCAACAGTGCCGAACGGCGGATCCAGAAATCCCCGTCGGCCGCCCAACGGTCCAAAAAGGTCCCGAGCGATGGTTCCCGCTCGACCAGCGGCCCGACGACCGAGGCCGCCAGTACGTCCACCAGTCGTGGTGCGTCAGTCCGTCCTGTCCGACCGACTCGCGGACGGTGGAACGGATCGCCGGTACCGAGGTGCCGTAGTGCTCCAGGTCGCTCTTCAGGTACGCCCTCTCGCCTGCCGCCCGCTCGGGTTGGGCCTTGGCAAGCAGTCCCGCATCGATCTGCTCGGCGAGCGCCCGTGGATCGGTCATGGAGCCATCATCCGCCCGTGCGCGTCGGGCCGCAGACGGGCTCCCATCTCGCATGTACGGGGCCGCAGCGATGGACGGTTTTCGCGCGTGAGGCATCCGTACCCGAAAATGACATCGCCGGCCTCGTCATCGACTGGCAACACACGACTGACAGGCTCCGCGCAGTCCGACACGACGAGCCAGTGACAACAGAACCAGCGGTCATCTCGGCCGGCACGAAGTGGGGGGCACGATGCGGCAGGAAGGCACGATCACGCGGTGGGACGACGCGCGTGGGTTCGGATTCATCACTCCGAAGGACGGAGGAGCGCCCGTCTTCGTCCACGTGAGCGAGTTCTCGCGTACGACCCGTCCTGGTACGGGGGCCGTCGTCACCTTCCGCGTGACCCGGGACGACCGGAATCGGCTGCGCGCCTCGGACGTCGGGTACGCGCCCTCCTCAATACCCCGGGCACCGATGACGCGCGGGGTCCCCGCGGCGGCCGCCATTGCCGTCGCCTTCCTGGGCCTGCTCGCCGTCCTGGCGGTGCTCCACGTACTGCCCGTCAGCGTGGTGGCGCTCGCGGTGGTCCTGAGCGGGGTGGCATTCGCCCTGTACAGGGCAGACAAATCGGCGGCTATCCGGGGAGCATGGCGGGTCAGCGAGTCAACGCTCCAGACCGTATCCCTGCTGGGCGGCTGGCCCGGCGCCCTCCTCGCCCAACGGGTCTACCGCCACAAGACGCGCAAACACTCGTTCCAGACAACTTTCTGGATCACCGTCGTCGTCAACTGTGCAGTTCTGGGTTGGATGGCCATCGGCACACCCTTCCCACTCTGACCACCCCCCGGCGACCGGATGGGGGCCCGCCAGGTGGCGATCAGTCGCTCAGCCCTTGAGTGAATGGCCAGCTCCTCGGTGAAGTCCGGCACCGTCGCGACCCTCTTGGACAGACCTGTTCGTTGTGCTGACTGGGATGGAGAAGCGCGCCGACACTGGCCACTTGCCGCCCTGCCCTGGCTTCCGCCACTCGGCGCCCACGGACGAGAGGACACCACATGTCATCCCACGAGCCGGTCGAGAAGGCTCCGGAAGCCTCCGGCGCATCGGCGCCGGGAAGTGGCGGCCCAGACTTGGACACTCCGACTGGGCGTACGCCTTGAAGCGCGCGGGCAAGGAGTTCTCAGCGGCCAGCGGTATCGATCTGTCGGCCATGCTGACGCACTTCACCGTGCTCTCCCTGGCCCCGTCCTGCTGGCGATCTTCTCCCGTCATCTCCCTGATCCTGACCAGCAGGGCCGCCACCCTGACCTCCCTGGTAGCTGACCTGACCACGCGCTACGTACCGGTCGCCTACCAAAGCCCCGCGGCGAACCTCGTCACCATGATCACGGATTCGGCGAGCGGCAGCGGTATCGCCCTGATCATCGCCGTCGGCACAGGCGACAGGCCGCGAGCTGCGCCTTTCCCGCTCCAGGCAGGCGTCCACGGACGGTGAGGAGTCCTCGCCGACCACGGACCCGAGCGCGCAGAGCCCGGAGAACCGCCCGCACGACTCTCCCCTGCCGACCGGTAGGAACAACGATCCTCCCGGAACATCGGGGCAGGCGCACGCCGCGCCTGACTTCTGACGGACTGCCGCCGAGACCTCGCACACCTCGCTGGGCGTGAGAACGGCACAGAAGCAGTCTTCCAGGTGAACGCCCGGAGAAGACTTCCGCAGTACCTCCCGCAGCCCCCACCCCGTGACCCGCCCATCATTAGCGTCGGCGCAGAGATCAGAGAGATCTCTCCAGCAGGCAGAAGGGACGTGCCTCATGCACATCAACCCATTACCTCCGTCACTCGTGTCGGGAGCGTCCACACGAGAAGCGACGTCTTCGCCTTTAGTCCCCGGCTTGACCCGGCGCGGCGCAACGTCCACGGTGCCGGGCGTGGCCGGCAGAAACGCCTTTCGGGTACAGGTGGGCTTTCGGGTACAGGTGGGAAGGAACGAGGCGCAGCATGCCCATCACCCGTAGAGGAATGCTCAGCATGTCCGCAGCCGGGGTCCTGACCCTGGCATACGCCCGTGTCGGCCGGGCCCCCGAAGCGGTCGCCGCAACCATCCCCGGCGGGACCCTCGACGCACGCAGCATCCAGCAGTTCGTGACGCGCCTGGTCGTCCCGCCCGTCATGGCACGCAACCGGGTCGAGACGACGGCCGAGGGCCAGCCCGTCGACTTCTACGAGCTTCACATACGCCAGTTCAACCAGCAGATGCTTCCCGCCGGCAACCCGAAGACACCCGTGTGGGGATACGTCTCCGCCACCGACCCAAACCCCTTGGTCCACACGCCGGCGGCGACGATCGAAACGCCACGTGACCGTCCGGTCCGCGTGCTGTGGCGCAACAAGCTGGTCGACGAGAAGAGGCGCTACCTGCCGCACATGTTCGCAGTCGACCCCACCCTGCACTGGGCCAACCCTGAGCAGCCCCCCGATGCGGCAGGACGTCCGATGACCGACAGGATGCCGTCTTTCGCCGGGCAGCGCTACGTGCCACGCGACCGATACACGAGCGCGGAGGGGACCTACACCGCCTACACCGGCCCGGTTCCCATCTCCGTCCACTTGCACGGCGCCATGGGTCTGGGTGACGAATCGGACGGCTACCCCGAGTCCTGGGTGCTGCCGGATGCGAGCGACATCCCTGATGGCTACGCCCGTCACGGTCGCTGGTGGCAACACCTGAGCGCCAAAGCCACCGCCCTGACGGGGCACACCGTGCCGATCGACGGTCAGCTGGCGCAGTACCCGAACAAGAACCGGCCGACTGCCCTGTGGATCCATGACCACGCGCTGGGCCTCACCCGACTCAACGTGATGGCTGGCTACACCGGCTTCTACATGATCAGGCCGGCCAAGGACTCGGATCAGCCGCTGGACTCTGCCACCGGGCGCCCCGCCGTCCTGCCTGGCACGGGGGCCGACCCGACACGAGCCGGCGAGTTGCCCCACGAGTTGCCTCTGGCGATCCAGGACCGCTCGTTCAACCAGGACGGCACGCTGTTCTACCCCGACAGCCGGCGGCACTTCGACGCTTCCGACACCTTCCTGCCGGCGTCCGGCATCGCTCCGATCTGGGTTCCCGAGTTCTGGGGCAACGCGATCGTGGTAAACGGGCGCACCTGGCCCTACGCCGATCTGCGGGCGCGCCGGTACCGCCTGATCGCCCTCAACGCCTGCAACTCCCGCTCCCTGTCCCTGGACTTCCGCAAGGTCCCCCGCGTCCAGGTCCATCTGATCGGCAACGACGGAGGTCTGCTCCCTCAGGTGGCGGACCTCTTCGCCTCGAAAAATCCAAACTGGGGACAGCTCCCCCTCGGCCCCGGAGAACGAGCCGACCTGATCCTCGACCTCACCGACACCCCACCTGGCCGCTACGTCCTCGGCAACACCGCCGGCGAGATCCTGTTCCCCGGCACCGAGGGATGGCTCATCGACCAGCAGCCGAAGCCCCACGAGACGACGACCGGCCGTGTCATGGAGTTGCGCGTCGGTCCCGCGCTCGGATCTGACCCCACCACGCCGGCCCGCCGGCTGAGGATGCCGGCCATCCCTGATCTTCCGGCGGCGGACAGCACTGTACGAATAGCACTCGACATGACGCATCAGCGCGAGCCTGCCGAGGGCGTGCCCACCCAGGTGTCGACGACCTACCTGTCACAGATCGTGGGGGATCCGCGGAAGGGCCCGGTGAAGGTGGTCCCGAAGATGTGGTCGGATCCGGTCTGGTTCAACCCGCAGGTGGGTGAGACGGTCGACGTCGAGGTCTACAACTGGTCGGTCGTGCCGCACCCGGTTCACCTGCACGAGGTGTCCTACCAGGTCGTCAGCCGCAGTGCCATCTCGTACGACGACGAGACGGGTGACCTGGCGATCGGCCAGTCCCGGCCTCTCGAACCGATCCAGACCGGTCGCAAGGAAACGATCATGGTCTTCCCCGGAGAGATGGCACAGCTGCGCGCCACGTTCAACCACCCCGGGCAGTTCGTCATACATTGCCACCTGCTCGAACACGAGGACAACGAGATGATGGTCCCGTTCCGGGTCGGCCCGGCGGAAGACGGTGCCCCCGGGTCAGTCGCCCACGAGGTGAGCGACATGACGATGATGGACGGCACCGAGCAGGTCTACGACCTGACCATTGACCGGGCCGACAGCGTGCGTCAGATGATGAACCAACCGATCACCCTCGCCATCGGTGGCGCAGCAGCAGCCGCGGCAGGCGGCGGCGCCGTCCTCGCGAGACACCGCCGCCAGCAGCGCGTCCAGAAGGACACCCCTACCGCACCGTCAAGCGCCCAGGAAGGCCTCCGCGAGCCGCCGGTGCAGGGCAGCAATCGATGACTGGTCCAGCGGCCCCGAGGCGACGAACATGTGCGCCATCCTCCTCGGCCACACCACGTCGACCTCCCGGGTTCTGAAGACACCTCCGATCTGCGGCCAGTCGCCGCCATCAGCTGCTCTGCGAGGATGGCTAGGGTGAGCCAGAAGGCCGTGCGGATCGGGGGGGATGACGTGAGTGGCACTTCTGGGCTTCCGTCCTGGGGTCCGGCCCGTACTACCGGCCCCGATGCGTGGTTCCTCGCCTCGACGCCTGACGGGTTCGTCCTGACGACCTCTGCAGGAGTGATGAACTTCACCGGTCGCGACTGCTCCAGACTCTCGGTCAGCCGGTGGTGGTTCGGACGCTCACTGCTCGTCAACGGGCCCGTGGCCGGCAGGTACCGGGGCGTGAAGTCCCAGGACGTTGCTGCCATCCGCTCCGCCATCGCCGGCCGGCTCCAGAGCGTTGAGCTGGGGCCCGTGCTGGACCGCGCTCGCGCCTTCCGGTCGGACTTCAACCGCTTGCTGGAGCAGCATCGCATGCAGGGCCGGTGGATCCCGTACGACCGCGTGGCGGCCGTCCTGCGGCTGCGGCCAACCGACGACGAGCTCGCCCTCCTTCGAGGATCGATGCGGGAGGCCCTCCTTACCCCCGAGGAACGTGAGGCGCTCGACCTGCTGGGGCGCGACTGGACGGCCATCGTCCGTTCCGTCAATGCGCAGATCCTCAGCGCTGAACTGGCAAGTCGCCGGGACTTCTTCGATCGGATCGAGAAGTCGCCGCTGACCGAGGAGCAGGCCCGCGCGGTGGTGACCTTCGACAATCGGGTCCGAGTGGTCGCCGCAGCCGGCTCGGGCAAGACATCGGTCATGGTCGCACGGGCCGCGTACGCCGTGGCTCGGGGGTTCGTGGCGCCCGAGCGCATCCTCATGCTGGCGTTCAACACCGACGCAGCGGCCGAGCTGCGCGCGCGGGTCGCGGCCCGGCTGGAAGCGGTGGGGCTGCCGACCGCCGGGATCCAGGCCAGCACCTTCCACTCCTTCGGGCTCGCTCTGATCGGCAGGGCGACCGGCCGCAAGCCCAGCGTCGCCTCCTGGGTCGGCCGCCAGAGCACCGAGATCGACAAGGTGCTCGCGATCGTGGACGAGCTGCGGGACTCCTCGCCCGAGTTCCGCTACAAGTGGGACACCTTCCGGCTCCTCTACGGGCGCATGTCCGAGACGCCCGAGACCGGCGACCACGACAGCTATGACCGCGACACCCGGCAGAACGGATTCCGCACCTACCGGGGCGAGACCGTGCGCAGTGAGGGCGAGCGCCTCATCGCGGACTGGCTGTTCCTCAACGGGGTCGAGTACCGCTACGAGCAGCCGTACGCCCACGACGTGGCTGACGCCGACCACTCCCAGTACCGGCCCGACTTCTACTATCCGCAGATCGACGTCTGGCACGAGCACTGGGCGCTGCGGGCCGACGGGACTCCGCCCGAGGCCTTCACCGGCTATGCCGACTCCATGCAGTGGAAGCGTTCGGTCCACCAGCGCTTCGGCACCACGCTGCTCGAGACCGCGTGGCACGAGATCGTCACCTTCAAGGGTTTTGCCGCCCTGGACGCCGAGCTTCGCACCCGCGGGGTGGAGCTGGACTGGAATCCCGAAAGGCCCCGGCCCACCTCCGGAGCGCAGCCGATCGAGCACGAACGCCTCGCCCGGACCATCCGCACCTTCATGTCCAACGTGAAGGCGAACTCCCTGACCCGCGACGACCTCGCCGCGCGGCTCGCCGAGCGGCCCAGCCCCCGTACGCGAATCTTCCTCGAGCTGTACTGGGAGATCCACGACCGCTGGGAGCAGGAACTGCGCGCGGCGGGCGCCATCGACTTCGACGACATGCTGGTCCAGGCCGCTGATCTGCTCGAGCGCAGCCCGGACCTGAGCGCGTACGACCTGGTCCTGATCGACGAGTTCCAGGACACCAGCCACTCCCGGGCGCGGCTGGTCCGGGCGCTGTGCCAGGGGCCCGAGAAGTACCTGCTCGCGGTCGGGGACGACTGGCAGGCGATCAACCGCTTCGCCGGCGCCGACATCACCGCCATGACCCGGTTCGAGCAGATGTTCGGGCCTGCGGAGACCGTCCGCCTGCAGACCACCTTCCGCAACCCCCAGACGATCGCCGACATCGCCGGCAGGTTCGTCAGCCGCAACCCCGCCCAGATCGACAAGCGCGTCGTCTCCGCACGCCGTGCCGCCTCGCACCCTGAGGACGGGCCGCCGGTCACCATCATCCGGGTCGAGACACGCGACGGCCTGCAGCGCGCCATCGACGGCTACCTCACCGACCTGGCCACTCGTGCGGCGCAGAGCAGCATCGACGTGCTCGGGCGCTACCGGCACGAGGAGAAGCTGGTCCCCCGCCATGGGTTCCCCGGCTTGGATGTCACCTTCCGGACCGTGCACGCCGCGAAGGGGCTCGAGGCGGACTACGTCATCCTCCCGAACCTCACCAAGGGGATCTACGGCTTTCCCAGCAAGATCGAGGATGACCCGGTTCTCGGACTCGCCATGCCCGGCGACGACGGCTTCCCCCACGCGGAGGAGCGGCGCCTGTTCTACGTCGCGCTCACGCGGGCCCGGCGGGCCGTCACGATCTTCACCGTGGTTGGCCAGGAGTCCCCCTTCGTCGTCGAACTCCTCGACGATCCCGACGTCGTCGTCCAAGGAATCACCCCGAATGCCACGCGTGTACGCGTCTGTCCGGGGTGCGGCCAAGGCACCCTCGTCCTGCGCCGCGGCCCCTACGGCGAATTCCTCGGCTGCAGCCGATACCCCGCCTGCACTCACAAGGCCAAGCTCGATCGTGGGACGGATTCCGGTCGGCTTCGTGCGGCGAGCCCTCGCATGCCTTAGGCCGCACGATCAGGAGGCGGGATCCTCCCCGAACTGCCGAAGTTCTTGAGAACAACGGCAGGCGGCGGCGAGCTTCGCGGCCCATTCCTGTGCCGCCTCCCGCGAGGGCAGGTCGAGGATCGTGATGCCGCCGCTGAACTCCCTGGTCTGCGGGTAGGTGTCATCGGTGACCGTTCCGTCGCCGGCCACGAGGACGGGGGCCACGTCCTCGTCGATCCCTCCGCCGAAGACGTACACGCCGGCAGCCTTTGCCTCCTGGATCACCGCATGCGCAGCGTCGGACACGGCGGCGAAGTCATCCTCGGACAACACCATCGCCGCGCTGGGAAACGAGATCAGGTACTTGGTCATCGGCCACGCTCCTCCTCAGGCTTGCCTGGGACTCCACCGTAGTGCCGAATCGGTCGAAGCACGTCCGGCGCTGGGAAGGCCAGCTCGCGGAACTGCTGCGGAGCATCGATCGCGTTGGCGGACTGGGAGCCCGGGACGACGTCCGAGAACGGACGGAGATGAGTGACGCCGAGGAGCCGCGTCGCTTCCCTGCAGCCGCGGCCCGTCGACCTGACGCGGCTGCATGGAAGCGAAGCTGCTCGGAACCAACGTGTCGCACCATCAGTCGAGCCGTCGACCACCGCGCTCCAGGTGCTCGCGGCGGCAGATCTGGACATGACGTGCCGCAATGCCGGGACCGCTGTGCGCGGGGCACTCTGGCTCGGCGGCGCACCGGCCGGTCAGGCGGGCCGACCGGGGACAGGTCGGGACGGAGCCTCCAGCTCGGGTAAGCGCTTCGGCGCGGGAGGCATGAAGTCGGCCGCGAGCGGATGCCTGCTCGAGCCGCCGATCCAGTTCTGTCGCTCACGGGGACCATGGAGGGCAGGGTCCTGCGGCAAGAGGGCCCGTTGCAGGCCGACGAGATCGTCGACCGTGACACGATCCAGATCAACGAGTCGCGTGGTGGACTCCCACACCACCGTCATATTGTTCGCCACCGGAGCAGCCTGCGCGCTAATCCCACGGACCGGTTCGTGGGTGCCCGAGCTCTGCCAGCGCCACCTGCTTGGGCGACGGCCACAGCCCCTCGATCTGCGAACTCGCGATAGCTCCGGAACGCAGCAGGAATGTAGAGCGTGGGCATGACCTCATGCTGGCAATCTGCATGCAGGTGGCCGTGGGATCGCGCTGGTAGCGTCCAGCCTTGTGGCGGGCGACAGACTCTCTCGAGATGACTTCTACGACATGTTGGCAGCGTTGGACGAAGCCGGCCTGAAGAAGGCGCTGTGGACGCTGTACTGGCGCGGATCGGCGCCCGTACGGGAGCGGATCATGGCCGCGATCGACCCGACATCCGCCGCCGCGCAGGCCGCCAGGACGAACGCACCTGTCGACGCCCATGCGATCGAGGCCGAGGTCAGGGAGTTCGCGGCCTTGGCGCGGGATGGCGCCTATCTGGCCGGGGACCGCAGGGTCTCGCCGAAGGAAAGGACGCGGTGGCGGTTCACTTTCCAGCGTCTCGTGAAAGCGACCACCCAGGCCCTCGCCGGTCGCGATGTCGAGCCGGCTGCATCCGCCATGGCGACATTGATCGAGCTGGCCTGCGAGCTGCGCTCCGTCGACTACTTCCGGTCCGAGGACCCCGTGGAGGCTGCTCGGTTCGTCGTCTCCGAGGCGGCGGCGGTGCTGTGGGCCGCGGTCCGGCGCGAGCAGGGCCACGCCGCATTCTGCGAACTGGCGGCCGGCCAGTTGGTGCGCTGGGAGTCGCGCTGGGGCTGGACCCGCCGAGGCGAGGGGTGGGTGAGCGAACGGGAGACCTCTCTCGCGCAGGTCATCGCGGGCATGCTCCCCGCCGCCGACGCGTGGGGTCAGTTCGCCGACGCCTACCTGCGCGCCCTGGACGGGGTCGCCGACCAGCGGCGTACTACCAAGGGACGCGGCCGGAGTCGGAAGGAGCGCCGCGAGGATCTGGCCGAGTGGACGGCGCTGCTGCGGCAGCGACTTGCGCACGGAGAGTACGAGGACCGACTCGACGCACTCGCGAACCATCTCGCCCTGGTCGGGCGCAGGTGAGCCGCCCGCGGGCACCGAGGCGTCACGCCTCGGGTCGCCGCAATGCCTCCCTGGCAACGGGGGCGTTCGCTGCCGCGTCCTCCCGCCATCCGTTGAGCGCGTCGAGCACGTCCAGCGTGGGGCGCGCCCACGCGTACGCCGCCTGACGCATGGTTGCGCCGGTGACTGCCCAGCCGAGGTCTTCCAGCAGCGCCCCACCGTCCTCCGCCGAGTCATACCAGTCGTCCCCGGCGGCGTTGGTCAACAGCACCAGGAGGCCAGCGTCTCGCTCCTCCGGCCGACCCAGCGGGAGACGGGAAGCGATGTGCCGCCACAGCCCCCGCGGATCATCGGCCAACTGCTGGCCCGCCTTGGTCGCCAGCAGCATGCCCCGACTCTTGCGCAGCAGTCCGAGCGAGACCGCCGATTCGCGCAGCTGGAGGACCGGGAACGTGGCGTCCTCCCGAGTCCCGATGCGCACCCAGCGCCGCTCGATCACCAGGCCCTTGAAGACCACCTTCATGACCGTCGGCGGCAGGTAGCCCGCCGCGGTCAGCCTCACCCCGTCCCCCACCGTACGCAGCAGATGGGCGTAGGGGTGCACGGCCGCAGCGACTTGCTCGTCGCTCAGCCCGGCCGGCCCACGGGTCGCCCGACTGATCAGCTCACCCACGGGCGACAGCCCCGAGCCCCCGGCCTTGTAGAGCAGGTCGACGATGGCGGGATGCCACTGCGTGAGGTCCGGCATCACCCCGGCCGCGAGCGCCTGGTTGACCTGGTCGACCGAGAACTCCGCCGGGTCGAATCCCTCCGGGAGCCAGGCCAGCCGCTCCGCCATCCACTCGTCGTCGGCGTCCGCGCCGGCCAGCCCGGCCAGGATCTCGTCATAGCCGCCGATCCCGCCGACGTCCTCGGGCGGGCAGGCCTGCTCGCCTGCCACGCACACCGCATCCGGTTCATCGGCCGCGCGCTCCTCGACCGACTCGAGGAGCAGCGTGTGTCGCCAGTTGTCCCCGAAGTCGTAGGTGTACGCCAGCCGATCCCCCGCGCTCGCCAGCACCTCGCCGAGGCGTACGTCCGCCTCCCTGATCCCGTCCTCGTCGACCCCGTCGAACGCATCCATCTCGTCGAACGGAGTGAGGAACGGCTGGACCGGTCCGTCCGTCGCCGCGGCCCCCATGGTGAACTGATGCAGGTGCGAGTCGGTCCATCCCATCACCTCCTGCAGGATCCCGTGCAGCTGGGCCAGGGTCAGATCGCTCGCCAGCCGGACTCTCCGCCAGATCGGCGGCTCGGCATCGTCCAGATCGATGCGTACGACGAAGGTCGCCGGTGTCTCTCGCCGCGGCAGCAGGACCGGCCGGTGCAGCGGCGTCCGACGACCGGGGAACGGGATGACGTTGTCACCCGGACCGGGGTGCATGACCTGATCGGCATCCACGTAGCTCTCCTCCCGTACGCCGACGCCGGAGGCCGACGCTCGACTCTGCAGCGATTCCAGCAAGTACCGTGGGTCAGCGCAACACCGACAGAGGTGGCGCTCGGCGGCAGGTACGTCTGCACGCGTAGACTCGTCGCATGACCTCCGGCAGGATCACCGCGGACCCCGGCATCATGGCCGGGGTACCGACGATCCGTGGCACTCGCGTCACGGTGTCAGCGGTTCTGGGACAACTCGCTTCCGGCTCCACGGTGGAGGAGCTGCTGGCCGATTATCCGTCCCTCACGCGCCAGGACGTGCATGCGGCGCTTGCTTTTGCTGCAGAGTCAATGCCCCAGAACCGACCCGTCGCGGCTGCATGAAGCTTCTGGTCGACGAGAACCTGTCACCCCGTGTCGCCGCGGGGCAAGCAGCCCTGCTGCTCGCCAACTTGGGTGCGCTGGAAAGTGATCTGCTTCAGGGTGTTGTCGTGTCGCTCAGTAACACTCATGTACGGGTGCGACGTCTGCCCCTCGGCCGAGGAACCCCAGCAACGGGCGAGGCCGGCCGACGATGACCGCTGGTGCGCGGTCGGTGACGAGATCGACTGGCAGCACCGCGGCGACTACATCGCCAAGCACCGGCAGACTCCTGACGTCGCGGACGAGGCCTTCGCTGACACTTGCGGGGCTCCCCGCCATGTCCGCCCCGCGCTAGCGTGGCGTCCATGGCCCGCACGCTCGTCCTCATCCGGCACGCCAAGACGAAGAAGACCCATCCACTGGGCGACCACGCGCGCAAGCTCGCTGAGCGCGGCGTCGTCGATGGCCAGGCGCTCGGCCGCTGGCTCCAGGAGGAGCAGTTGCTCGCCGACCTCGTCCTCGTCTCGACCGCCACGCGCACCCTCCAGACCACCGAACAACTGATCGCCGGGGCGGGGGCAGGCGACGTCGAGGTCCGGCCCGAACGCGCGCTGTACGACGGTGGTTCCACAGGCGCTCTCGAAACAGTGCGGGAGGCGCCGGAGGACGTGCGCACGTTGTGGGTCGTCGGCCACGAGCCAACGATGAGCACTCTCGCGCTGGCGCTCGCCGACGAGGCGCGGTCCTCTGCTGGGGCGCTGGACAGCGTACGCAAGCACTTGGCGACGGCAGCCGCCGCGGTGCTTCTCGTCGAGGTCGCCTGGTCCGACCTCGCCCCGGGTCTGGCGAGGCTCGAGACGGTGCACACCGCCCGAGGGTGAGGCGGGCGCCCTGACGTCTGCTCAGTCGTCCATGGCTTCGATGCCGAGTTCGGCCAGCTCGCCCATCCGCTCACGCATGTGCCGGATCAGCTGTGGCTCCGGGGGCTGCCAGTCGAGGATCTCCTCGACGACCCGCACGGGCTCGCTCGTCCGGTAGGAGCGGGTGGGGTTGCCGGGAAAGCGCTTGTCGGTGACGTTCGGGTCATCCTCGATGGTGCCGAGGGGCTCGACCCGGTAGACCCGGCCCGGGCCTTCGCCGTCGGCCAGCGCGGCGGCCAAGGGGGCTCCCTCGCGCCTGGCTGTCAGGTAGATATGGTTGGCCGTCCGCCGCGAGCCGTAGTTCGACCGCCAGCCCGGCCTCAGCAGGTCACCCGGACGCAGATCGGCCTTCGTCCCGTGGAAGAAGGGGCCCGGGTCGTCCACCACGCGCGGGGGTGGTGCCGGATCGCGGAGCATGCCGTCGAGGCGCTGCATGAGGACGGCGACCCGGTTCCGTCCGCCGGGCGCCCGCGGATAGCGGGCCAGCACATCGTGGACGACCGGGTCGGCCCGCTTTGCGGCGGCGGTGATCACGTATTCCGCGACCACCGGGTCGTCGCCGCGTGCCAGCTCGGCCGCCCGGGCGGCATGCGTGGCAGCGCCCAGGATGTGGCGCACTTGCGTCGCCTTCGCCAAGGGATGCAGGTAGGCCGCCGCAGCTGCATCGCCGGCCGCGTACGCGGCGTGCCGGGCGGCCTCGGTCGGTGCCTCTCTCGCCGCGCGGTGGGCCTGCGTCGCGGCCGTCCGCTGGAGACGTGAACGGGCGGCACCCGCACCGAAGGCCCGGGCGGCCTCCAGCGCCGCTGCCGGACGCGGGTCGTCCGGGCAGGCCTTCACGAACAGCACCAGTGACGGCTCGGCGCACGCCACCGCATACCGGACAACGGCGCGCAGCTCCTCCATCGTCAGCTCGAAGTCACCCGACGCCCTCTGCATGTCATCGAGTCTGGCACCACCAGGCGATCGCTAGAAGGCACGAGGTAGAGGGTGTGACGGCGATTCGGACTGGGAGCCCCAGGACGACGTCCGGGACCGGACGGAGATGAGTGAATCCGAGGAGCCGCGTCGCTTCCCGTCAGCCGCGTCGGGTCGACGCGAAGCGGCTGGCTGGAAGTGAAGCGGCTCGGGGACCAATGTGTCGCACAATCAGTCGGGGCGGCGACCACCGTGCTCCAGGGTGCTCGCGACGCCAGATCTCCACTCAACACCTGGCCAGCCTGTGATCTGGCAGCTGGCCCGGCGGCCGGTGAGCCCCACGAGGACGCCCCGAGCGCCCTTGGCCGGGACTACGCTCGATCCATGTCCCGACCGGATGCGTACATCACTCCCCTCGCCGAGGCCGGACCGATCGCCTCGGCCGGCGGCAAGGGGGCCAATCTCGGCGAGCTGGTGCGCGGTGGATTCCCCGTGCCGGAGGGGTTCGCGGTGACCACGGCTGCGTACGACCAGTTCGTGGCCGACAACGACCTCAGCGACCGCGCAGCCGCCCTGGCTGACCACGGCAACACGGACGCCATCGACACCTTGTTCACGGAGGCCGCCCTCGCGCCGGAGCTGGCCGCGGCGATCACCGCGGCGTACGTCGCCATCGGCGAGGGTCCGGTCGCCGTACGCTCATCCGCCACCGCCGAGGACCTGCCCGGCGCCAGCTTCGCGGGCCAGCAGGAGACCTACCTCAACATCAGCGGCCCCGACGCCGTCCTGGCGGGCGTCCGCCGCTGCTGGGCATCGCTGTGGACGCCGCGGGCGGTGGCCTACCGCGCCCACCGCGGGGCAGGTGACAGCGGGACAGACGACATGGGCCCCCTCAGCATCGCCGTCGTCGTCCAGCGCCTCGTCCCGGCGGACGTGTCGGGTGTCCTGTTCACCGCCAACCCCGCCACCGGACGCCGCGACGAGACCGTGATCACCGCGGCCTGGGGGCTCGGCGAATCCGTCGTCGGAGGCCGTGTCGAGCCGGACGAGTACGTGGTCCGTACGACTCCCGAGGGCCCGCAGCTGACCGTACGGGTCGGCGACAAGCAGGTGATGACTGTGCCCACGGATACCGGTTCGGCCGAGGTCTCCACCCCGGACGTCCGCCGCCATGAGCAGACCCTCACCGATGCCCAGGCCCTCGACCTGGCTGCGCTGGGTGGCCGGGTCGCCGCCCACTTCGGCGTCCCGCAGGACATCGAATGGGTGCTGCACGATGGCACCTTCCAGCTGGTACAGGCCCGCGCGATCACCGCGCTGCCCGAGCCGACCGGCGAGGTCCCGACCGAGTGGCCCGTCCCCCGCCACGGCAGCCTGTACTTCCGGGCGAGCATCGTCGAGCAGATGCCGGATCCGCTCAGCCCACTGTTCGCCGACCTCGTCCGGACCGCAGTACCCAAAGGCCTCAGCGGCCTGCTCGGCGAGCTGTCCCCGCGGATGGGCCGGCTCGACATCGACTTCCCTACCATCAACGGCTACGCCTTCTACGACTACAGTCGCCGGGCCTTCAGCGCGATGCTGTCCCTCAGCCCGGGATTGGTGCGATTGATCGGGCAGCCGGGGTTCATTCTCGACCGGTGGCGCGATCGGGAACTGCCGCGCTATCGCGACGCCGTCGCCGTCTGGGCCGACCGCGACCCGGCCACCCTGGCTGCGGCCGATCTGGTCCGCGGCGCCCAGGAACTGCTCGACGCCGGCTGCCTCTACTACACGACGGTCCAGACCATCATCCCGGTCGCCGCCACGGCCGAACTCACCTGGACCGCCCTGTACGAGCGCGCGCTGCGCCGTCCCGGCGGGACCGCAGCAACCGATTTCCTGCTCGGGTTCGACTCCACCCCCATCGCCGTGGAGAAGTCCCTGGCCACGCTGGCCGCCTGGTGCCGTACGGACGCCGGGCTCACCGCGGCGCTGCTCGCGGAGGCAACCGACCCCCTCGGCGAGACGCCGCCGGAAGGGGTGGACGCCTCGGTGTGGACGCAATGGCGTGCGCGACTGGGTGCCCACCTGTCGGCGTACGGGCACACCACGTACAACCTCGACATCATGAACCCGGTCCCGGCCGACGACCCGATGCCGGTCCTGCAGTCACTGCGCTACCGGCTGGGTGGCACGGCGACCGATCCGTCCGAGCGCCAGCAACGACAGGCCGCCGAGCGCGAACGCCTCACCCGCGATCTGTTCGACCACCTCGACCCGGTGCGTACGGCCCTCGCCCGCCGCACCCTGGCGTCCGCCCAGCACTGGGCACCGGTCCGGGAGGACGCGCTCGCCGCGATGGGGCTCGCCTGGCCGGTCATCCGGCGCCTGGTCCGCGAGGCAGGGCGCCGGATGACCGACGCCGGTGTCCTGGCCGCGCAGGACGACGTCTTCTGGCTCACCCTGACCGAACTCCTCGACCTCGGCCCCGGCGCGGACGACGGTGAGACCCTGCCCAGCTTCGCCGAGCAGATCGCCGCGCGCAGGGCCACGTGGCGCGGGCAGGCCCTGGCGACGCCGCCGCAGTACCTTCCGGAGAGCCGCGCGATGCGGGCGTGGGAGGGCTTCCTGCCGGCCCGTGAACAGGACGAGGGGCCGGTACTCACGGGCACCACCGGTTCCGGCGGCCGCGTCACCGGGCACGCCCGCGTGCTGAAGGGGCCGGCTGACTTCGCGTCGTTCGTGCCCGGGGAGATCCTGGTGGCCTCGATCACCACCCCCGCGTACACGCCGCTGTTCGCCCAGGCCGCGGCCGTGGTGACCGACGTCGGTGGCGTGCTGAGCCACGGCTCGATCGTGGCGCGCGAGTTCGGCCTACCCGCCGTCCTCGGCACCGGATCGGCCACCAGGCGCATCACCACCGGCGACCTGATCACCGTGGACGGGATCGCCGGCCAGGTGCTGCTGGAGGGTGCCCCGGAGTCGGAACCGGCGAAGCGCCGGTCGGGCACGCTTGTCATCGCCCCAGTGGCTGCGGTGGTGGCGATCGGCGGCGCCCTGGTCGTCCGCGCATGGCGGCGTTGACATCGAGGGAATGTGCAGGCTCAAGGCGTACGGGCCACCCCCGCTCGCCGGGACTGCAGTGATCTGGTCTCCGCCTCAGGAGCCCCGAGCAGGCCTGGGGTGGTGACGGCGAGCCTCAGCGATCCACGATGACCCCGGAGCCCTCTGGCAGTGCTACCCAGCCGCTTCGGTTCCAGCCAGCCGCTTCGCGTCGACGCGAAGCGGCTGGCTGGAAGCGAAGCGGCTGTTCGCGCGAGATGCCGCCTGTCACGGCCGCTCAGCCCACGTACGACGTGCGTGCGGAGCTCAGAGAAGTTCGCGGATATCCGAGCTGGCCGGCCGAGTACCAGTACGGCGCCGTCAGAGCCGGGAACAGGGGAATACATCTGGGTGTCAGCCCAGCCCGATGTGCGGCGACCTGGAGCAGTTGGGTTCCTGCTCCGGCCGGTGAGGGACTCGAGCGCGTCCACGCTGGGACGTGCCCGGGCGAACGCTGCCCACGCAGGTCGCCCCGGACCTCAGCCATAGGCGTCCAGGACCGTGATCTCCATCGGCATCCGGTTGCGGCGGCGCAGCCGTCCGGCCAGCACGTTGCGTACGCCACGGGTCAGGATCGTCATGCCGGTCAGGTCACGGAACTCCGCCCGGTCGGAGGTCACCAGCCCGAGCAGCGGACGCGCGGCGACCTCCGGGGTCTGTCCCCACAGGCCGACGACGACCTGCAGCCCACCCAGCCGCGTCTCGTAGCCCGGCTGCGAGCTGACCTTACCCAGCAGGTCGGTCATCACCAGGCCCGGGTTCAAGCCGTGCACCCTGACCCCGGTCCCCTTCGTCTCGGCCTGCAGTGTCTCGGTGAACTGCCGGACCCACCGCTTGCTGGAGGCGTACGCGTTCTGCAGCGCCACCGGCCCCCGATCCCCCTGCCCGTAGACGTTGACCAGATCACCGTGACCCTGGCCGAGGAACACCGGCAGCGCGGCCCGCGAACCGTGGAAGGTGCCGAGGATGTTCGTCCGCACCACCCGGGTGAAGTCGTCCACCGGCGTGGAGGCCGTGGGACCATAGACGCCGGAGGCACCGGCGTTGTTGACCCAGATGTCCAGCGTCCCGTGGGCGAGGGCCTCGTCCCGCAACGCCTCGACATCGGCCCACTCCGCCGTGTCACAGCGCCGCCCGTACGCCTCGATCCCCTCGGCCCGCAGCTCGTCCTCGGCGTCCACGACATCGACGTCCGACCTGGCGGCCAGTACCACCGTGGCGCCGCGCCGGCCCAGCAGTCGGGCCATGGCGAGTCCCAGCCCGCGCGTCGATCCGGTGACCACCGCGACGCGGCCCGCGAGAACGTGCTGTTGGGGATCCATGGGACTCTCCTACGCCATCCGGCCCCGAGTGACAAGGGCCCGACGCGCAGCGGTCTCCTTACGTCGCAGCACCGCCTCGCGCTGCTCGTCGCTGAGCGGCTTGACCGCCTCGCGGACCGTCACCCCGGAGGCCCGTGCGGCCCGCGGCAGCAGCCACGCGAACACCAGGTCCGGCCGCTTCCTCCCGGTGTCACGCAGCACCCAGCCGATCGCCTTGCGGATGAAGAACTCCTTCTCCTCCAGCATCGCGTCGGCATAGCGGGCGAACCTGTCGAAGTCTCCGTCGCCGCGCCGCAGGGCGAGCAACAGAGACAGTAGGGCCGAACGGCGGATCCAGAAGTCCTCGTCGGCCGCCCAGCGGTCCAAGGTCGCACCGAGCGAGGGCTCCCGTTCGACCAGCGGCCCCACGACCGACGCGGCCAAGGCATCCACCAGGGCCCACGTACGCGACGCGCGCAGCAGCCGTTCCAGCAGGTCGATGTCACCGGCACCCAGGACACCCCGGTACGCCACTAGGGCCTCGACCGCAGCTGCCCGGCGCTCGTGCACCGGCACCTCCCACAGGGCCTCGACCAGGGCGACGAGTTCGTCGTGCGCCAGGCCGTCCCGCCCGACCACCTCTCGGACGGTGGAACGGATCACCGGCATCGACACGCCGTAGTGCTCCAGATCGCTCTTCAGGTACGCCTTCTCCCCTGCCGCTCGCTCGGGTCTGGCCTTGGCACGCAGCCCTGCATCGATCTGCTCCGCGAGCGTACGTGGATCGGTCATGGACCCATCATCCGCGCTGCCCGGTGCCTGATGGGCCGCCGTCGGACTCCCACCTTGCACAGCGAACAAGAAGGGGGCTTGTCGATAGCCAGAGATGGGGCTGCCACCGACCTACGCTGGAGCCATGTGCCGGAACATCCACCAACTCCACAACTTCGAGCCGCCGGCCACCCAGGACGAGGTGCGCGCCGCGGCGCTCCAGTTCGTCCGCAAGGTCAGCGGGTCCACGAAGCCCTCACAGGCCAACGCGGAAGCGTTCGACCGCGCCATCGACGAGATCGCCGAGGCCACCCAGCGGCTGCTCGATGCCCTCGTGACCACCGCACCTCCGAAGGATCGAGAGGCCGAGGCCGCCAAGGCGAAGGAACGGGCCCGGCAGCGCTACGGCATCCCGGCGTAGCCGCAAGAACCGGGCCGATGGGAGCTCGTCCGGGGCTGGTGACAGAGCGTTGGCTGACCTACGTTGGTTCGATCACCCGAGGTTCGACCGCTTGAATCGGAGGAGGACATATGAGCGATTTCGATGTCACCGTGAAGCGCGCCATCCACGCGCCTGCCGACCGCGTCTGGGCCACTCTCACCGACCCCGCGCTGGTCTCGAAGTGGATGATGGGGACCACCGTGTCGAGCACCTGGAAGATGGGCGCATCCATCACTTGGACCGGTGAGTACCAGGGCAAGGAGTACACCGACAAGGGTGAGGTGGTCGAGGTCGAGGAGAACAAGCGCCTTGTCCACACCCATTTCAGCGGTATGTCCGGGGCCGAGGACAAGCCCGAGAACTACCACCGGTTGGATTGGAAGCTGTCCGATGACGGCGACACCACGATGCTGACACTCGTCCAGTCCGGCGCTCACTCGAAGGAAGAGGCCGACCAGTTCAAGCAGCACTGGGACGCCATGCTGGACGCGCTCCGCGACACCGCAGAGGCTTGATGCCGGCTGGTTCGCCAGGACACCGGCGGAATGCCCGGATGTGCCACAGCGGGCCCGGCATCGCTGTCCGACCTCCTGACGCCGGTGCATGCCTGCAGGGAGGATGAGGGCCGCGGTAGCCGTACGCTCGACCCCCACCGCCCACACGCCGCTAGGCTGTCCCCACCCGATCGCGACGACGCGCGGGTACCGGGAACGACCGCGAGGCAGGGCGACCATGAGCAGCAAGCGACGACGGATCGGCGTGCTCACCGCCGGGGGCGACAGCCCGGGGCTCAATGCGGCGATCCGCGGTCTGGGCAAGGCGGCGATCGGCCGCCACGGGATGGAGGTCATCGGCTTCCGCGACGGCATCCGGGGTCTGGCGGAGAACCGCCACATCCCGCTCGACTCCACCGCCCTGTCGGGCATCCTCACCGTCGGCGGCACCATCCTGGGCACCTCGCGCGACAAACCGCACAAGATGCGCGTCGGCGACGAGGTCGTCGACATGGTCCCGACCATCGTGGAGAACTACGAGAAGGACCGGCTCGAGGCGCTGGTCTGCATCGGTGGCGGCGGGACCGCGAAGAACGCGCAGCGCCTCGCCAAGGCGGGGCTGAACATCATCCACCTGCCCAAGACGATCGACAACGATATCGCGCACACCGACACCAGTTTCGGCTTCTCCACCGCGCTGGGCATCGCCACCGACGCGATCGACCGCCTGCACTCCACGGCCCACTCCCACCACCGGATCATCGTGGTCGAGATCATGGGACACAAGGCCGGCTGGCTGGCCCTCGGCTCCGGGATCGCCGGGGGCGCCGACATCATCCTGCTGCCCGAGATCCCGTACACCCTCGAGTCGGTGGCCGCCTCGATCCAGGCCCGGGCCGCGCGCGGCCACAGCTTCTCCGTGGTGGCGATCGCCGAGGGCGCCCGCGACCTGGTCCGGTCCGCCGACCTGGCCGCCGCCGAGACCCTCGTCAAGGGAGCCGGCACCCCGGAGGCGAAGGCCGCGGCGAGGACCCACCTGCAGACTGTGCTCGCCTCCCACCGCAGCAACGCCTTCGACCTGGCCGAGGCGCTGGAGCAGGCCACCGGCCTCGAGTCGCGCGTCACCGTGCTGGGCTACGTCCAGCGCGGCGGCACCCCCGACGCGCAGGACCGTCTGCTCGGCACCCTGCTCGGCGGGGCCGGAGCCGACCTGATCGCCGAGGGCACCTTCGGGGTGACCGTCGCCTCCCAGGGCCAGGCAGCGGTCCCGGTCCCGCTCAGCGAGGTGGCCGGCAACCTCAAGACCGTGCCGCTCGACCACCCGTGGATCGCGGCGGCGCGAGCCGTCGGCACCGGGCTGGGCGACTGACTCCCTGCCGGCTCCGATCAGCGCTCGAGGTCAGTGCAGATGCAGACCTTGTTGCCGTCCGGATCGGCGAGCACCCAGAACGACGGCGCGTGCGTGTCGTCGACCAGCTTCCCGCCTGCGTCGAGAGCCGCCTTGATCCGCTCCTCGGCTCCGTCGTGCGGCACCCAGACATCGGGGTGCCAGCGCTGCGCGGGCGGCTCCGGCAACGGAGCGGACTGCTGGAACCAGACCCCCGGGGCGTACGGTCCGGTCGCGACGCTCTCCTCGCCGTCCTCGTCCTCGAGGTCCGCGTCGAGGACCGCCGCCCAGAAGCGCGCGAGCCGGGAGCCGTCGTGGGTGTCCAGGCCGTACTCGACCACCGTGTGCCCGGTGTCGGCCACGTGCCCCGCGGTCAGGGCGAGGTCGCTGATGATCCGGGCCAGGGTGAGGTCGCGGTCGGTGACGCCACCGACGTCGTGGCTGGACAGCTTCACCTCCAGGCGCGGGTAGGTCAGGATGACATCGGGATGGTGATCAGCAGCCTCGGCCGCTTCGCCGATCTGCTCCAGCAGCTCCAGGCCGTACGCGAACCCGCCGGTCTCGTACGCGGTGTAGAGGGCGTTGTTGATCATCCGCCAGTCCGGCAGGTCGGCGGCGATGACATCGGCAAGCTTCAATCGGTCGCTCATGCTTCCATCCTTGCGCCGATCCGGGCGACCAGGTCAAGATTCAGTTCGTGGATCGAGCTGCCATCTGGCGGAGGATCATGTCCCGGAGGACCTGTCGACAGCGGTCTGCTCGCCTTCGCGCCCCGGGGCGATGACGACGAGTCCGGCTGCCCGTGCGGCTTCCGCCATCCGCAGGTCGTACGTCACCAGACAGTCGGCGGCGATGCCAATCGCTGATGCCAGATGCACGGCATCCAAGGACCGCAGGTGCTCACCCGGCAGGAGTCCTGCTTGCAGGAACACCGTCGGTGTCACCTCGTACAGGTCGATGCGGTCCAGGAGCTCCGTCACCTGCCGCTGCCGGAGCTCCGGGGAGCGGTGCGCGGCGCGTCGCATCTCGGTCTCCAGCAGGTAGCAGGCCACCAACGTGGGGTGGTCGGTAGTGATCGCCTCGATCAGCGCCTCCGATTCCCGTTCGGCCAGAACGAGCTTCAGCGCCGCCGAGGTGTCCACGTACCAGATGCTCATCGTTCGTCGCGGAGTTCAGCCAGGATCTCGTCGGACGACACCGCCGAGTGCACCAACTCAGTCACGGAGAACACGGCAGGCCGACGAGCCGGACGGAATCCCGCCGCAGTGTCCCGATAGGGGACCAGGCGGGCGACGGGCGCCCCACGGCGCGTGACGGTGAACTCCTGTCCCTGCTCCACCTCGCGCAGGACCCGACCGCTCTCGTTTCGCATCTCGCGCTGGCTGATGGTCTTCACACCTCCAATGTAGCTACGGCGTAGCACTTTTGTAGCCCCTACCGGCAGTAGGCCACGTCTCCACGGGAACCCCAGCCTCCTCGGCCCGCACGCACCCGCACGCCGGCCAGGTGGCTTTCGGTTGAATCAGGCGCCCGGCTGGGGATCAGTCATGTCGCCGGTGCGGAGCGGACCCGCCGGCCCGTAACGCAGGAGCACGGCTCCGTTCTCGGAGGCGATCGGCGGACCCAGGAGTTCGAGGGTTGCGGGCGCAGCGCCGTCAGGGAACACCTTGTTGCCCTGCCCGATCACGAGCGGGTACACCCACCGCCGTAGTTCGTCGTACGCGCCCGCCGCGAGCAGCGAGTGGACGAAGCCGATGCTGCCGATCACATGGATGTTCTCGTGCCGCTCGCGCAGCGCCGCCACGTCGGCGACGGCATCCGTCCCCAGTTGGGTCGTTCCGCGCCAGTCGAGCGCGGGCGTTCCGCGAGAGGCCACGTACTTGGGGATCTCGTCGAATTTGCGGCCGATCCGCCCCTCGCCGTCGCCCTCGGTGTGCTGGGGCCAGTAGGCGGCGAAGATGTCGTACGTCCAGCGGCCGAGCACGAGGGCGTCCATGGCGTCGATGCCCTCGGTGACCTGGCGGCCGACGGTCTCGTCGATGAGCGGCGCCTGCCAGCCGCCGTACGGGAAGCCGTACGAGGTGTCCTCCTCGGGGCCTCCCGGCGCCTGCGCGACGCCGTCGAGAGTGGTGAACAGGTCGATCGTGATGCGTCCGGCCATGGCCGGCTCCTTTCCGGGAAGGGGACACGCTCCGAGCGCGACCCCGGTGTCGATGGGGAACCGTCGTCCGTCCCTCCGATTGTCGACCACTGCAAGGGATTGGCACTCCTCAGGCAGACGTTGATGCCGAAACCGTCGGACCGGTCAGCATCGTGGAAGCATGGAAGGCAGCAGCATCCGCTGAGGAGGATCCCGATGCCCGATCAGGCGCAGCCACCCGAGGACGACGTCGCCGTGCTCCGGAGGCGGAGGAGTGAGCCGTGACAGACCCATGGGTGGTGCGGTACGAGGGTTACGACGCCCAGGACGAGGGCCGCCGGGAGGCCCTCTGCACCGTGGGCAACGGCTACATCGCCACCCGCGGCGCAGCCGCGGACTGCGCCGCCGACGACACCCACTACCCCGGGACGTACGGCGCCGGCCTCTTCAACAGGCTTGAGGATCGGATCGAGGGCCGGACGGTCGAGAACGAGAGCATGGTGAACCTGCCGAACTGGCTGGCGACCCGCTTCCGGATCGACGGCGGACCGTGGTTCGACATCGACCGGGCCGAGATCCTCGCCTACCACCAGGAGCTCGACCTCCGGCGAGCCGTGCTGACCCGTTGGCTCCGGGTCCGTGACGAGGCCGGGCGTACGACCTCCGTCACCGAGCGTCGCCTGGTGAGCATGGACGTCAAGCACGCCTGCGCCCTGGAGATCACGTACGTCCCGGAGGACTGGTCCGGCCGCCTCGAGATCCGCTCGGTGCTCGACGGTACGGTCGGGAACACGCTCGTGAAGCGCTACCGCGCCCTGTCCGGTGACCACCTCGCCCTGGTGCGGACCGCCGTCCCCTCCCCCGAGTCCGTGCTGCTGGAGGTGGTGACCAACCGGTCGGCGATCCGGGTGGCGATGGCCGCCCGTACCGAGGTGTGGGGCAACGGCCGACGCATCGAACCCCAGCGCGGGATCGTGGACGAGGGAGCTGTCGTCGGGCACCACCTGACCCTCGACGCGCACCGGTCGGTGCCCGTGACCCTGGAGAAGATCGTGACGGTCTTCACCGGCAGGGATCCGGCCATCTCCGAGCCGGCCGCCGAGGCGCTCGCCTGGCTGCCGCGGTTGGGCCGGTTCGACGACCTGCTGGAGCGGCATGTCCTGGCGTGGGAGCACCTGTGGGAACGCTTCCACCTCGACATCGACAGCGATGGCGCGACGGTGCGGATCCTGCGGTTGCACCTGCTGCACCTGCTGCAATCGGTCTCCCTCAATTCGGTCGACCTCGACGTCGGGGTCCCCGCGCGCGGGCTGCACGGCGAGGCCTACCGCGGCCACATCTTCTGGGACGAGCTGTTCATCTTCCCGGTGCTCAATCTCCGGGTTCCGATACTGACACGCTCCCTGCTGCGGTACCGCTACCGTCGGCTACCCGAAGCGCGGGTCGCCGCCCGGGAGGCCGGCCATTCGGGGGCGATGTTCCCCTGGCAGTCCGGCAGCGACGGCCGCGAGGAGAACCAGAGCCTGCACCTCAACCCGGTCTCCGGGCACTGGCTCCCCGACCCCACCGCCCGGCAGCGGCACGTGGGGATCGCCGTCGCCTACAACGTGTGGCAGTACTACCAGGTCACCGACGACCGGGAGTTCCTGATCCACTACGGGGCGGAGATGCTGCTGGAGATCGCCCGGTTCTGGGGCAGCATCGCGACCTACGACCGGGCCCGGGGCCGCTACGTGATCCGCGGGGTGATGGGACCCGACGAATTCCACACCGGCTACCCGGGGCACGAGCAGGAAGGCATCGACAACAACGCCTACACCAACGTCATGGCCTCCTGGGTGCTCCGGCGGGGCCTGGAGACCCTGCACCTGCTACCGGCACAGGAGCGCCACGAGCTGCTGGAACGGTTGGACCTGCGGCGCCAGGAACTCGAACGGTGGGAGGTCATCGCGCGCACGCTCTTCGTCCCCTTCCACGACGGCATCATCAGCCAGTTCGAGGGCTACGACGACCTCCTGGAGCTCGACTGGGACGCCTATCGGCAGAAGTACGGGAACATCCGGCGCCTCGACCGCATCCTCGAGGCAGAGAACGACACGGTCAACCGCTACAAGGCCTCGAAACAGGCCGACGCCCTCATGCTGTTCTACCTGCTGTCCGCCGACGAGCTCCGGGAGGTGCTCGGGCACCTGGGCTACCGTCTCCCGCCCGAGGCCATTCCCCGGACGATCCACTACTACCTCGACCGGACCTCCCATGGCTCGACCCTGTCGGCGATCGTCCACAGCTGGGTGCTCGCCCGGTCCGAGCGCGGGCGAGCCCAGGAGTTCGTGATCGAGGCCCTCGAGTCCGACGTGGCCGACATCCAGGGCGGGACCACAGCAGAGGGCATCCACCTGGCCTCGATGGCCGGCAGCGTCGACCTCTTCCAACGGTGCTTCTCGGGTCTGGAGCTGCGGCAGGACCGGCTGTACCTCACGCCGTACTGGCCCGAGCCACTCGGTGCGATGGAGTTCGCCATCCGCTACCGGGGACATCCGCTGACCCTGCGCATCCATGGCGACTGCGTGGAGGTCCAGGCGGCCCCGGGGAGGCAGCGCCCCATCGAGGTCGTCTGTCGCGGTGAAGTCGCCGAGCTCAGGCCAGGGGCGAGGGTGGGCTTCCCGCTGTGACAGAACCGCTCCCGGTCCCCTGCGTACGACTCGCCGGCAGGTCCGCCTGCACCTGCCGGCCGTACCCACCGCCGCCAGGAGTCTCGATCACCAGCGTGTCGCCGGGCCGGACGTCGGTCGAGTCGCACCCTGCGAGCTCGACGGTACTGCCATCGGCACGTTCCACCCAGTTGTGTCCCAGCGCGCCGGGTGAGCCACCGGCCATGCCGTACGGCGCGACCCGGCGATGCCCGGACAACGTACTCACCACCATGGCCTCGGTGAACTCGATCCGACGGACACCGCCGTCACCGCCATGCCACCGTCCGGCGCCTCCGCTGCCGCGCCGGATCGCGAATTCCCGGAGCAGCACGGGGAAGCGCCATTCGAGCACTTCGGGGTCGGTGAGCCGCGAGTTCGTCATGTGGGTCTGCACCACGGACGCCCCGTCGAATCCGTCCCCTGCCCCGGAACCTGATCCGAGGGTCTCGTAGTACTGGTGCCGCTCGTTGCCGAAGGTGACGTTGTTCATCGTCCCGGATCCCTCGGCCTGGACGTGCAGCGCGGCGAACAGCGCTCCGGTGATGGCCTGGGAGGTCTCGACGTTGCCGGCGACGACCGCGGCCGGGTAGGTCGGTGCGAGCATCGTCCCTTCGGGGATGACGATGTGCAGCGGGCGCAGGCAGCCGTCGTTGAGGGGGATCTCGTCGGCGACCAGGGTCCGGAACACGTACAGCACCGCGGCGGTCGCCACCGACGACGGGGCGTTGAAGTTCGAGTCCAGCTGGGGTGAGGTGCCGGTGAAGTCGATGGTCGCGCTGCGGCCGGCCCGATCGACTCTGACGCGCACCGCGATCGTCGCGCCGGAATCCATCACGTAGCGGTGTTCGCCGTCGTCGAGCCTGTCGATGACCCGGCGCACCGCTTCCTCGGCGTTGTCCTGGACGTGGCGCATGTAGGCCTGGACGACCTCGAGGCCGAAGTGGTCGATCATCGTACGGACCTCGTCGATGCCCTTCTGGTTGGCCGCGACCTGGGCGCGCAGGTCGGCGAGGTTGGCCTCGGGATTGCGGGACGGGTAGGGCGCGGCCGCCAGCAGGCTCCGGGTGGCCGCCTCGCGGAACCGTCCGTCCTCGGCCAAGAGCCAGTCGTCGAACAGCACGCCCTCCTGGTGGATGTCGTGGCTGTTCGCCGGCATGGATCCGGGGGTGATCCCGCCGATCTCGGCGTGGTGCCCGCGCGAGGCGACGAAGAACAGGAGGTCCTCGCCGGCATCGTCGAAGACCGGGGTCACCACGGTGATGTCCGGCAGGTGGGTGCCGCCGTGGTACGGGTCGTTGACCGCGTACACGTCACCGGGCCTCAGCGCGCCGGCCCGGCGGCGGATGACCTCCTTGACGGTGGTCCCCATCGAGCCGAGATGGACCGGGATGTGCGGGGCGTTGGCGACCAGGTCACCGTCCGGGTCGAACAGCGCGCAGGAGAAGTCCAGCCGCTCGCGGATGTTCACCGACTGCGCGGTCGCCTCCAGCCGGAAGCCCATCTGCTCGGCGATCGACATGAACAGGTTGTTGAAGATCTCCAGCAGCACCGGATCGGCCTCGGTGCCCGCCTCGGGCTGGGCGGGTGCCACCACCCGCTCGGCGAGCAGGTGGCCCGACGCGGTGAGCGTCGCTTGCCAGCCGTCGTCGACCACGGTGGTGGCGTTGGCCTCGGCGATGATCGCCGGCCCGGTCACGGTCTCCCCCGGCCGCATCCGTTCCCGGTGGCGCAAGGGGGCTTCGCGCCACGATCCGCCGGCATGGAACCGGACGCTCTGCGGTGCGCCGGCGGTGTCGGCGGTGTCGGCGGTGTCGGAGCTCTGCTCGCCGAGGTGGGACAGGTCGGGTTGCTCGGTGAGTCCGGTCGCCTCCGCCGCGACCGCTCCAGCGATCAACGGGCGGTCCATCAGGAACGAGTACGTCGCGCGGTGGGCCGCTTCGAACGCCGACTTCATGGCGTCCAGCCCGGCGAGCTCGACCGGGATCGCCGTGTCGGTCCCGTCGTAGCGCAGGTGGACCCGGCGAACCACCCGGATCCGCTCGGCCGGGATGCCCTCGGCGAGCAGTTCGGCGCGCGCGGCCTGCTCGAGGGAGTCCGCGACGGCGGCCAGGGTCCCCAAGGCGGCGCTGTCGAGTCGGACCTCCACCGACTGTTCCCGGATCGCGGTGGTGTCGGCCAGGCCGATCCCGAGCGCGGAGAGCACGCCGGCCATCGGCGGGACGAGCACGGTGCGGATGCCGAGCGCATCGGCGACCGCACAGGCGTGCTGACCGCCGGCGCCGCCGAAGGTGGTCAGCACGTAGCGGGTGACGTCGTGCCCCTTCTGGACGGAGATCTTCTTGACCGCGTTGGCCATGTTCGCCACGGCGATCCGCAGGAAGCCCTCGGCGACCTGTTCGGGCGACCGGTCGTCACCGGTCGCCGTCCGGATCGCGGCGGCCAGGTCGGTGAAGCGGTCCCGTACGATCCCGGCGTCCAGCGGCTGGTCGCCGGCCGGACCGAACACGGCCGGGAAGTGAGCGGGCTGAATGCGGCCGAGCATGACGTTGGCGTCGGTCACGGTGAGCGGGCCGCCGCCGCGGTAGCAGGCCGGACCGGGGTCGGCTCCGGCCGAGTCGGGGCCGACCCGATAGCGGGTGCCGTCGAAGTGCAGGATCGAGCCGCCGCCGGCGGCCACCGTCTGGATGTCCAGCATCGGCGCGCGCAGTCGGACCCCGGCCACCTGGGTGGTGAAGACCCGCTCGTAGTCACCGGCCCCGTCTGTAGTGGCGTAGTGCGACACGTCCGTGGACGTGCCCCCCATGTCGAAACCGATCACATGGTCGAACCCGGCCAGGGCCGACATCCGCACCATGCCGACGATGCCGCCGGCCGGACCTGACAGGATCGCGTCCTTGCCGCGAAAGTGCCTCGCCTCGGCCAGCCCGCCGTTGGACTGCATGAACATCAGCCGTACGCCGCGCAACTGGTCGGCGACCTGGTCCACGTAGCGGCGCAGCACCGGGGACAGGTAGGCGTCGACCACGGTGGTGTCCGCTCGGGGGACCAGCTTCATCAGCGGGCTGACCTCGGAGGACAGCGAGACCTGGTCGAATCCGATCTGCTCGGCGAGCTTGCCGATCTCCCGCTCGTGCGCCGGGTACAGGTAGCTGTGCAGGCACACCACCGCGACCGTACGAATCCCGTCGGCGTGGGCCTGGCGCAGCTGTTCGCCAAGCGCTTCGAGATCCGGCGCGCGCAGCACCGTACCCTGCGCCGTGACACGCTCGTCGACCTCGATCACCCGCTCGTACAGCTGTTCGGGCAGGACGATGTGGCGGTCGAAGATCCGGGGACGATTCTGGTAGCCGATCCGTAGCGCGTCGCCGAAGCCGCGGGTGATCACCAGCAGGGTGCGCTCCCCCGTACGTTCCAGCAGGGCGTTGGTCGCGACGGTAGTGCCCATCCGCACCGCCTCTACCTGCGAGGCCGGCACGGGCACGTCGTCGGCGATCCCGAGCAGGGCACGGATCCCGGCCACCGCGGCGTCGCGGTAGCGGGTCGGGTTCTCCGACAGCAGCTTGTGCGTCACCAGCCGCCCGTCGGGCCGACGTGCCACGACGTCGGTGAACGTACCGCCCCGGTCGACCCAGAACTGCCATCCCGTACCCGCCACCAGGAGTCCCTTCGTCGTTACTGATCCGGTCCGGCTCTGGGCCGACTCGTCACGCTGGCCAAAACCGTTGCACATTTTGCCTGGATTCAGTACAGCTGACGCTCTTCTCGGCCATGGGGCATCAAGGGGCGATGGAGGAGTCCACGCACAACCTCTTCGACACAGCAATGGGGCCGACCACCTGAAGGCGGCCGGCCCCATCCGTGTTCCAGCAACGAACGTCAGTGTGTCGAGAAGCCCAGGTCGATCTGCGACTCACTGGCCTCGGGCCAGCGCGACGTCACGACCTTGCGACGGGTGTAGAAGTTGAACGACTCCGGCCCGTACATGTGGGTGTCCCCGAACAGCGAATCCTTCCAGCCGCCGAACGAGAAGGCGCCGATCGGCACCGGGATCGGCACGTTGATCCCGACCATGCCCGCCTCGATGTCAAACTCGAACTCCCGCGCGGTCTTCCCGTCGCGGGTGAACACCGCGGTCCCGTTGGCGAACCGGTTGACGTTGATCAACTCCACCGCCTCGTCGTACGTGTCGACGCGTACGACCGACAGGACGGGCCCGAAGATCTCCTGGTCGTAGACGTCCATGCCGGGGCGCACCTAGTCGATCAGGGACGGGCCGATGAAGTAGCCGTCCCCGTCGAATTCGTGCTCCCGCCCATCGACCACGACCGTCGCGCCCTGGGCCGCTGCCCCCTCGATGAAGCCACGGACCCGGTCCAGCGCCTGCCGGGTGATCAGCGGGCCCATCTCCGAGGACGGGTCACTCGCCGGCCCGACCCTGAGGCCGGTCGCACTGACCGGTGTCGGCGGCACCACTGTGACCGTCGGTCTGCCCTCACCCACCGCGGAGGCCACGATCACCCCGCTCGGCCTGACCGCGGAGGCCCGGACGATCGTCGGCTCCTACTTGGGATCGGCCGTCCCGTCGCGCGACATCCCGACGTACGCCACGCTGTGGCGGGAGGGGAAGCTGCCGGTCGAGGCGCTGATCTCGTTGACGATCACTTTGGACCGGATCAATGAGGCGATGGACCAGCTGGCCGAGGGTTCGGCGATCCGGCAGGTGATCGTGTTCGGCGAGTAGGCCCGGCGCCACGAGGCCTGCACCAACCCTATCGGCGAGCAGGTGAACCGTCGGGGTAACCGCGAGCAGTTCCCGGGTCGCGGCGATCCCCCCGGCCGGTGCTGGATCCGCGGCAGATCCGCGGCAGATCCGCCGATGGGATGACCGGTGGGCGATGGGTGGCGTCCAGGGCCAACGCCACGACGTCGCCCAGCTCATGCCGGGCCGCGTACGCCTCGCGCTGGCGTCGGGCGCCGCCGCCGTTGCGCAGGATGTCGGCGACGACCTTGTCGACCGCCGTGTCCTCGTCGTACTCGGTCAGTACCGGGCGGACGACCTCGAGCAGCCGGGCCACCACGTCCCTTGCCGGGGCCAGACCACCGGTCGCGGGATCCACCAGCTGGTCGTCGAGACCCCAGCGGCTGGCCCGCCAGCTCCAGAGGGACAGGTGTGAGGCCGGGACCTCAGGTGCTGGCTCGCCGTGCCGCCAGGCACGCGCTGCGGTCTCGACCAGTGCCCGGACCAGGGTGGCGAGCACGGCGGCGTGCCCGGAGTCCAGGCAGATGTCGGCCACTCGCACCTCGACGGTGGGGTACTTCTCCGCCAGCCGGGCGTCGAAGTACAACATGCCCGGATCCAGAGGCACCCCTGTGCCCAGCATCGCCGCGCGATGCCGGTCGTAGCCGGCGGCTGAGCCGAAGACGTCGGTGGGGCCGGAGGCAGGCCACCTGGACCAGACCTGGTAGCGGTAGGACGCGAACTCGGTATCGACGCCGCCCCAGAACGGCGAGTTGGCACTCAGGGCTAGCACCGTGGGCAACCAGACCCGGATGCGGTCCAGCACCGCTACGCCCTCCTGCCGTGAGTAGATCCGGACGTGGATATGGAAACCGTTGCTGAGGTGGTCCACGGCGATGAGCCCGAGCTGCTCCCCGATCCTGAGATAGCGCGAGTGGGGTGCCAGGTGCGGGGAGAGCGGGAAGGGTGCGGTGGGCAGCGCCAGCACATGCGCGCCGACCCGGGCGGCAGCCTCCTCGGCCAAGACACGGCCGGCTGCGATCGCCCTGAGCTGGTCCGCCAGGGTGCTCTGCGGCGCGGAGATGACCTCGAGCTGCTCCTGCTGCAACTCCGCGGTCACCTGCGGCCACGTGGATCCGGATGAGGGCCGCACGCTGCTGTCAGCGGCCCGCGTCCCGACCGGAAGCGGCCGGAGGGTCTCCTGGTCAACCACCAACAGTTCTTCTTCCACGCCGTACGTCCGCACGGCATCATCCCTCCCCCGATCGGCGGTGCACTCCCGAGAGGGCATGGATCTCACCCGATCCCTGGGTTCGGCAGCCGCATCGCCGCCAGACCCGGCAGACAGAGCGCGTCGCGGATCAGGCCGAGGGCTGCGACGAGGTCCGGGGACTCGAACTCGCCCGCCCCACACGCGGCACCGACCTCAGGGAAGGCGATCTTCCCGCCCACACCGCCCATGGTCGTGCTCCCGTGTTCGTCCGATCAGCGCCGGCTGCTGGTGGGGGCCCAGCCACCCCTGAATTCCTAGGAATCGATGGAGCAAATACTAGCCCCGTGTCCTTCGCGATCGCCGCGATGGATCATCAGCGGGGTGGATTGATGTCGGGGGCGAAGCGGAAGCGCAGCCGCACGCTGTCGTCGTACGGGACCACGATCGTGGAGGCGTCCGGCGACCAGTTGTCGGGGACCAGGTACAGGCGCCCGCCGCCGAAGACCAGCAGGCGCAGCCCGAAGTACCGGTAGTGGTACTTGGTGCTCGTGGCCGGCTCGCCCTGGACAGGGTCGTTGGCGGGCAGTTGCTGCAGGCTGATCGCGTTGTTGCCGGGCGAGAGTCGCTCCTGGGTATCGAGGACGACGGCCGGGAGGGTGGAGAAGTCCGCCGCGAGGGCTCGCGCCTGTCCGAGCCCCCACCACTGGGCGACGGTGGCGGTGGTCCAGAACGTTCCGGCGACGAGCACCAGGACCAGCAGCACCACCAGGCTGCGGCCCTCCCGGGCGCCACTGAGCGTACGAGCGATCGACGCGGCGTACGCGGCCAGTCCGGCTCCCACCGCGAGGATGAGGGGCGTGACGAACGGGTAGAACGGCCATGACCCGAGCACGGCGAACAGGAAGGCCAGGGACAGCCCTGCCAGGAGAAGGGCCGCGCCCGCCACTGCGATCACGGTGACCACCCTGTGCTGACGAGGCGCTCCGGCGGCGCGGAGGCGGCGACGCAGTACCCGGTGGCCCAGGCTGAGCGCGGCCGCGAGCAGCAGCAGAATCATCACCGGGACGAACAGGGCGCCCGGGCTGCGCATGACGAACTCGCGGGGACTGAGCCCCAGCAGGTCGACGTCCACCCCGAAGTAGCGGAAGTACTCGCGCGAGGACACGTACCCGAAGTAGAACAGCAGCGAGGTGATCAGGGTGATCGGCGCGACGAAGGACGCGATGAACCCCATCACCCGTTCCAATCCCAGGGCCTGCGCGCCGGAATCAGGCGGGACATCAGGCGTGGACTCCGCCTCTGTGGCGGTCCCTGTGTCGGGGTCGGCACGGGACGCCGAGCGGGACGTACGACCAGACATGGTCATCCGGCGGTCGTCGCGGCGCCGCTGGGGGAGGGGCTACTCGACGCGCCACTCGCGGACGGGCTGGCGGATGGGCTACCTGTGGACTCGCCACCCGTGGTGGTCGAGTCCCCCGACGGGGTCGTCACGACGATGGGCGGACCGGGAGTCACCTCGCGGGCGGCGACCTGGTTGCACACAGCACTGGTGGGGCAGGTGAGGGTGCCCTCGAAGGTGATCGTGGTGCCTTCCCTGAAATTCGACCTGGGCCGCAGGACGATGCTGCACGTGACGCCTTCCTTGTCACTGGACCTGAAGGTGAGGCCGAGGCACGTACGGTCGGCGCCCTTCGTACCGCAGGTGCCCGGCCGAACGTCAAGGCCGGAGGACGGCTTCGTGACAGCCCTGTCGAATCGGAACGTGACACCCGCCGGAACGGCTCCTCCCCAGAACACCTGGATCGTGTCGCACCACATGCCGTTCCCGATCCGATCGGTGCCCTGATCGCCGTACGCCGGGCCGCCGAAGGAAGCCACCGGGCCGGTGCGGATGCGAGTCTGCTTGGGATCTTCGGCACCGTCGGGCGTGGTCGATCCTCCCGTGGCAGGCGAACTCTTGGCAGTGCTGGTAGCGGTGGTCAATGGGGACTGTCCGGCGCTGGAGGATGGTCCCGTCGTCTGCGATGGAGTCGAAGAGTCCTGCCCGGACGGGCCAGCGGAAGGACCCCGCTGCGCACATCCCGTCAGCGTCAGTCCGAGGCCAAGAAGGAGCGTGACGATCGCCACGGCGAATCCACGTGAGGTCATCGCGGTCCTCCACATCCTCGTGCAGTGAGGACTTGCCGGAGAGGAATTCGTTACGAAAAACAACATACGCCGAGCGGGAACCGGCCACCAGAGCCGAGCGCAGCCAGCTCGAACGTGGCCGTCACCCGTCTCGTCCAGGCCTCAGAGACCCAGTCGGACCATCGGCCGAAAGGGCCCAGCAGTGCTGCCTGTGACCGCGCGCAGACACCTCCCTACGTAATACGGAAGTAGTACACTTCAGAGGTGGGCGAGGGCATCGACTGGCGGCATCGGGGCGACTACATCTCCAAGCACGGGCTGACCCCTGCGGCCGCCGACGAAGCATTCGCTGATCCGAACAGGCTGGTCATCGAACCCGACCCGGCGTCCGTCTCAGGGAGGACCATCCGGGTGATCGGTTGGTCATCCTCGATCCAGGCACTCATCACCGTGATCGTGCTGCCGGACTCCGGTGTCACATGGGGAGTCAATGCTTGGCGCTCGAATGGCACCGACCAGCGGCGATACCGAGAGGAGAAGACAGATGTCGATCAATGATCTGATCGCGGCTGAAAGCACGGCCAGCGAGCGTAATCCCGATGCAGCTATCAAGGCCGGCAGCAAGGTGACCCGCGGCCATCGACGGGCCAAGACCCTGCAGGTGCGCCTGAACGTGGAGGAACTGGGTGCGCTGGAGGACCTGGCCGACCGGCGCGGGCTGCCGGTATCCACCGTGGCCCGCGACCTCCTGCTCGCCCAACTGGCAGCTTCGAACACGTCGACAGAAAGGTTGATCGCGAGGCTTCGAGCGGATCTCGACAACCTCGCGTCCCGCGCGACCTGACCTTCGCGAGCGAACCCGACGACGTACGGCCGGACTTCGTCCTTTTCCATTCGAGATTCATCAGTGGCCCCGGAATGACAGAATTGCGCGTGATATCGCCCGAGGAGTAACCATGGGACCGCGCTCTGTCCGCACCTGCGCCATAGGACTGTTGTTGCTCCTGCTCGGAGCGGCAGGGGCTGCCGTCAGCGCGCCACCCGACGCGATCGCCGCCACCGGCGTGACGGTGTCCTTCTCCACTGACACCGTGGCGATCGGGAAGGGAGCCTCACGAACGGTGATCCTCCTGATCGACAACCAGAGCACATCACCCCTGACCGATGTGAACATCACGTTCGCATCAGATCCGGGAATCACGGCCGTTCCGGACCACCCGCCCACAGGAGTCGGCGCCGGAGAATCTTCCGCGATCCCTGTGACGGTCACCTTCGACAGCACCACGCGAAGCGGCGCGACCAATGCCGTCGTCACCTTCGGTCGTGGGGGATCCGGACGAAGCGCAGTCGTCAGCACCCTGCAGGTGAAGGACGAACCACCCGCCACCGCCGAACCGGCGCCGGTGACAGTCGAGGCATCCGCCGGGAAGGCGACGCTTCTGCAGTACCAGTCGACAGACGTGTTCTTCACCATCGCCAACACCAGTGATCAGCCGCAGAAGCTGACAAGTGCAACGGTGAGCTACCCCTCGTCCTTGTCGGTCAGCCAGCTCGCGCCCAGCGGCCGAACGGTCGACGGCGCCAACGGCCGTCTGGCCCTGGCGGAACTCGACCAGCTCGGTCCGGGCGACCGCAGCATCGTCCACCTCCACCTGGACGCCACCGACGCCCTGCAACCCGGAACCGCCCTGATGGTGCTGAGCGTCCAAGCGGTCAACCAGGTGAACCAGCGCGCGACGACGGCGGTGGCGAGCCAGGCCCTGACATTCGAGGTCCTCGGGGAGTCGGGCGTCCTGACCGTCCTGGGGGTGCCCGCCCTGCTGTTCGTCCCCGGTCTGGTCTTCGTCCTGGTGCTGTGGTCCCTCTGGACGTACGTGTGGCCTCGGAAGAAGGACGCCACCGCCAAGGCCGGGCTCGATGCCAAGAGCATCACGCTCTGGGTGTTCGCCCTGCTCCCCACCCTGTCGCTTCCCTTCCTGTATCCCGCCATCACCGGTTGGCTGGGTGAGCGGCGCGACTACCGACGCAGCTACGGACTCGACGACATCCTCTACGTGTGGCTGCTGGCGGCCGGCATGGCGCTCGCACTGTGGGCGGCCATCGTCGTCGTGCGCACGATCATGGTCGAGCTCTTCGTTCCCCAAGAGGGCCAGACGGGCCTGAAGGTGCTGTCCGTCTTCGCGCTGCGCTGCTGGGATCGCAGCCTCGAGCGGGAAGCCTTCACCAGTGCGAGTGGACAAGAACTCGCTCTCCTGCGCCGGCAGGGCGACGGCAGGGTGCTGGTCGCCCCGCTGATTCTCTATGACACCGGCAAACTCGACGGAAAAGACCTCGCCCGATTCCAGAAAGACCTCTCGAAGAAGCCGATGCGGACATGGTTCCTGCTGCTGAACCGTCGCAAGGACACCAATCCGGACTTCCAGCAGGGTGCCGTGCTGAAACCCGCGGTGCTGAATCCTGCAGACCTCACCAAGCGGGACCTGCCGGTGGTCCTGCTGAGACCTCGCTCCTAGCAGGGCACAAAGGTCTGGCCGGGCGCCAGAGGCACCCGGCCAAACGCGCCCATCAACTGCGGCACCTTTATCAAGGTAGTCATCTTCACGCTAACACCACCAAGGGGACGTACCTATGGGAACCATCGAATCGATCGTGGTCAGCTGGTCATTGGCTCGTGCCCAGCCCTCGCGTTTCACCCGCGGTGCCGGATCCCCCGACCTGTCCAATGAGGCCAGCTACAGAAGCGCCTGGACAGATGCATCGGCGGGCGGCGGGGACTGGCGGCCACCGTGGGCCTCCGATCGGGCGTACAGCAACTTCTGGAAGTGGGAGGTCGGCGGCAGCTACGAATCGGTGAGCCCTCACGGCGCATGGCAGCACCAAGTACCCCTGCGCCGGGAGCCGACCATCGTGCTCGAGTCGACGGTCGCGGGGGCCGAATTGGGCTGCGCCCAGTTCCTCTATCCCACCGGCACCGGGGTGATGGTGACAGCCGTGATCACCGGCGACCACACCGCACCGCTCCTGCTGGCATCCCTGGCCGAGTTGACCGCCAACGTACGCGTCCAAGGCGGCGCGAGGTCGATGAACGGTGTGCTGGACATGCTGCTGGACGACGCCGAGGTGAACTGCCTGGGCCAGCCCGATCCCTCCGGATCGGAGGAGAAGCGAGCCCGCACCGTCGCAGTGGTCACGAAGGCGAAGGACTGGGACAGTCCCACGCCCCAGGCCGGCGACGAGGTACATCGGCTCCTGGCCAGCCTGTGCCTGATGTCCGCCGCGCCATTGACCGGCACCCTCGCACCACTGGAGAGCATGGTCGTCGGTCCCCCGACGACGCGGTTCGCCGACACTGTTCGCGTCGCCCTCGGCAGCGGACAGGCTATCTGGTCGCTCTACCAGCCCGCCGAGAAGCTGGCCTGCTACGAGCACAATCTCGCCCTCGCCTCGATGCAGACGTCGGTCCTCCTGGAGACCGTGCGGTGGCTATCGGACTCGGCGCCGCTGGAGGCGTTGAGAGCCGAGTCCGTACGTCTGGCCCTGCAGACCCTCGGACGCAAGTATGGCGCCGCAGACAGCGTCTACTCGTCCGACTTCGTCCGACGCCAGATCGACGACTCCCACCTGGTGGACCAGATCAACCGCCTGCGCGCCGAGGGCCCCCTCCACGCCAGGTGACGTTGTTCAGCAACCGGTCCCGAGGCATTGTCGGGGCCGTCGGTGTCGCGGTGGGCGGCGTCGTGGCGGCCGCCGTCGTGGTGGGCGGCGTCGTCGAGGTTGTCATCGCTCGACGCCGGCGGACGGTGGCGCTCCTGGTGATCCCGGCGTTCTGCCTGCCCTGCCTGACCAGGGCGTCGACCTCCTTGAGGTACTCCAGTGCCTCGCCGTACGTCTGCAGCGCGTGGACCCGGCCGATGATCGCCTCGTGCTCGCTCTCGGGGGTGACCTCCAGGTGCTGGCTGAGACCGGACATCACGGTCGCCCCGATGATCCCGGTCGGGTCGTCCTCGATGGCGCGGTCGGGGCGCTTGGCCTGGGCCTGCTGCAACGGCGTGGGCACCACCCGGGCGAGCGTGCTCCCGCCGGCGGGCTCGGGCAGGGTCATCGGCGCGTCCGTACGCGGGGTCTCCAACCGGGCGAGGGGCTTCAGGTCCGAACTGGTCGCCGTCCTCGGCGTGAACTCGCCGAGTCCGAAGAGCCTCACCAGCGTCGCCGCCACGCTCGAGTGCTCGTAAGTGTGGTGGTCGATCAGGTTCTTGGGGATCAGCGGGGAGACGATGACGGCCGGGACCCGGGGACCGAGCCGGTCGAAGGTGAACCCGGACGAGCGTCCCCGGTAGCCCGTCGGCCGCGCCGCCGGCGGAGCCACGTGGTCGTAGAACCCACCGTGCTCGTCGTACGTGATCACGAGCAGGCTGGACTCCCAGATCGGCGAGCGCCGGAGTGCCTCGTACGTCTTCTTGATCAACATCTCCCCCGCCCGCGCGCTGGCCAGCGGGTGCTGGGAGGTGCCGTCCTCGAACTCCGAGAAGGCGTCGTAGCTCGGCTCGATGAACGTGTACGCAGCGTCGTAGTCGGGTGAGGCGACGTCGTCGGCGAAGTCCTCGTCGAACTCGTCGATGTCGAAGGTCCGACTGATCCCCTTGAGCAGGCCGACGTTGGGGAAGCTGTCACCGGCATAGATGCGGTAGGGGATGTCGGCGTCCTCCAGCTTGTCGAAGATCGTCCCGCTCGCGAAGGAGATGCCCGACCACGGGGTCAGGTGGCTGGTGATGTACTCCTCCGTCGAGGGGCTCTCGTCGAAGTCGCCGGAGGTCGCGGCGTGGACGAACCAGCGGTTGGGTTCGGTCGGCCCGGGCAGCGAGCAGAACCAGTGGTCGCAGACGGCGAACTCGCGGGCCAGCGCGGTCAGGACCGGCAGCTGGTCGGGCGAGTAGCAGTACATCGAGCCGTCGGGCAGGTCGGGATGGCTGCCGGCGTAGCTCGCCACGAACCCGGAGTTGGAGATCGGCGGGTAGGCCTGGCCGCTGCTGTAGGTCACCCCTTCGCCGCAGAGCTGTTCCAGCACGGCGGTGAAGTTGTGCCCAGGATCGTGGGGTGCGCGGTCGGGGGCGCCGCGCCGGACGGCGTACGTGGTGCCCTGGTAGGTGTTGGACTCCGACCCGGTCAGCCCCTCGATGGTGGTGGGTTGGCCGGTCGCCGCGTCGGTGCCCGTGATGCCGGAGAAGCCGAGCATGTGGTCGAACGAGCGGTTCTCCAGCATGAGCACGAAGACGTGCTTGATCTTGGAGGAGCGGTGGTCCCGGATGATGGCATCGCCCTCCCCCTCGCCGCGGTGGTCACGGACGACCGGGCCCCCGCCAGAGGCCGGCGCGGTCCGCGGCGGGGACGGAGGCGACACCACCGCGGTCGGTCCGTTCAGGGGCGTGCTGGAGGCGGCGCGCTTGCGCTCCCAGTGGCCCGGCACGACCTGGCCGTCGCGGAGGGCCGCCCGGGCCCAGACGAAGCCGTCGCGCTCGGTGCGGAAGACCTGGACCGCCGAGGTCTCCTTGTCAAAGCCGTACACCGACAGGTCGGGGCAGTCCTCGAGCAGGTCGACCGAGGCGCCGTAGCCGCCGAACTCGTTGGCGTCCGCGTACAGGATCGCGCAGTAGCCGTCGGTCACGTGGACCGATGAGGCGGCGTCGTTGAAGCCGCCGGTGAAGCGCGTTTCGCCCTCCTCGAGGGCGACGGTGGTGCCGGCCAATTGCCGCTCGTCGAACAGTGTCACTGGGCTGTCGGACATGGTTCTTACTTCCCCCCGGACCTGGGCGTGTGATCTCCCGGGGGCCTGCGTGGGTTCGCTTCCCTGTGGTGCCGGGAGATCCGCCGTACGTCTCGACTGTCCGCCTGAGGTCCGAAGGTGTCAATGGTTCGTCGGAAACCCTCAGCTCAGCCAGCCGCGATCGCGTCCAGTTCATCGGCGATCTGGCCCGCCCAGGCGTCGATCGCCTCCCAGTCGCGGAAGTCGCCCGCCGGCAGGGCCTCCTTCGCGGCCGGCATCGCGCGGGTAATCCGCTCAGCCATCCCGATCGGCTCCGCCTCGGGGTCGTACGCGCCGAAGAACACCTGGTCCCCGCGGGGCTGCAGGTGCTCGACCAGCTCGTCGAACTCCTTGGGGCGAGAGGTCTCCAGGACGTCCTTGCCCTCCTCCATCGTGTCGGTGCCGAGCGGCCCGCTGCTGAACAGCCAGACCGGCAGCTTGGACAACTCGTCGCGATGGCGCCGGGCGAACTTCAGCGCCGGCTTGAGCCAGTGGTACATGTACGCCGCCGCCCCGATGACCACGGCCTCGGCGCCGGCGAGCTCCTCCACCTCCTCGACCGGCACCACGTGGGCTTGGTGACCGCGGGAGTTGAGCGTGTCGGTGATGCGTTCGGCGATCCCGGCTGTTGATCCGTGCCGGGACGCGTACGTGACCAGTACCTTCATCATCCTGTCCTTCGATCGCTGGGCGTGTTGTCCGAACAGAGCGACGAGCGCTCCCCCACGGCCGGCACTCCCCTTGCCGCCGCCGCGAACCCAAGCTCCAGGACCGGCCGCAGCGGTCGCCACCTCGGATGTCGACACTTCGATGCTAGGCCGGGACCCTCCCGAGCAACACCCCTGCGCTACCTGACCTACCCGCTACTTCGCGACTGTCAGCAGCACCGCTGCGTCACTGAGCGCCAACAGGCTGTGCGGCGACGGCGGGATGGGGATCAGGTCGCCCGGCGCGCCTTCGTAGGATTCCGCCTGGGTGCTGAGGCGTACGCGGCCGTTGAAGACGAGCAGGGTGGCCTCGCCCGGGCTGGCGTGCTCGGCCAGCTCATGGCCTTCCAACAGGACGATCAGCGTCTGGCGCAGCGACTTGTCGTGGCCGCCGTACAGCGTGAGGCTGGCCCTGCCCGCGTCACCGCCGGAGGCCTTCTCGGTCAGTTCGCTCACGATCTCGTTCACGTTCAGGTCGGCCATGGTGGTGCCCTTCTGTTCGACTGCTTACTGGGCGTTCAGTCGTCCGGCTGCTCGGCCTCGACAGGCTCGGTGTCCGGAGGAGGCATGGGCTTGTCACGCCTGCGCGTGACCACGACGACGATCGCGACCACCACCGGCAGCAGGAGCCACCACAACCAGGGCCACCAGCACCGGGACGCGCAGCGCGGGATCGGCAGCGAGGAAGGGCCCGGACTGGTCTCGCGCGCGGAGACGAACCCCTCCTTGGCGGTGGGACTGAAGCCGGCCGGGTTGAGCAGCTTGTACCAGTCCCGGCATCTCCAGGCACGGAGGATGCAGGTCACGTTGACATGGGGGGATTCGTACGGGGACGGGCCGAGCCGGCCGATGGGCCGGTGGCGCTCGTCGTAGACGGTGGCATGGCCGTGCTCGAGATCGTTGATCCCCACGTAGGGGTAGGCCGGATCGAGTCCCATGCCCCATTGTCACCCGGGCCAGGCCAATCGGACCAGTGACGAGCCCTACGAATTCGCCTACGCTCGATAGCGAGACCTCCATTCGCCCGCGCCCCGAGGAGTGGCCGTGCAGAAGATCGTCCCCAACCTGTGGTTCGACCACAACGCCGAAGAAGCCGTCTCGTTCTACACATCCGTGTTCCCCGATGCCCGCATCGTGGGCACGATGAACTACCCGACCGAGGTCCCGGACTTCCAGAAGGACCTCGCCGGACAGCCCGTGACCATCAACTTCGAGTTGCTCGGGTTCCGCTTCATCGCGATCAACGCCGGGCCCGAGTTCTCGTTCACCCCGGCCATCTCGTTCTTCGTCGGCTTCAGCACCGCCGATGATCCGCAGGCCCGTGAGCACCTGCAGGAGCTGTGGGCCGCCCTCGCCGACGGCGGCGAGGTCCTGATGCCGCTGTCCGACTACCCGTTCAGCCCGCACTACGGCTGGGTCCAGGACAAGTACGGGGTCAGCTGGCAGTTGATCCTCGGCAACGCCGAGGGTGATCGGCGCCCACCCATCGTGCCCTGCCTGATGTTCGGGCACACGGCCCAGAACCGCGCCCGCGAGGCCCTGGAGTACTACGCATCGGTGTTCCCGGACTCCCACATCGGCCAGCTGGTCCCCTACCCCGAAGCGACGGAGGCTGCCGAAGCAGGCTCGGTCATGTTCGGCGATGTCGACCTGGCCGGGGTGTGGATCGCCGCGATGGACTCCGGCGTGCCGCAGCCCTCCACGTTCAGCGAGGCCGTCTCGTTCGCGGTGGTGTGCGAGGACCAGGCGGAGATCGACCGGTACTGGGAGCAGCTCTCGAAGGTGCCCGAGGCCGAGCAGTGCGGCTGGTGCAAGGACCAGTTCGGCGTCAGCTGGCAGGTCGTGCCCTCGAACGAGCCCGAACTTCTGGCCCGACCCGGCGCCTGGGACCACCTGATGGAGATGAAGAAGCTGGTGATCGACCGGTACTGAGGGATCCGGGGGCACGTCCGCGACACCGGGCTGGGGTCGGTGCGGTGCCGGCCACGCCCCGGGGCTCGACCGGTGCGGCGCTCACCCGCGGCGGCCGATACGGCGCTCGCCCCCGGCTGGGCCTGGGCGGCGCTCGCTCCCGGGCTGGGCCTGGGCGGCACTCGCTCCCGGGCTGGGCCTGGGCGGCACTCACCCGTGACTCCAGCCGCGTCGCTTCCAGCGAGCCGCGTCGCGTCGACGCGTAGCGGCTAACTGAAGGCGAAGCGGCTGCGGCGCGGCAGCATCTCCGCGCACCGCCGCAGGCACACGAGCACCTGCACAAGGATCCGCAGGCCCACCCGCCACCCCACACCCGCGCTGTGGCGACCCCGGCTCAGGCAGCGGCCGTCAGCTGCCCCGCACTCGTCAGGTACGTCCTCGCCAGGACCGCGGTCCCCTCGGCGTACGACCCGCCAGGGTCAACTGCGTCGGCGGCGGAGGGATGGCTTCCCATCCGTGCCAGCAGCATCAGTCGGCGCAGCAGGACGAAGCTCGGCAGCATCCGCTCATCGGGCCGCATCAGCTGGCGTACCGTGCGATAGCCGTCGACCCAGGCAGCCTGCCACTCCGCCAGCCGCGGATCGGTCTCCCGGAACGACACGGCGGTGGCGAAGTCGTACATGAACCAGCCGAAGCCGCAGTCGTCGAAGTCGATGACCGTGTAGCCCCCCTCGTCCACCATCAGGTTCGCGGTGCGCAGGTCACCGTGGATCAGGCCGTAGCGGTGGGCGGCCTCGCCGTAGACGGCGAGCCGGTTGAGCAACAGTCGTACGGCCGGGGCGATCTCCCGGACCAGTTCGGGCGTCATCCCCGGTCCGTCCTCCCAGCGCCCCCAGCGGCCGGAGGCGCCGAGCGTGTGCGGCCAGTCCCAGGAGGAACGGCTCACCGGCCGGCGAAGGTGGCGGACGCTGTCGTGCAGGGTGGCGGTGATGGCGCCCAGGCGATGGAACTCCTCCGCGGTCAGGGCGTCCGGGTCGGGGTGCGTGCCGTTGACCCGCTCGAAGGCGACCGCATGGCGTACGCCGCCCTCGACGGGGAAGGTCAGCACCCGCTCCCCCCACGCGGTCTCCAGCGGTCGGACGACGCGCAGGGTGCCCAGCCGTGCCAGCACATCGAGCCAGACCAGCTCCGACTCGATCTCCGCGGGGTCGTGGTAGCCCCCACGGTGGACACGGATGACGGCGGACCGCTCGCGCCGCGTCCCGGGCTCGGTGACCAGGTAGCTGGTGTTCTCCGACTCGGCGAGCAGCCGGATCGAGGCGGCGCTGGTGAAGCCGTGGGAGGCGGCGGCCCGGGCGGCGACCCCGTCGGTGATCTGGCGCTCCACGTCGTGGATGGTGACAGCTTCGAGCATGGAGTCCTCCTCCGGGTCGTAATCGGGATGCGGTGCTGCCATCCTCGCCGTCCGATCCGGGGATTCCCAGCCCGGAAAGCGACGATTAACCGATCCGGAATACGACTGTTCGATCCCGCCTCACGGCGGTGTCCCGCGGCCACGTTCTCGTCATCCAACCGACACGGCCGTTGGCGACCGTTCGGACCGGCCCGAGCACTCACACCGTCGTGGCGGGTGGTTTCCGGAACCATGCCGGTCATGATGGAGACAGCACAGCCTCCACGCGGCAGGAGACCGCCATGTCGACCATCTCGACGCACACCCTGCGGGTACCGCGCGCCACGCTCACCTACGACGTCCACGGCGCGCTGCCGACGGGCGGCCGACCACCGCTGCTGATGATCGGCCAACCGATGGGCGCCGAGGGTTTCGGCACCCTCGCAGCCCACTTCCCGGAGCGGACCGTGGTCACCTACGACCCGCGCGGCCTGGGCCGCAGCACGCGGGAGGACGGACGCCTGGACAACGACCCCGTGGTCCAGGCCGAGGATCTGCATCACCTCATCGACACCCTCGGCTCGGGACCGGTGGAGATGTTCGCCAGCAGCGGTGGCGCCGTCACAGGTCTGGCACTGGTCGCCGCTCATCCCGAGGATGTCAGCGCCCTGGTCGCACACGAGCCCCCGCTGCTGGCCGTGCTCCCCGATGCCGAGCGCGCGTTCGCGGCGGAGCAGGCAGTCCAGGAGACGTACCACGCCAACGGAGCAGGCGCAGGGATGGCGCAGTTCATCGCGATGACCATGTGGCGTGGCGAGTTCACCGACCGGTACGCCGCCCAGCCTGCGCCCGACCCCGCCTCGTTCGGCATCCCGGTCGACGACGACGGCAGCCGGGGCGACCCGCTGCTGTCCGGTGTCTCCAACGCGGTGACCCGCTACCAGCCGGACGTCCGCGCCCTCACGTCGGCACCGACCCACATCGTCATCGCGGCCGGGGTCCAGTCCGCCGACACGATCACTGGACGTACGGCGGCAGCCCTCGCCGTAGCACTGGGGCAGCCGCTGACGATCTTCCCGAGCCACCACGGCGGTTTCCTCGGCGGCGAGTACGGCCAGGCCGGCGAGCCCGAGGCCTTCGCCGCCAGGCTTCACGAAGTGCTCGACACAGCCTGAACATCCCACGAGCTGGCCGACCGAAGAGTCACCACGCCCCTGGTCCGCGCAACGCCCACGGGCAAGCCCACTCGACCAGCGGTCCTCCGGGTCGAATCTCCTCAGCCTCCGGGCCTCCGCGCCTCCCGCTTCAGCGCGGCCCGGGCTCGGCGCCCACCGTGAACTCTGCGTGCAGCGTCGCCGTGGAATCCCCACCAACCCAGACATCGAAGGTGGTGGCATCCAGCGTCCAATCCCCCGTGCCCGAGCTCCAGTAGCGGCGCTCCTCGGGGCCGATGGTGAAGGCGACGGTCTGCGTGGCACCCGCGGCGATCGGCACCCGCCGGAAACCCTTGAGCAGTCGTACCGGTCGCGACGACGCCCCGTACCGCTGGTGCAGGTAGAGCTGGACCACCTCGACGCCGTCGCGCGCGGAGGTGTTGGTGACGTCCACCGAGACGGTGAGCGTGCGGTCGAGCGTCGCGCCGTCGAGTGTCGTGCCGTCGCTCGACGCGCCCTCGATCGACGTGGTCCCGCTCTCCACACGCAGATCGGCGTACGAGAAGCGGGCGTAGCTCAGGCCGTGGCCGAACGGGTACAGCGGCGTGCTCTGCTCGTCCCAGTAGCGCCGGTCCTGCTGGTCCGGGTCGTGGGAGCGGGTGTGCGAGTACGGCATCGGGACCTGCCCGACCGTACGCGGCCAGGTGAACGGCAACTTGCCGGCGGGCGTGGCGTCGCCGAGCAGGAGGTTCGCGACCGCGGCGCCGCCCTGGGACCCCGGGTACCAGACCTCCAGGATCGCCGGGACGTTCTTCGCCGCCCACCGCAGGTCGAGCGGGCGACCGCTGAACAGGACCAGGACGGTCGGGGTACCGGTCTCGACGACGGCCTCCAGCAGGCCCAACTGGTCACCGGGCAGCTCCAGCGTCGAGCGTGAGGCGTTCTCCCCGATCATGTCCTGCCGCTCGCCGAGCACGACCACGGCCACGTCGGCATCCTCGGCTACCCGTAGCGCCCGTTCGAACTCCGCATCGGCGTCGAAGTCCGGCGGCGAGCCCGCGCTGCCCTCCCCCATCGGCTCGAACAGGGAGGGGAACACCCGCTGGTCGAGCGGAACACCCGGCGCGAAGGTGACCCTCGCCGGGCCGCCGAGCCGGGCCCGCAGGCCATCCAGCACGCTGACCGTCTCGTCCAGGTCGTAACCGAAGACCCACGGGCCGAGGGTGTCGCGGCGGGAATCGGCCATCGGGCCGATCACGGCGACCTTGCGGAGCGACTCCGCCCGCAGCGGCAGCAGGTCCCCCTCGTTGCGCAGCAGCACCGCGGCGGCCTCGGCTGCCTCGCGGGCAGCCACCCGGTGGGCGGGGTCGGTCAGGATCGTACGGGCGGCGTCCTCGTCGACGTACGGGTCGTCGAACAGGCCCATCGCCTCCTTGGCCGACAGCACCCGCCGGACGCTCGCATCCAGGCGCTCGGTGCTGATCCGGCCGGCCCCGACCGCCGCCACCAGCTGGTCGAAGGCGGGATCGTGGATCGCCATCTCCATGTCCACCCCCGCCGTCAGCGCCCGCTCCCCGGCGTCGGCGAGGTCGGCGGCGAAGTGGTGGGTCGCCAGGTCACGGACCGAGTTCGCGTCACTGACCACCCAGCCGTCGAAGCCGAGCTCGTCGCGCAAAATGTCGGTGAGCAGCCGCCGGTTGCCGGTTGCCGGCACCCCGTTGAGGTCCATGTACGCGCACATGATGTTGCCGGCACCGGCCTCGATCGCCGCCCGGAACGGCGGCAGGTAGACGTTGCGCAGCTCCTGGTCGGACAGGTCGGCCTCGTCGTAGTCCCGTCCGCCGAGCGCCGCGCCGTACCCGACGAAGTGCTTCGGGCCAGCGATGAGATGGCCATCGGCGATGCGTCCGGTACCGTTCACCGTGCCGGTGCCGTCTCCTACGACACCCCGGCGTCCGCCCTGGAACCCGCGGACCTGGGCCGCAGCCATCATCGCACCGAGGTACGGGTCCTCGCCGGCCCCCTCGACCATCCGGCCCCAGCGCGGATCGCGGGCGATGTCGACCATCGGGGCGAAGGTCCAATGGATGCCGACGGCCCGCGCCTCTCGGGCGGCAACGGCCTGGGACCGTTCGACCAGCTCCGGGTCCCAGCTCGCCGCCAGGCCGATCGGCACCGGGAAGATCGTCCGCAGACCGTGGATCACGTCGAAACCGAACAGGACCGGGATGCCGTGCGGGCTGCCCTCGATCGACAGTCGCTGCAGGCGGTTGATCTCCGCCGGGTCGGTGATGAAGAGCAGCGACCCGGCGCCGCCGCGGGCCAGGGCCGCCTCCGCCTGCTCGGTCTGGGACGGCTCCATGTGGAAGTACTGCACGAGCTGGCCGACCTTCTCGGCGGTGCTCAGCTGTCCGAGCAGGTGCTCGACCCGGTTGGATGCGGTGTCCGCTGTCGTCATGGGATTCCTCCGGTCATCGACGTTCGTACGATAACCGTCCGGCGCCCGACCCGGGCCGGTATCGGCCGTGGCGGGGCGGGGCGGGGCGGGGCGGGCTCGCGGCAGGCTCAGCGGGGGTCGCGGTGGGCCCGGCAGGGGCGCGCGCGATGGGGCCGGCAGGGGCGAGCCCGAGGCGGGAGCCACGGGGCCAGAACCAGCCGCGACGCTTCCAGTCAGCCGCTACGCGTCGACGCGTAGCGGCTGACTGAAGGCGACGCGGCCGGGCCAGACACATCGGCCGGCCCGGACCGGATCAGGCCGTGACCACCTCGACCTCGGGCTCCTGCGCGCCCTCGACGAGCGCCGAGCGCAGGAAGTCGGCGGCGGCCAGGCGCTGCTCGATGCAGCGCGGGACCGCACCCGACATGAGGAACGCGTCGTGGGTCATCCCGTCGAAGCGCTGGACGTTCGTCTCCACCCCGGCACCCAGCAGCTGGGTGGCGAAGTCCTCCGCCTCGTCGCGCAGCGTGTCGTACTCGCTGGTGAGGATGAGGGTCTGGGGCAGACCGGCCAGATCGGCGGCATCGAGGGCCAGGCGGGGGTCGGTGACCTCCTCGGGACCGTTGAGGTACTGCGACCCGAACCACTGCAGGTCGGCCAGCTCGATGATGTAGCCCTCGGCGTACTCGCGACGCGACGGGGTGTCCGCCACCGGGTTGACCAGCGGGTTGACCAGCAGCAGCGCGGACAGCTCCGGGCCCTCCTGCCTGGCGCGGATCGCGGCCGCGGCGGCGAGCATGCCACCGGCGGAGTCGCCCCCGATGCCGAGGCGCGACGGGTCACCGCCGTACGCCGCAACGTTGTCGGCGGTCCACTCCAGCGCGGCGTACGCGTCGTCGTGGGCGGCCGGGAACCGGTGCTCGGGAGCCCGGCGGTACGTCGGGGCGACCACGATGACACCTGCACGCGAGGCCAGGTCGCGGGCCGGCTCGTCGACCACCTCGATGCTGCCGGCGACGAAGCCGCCACCGTGCACGTAGACGACAACCGGGAACGGGCCCTCACCCTCGGGCACGAAGATCCGCAGCTTCTGCTCCGGATCGGTGCCGTACGCCTCGTCGACGACGCGCCCGATCTCCTTCCTGGGCGCCTGCATCGCGGTGAAGCTCTCCACGGCGGCGCGGCTGCCCTCGACACCGGCATCCTCGAAGCCAGTGAAGCCCTGGCCGCGCAGGATCTCGACGATCGCGGCGAGCGCCGGGTCGAGCGCGGGGGACGGCGTGGCGGTCTCCACCTCGGCCGTCGAGGTCGCGAAGGCGAACCCGCGGTAGTCGTTGCGCTGGACGTTGTCACAGATCGACCGGTAGCGCGGGGCGCCGCCCACGTAGACCAGCACACGGCGAGGCTTGCCGGGGATGTTGGCACCCATGTACCAGGTCGAGGCGGAGTCAGGCAGCAGGGTCATGTCGGCCAGCGCGTTGGTCTCGTACACCCACTGGTCCTGGGCCTGCGCGGTCGCCTCCATCACGGTGAGGCCACGCTCACGCATGTACTGGATCGAGTCGCCGATGAAGTCGACGTGGTCCTCGATGGCCAGCGGCATGTTGTAGAGCACCGAGGGGCTCTGCGGGCCGGTGATGGCGAAGAGGTTGGGGAAGCCGGCCATGGTCAGGCCGAGGTAGGTCTGGGGCCCATCGGCCCACTCGTCGGCGAGCCTGACGCCGCCGCGACCGGTGATGTTCATCGCGAGCAGCGGCCCGGTGCACGCATCGAAGCCGGTGGCCAGGATCAGCACGTCGAGCTCGACCTCGGTGCCGTCGGCCAGTCGTACGCCCTGCGGGATGACGCGCTGGATCGGGTTCGCCTTCACGTCGACCAGGTGGGTCGACTCGCGGTTGTAGGCCTCGTAGTAGTCGATCTCCAGCGGGGGTCGCTTGGTGCCGTACGGGTAGTCGGTCGGGCACAGCAGGTCAGCGGTCCTCGGGTCCTGCACACGCTTGCGGATGCTCTCGCGGACGTACTCGGCGGCGGTGTCGTTGGCCTCCTGGCTGAACAGGATGTCGCCGAAGGAGTCGATGAAGAAGCGGAAACCGCCCTTCTTGAACCGGTCCTCGAAGACCTCGCGGCGCTCCTCGGCCGAGACCGCCAGGGCGGAGGGCTGCACGTCGGAGTACGGCACGCCAAGGAAGTGGTTGCGGGAGGCCTCGCGCAGTTCGGCGTAGCGCGCCTTGTCCGCGGCCTCCTCGGCCGGATCGGTGGGGTAGTTGGCGATCGGGGTGGCGTAGTTGGGGGTGCGCTGGAACACGTACAGGGCGTCGGCGACCTTGCTGATCTCGCTGATCGCCTGGATGCCGCTCGAGCCGACACCGATGATGCCGACGCGCTTGCCGGCCAGGTCCACGTCCTCGCGCCAGTTGCCGGTCAGCAGGGTCTGGCCGGCGAAGTCCTCCACACCGGGGAAGTCGGGGGTCTTCGGCACGGAAAGGGTGCCGGCGCCGGAGACGAAGTAGCGGGCGGTGACGACATCACCCTTGTCGGTGGTGACACGCCAGTGGTCGTTCTGCTCGTCCCAGGTGACCTCGACCACGCGGGTGCCGAAGCGGACGCTGCGGCGTACGTCGTAGCGGTCGGCGCAGTGGTTCAGGTAGCGCAGGATCTCGGGCTGGGCGGCGAACTTCTCGGTCCAGTGCCACTCCTGCTGCAGCTCGGGGTCGAACGAGAACGAGTAGTGCACGCTCTCGATGTCCACGCGGGCCCCGGGATAACGGTTCCAGTACCAGGTGCCGCCGACGTCCTCGGCCGCGTCGAAGCAGACGACGTCCAGACCCATCTGGTCGCGGTACTTGTGGATGGCGTAGATACCGGCGAATCCCGCGCCGATGACGATCACGTCGTGCTGGGTGGTGTCCATGCTTGGCTGGTCCCTTTCGTTCCTCGACTGCTCTGTCGATAGGACAACCATCACCCGGAGGTGTGACCCACCACACGCGCAGAACTACGCGTACGCCCCGTCCCGCACTACGTGGCTCTCGGGGTCGCGCCCCCGTGGTGGCGCGCGTACCAGGCGGGCACCTCGGCGCGCGAGGAGAGATCGAGCTTGGTGAGGATGCGCTGGACGTGGCCCTCCACGGTCCGCGGCGAGACCACCAGGGTGTCGGCGATGGCCCGGTTGCTGTGCCCCTGCATCAGGTGGGCGAACACCTCGTTCTCGCGCTGGGTGAGCTCCGGGACCGTACGCGCCGCCGGCTCCGCCGCTCGATCGGCACCCAGGATCTCCAGCCCGCACTGCACGGCGCCCGCCTTCGTGGCCGGCAGCTGCTCGGCCTCGGCGCCGTCGGCACCGGCACCGTCGGCACCGTCCTCCGCGGTCGACGGGACCCAGCGTTCGCACTCCCGGGCGAAGTCGGGTCCGAAGGCCTCGACGCCGGTGCCGAGCAGTTCCCAGACCACCTCGGCCGCCCTCGCCGCCCGGACAGCCTCCGCATGCCGGCCCTGGCGTTGCCGGATCCAGCACACCACCAGCAGCACCAGGGCGATGCAGATGCCGTCCTCGAAGGACTCCTGGATCACCAGGGCCTGCCGCGCGGCCTGTTCTCCCAGGTCGAGGCGACCGGCGTGCCAGTGGCAGATGCTGGTCACCCACTCGGCGTACGCGCGGTCCCACAGCTCGCCGCGGGGCAGGCCAATGGCCATCTCCTCCCGGCAGGTCTCCAGCGCCTCCTCGGTGCGCCCCAGGTAGGTCTGGGCCATCGCCAGTTGGAACATGGCGGTCTGTGCGGCCGCCTGCTCCCCCGCCTCGAGGAAGACCGGGATGCAGACCCGGTAACGGTCCACCGCATCCTTGAGTCGTCCCTCGAACAGGGCGAGCAGTCCGCTGTACGAGTCGACGTACGCCTGGAGCACCGCGTCGCCGGCTGCACCGGCGAGGTCCTGCGCCTCGCGCAGGTAGCCGGCGGCGATACCCCGGTCGCCCTGGATCAGGCAGACCCAGGCCGCGACCGCGAGGACATGACCGCGCCGGTTTGGCGACAACCCGTCGATCCCCAGGATCCGATCGAGCCAGCGCCGACCGTCGCTGAGGTGGCCACCCGCGATCCAGTGGTGGCGCAGCAGGACGAGCAGCTCCGCGGCGGCGGCGACCCGGTCGGGACGGGCGATCGCCCAGTCGAAGGCGGCGAGCATGGTGGCGTGTTCCATCCGCCAGACCTCGAGGAACTCCGCCTGGTGCGGCCCGCACCAGTTCCCGGCGTCCTCTCGGGTCCGCGTGAGGACGAAGTCCAGCAGGTGTCCCCGGGCCTCGTCGGCCTCCCCGCGGTCACGGAGCAGCCCGGCCCCGTAGTCGCGCATCGTCGACAGCTGGCGGAAGCGGATCCGGTCGCCGTTACGCTGTACGAGCACGACGGAACGTTCCACGAGTCCGGTCAGGACGTCGAGCACCCGGCCGGGTGCCAGCTCCCCGAAGCCCGCCACGGCCTCGGCCGCCTGCAACCGGAACGACCCGGGGAAGACCGCCAGCCGGGCCCACAGCATCCGTTCCTCGTCCGTGCACCGCTCGTAGCTCCAGTCCACCAGGGCACGCAGCGTCCGGTGCCGCTCGGGGACGTGCGGGCCGCCACCGGTGAGGACCGCGAACCGGTCGTCGAGCCGGTCGACGAGGTCCGCCACCGACAGCACCCGCAGGCGCGGTGCGGCGAGTTCGATCGCGAGCGGGATGCCGTCGAGGCGCTGGGAGAGCCGGCGTACTGCCTCCTTGTTGGACTCGGTGACCTCGAAATGGGGCACCAGCTGTCGCGTCCGGTCGACCAGCAGCCGGACCGAGGCTGTGCCCATCAGGGCCGCGATGTCACCGGCATCGTCGGGAACGGTCAGCGGGGCCAGCTCGTACAGGTACTCGCCGGGAACGTCGAGGCGTACGGTGCTGGTCGCCAGCACCACCAGGCGCGGGCAGGCGCGCAGGAGGGCGGCGACGAGCGTACGGACACCGTCCCTGACATGCTCGCAATTGTCCAGGTAGAGCAGGAGCTCGTGCCCGTCGATGTGGCGGACCAGCTGTTCCTCGGCGGGCCGGTTGGACTGCTCGGCGACGCGGAGGGTGCGCGCCACCAGGGCCGCGACCTCGCTGTCGTCGTTGATCGAGCCGAGATCGATGACGGTGGCCGCGAGGTCTCCGCGGCGGAGCACCTCGCCGGCCAGCGTGGTCTTGCCCAGGCCGCCGGGACCGGTGATGGTGACGAAGCGGTGCCCCTCGAGGAGCGCGGCCACGGCCTCGACATCCTCGTCCCGTCCGACGAACGTCGTCAGGGAGGGGTCGTACAGCCCGGCCATCGCTCGGAACCTCCCACGGCGGTGTGGAATCCCGGAGCCTCCGGGAAGCGTGCTCTAGTCTAGGGGCAGCGTGCGGCAGGTCACCGGAGCTCGGAGGCGGGGCCGTCCCGCCGATGAGGATGCCCACGGCCCATCACCGGATGGGCTGCACCACCGTTCTCACCGTCAGGCCAGTGCCGACTTCGCCTGCCACTGGGCCCAGGAGTCGTTCCAGGCGGTCCACCCGTTCCCGTCGTCCAGCGGACGTTTCGTGCCCGAGACGACGACCGGATCGCCGACCTGGACGGTGCCGAACAGCGCCTGAGCCTTGTCGGTGGCCATGCCGACGCAGCCGTGGCTCGCGTTGGTGTTGCCGAGGTAGGCGGCGTTCCAGGGTGCGGCGTGCAGGAACTCCCCGCTGGTCGTGATCCGCATCGCGTACTTCACCTGGAGGTCGTAGCCGTCCGGGGAGTTGTTCGCGATGCCGACGGTCTCCGAGGCCATCCGGGTCTGCGGGAGCTTCTCCATGATGACGCTGGTTCCGCTGCGGGTCTCGTCACCGGGCTTGCCACCGCTCACCGGGATGCTCATCACCTGCTGGCCGTTGACGAACTGGGTGAGCTGCTTGCTCGCCAGGTCCACCTTGGTGACGCGCGACTGGCCGATGCTGAAGTCGGCCGACGCCGAGTTCTGGCCGTACTTGCCATCACCCGCATTGACGCCGTTCAGGTCGGCCTTGACGCTGACCTTCGTCCCGGACTGGAAGTAGGTCTCCGGACGCCACTCCACCTCGCGGTCGGAGACCCAGCCCCAGGAGCCCTTCTGCGCCGGCGTGGTGGTGACGCTCAGGCGCTGTTCGAACGCCTTGCGATCAGTGACCGGCAGGTCGAACTGCACGATGACCGGCATCGCCACACCGTACGTGGAGCCGGTCTGGTTGACGATCGACACGAAGATCTGACGCGACAGGGTGAGCGCGGTGGTGGTGAAGGTCGAGGTCGTCGACGACTCCCGGCCCGACCTGGCCGTGCCGGTGGCGGAGATCGTGTACGTCGTGGCGGGGTCGAGGCGTTCGGTGGCGGTCCACGCCCCGTCGGAGCCGAGCGCGCCGTCGATGCTGGTGGTGACGGCCTTGCCGTTCTTGTCGGTGCCGGCACCGGTGAGGGTGACCTGGGTGAGGGCTCCTCCGCCGTCGGCGGCACTGACCTTGACCAACGTGTCCACCGCGATGTCGGCCGCACCGTCAGGGACGTTCGTGGTGACCACGAAGGGTGGCGGCGTCGCGGACTGGGTCGCGGTGGAGTTGCCTCCGGGCGCGGAACTGGAACCGGTCGGGGCGCAAGCACCCAACAGGCCCACGAGCACAGCTGCGGTGAGCGCAACGGCTCGACGGGACTTCTTCTGCATGCGGCCTCCGACCCGGCTGAGACGCCGATCCAATAGTCGCCCTATTTTAGCCGAGGCGGATGAGAGGAACCCAAACGGGGCGCCCCGGAACCGTGCTCCCGGGAGGCCCCTCCAGAAAGCTGGTTCAGGCGCCGGCCGTCAACTGCCCGCAGACGCGGATGACCTGCCCGTTGACACCGGAAGTGGCGGGATCCGCGAGGTACACGATCAACTCGGCCACGTCGCCCGGCCGGCCACCCTGGTGCAAGCTGTTGGACAGGCGGAACAGCTCCCTCTGGATCGGCGGGATGGTGGCGGTCATGTCGGTCTCGATGAAACCGGGCGCGACCGCATTCACCGTCAGGGGACGATCGGCGTACGTCTCGGACAGTGCCTGCACCAGCCCGATCACGCCCGCCTTGCTGGCGCCGTAGTTGGTCTGGCCACGGTTGCCCGCGATGCCGCTGGTCGAGGCACTCGCGATGATGTGCGCGTCGTAGGCCAGCCCGCCGGCCAGTGCCGGGTCGAGCAGCACCTGGTTGATCCGCAGCTGGGCGGCCAGGTTGACGTCTAGGACCTGGGCCCAGCGCCGTTCGTCCATGTTGGCCAGCAGCCGGTCCCGGAGGATGCCGGCATTGTGTGCGATGGCGTGGATCCGGGCCTCGTCCCCGTAGCGGGAGGCGACGTGCTCGGCGATCCGCACCCCCGCATCGGGGACGGTGATGTCCAACTGCAGGGCCGTGCCGCCGACCTCGTTCGCGATCGCGCTGAGTGCCTCCCCCGCCGCGGGGACGTCGACCGCAACGACCACGGCGCCCTCGCGGTGGAAGGTCCGGGCGATCTGCGCCCCGATCCCGCGGGCCGCTCCGGTGACCACGACGATCCGGCCGGCCAGGGAGTCCCCGTCAACCTCGGGCCGTCCGGGGCTCGTACGCCGCGGCCCCACGTGCCAGGACTGGCCGTCGACGTACGCCGAGCGTCCTTCCAGCAGGAAGGCCAGGGTGGAGACAAGGTCCTGCGCGCCGGTCCCCGGTTCCAGGTACACGAGGTTGGCGGTGGCACCGTCGCGCAACTCCTTGGCCACGCTGCGGACCAGGCCGTCGAGGCTGCGGGTGACCGCCCTCGCCTCCAGTCCCTCGACACCGGCCGACGCCGTCGCCACCACCACGACCCGGCCGCTCGGCTCCAGTCCCCTGACCGCCGGGCGCAGCACCGCGCGCAGGTCCTCGAGCCCGGTGATCGTACGGACCGCGGTGGCGTCCACGATCAGCGCCCCGAGCTGGGGGGCGTAGGCCGGGGGCAGGTCGTGGCCGTCCGGTCCGGGGGTGCGGGCCTCGGGGTCGTCGCGCAGCGCGGGGATGGTCGGGACCCCGAGCTGGGCCAGGGTCTCGGCGACGATGCCGCTACCGTCCGGCGCCGACAGGGCGATGTCACCGCTGGGCAGGTCCCGACCCCGGCGCAGCTCCGGGGCATCGGGCATGCCCAGCCTGCGGGCCAGGGCCTGCACGGGCTTCGAGCGTACGAGGACACCGGTGTCGATCTTCATCACACTGCCTCCAGGATCACGGCGATTCCTTGTCCACCGGCGGCGCAGATGGAGATCAGCCCTCGCGAGCCGGGGCCCCGTTCGGCGAGCAGTTTCGCCAGGGTTGCCACGATGCGTCCGCCGGTGGCGGCGAACGGGTGGCCCGCCGCCAGCGACGAGCCGGTGACGTTGAGCTTGGCGGGGTCGATGGTGCCCAGCGGCCCGTCCAGCCCCAGGGTGTCGCGGCAGTAGTCGGCATCGGCCCAGGCGGCCAGGGTGGACAGGACGGTCGCGGCGAACGCCTCGTGGATCTCGTACAGGTCCAGGTCCCCCAGCGCCAGCCCGTTGCGCGCCAAGAGTCGCGGCACGGCTCTCGCCGGCGCCATCAACAGGCCCTCGGTGGCGGCGACCCGACCGTTCGCGGTGTGATCCACCGCCGCGACCTCGGCATCGACGACCCGGGCGAGCACCGGCAGGTGGTGGCCGCGGGCCCACTCCTCCTCGGCGAGCAGCACCACCGCGGCACCGTCGGAGAGCGGGGAGGAGTTGCCGGCGGTCATGGTGGCGCCGGGGCCCTTGCCGAACACCGGCGGCAACTTGGCGAGCTTCTCCAGCGAGGTGTCCGTCCGCAGCGCCTCGTCCCGCTTGACGCCCCGGTGCGGAGTGACCAGGTCGTCGAAGAAGCCGGCGTCCCAGGCGGCGGCGAGCTTGCGGTGGCTGTCCAGGGCGTACGCGTCCTGGGCCTCGCGGGTGATGTTCCAGGCCAGAGTGGTCAGCGCCTGGCTCTCGCCCATGGTCAGGCCGGTCCGCGGTTCAGCGATCTGGGGCGCCACGAACCGAAGGTCCTTGGGCCGTAGGCCGGCGAGTGCCTGGAGCCGGGCCGGCGTGGTCCTGGCCGCGGTGAAACGCATCAGCGCCTGCTGGGCGCCGCGGCTGATCTCCACGGGGGTGTCACTGATGCTGTCGGCACCGCCGGCGATGCCGGTGTCGATCTGGCCGAGGCGGATCTTGTTGGCCACGTACGTGACCGCCTCCAGGCCGGTGCCGCAGGCCTGTTGCAGGTCACAGGCGGGCGTGTCGCGGGCCAGGGCGGACCCGAGGACGGCCTCGCGGGTGAGGTTGAGCAGGGTGCCGTGCTTGATCACCGCGCCGGCGGCGACCTCGCCGATGCGCCGGCCGGCCAGCCCGTAGCGGGCGACCAGTCCATCGAGGGCCGCCGTGAGCAGGTCCTGGGTCGAGTCGCGGGCGTACGACCCCCGGGCCCGGGCGAACGGGATCCGGTTGCCTCCCACGACCACTGCGCTGCGTTGTGACGTCATCGTCGGTCCCTCCCGAGGGAGAAGTGCGCGGTCCCTGTTCGAGCCCGCGCCGTGCAGCAAGTCTAGTGGGCGGACCCGCCGATGGGGGGCCACTGCAGCACTCCATTGCGGGCCTGATCAGGCGGGATAGCGGCGGCACCACTCGTCCGCCCGTTCGTCGTCCTCCGAGTGTCCGCCCGGTGTGGCCAGGATCGAGTGGACCAGGTCTGACGCGAGATCGCCGAAGACGACGAAGGCCTCCTCCCACAGGCGGACGTCCTCGGGCACGCCGGGCTCCAGGTCGGGGGTGTAGCCGGGACAGTGCAGGGCGCCGTGCAGGGCCCCGACCAGGCAGCGGACCCCGACCGGCTCGCGGCACTCCACGACCGAACGGATCGCCCCGAGCCAGGAGTCCTGGCCCCCACCCGGAAAGGCGAGCAGCGCGGTCAGTGCAGCGAAGAGGACGTCGTCGGGACCCTCCGGCGCCGGCCGCTGGGCCGCGAACCGCAGGCTGCGCGGGTCCTGGCGGAGCAGGTGCTCCAGCCGCCAGCGCAGCGGGTCGCCGAGGGGCCGGGAGTCGAGTACGTCGGTGAGGACCTCGACCAGTCCGACCCCGTCGTCCCTCGCCGAGGCCTCCAGTGCCGCTCCGTACAGCTGCGCGGCCAGGGCCGCGGTGGCGAGGGTGCGGGGCCCGGTGTGGGTCAGGGCCGCGACCGCCATCGCCATCTCGCGTACGAACGGGAAACCGGCTGCGCCCAGGACACCGACCGGGATCGCGCGGAGGACCGCCAGCGTGCTGTCCTCGGAGGAGGGCAGTCCGGACCGCAGGGCCTCGATCGTCTCCACGGGGACAGGGGTCCGGCCGTGGATGACGGCTTCCTCGTGCAGCCAGCCGGGGATCTGCCGCTCGGCCAGGTCCCCCCGGTCACTACCCCAGCGTTCCAGCGCCTGGCGGACGGTGTCCGCCGGACTGGAGGGCAGTCCGTGGTCGCGTTGCCAGCCGAACGTGATCAGCCCGGTGGTCGTGTACGCCAGCAGTTGGCTGCGGACGCCGGGGTGCCACTCACCGTCGCGCCACTGGCTGCCCCAGCCCTCCCCCACCACGAACCCGGTGAACGATCCGAGAACGCGCGACATGAGCCGCACTGCATAGCGGACGGCCGCCTCCGCGGCGCGTTGCTCGGCGTCCATCGCCTCCCGGCCCACGGCATCGTCTCCGGCCGCCCCGTCATCCATCCCGATCCCCTCGTCGCCACCCGCTGCACGAACAGTCCGACCCTCCCACGAGGGTCTGACGTTTCGGGGTCCAAGGGTCCTGCCCGGCCTCCGGCGTACGGGACGGGTGAGGATACCGCGCAGGGATCAGCCGGTGCTGGCGCCGCGCAGGATCGCGATGGCCGCGTCCCGCGCCTCTCCCAGGCTGGCGACGAGGTACGGGATCGACGAGTCCTCGAAGCGTGGACTGGGGATGGCGACGGCAACCGACGCCACCGGGTCACCGGCCTCGACCGCGATCGCGACCCCGATCGCGACGACCCCGCGTTCGGACTCGTCGCGATTGAGCGCATAGCCACACTCCCGCACCTCGGCGAGTTCTGCCCACAGCTCGTCCAGCGAGGTGATGCGCGCCGACGGCCAGGGACGCAGGCCGCGGGAGTGCACGGCTTCGATGACGGGGTCCGGAAGCGCCGCCAGCATGGCCTTTCCCCCGGAGGTGCAGTACGCCGGCATCCGGATGCCACCGCGCAGGCCGACCCGCAACCCCTGGTCCCCCTCGACGCCGTCCACGAACTGGGCGTCGGCACCCGCGAGCATCTGCAGGTGGATCGTCTCGCCGACCTCGACGTGCAGCTGTTCCAGGACGGGGTGGAGCCGGGCCGTCACCCGCGACACCGACCGCTCGAGGCCGCCGGCCACGAAGAGCGCCGGCCCCGGATGGTAGAGGCGATGCCCGCCCTGCCGCACGTACCCCCTCCCGGCCAGGGTCGCCAGCAGCCGATGCGCCGTCGAGGGCGCCACCCCGAGCTCACGGGCGGCCTCGGTCACGGACAGCTGCGAGCGCTCGGACAGCATCGACAGCAGGACCAGAGCCCGGTCGACGGCCTCGATGCGGTAGGGGTCAACAGCTTCACTTTTCTGCACCACAGAAAAATGGTACGGCAATATTGCGACCAGCGGAAGGATGGCCGTACGATCACATTCATCGGGTGGATTGGGTCACACCTTCCCCCCGGCTGATCACACAACGGCCTTCCTCCCCATGGTTTCCAGGAGCTACCGCATGACAACGCTGTCATCTGCCCCATCCACCACCACCGCCCCCGCCACCCGCGGTTCGCAGGCACGCGCGATGCTGCCGGTGATCGTGGCCTGGCTGTTCGTCATCTTCGATGGCTACGACCTGATCGTGTACGGCACCGTCCAGAAGGCCCTCCGTGCCGAGTGGGGCCTGTCCCCCGCCACCGCCGGCACCATCGGGTCCCTCGCCTTCCTCGGCATGATGATCGGCGCGCTCGTCGCCGGCCGACTGTCCGACGCCATCGGACGCAGGAATGCCATCATCGGCTCCGCCGTGGTGCTGTCGATCTTCACCGCCCTGTGCGCGGTCGCCCCGAACCCCTGGGCCTTCGGTGCCCTGCGCCTGCTCGCCGGTCTCGGCCTCGGTGGCCTGGTGCCGACCGCCAACGCGCTCGCCGCCGACCTCATCCCGCGCCGTTGGCGCGCCGCCGTGGCCACGCTGATGATGTCGGGCGTCCCGCTCGGCGGCTCGGCCGCAGCGCTGCTCGGCATGGCCGTGATCCCGCAGTGGGGCTGGCGGCCGATGTTCGGCCTGGCCCTGGTCGCGCTCGTCATCCTGGTCCCCGTCGCGCTCTGGGTGTTCCCCCACGATGCGCCGGCCAAGAAGGCACCGCACGAGCACACCGAGACCGCCAGCGGCTTCCAGGCCCTCCTGCGCCCGCCATACCTGACGATCTCGGTGCTGTTCGCCGTCGCGACCGTGGTGACGCTGATGGCCTGGTATGGCCTCGGCACCTGGCTGCCGAACCTGCTGCAGGACTCCGGCTACAACCTCGGCATGGCCCTGATGCTCACCCTCTCGCTGAACCTGGGCGCCATCGCCGGTTCGGTCCTCACCGCCTGGGCCGGCGACCGGTTCGGCACCGTGCCCACCGGTGTGGCCGCCGCTGCGCTGGCCGGCGTGGCCCTGCTGTTCCTGCTCACCCAGCCGCCCGTCGCCGGCGTGTACGTCATCCTGGTGCTGGCCGGCGTCGGCACCCACGGCACCCAGTGCCTGATCATCGCGGCCATCGCCACCTACTTCCCCGACCACCTGCGCGGCACTGCCCTGGGCTGGGGCCTGGGCGTCGGCCGGATCGGTGCGGTCCTCGCGCCCCAGGTCGGCGGCTGGCTGCTCGCGGCCGGTCTGGGCGTCGGCTCCAACTACCTGCTGTTCGGCGGCTGCGCGATCATCTCGTCGCTCATGCTGGTGGCCATCTGGAAGTTCTTCGGCGTGACGCACGACGAGGACCGCAGCGCCCGCGAGGCCACGCTGGCAGCGCACTGACCTTCCGACCGTACGGACGAACCCCCGGTGGGACGTGGAGCCGACAGGCCCACCTCCCGGCGGGGGTTCCTCCGTATCCGGGGAGGAGGCCTGCCCGTTGACTGCCGGGGGAGAATGGGAGTGCAGGACCCTCCACCAACGCACCCAGCCGTACCCCACGACGCACGCAGGCCTGACGCGTACGCCCCGTACGATCCGGACACTTCATCGCGAACCCGGGAGAGTGGTCGAGATGTCCTCCGTCATCACTCCGCATCCTCATCGTCGGGCACGTCCCGCCCGTCGCCTGGAAACCCGCGGGGCGCCCCCGGCGCAGCGGGCTCCAGCCCTCCACCAGGGGCGCGCCCTGACCTGGTGGGGAACAATCGTGGCCGCGATGCCGATCGTGCTCGGTCTGGCCGCCGGCGTGACGGCGATCTACACGCCCCTGTTCGGAGGGATCGAGAACATCCTGGCGATCCTGTGGCTGGTCCCGCTGCTCGCCTCGCCGCTGGCGATCCTCGGGGCGGCGCTGCTCCTCAGAGCTGTCCGGGCCGACCGCCGGCCCCGCAGCAACGTGATCACCGCCGCCACCGTGGCACTCCTCGGACTGGCCCTGACGGTCGCCCTGTTCGTTCGTACCGGTACGGTCACCGACCTGCAGGCGCTGGCCGGCCTGCCCACGCACCCGCCGGACCTGGCCGGCACCCAGCTCCTGGCCTTCGAGCTGGTGGCCGGAACGCTGGCCCTGATGTACGACATCGGCGTGTGGGCCCTGGTCGGCCTGGGAGCCCGACACCTCCACGGCGAACCGGACGAGACCCGCTAGTCAGCCGTCGTGGCGTTCCTGGCCCGGCAGGTCCTGGAGCCCTTGACCCGGCAGGTCCTGGAGCCCTTGGCCCGGCAGGTCCTCCGGCCTGATGCCGTCCGAGGGGAACCACGGCGGAGGGCCGCCCGGCAGCAGCGACAACCACCCCTTCTCCTCGGCCACCTCGCGGGCGGTCTCGATGAACGCGAGCACCTGCGGCCGGGTCTCGTCGGCGCGCCACAGCAGCGACCAGGGGAAGTACGGCTGCACGTCCTCGAACCGCTGGAAGGTGAACCCCTCCGCGCCGGGATAGTCGCGCAGGCCGTTGAGGGCGATCACCGGTGGGTAGTCGCCTCGGATCTGGCCCTGCCCGATCGGCTCCAGCATCGTGATGTCGTGCGGCACCCGCTCGAAGGTGACGTCGAGCTCGCGCTGGACCACCTCGCAGAAGTCCTGCCACCCCCGGAAGCGGTCCTGCGAGGTGTGCGGGTAGCCCAGTCGGGTGCCGTGCAGCGTCGGCGCCTCGATCTCCCGTACGGTCAGCACCATCAGCGGGTCGTAGCGCAGCGGGACCGAGGCGATGCCCGGCAGCGGCCAGGTCACCCGGTCCATGGCGATGTCGAGGTAGCCGCCGAGCATCGCCCGGACCTGCTCGTCGCCGGTGAGGTCCTGCAGGCTGACCACGTCCTGGGGCCGACGGGCGCGATGGCGGGTCCAGACCTCCTGCATCATCCGGCGGCCACGGATCTCCCCGACCCGGATCGTGCCCTCGGTGGCCCGGGCCCGGCGGAACAGCGCCTCGGTCATCCCGACCAGCTCCCTGGCCTGGGGCCGCAGGTCGTAGCCCTTGGCGCTGAGCGCCACCCCGGAACCGTGGCGGACGAAGAGGGTCTCCCCCAGCCGCTCCTCCAGCCGCGCGACCTGGTTGCTCACCGCCTGCTGGCTGATGCCCAACGTACGGGCGGCCCGGGTGAAGCTGCCCTCCTGGGCGACGGCGAGGAAGGCCCGGACCAGCCGGGTGTCGACGTCATCGGCCATCACACTCCCCTTCATCGGGTCCTAGCAGCCCGCAGCCCGCATCGCCGGAGCAGCCGCCTACAACTGATCGTTGTGAGTCTACAACGTTCCCGTGTTCCTTGTGCCGGAACGTGACACGCCCCTCCCGCTGTGATGCAGCTCACCTCACGATGGAGACATTCCTCTTCAACGTCGACAGGAGATCCAGCCATGACTGAGACCACTGATGTTCTGATCGCGGGCGCCGGCCCGGTCGGTCTGACCCTGGCCAATTTCCTCGGCAAGTTCGGCATCCGCGCCGTCCTCATCGAGGCGCTGCCCAAGCTCATCGACTACCCCCGTGGCGTGGGCCTGGACGACGAGTCGTTCCGGAGCATCCAGTCCGTCGGTCTGGCCGAGCAGGTCCTCCCGTTCACCGTGCCGCAGCACGTCATGCGCCTGGTCAACGGCAACGGCGGCGTCATCCTCACCAACGACCCCAAGGGCGAGCCCTACGGCTGGACGCGCAAGCACGGCTTCCTCCAGCCCGAGGTCGACAACGCCCTGTATGAGGGCCTGGACCGCTTCGACGACGTCGAGGTGCGGTTCAACCACACGCTGCTCGACATCGCCGAGAGCGCCGACAAGGTCGTGGCGACCGTCGAGCGCCGGTTGGACGACGACAGCACCGAGACGTTCCAGATCGAGGCGAAGTACCTGGTCGGCTGCGAGGGCGGCAAGTCCCCGACCCGCAAGTGGATGGGCGTGCAGTTCGAGGGCAAGTCGCCCTCGACCCGCTGGGTGGTCGTCGACGTCAACAACGACCCGCTGGGCACCCCGAACGTCTACCTCGGCGCCGACCCGGCCCGCCCGTACGTCTCGATCGGCCTGCCGCACGCCGTGCGTCGCTGGGAATTCATGCTGTTCGACGACGAGCCCTCCGACAAGGTCGAGGACGACGCGTTCGTGGCCGAGCTGCTGAAGGACCACGTGCCGGACTCCACCAAGCTCGACGTGATCCGCCGCCGCGTCTTCACCCACCACGGCCGGATCGCCTCCAGCTTCCGCAAGGGCCGCGTGATGATCGCCGGGGACGCCGCGCACCTGATGCCGGTGTGGATGGGCCAGGGCTGGAACTCCGGCGTACGTGACGCCACCAACCTGGGCTGGAAGCTCGCCTCGGTGATCAAGGGCCACTCCACCGACGCGCTGCTGGACACCTACACCGTCGAGCGCACCGACCACGCCAAGGCGATGATCGACCTGTCGATGACCCTCGGCTCGGTGATCAAGCCGACCGACAAGAAGATCGCCTTCCTGCGCGACACCGCAGCCAGTGCGATGAACGTGTTGCCGCAGGTCAAGGAGTACTTCACCGACATGAAGTTCAAGCCGATCCCGCGCTACGCCAAGGGCGTCGTGGTCGACCAGAAGACCCTGCAGCCGGGCCACGCGGCCGAGCGCTTCGGCGCGAGCCGCTTCATCCCGGTCCGCAACACCGTCGAGAAGATCTCCCCGGTCGGCCTGCAGTTCATCCAGCCGCGGGTCAACACCGCCGACGCGACCGACGTCCGCCTGGACGACGTGATGGGCGACTGGTGGACCATCGCGGCCTGGGGCAACGACCCGACCCGCCTGCTGCCGGCCGAGGACGTGGCCCGCTTCGAGGCGATGGGCGGCACCTTCGTGTCGTTCATGTCCGAGACCCAGCGCCCGTGGGCCGAGAAGGAGTACGCCGCCACCTCGACCGTCGTCGTCGGTGACACCACCAACGCGCTGAAGTCGTGGTTCGACGTCCGCTCGGTCGGCCTGGTCATCATCCGCCCCGACCACTTCGTCGCCGCCGCGTGCCTCGCCCAGGACGCCTCCAAGGCCTTCCACGCCGCCCTGCAGTCCGCCTCCCACATCAACCGGGGCTGATCCGATGTCCCTCTCCCTGATGTGCATCTCGCACAGCCCGCTGATGGGCTTCAACGAGCCCGCCGAGGGCGTCCGCGAGGAGGTCGACGCCCTCTTCGACCGCGCCCGCGCCTTCGTCTCCGAGGTCGACCCGACACTGGTCGTCACCTTCGGACCCGACCACTACAACGGCTTCTTCTACGATCTGATGCCGCCGTTCGCGATCTGCTACGCCGCCCACGGCGCCGGTGACTACGACACCTCCGCCGACGAGTTCGTCGTCCCGGAGCACATCGCCGCCGGCCTGGCCCAGTACGCGGTCGACCACGGCATCGACATGACGATCAGCCGCGGCGCCGAGCTCGACCACGGCGCCGTACAGATCCCGGAGACGGTCCTCGGCGGGATCACGAAGTACCCGACCGTGCCGGTCTTCGTCAACGGCGTGGCCGAACCGTTCGTCCCGATAAGCCGGATCCGGCTGATGGGCCAGGTCCTCGGCGACTACCTGGCGACGCTCGACGAGCGGGTGCTGCTGATCGGGTCCGGCGGCCTCTCGCACGACCCGCCGGTGCCGCGCTGGGCCGAGGCCACCGAGGCGCAGCGAGCGTTCCTGCTGGAGGGTCGCCACCCCACTCCGGAGGCCCGCGCCGCCCGGCAGGCCAAGACGATCAACACCGGCCTGAAGTTCGCCGCCGGCGAGGCCGACATCCAGGAACTCAACCCCGAGTGGGACAACGCGTTCCTGGACGTGTGCGAGTCCGGCGACGTGACGGCCTTCGACGCCTACACCGCAACGCAGATGACCCTCGACGCCGGCCACTCGAGCCACGAGGTGCGCTGCTGGGTGGCCGCCTGCGCGGCGATGCGGTCCGCCGGACCGTACGTGACCCGCGAGCGCTACTACCGCGCGATCCCTGAGTGGATCGCCGGCTTCGGCGCCTTCTTCGCCACCACCGCCTGATCCAGCACCGCCTGATCCAGTACCGCCTGATCCAGTACCGCCTGATCCAGCACCGCCTGACCCCGTACGCCCCTCTCCCGTCGTCCCGTACGACAACTGGCCCGCGCCCCGATCGGCCCGGCCAGCAGACACCGCCGTCCGCTTCCTGAGGAGCCCCATGACCACCGCACTCCCCACCTTCGAGGAGCACGACCGCAGCCAGACGCTGCGGGCCCGCGCTTCCAGCTTCATCGGCTCGGCCGTGGAGTACTACGACTTCCTGCTGTACGGTGCCGCCGCCGGCCTCGTCTTCCCGCACCTGTTCTTCGCCAACCTGCCCACCGCCCTGGGCGTGACCCTCTCGTACGCCATCCTCTTCACCGGCTACGCGGCCAGGCCCATCGGCGGCCTGCTGTTCGGCCACTTCGGTGACAAGCTGGGCCGCAAGCGCATGCTGTTCATCACGCTGCTGGTGATGGGCCTGGTCTCCATCACCATCGGTCTGATGCCCGGCTCGGGCACCATCGGTGTCGCCGCCCCGATCATCCTGGTGTTCCTCCGCATCATCCAGGGCCTGGCGGTCGGCGGCGAGTGGGCCGGTGCCACCCTGATGTCGATGGAGCACTCCGGCAAGGGGACCAAGGGCTTCGGAGCCTCGCTGGCCATCGCCGGTGCCCCGATGGGTGCCGTCCTCGCCACCCTGGTGCTGGCCGTCTTCTCCCGTCGCGACGACTTCATGGACTGGTCGTGGCGCGTGCCGTTCCTGCTGTCCTTCATCGTGGTGCTGGTCGGCCTCTACCTGCGTACCCAGATCAAGGAGTCGCCGGAGTTCGAGGCGGCCCGCCGCCGCGGTGAGGTGCACACCAACGTCCCGATTGTGGAGATGTGGACCAAGTACCGCAAGGACGTCGTCCTGGGCATCCTCGCCGCCGGCGCCCCGCTGTTCCTGCAGGGCCTGCTGGCCGTCTGGGCCGTGCCGTACGTGGTGGCCGGTGGCGCGGTCACCCGCTCCGACGCGCTGCTGATGCTGACGCTCTCCAACGCCCTGCACATCTTCACCATCCCCGCCTCCGCGTGGCTGTCCGACCGGCTGGGCCGTCGTCCGGTGATGATCGGCGGGGCCATCCTGTCCGCCGTCGGGATCTGGGGCATGTTCGCGCTGTTCAACACCAACCAGCCCACGCTGATCGCGCTGGCCTTCATCCTCGGCAACCCGATCCTGCAGGCCTCGATGTACGGTCCGATCGGCGCGTTCCTCGGCGAGAAGTTCGACGCCAACGCCCGCTACACCGGCGTGTCGCTGACCTACCAGTTCGGCTCGCTGATCGGTGGCGGCGTCGCCCCGCTCATCGCGAACCAGTTCGTCGGCGCGTCCCGCTCGACGACCCACCTCGCGCTGTACATGACGATCTTCTTCATCATCAGCGGCATCGCGGTGGTGCTCTCGCGCGAGACGCGCCACCAGCAGAGCCCCGCCGAGCGCTTCGTCGCGGCGAACATCGTCGACTGATCCGGCGACGCAGGTACGTCAACGATGTACGTACGTCAGTGACGTACGTAGCACCACGACGTACGTAGCAACAACGACAGTGGCCGGTGGCACCGAGGGTGCTGCCGGCCACTGTCGTCCTCCCTCCGAGCGTCTCCCTCCGACCGACGGGACCGGGCCGGTCTAGTCTGGGCAGCGCCCGTCCGACGACAACCCTGAGGACTCCCATGGCCGCACGTCGCTTCACCGCCGCCTCGATCCCTGACCTCACCGGCGTCGTCGCCGTGGTCACCGGCGCCAATGGGGGCCTGGGGCTGGAGTCCACCCGCGCCCTGGCCGCCCACGGTGCCCACGTCGTGATGGCCGTACGCGACCAGGCGAAGGCGCGCGGCGCGATGGAGTCGATCCGTGCCGGGGTGCCGGACGCCTCCCTCGAACTGGTCCCCCTCGACCTGGGGTCACAGGCCTCGGTACGCGAGGCCGCCGCCGCGATCCTGGCCGCCCATCCGGTGCTGGACATCCTGCTGAACAACGCCGGAGTCATGGCCACCCCCGAGGGGCGTACGGTCGACGGCTTCGAGACACAGTTCGGGATCGACCACCTCGGGCACTGGTCGTTGACCGCGCTGCTGATGCCGGCCCTGCTGGCAGCCCCGCGGGGCCGCGTGGTGACGACGACCAGCATGGCGCGGCTGCAGGGCGGCCGGTTGGACCCGGACGACCCGCTGATGCGCGACTACGACCCGTGGCGCGCGTACGCCCGGGCCAAGTTGGCCAACTACCACTTCGGGCTGGGGCTGGACCGCGAGTTCCAGCGCGCCGGCGTCACGGCCGAGAGCCTGGTCGCCCACCCGGGCCTGGCGCACACCGACCTGCAGCCGGCCAGTGTGCGGGCCGGCGCGGTGCGCGGATCGGGACGGTTCTTCGAGGTCCTCGCCAGCCGGATAGGGATGTCCGCGGCCGATGGCGCGCTGCCGCAGCTGCGGGCGGCGACCGATCCGGCCGCCACCGGCGGTGAGTTCTACGTGCCGCGATGGTGGTCCACCGGGCCGGCGGTCCGGGCGCGGGTCCGTGAGCGCGGTCTGGACCGGGCGATCGACGAGCTGTGGGCGGTCTCGGAGCAGGAGACCGGGATCCCGCTCGAGATCCCGCCCGCCGGCTGAGCCCGGAGGCCCGACGGGGACCAGAATGGCCCCATGACCGCCACCACTCCCCTCGACTGGGACGCCGCGACGTACGGCGCCCTGCCTCTCCCCCACCGAGCCTGGGGCCGTGGCGTCCTGGACCGGCTGGCACCGGTCGACGGCGAGACCGTGCTGGAGCTCGGCTGCGGTACCGGCCGGGATGCGGCGGCGCTGCTTTCTGAGTACCCGGGCTGCCGGGTGGTCGGCCTGGACGCCTCCCCGCAGATGCTGGCGGCCGCCCGGGAGGCCCTGGCCCCGTACGGGGACCGGGTCGTGCTGCGAGAGGCCGACCTGCGCCGTTCCTTCGCGCTGGAGGTCCCTGTGGAGGCGGCGATGAGCGTGGCGACGCTGCACTGGCTGCCGGACCACGCGACGGTGTTCGCCTCGGTCGCTGCGGCGCTGCGGCCGGGCGGCCGGTTCGTCGCCGAGGCCGGCGGGGCCGGCCAACTGGAGAACGTGCACCGCGCCCGGCGGCTGGTCGAGGGGGTGGACGAGCCCGCCGACGCCACCCACTTCGCCGATGACGTCGCGACCCGGGCGGCCCTGGAGCGGGCCGGCTTCACCGACATCGCCGTCCGGCTGCGGCCCGATCCGCTGGTGCTGGAGGAACGTACGCTGCGGCCGTACCTGGCCACGGTGATCCTCGGCGCGGTGCTGCGCGAGCTGCCCGCCGAGGACCGGGAGGCGTACGTCGACGCGGTCGCCGGGGCAATGGATGCGCCGGTGATCGACTACGTACGACTCGAGTTCGAGGCGCGCCGGGGCTGACCCAGCGGCCCCGGTCCGGGCACCGAGTGGCCCCGGCGCCCGTCCCTCAGCTCGCCTCGGCCACCGGAAGGTCCGTGCCTGCGGCGGTCCGGCCGCGCGGGAAGGCGCGGACGGAACCGACCACGCTCACCCCGACCCGGTCGCCCGGCGTCGGCGGGTGCAGGCCGATGACCCGGGCCCGCAGCGGGTGGTGCGCGGCGTCGTTGGCCAGGTCGAGTTCCACCACGGCGTCGTGCCCGAAGTAGGTGACGGCGCGGACGGTGGCGTCCAGCTGTCCGGTTCCGGTCTCGGTCAGCGTGATCTGCTCGGGCCGGACCATCACCTGCACCTCGCCGCTGGGCACCGGACCACCCACCGGCAGGGTGCCCAGCCGGCAGTCGACGAGCCCATCGGCAGCGGTACCGGCCAGCAGCACCGCGTCGCCGAGGAACTCCGCCACCTCGGCGTCGACCGGCTCGCGGTAGACCACCGTGGGACGGTCGACCTGCCGGAACCGGCCCAGGGTGAGGATCGCCACCTCGTCGGCGAAGGAAAGTGCCTCGCCCTGGTCGTGCGTGACCAGCAAGGCGGTGGCACCGCTGGCGCGCAACGCCCGGGCAGTGGCCTCGCGGGTGGCCACCCGCAGGCCGGCGTCGAGGGAGGAGAACGGCTCGTCGAGGAGCACCAGCTCCGGGCGCGGGGCCAGCGCACGGGCCAGGGCCACCCGCTGCTGCTGGCCGCCGGACAGCTGGTCGGGGCGGCGGTCGGCCAGGTCGGCGGTCAGGCCGACCAGCTCCAGTAGCTCGAGCACCCGGTCGCGGTGGCGACGCCGGGGCCAGGGCAGGCCGAAGGCGATGTTGCCGGCCACCGACAGGTGCGGGAACAGCGCGCCCTCCTGGCGGACGTACGCCACGCCCCGGCGCTCCGGCGGGACCCAGACCCCCGGACCGGCGACCGTACGACCCCCGACCTCAACGGTGCCGGACCCGGGCCGCAGGAAGCCGGAGATGACCCGCAGCAGGGTGGTCTTGCCGCTGCCCGACCCACCGAGCACGGCGGTGGTCGTGCCCTCGCGGACCGTCAGGTCCACGTGGTCGAGCACTGCCTCGCGACCGTAGCCGGCGGTCACGCCGCGCAGCCTCACCTCACTCATCGTTCCTCCAGGATCTGCCGCCGCAGCAGCAATGTCAGCGGTACGGACAGGGCGATCATCATCGCCGCGTACGGCGCCGCACCCGCGTAGTCGAGTTCGCTGGCCGCGCGCCAGAACGCCAGCGCCAGGGTGTCGACCCCGGTCGGCGCCAGCAGCAGGGTCGCGGTCAGTTCGGTGCCCACCGCCAGCGCCACGAGCACGAAGCCGGTCAGCACCGAGGGTGCCATCAGCGGCAGCACGACCCGTACGAGTGTCGCCGTCCCGCCCTGGCCCAGCGAGCGGGAAGCCTCGGACAGCTCCGGCGGCGAGGCTGCCAGGCCGGCACGCAGCGAGACCATCGCGCGGGGCACGAACAGGATGGCGTACGCCATGATCACCAGCGCAACGGTCTGGTAGACCGGCCTGGCCCAGGTGACCGCCAGGGTGACCAGGGCCAGGCCGACCACGACACCGGGCAGGGCGCTGCCGAGGAAGGTGACCCGCTCCAGCAGCAGGGTCAGGCCGGAGCGGTGCCGGTTGAGCAGCCAGGCCCCCGGGAGGGCCGCTGCGGTGGCAGCTAGCGCGCCGAGCAGGGCCAGCCCGAGCGTACTCAAGGTGACCTGCACCAGCCCGGAGGCCAGGTCGCCGGCGATGTCCGCACGGGCCAGCCATCGCCCGACGGTGCCGAGCGGGACGACGAGCGCCAGGACGACCAGGACGGCCAGGAAGAACAGGGCCGGAGCGGTCCACGGGCCGAGGGCGACCGGAACGGCTCGACGCTGGGCACCGAGTCCGATCTTGGACACCCGGCGCCGGCCACGGGCGAGCAGCTCGAGGACCAGAGCGAGCAGGCACAGGGTCAGCAGCACCGAGGCGAGCAGGCTGCCGGCAGCGTCGCTGAACCCGACCGCGTACTGCTGCATGATCGCGGTGGTGAGGGTCTGGAACCGCATCATCTGGAGCACGCCGAACTCGGCGAGCAGGTGCAGCGTGACCAGCAGCGCACCGCCGCTCAGTGCCGGGCGCAGCCGGGGCAGCACCGTACGCACGACCGCGGCGGTCGGCGACAGCCCCAGGGAGCGGGCCGCCTCCTCGTCACCGGGGTCCAGCGTGCGCAGCATGGCGGCCGCGGGCAGGAAGACGAACGGGTAGTACGAGAGCGTGGTGACCAGCGCCGCGCCGGTGAAGCCGGTCAGCCACGGTGCGACCGTCACCCAGGCGTACGCGCTGACGAACGCCGGCACGGCCAGCGGGGCGAGCAGCAACGTACGCCACAACCCGGCCCAGGGCAGCGCGGTGCGCTCCACCAGCCAGGCGGCCAGGACGCCGATGATGATCGACGCCGGCACCGTGACGACCACGAGCATCCCGGTGTGGGCCAAGAGCTGGCCGACCCGGGGCCGCAGCAGGTAGGCCGCCGCGCTCTCCGCGCCGACCGACACGGCGCTGGGCAGGATCACCAGCAGCGGCAGGACGGTGAGCGCGGCGACCAGGGCGGCGGCCAGGGCAACCCCGCGCGGCCTAGAGGATGCCGACATCGGTCATCAGGGAGATCACGTCGTCGGAGTTGAGGCGGGAGGCATCCACGGCCGGTGCCTGCAGGCTGTCCAGCGGCGGCAGGGCGGGATCGGAGGGGACGCCCTTGCCGATCGCGTACTCCATCGAGCCGCTGTCGACCATCACGCGCTGACCCTCGGGGCCGGTCACGTAGGCCAGGAACTGCTGGGCCTGCTCGGGCATGTCGGAGGAGGCCAGGACGCCGCCGGCCGACAGGCTGACGAAGGCACCCGGGTCACCGCCGCCGAAGAAGTGCAGCGCCGTGTTCGCGCTGCCCTGCTTGTCACCGGCCTGGTCGCGGTACCAGTAGTAGTGGTACATGATGCCGACCGGGACCTCGCCGGCGTTGACGGCCTTCATGGTGGCGATGTTGTTGTTGTAGACCTTGGCGTTCTTGGTCAGCGCCTCCAGCCACGACCGGGTCTGCTGCTCCCCTCGCTCGGCCAGCATGCCGGCCACGATCGCCTGGAAGTCCGCACCGCCCGGCGCCGCACCCCACTTGCCGGCCCACTTCGGGTCGGCCAGGTCCATCATCGACTTCGGCAGGTCGGCCTCGCTGATCTTGTCCTTGTTGTAGACCAGCACCGTGGAACGGGCAGCGATCGGGGTCCATAGGCCGCTGGAGGGCGCCAGTCCCTCGCGGGCCTGGGCCAGGGTCGCCGGCTGGACCGGTGCCAGCCGGCCGGCGCGCTCGACGACCGTCATGGCCGGGGAGTTCTCGGTGAGGAACACGTCGGCCGGAGAGGCGTCACCCTCCTTGACGATCATGTGCCCCATCGAGGCGTCCTCGCCGTCACGGACCTGGGTCTTGATGCCCGTCTTGGCGGTGAACCCCTCGGCCAGCGCCTTGGTGACGTTGACGTGCTGGGAGGAGTAGATCTGCAGCGTCTGCGGCTGCGGGGCGTACGCGTCCTGGCTCCCGCTGTTCCCGCCACCGGCACAGGCCGACAGGGCCAGGGGTAGCGCGAGCAGCAGGGCGATCAGCGGGTGGCGGTTCTTGGACATGGCGGTCTTCCGTCTCATCTTCATCGGTTCATCGGGTGGGCGGGGGGACGAGGTCCTGCAGGCGGCGCATCGGGTGCGCGGCGAGGCGCCAGACCAGGCATCCGGTGGCGATCGCGGCGACCGTCTCGACGACGTCGTTCTCGAACTGGGACAGCACGAGGAACTGGACCAGGTAGATGTAGAGGGAGGCCGAGGCCAGCAGGCTGACCAGCGGCAGGACCGGGGCGGGGATCCGGACCCGGTCCAGCAGCGCCAGCGCGGCGAGCCCGGCCAGGATGAGCAGGTTGCGCGCGGGGTCGTCGGGGAAGAAGGTCAGCCCGCCGGCGCTGGCCAGGGCCAGGGTGAGCAGTCGGCGGCGACGGGTGCCCGCGGAGGCGGCGGAGGCGGCGGCCGCGCCGAGGGCGAACAACCAGAACGTGGTCGGCATGATCGCCTGCAGGTGGCCGCCGGACCAGGCCACGATGACGAAGCGCGGAACCAGTGCCACGACGCCGACCACCACTGCGACGCGCCAGGGGTCCCGCTGCCAGGCCCGCCCGATCGCCGGTATCGACAGCACGGCGGTGAGGACCAGCAGGCAGGCGACCAGGGCGTCGATGAACCAGAACTCGTTGCGGGTGGGCCCGAGGGTGGGGTCGCCGATCAGCCACTGGCTCAGTGCGATGTTCGCCCAGCCGTAGCGCCCGGTGGTGACCATGCCGAAGAACGCCACTGCCATTGTCGGGATCGCCACCCCGAGCAGTACCCGGGCCGTGGCTCGCCACCGGCCGCCGATCGTGGGGACCGACAGGCCGAACCGGGCGGCGTTGAAGCCGGCGACAGCCAGCAGGATGTGGGCGCCCCCCAGGACGTGGAACAGCTGGGCGTGCGAACCGCAGATCGTGATGACCGCGATCGCGCGCAGCACGACGTCGGTCTCGACCGTGCGCCAGTGCCCCGAGCCGGTGCGGTCTGCATCGAGGTGAGCGGAATCGGCGCCTCGGGATACGGCGCTGCGGGAATCGGGCTGGCGGGAATCGGCCAGGTCGACCAGGTCGGCCAGCGGTCGGTGGTGCCAGCCGCGGGGCAGCGGCCCGACCAGGCCCTCCAGCCGGATCGATGCCTGGACGTGGCTGAGCGAGTCACCGCCGTGCTGGACGAACGTACGGTCCAGGTCGACCGCCTCGGTCCCGAGCACGTCGCCGATGACTCTGGCGACGGCAGCCGAGGGCGAGGGGTGGACCCCGAGGGGACTTCCGGCACCTGCACCGGTCTCGGCGGCGGCCTGCTGGTGGGAGGCCTGGACGAGCGCCGCGGCGCCGGGCCGGTCGACCTTGCCGTTGAGCAGCCGCGGTAGTTCGGCAACGGCGACGGCGACCGCCGCACGGCCCAGCCCCGAGGAGCGGCCGGCCAGGCGGCGTGCGTCGGCAGCGGTCCTGGTGGCGGGGCGGCCCGGCTGCGGCTCGACCAGCACTGTCAGGCGGTCCGCGTCCCCGCCGACGCAGGTGGTGAACCCGGCACTCTCGAGGGCGTCCTCGACGGCGGCGACGTCGATCCGTACGCCCATGACCTTGACGAAGCCGGATCGTCGCCCGACCAGCCGCAACAGGCCGTCGGGGCCCAGCCGGCCGAGGTCGCCGGTCCGCAGCTCGGTCAGCATGGCGCCAAGGGCCAGGTCGTCGGGATGCTCGGCGTAGCCCATCATCACCCCGGGACCGCGGACGACGACCTCGCCGGCACCGTCGGTCGCCTCGGGCACGGTGGCGTCCAGTCGCACCGAGGTCCGGGCGACCGGACGGCCGACCGCATCCGGGTTGGCGGCCACGGTCGCCGGGTCGAGGACACAGATCCGCGCGGTGGCCTCGGTCTGGCCGTACATGACCGCCAGGTCCCAGCCGTTTCGGCGTCCGAGGGCGTGGGTCCGCAGGACGTGGTCGGGATGCATCCGGCCGCCGGCCTGGGCGACCAGGCGCAGGGAGGGGTGCGGCCGCTCCAGGACGCCGGTGGACTCCATCAGTTCCACCATGTGCGGCACGACGGCCAGGTTGGTGACCGCGAGGTCGTCGAGAGCGCGCCAGAACGCATCCTCCATCACCGACCCGTCGTGCAGGACGACCGATGCTCCGGCGACCAGGTGGGAGTGCAGCACCGACAGCCCGAAGGTGTAGTGCAGGGGAAGGCTGGTGATGGCCCGGTCCGCCTCGGTGATCCGTAGCGCCGTCGCGATGGCGGTGGCGTTGCTGCGGAGGTTCTGGTGGGACAGCCGGACGAGCTTGGGCGAACCGGTGCTGCCGGAGGTGCTCAGCAACAGCGCCAGGTCAGGGTGCAGGACGTGCTGCGGGACCGAGGTCAGGGCCTGGAAGGGATCGTCCGGATCGCCGGTGGCGGCCACGTCCGGGCGATAGCGGTCCAGGATCGCTGCGGAGGCATCTCCCGCGGGGGTCACCAGGGCGACGTGGCCGGCCTCGAGCGTGGCCAGGTAGCCGAGCACGCTCTCCAGGTCCGGACGCAGCGGCAGGTGCACCAGGCATCGCCCATCGGCCACGTCGGGGAGGCGGCGGACGAGGTCGTCGACCCGCTCCCCCACCTGCTCGTGGGACAGGGCATCACCGGACACGGTGAAGAGCGCCGGCCGCTCGGCTGACGTCGTCTCCATCGACGGGGTCAGCAGCGGGCCACGGCGTTTGGCCAGGGCGGCTACAGGAGTCACGATAGGAAAGGTTAGCCTAAGCTAACCTAGAGAGAAAATCGGGAGGTACATCGTGTCCGTCAAGGTGTGGTGGGCGACCCTTGCCTCTGCTGACAGACGACTCCTGGGCCTCCTTGACCAGACGGAGGAGGCGCGGGTGGCATCCCTGCTGCGGCCGGCCGACCAGGGCCGCTCCCTGCTGGGCGCCGCCCTCCTGCGCCTGGCGGTGGCCGACCACCTGGGCGTGGAGCCTACGGAGGTGGTCGTGGACAGGACCTGCGGGCGTTGCGGTGGGCAGCACGGCGCGCCCCGCATCCTGGGACCCGGCTCGTCGTGCCCGTGGGTCTCCGTCTCGCACTCGGGCCTGCTGGTGGTCGTCGCCGTCGCCCCGGACGGGCCGGTCGGGGTGGACGTCCAACGGCTGTCGGAGCTGTCCGACCCGGACGGCGGACAGGATTGGGCCTGCCGGGAGGCCCTGGTCAAGGCGGGCGGATCGGGTGCTGCTGGGTGGACCGGCGCCGAGTCGACCGCCGACGATCCCGGTCCCGTCGAACCGACAGGTGACTGTCGCGAACTGCGTCCCCCGCTACCGGGATATGTCGCCGTTCTCGCCACCCCCGGGCGCGCCGGTGTAGAGCCCGTGGTCCGGCACTGGCCCGAGCGGAACCAGGCGTCCTTTGAAGGACGCCTGACCGCCTGAGGTCACTGCAGGCGCTCGGGATCCATGGAGAGGACGCCGAGCAGCGTCCATCTCATCCTTCAGGCGTCCAGGATGATGGCGAGTTCCTCCAGGGACCGGCGCGTACGCGGGGCGGCATCGCGCTCCCGGATGCCCTCGGGCAGGTCGTCGGCGTCGGTGTACTTGCCGACGGCGACGATGCTGACCGGCTCCAGCTCCGGCGGCAGGTCGAAGGCGGCCCGGAGCGCCGCGACATCGAAGCCGCCCATCTGTCGGACGTTGAGCCCGCGGGACTCGGCCTCGACCGAGAGGTGCGCCACCGCCTGGCCCAGGTCGTACTCGGCCCAGCGCAGCTGCTTGCCCTCGCGTTCCAGCTCGGCGACCGCAACGATCAGCAGGGAGGCGCGCGGGGTCCAGGCCTTGTTGAAGTCCACCAGGGTGGCGTAGACCTTCTCGAACGTCCCGGTCCCCCGGGCGCCGACGATGAAGTGGGAGGGCTGCAGGTTGCTCGCCGACGGGGCCCAGCGGGCGGCCTCGCCGAGTGCTGTCAGGTCGCCCTCGGCCACTACGTACTCGGGGTCGAAGCCACGCGGGCTCCAGCGGCCGGCGAGGGCATCGTGGATCGGGACGGAGGTCTCGTTGCGGGGCGGTCGCGGAGTCTCGGCCATGGTCTCTCCAGATCTCGGGGTGCCGTCACAAACGCCTGGCCTCCATTATCGACCGGGCAGCGCGAGCGTAGCAACGACCTCCGACAACGGGGGCCGGCACGCTCAGTCCGTCGGGGGACGGGTCAGCTGCTCAGGATCGGCGAGCAGCCCCTGCAGGACGTGGGCGCTGTGGACGAAGTAGAAGCCGTCGGTGGCCCGTTCGTCGATCGTGTAGCTGATCGTCACGCACCTGCCGGGAATGAGGTGGCCCTGCTGGTCCACCAGTGCCTCCGGCCGGATCGCTCCGATCGCGGCGAACACGCTGGCCGTCCCGCGCTGGTAGAGGTGGTGGAACGGCGCCTCTCCCCCGAGCGAGCCCAGGTTGACGATGTAGGCGCTGGCGTACAGCGGGATCGCGTCCTGCAGGAAGCCGGGCAGGAGGTTGTGGTCGTCCAGTCCCCAGAGCAGGCGGGCCAGGCCGTTGAGGGCGGGCCGGGGCCAGGACGCGAGGACGTCGGTCAGGACATCGCTGCCACTACGATCGGTTCCGCGGGCCCGGACCACCTCCCGGTCGACGATGTCGCGGACCTCGTCAATCGTCTCGGCCCCGGTGAAGACCAACCGGACCTGCGTCTCGGGCGCCTCGTCGGTCAGCGCCTTCTTGACCGCGAACGAGAAGCTGATCTCCTTGTGGGCGTACGTGCGGCGGCCCGCGATGAAGCGGTTGAGTTCCGGACGCTGCCGGAAGAGCCTGGCGAAGGCCGCGAGGAAGACGTGGAAGAACGTGATCCGTTCCGCCCGCGGCCGCCTCTCGTTGACCTGTGCCAGCCAGTCGAGCAGGTGGTCGACCTCGAGTCGCTGCGGGTAGTAGATCGTCGACTCGAGGCGGGTGGGCATCAGGTACGGCATGATCCGGCGCATCGCAGGGACGTCGGGGAGATGGATGCCGTCTCTCCGCCTGGTGAAGAACATCCGTCCTCCTGGGCCCGCGCCGTCGCCCGGTGTCCCGGGGTGTGCTGAGCGTATGCCCGTCACCTGATCATGGTCCGGTGATTCGCCTGAACCTGGCGAACAGCCGGCCCGAGCGCCACGTGTGCACCACGAAGTGGCCGAGCAGGAGGCCGCCGACCACGTCGATCGAGTAGTGGCCGTGGGCGAGCAGCAGCCCGGCGCACATCAGCACCAGCAACAGCTGTTGGAAGCCCGGCAGCCAGGGCCCCCGGTCGGTCGGGGTGAGCATCACCAACAGCGTGCACGCGGCGACGTGGCCCGAGGGGAACATGCCGAACTGCTGCTGGCTGAAGACGAAGGCACCCTCCCCCTGGGCGGAGCCCAGCGGGGTGAGGACCATGATCACCGCCCGCATCAGGTACATCAGGGCGAACACGCTGATGTACTCCGGCAGGCGCGTACGGTCACGGCGGAGCGTGTCGACCAGGAATGCGCCGAAGCCGCCGACCAGCGCCACCACCGTGAGGTAGCGGGCCGCCCCCACGTACGGCAACAGGGTGAACAGCAGGTCGTCGGGGCGGGGCCTGTCGGGAAAGGACGAGTCGATCAGGGCGCTACCCAGGAGCGAGGCGGTGAGGGCGTGGAGCAGCAGGCCGACGGCGAGCATCCAGGCCAGGACCGGACGTGCGCTGGTCGGGGCAGCGAGGACCGAAGCATTGGCACTCGGTTCGTTGACGCTGGGAGCGTTGGCACTCGGTTCGTTGACGCTGGGAGCGTTGGCACTCGGTACGTCGGCACTCGGTTGGTTCGCCCCCACCTCACCCGACACCTGTTCCATCGCGTCAGTCTGACACCGCCGCGCGTCCGGGCTGCAGCACCCCTCAGCCTCCCGACAACCCCGACAACCCCGACAACCCCGACAACCCCGACGCCTCTAGACCCCAGCGACCCGACGACCCGACACCAGGTGAATCGGCTACCTGTACGAAAATTGTCAGAGGGTCTCCGTAGCGTACGAGCCATGGACACGATCGCAGCCACCAGTGAGCAGCCGGACGGGACCCCACCCGTCGCGCTGGCCCGCGCCGTCGCGGAGGTCGAGCGGTTCCTGTCCGCGAGCCCGACCGGCCTTCCGGATGCAGATCTCCTTGCCGCCTCACGTACGTTGCAGGGCCTGACCTCGATGGTGCAGGCCGCGGACCTGAGGATCGTGCACGAGATCGACACCCGAGGGACCACCGATGCGCTGGCCGGCTGCCCCACCAACGCCTGGCTGCGCGAGTCGAACCGGGTCACGGCCCGGCAGGCCAACGGTGCCGTCCGCTCGGCCGCCGACCTGGCCGGTCATCCCCACGTCGGGGCGGCCTTGGCCCGCGGGAACGCGTCCCCCGAGCAGTGCCGCGGTCTCCTGACCGGCCTGTCCGAGCTCCCCGAGGACCTGCCGGCGGACATCGCCGATGCCGTCGAGCGGTTCCTGGTCGGGTGCCTGGACCGCTTCGACCCGGATGAGCTGCGCCGGTTGGCGGCCCACGCGTTGGAGGTGGTGGCTCCCGAGATCGCCGAGGAGGCGCTCCGGCGCGCCCTCGAGCAGCAGCATGCGCGGGCGCAGCGTCGACGGCGGCTCACCTGGGCCCGCGACGGCCACGGATCGGTGTTCTTCCGGGTCAAGCTCCCCACCCTGGAGGCCGAGGAGCTGATCACCCAGCTCGACGCGTACGTCGACCGGGCCCGGCGACTCGACGAGGCCGATGCCGAGGGCGCCGACCCCGCCTACGTCCCGCCCACCCTCGACCAGCGGCGCGCCGATGCCCTGATGAGCATCGTCCGGGCCTGCTGCAGCGAGGCGCGGGCACCTTTCCACGGCGGGGACAGGCCTCGGATCACGGTCATCGCGTGGGCCGACGACCTGCGTCAGCGCTTGGGCATCGGGGTGCTCGCGGACTCCGGCGAACCGATCTCCGCCGGCGAGCTGCGTCACCTGGCCTGCGATGCCGATCTGCTACCGGTCGTGCTGGGCGGCCCGAGCCAGCTCCTCGACGTGGGGCGGACGATGCGGCTGGTCTCCGGTGACCTGCGCCAGGCCGTCCACCTGCGCGACGGCGGCTGTGCCTTCCCCGGCTGCGACCATCGCCCTCGCCACTGCGAGGTGCACCACATCATCCCGTGGGCCCAGGGCGGCGCCACAGCGCTGCCGAACCTCGTGCTGTTGTGCCGCCACCACCATGCCCTGGTCGAACCGGACCCCCGGTCGGAACCCGGCTCCCGCTGGGAGGTGCAGATGGGGCCTGACGGCATCCCGGAAGTCCTGCCGCCCCAGCGCCGCGGGTCGGAGCGGGCCCCCAGGCGCCACGCCAGGTATGCGATGCGCGGACCGAGCGGGTGAGCGGTCAGCCGGTGTGGCTCAGCACGTGGGCGAAGATGACCTCTCGATCCGAGGGTTCGTGGAAGGTCACCCCCCTCAGGGTGGCACGTTGTCGTGCATCGGCGAGGGCGGCGAAGGCGTCGCGCCCGGCGGCGGGGTCGTCCCATACCGTGCCGACCTTGCCCCTGCGTGTGTCGCGGTCGACCAGCAGCCGGGCCGCGCGGCAGCCGGATAGATTGGCGAGCGCAGGCAGGGTCTCGCCCATCAGGAGTCCGACGCCGATCTCGAGCATCGACGGATCATCGATGTCGTACGGGAGGACCTGAAGGGTGCAGCCGACAGTGGGGGCCGGATCGGCGACGAACTCGAACGGCATCTCATAGGTGCGGACGGACCGCAGTTGCCGGTGGGTGCTCCCGAGCCAGATCTCCTGCAGGTGCTCGGAGAGCTCCTCGGTGATCAGGACCGACTCCAGCGTTTCCCAGCTGGCCAGGGTCCACACGGTTCCGGTGGAATCACAGCTCGCGGTCAGACCGCGATATCCCGGGATCCCCTCGAAGATGGGGACGACTCCGGTGTGCAGAAATTCCACGACCACATCCCGGTCGTAGACGCCTGCAGTGGTGACGATTCTGGCGTACATGATGAACCTCGCAAGGTGCGGTGCCCCGGACAGCCTTTGTTGACGGCCGCCGGCGACCATCTGCAAGTTTACGCCCGGTCATGTAGCTCGTCGTCAACGTACGTACGACGCGCCAGACGCAATCCGGACAGCGTCATCACCACGGCCACGCCCATCATCGCCCAGAGCACCACCGTCCAGCCGCCGGTGGCCTGGTAGACCACGCCGACCAGCAGCGGACCGATCCCCGCCAGCAGGTAGCCAAAGGGCTGGACGAAGCCGGAGACCCGCGCCGTGACGTGCGGGTCCCTGGACCGGGCGGTGATCATCGCGATCGCCGCGGTGAACGTCCAGCCGCCGCAGCCCAGCAGCAGCGCCCACAACCACGGCACGCGCGCCGGCGCCACCAGCAGTCCGGCCCAGCCCGCGATGGTCAGCGCGCCGAAGGCCCAGATCCCCGGGGCAAGGTTCGAGGCGGTGGCGACCCACCCGGGCATCAGGAACCCGCCGATCACCCCGATCCCGGAGATCATCGCCAACAGGGCGCCGGCCGAGGTGGCGGAGAGTCCGGCATCCCGATAGACCTGCGGCAGCCAGCCGAACTGGACGTACGCGGTCAGGGCCTGCATGCCGAAGAACACGCCCAGTGCCACGGCCGTGGGAGAGCGCAGCACCGAGCCGGACGGCGGAAGAAGGGGCGAGCCGGCACGATCGGCGAGGTCGGCCCGTTCCCGGATGGCCAGCACCAGCCAGGGCGCCAGGCCGAGCGCGGCGGTCAGGCCCCACACGCCCAGGGCCGCCCGCCATCCTCCCGGGGCGTGCTGGGCGATCGGCGAGGCCACCATCGACCCGATGCCCGCACTGACCAGCAGCGTCACGCCGTAGGCGGTCATCAGCCGGGTGACGTGGGACCCGCCGTGCCGCTTGATCCACGCCGGGACCAAGACGTTGCCGAGCGCCATGCCGGCCAGACCGAGCAGCGTGCAGGCCAGGAAGGCCACGGTGGAGCCGGTGAAGGTCCGCGCCAGCAGGCCGGCCACCACGACGACCAGCCCCACCAGCAGTCCGCCGGTCAGGCCGATCCGGCGCGACAACGCCACCGCGACGGCCCCGATGGCAGCAAAGGTCAGTCCCGGCAGGGCGGTGAGCACCCCGGCGGTGGTGGCGCTGATGCCGAGGTCGGCGCGGAGTTCAGCGATCACGGGCCCGACGGAGGTGGCGCCCGGGCGCAGCGCGGCTGCCATCAGCACCACGGCGGCCAGGGCCAGGCCAGGCCCGACGAGCCCGCCGGCGCGGGCATTACGGTCTGGGTCTCTGTCCTGGGTCACACGCGGAGGCTAGCCCGCCACCGGTGGGGAGGGAACCAGGTTCGCCGCACGCTGGACCACCAGCGCCCGGGCACCGGCCGGCGTGGGCGTCAGGACGAGGGTGGCGGCGTTCGGCCCGGCGGGGCGCAGCTTGCGGCGCAGGGCCGCCGGATCGACGTCGATACCGCGCTTCTTGATCTCCAGCCGGCCGACCTCCCGGTCCCGCACCCACTCGCGCAGCACGCGTTCCTTGGTCGGCAGCACCTCGAGGACGCGGAAGACAGTGGCGAACGGGGTCGGGGCGACGTCGTCGCTGACCAGGTAGGCGATGTCCGGGGCGACCCTGCCGGCGCCGAGCGCCGCCGCGAGGCGATCGACCGCCCCGGCCCGGATCACGGCCGCGTCGGGTTCCCACAGCACCGTCCCGACCTCGGGCATCCGGACCGGCGTGGCCCGGTCCTCTGCCACCAGCTGCTGCAGGGATCCGTCGTCGGCGAGCAGGGTCGCTGTCCGCGAGCCCGGTGCGGGCAGCGCCGCTCCGCCCTCGCCGCGCCACAGGGCGACCTCGACCAGGTCACCCCGATGGCTGACCCACTCGGCACCGACCGACTCGGGGATCATCCGGTACGGCAACCCGGGGCCCAGCTTGAGGCAGCCCACTCCCCCGTCCTCGGCGGCGCGTTCCAGCAGGGCCAGAGCCCAGTCCCACGAGGGGGTGAAGTCGGCGGGGTTCCAGGAGCGGCCCGCCCCGGTGCGGCGGGCGGGATCGGCGTACGCGGCCGTCCCCGGTGACCACAGCCGGTCCAGCAGCTCGACCGCATCGCCCTGCAGCACCCGGACCTGGCCGGTCGCGATGGCGGGGGCGAGGTTGGCGGCGGCGTACGCGGCGGTGGTCGGGTCCAGCTCGACGGCGACCACCTCCATCCCCAGTTCGACGAACGCCGCCGTGTCGGTCCCCAGGCCGCAGCCCAGGTCGAGCACCCGGCGAGCGCCCGCGGTGGCGAGCACCCGGGCCCGATGGAGGGCGACGGCCGGCCGGGTGGCCTGCTCCAGGCCGGCCCGGGTCAGCAGCAGCGCATCGGCCTCCTCGCCGAACTTCGCCCGGGCGCGGTGCCGCAGCTCGGCCTGGGTCAGCGCGGCCGCGGCGTGTGGTCCGTGGCGCTTGCGCATCCGCTCCACGGCCGAGGGCGCCTCGGTGTCCGGCAGCGCGAATGCCTCCGCGATCGCGGCCTGTCCGGCCGGGCCGGTGAGCCAGGCCACCTCCTCGGTGGGGGTCGGCGGCTCCGCCATGGATGTTCCCTTCATGGGTGCTCCCTTTCATGGGGTGTTCCCGGTGGGTGTTCCTGGCGCGGAACGGGTGAGGACCATTGTCGCCGATCCCGCACCCCGACACCCCGCGCGCTTGACCTTGGGGACCTACCGTGGACGGTGTGGGAAGCGAAAAGATGTCACCACCGGCCCTGCCCGAGGCCGACACACCGGGCGATGTGACCCTTCGGCCCGCCCCGGACGTCGCCGATGACCTGAACGTCGCCCCGGAGCACGGCCTGACCTCGGCGGAGGCCGCCACCCGGCTCGTCTCGTACGGCCCCAATGACCTGCAGGGTGCCCCTCCGGTGCCCTGGTGGCGGAAGTTCCTGCGCCAGTTCCAGGACCCATTGGTCTACCTGCTGCTCGTCGCCGTCGCGATCTCCCTGGCCGCCTGGATCCTCGAAGGCGCGGTCGGGGTGCCCGTCGACGTCGTGGTGATCCTGGCGATCCTGCTGCTGAACGCCGTGATCGGGTACGCCCAGCTGCGCAAGGCCGACACCGCCGTCGCGGCGCTGGCCTCGATGACGGCCGCCCGGTCGACGGTGCTGCGGGATGGACGACAGTCCGTCGTCCCGTCCAGCGAACTCGTCCCCGGCGACATCCTGTTGCTGGCCGAGGGGGACGCGGTCGGCGCCGATGCCCGGCTGCTCACCGCCACCGCGCTGCAGGTGCAGGAGTCCTCGCTGACCGGCGAGTCGAGTGCGGTCACCAAGCAGGCCGGCCCGCTCCCCTCGCCGATGCCGCTCGGCGACCGTACGAACATGGTCTTCAAGGGCACCGGGGTGGCCACCGGGGTCGGGCGCGCCGTGGTGACCTCGACCGGCATGGACACCCAGATGGGCGCGATCGCGCACATGCTGGCCACGACCGAGCAGGAGGACTCCCCGCTGACCCACGAGATCGCGCTGGTCTCCCGGATGCTCGGGGTCGTCGTGGTCTCCATCGCCGTGGTGGTGATGGTCGCGCTCGTCCTGGTCAACGGGGTCCGCACCGGCGCAGGCTTCGTGGACGTGCTGCTGCTCGGGGTCTCGCTGGCGGTCGCGGCCGTACCGGAAGGCCTGCCGGCGATCCTGTCGGTGGTGCTGGCGATCGGGGTCCAGCAGCTCGCCCGGCAACGCGCGGTGGTCAAGGAGCTGCACGCCGTCGAGACGCTCGGCTCGGCCTCGGTGATCGGATCGGACAAGACCGGCACCCTGACCCGCAACGAGATGACCATCCAGAAGGTCGTCACCGCCTCGGGCACGGTCGACCTGACCGGCACCGGCTACGCCCCGGTCGGTGAGGCGCTGGTCGAGGGGCGACTGCTGACCGAGGGGCCGCAGCTGAGCGAGGCCCGGGCCCTCCTGGTGCAGGGATCCCTGTCCAGCAACGCGCAGCTCACCGAGACCGACGGCGACTGGACGGTGCAGGGCGACCCCACCGAGGGGGCTTTCCTGGTCGCCGTCCGCAAGCTCGAGGGCGGCACCCAGCGGATGGACGCCTACCGGCGGATCGCCGAGGTGCCGTTCACCTCCGAGCGCCGGATGATGTCGACCCTGCAGGCCCACCCCGAACGCACCCGGCTGATGACCAAGGGCGCGCCCGACGTGCTGCTGGCGCATTGCGACAGCTACCGGGTCGGGGAGGAGGTCCGCCCGCTCGACCAGGGCGTACTCGACCACGTCCTGGCCGAGGTGGAGGCGCTGTCCTCCCAGGCCTACCGGACCCTTGGGGTCGCCTACCGCGATGTCCCCGCGCGAGAGGTCAGCACCGACCTCGACCACGCCATCGAGCACCACCTGGTGTACGTGGGGATGGTCGCGATCATCGACCCGCCCCGCGAGGAGGCGCGCACGGCGATCGCCGAGGCGCACCGGGCCGGGATCCGTACGATCATGATCACCGGCGACCACCCGAGCACCGCGGCCCGGATCGGGGCCGACCTCGGCATCATCGAGGAGGGCGGCCGGGCGCTGACCGGGGTGCAGCTCGACGAGCTGTCGGACGAGGGCTTCCGGCAGGCGGCCCGCGAGGTCTCGGTGTACGCGCGGGTGGCGCCGGAGCACAAGCTGCGGATCATCGACGCGCTCCAGGCCGACGACCGGATCGTCGCGATGACCGGCGACGGGGTGAACGATGCCCCGGCCCTGAAGTCCGCCGACATCGGCATCGCGATGGGGATCACCGGCACCGAGGTGACCAAGGACGCGGCCAAGATGATCCTGGCCGACGACAACTTCGCGACCATCGTGCAGGCCGTCCGGCAGGGGCGGGTGATCTTCGCCAACATCAAGAAGTTCCTGCGCTACCTGCTCAGCTCCAACATGGGCGAGGTCTTCACCGTCTTCCTCGGTGTGGTCCTGGCCGGCGTGATCGGGCTGCAGTCGCCGGTCGGTGGCGGGCTGGCCCTGCCGCTGCTGGCGACCCAGATCCTGTGGATCAACCTGGTCACGGACTCCGCGCCGGCACTGGCGATGGGCATCGACCCGCAGACCGACGACGTGATGGGCCAGCCTCCGCGCAACCCGGCCGAACGGATCATCGACCACCGGATGTGGCTCGGGATCATCCTGGTCGGTGCGGCGATGGGCCTGTCGACCCTGGCGACGATCGACATGTTCCTGCCCGGCGGACTGCTGCCCGGCCAGCACAGCTTCCAGGAGGCGCAGACCGCGGGCTTCACCACGCTCGTCTTCGCACAGCTGTTCAACGCGATCAACTCCCGGTCGGAGACGTCGTCGGCGTTCCACCGGCTGTTCGTGAACCCCTGGCTGTGGGGCGCGATCGGGGTTGTGGTGGTGCTGCAGGTGCTGGTGGTGCAGGTGCCGCTGCTGCAGACGGCCTTCAGCACCGCCCCCCTCACCCTCACCCAGTGGGCGACCTGCGTGGCGATGGGATCGGTCGTGCTGTGGTTCGACGAGCTCCGCAAGATCGTCCTGCGGGCCCTGGACGTCAGGCGGTCCGCGGGCGCCGGAGCGTCGCCAGCAGCCACACCAGCAACCCCAGCACCACGAGGGTGAACACCCCGATCGGCAGCGCGACGCTCCAGCCGGCGGGAAGGCCGTTGGCCGCCTGCACCGCCGGGGTGATCAGGATCGGCACACCGGTGAGCAACAGGAAGACCAGCGGGACCGGGGCCACCGCCACCGCGTACGGGCGGCGCCGCAGCACCTGCACGCCGATGCCGATGACCGCCGGCAGGAAGAAGGCGAGATCGAGGACGTGCACCGGGTTGGTCGGTAGGGCGAGTTCCGCGGCGCTGGCCGGGCGGGTACCCGAGAGCAGCGCGGACACGTCCTCGGACAGCCACAGCAATGCGAACAGCACCCCGGCGACGACCAGCACCCACCCGACGGCGGTGAGCAGCCGGGGGCCGGCGAACCGCTGCGCGATCGTACGATCCACCTCGGCCAGGCCGCCGATGAGGGCGAACGTGCACAGGGCGAGGACACCGACCCAGAGCAGGAACAGTGGTCCGAACGGGATCGAGAAGGTGTAGATCACGTAGTTGTAGACCGTGAAGGACAGCGCCCCGAGCCACAGCAGGTAGGCCCGGGCCGAGCCCCGGAGCGCCAGCGCCGCACTGACCAGGACCAGCGGCGAGGCGACGACCAGGTTGGCGATGTCCTGGGCGATCGCCTGGGGCCAGAACGCGGGGGTGAGGCCGGCGTACGGCCGGGGCCAGGCCAGTCCGACCACGCTGCCGGCGATGGCCAGCACCGCTGCGGCGACGGACAGCCACAACCAGGGGACGGCACGGGAAGGGGCGCGGGTGGCCATGTCGACAGGCTAGTGCCCGCGGGTCCCGGATCCGGCGGTCCACGCCAGCAGGTCCTCCACCGGCCAGGTGTTGACGATCCGCTCGGGCGGGACCCCGGCGTCCTCGGCGCGTTCACACCCGTACGGTTGCCAGGCCAGCTGGCCCGGGGCATGGGCGTCGGTATCGATGGCGAACAGGCAGCCGATCTCGACCGCCGACCGCAGCAGCCGCATCGGCGGGTCGAGACGCTCGGGCCGGGAGTTGATCTCCACCGCGACCCCGAACCGCTCGCAGGCGGCGAAGACCAGGTCGGCATCGAACGACGACTCCGGACGGGTGCCGCGACCACCGGTGACCAGGCGACCGGTGACGTGGCCAAGCACGTCGACCTGCGGATTCGCGATCGCCGTGACCATCCGCCGGGTCATCTGGTCGGCGGGCATCCGAAGCTTGGAGTGCACGCTGGCGACGACCACGTCGAGGCCCTCCAGCAGCCCCGGCTCCTGGTCGAGGGTGCCCTCCTCCAGGATGTCGACCTCGATGCCGGTGAGTACCCGGATGCCTTCCTGTCGCCGGTTCAGCTCGGCAACCACGTCCAGCTGTTCCCGCAGCCGGTCCGCGCTCAGCCCGTGTGCGACCGTCAAGCGGGGCGAATGGTCGGTCAGAGCGACATAGCGGTGGCCCAGGTCGGCGGCCGCGGCCACCATCTCCGGGATCGGGCTGCCGCCGTCTGACCAGTTCGAGTGCACGTGCAGGTCGCCGCGCAGGGCGCGTCGGATGGCTTCTCCCCCGCCGAGCGGCGCGGACGCCTCATCCTCGAGTTCGGCCAGGTACCCGGGCGTACGCCCGGCCAGCACATCGGCGACCACGGCAGCCGTACGCTTCCCGATGCCCGGCAGGTCGGTCAGCGTGCCCACCTCTGCGCGCTGGCGCAGCTCGTCGGGGCCGACGTGCTCGGCGGTGTCGGCAGCCTTACGGAAGGCACGTACCCGGTAGGTCTCGGCGCCCGTGCGCTCCAGCAGGTACGCGATCCGGCGCAGGGCACCGGCCGGATCGAGCCGCTCGATGGCCATGCGCCCAGTGTTCCACCCGTACGTGCGACCTGCGAGGCATGCTGGCCGGGCCGAAGATGTGTGCGACACGACACCGGGGAAAGCCCCCTCCGCTATCAAAGTGTGATGACGCCGGGCTGAACCCCCGCTGTTCGGCGAAGTTAGCATTTACTCATTGTTCTCTCAGGGTCACCCAGTTGCTGCACATCCCGGCTCGACACGTCCCCGTCACCGGCAGCAACGAGTGCCCCTCTCAACGGTTTCCCCCCGCCGTTGGGTCTGTCATGTCGCGCGCGAGACATTGCCCAACCTGTCAGTCCAACAACGTCGAAAGCCGTAGTTCCATGATTCGGAAGACCAGATTCGCCACCCTTCTTGCCCTTGTCCTCTTGGTCGTCACCGCGGTGGCCGCCTATCAGCCGGCCACCGCGGAAGCAGCCTCCCCCACTCTCAGGTATGGCGTCAGCAGTGGCCAGGTGAGGACCTTGCAGGAGGCTCTCGACCGCAACAAGCAGCGGGACTACTTCGCCTATTCCCGCGGCTACACCACTTACTTCGGCAGCTCCACGAAGAGCGCCCTGATGAACTGGGAGAAGGCCAACAGTCGCACCCGGGGAGTCTCGGTGAACGGGACCATCGTGGTCAACTCAGCGAAATGGAATCTGCTGATGAGCCAGCGCAGGGCCTCGAGTGGGAGCGACTCGCGCTGCATGACGGGCGCCCGGGTCCTGTGCGTCAGCAAGAAGGACAACAAGGTCCGTTACATGAAGAACGGCAAGGTCATCTACACCCTTGACGCTCGCTTCGGAAGCGCCGAGACGCCCACCCGAAGCGGGTCCTACAAGGTCTACTGGAAGAGCCGCTACCACGTCTCCTCGCTTTACCACACCTCCATGCCGTACGCGATGTTCTTCAGCGGTGGGCAAGCGGTGCACTATTCCCCCGATTTCGCCGCCCGCGGTTACCGCGGGGCGAGCCACGGGTGCGTGAACATCCGCGACCGGGCCACCATCGCGACGATCTTCGCGGAGGTGAGGACCGGGGACAAGGTCATCGTCTACTGAGGCGTCATCATCCACCGAGGCGGAGCACGATCTGCCCCGCCCCGCCGACTCCACTGCTGGTCCGGATCCCGCCCCTCGGGCACCGGACCAGCAGTTCTGCGTGGACCCCCTGGAGACCTGACCACGGGAGGCGGGTGGGTCACTTCCCGTGCGGACAATGGTGGAATGGTGCAACCGCACATCGAGCAGAGGACGAGGATGACCCAGGCGTACGACATCGACAGCTGGCACACCTTCCGGGCACGTCGCGAGGCCGAACTGGTCGAACCGCACGGCTGGCTCACCCTGCAGGGCTTCCACTGGTTGCCCACCAAGCCCGGTCCGCTGCCGGGGCTGCCCGGCACCTGGTCGGCGACCCAGGCGGAGGCCCGCCTCGATGCCACGGCGATCGACGGCCTGACGATCGACGGCGTCACCCTCGACGGGGCCAGCACGCTGACGGTGGCCGAGGCGGGACGCCTGCCGTGGGTCGACTTCGGCGAGGTCCAGGTCGAGCTGCTGCGCCGCGGGGGCCGGCTGGCGATCCGGCTGCGCGCGGAGAGTTCGGCGGCCCGCGAGGCGTTCGACGGGGTGGAGCACTTCGACTTCGACCCCGACTGGGTGATCGAGGGGACGTACGAGCCGTACGACGAGCTGCGCCCGACCGAGGTCGCCACGATCCGTCCGGACCTGCGCCAGTCGGTCAAGGCCTCCGGCGAGGTCCGCTTCACCCTGGACGGCCGCCCGCAGCGGCTGACCGTGACGTCGATGAAGTACGGCCTGGGCGTGGAGTTCCACGACCCGACCAATGGCGACGAGACTCCCGCATGGCGCCAGCTCAAGTTCGCCGAGCCCGACCCGGACGGGACGGTCGTGCTGGACTTCAACCGTACGGTCGACATGTGGTTCGCCTTCACGGCGTACGCGACCTGCCCGGCGCCGATCGAGGGCAACCACGTCACGGTGCCGGTGCGGGCGGGTGAGAAGACGCCCCGCTGAGGGAACGCGGACCCGGGTGCTCGGCACCGCGTCCATGGCGGCACGGAGCCGCCGCAGCTTCCCGGCAGTGACCCCCGAGGCGACATGATCGACCCGGGCCCCCGCGCCCTCCGGTCAGCACCGACCAGGCTCTCCGATCCAGTAATGGAACAGCCTGCCACCTTCCCCCCCAGGTTCGATCACCTCGCGATCCACGCTATGACAGCGAATTGCAAGGGTCGGGCAGCCAGCACTGCTTCAGCCAGGGCACCACCCCGCACTCGAAATAGTTGACGACTGGACAAACGGTTGTTGCAGTGCGTACTATTGAAACATCAACCACGACTCACCGATGGGTACCAACATGGCTTTCAATCTCTTCCGCAAGAACGACACCGAGACCACCACCGTTGCTGCTCCCGCCTCGAGCCCGCTGAACGACCTGGAGGGCACCTACACCCTCGACGCCTCCCACACCACGATCGGTTTCGTGGCCCGCCACGCGATGGTGACCAAGGTCCGCGGCTCCTTCGGCGAGTTCGTCGGCACCGCCACCACCGGCCGCAACCTTGAAGGTGCGAAGATCGACGTCACGATCCAGGTCGCCTCCGTCGACACCAAGTCGCCCGACCGCGACGGCCACCTGCAGTCCGCCGACTTCTTCGACGTCGCCTCCTACCCCACCATCACCTTCACCTCCACCGACATCACCGCCTCCGGCGACGTGCTGGCCGTGACCGGGGACCTGACCATCAAGGACGTCACCAAGTCGGTCACCATCGACTTCGAGTACGCCGGTGCCGCCCTGGACCCCTTCGGCAACACCCGCCTCGGCCTGGAAGGCTCCGTCGTCGTCGACCGCAAGGACTTCGGCCTGGTCTGGAACGCCGCCCTCGAGACCGGCGGCGTCCTCGTCTCCGACAAGATCACCCTCGAGTTCGAGATCTCCGC
>NZ_FMYF01000013.1 GCF_900092135.1 Raineyella antarctica | reverse complement strand
AGGACCACGACCTCCAGAGCGCCGGCATGCCCGACGTCACGGACCCGTTGGCGGGACCAGGCGTGGACCCGCTGGGACACGACCCCGCAGTCGGGGCAGGCATCGGCGATGGTGTCAGCCCGAACGACGACCCGTCTCCCGCCCAGGGGCAGGTCGATCGCGTCGATGACGTGGTAGTCGGGCAGGTTGAAGATCACGCTCGCAGCATCATGCTGCGAGCACGTAGGCTCGATCACAGCTCGTGGTCCTTGTTCTCTGGGCGGATGTCTCGCAACACCCATCCCAGCGCAAGGCCACGAGCCCTTGCGTCAACGACCCACCACACTCAACTACGAACAGCCGTCAATGGGAGCCGACAGCCGTACGTCCGCAACAGCCGCCACGAAGCCCGACGCGCAGCGAAGCTGCTGGCAAGGGCCACCGGGTTCGACGTGCCCGTGCAGGGCGTCGTGGTCCCGGTGAACGCCGGGGACCTGACCATCCGGGCCCAAGCGGAGGACGTCCACGTCATCAACCGCAAGCGGCTGCGCCGCTATCTCCTCGGGCTGCCGACCGTCCTACCGCCGGACGCCATCAGCACGGTGTTCGCCGCCGCCCGACTCAGTTCCACCTGGAGCACCTGAGCGGCCTCCTGCCGCGGTCCTGGCCCTCCACGAGCCGCGCCCGGAGCGCGGGACGCCAGGCGGTGACTCGGGTCCACCGTATGTCTCGTCCCGTCGGCTCCTCGGGGCCGCTGTACGGAGCCCGCCACCAGCCCTGCGAGGCCCAGATCTACGCCGATCGGCCGATCGCGGACAGTCCCGTACGTTTCCGTACAGCCAATCTGTACTTATCGTCCGTGGGCTCGACTACCGTCGGAGTCGTCTCTGGGTCTACAAGTTCTGGGGGGAGCTCCGGGGACATCGACGCCCGGCGGGGTCCGGAACCACGGTTCTGGATCCCCCCGGGCGATTCGAATGCCACGCACCCCGGGCGATCCGCCTGCCACCGCACCCCTTGGCAAGGGCCCCTCCCCACCACCTCGCACGTACGACGCCCCGGGCCCTGCTCCCCTGCTGGGCTAGGCTGGCCATGACCGGCTGCCGAACTGCTCCGGGAACCCCCTGCGCCCCTCGGCTGCACCCCGGTCCCCGCTTGCCCAGGAGGGTCCCAAAATAGTGTTCGGTCTCGGCACCATCCTCACGATCGTCATCATCTTCGTCGTCCTGTTCCTGCTGTTCGGCGGACTGCGGACGAGCATCTTCTTCCAGGTCCACACCCAGGAGAACGTGATCGTCGAGCGGTTCAGCAAGTTCCTCCGGGTCGCCGGTCCGGGCCTCAACGTCAAGGCGCCGTTCATCGACGCGCTGACCAAGCCGATCTCGCTGCGCGTCCAGCAGCTCGAGGTCAACATCGAGACCAAGACCAAGGACAACGTCTTCGTCACCATCCCGGTCGCCGTGCAGTACGTCGTGGACCAGCACGCCGTCGTCGACGCCTACTACAAGCTCTCCGACCCCGAGGACCAGATCCGCTCGTACGTCTTCGACACCGTCCGCTCCGCCCTGTCCGGGCTGACCCTGGACACCGCCTTCGAGTCCAAGGACGACATCGCCAACACCGTCGAGCAGCGGCTCTCCCAGTCGATGGCCGAGTACGGCTTCCGGATCGTCAACACCCTGGTCACCGACATCTCTCCGGACCAGCGGGTGCGCGACTCGATGAACGCAATCAACGCCGCCCAGCGCGAGCGCGACGCGGCCCAGTCCCTGGCGCAGGCCGACAAGATCAAGCGGGTCACCCAGGCCGAGGCCGAGGCCGAGTCCAAGCGGCTCCAGGGCGAGGGCGTCGCCGCCCAGCGCAAGGCGATCGCCAGCGGTATCGCCGAGCAGTACGAGATGCTGCGCGCCGCCGGCATCGAGGGCACGGCCGAGCAGCTGCTGCTGATGACCCAGTACTTCGACACCCTGCAGGACGTCGCGCGCAACGGGCGCTCCAACGTCCTGCTGCTGCCGTCCAACCCGGGTGCCCTGGGCGACCTGAGCAACGAGATCCGTACGTCCCTGCTGACCAGCTACGAGTCCGAGCAGGCCCGCAGGGACGGCGATGCCCGGGCCCAGCAGGAGGCGAGCCGCCAGCGTGCGGCCGACGAGCGGGCTGCTGCCCACGAGGCCCGCCAGGAAGCGGCCTACCAGGCGCAGTCGGCCCAACAGCGCCCGCAGCCGGCCGCGGCACCTACCCAGCCGGCGCCCCCGCATACGCGGCCTGCCCCGGCCCAGTACGAGCTCCCCGAGTCGGCCCAGCAGTTCACCGGTCGGCTGCCGCAGCGCCTGCAGGACCAGGTCAACCAGTTCCTGCAGCAGCGGCCGCCGCAGGTCTGATCACTGGACACCTCGTCCGCAGCCTCAGCGCACCTCCGAGATGACCGTGCCGATGGTCAGCGCCCCCGCCTCCCGGGCGGCCGCTGCGACCGCCGCCACCGCCGCCAGGGTGCCCTCGACCAGCACCGGCTGTCCGGCGGCTGAATCACCCGACCACATCACGTCCACCTCGGCGGGCGGCCGGAAGGCGATCCCGGGCGGCATCCTGACCACGCCGGCAGCTCGGGCCCCGGGGTGGTCGAACGGCCGGAGCACCAACGAGGTCACCACAGTGAGTCGCCCGGCTGCCCGGCGCAGGACCTGGCACTGGCGCGCGGTGGCGACGAAGGTCAGCGAGATCGCGCCCGGGCGGCCGTCCAGGGCCCCAGTGGCGAGTGAGGTGAAATTCACCCCGCGTTCGGCGAACACCGATGCCAGCGCCATCAGGGCTCCGGGTTGGTCGAGGCACTCCACCAGCGCCACCCAGGAGCGAGGGACCGAAGGGTCGGCGGCCTGCTCGGTCATGGCCGACCTCCGTCCCGCATGAACGGTTCCACCACGGCGGCGATCCGGCGCGCGGCCCGCGCCAGCAGAGCGTCCTCGTCAGGTGGCAGCTCGCCGAGCAGGACGTCGGTCCAGCCCTCCGGGCCGAAGACAACCGGCACACCGAGCACTCCGTGCACCCGCTGTCCAGCGAGTGTGGCCTCTCCCGCCAGATCCACCTGGCCGGCCATGACGATCTCGCGGCCCTCGGCCAGCGCGCTGATCAGGTCGACTGTTGCGTTGGCTGTCCCGACCGCGGTCCGGGCGCCGGACTGGTGCGTCAGCCAGGGGCGTGTGACGGTTCGCAGATCCGGCGGCCAGGTCTCCACCATGGCGAAGGCCCGGCCGGAGTCGCGCTCGGCGAGCAGCCGGGCCTGGGCCGCCGCGATCTCGCCCGGCAGGCCGGCCAGGTCTCGCCCCCCGCGCAGTTCCCCGACCGTACGGGCCCGCTCCCCCTCCACCAGGCCACGGATGCGCACCGAGGACCACAGCGGCACCGCATCATCCCCGTGCTGGCCGGCCACGAACCCGCCGATCCGCTGCCGACGTACGCCCAGACTGTGGGCGATCTCGCGCCGGAACCGCAGCGTGTCGAGCCATGCTCCCATGCCGATCACGCGATGGCGGCCCAGCCGGGCGGCCATCGTCGCCACGCCGAGTTCGACCGGGTTGGTGACGACGATGACGACCTCGTCACCGGCCCCGTGCTCGGCGAGTGCGTCCGCGTAGGCCGCGAACATGGCGTGGTTCGTCCGGGCCAGCGCCGCCCGGTCCACCGACTCACCGGGCCTGGTCGCGATGGTGGCCCCGGAGGCGACCACCACGACGTCCGCCACGACCTCCTCGGGGTCGAGCGCCACGTCGAACAGCGGCGCCACCTCGTCGTACGCGTCGATCAGGTCGGCCCGGTAGCCATGCGTGGCTGCTTCCGACCGGCCGCCACGGCGCCCGACCAACTGCAGCCGTGCGGTCGTCGGCAGGGCTCGCCGCTCGATCAGCTGCGTGCACACCTGCCGGCCCACCGCACCGGTGGCACCGATCACCGCGACATCCATGGGGAGAGCGTACGGACACCATGTGACGGTCGGGTTGCGGGGCCGGCGCCGGGCCCGGATGCGGCCGCGCCGACGCCGGCTACTCCCCGCCCATGATCCGGTGGATGTCCAGCCCGTACCGCCGGACGAACGTGTGCTTGGCCTGGTTGTACGCCCGCGCGCTGCCCTTCTGCTGGGTCCGGTCGACGTAGCGGCGGGCCAGCTCGCCGGCGATCACGTCCAGGAGCAGCTCCGCCAGCAGCAGCCGGGCCCCGTCGCGGAAGTGCCCCCGCCCGTCGATGTACATCCGTACGGTCGGAGCCTCGGTGTTGATCAGCACCAGCCGTTCCTCGGGGCTGTACACCGCCCGGTCGATGTCGTTGGTGAGGTTGCGCAGCTCGTAGCCGATGAACATGTCGGTGGAGTTGTCCTGGTCCCAGCTGCCCCGCCGCGATCCGTCGGTCCTGCTCGGGCCCCGGCCGAGCCCGTGCCCGGACCCGCGTTCGGCGATCACCACCTCGCAGGTGGCCCGCCAGGGCCCGCACGTCACCGTCAGCCGCCCGTCGGCGCCGATCTCCTCGCCGAGGACGGTCCAGGTGAAGTGTCCGTCGGGGAGCAGGTCCGCGACCGGCATCGCCGTCGGTGCGGGTGTCACCTCGATCGTGGCGGGCACGTCGTACGTGAACTCCAACAGGTCCTGGTCGAGCACCTGGTCCCGGTCGACGACCAGCGTCACGTGGAACGGGTGCCCCACGGTCCGGTAGTAGAACGGGGTGCTGAACCGCAGGACAGCCGGCCGTCCGGTGGGGAACGGCCCGTAAGTGCCCGATCCGGGGCCGGGCGGCAGGACGATGCCGAGGTCGTCGACGGCCGCCCGGTTCATCGTCGACAACACCTCCTCGATCAGCCCCGCGGTGCGCCGCGTGGTGGATGCGTGGTCGACGTGGCTGAGGCGCAGGCGCTCGCTCTGGACGCTGGGCGCGATCGCGTCACTGACGGCGGCGGCGAACGCCGCCACGAACGGCTCCTTGGGGTTCAGGCCCTCCCGTTCATCGCTGATCACCGGATGACCCTGGGCGAGCATCATCGCCAGTCCCGGACAGCTGACGGTCCCGAACAGGTACTCGGTGCCCAGCTGGTTCTCGAACCGGAAGAACTGGCAGTCCAGCACCGCCGTGCCGGACAGCACGAGCAGCCCGTTGGTCCGTTCGTCGCCCTTCAGGATCAGCTCGCTCGCGACGGCCCGGCGCAGGGTCAGGGTGTACACGTACGTGGTGCCGGCGTACGTGAACGACCGCAGGTCCTCGGGGCCGACCAGCAGATCGGAGGCGGGCTCCTCATAGGTGAGCCGCAGCGGGGCGGTGGCGTGGGTCCCGTGCCGGTTAACCAGCTCGACCCGGCGCCGGCGCAGCACGTCGCGCAGGTAGACGTTGTGGCCGAGGGCCGCCAGGAGCGTACGGAAGTACGGCAGGACCACGTCCGGGCTCTCCACCACGATGGTGACCAGGGTGCCGTTGCCCCGGGTGGGCTCGCCGGTGCTGCCCTCGCCGATGTCGCCCTCGCCGTCGGCGGGCACGCCCAGACGAGTCCGGTCCCGGTCCTTCACCTCACGGTCGGCGTCCCAGTCGTCGAAGACGTACGCCCCCTCCTCGGTGCGGAACAGGTCCACCCGAGCGAACCGGCCGTGGTGGATGGACTCGACCCATCCGTGCCCGAGGCCGTACACGGCCTGCTTGAGCCCCCGGCCGAAGTAGCCGCGCCCCGCCGCCTGGCCGTGGGACAGCAGGCTGTGCGCCCCTCCGTACGACAGCACGGAGCGCAGTCGGTCCAGAGACATCCCCTCGGACTGGTCGGCAACAGTGAGCACCGCACCGGTGAGATGGCGTTCGTAGCTGACGGTGATCAGGCCGCTGACGGGGATGCCCCGCTGCTCCAGGCGCGCGTAGCTGTCGTCGCTGTTGGTGATCAGCTCGACCAGGGCCTTCTCGATCGAGGCGAAGCGGCGCGAATCGATGTCGATGATCCGCTGGTCCACCGGCAACGCATGGATCCCCATCGCGACGACCTCCCGAAGCGCCGCGACGATGCGGCTGTCTCCCGAGAATACGCCGGACCGCTGGTCCGTGGAGCGGCACCGACCTCGCGGCAGACACTGACCTCCGCACCCGAACCGACCTCCGGGCAGGCACCGACCTCCGCACACGAACCGACCTCCGGGCAGGCACCGACCTCCGCACCCGAACCGACCTCCGGGCAGGCACCGACGCTAACCACGAAGACCGCCGCAATCCGGTCGGTGTTCCGGGTGAGCGTCGCTCAACGTGAGGAACGTCGGTGAACAGGCACGCCTCAGGCCGCAGGCGCCTCGTACGACCGGGAGACCGGCATGCCCGAGTCCGCGCCGAGCAGGATCGGCGACGGCGCGGCGCCGGAGGCGATCACCTGGGCGCCGAGCACGGCGATCATCGCGCCGTTGTCGGTGCACAGCCCCGGGCGGGGCCTGCGCAGGATGATGCCCGCCGCGGCCGTACGCTCCTCCAGCAGCCCGCGCAGGCGGGAGTTCGCCGCGACGCCGCCGCCGAGCAGCAGCGTGGTGGCACCGAAGCGCTGGCAGGCGTCGACGGCCTTGGCAGTGAGCACGTCGGCGACGGCCTCCTGGAACGAGGCGGCGACGTCGTTGACCGGGATCTCCCGGCCGGCAGCCTGCTCGGTCTCGACCCAGCGGGAGACGGCGGTCTTCAGGCCCGAGAAGGAGAAGTCGAAGCGGTGCTTCTCCAGGTCGTGCTTGGCGGTCAGGCCGCGGGGGAAACGGATCGCGGTCGGGTCGCCGAACTGGGCGGCCTTGTCGATCACCGGACCGCCAGGATAGGCCAGGCCGAGCACGCGGGCGACCTTGTCGTACGCCTCGCCTGCGGCGTCGTCGATCGTGGTGCCGACCTCCTCGATGTCGTCGACCAGGTTGCCGATCCGCAGCAGGGAGGTGTGGCCGCCGGAGACCAGTAGCGCCATCGTCGGGCTGTCCGGGTCGAGCGGGCCGTGCTCGAGCAGGTCGACGGCGACGTGGCCGACCAGGTGGTTGACGCCGTAGAGCGGCTTGTTCCACGCCAGTGACAGGGCCTTGGCCGCGGAGATGCCGACGACCAGGGCGCCCACCAGGCCGGGGCCGGAGGTGACCGCGATGCCGTCGAGCTCGTCCGGGGAGACGCCGGCCTTCTCGAAGGCGCGCTCCAGCGCCGGGACGATGGCCTGCAGGTGCGCCCGGGAGGCGACCTCGGGCACCACGCCGCCGAAGCGTACGTGCTGCTCGACCGAGGAGGCGACCTCGTTGGCGAGCATCTGGTCGCCGCGGACGATGCCAACTCCGGTCTCGTCGCAGGACGACTCGATGCCGAGGACCAGCGGCGCGCTCACGCGGGGCTCAGTCATGGCGGGTTCCCTTCGTTTGGGGCAAGTGGAAGGACGGAAGGTCGGTCTCCACGGGGGCGCTCATGACGAGGGCGTCGGCCCCGGGGCCGTAGTAGTTCGTGCGGGTGGCCAGGGTGCTGAAGCCGCAGCCGGTGTAGAGGGCGATGGCCGGGGCGTTGTCGTGGCGCACCTCGAGCAGCACCCGCTCCACGCCGCGACCACGGACGTACATCATCCCGGCCTGGACCAGGGCGCGCCCGACCCGGCGGCCGCGGGCGGCCGGGGCGACGACGACGCGCATCAGGTCGGCGGTGTCGGGACCGACCTGGTAGGTGATCACGCCGAGCAGGCCGTGCGGTGCATCGTCGGGCCGGGCGGCCTCGGCCGACGCGGCGCCGGTGGTCGACGATCCGGCAGGAACGGCCGCGACCAGCACGATCCGGTCGGTGCCCTCCAACTCGCCGCGCCAGGACGCCTCACTCCACTGCTCGGGCGCCGCGAAGCCGGTCCGCTCCAGGTCCATGATGGCGGCCAGGTCGGCCGCGGATGCGCGGCGCAGGGCGATGGCGGAGGTCGGGGCGGGGCTCACAGGCGCCCGATCGACAGGCGCTTGTGGCTGACCAGGGTGGACTTGCGGCTGGTCGGCGCGACGGCGTCGGGGCGGCGCAGGTACAGCGGCTGGTCGCCGGCATCGGGCAGGTCCAGTCCGACCCGCGCGAGCAGGCCGGGGTCGATCGCGCGGGGACCCTCGGAGCGCTGGCCACGGTTAACCGCAGGGTAGAGGTCGGCGCCGGGCCCGATCACCACGGCGGCCGGCAGGGCCTCCGGGGCGGAGACGTGCGGCTGGCCGATCCGGGTGCCGTCTGGGGCGTAGAGCGCCCAGTACAGCTCCTTGCGGCGGGCATCGGCCGCGACGACGAAGTCCTCGGTCGGCTGGGCCGCCTCGGCGTGCTCGTACGCCACCACGTCCAGGCTGCAGACCCCGTGCACCGGCGTACGACCGGCCCAGGCCAGGGTCTCGGCGGTGGCGATGCCGACCCGCAGGCCGGTGAACGGGCCGGGGCCCATCCCGACCACGATGTCGGTGACATCGGCCATCGCCAGGCCGGCCTCGGCCAACGCCTCGGCGATCAGCGCGGTGAGGTGCTCGACGTGGGCGCGGCGGTCACCTTCCCTTCGAACCGCGAGAACGGTGTCGCCGGAGGCCAGGCCGATGCAGATGTCGGTGGCGGTGTCGATCGCCAGCACGACACGTTCGGGTGCGGGGGTCGGGGCGGGAGTGGTCTCAGTCACGGGGCAGTCCTCCGATCGGTGCGGCCATCTCGATCTGGCGGTGCAGGTGTTCCCACCGCTCGCCGAAGCCGCGGAAAAAGACGAAGCGGGTCTCGTCGTCAGGGTCGCCGGAGCGTTCGATCGACAGCATCAGGCGGTCGCTGTTCAGGCGCTCGGCCAGGCCCTCGCCCCACTCGACCAGGGTGACCGCGTCGGCCGCGGACTCGTCCAGGTCGATGTCGTCGAGCTCGGCGCCGTCGCCGAGCCGGTAGGCGTCGACGTGCACCAGGGTGGGCCCGCCGTTCGCAGCCGGGTGCACCCGGGACAGCACGAACGTCGGCGAGACCACCGGGCCCTCGACGCCCATCCCGGCGCCGAGGCCCTGGGTGAACGTCGTCTTGCCGGCGCCGAGGCTGCCGGAGGCGATGATCAGGTCACCGGCCCGCACCACGCGGGCGATCCACTCCCCCAGGGCGTGCATGTCGTCCCCCGTGGGGACCTGGAAGGCGACGGGGAGTTCCCGGCCGACCCGCAGCAGCTTGTCGCCGCGGCCGAGCACCTCGTAGCCCAGCGCGGTCCACCAGGCGAGCAGTTCGGGGAACTCCATCCGGACGCCGAGCTCGGCGTACGTGCAGCCGCGCAGGGCGGCCATCTCCTCGGCCGTCTCGATCATCGAGGTGGCGATGCCGTGGCGCTGGAAGTCGGGGTGCACGCTGACCCGGTGCCAGGTCGCCACCGCAGCAGGGCTGTCGCTGTCGACGTCGACGTGGATCCCGACCAGGACGGCGCCGGCCGGGCGGCCGTCGACGCGGGCGATGATCCCGAAGCCGTCGCGCAGCGCGCGGGCGACCGATTCCTCGGTCTCCGACATCGCGGCCGGTGGCGGTCCCGCCGCTCGGCGGGCACCGAACGCCGTACGGATCACCTCGACCAGCGCGGGGGCATCGACCTCCGTCGCGAGGGCGAGGTCGAGCTGTGGCTCAGCACTCATGCGGGACTCCTTCGGGTTCACGGCGGCGGGATCGTACGCCCCGCACAGTCGGACCGACGTCCCATGCTAGCCGCGCGACCCGCGGGCTGCGAGGTGCAGCCCGCGGGTCGCGGGTCGGTGGTGATCAGTCGCGGAAGCGACGACCACCGCGGTTGAAGGGCTTGTTGCCGCCGAAGCGACGACCGCCGCCCCTGCGAGGCTGCTGCTTCGGGGCGATCAGCGCCTCGTACTCGGACTCCTCGATCGGCTCGGCGGAGGGCTTGCGGGCCCCCGTCGCGCGGTACAGCCACTCCTCGTCCGGACGGGCCTCGCGGGCCTTGTCCTGGACACCGGCCTGGTAGGCCAGGCGCAGGCTCTGCTTGCGCTGGTGCGGCAGGATCAGCGACACCACGATGCCCTCGGAGCCGGCGCGGGCCGTACGTCCGGCACGGTGGGTGTAGTCGCGCGAGTCGGCCGGCGGGTCGACCTGGAGGACCAGGCCGACGTCGTCGACGTGGATGCCGCGGGCGGCGACGTCGGTCGCGACGAGCACCGGCATGGTGCCATCCTTGAACGCCGCCATCACCCGGGCGCGGGCGCCCTGGGTCAGGCCGCCGTGCAGGCCACCGGCCATCACGCCGGCCTCGCGCAGCTCACCGGAGATGCGGTCGACGCCCTTCTGGGTACGGGCGAAGACGATCGTCTTGCCCTCGCGGTTGGCGATCTCGGCGGTGATCGGGGCCTTGTGCTCCGGCTTTACCAGCACCAGGTGGTGCTCCATGGTGGTGAAGGTCGCGTTGCTGGAGTCGACCTCGTGCACCTTCGGGCTGTGCATGTAGCGCTTGACCAGTCCGTCGACGCCCTTGTCCAGGGTCGCGGAGAACAGCAGGCGCTGGCCTTCGGAGGGGGTCTCGTCCATGATCCGGGTGACCTCGGGCATGAAGCCCATGTCGGCCATCTCGTCGGCCTCGTCGAGAACCGTGACCTGGATATCGGACAGGTCGGCCGCACCCTGCTCGATCAGGTCGATCAGGCGGCCCGGGGTCGCGATGATCACGTCGACGCCACGGGACAGCGCACGGCGCTGCGGCTCGTACGACATGCCGCCGGCCACCAGCAGGGAACGCATGCCGAGCGCCCGCGACAGCGGGGACAGCACGTCGGCGACCTGCATGGCCAGCTCGCGGGTCGGCTCGAGGATGATCGCCTGCGGCTTGCGGAAGGTTCCGTCGGCCTTGGCTGTCTGGTGGATCCGGGCCAGCAGCGGCAGCGTGAAGCCGAGCGTCTTGCCCGAACCGGTACGGCCGCGACCGAGCACGTCCTTGCCGGCCAGGGCGTCGGGGATAGACGCCTTCTGGATCGGGAACGGGTCGGTGATGCCCTTCTGGTTCAGTACGGCGACGAGCTCGGCGGGCACGCCCAGCTGGGCGAAGCCGTTGGCGCCGGTCACGGTCGAGGTGTCGACGGCGACCTCCTCGGCCTCCTGCCAATCCATCGTGTCCAGCGGGCCGTCCTCGCGGTCGTCCCGGCGCTCGGGCCGGTCGTTGCGGTCGAAGCGGGCGTTGTCACGGCGCGGACGGTCGTCGAAGCGACGCTCCTCACGACGGGGACGATCCTCGCGGGGGCGCATGTCGCGCTCCGGATCGACGTCGCGGCCCCAGGCCTTCTTCTTCGGGCGGTCCTGGTAGGAGCCGTGCGTGGCGCCGTCCTGGCCGCGCGAGGCGCCACCGTAGGTCGGACGCGAGCCGTACGGGGCACGGGAGCGGCCGAAGGAGGAGCCGGTGCCCTCGTGGCGATCGCCACGCGAGCGGTCGTCGCGGTCGTTGCGGTTGTAGCTGGGGCGGTCGTCACGGGGACGGTCGTCGCGGTTGAAGCCGGGACGGTCGCCGCGGGAACGGTCGTCACGGTTGAAGCCCGGACGGTCGTTGCGCGGCCGGTCGTCACGGTTGAAGCCCGGACGGTCGTTGCGGGAACGGTCGTCACGGTTGTAGCCCGGACGGTCGTTGCGCGGCCGGTCGTCACGGTTGTAGCCCGGACGGTCGTTGCGCGGCCGGTCATCGCGGTTGAACGCCGGACGGTCGTCGCGGGAACGGTCGTCACGGTTGTAGCTCGGGCGGTCGTCGCGGTTGAAGCGGCCGGTCGACTTCTTGGCGTAGCCGCCGCGGTCGTTGCCACCGCGGTCGTTGCCGTAGCGGTTGCCGCCGGCGGGACGGTCGGTGCCGCCCCGGCGCTGGGCAGCGGCCTGGCGGCGGTCGTCGCCGTAGCTGCGGCCGTCACCGCTGTAGGCCTCCGGGCCACGGTCGGACGTACGACCCTGGCCGCGGTCCTCGCGGGAGAAGCTGCGGGAATCGGTGTCGCGCTGGCCGCCGCGGGAATCGGTGTCGCGCTGGCCGCCGCGGGAACGGGGGCCGTGACCGCGAGCGGAGCGCTCGTCGGTGGTCCACCGCTTCTTGGGGGTGCCGTCGGCCTTGAAGCTCTTGGCCTTGCGGGGGCCGCCGGACTTGGGGGCATGGTCGTTGTAGGGCACGGTTGATGACTCGTTTCCGGACCGATCGTGGTCCTGCCTAGATAGGCGCGTCATCAGGTTCGGCATTCGCCGGCCGTGATTCGGCCGAGCGCACCCGGATGGTCCGGGGATATGGAAGACGTGCCCATGCGCCCGACATTGGGCGTCTACGTCCCGGACTGCACTGCACAACCGGGGTGACTCATGCTACAACGCGGACCCCGCTTGTTCCCAATCCGGCGGCAACCGGCGGCACGGTGGCGCAGTCACCCTGCGCAAGGCTCGTAGTATGGACAACGTACGGAGTCGTTAGCCCTCTTGTCATGCCGAATTGGCCGAGCTGTCGCCGTACGTCACCGTTCGGCCACCTGCCCGGCGCACAGTGGGCGAAGGTCCCTAGGAAAGGAAAAGCGCGTGCGGGTAGCGATTTTCACGGAGTCCTTCCTCCCATCGGTGAACGGCGTGACGCACTCGGTGATGCGAGTGCTGGAGTACTTGCGGGACGAGGGGCACCAGGCGATGGTGATCGCCCCGGCGAGCCAGGGCCGTGAGCCCGACGAGTACGCCGGCTTCCCCGTCGTGCCGGTAGCGGCCGTGGGCCTGCCCGGCTACCAGGACGTCCGCGTCTCCGGCACCACCCAGCTCCGGCTGGAACGACTGCTGGAGGACTTCCACCCCGACGTGCTGCACCTGGCCGCGCCGATCGCCCTGGGCCACCGCGCCGCCCTCGCCGCCAATTGGCTGAACATCCCGATCGTCGCGATCTACCAGACCGACGTCCCCTCGTACGCCGGCCGCTACGGGTTCTCCGGCGCCGAGACGTTCCTGTGGTGGCGGGTCCGCCAGATCCACTCGATCGCCACGATGACGCTGGCCCCCTCCACGTACGCCCGCACCCAGCTGGTCCAGCACCACATCCCGCGCGTCGGGCTCTGGGCCCGCGGCGTCGACTCCCAGCGGTTCGATCCGGCCAAGCGCGACGAGGAGTGGCGCCGTACGATCGCCCCGAACGGGGAGCGGATCATCGGCTGCGTCGGCCGGCTCGCGCCGGAGAAGCAGATCGGTGACCTCCAGGCACTGGCCGACCTGCCCGACACCCGGCTCGTGGTGGTCGGCGAGGGGCCGCTGCGCAAGGAGTTGCGCTCCACCCTGCCGAACGCGCACTTCACCGGCCAGCTGACCGGCGAGGACCTGCCCCGGGTGATGGCGAGCATGGACGTGTTCGTGCACCCGGGCGAGCTGGAGACCTTCGGCCAGTCGATCCAGGAGGCGATGGCCTCCGGGCTGCCGGTGATCGCGCCGGCCAAGGGCGGTCCGATCGACCTGGTGAACTCCTCGCGCACCGGCTGGCTCTACGCCCCCGGTGACCTGGCCTCGATGCGCCACCACGTCCGCGACCTGGTCGGCGACGACCGCAAGCGCGCCGCGTTCAGCCGCGAGGCCCGCCTCTCGGTCAAGGACCGGACCTGGCGCAGCCTGTGCGATGAGCTGCTGATGCACTACGAGGAAGCGATCGTCGACGCGCGCAGCCGCGCCAACGCCTGAGGCAGCTCCCGGGCTGGCCCACCACTCCTGGGCCGTCGAGCCCTGTACTGAATCCCAACGGCCCCGCCCGATCGACGTGATGCCGTGACGGAGCTGCGTCGATCGGCGGCTCCCGTTGGGAATCAGTACAGGAGCACCCAGCGCACCGCCGCCCCGAAGCCCGGCACTCCCAGCCCCGACTCCCCGCAGCTCAGCCGCGGTGGACCCGCGGCACCCGCGTCCCGACCCGGGTGACGATCTCGTAGCCGATCGTTCCGCACCAGCGGGCCCAGTCCGAGGCGGTCGGGACCGTCCCGTCCTCGCTGGGGGCACCGAACAGCACCACCTCGTCGCCGATCTGGTCGGCCGCCCCGGGCCCCAGCTCGACGATCACCTGGTCCATGCAGACGCTGCCGCGCTGGTGCACCCGCCGTCCCCCGACGGCCATCTCCAACCGGCCCGCCCCGTGCCGCGGGAGCCCGTCGGCATAGCCCAGCGGGACCAGGCCGAGCACGGTGTCCTCCGGTGCCCGCCAGCGGTAGCCGTACGAGACACCGGTCCCGGCCGAGACCTGTTTGCGGTGCACCAGCTGGGCCCGCAGCGTCATCACCGGCTGCAGCTCCAGGCCGGCATCGGCGGCCAGGCTTCCGTCGGCCGGGTCGATCCCGTAGCCGGCGATGCCGAGCCGGACCATCTCGTAGCGGCTCTCCGGGAGGCTCAAGGCTGCGGCGGACGCGGCGATGTGGCGCACGGGCACGCGCAGGCCGGCGGCCCGGGCCTGCTCCACGGCCCAGTCGAAGAGCTCCAACTGGGCGGCGTTGCCGGGGTGGCCGACCTCGTCGGCGCAGGCGAAGTGCGACCAGACCCCGACCACCTCCACCGCCCCGGCGCGCTCGGCCTCCAGGGCGGCGGCGACCAGTTCGGGCCAGAGCTCGGGGGTACAGCCGTTGCGAGACAGGCCGGTGTCGATCTTCAGGTGCAGCCGGGCGGTCCGCTCGGTGTGCGCGGCGGCGATGACGGCGGTGTTGACCTGCCCGGGAGTGGACGCGGACACGTCGACGTCGGCGTCGACCAGGGCGGTGAGGTCCTCGTCGATCCCGTACAGCCAGCAGAAGATGCGCCCGGTGTCGCCGCCGGCGCGCAGCGCCAGGGCCTCACCGGGGGTGGCCACGCCGAGCCAGGAGGCGCCTGCCTCGCGCGCCGCCGCGGCGCACGGGAGCATGCCGTGGCCATAGGCATCGGCCTTGACCACCATCATCACGTCGGCCGGGGCGACGAGCGCCGCGACGGCCCCGATGTTCGCCCGCAGGGCGGTCAGGTCGACCACGGCGCTGGCGGTCTGCGGATCGATGGTGGGACCGGCGGAAGTCATACGCGTATTGTGCCGCCTCTGCGCGGGGCCGCCGGTCACCGGCCAGGGAGCAACCGGCGCAGGGTGTCGCCGAAGCGCATCGCCAAGGCGTGCGGGGGCAGCGGCGGCTCGGCCGCGGCGGTGAGGGCCTGCAACGAGGCCGCGGCCATCGCAGCCTCCGCGGCCGGCAGGCCGCCGGCCAGCAACGCGCCGCAGACCCCGGCCAGGGTGTCGCCCGAGCCTGCCTGCGCGGTCCAGCCCGGGCCCGGCACGGCCACGTCGACCGACCACTGCCCCGGCGTGGCGACGTACTGCGTCGCGCCCTTCAGCAGCACGGTGGCCTGGGTCCGGTCCGCGGCCATCCGGACGTGCTCGATCGGGTGTGCCTCCACCTCGGAGCGCTGGACTCCCAGCATGCCGGCCAGTTCACCGGCGTGCGGGGTGAGCAGGCAGTCCGGTCGCAGGGTGACCCCGTCCACATGGCGCAGGGCGTCGGCATCGACGAGCACCGGCACGTCGTCCTCCAGCACCTCGGCCAGCCGGGCGGCCCCGTCGCGACGGTCGCCCCAGCCCGAGCCGACCACCCAGGCCTGCACCCGGCCGGGCGCGGTCACCACCGAGGGGATCGCCTGGACGACGGCGCGCGCCACCTCCGGGGACCCCAGGGACCGGACCATCCCACAGCCGGCGTACGCGGCACCGTGGGCGACCAGCACGCCGGCGCCCGGGTAGGTGGCCGAACCGGCGTCGATCCCGACCACCCCGCGGGAGTACTTGTCGGACCGTACGGTCGGGACCGGCCAGTGCGCGGCGACGTCGGCGGCCTCCCAGCGGCGGATCAGCGGCTCGCCGAGCTCCGCCAGGGCCCCCCAGTGCAGGTCGATGTCGACCACGTCGACCTGCCCGCACCGGTCCGCGGCCGGCTGCATCACCTGACACGGCTTGGCGCAGCCGAAGGTGACCGTCCGCTCGGCGCGGAAGGAGGTGTGGTCGCCCGCCTCGTCGGCAGCCAGGCCCGAGGGGATGTCGACGGAGGTGACCGGCGTTCCGGTCCGCTCGCAGGCCTCCGCCAGCGCCGCGGCGCCACCCGACAGGCCCGGACGCCCGCCGATCCCGTAGACGCCATCGACGACGCGGTCCGCGCGCTCGACCAGCTGCAGGGCCGCCTCCAGGTCGACCGGGACGGCGCCGGCCCCGATACAGGCCTGCCAGGCCGCCTGGTGCACGCTCCCCTCGACCACCTGGTGCGCCCAGACGCGTACACCCCGGCCGGCCAGGCGGGCAGCCGCCCAGAGGGCGTCGCCGCCGTTGTCGCCGGGGCCGGCCAGGACCAGCAGGCAGGTCCCGTCGGTGTGCCCCAGGTCGCGCAGCAGGCTGGTGGCCAGCGCATCGGAGGCGCGCTCCATCAGCTCGCCCTCCGCCGTACGGGCGAAGGCCTCCTCCTCGGCGGCACGGATCGATGCGACGTTGTGTACGAGCTGCACGGCTACCTCCTGGCGCTTCCTCCCCTAGTGGCCATCCTCGCAGACGACGAAGGCCGTCGCGATCCCTCCGTCATGGGACATCGACAGGTGGGTACGGGTCACGCCAAGGCGCGCCTCCAGGTCCGCGACCGTTCCCCTGGTCACGAAGTAGGGCGCGCCGTCGGCGGTCTTGCGGACCTCGCAGTCGCGCCAGACCAGGCCGCCCGGCGAGCCGAGCGCCTTGGCGAACGCCTCCTTGGCGGCGAACCGACCGGCCAGCGAGGCCGGCCGGTGCCGGGCCTCGTCCTCGCTGAACAGCCGGTCCACCAGCCCCGGCGTACGCAGCAGCATCTCCTCGATCCGGGCGATCTCGCACACGTCGACACCGATCCCGAGAATGGCCATCGCGTGGACTACTCGACGGTGACGGACTTGGCCAGGTTGCGCGGCTGGTCCACGTCGTGGCCCAGCTGGGTGGCCAGCTCGCAGGCGAAGATCTGCAGCGGGATGATCGCGACCAGCGGCTGCAGGATGGTGGAGACCTTGGGCAGTCGGATCACGGTCGAGGCGAACTGCTCCACGAACGTGTCGTCCTGCTCGGCCAGCACGATCGGTCGGGCGCCGCGGGCACGGACCTCCTGGATGTTGGAGATCACCTTCTCGTGCAGCTGGTCGCGGCCGCGCGGCGGGACCACGACGAAGACGGGCATGCCCTCCTCGATGATCGCGATCGGGCCGTGCTTCAGCTCGCCGGCGGCGAACCCCTCGGCGTGCAGGTAGGCGATCTCCTTCAGCTTCAGCGCACCCTCCAGGGCGACCGGGTAACCGACGTGGCGGCCCAGGAACAGCACCGAGGGCTGGTCGATCAGGCGCGCGGCGAGGTCGACGACGACCTGGGAGTCGTCCAGCACCTGCTGCATGAGCGGCGGGATGCCTTCCAGCTCCTTCATCACCGAGGCGATCTCGTCGCCGAACATGGTGTTCTTGACCTGCGCCAGGTAGAGGCCGAGCAGGTAGCAGGCGGCCAGCTGGGTGGTGAAGCCCTTGGTCGAGGCGACGCCGATCTCGGGGCCGGCGTGGGTGTAGATCACCGCGTCGGACTCGCGCGGGATGGTCGAGCCGTTGGTGTTGCAGATCGCCAGCACGCGGGCGTGCTGCTCACGGGCGTGGCGGATCGCCATCAGGGTGTCGGCGGTCTCGCCGGACTGGGAGATCGCGACGACCATCGTGGTCGGGCCGACGATCGGGTCGCGGTAGCGGAACTCGGAGGCCAGCTCGACCTCACAGGGGATCCGGCACCAGTGCTCGATCGCGTACTTGGCGACCATGCCGGCGTAGAACGAGGTACCGGCCGCGATGATGATGATCTTCTGGATGGTGCGCAGCTCTGCCTCGGGGATCCGGATCTCGTCCAGGGTCAGCGAGCCGTCCTCGGTGTGGCGGCCCAGCAGGGTGTCGGCCACCGCGCGCGGCTGCTCGTAGATCTCCTTGCGCATGAACCAGTCGAAGCCACCCTTCTCGGCGGCCGACAGGTCCCAGTCCACGTGGTACTGCCTGGCCTCGGCCGGGTTGCCGGCGAAGTCGGTCACCGTGATGGAGTCGGGGGTGATCTCGACGATCGAGTCCTGGCCGAGCTCGAGCGCCTCGCGGGTGTGCTCGATGAACGCGGCAACGTCGGAGGCGAGGAAGTTCTCCCCCTCGCCCAGCCCGACCACGAGCGGGGAGTTGCGGCGGGCTGCGACGACCTTGCCGGCCTGCTGCGCGTCGGCGGCGACGAGGGTGAACGCACCCTCCAGGCGGTTGGCGACCGTACGCATCGCGGTGGTCAGGTCCGAACCCTTGGCCAGCTCGACGCCGAGCAGCTGCGCGGCGACCTCGGTGTCGGTCTCGGACAGGAAGGTGATGCCCTGCGCGACCAGCTCGGCGCGCAGCTCGGCGAAGTTCTCGATGATGCCGTTGTGCACGACGGCGACGCGGCCGTCCTGCGAAAGGTGCGGGTGGGCGTTGGCGTCGGTCGGTCCGCCGTGGGTGGCCCACCGGGTGTGCCCGATACCGGTGCCGGACTCGGGCAGCGGGTGCTCCTCCAGAGCCATCTCCAGGTTGACCAGCTTGCCGGAGCGCTTGTCCGAGAAGATCCTCCCGTCGGACACGACGGCCACCCCGGCCGAGTCGTACCCGCGGTACTCGAGGCGGCGCAGCCCCTCCACCACTACCTCACGGGCGCTGCGGGGCCCGGCATAACCAACGATTCCACACATGGGGGACAGCCTAGTCGACAGGCGGTTGGCCACCGGCCGCGTCGGGTGGTGAATGGCACCGCACCCGGAGTGTCCTGCCAGCGGGCCCCGGAACGGCGCGGCACCGGGCCGCGAAATGGCCGGGCCACCGGTGCGGGGCCGGAACCGGCAGAATGGGCGCATGTCCGTCCCCATTCCGCCGAGCGATCGCGGTCCAGGGCGCCTGGAGCAGCTCGGCCCGTACGTGCACCGCTCCCGGGAGCACTGGGCCGAGTTGGCCAACGCCCTCCCCTCGCCATTGAGCGAGGAGACGCTGGAGCGCATGCGCGGCCTGGGGGACCCCACCTCGATGCAGGACGTGGTGCAGGTGTACCAGCCGCTGACCCGGCTGCTCAGCCTGCACTTCCGCCACCGGGGCAACCTGTACCGGGCCACCAACGCCTTCCTCAACCTGGACGTCAAGCGCACCCCGTTCGTGATCGGGATCGCCGGGTCTGTGGCGGTCGGCAAGTCCACCACCGCGCGACTGCTGACCGAACTGCTGCGCAACTGGCCGGACCACCCGAACGTGGAACTGGTCACCACCGACGGTTTCCTGCACCCGAACGCGGAACTGATCCGCCGCGGCATCATGCACCGCAAGGGCTTCCCCGAGTCGTACGACCGCCGGGCCCTGCTGCGGTTCGTGATGGACGTCAAGTCCGGCCGCCCGGAGGTCTCCGCCCCGGTCTACTCGCACCTGACGTACGACATCGTCCCGGACGAGCGGCTGGTCGTGCGCAGCCCCGACATCGTGGTGATCGAGGGCCTGAACGTGCTGCAGCCGGCGCGGGTGCACCGCGACGGCACCGCCGAGGTGACGCTGAGCGACTTCTTCGACTTCTCGGTGTACGTCGACGCCGACTCCGAGGACATCCGGACCTGGTACCTGGAGCGGTTCATGTCGCTGCGGGAGACCGCGTTCCGTGACCCGCGGTCCTACTTCGGCCGGTACGCCCAGATGAGCGAGGACGCGGCGATGCGCCAGGCCGCCGACATCTGGGACACCATCAACGGCCCCAACCTCGCGCTGAACATCCGCCCGACCCGTACGCGGGCGACGGCGATCCTGCGCAAGGGGTCCAACCACGAGGTGAAGTGGGTCCGGATCCGCAAGATCTGAACCGCCGACGGGCGCTCAGAGCGCGAGGCGCTCCCGGACCACCTGGGCGAGCCCCTGGGCCACGGCCCGGGCCCGGTCCGCGTCGGTGCACTCGACCATGACGCGGACGATCTGCTCGGTGCCCGAGGGCCGCAGCAGCACGCGCCCCTCGGCCCCGAGCACCCGGTTGGCCGCCTCGAGTGCAGCCACGACCTCGCGATCGGTCTCGACCCGGTACTTGTCCACCTCGGGCACGTTGATCAGTTCCTGTGGCAGCCGGTGCACGAACGAGGCCATCTCGGACAGCGGAGCCCCGAGGTCGGCCATCACGGTCATCAGCAGCAGTCCGGTCAGGGTCCCGTCGCCGGTGGTCGCGAACTCCGGGACGATGATGTGTCCGACCTGTTCGCCGCCGAGGCTGTAGCCGCCCTCGCGCATCGCCCGGAAGACGTAGCGATCGCCGACCGCGGTGCGGACGACGCGGATCCCGTGCTCGGCAAGGGCATGGTCGAGACCGAGGTTGCTCATCTGGGTGACGACCAGGGTGTCGTGGGCGAGCAGGCCGCGCTCCTGCATGGTGAGGGCCAGGATGCCCATGATCTGGTCGCCGTCGACGATGTCGCCGTCCTCGGCCGCGGCGATACAGCGGTCGCCGTCACCGTCCAGGGCGATCCCGAGGTCGGCGCCGTGCTCCAGGACGGCACGCTGCAGCTCGGCCGGGTGGGAGGCGCCGCAGCGGTCGTTGATGTTGGTGCCGTCGGGCTTGCCGTTGATCACCACGACCTCGGCGCCGAGCTGGCGGAAGGCGGCGGGGGCGGTCCGGTGGCCGGCGCCGTTGGCCAGGTCGAGCACGACCTTGAGTCCGACGAGGGAGACCTTCTCCCCCGCTGCGGAGCGTACGGAGCTGATCAGGTGGTGGACGTAGTCCTCGACCATTCCGGGAGAATCCATCACACGACCGATGGCGACGCCCATCGGGCGCCGCCAGGGCTGGAGCATGCGCTGCTCGATCGCGTCCTCCGTGGCGTCGTCGAGCTTGAGCCCGCCCCTGCGGAAGAATTTGATGCCGTTCTCCGGCATCGGGTTGTGGCTGGCCGTGAGCATCACGCCCATGTCGGCGCCACTGGCCTGCACCAGGTGGGCCAGGCCCGGGGTCGGCAGGATGCCGACCCGGACCACGTCCACTCCGGTGCTCGCCAAGCCGGCGACCACGGCGCACTCCAGGAACTCACCGCTGAGCCGCGGGTCGCGACCCACGACCGCCTTGCGGCGGCGGTCACCGGTGTCCTCGGTGAGGACCCGGGACCCGGCCACCGCAAGGTCGAGCGCAAGCTCAGCGGTGAGGTCCTGGTTCGCACGTCCGCGGATGCCGTCCGTGCCGAAGAGACGCCCCATGGCGCGACCGACCCCGCAGGGCCGTGATCAGCGCTTCGAGTACTGGGGAGCCTTGCGGGCCTTCTTCAGACCGGCCTTCTTGCGCTCCACCGCACGCGAGTCACGGGTCAGCATGCCGGCCTTCTTCAGACCCGCACGGCTGGCCTCGGCGTCGACGCCGTTGAGGCACCGGGCCACACCCAGACGCATGGCGCCGGCCTGGCCGGAGGGGCCACCACCGTGGACGCGGGCGATGACGTCATAGGCGCCCTCGACCCCGGCAACGACGAACGGCTCGTTCACCAGCTGCTGGTGGATCTTGTTCGGGAAGTAGTCCTCGAGGGTGCGGCCGTTCAGGGACCACTGACCGGTACCCGGCACGATCCGCACTCGGGCGACGGCCTCCTTGCGACGGCCGGTGGCCATGCCGGGAGCAATCATGGCCTGGCGCTCACCAGGAGCGACGGAGCCTTCGGCACCCTCACCCTCGGAGCGGTAGGCGATCTCGCGGTCACCCTCGGTGAAGGGGGCGATCTCCTCGACGGTCTCGGTGGTCTCTGCGACGTTTTCAGACACTTGGTTGATCCTCGGCAATCAGACGGTCACTGGGCGATCTGGACGATCTCATACGGCTGCGGATTCTGCGCCGCGTGCGGGTGCTCAGGGCCGCCATAGACCTTGAGCTTCTGGATGAGCTTCCGGCTCAGGCGGTTCTTGGGCATCATGCCCCAGGTCGCCAGCTCGACCGCCTTGCGCGGGTTCTTCTCGAGCAGCTCGCCGTACGGGACGGCGCGCAGGCCACCGGGCTGACCGCTGTGACGGTAGGCCATCTTGTCGGTGGCCTTCTTGCCCGTCAGGCGGATCTTGGAGGCGTTGATGACAACGACGAAATCGCCGCCGTCGACATGGGGGGCGAAGGTCGCCTTGTGCTTTCCGCGCAGCAGGGTCGCGGCGGTCACGGCGAGGCGGCCGAGGGTCACACCCTCGGCATCAATGACATGCCAATGGCGCTCGATCTCGCCGGGCTTCGGGCTGTACGTAGACACGGTCGGGGACCACTTCCACTAGGTAGTTGAACGTTACTCTGCGCACTGCGGCCGGACCGCCACGGCCCACACACACCCGGGATCCGGGGCACAGGCACCATGGCATGGCGTCGCCAAGCGCAACATCGGAATAGGTTACCCTCGTACGCGTCCCGGGTCAAAACGGGCCGGCGTACCACCGACCAGCGGGCTCCCGCCAGCGCGCATAGGCCTACGCACTTTTAGCATCCCACCCGGCGGCGTGCGGGCGTACCCCCGCCATAACCTCACCGGACCCCACCCTATCGTGCAGCCATGGAAGAGTCACTGACTGTCCGCGACAACCGCACCGGTGAGACGTACGAGCTGCCGATCACCGACGGCACCATCCGCGCCAAGGACCTCTATGCCGTCCGGGACGCGGCGGGCCAAGGGCTGGTGTCCTTCGACCCCGGCATGTTCAACACCGCAGTGTGCCATTCCTCGGTCGCCTACATCGATGGCGACGCGGGGATCCTGGACTACCGCGGCTACCCCATCGACGAGTTGGCCGAGCACTGCACCTACCTCGAGGTCGCCTACCTGCTGGTCTACGGAGAGCTACCTACTCCCCCCCAGCTCTCGGCCTGGGAGGCGGAGATCACGATCCACCGGTTCATCCCGGAGAACGTGAAGAAGCTGATCGACGCCTTCCCCTACGACGCCCACCCGATGAGCAAGCTGATGTCGGCGGTGAGCTCGTTCCACACCTTCTACCCGGAGTCCCGCGAGAGCGACGAGCAGCACCGCCCCGAACTGCAGATCCGCCGGCTGATCGCGAAGATGCCGACCCTGGCCGCCTTCTCCTACCGCCACTCCGAGGGCCTGCCGTTCGTCTATCCGGTCGACGACGTGCCGTACGTGGAGAACTTCCTGCGGATGCTGTTCAAGATGGGCGAGCGCGAGTACCGCCCCGACCCCCGGCTGGTCCGGGCCATGGACGTGCTCTTCATGCTGCACGCCGACCATGAGCAGAACTGCTCGACCACCACCGTGCGCACCGTGGCCTCCTCCGGCAACGGCCCCTACACCAGCGTCTCGGCCGGCATCGGCGCCCTCTTCGGCCCCCTGCACGGCGGCGCCAACGAGGCGGTGCTGCGGATGCTGCGCGAGATCGGCACCAAGGACCGGGTGCCGGAGTTCATCGCCGGGGTGAAGGCGGGCGGCGCCCGCCTGATGGGCTTCGGCCACCGGGTCTACAAGAACTACGACCCCCGGGCCCGCATCATCAAGAACACCGCCCATGACGTGTTCGAGGTGACCGGCGTCAACCCGCTGCTGGAGATCGCGCTGGAGCTGGAGCGGATCGCCCTGGAGGACGAGTACTTCGTCAAGCGCCGCCTCTACCCCAACGTGGACTTCTACTCCGGCCTGATCTACGAGGCGATGGGGTTCTCCCCGCAGATGTTCACCGTGTTGTTCGCGATCCCGAGGACCGCCGGCTGGCTGGCCCAGTGGCGCGAACAGGTGACCGACTCCGAGCAGAAGATCGTCCGCCCCAAGCAGATCTACACCGGGCACCCGCGCCGCGCGGTGGTCCCGCTGGACCAGCGCGGCTGAGGCCGACCCGTGGACCGGGCCGCCACCGACGGCGGACCGGTCCACGGGGACGTCCACCGGGCCGTAAATTGGGCCCCATGGCCTCTCGAACCGATGACCCGGACGACAAGTCCCTCGGCGACCTCTCCCCCGCCGAGATCTTCCGGAGGGGAAGCACCCGCGCGAAGGTGGTCAAGGAGCTGAGCCTGTGGATCGTCGCCGCGGTCTCGGCCGGTGCCGGAGCCCTCGGCATGCAGGTCGGCGGCAGCTGGGGTTGGTCCTTCCTCTGGTTCGCCGTGACCCTGGTCGTGATGATGTTCCTGCGAGCCCAGGTGCTGCGCGCCATCTCCCGACGGGCCGGAAGCGCCACCGCCGCCGCCATGGCCGCCGAGCGCCAGGCCGAGGAGATGGCCGCGGCCCTGCGCCGCGAGGAGCGGGCGGCCCGGCAGAAGGAGGCCGCCCACCGCCCCCGCAAGCCCCGGGCCAACCCCTACCGCAAGAAGAGCGCCTGATGCCGGGTCCGGCCTCCCCGCTGCCACACGCCCACCGCGAGATCGTCTCCTTCGTCCGCCGCAGCACGCGGATGAGCGAGTCGCAGGTCCGCAACTGGGACGCCCACCACGCCACCTGGGTGGTGCCGCTGGCCCACCGGGCCACCTCGACGTCGGTGGCGGACGGCCAGCTGTTCGACCAGGACGTGGTCTGGGGTCGTACGGCACCTCTGTGGCTGGAGATCGGCACAGGCAACGGTGAGGCCTGCGTGGCCATCGCCGGCCGCCACCCGGAGGTCAACTACCTGGGCTTCGAGGTGTTCAAGCCCTCCGTGGCCAGCGCCCTCGGCCTGGTCGCCCGCGAGGGGCTCGGCAACGTCCGGCTGGCCGAGGTCGACGGTGTCGACGCCCTGCGGCACTGGATCCCCTCGGGCAGTGTGGACCGGCTGATCACGTTCTTCCCCGATCCGTGGCACAAGGCGCGCCACCACAAGCGTCGCCTGGTCAACCCCACCACCGCCGAGCTGATCGCCGACCGGCTGCGTCCCGGCGGTTCGTGGCACCTGGCCACTGACTGGGAGGACTACGCCGTGCACATGCGGGAGGTGCTGGACGACCGCACCGACCTGGTCAACGCGTACGCCGACACCGGCGGCTGGGCACCGCGCCCCGACGAGCGTCCCGTCACCCGGTTCGAGCAGCGCGGCCTGGACGCCGGCCGCACCATCCGGGACCTGGTCTACGTCCGGGCCTCCTGACCCGCCAGCGGGCCCCTCACGGGCCCTGTGACCCGCCTCCCCACGTCGTCCCCGGACCTCGGGCGCCGCAGGTCGCCCGCGACCGTAGAGTGGGCCCATGTCCTTCCCCGATCGCCCCGGTGCCGCCCCCGGCAGCACGCGGTGGCGGTTGGACATCGCCTACGACGGTGCCGGTTTCAGCGGCTGGGCCCGCCAGCCCGACCGGCGCAGCGTGCAGGGCGAGCTGGAGCACTGGATCGGCCAGGTCCTCCGGTTGCCCGCCGCCCCGACGCTGACCGTGGCAGGACGCACCGACGCGGGCGTCCACGCCCGTGGACAGGTCGCGCACGTGGACCTGCCCGACGACGCCCCGGTCGACACCCTGCACCGCCGGCTCTACCGGGTGCTGGCGCCGGATGTGGTGGTCCGCGGCATCCGCCCGGCCCCGCCGGGCTTCGACGCCCGTTTCTCCGCGGCCTGGCGCCGCTACGTGTACCGGCTCGCCGACGAGCGCACCTTCCCCGACCCCCTGCTGCGCGGGCACGTGACCCGGGTGCGCGGCGAGCTGGACCTGGACCGCCTCGTCGCCGCCGGGCAGGACCTGCTCGGCCTGCGTGACTTCGCGGCCTTCTGCAAGCCCCGTGAGGGCGCCACCACCATCCGTACGCTGCTGGACTGCACGGCCGTCCGCCGAAGCGGCGAGCCGGGCACAGGGACGGTCGAGGTGACCGTCCGGGCCGACGCCTTCTGCCACTCCATGGTCCGCTCCCTGCTCGGGGCACTGACGGCGGTGGCGACCGGGGCGCGCACCCGGGAGTGGTTGCGCGAGGTCCGCGACGCCACCACGCGCCAGTCATCGGTGCTGGTGATGCCCGCGCACGGGCTCACCCTGGAGGAGGTCGGCTACCCCGCGGACGAGGAGCTCGCGGGGCGCGCGGCCGAGGCGCGGTCCGTACGTGTGCTGGACGGGACGACGGGAGGCTGCTGTGACTGAGCACTACTTCAGGACACCGGAGGGCGAGGAGCACCGCCGGACGATCCACGCCCGGCTGTGGGACCACCAGGTCGAGCTGCAGACCGCGAACGGGGTGTTCTCCGGCACCCGCCTCGACCCGGCCACCGCCGTGCTGCTGCGCGAGGTTCCCCCGCCGGACCGTACGGTGCGACGGGTGGCCGACGTCGGCTGCGGGTACGGCCCGATCGCCCTGGGGCTGGCGCTGGCCTGCCCCTGGCTGCAGGTGGACGCCGTCGACACCAACGAGCGCGCCCTGGCCCTGACCCGGGACAACGCCGCCGCCCTGGGCGTGGCCGACCGCGTGCGAGCGCTCTCCCCCGACGAGGTCGACCCGACCGCGACGTACGACGAGATCTGGTCCAACCCGCCGATCCGGATCGGCAAGGACGCCCTGCACGAACTGCTGCTCGGATGGCTGGCCCGACTGGCCCCGCAGGGCCGGGCGGTGATGGTGGTCGGCAAGAACCTCGGCGCGGACAGCCTGCAGCGCTGGCTGGGCGAGCAGGGCTGGCCGACCGACCGACTGGCCAGCGCGAAGGGCTTCCGCGTGCTGGAGACCCGTCCCCCTGCCGCAGTATGACGTGGACCACTTTTCACCCCTAGGGGTATGGATGCCGGTGGTCGTCGCGCGTTAGCGTGAATATCGACAGATTCACCGACCACCGAGGAGTACCCATGGGCATCGGCGACAAGGCCGCCAACAAGGCGGAGGAGCTCGGCGGCAAGGCCAAGGAGGCCGCCGGCCGCGCTACCGACAATGAACGACTCGAGGCGGAGGGCCAGGCCCAGCAGGGCAGCGCCAAGATGAAGCAGGTGGGCGAGGACGTCAAGGATGCCGCGAAGGACGCCGCCAACGACTTGGGCCGCGCCAAGGACCGCTTCTGATCCACCACGGCTCCCCCCCGGCCGTCATGACCCCGGACCCCCGCTGCGCGGGGGTCCGGGGTCGTCCAATTCCGCAAGGCTGTTCGCCCAGAGCGAATTGTCGATGTTTGGGTCAAGGGTGGGTCAAGCTTGGATCAGGTCTCGGCCCAGGTCCCCGCAGACCCTTGGGCGCATCCCTCGGCGCCACCTAGGCTCGGAACAACTCCGACGGCGGACCGATACCCGCGGCCGCAGCCGGGTGGGACCGGGTAGGGGAGGAACCGACCATGAGGACCCAGGGAAGCGACCTGACCGGTCGATCACGCCGGGATGCCCGGGAACGGGCCGGCCGCCGCGCCGGACCCGGCGCCCCCGTCCCCGGTCCCGTCGGACCCGCCGACCGGCTGGTGACCTGCACGATCCGCGACAGTCCCACCGTCCGGTCCCGGGCGGAGGCGGACGGGCACGTCCGGGTACGTGCCGGGAGGCGCTACTACTTCTGCTGCTCCGACTGCGCCGCCCTGTTCGATGCCGACCCGCTGGCGTACGTCCTGACCGCCTGACGACCGGCGTTCGCCGCAGGGAGACGATCCCATTGACGCGGCCAGCCACCCCGGTAATGTGGGGATCGACTCAGTTCGCAGTTACAGCGGCATACGCCGCGTGAAGGAGAAGACATGACCTACCAGCTGCCCGATCTTCCCTATGACTACAACGCTCTCGCCCCGGCCATCGTGCCGGAGATCATGGAGCTGCACCACGACAAGCACCACGCCACCTACGTGAAGGGCGCCAACACCGCCCTGGAGCAGCTGGCCGACGCGCGTTCGAACGGCAACTTCGGCGTCATCAACAAGCTGGAGAAGGACCTCGCCTTCAACCTGGGCGGCCACTTCAACCACTCGGTCTTCTGGACCAACATGACCCCGGACGGCTCCGAGCCCACCGGCGAGATCAAGACCGCGCTGGACGGTAAGTTCGGCGGCCTGGACTCCTTCAAGAAGGAGTTCTCCGCGGTGGCGCTGGGCATCCAGGGCTCCGGCTGGGCCGTCCTGGGCTACGACGGCCTGTCGCAGGACCTGCGCGTCTACCAGGTCTTCGACCACCAGGGCAACCTGCCGGTCGGCCAGACCCCGCTGCTGCTGCTCGACATGTGGGAGCACGCCTTCTACCTGCAGTACAAGAACGTCAAGGCGGACTTCGTGAACGCCTGGTGGGACGTCGTCAACTGGGACAACGTCAACGAGCGCCTCACCAAGGCCACCCAGGCCTGATCGTCGACCGATCACTGGTCGCTGAACGCTGATCTCCGTGGAGGGCGGGCCCGACGGGCCCGCCCTCTGCGTTTCCGGGGGTCAGTGGCCCACCACGCCCGGCCGGTCCAGCAGCCGCAGGACACCTAGCACCACCGCCGACATCGCGACCAGGACCACCGACAGGGCGATCGCGACCTCGATCTCGGTCTCGAACCCGACGAAGATCAGCAGCGGCATGGTCTGGGTCACCCCTTCCCTGTTGCCAGCGAAGAAGATCGTCGCGCCGAACTCCCCCACCGCACGGGCCCAGGCCAGGACGATCCCGCTGCCGATCGGCCGGGCAGCGAGCGGCACCTCGATCTTGCGGAAGACCTCCAGCTCGGTGGCACCCTCCACCGCGGCGGCCTCGCGTACGCTGCGGTCCACGGCCGCGAACCCGATCGTCGCCGATCGTACGAAGAAGGGGCCGGCGACGAACGCCTGGGCCATCACCACCGCGACAGTGGTGAACGGCAGGCTGATGCCCAGCACGGACAACGGCGCCCCGAGCAACCCCTGACGCCCGAAGGCCATCAGCAGGCCGATCCCCGCCACCATCGGCGGCAGCACGATCGGCAGGTCGATGACCAGCTGCACCAGCCCCCGCCCACGGAAGCGGTAGCGCGCCATCACGTACGCCAGCGGGGTGCCGAGAGCGATCACCACCAACGTGGAGATCGCCGACGTGGCGAGGCTGAGGCGGACGGCCGCGCCGATCGCGGGATCGACGAGGTGGCCCGTGCCCTGGGTGAGCGCCCGCCCGACCAGCGCCGCCAGCGGCACCGACAGCCCGAGGACCGACAGTGCCGCGGGAACCGCGAAGAGCCAGCGCTGACTCCGGCTGCGCCTCACTCCGAGGGGAGGTAGCCAGCGTCGAGGAGCACCTGGATGCCCTGTGGCGAGGCCAGGTAGTCGACGAACTGCCGGGCGGCCTCGGGGTGGTCGGCCTTCGTCACGGGAGCCACCTCGAGCGACAGCATGGCGTTCACGTCGTCGGGGATAGGCACCACGCCGACCTTCTCGTCCACGTCGGTGACGAAGACGATTCCCGCGTCGGCCTCGCCCAGGCCGACCTTGGCGACGATCGGCTTGACCCCCAGCTCACGGGAGGAGACGTTGGCCTTCACCCGGTCGGAGTAGCCCGGCTGCCCGGCGTCCATCTTCTGGAGGAAGGTGCTCACCGCCATGCCGATGGGCAACTGGTCCTCGGCGAGCAGCAGCTTCACTCCCGGCTTGGCCAGGTCCGCGGGCGACGAGATGCCGGCCGGGTTGCCGGGAGCCGTGACGATCGCCAGCTTGGTCCGCACGACGGGCCTGCTCGGGTCCGCGAGGACCAGGTCATCGGTCCCTGCCTGGGCCATCAGCTTGGGGTTGGCGGCGATCCACACGTCGGTGGTCGAGCCCTGCTTGAGCTGTTCGTACTGGGTCGGGGTGTGGCTGACCTCGAAGGCCGCCGTTGCCCCGGGCCTGGCGGCGGCGTAGGCCGCGGCGATCAGGTCGGTGTGGGCGGCGAGGGCGCCGGGTGCGTACACCTGCACCTCGCCCCCGACGACGCCGGTCGTCGACGCTGGGGCCGACGCGCCCGGCAGGGAACTGCTGGACGGTGCCGGGCCGCACGCGGCGACCAGGGCCAGGGGAAGGGTGGCGACGAGGGCAACGATGCGCTTCATCTGGGAGATCTCCTCGGGTCCGCCGACGCACCTGCCGCGTCGGCTACGGACCGGCGGTGGGGTGGTGCGAAGTGGGCCGACAGCGGGGACCTCGACACGACGGCGTGAACCGGTACCAGCACCCTAGACCGATACCCAGGGAGGTATACCCCTCCCCGGTGTGCCGAACGGAACGGGGCCGGGCCGTGGGCGGTCCCTCACTCCAGGTCGCGCTGCCAGGCGTCCATCCACTCCTGGGGGCGGCGCCGACGCAGGATCCCCCGCCTGATCGCGGCGTACGGCGCGTCGTGGGCCAGTTGCTCGTGCAGCGCCAGCATCCGGCTGACGGTGGTGGACCAGGGGTAGGCCTCGGCCCGCGCCCGGGCGGCGGCCCGCACCTGGTCACGCGGACGCTCCACCAGGGCGAGCAGGGCATCGGTCATCGCGACCGGCTCGGGCCGGGCGCTGGCCCCGCAGGTCTCGTCGACCAGCTCGTGCGCACCGCCGGTGTCGGCGGTCAGGATCGGCGTCCCGCTGGCCAGGGCCTCCAGCGCGGCCAGCCCGAACGTCTCCACCGGGCAGACGGAGAACGAGACGTCCGCCTCGGCGTAGCGCCGGGCGATCAGCTCGCGGTCCTTCTGGTAGCCGTGGAAGACGACCGGGGCATCACCCGCCTGCTCCTTCAGCTCCTCCAGGTCCGGGCCCGACCCGTACATGTCGAGCCGGAACGGCACTCCGCGTCGGTGCAGCTCCAGCGCCACGTCGACACCCAGCTGGGGGGACTTCTCCCGCGACATCCGGCCGACGTACACCAGCTTCAGCAGCCCGTCGTCGGCCGGGTGGCCCTTGGAGGGGTGGAACAGCTCCAGGTCGACGCCCAGGGGCACCTTGGTGACCTGTACGCCGTCCTCGGCGAACTCCTGGGCGGCGAAGTCGGAGGTGACCACGACCCGGTCGAAGCGCCGCCCGAGCGTACGGTTGCGGTGCTCCACCCAGGCGGAGATGTTGACCGACCCGCGCAGCCACAGGCTGGCCATCGTGTCCAGGCGCTCGTGGCTGAACAGCATGGAGCCGATGCCGCGGGCGGACGCCCACGAGGCGATCGGGGCCAGGGTCCACTTGTCGGAGATCTCCACCGAGGTGGGGCGGAAGTGGTCCAGCACCCGGAGCGCCCGACTGGGGGCGGTGATCATCCGGTAGCCGTTGCTCTTCACCGGCAGGCGCGGAGCCCGCACGTACACCACCATGCCGTGCTCGGTCTCCTCGAACCCGTCGCGCCGGCCCGGCACGACCAGGATCCGTTCGGCACCGGCGGCCTGGTAGCCCTCGCCGATGTTGTTGATGGCCGTACGCATGCCACCCGACTCGGGCCCGACGAAATTCGCCAGCTGGGCGATCCTCAGGTGTTTGTACGACTCGCTCACAGATCGATCCTCCCGCAGCCGCGCTGCTCCTTGGTCCCCCGCTACCCACAAGCTACCGGGGCGCCCATGCACGAAGGGCGCAGGAGGTCTCCCTCCTACGCCCTTCGACACGTCCTGCTGGTCAGGCCTTGTCGGCCTCGGCCTTGGTGTCCGCGGCCTTGGTGTCCGCGGCCTTGGTGTCCTCGGCCTTGGTGTCCTCGGCCTCGGCCTCTTCAGCCTCGACTGTCTCCTGCGGCGTGGCGGCGGCATCGAGGTCGGCCTGGGCGGCGTCGGCCTCGGTGACCTCGGCGTCATCGGCAGGCTCGGCGGCAGCGGCGACCGCAGCCTTGAGATCCTCGGAGGACCCGGTGGTGGTGGCCTTCTCGGCGCGCACCTTCGGGGTCACCTTGTCGGTGATGATCTCGATCTTGGCCATCGGGGCGTTGTCGCCCTGGCGGTTGCCGATCTTGGTGATGCGGGTGTAGCCACCGTCGCGGCCCTCCATGACGGGGGCGATCTCGGTGAACAGCACGTGCACGACGCTGGGGTCGGTGATGGTCTTCATGACCGTACGACGGGCGTGCAGGTCACCGCGCTTGGCCTTGGTGATCATCTTCTCGGCCAGCGGGCGAACGCGCTTGGCCTTGACCTCGGTGGTCACGATGCTGCCGTGCTCGAAGAGCTGGCTGGCCAGGTTGGCGAGGATGATGCGCTGGTGCGTCGCGCTGCCACCCAGACGGGGGCCCTTGGTGGGGGTAGGCATTGTTGTCTCTCCAGTTCAGTCTGAAACGTGGGCGGGTACCCGGGACTGCTCGTACGGAGCTTCCGCTCAGTACTGCTCGGTCTCCGCGAAGTCGGTGTCGTCTTCCTCGTCGTCGGTTCCCGCACCGGTGTAGGTGTAGGGATCGAAGCCGGGGGCGCTGTCCTTCAGTGCCAGGCCCATCGTGGCCAGCTGCTGCTTGACCTCGTCGATGGACTTCGAGCCGAAGTTGCGGATGTCGAGCAGGTCCTGCTCGGAGCGCGACACGAGCTCACCCACGGTGTGGATGCCCTCGCGACGCAGGCAGTTGTAGGAACGCACGGACAGGTTCAGGTCCTCGACCGGGAGTGCCAGGTCGGTGGCGTACTGGTCGTCGACCGGCGACGGGCCGATCTCGACGCCCTCGGCCTCGACGTTGAGCTCACGGAACAGGCCGAAGAGCTCGACGAGGGTACGACCGGCCGAAGCGACCGCGTCACGCGGGGTGATCGACGGCTTGGTCTCGACGTCCACGACGAGGCGGTCGAAGTCGGTACGCTGCTCGACTCGGGTCGCCTCCACCTTGTAGCTGACCTTCAGGACCGGGGAGTAGATCGAGTCGACCGGGATGCGGCCGATCTCGTGCTCGATCTCCTTGTTCTGGTCCGACGACACGTAGCCGCGGCCACGCTCGACCACGAACTCCATGTCCAGCGCGCCGTCACGGTTGAGCGTGGCGATGTGCAGGTCCGGGTTGTGGACCTCGACTCCGGCCGGGGGCTGGATGTCCGCCGCGGTGACCTCACCGGCACCTGCCTTGCGCAGGTACATGACGACCGGCTCGTCCTCCTCCGAGGTGAGCACGAGGCCCTTGAGGTTGAGGATGATCTCGGTGATGTCCTCGACCACACCAGCGATGGTGGAGAACTCGTGCAGGCTGCCGTCGACCTTGATGCTGGTCAGGGCAGCACCGGGGATCGAGGAGAGCAGCGTACGGCGCAGCGAGTTGCCGAGGGTGTAGCCGAAGCCGGGCTCGAGGGGCTCGATGACGAACCGCGAACGGTACTCGTCGATGACCTCTTCGCTCAGGTTGGGGCGCTGGGCGATCAGCATGTGTGTTCCTTTCCGCGTCCACCACTATTTGAGGGCGCGATTTTCCTGTCAGGGGTACGGCCGGTGCCGTACGACTCCGGGTGTGGGAGAGACGCCGTGCGGCAAATCCCCCGGGGGGTGAACCCGGCAGGAGGGGCTGCGGACAGCCCCTCCTGCCTGGTGGGTCACTTGGAGTAGAGCTCGACGATCAGCTGCTCCTGCACGTCGACCGTGATCTGCTCACGGACCGGCAGCTGGTGCACGAAGATCTTCATCTGGTTCGGACGGGCCTCGAGCCACGCCGGAACCGTACGCTCACCGTGGGTCTCACGGGCGATCACGAACGGATCGATGTTGAGCGACTTCTCCTTGACCTGCACGATGTCGTGGTCGGTCACGCGGAAGGAGGGGATGTTGACCTTCTTGCCGTTCACCAGGAAGTGTCCGTGGTTGACGAGCTGGCGGGCCTGACGACGGGTCGAGGCGAAGCCGGCGCGGTACACCACGTTGTCCAGGCGGGACTCGAGGATGCGCAGCAGGTTGTCACCGGTGCGACCCGGCTGGCGGTTGGCCTCCTCGTAGTACAGGGAGAACTGCTTCTCCAGCACGCCGTAGGCGAAACGCGCCTTCTGCTTCTCGCGCAGCTGCAGCGAGTACTCGGAGTCCTTGGTACGGCCGCGGCCGTGGACACCCGGCGGGTAGGGGCGGCGCTCGAAGGCCTTGTCGTTGCCGACGAGGTCAGTCCCGAGACGACGGGACTTCTTGGTCATGGGGCCGGTGTAACGGGCCATTCTGGTTCAGTCCTTTGCTAGTTCGTTCGGGATCAGACGCGGCGGCGCTTGGGCGGGCGGCAGCCGTTGTGCGGCACGGGCGTCACGTCGGAGATCGGGCCGATCTCCAGACCGAGCGCGCCCAGCGAACGGATCGCGGTCTCACGACCGGAACCCGGACCCTTGACGAACACGTCGACGCGCTTCAGGCCGTGCTCCATGGCACGACGACCGGCAGCCTCGGCTGCCATCTGAGCGGCGTACGGGGTGGACTTGCGGGAACCCTTGAAGCCGACGGTGCCGGCGGACGCCCAGGCGACCACCGCCCCGGTGGGATCGGTGATCGAGATGATCGTGTTGTTGAACGTGGACTTGATGTGGGCCTGGCCGGCGACCACATTCTTCTTTTCCTTGCGGCGCACCTTCTTGCCGGTGCTACGGCCTGCAGTTGCCATGAGAGTGTTCTTGCTCCTCGAAGAGTCTGTCAGTCAGTGAGCGGGAGAAGTGGTGTCACTTCTTCTTGCCGGCGACGGCCTTGCGCTTGCCCTTGCGCTGACGCGCGTTGGTGCGGGTGCGCTGGCCGCGAACCGGGAGACCGCTGCGGTGACGACGACCCTGGTAGGAGCCGATCTCGATCTTGCGGCGGATGTCTGCGGCGACCTCGCGGCGGAGGTCACCTTCGGTCTGGTAGTTGGCCTCCATGTGGTCACGGAGGGCGACCAGGTCGTCCTCGGTGAGCTCGTGGACGCGCTTGTCACCCGAGATGCCGGTGGCGGCGAGGGTCTCGAGGGCGCGGGTGTGGCCGATGCCGTAGATGTAGGTGAGGGCGACCTCAAGGCGCTTCTCGCGCGGCAGGTCAACACCGATCAGGCGTGCCATGGCGGGGTTCCTTTCCCGTTGGACAGGCGACGGAGCGGGTCTCCCGACCCGCATGGCTCCGTGGCCCGCGAAGGTGTCTGGCGTGAAGCGTCCCTGTCCGCCCGATACGTTCTTCTGGAGCAGGGCCTCGGCCTTCGTCCGAGGGTGGATCCGGGACAGCTGGTCCCGGGGTTGCATTCACGTTGTTGGTATTCGGTTGTTGTCCCGGACTGTGTCCGGCGAAGTACCCCGACTCGTTGACCCGTGGGTCGTCCAGCAGGGGTGGTGACGCGAGGCGCCCGGGGCAGCCCCCCGGTCTTCGACCGGGAGTGCAGCCAGGGTGCTCAGCCCTGGCGCTGCTTGTGGCGCGGGTTCTCGCAGATCACCATCACGCGACCGTGCCGGCGGATGACCTTGCACTTGTCGCAGATCTTCTTGACGCTCGGCTGAACCTTCATCGATCGTCTTTCTGAATCGGCGCAGGGCGTAGCCCGTACTTCACGGACTCCGCCCGACTGTGGTGGATGATTGGACGGCGGGCACGGGGCCCACCACCCGGGTTACTTGTGTCGGTAGACGATACGACCGCGGTTGAGGTCATAGGCCGAGACCTCGACAACCACCCGGTCGCTCGGCAGGATACGGATGTAGTGCTGCCGCATCTTGCCGCTGATGGTGGCCAGTACCTTGTGACCGTTGGACAGCTCGACCCGGAACATCGCGTTCGGGAGAGCCTCGACCACGGTGCCCTCGAGTTCGAGAACGCCTTCCTTTTTCGCCATGATCCTCGCATCGTCGATTCCGGCCCGCCGATCGGCGGGCACGTTGGCACACCGACACAGGTGACCAAGGACGTACTCTACCCGCCCCGGCAAGCATCAACAAATCCCGCGTGCCGGGATACCTGCGGCCCGCGGCGCACTCCTCAGGCGGCGGTTCGGAGCGGCTCCGCCGTCCGGCGGGGGACGGCGTGACCCTCGAGGTCGAACCGCTCGGGCACCGAGTAGAGCCCCTTCTCGCGGTACAGCTCCACGGACTCGTTCATCCGGTCCAGGATGTAGGGCGGGAACTCCATCCCGTTGCGATTGGCCCAGACCAAACGGGCCTCGAGCCGGCCGATCTCGCGGGCGTACGCCTCGATGTCCCGGTCCAGCCCGAAGGTGACCAGCAGGCCGCCTATGTCGCGCTTGTAGCGCTCCTCCCCGTTGGTGCCGACCAGGTTGTACGAGTAGCCGCGCAGTTGCTGGACCAGCCACATCTGCCAGGGTCGCATCCGGGCGGCCAGCCGTTCGGCCGACATCCGGTAGAAGGCGAAGTGTCCGGGCTCCTGGCGCTTGATCGGATGGACCACGGACTCGGCGATCGCGTCCTCGCCCAGCTCCTTCAGGCCAGCGGTGAAGCTGTTGTAGGCAAGCACGGCCTGGCGCTCGGTCGAGGCGCCGCTGAGGTAGAACATCATCCGCGACACGTCCTGGATCGGAGCCCAGTGCGCCAGGGCACCCAAGAGGTAGTGGGCCAGGCCGATGTGCAGGCTGGGGGTCGAGGGCGGCAGGCCGACCTCCAGGCACAACTGGTCCAGGATGAGGCCGTGCTGGATCTCCTGGGGCTGCCAGACGTCCTGGTAGAAGAAGCGGTCGTTCTCCCCCACCCCGGGGATCACCGCCAGGATCTCGAGCACGTTCCGGTCGACCTCGAGCTCGACCCGGGCCAGGTAGTTGAGGACGTGGCCGTAGCGAGAGCGCAGCACCTCGGGGTCGCGGACGGTGAAGTCGACGGAGGAGAGCGGGATCGGCGGATACAACTCACCCAGGCGCTCCACGTGGTCATGGATCTTCTGGGCGGTTACTTCCTTCTTCGGCACACCCCGAGTTTATTGGCCGCCACCGCCACGCCGAAAAAGGCGGGTGAGATCTTCGTCACCCCGCATCCCTCGCATCGCCGGGACATGAACCCGCCAAGCGGCCCGCAGGGCCACCGTACGGACACTTGGAGGGAGGGTTCTCAGCGTGCTCACAGGGGCGCCAGTGCGACCATCACGACGACCAGGAGCAGGAGCAGGGCGACCCCTGCGCCGACGACGCCGAGCACCACCATGCCGGCCCGTCCAGGGGCCTTGATCTCGGCCAGTTCCCCCGGGGCCGCCGTGCCGTCCTGTGCAACGATCGCGGGTTCCCGGTAGCTCGGGGCGTCCCCCACGACCTGGACCACCGGCACCAGGTCGCCCAGGGTCCTAGCGGCGAACACCCGGTCGAGGTGGGCCCGGTACTGCTCGTCGTCCAGTTTGCCGTCGGTGTAGGCCTCGTTCACCCGAGCGGTGAGTTCTTCGCGCTCCTGGTCGGTGACCGGCTTCTCGGGCGTGGATCGGTACCTGTACGGGACGGGCAGGTTGCTCATGGCCTCCAGCGTACCGGCGGGCGCCGGCCGGAGCGGGTGCGCGGCGCTGGCATGCTGGGGCGGTGCTGATCCTCCTGCCGCCCTCCGAGACGAAGTCCCCACGCACCCGGGGGCGGGCCACCGACCCGGCGACGCTGTCCTTCCCCGAGCTGGCCGGTGCTCGGCGTACGGTCCAGGCAGCCCTGGCCGAGGTGTCGGGCCGACCCGACGCCGCCGACCTGCTCGGGGTGCCGCCGTCCTTGGTCGAGGACCTCCGGCGCAACACCGAGCTGGCCGGTTCCCCCGCCACCCCTGTCGGCGAGTTCTACACCGGCGTATTGTACGACGCGCTCGACCTGCCGACCCTCACCGGCCCCGCGCGCCGGCGGGCGAACGCCTGGCTGGTGGTGGTCTCGGCGGCCTTCGGTGCCCTGCGGATGACGGACCGGGTCGGCGCCTACCGGCTGGCGATGGACGTCGACCTACCCGGGGTGGGCCGGCTCGGCCCGTGGTGGCGGCCGCACCTGGACGCCCCGCTCACCGCGGCCGCCGGCACCGGACCGGTGGTCGACTGCCGTTCCTCGACGTACGCCACCGCCTGGCGCCCGACCGGCGCGGTGGCGAGGCGCTGGGTCCAGGTGGTGGTGCCCGGGGCGAGCCACTGGGCCAAGCACACCCGCGGGCTGGTGGCCCGCCACCTGTGCGAGCACGGCTCGAGCGCCCGGACGCCGCGCGCCCTGGCCGAGGAGCTGTCGTCGGCCTTCGAGGTCGAGCTGACCCCGCCCGTCCGTGAGGGGCAGCCCTGGCAGCTGGCCACCACCCCGCCGGCCTGAGCCGTCGCCCGGGCCGGACGCGTCAGGCGAGCTCGGGCTGCAGGCCGAGCTGGCCGACCAGCCCGGCACGGTACTCGGGGGTGGACACCTCCGCCAGCTCCCGGCGGGCCCGGTCGAGCCGGTCGTCGACGTGCAGCCGCTCGCGGACGTCGTCGGCCCCGGTCCCCTCGGCGAAACGGTCCAGCCTTTCCACCGCCGAGCGGACCAGACGGACCCGGGCCGCCTGCTGGGCGTCCAGGCGCCGGGCGTACCAGTCGCTGGCCAGCACGTTCTCGCGGGTGAAGAGCTCACGCACCCCCGGGTCGTCCAGGGTCCGGCCGTCGGCGGTCGCCCCGAACGCCATCACCTCGAGCAGCGCCCGCAGCGGCGGGCACGCCGCATCGGCCGTGCCGTCCTCGAAGTAGGCCCGGGCCACCCGCTGGTGGGTGGTGACGATCGTGTCGATGCTCTCGGCGAAGACCGCCGGGTCCTGCAGCTCGGGTCGCAGCATCTCCTCGGTGAACACCACGTCGGGGTGCATGAAGATCCGACCGAAGTAGGCGGTGGCGAACCGCTGGGTCATCCGGTAGCCGAGCCTGCCCGCGAGCACCGTCCGCCCGTCGACCTCCATGTCCTCCACCCGCTCCAGGTAGCCACCGGCGACGAGGGCGGACGCGTCCCGCTCCTCCGGGCTCATCCGGGAGAAGACCTCCGGCACCAGCAGGCTGATGTCGTGGTCGACCCGCACCTGCGGACCGACGTACCCGGCGCAGGAGACCCAGCCGTCGTAGCCGGTCAGCACGTACGAGAGCAGGGCCGCGTTCAGGTCGTAGACCGCCGGCAGCGCGTTGAACGGGCCCTTGGTGAGTGCTCCCTCCGACCCGGCGCCGGTGGTCGAGGGCGACTTGCCGGTCATCGAGCTGATGAACTCCATGAACAGCTCGGGCAGCTCCAGGTAGTGCAGCGGGTTGAACGCACACAGCGGCGGTACGCCGGGTTCGGGCGGGTTGTTCCGCCGGCCCGCGGCGACCACGTCCACCGAGACCGGCGCGGGCCTGGTCATCGGGACCCGCCGGTGCAGGTGCATCGCCAGGTCGGCCAGCGCCGTCGCCTCCGGATCGGCCAGGTCGGGGCGGACCTGCAGGTAGCGGGGGTTCCTGGAGGGCTTGCCGTCGACCAGTCGCGGGTTGGCCGAGGAGACGAAGTAGGCCGGCGAGGTGCCCTCGGGCAGGTCCGCGGCCCGCCGGACGAGGTCCTGGATCGGCTCGCTGAACTGGCTGAACGCCATCGCGTCGTCCCGCATCGCCCGCGCGTCGTCGTGGTCCAGTGGCTGGAAATTGGACAGGAAGGTCTCCGAACCGGAGATGTCCCGCTCGGCCTGCTTGTCGTAGCCGCGGTGGATCGCATCGTCGGGTCGCTGGAACAGCAGCCGCTCGCAGTTGGCGACGACCTTGCGGGACAGCTCCCCCGGCAGCCCGAGCAGCCGGGCCGGAACCACCGTGCTGGCGGTGATGTCGTCCTCGGTCTGCACCTTCGTCGCCGGGCTGAAGTCGGGCCGCAGGCTGAACAGGCGCCAGGCGCCCTCCTCGTCGAAGCCGACGCGCAGCATGCTGACGATCACCCGCTCCCCGTCCAGCCGCAGCGCGTTGCCGCTGCGGCCGTTCATGATGCCGACGGTGAAGTGGCTGCGCCAGTCCGCTCCCCACTCGGGGCGGTAGGAGCGCTTGACCACGAAGACGAGTTCCTTGATGTGCTGGGGCACCGAGCGCAGCCACTCGTTGTACTCCCAGGTGTAGTCGGCCGAGGGTGTCAGCAGCTTGATCACGCTGCCCATGCTGCGGCGGTCGCTGAGCACCGGCCGGTGGTCCAGGCCGTTGCGGGCCGGGTCGGCGAACCGGTTGGCGAAGTCCCGGGCCAGGATCGCGGTGACCGTCTCGATGTCGGCGTCGAAGTCCTTGACGTACGCGCTGCCGTAGACGAAGGCGTCGGTGATCGCCTTGGAGATCTCGGACTTGCCGCCGCCGGAGACGGTGCTGGGCTTGTGGCAGGAGGTGGAGCGGGGCGCGGTGCCGGTCAGCGTCCACTGGGTCCGGTCGGTCTCGGACTGGCTCATCCGGATCCGGTAGCCGTCCGGGGTGAGGTAACGACGATCCGCGCGCAGCGGGATCGAGCAGCGGCCACCGTGGCCGTCGTCCCAGGCCACGGTGCGCTCGCGCAGGCTGAAGACGGACCTCCCCGGCACCATCACCAGTCCCGGGTCCGACGGGTCGAGGGCGTGTCCCTCGGACTGGCGGACGAAGCGGCAGCCCTCCTGGGCGAGCACGTCGGCCAGGGTCCAGTCGTCACCGCCGTACTTGTCGTAGAACTCCTGGCCCTCGTTGTAGCTGGGGAAGACCAGGGCCCCGCCGGAGTGCTCCTCCTCCGCCCCGCCGAACAGGTTCGCGGAGTAGCCGATCTGGGTCTTGACCTCCTTCTTGCAGTAGCCGAAGTAGTTGTCGGCGATCACGGTGACGATGACCCCGGCGGCGGTCCGGGCGCAGACCTTGAAGGCCTTCCCGCCGTTGTACAGCTCGCCCTCGTCCTGCCAGCACTGCCCGTCGCGGCGCTGGCGCTCGGTCGCCTGGTCCCGGTGCGGCAGGCCCAGTTCGCGCTTGGTGAAGGTGACCAGGTGCGGGGCGAGGATCACGCAGCCGGTGGTGCCGGTCCAGTGCTCGGCGTCCAGCGCTGCGTCGTTCTCGGGCAGCTGGGGGTCGCCGGCGTTGCCGAAGATCCCCTCGACGAAGTCCAGGTTGCTGACCAGGCCACCGGGGACGATGAAGCGGACCTCCATCGTCCGCTCCGCCGAGACCCCCGGGACGGCGGGCACCACTACCGGACGCAGCAGGAGGGAGGCGAAGGAACGTGCCGGGGCGTCCCAGCGCGCCGACCAGGGCAGCTCGAGCGCCTCCTGCGGCGGCTGCAGGGCCAGCTCCAGCAGGCGGCCGAAGACGTCCTTGGGGACCGCGATCTTGTCGTCCGGGATCGGCAGGCCGCCCTCGGCGATGTGGAACACGCCGGCGGTGGTGCGCCGGTCGCTGGTCGGGTTGTGCAGCACCCCGTTCAGCAGGCGGTAGCTGGACACGTACGCCGAGCTGAAGGAATCACCGTCCATCGGCAGCGAGAGTCCGCGGGCAAGCCCGGGCTGGTCCAGGACCAGCGTCGTCGGGGGCAGGGCCGGGCGGGCCGCCGTGTCGGCGAGGTACTCGTCGAGGAAGGCCTGGATCCGGGCGTCGACCGGGCAGAGCCGGTCGGCCAGGCGCCGGCCGAGCTCGCGCTGGCGGGCCAGCAGCGGGGCGACCAGCCGGGCCTCGGCACCGCCGGCACTGTCCTCGGCCACCGGGAGACCGAGGAGGGCGAGTCGGACGGTGATCGCGGCCTGGACGTCGGAGGTTGCCATGCAACCATCCTGCGCACCCGGCGCGGTCCCGGTGGACACCACCCCCCGGTTGGTCGGACCATCGGGATGGCTAGAATCCCGCGCGCGACATGCCCGCGCTCAGCCCAGCAGCGTACGGTCGCTGAGGGCCTCGGTGGCGCCGCGCACCTTCCCGAACTCGGCCAGCAGGTCCGGGACGGTGGCCCGCTCCTTCGCGCCGGCATCGATCTCGAAGATGATCTCGCCCTCGTGCATCATGATCAGCCGGTTGCCCAGCTGGAGCGCCTGCTCCATGTTGTGGGTCACCATCAGGGCGGTGAGCCCGTGCCGGGCGACGGCCTCGCCGGTCAGCCGGGTCACCAGCGCGGCGCGCTGCGGGTCCAGGGCGGCGGTGTGCTCGTCGAGCAGCAGGATCTCCGGCTCGCTGAAGGTCGCCATCAGCAGCGACAGGGCCTGGCGCTGGCCACCGGAGAGCATCCCGACCCGTACGCCGAGCCGGTCCTCCAGTCCCAGCTCCAGCGCCGCCAGCTCCTCGCGGAAGCGGGACCTCTTGGCGGCCGAGACGCCCCGGCGCAGGCCGCGGCGCCGGCCCCGGGACAGCGCCATGGAGAGGTTCTGCTCGATCGTCATGTGCGGGGAGGTACCGGCCATCGGGTCCTGGAAGACCCGGCTGATGTACCGGGCGCGCTGGTGGTCGGCCAGCCGGGTGACGTCGGCACCGTCCACGCGCAGGATCCCCGCCTCCGAGCGGTGGGCGCCGGAGATCACGTTCAGCAGCGTCGACTTGCCGGCGCCGTTGGAGCCGATGATGGTGACGAAGTCGCCCTCGCGCAGGGTCAGTGAGACCGACTTCAGGGCGATCCGCTCGTTGACGGTGTGCGGGTAGAAGACCTTGGTGATGTTGGTCAGCTCGAGCTTGGGATGGCTCATCGGTGTGCCTCCTTGCCGATGGCGACCGGCTCCGGCTCGTCGAAGGGTTCGGTGAGCTTGTCCAGCCGCTCCTGGCGGCTGTTGCGGTAGCGTCGGACGACGTCCCACTTCGGCAGCAGCAGGGCCACCACGACCAGGACCGCCGAGATCAGCTTCATGTCGTTGGGGTTCAGGCCGACCATCAGCGCGATCTGGATGACCACCCGGTAGACCACTGAGCCGACCACCACGGCGGAGGCGGCGATCAGGACCGTACGCTGCCCGAAGATGGCCTGGCCGATGATGACCGAGGCCAGGCCGGCCACGATCAGGCCGATGCCCATGCCGATGTCGGCGAAGCCCTGGTACTGGGCGATCAGTGCCCCGCAGAGGGCCACCAGTCCGTTGGACAGGGCCAGGCCGAAGATCTTCATCGCGTCGGTGTTGACGCCGAGGGAGCGGATCATCGACTCGTTGTCACCGGTCGCCTGCATCGCCAGGCCCATGTCGGTGGACAGCAGCCAGACCAGCAGGGCGGCCACGATGACGGCCAGTCCGAGGAAGACCAGTACCGAGACCGGGGTCCCGAGCAGCCGGGCGTCGCGCAGCGGGGACATGATGGTCTGGGCCCGCAGCAGCGGCACGTTCGCACGTCCCATGATCCGCAGGTTGATCGAGTAGAGCGCGATCTGGGTCAGGATGCCGGCCAGCAGCGGGTTGATCCCGCCCTTGGCGTGCAGCAGGCCGGTGATCGAGCCGGCCACCAGGCCGGCGCCGATCGAGGCGACCGTCGCCAGCCAGGGGCTGACTCCGGAGACGATCAGGGCGGCGGCGGTGGCTGCTCCGGTGGTGAACGATCCGTCGACCGTCAGGTCGGCGAAGTCGAGGATCCGGAACGAGATGTAGACCCCCAACGCCATCACGGCGAAGACCAGCCCCAGGTCCAGTGCGACGATCATGCGGGCTCCTTCTTCGGTGGTGCCACCCCCGTGCGCACGGCGGGGCGGTGCGGTGGCGCACGGCGGTGGCGGGGCCGGTGACCTGGGGTCACCGGCCCGCCACCGGCGGGCGTCAGTTGTACTTCTGTCCGGCCTTCGCCAGCAGGTCGGCGGGGATGGTCACGCCCATCCGCTGCGCGGCGGCGGTGTTGACGACCAGCTGGACGTCGGACTGGGACTCGACCGGCATCGTGGCCGGGTCGGCCTTCTGGGTGAGGATCTTGACCGCCATCTGGCCGGTCTGCTGGCCGAGCTTGCCGTAGTCGATGCCGTACGTGGCGACGGCCCCGCGCTTGACCGAGTCACCCTCGCCGGCGATGACCGGGATCTTGTTGGTCTCGGCCACCTGCAGCACCGACTCCAGTGCCGACACCACGACATTATCGGTCGGAACGTAGATCGCGTCGACCCCGGACAGCGACTGTGCGCCCTGCTGGACCTCCGAGGAGTTCGAGACCGCCACCTCCTTCAGTGTCAGTCCCTCCTTGGTGGCAGCCTCGCGGGCCAGCTTGACCTGGACCTCGGAGTTCACCTCGCCCGAGCTGTAGATCACGCCGAGGGTCTTGGCCCCCGGGACGAGCTGCTTGACCAGGCCGACCTGCTGGGCGACCGGGTTCATGTCGGTGGTGCCGGTGACGTTCGCGCCGGGTGCCTGCAGCGACTTCACCAGCTGGGCGGAGACCGGGTCGGTGACGGCGGTGAAGAGGATCGGGGTGTCGGTGATCGCCTGGGCGGCGGCCTGGGCGGTCGGTGTGGCGATGGCCAGCACCAGGTCCTTCTTGTCGGTGGCGAACTTGTTCGCGATCGACGTGGCGGTGGCCTGGTCGCCCTGGGCGTTCTGCTCGTCGTACTCGACCTTGAGGCCGGCATCGGCGAGCGCCTTCTTGAAGCCGTCGCGCGAGGCGTCCAGCGAGGGGTGGGAGACGATCTGGGTGATCCCGATCTTGTAGGTCCGGTCCCCCGACTTCGCGTCGGTGTTGGCGGTGCCGCCGCAGGCGGCGAGCAGCATGGACACGGCGGCGATCGCGCCGACCATGCCGAGACGAGCTGACTTCATCGGGCTCCAGTCCTTTCCTCACGGCGCTGCCGCGCCGATGTCTGGGCAAGAGCGTACGGGACGCCCCGGATCGTCCCGTATCGCGGGACACTCCGTGGCAAGGATCCGGCCCGGTGCCCGCGGGACGGGCCGGTCAGGGGCGGCCGTCGAGGAAGGCCAGCTCCAGGTCGATCTCGACCAGCGCCAGCACCTCGTCCTGGGTGGGGTCGCGATGCTCGGCCAGCAGGAGGAGGTCGCGACGCAGCCGGTCCAGGCACTCGACGGCATCGGCCCGGCGGCCGATCTCGGCCCCCAGCCGGGCGTAGGCCAGCAGGGACCCGCGGGCGATGTCGGCATGGGGTCCGGCGACGCCTCCCGACCACTCGTGCAGTCCGGACAGCCCGTCCAGCGTCTCGCGCCACATCTCCATGGGCCGGGAACGACTCACCCCGTGCCCGGACATCCGCGGCACGAGGTCGCGGTAGATCTCGGCGGCGCGCAGCGGACCCAGCCGCGTACGCTGCCCGCCCGCGCGGACCATCCAGGCGGCGAACCGGGACCTGATCGGCAGCCCGGCCTCGTCGTCGGGGGCGAGCCACGCGATGGCCGGCTCCAGCCGCTTGCCGAGCAGCCGGACCGAGGCACCGCACTCGGCCTCGCGCTGCGCGACGTACCACTGGGCGGTGACCTCCGCCGGGTGGCGGACGGGCTTGCCGAGGATCGCGGCGACCAGCAGCCAGCAGGCCTCGCGGGCCAGCGGGTCGGTGTCGTCCAGGACGTACGGGGCGGCGGTACGGCCGGCGACCACCGCGCGCAGTGTCTCGATCAGCTCCATGATCTCCAGCGGCGACGGCTCCGGCCGGTCCTGTCGGCCAAGGTGCTCGTCCCCGGACCGCGTCACGGGGATGAAGGGGTACTCCTCGTCGGCCATGGCAGCCTCCAGTGCATCAGCGGACCGACCGTGGGGGTGGCCCGGTGGAGCAAGTGTGCCATCCGGCCCCGAACGAGACCAGACCAGGAGGTCGGCGCGCGCGGGGCCGGGTGGGAGGGACTCCTCAGTGGCTGCTCAGTCGGCCAGCGGGCCGAACGGGACGCCCAGGCGGCCCAGCATCTCCTCGCCGCCGTCGTGTGCGGTGAGCACCCAGACGCCCTGCGCGGTGCAGGTGACCGTGTGCTCCCAGTGCGCGGCCGGTCGGCCGTCGAGCGTGACGACCGTCCAGTCGTCGTCGAGCACGGCATTGTCCGGCTCGCCCAGGGTGAGCATCGGCTCGATGCAGAACGCCATCCCGCGGGTGATCCGCGGGCCCTTGCCGGCACGTCCGAAGTTGGGCACGTCGGGAGCCTGGTGCATCTCGGTGCCGATGCCGTGGCCCACGTACTCGCGGACGATCCCGTACGGTCCGCCGGGTGCCGAGGTGGCGTACGCCTCCACGGCCGCGCCGATGTCACCGATCCGGCCGTTGAGCCGGGCGGCGGCGATGCCGGCCCACATGGCGCCCTCGGTGGCCTCGGCCAGCGCCTGGTTGGCGGGGCTGGGCGTGCCGACCTGGACGGTCCGGGCCGCGTCGCCGTGCCAGCCGTCGATGATCGCTCCCCCGTCGATGGACAGGATGTCGCCGTCGGCGAGGGGTTCGTCGGTCGGCATGCCGTGCACGATGACCTGGTTCACCGACAGGCAGGCGACACCCTTGAACCCACCCAGGCCACGGGAGTCCGCCCCGTACTCCAGGAAGTTCGAGTCGGCACCGTGGTGGGCGAGGACGTCGCGGCCGACCTGGTCCAGCTCGCGCAGGGTCACGCCGGGGCGCGCCTGGGCGCTGATGGCGTCGAGGAACTCGGCCACGACCAGCCCCGCCCTCCGCATCAGGCGGAGCTGGTCGTCGGTCTTGATCTCTATCCCGCGGGAACGGAACACTCAGGCCTTCTTCGCCTCGAGGGCGTCGGCGATCCGCTGCCCCACCTCGTCGATGTCACCCAGGCCGTCGACCTCGACCAGCAGGCCGCGGTCGGCGTACGTCGCCAGCAGCGGGGCGGTCTCCTTGGCGTAGACGTCGAGGCGGGTCCGGATGGTCTCCTCGTTGTCGTCGGCCCGGCCCTCGATCTCGGCACGCTTCAGCAGTCGCGTGACGACCTCGTCGGTGTCGGCGGTCAGCGAGACGACGGCGTCAAGCTTCTCGCCGAGCTCGGCCAGCATGCCGTCGAGCGCCTCCACCTGGGCGGGCGTACGGGGGTAGCCGTCGAGCAGGAAGCCACCGCGGGCGTCCTCCTCGGCCAGCCGGTTCGCGATCAGGCCGTTGGTGATGTCGTCACCGACGTACCCACCCGCGTTCATGATCTCCTTGACCTTCAGACCGAGCGGGGTCTCGTTCTTCACGTTCGTACGGAAGATGTCGCCCGTGGAGATGGCGGGAATCCCGTAGCGCTCGGCGATGCCCTTGGCCTGCGTGCCCTTGCCGGCACCGGGCGGACCCATGATCAGTAGCCTCATCGGAGGAACCCTTCGTAGTTGTGTTGCTGGAGCTTGGACTCGATCTGCTTGATGGTGTCCAGGCCGACGCCGACGATGATGAGCAGCGACGTACCACCGAACGGGAAGTTCTGGTTGGCCTGGAACAGTATGAAGGCGATCGACGGGATCAGCGCGATCAGCGCCAGGTACAGCGATCCGGGAGCCGTCAGCCGGCTCAGGACGAAGGAAAGATACCGCTCCGTCGGCCGGCCCGCACGGATACCGGGGATGAAACCGCCGTACTTCTTCATGTTGTCCGCGATCTCCTCGGTGTTGAAGGTGATCGAGACGTAGAAGTAGGCGAACAGGATGATGAGCAGGAAGTACGTGATGACGTACACCGGGTGCGACATCGTCCCGAAGTAGCGGCCGAGCCACTGCGCGGCCTTGCTGTTCGGGTTGAAGGTCGAGAACATCACCGGCAGGTACAGCATCGACGAGGCGAAGATGACCGGGATGACACCGGCCTGGTTCACCTTGATCGGGATGTACGTGGAGGTGCCGCCACGCAGCTTCCCGCCGATCATCTTCTTGGCGTACTGGACCCGGACCCGGCGCTGGCCCTGCTCGATGAACACCACCGCGGCCATCACGGCGAGGCCGACGAGGACGACCAGGCCCATCACGACCCAGCCCTCCTGGCCGGGGCGCGACTGGCGGACCGAGGTCAGCCCGTTCGGGAACTGGGCGGCGACCGAGGTGAAGATCAGCACGGACATGCCGTTGCCGACGCCCTTCTCGGTGATCAGCTCACCCATCCACATCACCAGGCTCGTGCCGGCGGTCATGGTCAGGATCATCACGATCACCGGGAACAGGTTGCTGCTGTAGACCAGCCCGGTACACCCCGGGATCAGCTGGTCGTTGACCGCCAGCGTGACGTACGCCGTCGACTGCATGATGGCCAGCAGGATCGTCAGGTAGCGGGTGTACTGGGTGATCTGCTCCTGGCCGTGGCCGCCCTCCTTGCGGAGGCGCTCCAGCCGCGGGATCACCACCGTCATCAGCTGGATGATGATCGAGGCGGTGATGTACGGCATCACGCCGAGGGCGAAGATCGCCAGCCTCAGCAGGGCACCACCGGAGAACATGTTGAGCATCGACGCGAAGCCGGCCTGGCCGCCGGAGGCCATGGCGCGGCAGTAGTCGACCTGCTGGACGTTCACGTTCGGGATGGGGATGGCGGAGCCGATCCGGAAGATGACGATGATCCCCAGGGAGAACAGGATCTTGTTGCGAAGATCCGGTGTCCGGAAGGCATTCGCGAATGCTTGGAGCACCGTGCCCCTCTCTCGTGACGACGACAACACGTACCGGGCATGCCCGGGGACGCTGGACCACGCTCCGACTGGAGCATGCCGCTCGACTGTATCAACTCCACCGAAGCCCCCGCCCGGACGATCAGCCCCGGGGACACCCGGGCGGCGACGTACGACAGCAGGGGCGGCTCCCGGAGGAACCGCCCCTGCTGTGCCGTGCACCCGTCAGACGGGTGCCCAGCTGTGATGACCCGTGGGTCAGAGGACCTCGGCGGAACCGCCGGCGGCCTCGATCTTCTCCTTGGCCGAAGCCGAGAACTTGTTGGCCTTGACCTGGAGCTTGACGGGCAGCTCGCCGCCGCCCAGCACCTTGACCAGCTCGCCGTCACGGACGGCGCCCTTGGAGACCAGGTCCTCGACCGTGACCTCGCCACCCTCGGGGTAGAGGGCCACGAGCTTCTCCAGGTTCACGACCTGGTACTCGACGCGGAACGGGTTCTTGAAGCCGCGAAGCTTCGGAACACGCATGTGCATCGGCATCTGGCCACCCTCGAAGAACTCGGGGGTGTTCTTGCGTGCGCCCGTGCCCTTGGTGCCACGGCCCGAGGTCTTGCCCTTGGAACCCTCACCACGGCCGACACGGATGCGGTCGCGCTTGGAGCCGGGAGCCGGCTGGAGATCATGCAGCTTGATCGCCATATCAGTCAACCTCCTCAACGGTGATCAGGTGGCGGACCGTACGGACCATGCCACGGATGGCCGGGTTGTCCGGCTGCTCGACGCTCTGGCCGATCTTGCGCAGACCGAGGCCACGCAGCGTGCGCCCCATCTGCGGCTTCTCGCCGACGACACCCTTGATCTGGGTGATCTGCAGCTTCGCCATCAGGAAGCCACCTCCTGCTTGCCCTCTTCACGGGAACGCAGCTTCGCGGCCGGGGTGACGTCCGCAACGGACTTCCCACGACGCTTGGCGACGTCCTCGGGCTCTTCCAGCATCTTCAGCGCGACCTCGGTGGCGTGCACCACGTTGATCGCGTTCGACGAACCCAGCGACTTCGCCAGGACGTCCTGGACACCCGCGCACTCGAGGACGGCGCGCACGGCGCCACCAGCGATCACACCGGTACCGGGAGCGGCCGGGCGCAGCATGACCACGCCGGCGGCCTTCTCGCCCTGGACCGGGTGCGGGATGGTCTTCTGGATGCGGGGGACGCGGAAGAAGTTCTTCTTCGCCTCCTCGACACCCTTGGCGATCGCCGCGGGGACCTCCTTGGCCTTGCCGTAGCCGACGCCGACCGTACCGTCACCGTCGCCCACCACGACCAGCGCGGTGAAGCTGAAGCGGCGGCCGCCCTTGACGACCTTGGCAACGCGGTTGATGGTCACCACGCGCTCGATGAACTGGTTCTTGTCCTCGGTGTTGCGGCTGCCCCGACGATCGTCACGACCGCGACGCTCGCCACGGCCGCCAGTGCGGCCCTGGTTCTCACTCATCGCTTCTCTATCCTCTCGTCAGAAGTCCAGGCCGGCTTCACGCGCGCCATCGGCGAGCGCAGCCACACGACCCTGGTACTTGAAGCCGGCGCGGTCGAGAACGACCTTCTCCACACCAGCGGACTTCGCACGCTCGGCGACCAGCGCGCCGACCTTGCGAGCCTTGGCAGACTTGTCGCCCTCGAAGGAGCGCAGATCGGCCTCCATCGTCGAAGCCGACGCGAGCGTACGACCCTGGGTGTCGTCGATCACCTGCACGAACATGTGCTTGGCGGACCGGGACACGACGAGGCGCGGGCGCTCGGCGGAGCCGAAGATCTTCTTGCGGCCGCGGACCTGGCGGCGCAGCTTGGACGCAGCCTTCGGCGCGGTGTGCTTGTTGTGCGTCAGGGAGATACCCATCGTCACTTACCTGCCTTTCCGGCCTTGCGGCGGACGTGCTCGCCCTCGTACCGCACACCCTTGCCCTTGTAGGGCTCGGGCTTGCGGATCTTGCGGATGTTGGCGGCGACCTCGCCGACCAGCTGCTTGTCGATCCCCTGCACGGAGAAGTGCGTGGGGTTCTCCACCTTGAACGTGATGCCGGCGGGTGCGTCGACGATCACCGGGTGGGAGAAGCCGAGGGCGAACTCGAGCTGCGTCGGGCCCTTGGCGACGACACGGTAGCCGACGCCCTGGATCTCGAGCTTCTTCTCGTAGCCCTGGGTCACACCGGTGACCATGTTGTTCACCAGCGTGCGGGTCAGGCCGTGCAGCGAGCGGTTCAGGCGCTCGTCATCCGGGCGCTCGACGACCAGCTCGCCGTTCTCGCTCCTCTGCACCGTGATGGGCGCGGCGACCTGGTGCTCCAGCTCGCCCTTCGGACCCTTCACCTTCACCTGCCGGCCATCAAGGGTGACCTCAACGCCGGACGGGACGGTGATCGGGAGCCTTCCAATTCGGGACATGGTTTTCTCCTCTCTCGGTCTCGTCCGTCACCACACGTAGGCGAGGACTTCCCCACCCACGCTCTTGGCCTTGGCCTCGCGGTCGGTCAGCAGACCCTGCGAGGTGGAGATGATGGCGATACCCAGGCCACCGAGGACCTTGGGCAGGTTGGTGGACTTGGCGTAGACGCGCAGGCCCGGCTTGGAGATGCGGCGGATACCGGCGAGCGCACGCTCACGGTCCTCGCCGAACTTCAGCGTCAGGGTCAGGGTCTTGCCAACCTCCCCCTCGGCGGGGTCGGTGACCTGGTAGTCCTGGATGTAGCCCTCCTGCTTGAGGATCTCGGCGATACCCGCCTTGATCTTCGAGTGGGGCATAGATGTCTCGTCATGGTGCGCCTGATTGGCGTTACGCAGACGCGTCAGCATGTCTGCGATCGGATCGGTCATGCTCATGGCTCAGGAAGCCTCTTTCTCGCTGCGGTTTCCGATGGCTCGAGGCCCGGACCTGCGGCGTTGGAAGTGTGAAAATCTAGGAATCTGGTGAGAGCATCGGCCCCACCGGCTGGCCGTGGGCATGGGCCCACCCGGAGGTGCGGCGGACTCTCGTCCGCCCCTCCCCCGTTGCCCCTCGTACGCGGCGCCGCTCGTCAGACGGACGGCACCGCGTACGCAGGACTCACCAGGAGGACTTGGTGATGCCGGGCAGCTCGCCCTTGTGGGCCATCTCCCGCAGGCAGATGCGGCACAGGCCGAACTTGCGGTAGACGGAGTGCGGACGGCCGCACTTCTGGCAGCGGGAGTAGCCGCGAACCGCGAACTTGGGCTTACGGGACTGCTTGACCTTCAGACCGGTCTTTGCCATCAGTTACTCACTTCTTCCCACGGGAGTAGCGAGAGCCGGACACCTTGGCCTTCGCCTTCTTCGGGTTGTCATTGAAGGGGAAGCCGAGCTGCTTGAGCAGCGCGCGGCCTTCCTCGTCGTTGGTCGCCGAGGTGACGATCGTGATGTCCATACCGCGGGTACGGTCGATCCTGTCCTGGTCGATCTCGTGGAACATGACCTGCTCGGTCAGACCGAAGGTGTAGTTCCCCTTGCCGTCGAACTGCCACGGGTTGAGCCCGCGGAAGTCACGGATACGCGGCAGGGCGATCGACAGCAGACGGTCCAGGAACTCCCACATGCGGTCACCGCGGAGGGTGACGTGCGTGCCGATGGCCTGGCCCTCGCGGAGCTTGAACTGGGCGATCGACTTGCGGGCGTTCGTGACCTGCGGCTTCTGGCCGGTGATCGCGGTGAGGTCCTTGATCGCGCCATCCATCACCTTGGAGTCACGGGCGGCGTCGCCGACACCCATGTTCACGGTGATCTTGACCAGACCGGGGATCTGCATCGCGTTGGCGATCTGGAACTGCTCGCGCAGCGCCGGGACGATCTCCTCGCGGTACCTCGTCTTCAGACGCGGCACCTCGCGGGTCACGGGCGTGGTTGCTTCGGTGGTCTCGGTGGACATCAGAACTCCTCCCCCGTGGCCTTGGCGATACGGACGCTGCGGTAGACCTCGTGCTCCGAGCCGTCGGCACGGGTGCGGGTGACCTTGACGCGCTTGTGTCCGACGCGCGTCACGACCTCCTCACCGTCCTTCTTGACGACCGGCTGGACGTTGGAGACGTGGATCGGGGCCTCGGAGGACACGATCCCGCCCTGGACCGTCCGGCCGCCGGCCTGGCGGTCGGTCAGGTGGCGCTTGACGATGTTGACGCCCTGGACGGTGACGCGCTCGTTGGACGGGTCGACGGCGATGATCTCGCCGACGGTGCCCTTGTCCTTGCCGGCGATGACCTTGACGCGGTCACCCTTCTTCACGTGCAGCTTCTTCTGGTCACTCATGTCAGATCACCTCCGGGGCGAGCGAGATGATGCGCATGAACTTCTTGTCGCGCAGCTCACGGCCGACCGGTCCGAAGATACGGGTGCCACGGGGCTCCCCGTCGCTCTTCAGGATCACGGCGGCGTTCTCGTCGAACTTGATGTAAGAACCGTCGGGTCGACGGGTCTCCTTGACGGTGCGGACCACGACGGCCTTGACGACCTCACCCTTCTTCACGTTTCCACCGGGAATTGCGTCCTTCACGGTGCAGACGATGGTGTCGCCGAGTCCGGCGTAGCGACGACCGGAACCACCGAGAACACGGATGCAAAGGAGTTCCTTCGCACCAGTGTTGTCGGCGACCTTCAGTCGCGACTCCTGCTGGATCATCTTCTATCTCCTGGTTGTCCCACTGGTTCCCCAGTTTCCGAGGGCCTAGTGGAACTCGATGTGGTTACTTGGCCTTCTCGACGATCTCAATGAGGCGCCAGCGCTTGTCACGCGACGTCGGGCGGGTCTCCATGATCCGAACGCGGTCGCCGATGCCGGCCTCGTTGTTCTCGTCGTGGGCCTTGTAGCGCGCGGTCTGACGCATCACCTTGCCGTAGAGGGGGTGCTTCTTGCGCTCCTCCACGGTGACGACGATGGTCTTCTCCATCTTGTCGCTGACGACGTAGCCGGTCAGCACCTTGCGGCGGCCGCGCTCCGCGGTCTCCTTCTCAGTGGTCTGCTCGCTCATGCGTCTGCCTTCTCATCCTTCTCGACGTCCGTGGTGTCGGCGGCCCGGTCGGGGTCCTCGACGATGCCGAGGTTCCGCTCCTGGAGCACGGTGTAGATCCGCGCGATGTCCTTGCGGACCTCGCGCAGACGACCCTGCGACTCGAGCTGGCCGGTCGCGTGCTGGAACCGGAGGTTGAAGAGCTCCTTCTTCAGCTCGACGACCTTCTCGTTCAGGGTCTCACGGCTCATCTGGCGCAGTTCGACTGCGCTGGTGGTCTTCGCCATCAGTTCTCACCTACCTCGCGCTTGATGAAGCGCGCCTTCATCGGCAGCTTGTGGATCGCCAGGCGCATGGCCTCGCGAGCCACTTCCTCATCGACGCCGGCCAGCTCGAACATCACGGCACCGGCCTTGACGTTGGCCACCCACCACTCGGGGGTGCCCTTGCCGGAACCCATGCGGGACTCGGCAGGGTGCTTGGTCATCGGACGGTCCGGGTAGATGTTGATCCAGACCTTGCCGCCACGCTTGATGTGACGGGTCATGGCGATACGAGCGGACTCGATCTGCCGGTTCGTGACGTAGGCGTTGGACAGTGCCTGGATGCCGTAGTCACCGAATGCGAGAGCGGTACCACCCTTGGCGGCGCCGGAGCGCCCCGGGTGGTGCTGCTTGCGGTACTTCACTCGACGGGGGATCAGCATGGATATCAGGCTCCTGCGTTCTCGGTCGCGGGGGCAGACTCGGTCGCCCGGGGGGCGTCCTGGCCTGCCGCAGCGTCCTGACGACGACGGCCACCGCGCTCGGGGCGATCCCCACGACCACGGCCACCGCGCGCCGGACGCTGGCGCTGGTTGGCGTTCTGACGGGCGGCCTTCTGGGCAGCGCGCTCGGCACGCGTCCCGGAGACGTCACCCTTGTAGATCCAGACCTTCACACCGATGCGGCCGAAGCTGGTACGGGCCTCGTAGAAGCCGTAGTCGACGTCGGCGCGCAGGGTGTGCAGCGGCACACGGCCTTCGCGGTAGAACTCCGAGCGGCTCATCTCGGCGCCGCCGAGACGGCCGGAGCACTGGATCCGGATGCCCTTGACGCCGGCGCGCATGGCCGACTGCTGGGCCTTGCGCATCGCGCGGCGGAAGGCCACGCGGGCGCCGAGCTGCTCGGCGACACCCTGGGCGACGAGCTGTGCATCGGTGTCGGGGTCCTTGACCTCGAGGATGTTCAGCTGCACCTGCTTGCCGGTCATCTTCTCCAGCTGGCCGCGGACGCGCTCCGCCTCGGCGCCGTTACGGCCGATGACGATGCCCGGACGAGCGGCGTACAGGAAGATGGTGACCCGCTCGGAACGACGCTCGATCTCCACGTTCGAGATGCCGGCGCGCTCCAGGTTGGAGTGGATCCACTCGCGGATCTTGTTGTCCTCACCGACGAACTCGGCGTACTGCTTCTCTGCGAACCAGCGGCTCACGTGGTCGGTGGTGATACCGAGTCGGAAGCCGTTCGGGTTGATCTTCTGACCCATGCTCAGGCCTCCTTCTTCTTGTTCTCGGTGTCATTCGAGCGAGGCTCGACGACGACGGTGATATGGCTGGAACGCTTCAGGATGCGGCTGGCCGACCCCTTGGCGCGGGGACGGATGCGACGCATCGTCATGCCCTCGTCGACGAACGCCTGGGAGATGTACAGGTCGTTGCGACGCAGGCCGTCGGTGTTCTCCGCGTTGGCGGCGGCCGAGGCCACCACCTTGTAGACCGGCTCGGAGGCGGCCTGCGGGGCGAACTTCAGGGTGTTCAGGGCATCGTCGACGCCCATTCCACGGACCATGTCCACCACACGGCGGACCTTCTGGGCGGACATCCGCACCTGCTTGGCGATGGCGTAGTTACCAGGGCGATCGCCGAGCAGGGCCGCGCGACGGCTCGGCCGTGCCTTGTCAGTGTTGCTCATTGGCTCTCAACTTCCTCGGATCAGCGCCGACGCGACTTGCGGTCGTCCTTGATGTGGCCCTTGAACGTACGGGTGGGAGCGAACTCCCCCAACTTGTGGCCAACCATGGCGTCCGTGACGAACACCGGGACGTGCTTGCGACCGTCGTGCACGGCGATGGTGTGCCCGATCATGTCGGGCAGGATCATCGATCGGCGCGACCAGGTCTTGATGACGGTCTTGGTGCCCTTCTCGTTCTGCGCGTCCACCTTCTTCCACAGGTGGTCGTCGACGAAGGGGCCCTTCTTCAGACTGCGAGGCATGTTCTACCTTCCCTTCCTCGATCAGCGCTTCTTGCCGGACTTGCGACGCCGGACGATGTCGCGGTTGCTGGCCTTGTTCTTGTCGCGGGTGCGACCCTCGGGCTTGCCCCAGGGCGAAACCGGGTGGCGGCCACCGGAGGTACGACCCTCACCACCACCGTGCGGGTGGTCGATCGGGTTCATGACCACACCACGGACGGTCGGGCGCTTGCCCTTCCAGCGGTTGCGGCCGGCCTTGCCCCAGTCGATGTTGGACTGCTCGGCGTTGCCGACGGCCCCGACGGTGGCGCGGCAGCGGACGTCCACCATGCGCATTTCCCCGGAGGGGAGACGCAGGGTGGCCTTCTTGCCCTCACGGGCGACCAGCTGCACCGACGTGCCGGCGGACCGGCCCATCTTCGCGCCGCCACCCGGACGCAGCTCCACGGCGTGGACCGTGGTGCCGACCGGGATCGAGCGCAGCGGCAGGTTGTTGCCCGGCTTGATGTCCGCACCCTCGCCGGACACCACGAGGGCGCCCTGCTGCAGGTCCTTCGGAGCAATGATGTAGCGCTTCTCGCCGTCCAGGTAATGGAGCAGAGCGATGCGCGCGGTGCGGTTCGGGTCGTACTCGATGTGAGCGACCTTGGCCGGCACGCCGTCCTTGTCGTAGCGCTTGAAGTCGATCAAGCGGTACGCCTGCTTGTGACCGCCACCGATGTGACGGGTCGTGATCCGGCCGTTGTTGTTACGGCCGCCGGTCTTCGGCTTCGCGACGAGCAGCGACTTCTCCGGCGTCGACCGGGTCAGCTCGACGAAGTCGGCAACGGACGAGCCGCGTCGGCCCGGAGTTGTCGGCTTGTACTTACGGATACCCATAGGAGTGTGTTTCCTTGTCTCAGCGAGGAGCCCGGTCAGTCGACCGAGCCTCCGAAGATGTCGATGCGCTCGCCGTCAGCAACAGTGACGATCGCTCGCTTGGTGTCGGGGCGCTTGCCGAGACCGAACTTCGTCCGGCGGGTGTGGCCCTTGCGGTTCAGGGTGTTGACCGCCATGACCTTGACGCCGAAGACCTTCTCGACCGCGATCTTGATCTCGGTCTTGTTGGCGTTCGGACGGACCAGGAACGTGTACTTGTTCTGGTCGATCAGGCCGTAGCTCTTCTCGGAGACCACGGGGGCGATCAGCACGTCGTGGTGCTCGCGGATCTTCAGCGGCTCGTTCACTTCTGCTCCTCCTTGGCGGTACGGCTACCGACGAAGGCGTCCAGGGCGGACTGGGTGAACACGACGTCGTCGGCGTTCAGCACGTCGTACGCGTTGAGCTGGTCGGGGACCAGCAGGTGCACGCTGCCGGCGTTGCGCAGGCTCAGCTGCAGCAGCTCCTCGTCGCGGTTCACCACGACCAGGACCTTGCGGGCCTCGGAGAAGTTGCTGAGGGAGGCCAGGGCCGCCTTCGTGGAGGGCTTGTCGTCCACGCCGAAGCCGGTGACCACGCGCATGTTGCCGTCGCGGAAGCGGTCGGTCAGCGAGGCGTAGAGCGCCTGGGCGATCATCTTCTTGGGCGTCCGCTGGGCGTACGAGCGCGGCACGGGGCCGTGCGAGACACCGCCACCGGTCCAGATCGGGGAACGGGTCGAGCCGTGACGGGCGCGACCGGTGCCCTTCTGGCGCCACGGCTTCTTGCCGCCGCCGGAGACCTCGGCGCGGGTCTTCACCTTGGCCGTACCCTGGCGGGCAGCAGCCAGCTGGGCGATCACGACCTGGTGGATCAGCGCGGTGTTGGGCTCGACGTCGAAGATCTCGGCGGGGAGATCAGCGGTGCCGGCCTTCTTGCCCTGGGCGTCCAGGACGTCGATGGTCAGGGTGCTCATGCGGCCTTCCCTTCCGTGGCAGCCTTCTTGGCGGCGCTGCGGAGAACGACCAGACCACCCTTGGTGCCCGGGATCGCGCCCTTGACCAGGATGAGGCCCTTCTCAACGTCGACCGCGTGGACCTTGAGGTTCTGCACCGTCTTCTTGTCGACGCCCATCCGGCCGGCCATCTTGATGCCGCGGAAGACGCGCGCCGGCGTGGAGGCGCCACCGATGGAACCGGGGGCGCGGTGCTTGCGGTGCACACCGTGGCCGGCGCCGAGGCCCTTGAAGCCGTGGCGCTTCATGACACCGGCGGTGCCCTTGCCGCGGGTGATGCCCGTGACATCGACGAACTCGCCGTCGGCGAAGACGTCGGCGGTCAGCTCCTGGCCGACCTCGTACTCGGCGGCGTCAGCCGTGCGCAGCTCCATCAGGTGCTTGCGCGGGGTGACCCCGGCCTTCTCGAAGTGACCGGCCATCGGCTTGGTGACCTTGCGGGCCTTGACCGCGCCGAAGCCGAGCTGGACGGCGGAGTAGCCGTCGGACTCGGGCGTACGGACCTGGGTCACGACACAGGGGCCGGCCTGGATGACGGTCACGGGGATGATCTTGTTGTCAGCGTCCCAGACCTGGGTCATGCCGAGCTTGGTGCCCAGCAGACCCTTCAGGTTGCGTTCGTTGCTCATGATTCAGACGTCCCTCAGAGCTTGATCTCGATGTCGACACCGGCCGGAAGGTCGAGACGCATGAGCGAATCGACGGTCTTCGGCGTCGGGTCGATGATGTCGATGAGCCGCTTGTGCGTACGCATCTCGAAGTGCTCGCGGCTGTCCTTGTACTTGTGGGGCGAACGGATCACACAGAACACGTTCTTCTCCGTGGGCAGCGGCACCGGGCCGGCAACCTGGGCACCAGTTCGCGTCACCGTATCGACGATCTTGCGCGCCGAGGAGTCGATGACCTCATGGTCATAGGCCTTCAGCCTGATGCGGATCTTTTGTCCCGCCACAGTTCGTCCTTACTTCTCGTGCTTCGGCGGCCGCTCGGGTGAGCAGTACCGGTCTTGTTGCTCCCGGTCTGACCAGACCCAGCGGAAAACCCGCGCGATCCCGATGATCGAGCGACCCACGCGGTCGGGCGTGTCGCGCATCCTGGAGACACAAGGACCTGTCAAGAGGTCCTCTTTTGTGACATCCGGTTCAGCGCGTCTCGTTCACCAGGGATCCATCCGGGGACGGTCCACGGTGTCCGAGCCGAACCCTCTGGCGGCCGAACAGCATGCGTCATCTACCCATCTGAGCCCCTGGCGGGGCGAACTCCCGAGCACCTCCACCGACCCTGTCGGCGGTGCAACTCGTGCGAGACCCTATGGAATGTTGATGACGCTTGCTGCCCTGTCGGAGCAACCCCACTATGTTGTCATCAATCGAGGCCCAGAGCAAATCACTCGTTCCGCGCCGCTCCGCGTCCTCGCGGACCACGCGGAAGGCGCCCGGCGCCGGGCCTTCGAGGCGGTAGGGTCGCGGCCGTGCAGCCAGTTCCCGCCGTGAGGCAGCGCCTCGCCCTCGTGTCCCCCGCCGGCATCCCCGAGGCGGCCATCGAGGCCGCGCAGGCCCTCTTTCCCGGGGTGACCAGCGTACGCCACCGCCACGAGGACGCCTGGCAGGCGGTGTACGTGGAGGGCGGGGCCCCAGGCACGATCGACGTACGACCCGTCGCCGACGCGTACGACCTGTCCGCCGCCGTGGTGAGCGGGCCCCTGCTGGACGGCCCGGAGCTGGTCGTGATGGACGTCGACTCCACCTTCATCACCAGCGAGGTGATCGAGGAGATCGCCGAGGCCGCCGGCACGCGCGAGGAGGTGGCCCGGGTCACCGAGCAGGCGATGCGCGGCGAGATCGACTTCGCCGAGAGCCTCGCCCGCCGGGTCGCCACCCTGGCCGGGGTCCCGGCGTCCACGCTCGCCGACGTTCTGGCACGGGTGTCGTACACCCCGGGTGCCGAGGAACTGGTGCGCACGGTGCAGGCCCGGGGCGGCCACGTCGGCCTGGTCTCCGGCGGGTTCATCGAGGTGGTCGCGCCCCTGGCGGAGCGGCTCGGGATCGACCTGGTCAGGGCGAACCGGCTCGAGGTGGACGACGCCGGACTGCTCACCGGCCGTACGGTCGGCCGGGTGGTCGACGGCCGGGCCAAGGTCGAGTTCCTGGGCAGCTATGCCGCGGAGGTCGGCGCCACGCCCGGGCGGACCGTCGCGATGGGTGACGGTGCCAACGACCTGGGGATGATCGCGGCCGCGGGGCTGGGCGTCGCCTTCTGCGCCAAGCCGATCGTCCGGGAGCAGGCCTCCGGGCGGATCACCTTCCGCAGGCTGGACGCCCTCTGCGGCCTGCTCGACATCTGAGCCGCCGTTCCTCCGAGCTCGCCCGGGTCGGCGCGACCAGGTGCATCCGGGGCCGAGGTGTTCTAAGGTCGGACCATGACCTGGGTCACCTACGACGCCATCATCCTCGCGGGCGGCCGCGCGCGACGCCTCGAGGGCGCGTGCAAGCCCGAGGTCATCCTCGCCGGGCGCCGCCTGCTCGACCACACCCTGGACTCCACGACCGGGGCGCGGCACCGCGTCGTGGTCGGCCCGGCAGCACTGGAGGTCCCCGCGACCGTCCTGCAGACCCAGGAGACACCCGCCCACGGCGGCCCGGTCGCCGGCATCGAGGCAGGCCTGCAGGCCCTCTCCGGCACCACCGGCCCGCGCTCCGTGGGCGACGGCACGCCGATCCTGGTGCTCGCGTGCGACATGCCGTTCATCGCCTCCGCGCTCCCCCGACTGCTCGCCCACCTGGACGGGGTCGACGGCACCCACCTGGTCGACCACGAGTGCCATCCGCAATGGCTGGCAGCCCTCTACCGTCCGGACGCCCTCCAGCGGGGCCTGGACACCTTGGCCGCCGACGGCGGTACGCGCAACGCCTCCGTCCGCCGACTCGTCGCCGGACTGGCCATGACCGCTGTGGCGACCAGCGGCCCCGAGTGCTCCGACGTCGACACCTGGGCCGACCACGCCCACCTGGAGACGGTCGTTCCGCCCACCCTCCGCGCCGTCTCCTGACGGTCCCCGCAGCCGCCCGACCCGCACCGTCCGAGGGCGCCGGCCCGTGGCGGGCCGGCCAGCCCATCGGCCGGCCGGTCACAACTCCGTGCAGCACACCTCACACCAACTCGGGTCATTTTCCTTGGCATGATCGGGAAAAATACGGCAGGATGCGCGTAGTACTACGACATACGAGGGAGTCGAAGGATGGCGGCAGGCACCGCACTCGCACCGGATCTGTCCAACTGGGATCCCAACAACGAGGAGACCTGGGACAGTCGCATCGCCTGGCGAACACTCTGGATCACGACCTACTCGATGATCCTGGCGTTCTGCACCTGGTACATCGTCTCCACCGTGGCACCGCAGCTGAACAAGGTCGGCTTCGACCTGACCAAGGCCCAGTTGTACTGGCTGGTCTCCATGCCCGGCCTGGCCGCCGGCATCTTCCGGCTGACCTGGATGTTCCTCCCGCCGCTGCTGGGCACCCGCAAGCTCGTCACGCTGTCGTCCCTGCTGCTGCTGATCCCGATGCTCGGCTGGACCTTCGCGGTCCGCGACTCGGGCACCCCGTACTCGACCCTGCTGCTGCTCGCCTTCGCCTGTGGCATCGGCGGCGGGGTCTTCTCGGGCTACATGCCCTCCACCGGCTACTTCTTCCCCAAGTCGAAGTCCGGGACGGCCCTGGGCACCCAGGCCGGCATCGGCAACTTCGGCATGTCGATCATCCAGGTCCTCGGCCCGTGGGTGATGGGCTTCGGCCTGCTGGGCACCGCCTTCCTCACCCCGCAGCAGGCGGCCGGCCACCCGATCTGGCTGCACAACGTCGGCCTGGTGCTGGTCCCCTGGACGGTGCTGGCCGCCGTGCTGGCCTGGTTCTTCCTGCGCGACGTCCCGGTCAAGGCCAACTTCCGCCAGCAGATGGACATCTTCGGCAACCGGAACACCTGGGCCCTGATGCTGATCTACCTGATGACCTTCGGCGCGTTCTCCGGGTTCGCCGCCCAGTTCGTCCTGCTGGTGAACAACACCTTCGGCATCACCTCGAAGTTCGTCCCCGCCAGTGGTGACGTCTCGGGTCTCGTCGCCGGCGCCGCCTTCGGCTTCCTGCCGCCGCTGATCGCCTCCGCGGTCCGGGTGGCCTGGGGCCCGCTGTGCGACAGGTTCGGCGGCGCCCTGTGGACCTTCGTCGCCGGCGTCGGGATGTCCATCTCGATCCTGGTGGCGGCCACGTTCCTGAACCCGAGCTCACCCGACGAGTACAAGGGCTTCCTGGTGTCCATGTTCGCGATGTTCTTCTTCGCGGGCATCGGCAACGCCGGCACCTTCAAGCAGATGCCGATGATCATGCCGCCGCGCCAGGCCGGCGGCGTGATCGGCTTCACCGCCGCCATCGCCTCCTTCGGTCCGTTCTTCGTGGGCGTGGCCCTGGCCAACCTCGACGCCCACGCCTTCTTCATCGGCTGCGGGATCTTCTTCATCCTCTGCACGCTGCTCACCTGGGTGATGTACGCCCGGCCCAGGGCACCGTTTCCCGGCTGACCGCTGCCCCCATCGCGAAAGGACCCCCGATGACCTCCACCACACGTCCGGCAGGTTCCACCGGCCCCGAGCACGCGGCCCCGACCCCGAGTGACGACAACGGCCTGCTCGGCCTGGGGACTTTCTTCCGGCGCGGCACCGCCTCGGCGGACAAGCGGCAACTCTTCCTCACCGGCGGCCGTGAGGGCGACGTCTTCTACCGCGACCGCTGGTCGCACGACAAGGTGGTCCGCTCCACCCACGGGGTGAACTGCACCGGGTCCTGCTCGTGGAAGGTGTACGTCAAGGACGGCATCATCACCTGGGAGGCCCAGCAGACCGACTACCCGGGCACCGGCCCCGACATGCCGGACTACGAGCCCCGCGGCTGCCCGCGCGGCGCGGCCTTCAGCTGGTACACCTACTCCCCCACCCGGGTCCGCTACCCGTACGCCCGGTCGGTGCTGCTGCGGCTGTGGCGGGAGGCCAAGCGGGCCCACCCCGACCCCGTCGACGCCTGGGAGTCGATCGTCGAGGACCCGGAGAAGGCACACGCGTACAAGTCCCAGCGCGGCAAGGGAGGCCTGGTCCGGGTCAGCTGGGACACCGCCAACGAGATCGCGGCCGCCGCCCACGTCTACACGATCAAGCGCTACGGTCCCGACCGGCTGGCCGGCTTCTCCGTCATCCCGGCGATGAGCCAGGTCTCGTACGGCGCCGGCACCCGCTTCTACTCGCTGCTGGGCGGCGCGATCCTGTCGTTCTACGACTGGTACGCCGACCTGCCGATGGCCTCCCCGCAGGTCTTCGGGGACCAGACCGACGTCCCCGAGTCCGGCGACTGGTACAACAGCTCCTACCTGATGATGTGGGGCTCCAACGTCCCCGTCACCCGTACCCCGGACGCCCACTTCATGACCGAGGTGCGCTACAAGGGCACCAAGGTGGTCACGGTCAGCCCCGACTACGCCGACAACACCAAGTTCGCCGACGAGTGGATGGCGATCCACCCGGGCACCGACGGAGCCCTGGGCCTGGCCATGGGACACGTCATCCTGCGCGACTTCCACGTCGCGGCGGGCACCCCGTACTTCCTGGACTACATGAAGAAGTACACCGATGCGCCCTACCTGGTCGCGCTCGCCGAGCAGCGGCTGCCGGACGGCACCCTGACGCACGTGCCGGGCAAGTTCGTCACCGCCGAGGACCTGCCGGAGTTCGCAGCCGAGGAGAACGCCGCCTTCCGTACGGTCGTGATGGACCGCAGCGGTGCCCCCCGGGTGCCGAACGGCTCCCTGGGCCACCGCTTCGGCGAGTCCGGCCTCGGCAAGTGGAACCTCGAGGCCGGCGACATCGACCCGGTGATGTCCCTGCTGGAGGGCTCCTACGAGCCGGTCGAGCTCTCGCTGCCCCGGTTCGACACCGTGCCCGCCGGCACCGATGACGAGGACGCCAACCACGTCGGCAGCTCCTCGCTGGTGCGCCGCGGCGTCCCTGCCCGCCGGGTCGGCGAGCTGCTGGTCACCACCGTCTACGACCTGATGCTGGCCCAGTACGGCGTCGAGCGGGCGCCGCTGCCCGGCGAGTGGCCGCGCGACGAGACCGACACCGAGGCGGTCGGCACGCCGGCCTGGGCCGAGACGATCACGGGCATTCCGGCCGCCCAGATCACCCGGGTGGCGCGGGAGTTCGCGCAGAACGCGGACGACTCGCACGGCCGTTCGATGATCATCATGGGCGCGGGGGTGAACCACTACTTCCACGCCGACACCATCTACCGCACGATGATCGCCCTGGTGATGATGTGCGGCTGCCAGGGCCGCAACGGCGGCGGCTGGGCGCACTACGTCGGCCAGGAGAAGGTCCGGCCGATCACCGGCTTCCAACAGTACGCCTTCGCCTTCGACTGGCAACGGCCCACCCGGCACATGACCACCGCCTCCTACTGGTACCTGGCGACCGACCAGTGGCGCTACGACGGGCTGCCCGCCGACGCGCTGGCCTCCCCGCTGGCCAGTGACCGGATGCGCGGGCGGACCACCGCCGACACCCTGATCGAGGCGAACAAGCGCGGCTGGATGCCGACCTACCCGACCTTCGACCGCAACTCGCTGACGATCACCGAGGACGCGGCCGCCGCAGGCATGGAGGTGCCGGCGTACGTGGTCGACCAGCTCCAGAAGGGCGAGCTGCACTACGCCTGCGAGGACCCGGACGACCCGGAGAACTTCCCACGGGTGGTCACCAACTGGCGGACCAACCTGATCGGCTCCTCCGCCAAGGGTGCGGAGTACTTCCACAAGCACCTGCTGGGCGCGCGGGACGCCATCCGGGCCGCCGAGTGCGAGCCGGAGCGCCGGCCCCGGGACATGGTCTGGCGCGACGAGGCCGCGACCGGCAAGGTCGACCTCTTCACCACGCTCGACTTCCGGATGACCTCGACCACGCTGCACTCCGACCTGGTGCTGCCGGCGGCGACCTGGTACGAGAAGCACGACATCTCGACGACCGACATGCACCCGTTCATCCACTCGTTCAACCCGGCGATCGCGCCGCCGTGGGAGTCCCGGACCGACTTCGAGATCTTCCGGACCCTGGCCGGGATCGTCTCCGACATGGCCCGAGAACACCTGGGCACCCGCCACGACCTGCTCGCCGCCCCGCTCAACCACGACACGCCCGACGCGATGGGCATGCCGCACGGCGCCACCAGGCCGCTCGCCGAGACCCCGATGGTCCCCGGCGTGACGATGCCCAAGCTGATCACCATCGAGCGCGACTACACGGCGATCCGCGACAAGTTCGACACCATCGGGCCGCTGTCGGAAAAGCTGGGGATGCCGGTGAAGGGCATCGTGCTGCACCCGGAGCAGGAGATCGCCGAGCTGGCCGGGATGAACGGGGTGGCCCGGAACGGCTCCTGCGCCGGCCGGCCGCTGGTCGACACCGACGTGAAGGCCGCGGAGATGATCCTGCGGCTGTCCGGGACCTCCAACGGCCACCTCGCCACCCAGGGCTTCCACACCCTGGAGAAGCGGACCGGGACCCGGATGGCCGACCTGGCCGCGGAGAACGAGGGACGCCGGATCACGTACGCCGACACCGAGCAGCAGCCGCAGTCGGTGATCACCTCCCCGGAGTGGTCCGGGTCGGAGACCGGCGGACGTCGTTACTCCGCGTTCGTCCAGAACGTGGAGCGGGACAAGCCCTGGCACACCCTGACCGGCCGGATGCACTTCTTCCTCGACCACGACTGGATGTCCGACCTCGGGGAGAACCTGCCGACCTTCAAGCCACCGCTGGACATGCACCGGCTCTTCGGAGACGCGAAGATCGGCTCCACCACCACCGGCCACGAGAGCGCCGGGGTCGAGGTCGGCGTGCGCTACCTGACCCCGCACAACAAGTGGTCCATCCACTCCGAGTACCAGGACAACCTGTACATGCTCTCGCTGAGCCGCGGCGGCCCCAACATCTGGATGTCCCCGGCCGATGCGGCGAAGATCGGCGTCAAGGACAACGAGTGGGTCGAGTCGTACAACCGCAACGGCGTCGTGGTCGCCCGCGCGGTGGTCTCCCACCGGATGCCGGAGGGCACGGTGTTCATGCACCACGCCACGGAGCGTACGGTCGACGTCCCCCGTACGGAGACCTCCGGCACCCGCGGCGGCATCCACAACGCCCTGACCCGGGTGCTGATGAAGCCGACCCACCTGGTCGGCGGCTACGCCCAGCACGCCTACGGCTTCAACTACGTCGGGCCCACCGGCAACCAACGCGACGAGGTGACGGTCATCCGTCGCCGCAGCCAGGAGGTGCAGTACTGATGCGGATCATGGCGCAGATGGCGATGGTGATGAACCTCGACAAGTGCATCGGGTGCCACACCTGCTCGGTCACGTGCAAGCAGGCGTGGACCAACCGGTCCGGCCTGGAGTACGTCTGGTTCAACAACGTCGAGACCCGTCCGGGCCTCGGCTACCCCCGGACGTACGAGGACCAGGACCGCTGGAAGGGCGGCTGGATCCGCCAGCCCAACGGCCGGATCCGGCTGCGCGGCGGCGGTCGCCTGCGCAAGCTGGCGACGATCTTCTACAACCCGGACATGCCCAAGATCGCCGACTACTACGAGCCGTGGACGTACGACTACGACATGCTGCTGACCGCGCCCGCGGACTCCCCGCACGTACCGGTGGCGCGCCCGCGTTCGCTGATCACCGGCGAGGAGATGAAGATCTCCTGGTCGGCCAACTGGGACGACGACCTGGCCGGCTCCCAGGAGATCGCCGTCAACGACCCGATCCTGGCGAAGATGAACGAGAAGGTCCGGCTCGAGTACGAGAAGACCTTCATGTTCTACCTGCCCCGGATCTGCGAGCACTGCCTCAACCCCAGCTGTGTGGCCTCCTGCCCCTCGGGCGCGATGTACAAGCGGGTCGAGGACGGGATCGTGCTGGTCGACCAGGACCAGTGCCGCGGCTGGCGGATGTGCGTCTCCGGCTGCCCGTACAAGAAGGTCTACTTCAACCACCGCTCCGGCAAGGCCGAGAAGTGCACGCTCTGCTACCCGCGGCTGGAGGAGGGGCTGCCCACGGTCTGCTCCGAGACCTGCGTGGGCCGGCTGCGCTACCTCGGCATCGTGCTGTACGACGCCGACCGGGTCACCGAGGCCGCCTCGGTGGAGGACGAGCACGACCTGCTCGCCGCCCAGCGGAACGCCTTCCTCGACCCGCACGACCCCGCGGTCCAGGTCGCCGCAGAGGCCGCCGGCATCCCGCACGACTGGATCCAGGCCGCCCAGCGCTCCCCCGTGTGGCGCCTGATCCACGACTACGAGGTCGCGCTGCCACTGCACCCGGAGTACCGCACGCTGCCGATGGTCTGGTACGTGCCGCCGCTGTCCCCGATCGTCGACGAGGTCGCCCGGACCGGGAACGATGCCGAGGACCACCGGGTGCTGCTGACCGCGCTGTCGACGATGCGCATCCCGCTGGAGTACATGGCCGAGCTGTTCACCGCCGGCGACCCCCGTCCGGTCGAGCTGGCGCTGCGCCGGCTGGCCGCGATGCGCTCGTACATGCGCGACATCAACCTGGGCAACCCGCCGCAGGAGGAGATCGCCGCGGCGGTCGGGATGACCGGGCAGGAGGTCGAGGACATGTACCGGCTGCTGGCCATCGCCGACTACGACGAGCGGTACGTCATCCCGACCACGCACGGCGAGATCGGCCGCGCCATGGCGGCGGTCGACCCGATGGGCTGCTCGCTCGACGAGCCCGACGGGGTCGGGATGAACGGTCCGGGACTGGCCGCGGCCGGGCACGCACACTCCGAGGCCGACCATGGTGGCTCGCACGGATCCGGCTCGCCCGGTGGGGCGCAGCGGGTCCGGCTCACCCTGAGCCGGCGCGAGGACCTGGATGGCTTCCCCGGCACCCCGGGCTTCGCCGGAGGTGCGCTGTGAGTCTTCCCGGAGCGGGCCGGGGAAGCTTCCTCGGCCGACCCCGCCGGCCGGCGCTGGCCGTCGTCCCGCACTCCGCCCGGCAGCGCGCCCTGACGCACATGGCTGCGGCCGTGCTGCTGGACTACCCCACGCCCGCCAACCTCGAGCGCTACCCGGCGGTCGAGGCCGAGGTCGCTGCGCTGCCCCGCCCGATCGGCGACCGGCTCGCGACCTTCCTGGCCCATGCCCGCCACGTCGGTGGCGATGCCCTGGCCCAGCAGTACGTGGAGACCTTCGACCTGAAGCGGAAGTGCTCGCTCTACCTCTCGTACTACCTGACCGGCGACACGCGCAAGCGCGGCACGGCGCTGGTCACCTTCCTGGAGGCCTACCGGGCCGCCGGCCACGAGCTCGCCGCCAACGAGCTGCCCGACTACCTGCCGGTCGTGCTGGAGTTCTCGGCCCTCGGGGACCCGGAGGTGGCAGGGGTCCTGCTGGGCTCGCACCGCGAGGGCCTGGAGGTCCTGCGCGAGGCGCTGGGGCAGCTGGCCAGCCCCTGGAAGGCCGTCGTGGAGGCGGTCACCCTCACGCTGCCGCACGTGGACGAGGCCACCCGCCTGCGTACCCTCGACCTGATCGCCGGCGGCCCCCCGACCGAGATGGTCGGCGTCGACGCCCTCGGTCCCCGCGAACCCCTGGTGCCCACCGAGGCCCTCCGACGTACGGCCGGCACCGGCTCGACCCACCCCCTGGAGCGATGATGACTGCCCTGGAAATCATGCTGTGGATCGTCTTCCCCTACGTCAGCCTGACCATGCTCGTGGTCGGGACCATCTGGCGCTACCGCCATGACAAGTTCGGCTGGACCACGCGCTCCTCCGAGCTGCACGAGAGCCGGATGCTGCGGCTCGGATCACCCCTGTTCCACTACGGCATCCTTGCCGTCGGTGCCGGTCACGTGATGGGCCTGCTGGTCCCGAAGACCTGGACCGAGGGGATGGGCATCAAGCAGGAGGCCTACCACCTGCTCGCCACCGTCGGCGGCGGGCTGGCCGGCCTGGCCACCGTGCTCGGCCTGGCCCTGCTGATCTACCGCCGGCGTACGGTCGGTGGCGTCTTCCAGGCGACCACCGTCAACGACAAGGTGATGTACGTCCTGCTGGCGCTGCCGATCCTGCTCGGCAGCATCGCGACGGTGATGTACCAGGTGCTGGGCGGCGAGGGCTACGACTACCGGGCGACCATCTCGCCGTGGCTGCGCTCGATCCTGGGCCTGCAGCCGCAGGCGGACCTGATGACCGGGGTGCCGCTGTACTTCCAACTGCACATCGTGGCGGCGTTCCTGCTCTTCGCGATCTGGCCGTACACCCGCCTGGTGCACGCCTTCTCGGTCCCGCTCGCCTACCCGACCCGGCCCTACATCGTCTACCGGTCCCGCGAGGCGAACCCGTCGATCCGGCGCCCCGACCGGGGGTGGGAGCCGATCGTCGGACCGGTGTCCCTGGATCGTTCCCGCGGCGGACGGGTGCACCCGCCCTCGGAGGATCCGAACCCCTGAGCCGGGCGCCGGAAGGTGGACGCGGGGGGAGGGCGGACGGCACGCGCGTCGTCCGCCCTCCCCCGCTCCGGTACCCTGGGGGGTATGGAACGTATGCTCTACCTGATGCGCCACGGCGAGGCCGCGGCGCATTCCGTCGCCTCCGACAAGGAGCGCCCGCTCAGTGACTTCGGCCAACGGCAGGCCGCCGCGGCCGGTGCCCTGCTGGCCGACGCCGGTATCCAGGTCGTGATGAGCTCCAGCGCCGAGCGCTGCCGCCAGACCGTCGCCGGCCTCGCCCTGCCCGGCGAGCCTCGCGAGGAGTACCAGGACGCGCTCTACCTGGCCGACGTGGAGACGCTCCTGCAGCGGATCGGCGAGATCGAGGACGAGGTCGACTCCCTGCTGGTGGTCGCGCACTCCCCCGGGCTGCCGATGCTGGCCAACGAGCTGTCGTACGACGCGGGCCACGGGGATGCGGACGCCGTACGCTGTGCCTTCCCCGTCTCCGCCGTGATGGCGGTCCAGCTGCCGTGCACCTGGGCCGAGCTGGCCGATGGCGAGCGCAGTGGCGTACGCCTGCTGGGCACCGTCGGCTCGGAGGGCAACGACCCCGCTTCCTGCTGATCAGCCGGCGGACTGCTCGCGTGACTGGCGGCTCTCGCGCTCCAGCGCCTCGAGCACCTCGTCCGACTCGACGTCGTGGGAGGAGTGCGACTGGACGTGCACGTAGGTGTCGGTCCGGTGCAGCACGGCGGTCAGCTCCTGCTTGACCTCCTCGGCCAGCCGCCGGGCCCGCAGCACCGTCCAGTCGTCCGGGACGCACATGAAGGCGTGGACCAGCGCCGTCTGGCCCTGCTGGACGGTCTGGTTGCGCAGGAAGTGCACGGGTTCACGCGCGGCGACCCTGGCCTCCACCTCACGCAGCAGCGCCAGCTCGGACTCCTCGATCGAGCTGCTGAGCAGCAGGGTCCCGGAGCGGCGCAGCAGGCCCCAGCCGGTGACCAGGATGTTGACGCCCACCAGCAGGGCGACGATCGGGTCGAGCGGCTGCCAGCCGGTGACGAATACCAGCCCCACCCCGACCAGCACGCCGGCCGAGGTCCACACGTCGGTCATCAGGTGCTTGCCGTCGGCCTCCAGCGCGATCGAGCGGTGCCGCCGGCCGACGCGCCGCAGCACGAGCGCGACCGCCAGGTTGATCAGTGAGGCACCGGTGGACAGCAGCAGGCCCACGCCGATCTCCTCGACCGGAGCCGGGTGGATCAGCCGCTGGATGGCGGTGTAGACGATCAGTGTCGCCGCGACCAGGATCATCGATCCCTCGGCGAGGGAGGAGAAGTACTCCGCCTTGCCGTGCCCGAACGGGTGCCCCTCGTCGGCCGGCTTGGCGGCCAGGGTGAGGGCCCAGACACCGATCAGCGCGGCGGCCAGGTTGACCGTGGACTCCAGCGCATCGGACAGCAGGCCGACCGATCCGGTCAGGTAGGCGGCGCCACCCTTGATCGCCATGGTGGCCAGCGCCGCGGCCACGGACAGCCACATGAAGCGGCGGAGGAAGTGGAGGTCGACCGGGCGACCGGCGGTCTCGTTGGTGCTCATGTACAACAACGGTAACCGTCGGCGGCCCCCCGGGATACCGAGGAAAGGCTTGGCTACGGGGCGGTCGGACGAGCTGGTGGACGTATGGATGGACGTACGGCCGCGGCACTCGACGCCGAGGTCCGCGGCCGTACGCCCGGCTGGCTCGGGAGCCTCAGTGGCCGAACTCGAGCGGGGAGACGATGTCGGCGTTCGGGTCCGCCAGCGCGTCGATGGCGGCCATCTGCTCGGCCGAGAGCTCGAAGTCGAACAGGGACAGGTTCTCGACCTGGCGCGCCGGGTCCGCGGACTTCGGTACCGCCACGATGTCCTGCTGGACCTCCCAGCGCAGCACGATCTGGGCCGGGGTCCGGTCGAGCTCGCGAGCGGCGTCGGCGACGGCGGGTGCGGCCATCAGGTCGTCGCGGTGGTAGCGGCCCAGCGGGCTCCAGGCCTCGGTGACGATGCCCTTCTCGCGGTGGATCGCCTGCAGGTCGCGGCGGGGGCGCGTCGGGTCCAGTTCGATCTGGTTGACCTCCGGCACGTAGCCGGCATCGAACAGCGCCTCGAGGAACTCAGCGGTGTAGTTCGACGTGCCGACCGACCTGGTCAACCCGGCCTGCTGCGCGGCGAGGAGACCCTCGAAGGCCTCGACGTAACGGCCGTGCCCGGGGTTGGGCCAGTGCACCAGGCACAGGTCGACGTAGTCCAGGCCCATCCGCTCCAGCGCCGCCTCGAGCGCCTGGGTGACCAGGTCACGCCCGTGCCACTTCTGGTTGAACTTGGTGGTGACGAACACCTCCTCGCGGGGCACGGACGCCTGCAGGACGCCGGCGCCGACGGCGGCCTCGTTCTCGTAGTTCTCGGCAGTGTCGACCAGGCGGTAGCCGGCGTCGATGGCGGTGGCCACCGCCTCGGTGCACTCGGCACCGGTCATCGGCCAGGTACCGAGGCCGAGCAGCGGCATCCGGCCCCCGCCGAGCAAGGGGACAGTGGGCGCGAGGTTGGTCGTCATGGATCACTCCTGGTGGTCGAGGGACCGGGGCCTGCGCGGCCGGTGGGTGCACGGCGCACCCACCGGACGGTGGCCACCGGACGGTCAGGTCCCACTCTGGCAGGCCGCACCGACGAAGTGAACGAGCTGGACCGAAATCGGACCCGGCAGGCCTGTTCAGCCGCCTGGCCGCGGCCTCCGAACCCGTCCGTCGCGGCGGCGGATCGGCCATGGTCCTGGATCCTCCGGGGTCCTCGGGCCGCAAGAAGTGACAGGACCGATAGTCTGGCGGCGGACTTGACCGAAAGGAAGCCCGTGCCTGCACCCAGCTCGACCTACCGACTCCAGATCACCCCGGACTTCACGCTGCGCGATGCGGCGGGGATGGTCGGCTACCTGCGTGACCTGGGGGTCGGTGCGTTGTACCTCTCGCCACTCCTGACCTCGACACTCGACTCCGAGCACGGCTACGACTGCGTCGACCCGACGCAGGTCGACCCCCAGCGTGGCGGCGAGTCGGCCTGGGCCGAGCTGGTCGAGGCGGCACGGGCGGCCGGTATCGACGTGGTGGTGGACATCGTCCCCAACCACCTCGGAGTGGCCGAGCCCGACCAGAACCCGTCCTGGTGGAGCGTCCTCAAGGAGGGCAAGGACTCCCCCTACGCGGGCTGGTACGACATCGAGTGGGAGCGCTTCCCGGTGCTGCTGCCGGTGCTGGGCAAGGACGGCGAGGACCAGCTGGCGCTGGTCGAGACCGACGACGGCGCCGAACTGCACTACTACGAGCACCGCTACCCGGTCGCCGAGGGCACCTGGTCCCCCGGTGACTCCGCCCGGGCGGTGCACCAGCGCCAGTACTACCGGCTGGTCCCCTGGCAGCTGGGCCGGGACGCCCTCACCTACCGCCGGTTCTTCACGGTGACCTCGCTGGCCGGCCTGCGGCAGGAGGACCCTGAGGTCTTCGCGGCCACGCATACCCGGATCGCCAAGTGGATCAGCGACGGTGACGTCCAGGGCCTGCGGGTGGACCACCCGGACGGCCTGGCCGACCCCGGAGGCTACTTCGTCCGGTTGCGCGAGCTGGCCCCGGACGCCTGGATCGTCGGGGAGAAGATCCTGGAGCGCAACGAGTCCCTGCCTAGCTGGCCGATCCAGGGCACCAGCGGCTACGACGCGATGTTCGATGCCGGCGCCGTGTTCATCGACACGTCCGCGGAGAAGCAGTTCACCCGGATCTACACCTCGATCACCGGTGACCACGTGAACATCGAGGACCACATCCTCGAGGGCAAGCTCAACGCGGCGTACGAGCTGCTGGAGGCCGAGCGCCACCGGATCGCCCGTCTGGCCCCCGCAGTGGAGCGCGAACCGCTGGAGTCGGCGCTCGCCGAGATCGCGGCCCGCTACGAGGTGTACCGCTCCTACCTGCCCCAGGGCGACGGCTACCTGCTGGCCGCGGAGCGCGCAGCCATCGAGGCCCGGCCGGACCTGAAGGAGGTCATCGGCCAGGTCACCGACCGGCTGCACGACCCGAAGGACCCGATGTCGGTCCGGTTCCAGCAGCTGTGCGGCGCGGTGATGGCCAAGGGTGTGGAGGACACGGCCTACTACCGCTACTCGCGCTACATCGCCCTCAACGAGGTCGGCGGCGACCCCGGAACGTTCGGGATCGGCGTGGACGAGTTCCACCGCCGAATGGTCGACCGGCAGCTGTACTGGCCCGAGTCGATGACGTCGCTGTCCACCCACGACACCAAGCGCAGCGAGGACGTCCGGGCCCGGCTCAACGTGCTGTCCGAGATCGGCGAGGTGTGGGCACCGTTCGCCCAGGGTTTCGTGGAGCGAATGGACATCCAGAACCGTTCGCTGGCCTACCTGCTGGCCCAGACCCTGACCGGGGCCGGCCCGATCGAGCGCGAGCGGGTGCAGGCGTACGCCACCAAGGCGATGCGCGAGGCGGCCGACCAGACCAGCTGGACCGACCCGAACGAGGAGTTCGAGCGGGTCGTGCACGCGGCCATCGACCGGGCGTACGACGACCCGGACAACGCCGAGAGGCTGCGCGTCATCCTGGACATGGTCACCCGCTCCGGCTGGTCCAACTCGCTGGGCCAGAAGCTCGTCCAGCTGACGATGCCCGGCGTGCCGGACGTCTACCAGGGCACCGAGATGTGGGACGACTCACTGGTCGATCCCGACAACCGCCGCCAGGTCGACTTCGCCGCCTGCGAGCGCATCCTGCAGGGCACCGAGGCACCACCGATCGACGCCACCGGCGCCGCGAAGCTGTGGGTCACCGGGCAGGCCCTGCGCCTGCGCCGGAACCGTCCCGAGCTGTTCACCGGGTACGCGCCGGTGCCGGCCGACGGCCCGGCGGCACAGCACCTGGTCGGCTTCGACCGGGGCGGTGCGATCACCCTGGCAACCCGGTTGCCGCGCGGCCTCGCCGCCGCCGGTGGGTGGCGGGACACGACCGTCCGGCTCGACGGAACGTACGACAGCCTGCTCCGGCCCGGGACCTTCTCGGGTACGGTCGAGGTGGCACAGATCCTCTTCGACTACCCCGTGGCCCTGCTCGTCCGTCGATGAGCCAGGGCCCCACGGCCCCCAAGGAAGGCACGACATGACCCTGCGCGTCGACATCTGGTCCGACATCGCCTGCCCGTGGTGCTTCATCGGCAAGCGCCGCTTCGAGGCCGCCCTCGCTGGCTTCGCGCACAGGGACGACGTACGGGTGACCTGGCGCTCCTACCAGCTCGACCCCTCGCTGCCGGAGCGGTACGAGGGCAGCGAGCAGGAGTACCTCGCCTCGGTCAAGGGCATGTCCTCCGAGCAGGTCGGCCAGATGCTCGGGACGGTCTCGGAGCAGGCCCGGACCGTGGGCCTGGAGTACGACTGGGACCGCCTGGTGCCGGCCAACTCGCTGCGCGCGCACCTGCTGCTGCACCTTGCCGCCGGCACGGGCGGCGTCGACGTCGGCGCGGTGAAGGACGACCTGCTGTCGGCGCACTTCCTGCGCGGTGAGGCGATCAGCGACCCGGAGGTGCTGGTGGCCGTCGGCGGCCGCCACGGCCTGTCCGAGGAGGCCGTCCGGACGGCGATGGAGGACGACCGGCTGCACGCCGAGGTGCTCGGGGACTTCAACACCGCGCGGTCGATCGGCGTCACCGGCGTGCCCTTCTTCGTGCTCGAGGACAAGTACGCGATCTCCGGCGCCCAGCCCACCGAACTCTTCGCCCAGGCCCTGCAGAAGGTGTGGGAGGAGGCCCACCCGGCCCCACGCAACTTCATCACCCTGGACTCCGACGGCGACGCCCCGGCGTGCGGTCCCGAGGGCTGCGACTGACGGCTGAGACCGAGCCCCGGCGCTGGCACAACTGATCCCGGGGCCCGGCCCCCAGCCCTCCACCCCATCACAGCCCCGGTGTCGGCGGGCGGCGGACATCCCGCTACTGGCAACACTTGGCATTCACTGTCCGACCTTCTCGGCGCCTCGTTAGGTTGAGAACGTCCCGAAGAAACAGTGATGACACGATGAGGAGTCAGGGCCGTGGTCGATCTCAAGGCGATGCCGTTCAACCTGGACGACGAGGGGGTGGCCTGGGTCGAACAGACCCTCGCGTCGATGTCACTCGACGAGAAGATCGGCCAGCTCTTCATCAACATGGGGTCCAGCCGCGACCCTGAGTACCTCAAGGGTGTGCTGGACACTTACCACATCGCCGGCGTGCGCTACCAGAAGGCGCCCGCGCCGGAGATCTGGGAGCAGAACCGGTGCCTGCAGGACAACACCAGGATCCCGCTGCTGATCGCCGCGAACACCGAGGCCGGTGGCAACGGTGCCGCCAACGACGGCACCTACGTCGGCCACGAGGTGAAGATCGCGGCAACCGGTGACCCGAAGTACGCGTACGAGATGGGCCGCATCTCCGGCGTCGAGGCGGCCGCCATCGGCTGCAACTGGTCGTTCGCCCCGATCGTCGACCTGAACAACAACTGGCGCAACCCGATCATCTCGGTGCGGACCTGGGGCAAGGACCCCGACCTGGTGCTGGAGATGTCGAAGGCCTACATGAAGGGCATCATGGAGTCCGGCATCATGCCCGCCGCCAAGCACTGGCCCGGTGACGGCATCGACGAGCGCGACCAGCACCTCTCCTCCGCCCCCAACTGGCTGTCCACCGACGAGTGGGACGCCACCTTCGGGAAGGTCTACCAGGGCCTGATCGACGCCGGCCTGCCCTCGATCATGGCCGGCCACATCGCGCTGCCGAGCTACCAGAAGAAGTTCGAGCCGCAGATGACCGACGAGGACATCCTGCCCGCCACGCTGAGCAAGGCGATCACCACCGACCTGCTGCGTGGCCAGCTCGGCTTCAATGGCGTCGTCGTCACCGATGCCTCGCACATGGTCGCGATGACCGGCGCGATGCCGCGCCGCGAGGTGCTGCCGACAGCCATCATGGCCGGCTGCGACCTGTTCCTGTTCTTCAACGACCCCGACGAGGACGTCGCCTGGATGAAGGAGGGCCTCTCGAACGGGCTGCTCACCCAGGAGCGCCTCGACGAGGCGATCACCCGCACGCTGGGCCTGAAGGCCAAGCTGGGCCTGCACCAGCGCTCCCGCGCCGAGCTGCTGCCGCCCAAGGAGGACGCGCTGGACAAGATCGGCCTGCCGGAGAACAAGGCCCTCGCCGTCGAGGTGGCCGACCGGGCGATCACCCTGGTCAAGGACCAGGACAAGCGCTTCGCCCCGCTGCCGATCTCGACCGAGAAGCACAAGCGGGTGCTGGTCGTCCCGATCGAGGGCTCGCCCAACCCGATGACCTCCCTCAGTGGCGGTGCCGGCCATCCCGCGGACTCCTTCGCCGAGAAGATGCGCGAGCGCGGCTACGAGGTGACCGTGTACGAGTCCCTCAAGCGCAAGGCCGAGGGCAAGGGCCCGGACGAGCTGGCCAAGCTGGTGATGAGCGCGTACGAGGGCAAGTCCCCGATCTCCGACATCACCGACAACTACGACCTCGTCATCTCGGTGGCCAAGGTCGACGGCCTGATGCAGCCGATCGAGCGCGTCTACTGGCCCTCCACCAAGGGCACGATGGACATCCCGTGGTACGTCCACGAGGTCCCGACGATCTTCGTCTCGTTCGCCTGCCCGAACCACCTGCCCGACGTCCCCCAGATCAAGACGTTCATCAACGCCTACGACGACAAGGACTTCACCCAGGACGCGGTGCTCGACAAGCTCGAGGGCAAGTCGCAGTTCACCGGCATCTCCCCCGTCGATGCCTTCGGCGGCCTGCCGGACAGCCACATCTGACCACCCGGCCCAGCGAACGAGTAAGGACTTTCCATGACCGAGAACATCCCCGCGGCCGCCCAGGTACTGGTCGACTTCAAGCCGACGAAGGACTTCTTCGCCGGTATCGACTCCGATGGCTGTGCGATGGACGCGATGGACATCAAGCACCTGGAGTGCTTCACCCCCGCGTACATCAAGGGGTGGGACCTGCAGCCGGTGTCCACCCTGGCCCGCGAGACGGCCCTGTTCGTCAACCTCGGCTCGATCACCCGCGGCCTGAACCGGTGGCTCGCCCTGCGCCAGCTGCTCGACCTGCTGCGGGACCGGGCGGAGGTCGCCGAGCGCGGCGTCACCATCCCGGACTACCCGGAGCTGACCCAGTTCATCGAGTCCGACCACCCGCTCTCCGACAAGGGCGTGGCCGCCTTCGCCAAGGAGCACCCCTCCGAGACCGCCGAGCGGATGATCGCCTGGGGCAACGACGTCAACGCCCGGATCGCCGACATGGTGCACGGCTGCGGCCCGTTCCCGGGGGTGCGCGAGGCCATGCAGGCGATGCACGACAGCGTGGACGAGATGACCGTCTCCGCCACCCCGCTGGAGGCACTCAACCGTGAGTGGAACGAGCACGGCATCGCCCAGTACATGCAGGTGATCGCCGGCCAGGAGATGGGCTCCAAGGCCGAGCACGTCCAGTACGCCGCCAAGGGCAAGTACCCCGACGACCACATCCTGCTGATCGGTGACGCCCCCGGCGACCGCGACGCCGCCTCGAAGGTCGACTGCCTGTTCTACCCGATCCTGCCCGGCCAGGAGAAGCACTCCTGGGAGCGCTTCAAGGACGAGGCGCTGGCCAGGTTCCTCGACGGCACGTACGCCGGCGCCTACCAGCAGCAGCTGATCGACGAGTACAACGCCAAGCTCCCCGACGAGGTCCCGTGGGAGACCGTCTCGGGGAACCGCAAGGTCTCGATGCCTCGGGTCAAGTAAGCCCCCTGCCGCGTACGCCCGTCACCACGACGGGCGTACGCGGCCCTCCGGCCCCAGCCGACCGATCGCCTTCACTCCGGCCAGCTGACCGGACCCTTCGCTCCGGCCCACCCGACCGGCCCCCAGCACAGCACACACGCACTACAGACAGGACGTCCCGATGCCCGCACAAGTCGACCTGACCCAGAAGCCCTACAACCTCGATGCCGAACGGATCGCCTGGGTCGAGGACACCATCGCCTCCCTGAGCGACGAGGAGAAGGTGGGCCAGCTCTTCGTCAACCTGTTCTTCTTCGGGGCCGACCAGTTCTCCGGCAACACCCTGACCAACAAGGAGATCCTGGCCAAGTACCACATCGGCGGGGCGCGTTACCAGGGCGGTACGTCCGACCAGGTGCAGAACCTGCTGAACGAGCTGCAGACGGACTCCAAGATCCCGCTGCTGGTGGCCGCGAACTGTGATGCCGGCGGCAACGGCGCCTGCAAGGACGGCACCTACATCGCGTCGGGCGCCCAGTCCGAGGCCTCCCGCGACCCCAAGGTCGCCCACGACGCCGGCTACGTCTCCGGCCGCGAGGAGGCCGCCCTCGGCGTCAACGTGAACTTCGACCCGTGCGTGGACATCCTCTACAACTGGCGCAACACGATCGTCAACACCCGGGCGTACGGCACCAACCCGGACGACGTCATCACCTACACCTCCGCGTACGTCGAGGGCCTCAAGGAGTCCGAGGTGCTGTGCTGCGTCAAGCACTTCCCCGGTGACGGCCTGGAGGAGCGCGACCAGCACCTGGTGCTGGGCATCAACGAGTTCGAGATGGACAAGTGGATGGACACGTACGGTCGCGTGTACGCCCACCACATCGCCAACGGGCTCGACATGGTGATGGCCGGCCACATCGCCGCGCCGGCCGTCCAGAAGGCCCTCGTCCCCGGTCTGCAGGACAAGGACGTGCTGCCCGCCACGCTGGCCCCGGAGCTGGCGACCACGCTGCTGAAGGAGAAGCTCGACTTCAACGGCCTGCTGATCACCGACGCCTCGCACATGCTCGGCATGACCTCCGCGATGCGCCGCGAGGACTACGTCCCCCGCTCGATCGCCGCCGGCTGCGACATGTTCCTGTTCTTCAACGACATCGACGAGGACTTCGGCTTCATGCTGAAGGGCTACCGCAACGGTGTCATCAGCGAGGAGCGGATGACCGATGCGCTGCGCCGCATCCTCGGCCTGAAGGCCAAGCTCCGCCTCCCCGAGAAGAAGGCGAACGGCACCCTCACCAAGGCGCCCGAGGAGCTCGAGGTCGTCGGCTGCGAGGAGCACCTGCAGATGCGCGCCGAGGCCGCGGACAAGGGCATCACGCTGGTCAAGAACACCCTGGACCAGCTGCCCCTCAACCCCACCGACCACAAGCGCATCCGGCTCTACTACCTGGCCGGTGAGAAGGGCGGCATCGCCGCCGGCAGCGACGAGACCGTCGACCTGGTCACCAAGGAGCTGGAGTCGCGCGGCTACCAGGTCACCCTCAACGACGGCACCACCCGGGTCAAGGGTGCGACGCTGAAGTACCGCGAGGAGGTGGACGCGGCGCTGGTCGTCGCCGAGGTGATCGGCTACGGCGCGCAGAACAACTACCGCATCCAGTGGAAGACCGCCATGAGCAACGAGTGCCCGTGGTACGTGTGGGAGGTCCCCACGTTCATGGTGTCGTTCAACTTCACCACGCACCTGCACGACGCGACCATGGTGAAGTGCTACGTCAACGCGTACGCCGCCAACGCGGAGACGGTCAAGCAGACGATCGACAAGCTCGAGGGCAAGTCGGAGTTCAAGGGCCAGCCGAACGACCTGGTCTGGACCGACAAGTGGCAGGCGCGCCTCTGAGGCCACTGGGGCCCTGGCTGGCACGTCGCTGAGACGGGCCTCGTCGGGTGCCTCCCCGGGACCCGGCACGGGCTCCACAGAGGATCGAGAAGGGCCGGTCACCCCCCGCGGGGTGGCCGGCCCTTTCCGTTGTGCTGTTGTGCCGGGTTCAGTCGGCGATCAGTTCACGACCCGGGTGCGCCTGCTGCCAGCCGTCGATCGCCCGCGTCCAGTCCTCCCCGTCGAACGTCACGACCGAGGCAGGGAAGAGCGAGTCCTCCTCGCGCATCATGTGCTCGTGCAGCTCCAGGACCTGGGCGGCGAACGCGGCCCGGTGCTCCGCGTCCGTGACGTCCAGCTCGCGCAGGAACGTGGCCAGGGCCCGATGCTCCTCGACCAGCGGGCGGATGTAGTCGGCGAAGTCGTCCGGGTAGCGGTCCACCATCACGGCGAACAGGCCGCCCTCCTCCCCCGCCCAGTGGCCCTCCAGCTCGGCGAGCAGGAGCGTGACGTGTTCCCGGGCCTCGTCGTACCTGCCCTCGTCCATCTGGCGCCGGGCGCGGTCGGCGAGGTCGCGGGAGCCGTTGTGTTCGGCGTAGTAGTCACGGATCAGCGTCTGCTCCTGGCATCCGCAGTAGTTGCACATGCGCCGATCCTCACACGAGGCTCCGGGAGGGTCAAGGGTGCCGGTTCCCGGACGGTGGCGCTGGAGTTCGCTGCCCTCGCCCCGGTTCGCCGCCCTCGGCCCCGGCTGGACGCTGCCCTCGCCCCGGTTCCTCCCCTCGGCCCCGGCTGGACTCTGGCCCCACTCCCCGCCACTGGCCAGGTTCGCTGCCGCCGGGGACGTTCGCTGCAGCTGGCCGACCTCACTGCCCTTGCAACGGCAGCGAGGCCTGAGAGGGGCATTGAAGTCCGCCAACGGCAGCGCACAGCTTCCAGGGCAGGCCTCGGCACCGCCTCGATCCGCCGCGACCCCCATGTTGGTTGCCCAGGCCGAGCCACGTCCCAGCCCAGGCCGCGCCCGGGCCCCACCCGAGCCGGGCCCCCACACGTACGCCCCGGACCCACGCATGACAAGAGGCCCGCCCCCTGACGGGGACGGGCCTCCTTGGTCGATCAGTCGAACCTGATCAGCGTGGCTGGTGCCACAAGGTCACTTGATGACCTTGGTCACGTTGCCGGCGCCGACGGTGCGGCCACCCTCGCGGATGGCGAACTTCAGGCCCTGCTCCATGGCGATCGGGTGGATCAGGGTGACCTTCATGTCGGTGTTGTCACCGGGCATGACCATGTCGACACCCTCCGGCAGCTCGATGGCGCCGGTCACGTCGGTCGTACGGAAGTAGAACTGCGGTGCGTAGTGGGCGAAGAACGGCTTGTGACGGCCACCCTCGTCCTTGTTCAGGATGTAGACGCGACCCTCGAACTCGGTGTGCGGGGTGACCGAGCCGGGCTTGCAGACGACCATGCCGCGCTGCACGTCTTCCTTCTTGGTGCCACGCAGCAGCAGGCCGACGTTGTCGCCAGCCTCGCCCGAGTCGAGCAGCTTGCGGAACATCTCGACGCCGGTCACCGTGGTGGACTGGGTCTTGTCGTGGATACCGACGATCTCGACGGTCTCGTTGACCTTGACGATGCCACGCTCGATACGGCCGGTGACGACGGTGCCACGACCGGTGATCGTGAAGACGTCCTCAACGGGCATCAGGAAGGGCTTGTCGGTCTCGCGGACCGGGGTCGGGATGTAGTCGTCGACCGCGTCCATCAGGTCCTCGACGGACTTGACCCACTCCGGGACACCCTGCAGGGCCTGGTAGGCGGAGATGCGGACGACGGGGCAGTCCTCGTCGAAGTCCTGCGAAGCCAGCAGCTCGCGGACCTCCATCTCGACGAGCTCGATGAGCTCCTCGTCGTCGACCATGTCGCACTTGTTCAGGGCGACGACCATGGCGGGCACGCCCACCTGGCGGGCGAGCAGCACGTGCTCGCGGGTCTGCGGCATCGGGCCGTCGGTGGCGGCCACAACCAGGATGGCGCCGTCCATCTGGGCAGCACCGGTGATCATGTTCTTGACGTAGTCAGCGTGACCGGGGCAGTCAACGTGCGCGTAGTGGCGCTTCTCGGTCTGGTACTCGATGTGGGCGATCGAGATCGTGATGCCGCGCTGACGCTCCTCGGGAGCCTTGTCGATGGAGTCGAAGGGGGACTCCTCGTTCAGGTCCGGGTACTTGTCGTGGAGCACCTTCGAGATCGCCGCGGTCAGAGTGGTCTTGCCGTGGTCGATGTGCCCGATGGTGCCGATGTTGACGTGCGGCTTGGTCCGCTCGAACTTGGCCTTTGCCACTGGGGCTCCTTCTTGATGGTCGCCTCACAGGTTGCGAGACGAGCGTGTTTTCTACCGGAGTACCGGTCTGACTACTGTCGGGTCGCCCGTGGGTGACCCAACTTAGTGTTCCCTCTCGGCGCCGCCCAGTCAAACCGATCGCCGTGGATCGGTCCGACTGCGCGGCGCCGTTCAGGAACTCAGGCGATCACTCGCCGCCGCGGGCCTTCTGGATGATCTCGTCCGAGACCGTCTTCGGGGTCTCCGCGTAGGAGTTGAACTCCATCGAGTACGAGGCCTGGCCCGAGGTCTTCGACCGCAGGTCGCCGACGTAGCCGAACATCTCCGACAGCGGGACGAGGGCGTGGACGACCTTGTTGCCGTGCTGGTCCTCCATCGACTGGACCTGGCCACGACGGGCGTTCAGGTCACCGATGACGGTGCCCAGGTAGTCCTCGGGGGTGGTCACGTCGACGGACATGATCGGCTCGAGGAGGACCGGGTTGGCCTTCTTCGCGGCCTCCTTGAAGGCCATCGAACCGGCGATCTTGAACGCGAGCTCCGAGGAGTCGACGTCGTGGTAGGCACCGTCGGTCAGGGTCACCTTGACGTCCTCGACGGGGTAGCCCGCGAGCACGCCGAACTGCATGGCGTCCTGGATACCGGCGTCGACCGAGGGGATGTACTCCTTGGGGATACGTCCACCGGTCACGGCGTTGACGAACTCATAGCCGGTGCCCGGCTCGCCCGGCTCCACGTCGATGATGACGCGACCGTACTGGCCCGAACCACCCGACTGCTTCTTGTGGGTGTACTCGAACTTGACGACCTTCTTCTTCAGCGACTCACGGTAGGCAACCTGGGGCTTGCCGATGTTCGCCTCGACGTGGAACTCACGCTTCATCCGGTCGATCAGCACGTCCAGGTGGAGCTCACCCATGCCGGCGATGATCGTCTGGCCGGTCTCCTCGTCGGTGTGGACCTGGAAGGTCGGGTCCTCCTCGGCGAGGCGCTGGATCGCGACGCCGAGCTTCTCCTGGTCGGCCTTCGACTTCGGCTCGATGGCCTGCTCGATGACCGGGGCCGGGAAGGTCATGGACTCCAGCACGACGGGCTTGGCCGGGTCGCACAGGGTGTCACCGGTGCCGGTGTCCTTCAGGCCCATCACGGCGACGATCTGGCCGGCGCCGATCGAGGCGATCTCCTCGCGCTTGTTGGCGTGCATCTGGTAGATCTTGCCGATGCGCTCCTTCTTGCCCTTGACCGAGTTGAGCACGGTCGAACCGGTCTCCAGACGGCCGGAGTAGACCCGGATGTAGGTCAGGCGGCCCAGGTGCGGGTCGGCGGCGATCTTGAACGCCAGCATGGACAGCGGCTCGCTGTCGCTCGGGTGGCGCTCGATGACCACGGACTCGTCGCCGGGCTTGAAGCCCTCGATGGCGGGGACGTCCAGCGGGGAGGGCAGGTAGTCGACGACGGCGTCGAGCAGCGGCTGCACGCCCTTGTTCTTGAAGGCGCTGCCGGTGAAGACGGCGGTGATCGAGCTGGACAGCACGGCGCGACGTACGGCGGCCTTCAGCTCCTCCGGGGTGAAGTCCTCGCCACCGAGGTACTTCTCCATGAACTCGTCGTCGTTCTCCGCGATGACCTCGAGGAGCTCGGTACGAGCGGCCTCGGCGGCCTCCTTCATGTCGGCCGGGATCTCCTCGATCTCGTAGTCCTCGCCGACGGTGGTCTCGCCGCGCCACACGAGTGCACGCATGTAGACCAGGTCAATGACGCCGTAGAAGCCGCCCTCGGAGCCCAGCGGCAGCTGCATGACAGCGGCCGTGGCACCCAGGCGGGTACGGATGGTCTGGACGGCGTGCTCGAAGCTGGCACCCGTGCGGTCGAGCTTGTTGACGAAGCAGATGCGCGGCACGCCGTACTTGTCGGCCTGGCGCCACACGGTCATCGACTGCGGCTCGACGCCGGCGACACCGTCGAAGACGGCGACGGCGCCGTCGAGGACGCGCAGCGACCGCTCGACCTCGACCGTGAAGTCCACGTGGCCGGGGGTGTCGATGATGTTGATCTGGATGTCGTGCCAGTGGCACGTGGTGGCGGCGGAGGTGATGGTGATGCCACGCTCCTGCTCCTGCTCCATCCAGTCCATCGTGGCGCCACCCTCGTGGACCTCACCGATCTTGTAGTTGATGCCCGTGTAGAACAGGATGCGCTCGGTAGTAGTGGTCTTACCGGCGTCAATGTGGGCCATGATGCCAATGTTGCGAACCTTGGCCAGGTCGGTTTCAATCTCGACAGCCACGAAGGGTACCTCTCGTCATGTGTGCGGTCATCGTCCGGGTCGACCGCGCGTGGCGGCTGGACCGGTGTTCAGTGTTGTGCCGGCCTTCGTATGCCTCGAGGGCGGTCTGGCCTGACGGGCGGCATGCGAGACGCAACCCAGCACAGGGTACGGCGACGGGCGCCGACGGGCCAATCCGCGGACGATGCGCGGAACGCGCACAGTCGGGGACCAGCCATCGGCGCCCGTGGCCGTGAGACATGGTTGTCACCAACGGTAATGAGCGAAAGCCTTGTTGGCCTCGGCCATCTTGTGGGTGTCCTCGCGACGCTTCACGGAGGCACCGAGGCCGTTCGAGGCGTCCAGGATCTCGTTCATCAGACGCTCGGCCATGGTCTTCTCACGACGGTCGCGGGAGAAGCCGACCAGCCAGCGCAGGGCCAGCGTGGTCGCGCGGGCCGGCTTGACCTCGATCGGCACCTGGTAGGTCGCGCCACCGACACGGCGGGACTTGACCTCGAGGGCCGGCTTCACGTTGTCCAGCGCGCGCTTGAGGGTCTGCACCGGATCGACGCCGGTCTTGGCGCGGGTGCCCTCGAGGGCGCTGTAGACGATGTTCTGGGCGACGGACTTCTTGCCGTCGACGAGGATCTTGCTGACCAGCTGGCTCACCAGCGGCGAACCGTAGACCGGGTCAGCGGGCATGGGGCGCCGAGGCGCGGGTCCCTTGCGAGGCATTACTTCTCCTTCTTCGCGCCGTAGCGGCTACGGGCCTGCTTACGGTTCTTGACACCCTGGGTGTCCAGCGAGCCGCGGATGATCTTGTAGCGAACGCCCGGAAGGTCCTTCACACGACCGCCGCGCACGAGCACCATCGAGTGCTCCTGCAGGTTGTGGCCGACGCCGGGGATGTAAGCGGTGACCTCGATGCCGCTGGAGAGACGCACGCGGGCGACCTTCCGCAGCGCCGAGTTCGGCTTCTTCGGGGTGGTGGTGTAGACGCGGGTGCAGACGCCACGGCGCTGCGGCGAGCCCTTGAGGGCAGGCGTCTTGCTCTTGGTCGCCTTGTCTGTCCGGCCCTTGCGGACCAGCTGCTGGATAGTTGGCACCGGCTGGTATCTCTTTCCGTTGTTCGGACTCCCCCGATGGCCGGGCTCGCCCTTGTCGTACGACTCCTGAACGGGGTCTGGATGACTCCTCTGCTGCGATCCCCTGCCCGGAGAGGACGAGCGCGCGGGGATCATATCCTCACGCGACGTCGGCTCCCGAAGGCGGGACGACCGCGGATCGCGGCTCTGCCAGGGGTGTTCCGGAGGTCCGTGGGCGGCCGACACCGCGTACGACGCGATACGGGGCCTCACCGGTTCAACCTCGATCGGCCCGGTTCGGCCGACCACCTCATGAGCGGGCGCTGCGATTGGTCCGGACACGCCGGACACAGATACCAAGGTTACCTACTCAGGGCCCGATGGTCAAAACGTCCCACCGGGAGGGCCCCCCGAGCCGCCGGTCACCCCGGTGGTGACAGCCGTGGGGGGCACCCGATCCCGGATGCCCCCCACGACGTCATTCACTTCAGCGGTACTCGCCCATGTCGAAGTCGTCGAGCGGCACCGAGGTACCCGCCCCCGACATGAGGTCGTAGTCGTACGCGTCGTAGCTGGCCATGGTGTAGGCCGCCGCCTTGGCTTCCGGGGTCGGCTCGACCCGGATGTTGCGGTAGCGCTCCAGGCCGGTACCGGCCGGGATCAGCTTGCCCAGGATGACGTTCTCCTTCAGGCCGAGCAGCGAGTCCGACTTGCCGTGGATCGCCGCGTCGGTCAGGACCTTGGTGGTCTCCTGGAAGGAGGCCGCCGACAGCCACGAGTCGGTCGCCAGCGACGCCTTGGTGATGCCCATCAGGACCGGACGGCCCTGGGCGGGCTGGCCACCCTCGGCCAGGACCTTGCGGTTCTTGGCGACGTACGAGGGACGGTCGATCAGCTCGCCGGGGAGCATGTCGGTGTCCCCGGACTCCAGCACCGTCACGCGACGCAGCATCTGGCGGATGATGATCTCCAGGTGCTTGTCGTGGATCGGGGCGCCCTGGGTGCCGTACACCTTCTGGACCTCGTCCACCAGGTGCTGCTGCACCGCGGCGACACCGAGGACCTCGAGCACGTCCTGCGGGTCGAGCTGGCCGTTGGACAGCTGCTGGCCGACCTCGACGTGGTCGCCGTCCTCCACCAGGAGGCGGGTACGGCGGCCGAGCACGATCTCGATCTCCTCGCCACCGTCGTCCGGCACGATGGACATCTTGCGTCCACGGTCGGTGACCTCCAGGCGGATCCGGCCGGCGGCACCCGCGATGGGGGCCTTGGCCTTCGGGGACCGGGCCTCGAACAGCTCGACGACACGCGGCAGACCCTGCGTGATGTCGTCACCGGCCACACCACCGGTGTGGAAGGTACGCATGGTCAGCTGGGTGCCGGGCTCACCGATCGACTGGGCCGCGACGATACCGACGGCCTCGCCGACGTCGACGAGCTTGCCGGTGGCCAGGGAACGGCCGTAGCACATGGCGCAGGTGCCGGAGTGGGACTCACAGGTGAGCACCGACCGGACCTTGACCTCGGTGATGCCGTTGGCCATCAGCATGTCGATGTTGACGTCGCCCAGGTCGACACCGGCCTGGAGCAGCACCTCGCCGTCCTTGACGATGTCGACCGCGAGGCAGCGGGCGTAGACCGCGACCTCGATCGTCGGGTCGGGCACGAGCTCGCCGTTGCGCATGATCGCGATCCGCTTGGTCAGGCCCGCCTCGGTACCGCAGTCCTCCTCGCGGATGATGACGTCCTGCGACACGTCGACCAGACGACGGGTCAGGTAACCCGAGTCGGCCGTACGCAGAGCGGTGTCGGCCTGGCCCTTCCGACCACCGTGGGTGGAGATGAAGTACTCCAGGACCGTCAGGCCCTCACGGAAGTTGGACTTGATCGGGCTCGGGATGATGTCGCCCTTGGGGTTGGCCACCAGGCCTCGCATGGCGGCGATCTGGCGCATCTGCGTCATGTTCCCTCGGGCACCCGAGTGGACCATCATGTAGATCGGGTTGGTCCGGGAGAAGTTCTTCTCCATCTCGGAGGTCAACTCGGCCGTCGCCTGCTGCCACAGCTCGATCAGGTTCGAGCGGCGCTCCTCGGCGGTGGACTTGCCGCGCTCGTACTGCTTGTCGATCGCGGTGGCCTTGGCCTCGTAGCGGGCGATCAGCTCGGGCTTGCTGTCCGGGGTCTCGATGTCGGAGACCGACACCGTCGCGCCGGACCGGGGGGCCCAGCCGAAGCCGATGTCCTTCAGGTTGTCGAGCGCCATGGCGACGGCGACCTTCGGGTAGCGCTCGGCCAGGTCGTTGACGATCCGGCTGAGCGGCTTCTTGGAGACCTCGTAGTTGACGTACGGGAAGTCCGCCGGCAGGGCCTCGTTGAAGATGGTCCGACCCAGCGTCGTACGCATCATGATGGTGCCGTCCTCGCGCAGCTCCTCACCCTCCGGCGGGACGATGTCCTTCATCCGGATGGTGACCGAGGAGCCGAGACGGATCTCGCCGAGGTCGAAGGCCATCCGCGCCTCGGCGGGGTCACGGAACACCCGGCCCTCGCCGGGCAGGCCTTCGCGCTCCTGGGTCAGGAAGTACATGCCGATGATCATGTCCTGGGTCGGCAGGGTGACGGGACGACCGTCGGCCGGCTTCAGGATGTTGTTCGTCGACAGCATCAGGATGCGCGCCTCGGCCTGGGCCTCGGCGGACAGCGGCAGGTGGACGGCCATCTGGTCACCGTCGAAGTCGGCGTTGAAGGCCGTACACACGAGCGGGTGGAGCTGGATGGCCTTGCCCTCGATCAGCTGGGGCTCGAAGGCCTGGATGCCGAGGCGGTGCAGCGTAGGTGCGCGGTTCAGCAGCACCGGGTGCTCGGTGATGACCTCTTCGAGGACGTCCCAGACCCGGCCGTCCTTGCGCTCGACCATCCGCTTGGCGGCCTTCACGTTCTGGGCGTGGTTGAGGTCGGTCAGGCGCTTCATCACGAAGGGCTTGAACAGCTCCAGCGCCATGGTCTTGGGCAGACCACACTGGTGCAGCTTCAGCTGCGGGCCGACCACGATGACCGAACGGCCCGAGTAGTCGACGCGCTTGCCCAGCAGGTTCTGGCGGAAGCGACCCTGCTTGCCCTTGAGCATGTCGGAGATGGACTTCAGCGGGCGGTTGCCCGGACCCGTCACCGGCCGGCCACGACGACCGTTGTCGAACAGCGAGTCGACGGCCTCCTGCAGCATCCGCTTCTCGTTGTTCACGATGATCTCGGGGGCCCCGAGGTCGAGCAGGCGCTTCAGCCGGTTGTTGCGGTTGATGACGCGACGGTAGAGGTCGTTCAGGTCGGAGGTCGCGAAGCGGCCACCGTCCAGCTGCACCATCGGGCGCAGGTCCGGGGGGATGACCGGGACGGCGTCCAGGACCATGCCCTCCGGCGAGTTGCCGGTCTGCAGGAACGCGGACACCACCTTGAGGCGCTTGAGCGCGCGGGTCTTCCGCTGCCCCTTGCCGGTCTGGATGATGTTGCGCAGGTTCTCGGACTCGGCCTGCAGGTCGAAGTCCCGCAGTCGCTGCTGGATCGCGGCGGCACCCATGGAGCCCGCGAAGTAGCGGCCGAAGCGCGACTTCATCTCGCGGTAGAGGACCTCGTCGCCCTCGAGGTCCTGGACCTTGAGGCCCTTGAAGCGGTCCCAGACCGCGTCGAGGCGGTCGATCTCGCGCTGGGCGCGGTCACGCAGGAGCTTGATCTCCTTCTCGGCCTGGGCACGGACCTTGCGGCTCATGTCCGCGGCGGCGCCCTCGGCCTCGAGCTTCTCCATGTCCTCCTCGAGCTTCTTCATGCGCTGCTCGATGGAGGCGTCCCGCTGCTTGGAGCGGTTGTTCTTCTCCTGGGTGATCTTCGCCTCGAGCGAGGGCAGGTCGCGGTGGCGACCCTCCTCGTCGACCCGGGTGATCATGTACGCGGCGAAGTAGATGACCTTCTCGAGGTCCTTCGGAGCGATGTCCAGCAGGTAGCCGAGCCGGCTCGGCACACCCTTGAAGTACCAGATGTGCGTGACCGGGGCGGCCAGTTCGATGTGGCCCATCCGCTCGCGGCGGACGTTGGAGCGGGTGACCTCCACGCCACAGCGCTCACAGACGATGCCCTTGAAGCGGACCCGCTTGTACTTGCCGCAGCTGCACTCCCAGTCCCGGGTGGGACCGAAGATCTTCTCGCAGAACAGGCCGTCCCGCTCCGGCTTCAGGGTGCGGTAGTTGATGGTCTCCGGCTTCTTCACCTCGCCGTGGGACCAGCCGCGGATGTCCTCGGCCGTGGCCAGGCCGATCCGCAGAATGTCGAAAGATGTCGCGTCGTGCACGATGTATCTCTTCCTCCCGTCTCGTCAGACGGGCTGATAGTCCTGAAAGAGTTGCTGGTGGGTAGGAGCTGTCAGCCCTGGGCGAGGGCATCGGGGCGGCGACGGAGGTCGACCCCCAAGCCGTCGGGGACGCGGTAGTTCTCGTCCTCGGAGTCGCGCAGGTCCTGCACGACGCCGTCGGAGGAGAGGACCTCCACGTTGAGGCACAGCGACTTCATTTCCTTGATCAGGACCTTGAAGGACTCGGGGATGCCCGGCTCGGGGATGTTCTCGCCCTTGACGATCGCCTCGTAGACCTTCACACGACCGGAGACGTCGTCGGACTTGATGGTGAGGAGCTCCTGCAGTGCCCAGGCAGCGCCGTACGCCTCCAGTGCCCACACCTCCATCTCGCCGAAACGCTGGCCACCGAACTGCGCCTTGCCGCCCAGCGGCTGCTGGGTGATCATCGAGTACGGACCGGTGGACCGGGCGTGGATCTTGTCGTCGACCAGGTGGTGCAGCTTCAGCATGTAGAGGTAGCCCACGCCGATCGGCTCCGGGAACGGGTCGCCGGAGCGGCCGTCGAACAGCCGCGCCTTTCCGGTGCCCTGCATGACCCGGACCCCGTCGCGGTTCGGCAGGCCGTGCTTCAGCAGCCCGGCCAGCTCCACGTCGGTGGCGCCGTCGAAGACCGGGGTGGCCAGCGTGTTGTCGCTCTCCACCCGACCCAGGCCGACCGAGCGCAGGCGCTCGGCCCACGGCTCCTCGACGTCGGTGACGTCCCAGCCGGTCTTGGCGATCCAGCCCAGGTGCAGCTCCATGACCTGGCCGACGTTCATGCGCGAGGGCACGCCCAGCGGGTTCAGGATGATGTCGACCGGGGTGCCGTCCTCGAGGAACGGCATGTCCTCGGCCGGCAGGATCTTCGAGATGACGCCCTTGTTGCCGTGGCGTCCGGCGAGCTTGTCGCCGATCGAGATCTTGCGCTTCTGGGCCACGTAGACGCGGACCATCTGGTTCACACCGGGGGCCAGGTCGTCGCCGTTGTCACGGTCGAACAGCTTGACGCCGATGATCGTGCCGGACTCGCCGTGCGGCACCTTCATCGAGGTGTCGCGGACCTCGCGGGCCTTCTCACCGAAGATCGCGCGGAGCAGGCGCTCCTCCGAGGTCATCTCGGTCTCGCCCTTGGGCGTGACCTTGCCGACGAGGATGTCACCGGTGGTGACCTCGGCGCCGATCCGGATGATGCCGCGCTCGTCCAGGTTGCCCAGCATGTCGTCGGAGACGTTCGGGATGTCCCGGGTGATCTCCTCGGCACCGAGCTTGGTGTCGCGGGCGTCGACCTCGTGCTCCTCGATGTGGATCGAGGTCAGGACGTCGTCCTGCACCAGGCGCTGGGACAGGATGATCGCGTCCTCGTAGTTCAGGCCGTTCCACGGCATGAAGGCCACGAGCAGGTTGCGTCCGAGCGCCAGCTCGCCGTTGTCGGTGCACGGGCCGTCGGCCAGCGGGGTGCCGGCCTCGACGCGCTGCCCGACCTGGACCAGCGGACGCTGGTTGACACAGGTGCCGGCGTTGGAGCGGACGAACTTCTCCAGCTTGTACGCCGACAGCGTGCCGTCGTCGTTCGAGATCTCGATCACGTCGCCGGTCACCGAGGTGACGCCGCCGTCCTTCTTGGCCAGGGTGACGTCACCCGCATCGACGGCCGCACGGTACTCCATGCCGGTGCCGACGAACGGGGCCTCGGAGCGCACCAGCGGAACGGCCTGGCGCTGCATGTTGGAGCCCATCAGGGCGCGGGACGCGTCGTCGTGCTCGAGGAACGGGATCAGGGCGGTCGCCACCGACACCATCTGTCGCGGCGAGACGTCCATGTAGTCGATCTGGGAGCTCGGCAGCGTGTCGACGTCGCCGTGGCGCTTGCGGACCAGGACGCGCTCCTCCGAGAAGGTGCCGTCCTCGTTCAGCGGCGCGTTGGCCTGGGCGATGACGTAGCGGTCCTCGACATCGGCGGTCAAGTAGTCGATGTCGGTGGTGACGCGGCCCTCGACGACCCGGCGGTACGGGGTCTCGATGAAGCCGAACGCGTTCACCCGGGCGAAGGACGCCAGCGAGCCGATCAGGCCGATGTTCGGGCCTTCAGGGGTCTCGATCGGGCACATGCGGCCGTAGTGCGACGGGTGGACGTCACGGACCTCCATGCCGGCGCGGTCACGGGAGAGGCCACCGGGGCCCAGGGCCGAGAGGCGACGCTTGTGCGTCAGGCCGGCCAGCGGGTTGTTCTGGTCCATGAACTGCGACAGCTGCGAGGTGCCGAAGAACTCCTTCAACGCCGCCACGACCGGGCGGATGTTGATCAGGGTCTGCGGGGTGATCGCCTCGATGTCCTGCGTGGTCATGCGGTCGCGGACCACACGCTCCATGCGGCCCAGGCCGGTGCGCAGCTGGTTCTGGATCAGCTCGCCGACCGTACGCAGACGACGGTTGCCGAAGTGGTCGATGTCGTCGACCTCGACGAGCACGTCGACGACCTCGCCGTTGGCGTCAACGCCGGGCAGGGTGTTCTGGCCGTCGTGCAGCGCGACGACGTAGCGGATCGAGGCGACGATGTCGTCGATCGTCAGTACCTGCTGGTCGAAGGGCAGGCCCATCCCCAGCTTCTTGTTGATCTTGTAGCGGCCGACCTTGGCCAGGTCGTAGCGCTTGTGGTTGAAGTAGTAGTTCTCCAACAGGTTCTTGGCCGCTTCGACGGTCGGCGGCTCGCCCGGGCGCAGCTTGCGGTAGATGTCCAGCAGCGCGTCGTCCTGGCCGGTGGTGTGGTCCTTCTCCAGCGTGTGCCGGATGGACTCGTACTGGCCGAACTCCTCGAGGATCCGCTCGTTGGTCCATCCCAGGGCCTTGAGCAGGACCGTGACCGACTGCTTGCGCTTGCGGTCGAGGCGTACGCCGACCTGGTCGCGCTTGTCGACCTCGAACTCCAGCCACGCACCGCGCGACGGGATGATCTTGCAGGTGTAGATGTCCTTGTCGGACGTCTTGTCCGGGGTGCGCTCGAAGTACACACCCGGGGAACGGACGAGCTGCGACACGACGACGCGCTCAGAACCGTTGATGATGAACGTGCCCCGGTCGGTGACGAGGGGGAAGTCCCCCATGAACACCGTCTGGGACTTGATCTCGCCCGTGTCGTTGTTCATGAACTCGGCGGTGACGAAGAGCGGAGCCGAGTAGGTGGCGTCCTTCTCCTTGCACTCCTCGACCGTGTTCTTCGGCTCCTCGAAGCGGTGGTCCCGGAACGACAGGGACATCGTCTCCGAGAAGTCCTCGATGGGGGAGATCTCCTCGAAGATCTCCTCGAGGCCGGACTTGGTGTTGATATCGGTGCGGCCCTGTTCGAGGGCCTCCTCCACCGACTCCTTCCAGGCATCGTTCCCACGGAGCCAGTCAAAAGACTTGATCTGCAGATCGAGCAGGTGAGGCACCTGCAGTGGTTCGTGGATCTTCGCGAACGAGATACGTCCCGTCGAGGAGATGACGTCGGTGTTCTTCGAGGCAATGCGCGCGGCGGCCAACAGTTTGGTCCTTCCAGAACTGGCAGGCGGTTGGATGCCAGTGCCACAGACCGGAGGACAGCAACGACCACGAATCCCGTCAACGGGGGCAGGATGGGCGTGGAGGAGCTGTGAGGGCGGCAGGCGACAACAGGCAAAGCACGACACTACCAGTCATAGTGAAAAAGTGCAACCACTTATGATAGCCCAGATCTTCGCCGCTGTCGCCTAATCTACCCCGCGCCGCGTCGGCCTGCCAGCCGGACCGGGTGAACATCGGGCGACGCCCTGGTGGCCGGAGAACGTGTCTCCGGCCGAAACCTCGCGATCATCGTACGCCACCGAAGCGCATTTGCGGGCCCGGGGTCCGGGGCGGATGTCAGGACGATCCGGAGCGGGGACAGGAACGGCCCGCCGCACGGGTCGGCGGGCCGGACCTCGTGGATCAGGCGTTGGGGGCCACGTCGGTGCCGGCACCGCGGCGGCGCACGACCGGCGCGCCCCGGCCGACCTGCGGCGCCACGTACGCCGGGTCGTCCTCCGCCCCCACCGGCACGAAGCCGGCGTCGGCGATCATCTGCAGGTCGGCCGCACCGGCCTGCCCCTCGGAGGTGAGGTAGTCGCCCAGGAAGATCGAGTTGGCGACCTCCAGCCCGAGCGGCTGCAACGAGCGCAGGTTGTCCTCGCGGCCGCCGGCGATCCGGACCTCCTTGTCGGGGTGCACGAAGCGGACCATGGCGAGGATCCGCAGGCAGTCCAGCGGGGTCAGCCGGTGGGTACCCTCCAGCGGGGTGCCCTCGAACGGCATCAGGAAGTTCACCGGCACCGAGTCCGAGTCGAGTCCGCGCAGGGCGAACACGACCTCGACCAACTGCTCGGGCGTCTCCCCCATCCCGGCGATGAGGCCGGAGCACGGCGACAGGCCCGCATCCTTGGCCTTGTCGACCGTGTCGGCACGATCGGCGTACGAGTGCGTGGAGCAGATGTCGGCATAGTTGGACTCCGCGGTGTTGAGGTTGTGGTTGTACGCGTCCCCGCCGGCGGCCGCCAGCCTCTCGGCCTGGCCGTCCTTGAGCAGGCCGAGGCAGGCGCAGACCTCGATCTCCGGGTCCTCCTCCTTGAGCCCACCGATGATGTCGGCCACCCTGTCGATGTCACGGTTGGAGGGGCCTCGACCGGACGAGACCAGGCAGACCCGCTTGGCGCCGGCCTCCATCCCGGCCCGGGCGACCTCGACCGCCTTGTCCTTGGAGAGCCAGGAGTACGTCAGCACCTCCGCCTCGGAGCCGAGCCGCTGGGAGCAGTAGCCGCAGTCCTCCGGGCACATGCCGGACTTCAGGTTGACCAGGTAGTTGAGCTTGACCGAGTTGCCGAACCAGTGCCGGCGGAGCCGGCCACCGGCCCGGACCAGGCCCAGGACATCCGCGTCCGGCGTGGCCAGGAGCGCCAGCGCCTCTCCGCGGCTGATCTCGCCGCCGGCAAGGATGCGCTCCGCCAGGACACCGGGATCGACCGTTGCGGCCGTCGAACCGGAGCCCTGGGCATCCGCGCCGCCTGCGAGGTCGGGATCGTTCGTACGGTCAGCGCGCTCGGCGGTGAGCGTGTCCTGCGGTGTCATGCGGTCTCCTCGGATCGATGTGGGGCGCAACATTGAACAGCGTTCACTATACGGTGTTCAAGTCCGTGGCTGAGGGGGTGTCGGGTGGTGCAGCTGGGCCCCGGGGTGTCCTCGGTGGCGGTGCGTCGGTGGTAGGCGTCGGCGCTGGGCCCGGCACAAGTGCGCCGGCCAGGCGACTAGGCTCGTGGGTCGGTGACCACGACGGGAGGAACCATGGCGCTCAGTCGCGGGGACGTCCTCGCCAAGGCGGTCGAGATCCTCGACGCGTACGGTCTGGCCGACCTCACCATGCGTCGCCTGGCAACGGCCCTCGGGGTCCAGCCGGGCGCACTCTACTGGCACTACGCCAACAAGCAGGAGCTGCTGGGGGCAGTCACCGAGCACATCCTGTCCGAGGTCACCGCGCCGGCCCCGGGCGAGGATTGGCGCGGATCGCTGGTCAGCTGGTCCCAGTCCCTGCGCGCGGCACTACTGGCCCACCGCGACGGCGCCGAACTCGCCTCCTCCGCCCTGGCCCTCAGCCTCGGCAGCCTGCACCCGGAGGAGCCCCTCGTGCAGCTCCTGCGGGAGGCCGGCATCGCGGACCCGGAGGCCTCCTCGGTCGGCGCCACCGCCCTCCACCTGACCCTCGGGCTGGCCATCAACGAGCAGTCCCGGGCACAGGCCGTGGCGCTCGGGGTGCTGCCCGGACCGGCTGGCGATGAACGCGACCGGCTGGAACTCGGGATCGACCTGCTGGCACGGGGGGTGGCGGCCAGGTTCGGGATCTGAGGGTCCTGATCCGACGGTCCCAAGGGTCTGGCGCCTACGTCCTCCCCTTGCGGCGACGGCCTCGCGCCATCGCGGAACGGATGCGTACGGCCACGGCGGCCGGGTCTCCCAATTCGTCCCAGCCCCACCGCACGACTTCCCAGTCGAGGTCGCGGATCGCTTCCTCACGCCGTTTCTCGCGGTAGACGACTGATCCGGGATCCGCGGCATCGTCCCTTCCGCGTCGGTACTTGAGCCTGCCGTCGAACTCACCCACGGTGTTGTCCTCCGGCCACGCCATGTCGGTGCGGGCGACGAAGACGCCTGCGGGGGTCCGGATCTCGTACTGGAGTACCGGGTCGGGCAGTCCCACCTGCCGCAGGACGGCTCGACTCACCGATTCGCCCGGGCTCTCCGGCAGCGGTGAGGCGAATGCCACGACTGCCCGCGCCGTGGCAATGCCGTGCCGTCCCTGCTGCTGTTGCAGGGCGGAGTCAAGTAGGGCGGACAGCTGTCCCATGTCGCCTCGTTGGGGTGCGAGGCGGAGCGCACTGTCCGCGACCGCCAGACCGCCACCGAATCCCAGTGTCCTGGCGCAGTCCACGACGCTCCAGGCTACGGAGGTCAGTCGCAGGCCGTCCAGGGTCGTGACGTGGTCGCTGGGGATGTGCCCGACATGGCTGACGATTCTCGGGCGCCGATTCCCGCCCCCGAGTGCCCTGGTCAGGTGGATCCTGGGGTCGAGCATCGACCAGGGCACAGCCAGACCATGGCACACCGCCGCGGACTGGTGGCTGATGATGGCGCTCTCCCCCAGCGCTGGCACCGTGGCCTCCACCAACTGGCGGTGGCGCGCGGTCGGATCGTCGGGCAGTCCCGTGGCGTAGGTTCCTCGGCGGAGGCGTACCAGGGATCCATTCCGGACCGCGCGGCTGACCTCCTCGGTCGTCATCCCACACCTGGCCAGTTGATCGATGGTGATGATTCCGTTGGGTCCGGCGTACGCCATGAAGTCGTCCACATCTCCATGGAACAGGCCCGAGGATCGTCCCGGTAGCCGGACAACGGGACTGCCAACACCTTGGGGCAAACGGACAACACCTGCTGGGTAATCACGCGCGATGGGCCTGCTTCCGGGACCTCGCGAGGATCCGCTTCCTCGGTGCCGACGACGCCCGGGGCCGTCCCAAACCCACGTCTGTTCCTGAGTCCCGCGGGCTCGCTGCCCTGGGCCGGCCTCGCTGCCCCTAGCCCACCCCCCTGCCCTTGCACTGGCAGGGAACTCGCGCAACTGCAGCGAACTGACTTGACAGCAGCGAAGAGCCAGGGGGAGGAGACCCACGAACGAGCAGCAAACCGGGCTCGGCCATCGAGCCCCTGGGATCCTCTGTCGGCACCTCTGATGGGTCCGCTTCGCGGGGATCCGAGAATCCTTGACGGCGGGAGACGACCAGGCCCGGAGATGGGCAGTCAGTGCACGTGACCATGAAGGGATCGACCTTCCGCTCTCCAATGGCGGGTACACGCTGACTGCCCCTGGCCGACCTCACTGCCCCTGGCCGACCTCACTGCCCCTGGCCGACCTCACTGCCCTTGCACTGGCAGCGAAGCCGCGCGACTGCAGCGAACTCGTCCAGCGGCAGCGAACTCGTCTAGTGGCAGCGAGAAACATCGCAAGGCCGACACCCATCCCACCCCACCGCGAAACGCCGCAGGGGCGGATCCCTGTGGGACCCGCCCCTGCGGACGAGAGTTGCCTCCTCGGAGCCCGCGGGCTCCGAGGCGCGAGTCACTTGATGGTGACGGTGGCGCCGGCAGCCTCGAGCTTCTCCTTGGCGGCCTCGGCGGCGTCCTTGGCGACCTTCTCGACGATCGCCTTCGGGGCAGCCTCGACGAGCTCCTTGGCCTCCTTCAGGCCGAGGGAGGTGAGGGCGCGCACCTCCTTGATGACCTGGATCTTCTTCTCACCGGCCGACTCGAGGATGACGTCGAACTCGGTGGCCTCCTCCTCGGCCTCCTCAGCGGCACCGGCGGCCGGAGCGGCAGCGGCGACGGCGACGGGGGCAGCGGCGGTGACCTCGAAGGTGTCCTCGAAGAGCTTCACGAACTCGGAGAGCTCGATCAGGGTCATTTCCTTGAAAGCGGCGATCAGCTCGTCAGTGGTCAGCTTGGCCATGATGGTTCCTCACTTCTTGATGTGTGTTGCAGTCTGGCCGAACGGGCCACGCCTGCGGTGGTGGTGATCCGTCAGCGGATCATTCGGCAGCAGGCGCTGCCTCGTCGGCCTCGGCAGCCGGGGCTGCCTCAACGGTCTCGGGCTCGGTGGTCGCCTCGGCGGCGGGGGCGGCCACGCCGGCCCCGGCAATGAGGTCGGGGTTGCCCTCGGCGGCAGTCTGCAGCGCACCCAGGGCGCGAGCAGCGGTCTGCAGCGGAGCGGCGAACAGCCCGGCGGCCTGCGAAAGGTTGCCCTTCATGGCGCCGGCGAGCTTGGCGAGGTAGACCTCGCGCGACTCGAGGTCGGCCAGAGCGCCGACCTGCTTGGCGTCGAGGAACTTGCCCTCCATGACGCCACCCTTGATGACCAGGAGCGGGTTTTCCTTGGCAAAGTTCTTGAGGCCCTTGGCCACTGCCGCGATGTCACCCTTGATGAAGGTCAGGGCGTTCGGGCCGGTCAGGATCTCGTCCAGCGTGTCGATACCGGCCTTGTTGGCCGCCACCTTCACGAGGGTGTTCTTTGCCACGGCGTAGGTGGCGTCCTCGCCCAGCGCGCGCCGAAGGTTCTTCAGCTGCGCCACGGTGAGGCCGCGGTACTCGGTGAGCACAACAGCGCCAGAGCTCTCGAACTGCTCCTTGAGCTCATTGACAGCTGCTGCCTTGTCCTCCCTCGCCATGGGTCTCCTTCCACTTCTGTCGGTTCTACGTCCCCAGCGGGACGTACGCCTCGACCACCGGCCACCTGAGGTGGGGCAACAAAAAAGCCCCGATGCACAGGCACGGGGCACATGAGCGTACGTGGAGCCGGAACCGGCCGAACGAACCATCATGAATCTCGCCTGCGCGGGCCTCCGGGTGGAGCTTAGGGCGTACGACAGACGTACGACCACCAGCGGTCTTCAGCTCGCACAACTATACGGGTCCGCGCCGCCAGCGCCAAATCGCACCCGAGGAGCGTACGGACCCGAGACCGTACACGACCTCCAAGACCGTTAGGCCCAGAGGACCGCCCCGGCGCAGGGACTGGTCCCGGTCCCGGCTCCCCCGTACGCCGAAGGGCTCCGCTCCCCCAGGGGGAACGGAGCCCTTCGAGCTCACGTGGCCGGGCGAGTGCCTGGCCTGCATGCGGTGGATCAGGCGGAGGCCTCGACCTCGGACTTCACCTTGGCCGGGTCCATCTGGATGCCCGGGCCCATGGTGGAGGACGCGGAGATCTTCTTGATGTAGCGACCCTTGGCCGTGGTCGGCTTGAGGCGGACGATCTCCTCGACGGCGGCGAAGTAGTTCTCCTGCAGCTGCTCCAGGGAGAAGGAAGCCTTGCCGATGATGAACTGCAGGTTCGCGTGACGGTCCACGCGGAACTCGATCTTGCCGCCCTTGATCTCGGTGACGGCCTTGGCGACGTCCATCGTCACGGTGCCGGTCTTCGGGTTCGGCATCAGGCCGCGCGGGCCGAGGACGCGTCCGAGCTTGCCGACCTTGCCCATCATGTCGGGCGTCGCGACGACCGCGTCGAAGTCCAGGTAGCCACCCTGGATCTTCTCGATCAGCTCGTCGGCACCGACCTCGTCGGCGCCGGCGGCCGTGGCGGCCTCAGCGTTCGCACCGGTGGCGAAGACGAGGACCCTCGCCGTCTTGCCGGTGCCATGGGGCAGGTTGACCGTGCCGCGGACCATCTGGTCGGCCTTGCGGGGGTCGACGCCGAGGCGCATCGCGACCTCGATCGTCTCGTCGAACTTGGCGGAGGCGTTGTCCTTGACCAGGGTCAGGGCCTCGGCCGGGGAGTAGAGGGCGGCGTCGTCGCGGTTGGCGGCGGCTGCCCGGTAGGCCTTGCTGCGCTTCATGTGCTGGTTTCCTTAACTGCTGGGGTACCAGTTGTGGTGCGGACCGCGCTGGTCCTCCCACGTCCGGTGGAGGTGGACTCCGTTCGTCGCCGAACGGAAGGGCGGGCCTCAGCCCTCGACGGTGACACCCATGGAACGGGCGGTGCCGGCAACGATCTTCATCGCGGCGTCGACGTCATTGGCGTTGAGGTCGGGCAGCTTGGTCGTGGCGATCTCGCGGACCTGATCGGCGGTGAGCTTGCCGACCTTGTCCTTGTTCGGGGTGCCGGAGCCCTTCTTCAGGCCGGCGGCCTTCTTGATCAGCTCGGCGGCCGGCGGCGTCTTCGTGATGAAGGTGAACGACCGGTCCTCGTAGATGGTGATCTCGACGGGGATGACGTTGCCACGCTGGGATTCCGTCGCGGCGTTGTACGCCTTGCAGAACTCCATGATGTTGACGCCGTGCGGGCCGAGGGCGGTACCGACGGGCGGCGCGGGGTTGGCCGCACCGGCGTTGATGGCGATCTTGACGATCGCCGCGACCTTCTTCTTCGGAGGCATGCGAGGGTCCTTTCAGTGCATGCTCATGGTCGTACGCGGGCGTACGACCATTTCTCGGCGGCCGCACGGGACCGTACGGCCGATTGTCGACATCCCCGTGGCAGGCGCGGGGCGTGCGGGTACGTGAGGTACTCGCTGCCGATCGGTGCGAGGGGAACCTGGCTGGGGTGCTCAGCTACCGACCGGTCGCGCTGGGGGCACCCGGGAACGGGCACACGACAGCACGGTTTCACATCTTAACCCGAGGACCCCTCCGCCGCGTAATTCGCGCGGCGGAGGGGTCCTCGGTGATGGCGGGGTGACCCGGGGTCAGGACTTCTCGATCTGCGGGAAGGTCAGGTCCACCGGGGTGTCGCGGCCCATGAACTCCACCGTCGCGATGAGTCGCTGGGTGTTCGGGTTGATCTCGGTGATGGTGCCCGGGACTCCGGCGAACGGACCCTCGATCACCATGATCGAGTCGCCGATCTGGTAGTCCTGCACCTCGATCTTCTTGACCGGGCGCTTGCCCTTGCCCTGGGCCGACGCGGCGACCTTGGCGACGATCCCGGGGCGCAGCATGCTCTCGACCTCGTCGAGCATCAGCGGCGTCGGGTCATTGGCGTTGCCGACGAAGCCGGTGACCGCCGGGGTGTGGCGGATACAGCCCCAGGACTCGTCCGTGAGGTCCATCCGGACCAGGACGTAGCCGGGCAGGAAGACACGGGTGACTTCCTTCTTGTTGCCGTTCTTCATCTCGACGACGGTCTCGGTGGGGACGATCGTCTCGTAGATGTAGTCCTCCATGTTGAGGGAGGTCACGCGCTGCTCGATGTTCTGCTTGACGCGGTTCTCCATGCCGGCGTAGGTGTGCACGACGAACCAGTCACCGAACTTGCTCTCCAGGTCGGCATGCAGCTCGGCCATGGCCTTGTCGATCTCGACCTCGGCATCGAAGTCCATCGGCTCGGCCGGGGACTCGGTCACCTCGTCGGCGTCGAAGTTCAGGTTGATCTCGAAGTCGTCGTCCAGCCCGCGGGGCGGGGAGATCGGAGCGGCGGGCAGCGAGGCCTCCGCCTCGTCCTCGGTGCTCTCGTCCTGGCCCACGTCCTCCGCAACCTCGTCGGTCACCTCGGCATCGGCACTCTCGTCGGTCGCCTCGGCCTCGGACTCGTCCTCGGCCTCCGCGGTCGCATCCTGCTCGGCCGAAGCGGACGCCTCGGCCGTCCCGCCGTCGGCGAGGAAGTGCTCGGCCGGGGGCTCCTCGACACCGAAGATGTCGGCGGCGCTCAGCTCCTCGTCGGCAACCGTGTCGTCATCATCGCCGTCGAAGCCGAAATCGAAGTCGGGCTCGTCACCGACGGTTTCGTCCTCGAACGCGTCCAGGTCGATCTCCACCTCGGACGGATCGAACTCGTCGTTGTCTGCCACGTTTCCCTCTCGGTCGTTGTCGTTCATGAGCCGAACACCTTCAGCACCACCCAGCCCAGACCGGTGTCGAGCAGGCTGACCAGCAGCATGATGAACACCACGAAGACGAGGACGGCGACGAAGTAGCCACCCATCTCCTCCTTGGTGGGCCAGGCGACCTTCTTCAACTCGTCCACGGACTGGTTGACGAAGCTGACGGGGCCGGCCTTCTGCTCGTACGCAGGCACATCGGAACGCTGGGAAGAAGACGTGGCCCTGCGGGCCGGACGGCGGAGCCCGCGCTGCTCCTCGGCCGGAACCGAGGCGCGCTGCTCTGCGGCTTCGACGTCATCCGGATCGATGGGATCCGTCATGTCCTCTGCCACACGTCGTCCTTAGTCTCGCCAGGTCACGGGAACCTGTGTCGGTCATGGTGCCTCCGGCGGGCGAAGAGTGCCATCGACCCGCTCGGACGACATCACCGACTCTAGCGCCGTCGAGGACTACTCGTCGCGCCCGCTCGGACTGCCCCGAGGCGGACTCGCACGGCACGAGGGACTTGAACCCACAACCTTCGGTTTTGGAGACCGATGCTCTGCCAATTGAGCTAGTGCCGTCCGCCAGCGGTTTCCCGCTGACAAGATCGGTAGTTTACGCAGATCCGCCGCCCGATGTCGAACCGGAGGCCTGCCGACCACCTCTCCCCCAGAAGATTAGTCACCGCGACAAGCCGATGTGGCCCGTCTCAGGATCGTTGCAGGACCACTGCCGAGCGCGACCCGAGCCGCACCCCGTCCGGACCCTGCGAGACCTCGCCGGTCCCGAGCAGCAGCTCGCCAGCCAGGCCGGTGTCGACCGTCCGCTCCCCCAGGTTGACCGCGACGATGATGCGTTCGCCACGTTCCATCACCACCAGGTGCTCGTCCTGGGGCGCGACGTAGGCCTGCGTACGCTCCAGTCTCGGGTCGCCCAGGTCCGGCCACGACCGTCGCAGCAGCAGCAGGTTGCGGACCAGCTCCAGCTGCTCGGCGTACGGACCGCGGCCCGGCTCCGACCAGTCCAGGACCGAGGCCTCGAAGGTCTGGGGGACCTGCGGGTCGGGGATCTGTCCGTGATCCCAGTCCATCCGGGCAAACTCGGCCCGGCGCCCCTCGGTCACCGCACGAGCGAGGTCCTCCTCGGGATGGGAGGTGAAGAAGGCCCACGGGGTGGAGGCGCCCCACTCCTCGCCCATGAAGATCATCGGGGTGAACGGCGAGGTCAGGGTGAGGACGGCCGCCAGGGCGAGCCCGCGCTCGTCGAGTCGGCTGCGCAGCCGGTCACCGGCGGCCCGGTTGCCGATCTGGTCGTGGTTGTCGGCACAGACCACCAGTCGCCAGCCGGGGGTCTGCGGCGGGAGCGGACGCCCGTGCCGGCGGCCGCGGAAGGTCGAGAAGGTCCCGTCGTGCAGGAACCCGTGCGCCAGCACGTACGCCAGGGCATCGGGGTCCGCGAAGTCCGCGTAGTAGCCCGCGACCTCGCCGGTGAGGTTGGCCACCACGGCGTGGTGGAAGTCGTCGGCCCACTGGCCCGACAGGCCGTAGCCGCCGGCCTCCCGCGGCACGAACAGCCGCGGGTTGTTCTGGTCGGACTCGGCGACCAGTGCCAGCGGACGGCCCAGGAAGGCGCTCAGCGCGTCGACCTCGGAGGCGAGTTCCTCGAGGATGTCGAGGGCCTGGCCCGGGTCGGAGAGGGCATGGACGGCGTCGATCCGTAGCCCGTCGACGTGGAAGTCCCGCAGCCACGTCCTGGCGTTGTCGATGACGTAGCGCCGGACCTCGTCCGACTCCGGACCGTCCAGGTTGACCGGCGAGCCCCACGGGGTGTCGGTGGCCTCGTCGAGGTAGGGGGCGAACAGCGGCAGGTAGTTGCCCGAGGGGCCCCAGTGGTTGTAGACGACGTCCTGCATGACGGCGAGCCCGCGCGCATGGCAGGCGTCGACGAAGCGCTGGTAGGCCTGCGGACCGCCGTACGGCTCGTGCACGCAGTACCAGTGCACCCCGTCGTACCCCCAGCCGCGGGGACCGTTGAAGGCGGCCACCGGCATCAGCTCGACCACGTCGACCCCGACGTCGACCAGGTGGTCCAGCCGCCCGATCGCGGCGTCCAGGGTGCCCTCGGGGGTGAACGTCCCGACGTGCAGCTCGTAGATCACCGAGCCGGCAAGCTGGCGGCCGGTCCAGGCCTCGTCGGCCCAGTCGTACGCGCCCGGGTCGTACGTCCGGCTGACGCCGTGCACCCCGTACGGCTGGCGGAGCGTGCGCGGATCCGGACGGGGGGTCGGGTCGTCGTCGAGCAGGTAGCCGTAGTCGAGCTCGCCGCCGGCCGGCAGGTCCGGTTCCCACCAGCCGTCCTCGGCCCGGACCATGTCGATCACCCGGGGGTCGGCGGCACTCCCACCGACCGGCCGGGTCCACAGCCGGACCCGTGCCGGGCGGGGTGCCCAGACCGCGAAGTCGGGTCGGGTGTCGTCCGGGGTGGCACTCACGTTCACGGTGGACAGGGGAGACTCCAGGGACGCCGGCTCGGTCACGGGAGGGTCCTTTCAGTCGAGGCGATCGTCGAGGCTGCAGCCGATCAGGGTGGGTTCGGGGACCAGGGTGACGCCGTACTTCTCCCGTACGCCGGCCCGGATCCGGGCCGCCAGCTCGACCACGTCCGCGGTCGTGGCCGATCCGCGGTTGGTGAGGGCCAGGGTGTGCTTGCCGGACAGCGCCGCCGGGGCCTCGCCGGACCCGAAGCGCGGCAGGTGCCAGCCCTTGGGGAAACCGGCGTGCTCGATCAGCCAGGCCGCCGAGGTCTTCACCTCACCCGGGCCGGCCGGGTAGCGCGGCGCCCCCTCGGGCAGGGCGGCAGCGACCGCCTCGGGCAGCACCGGGTTGGTGAAGAACGACCCGGCGCTCCAGGTGTCGTGGTCCTCCGGGTCGAGCACCATGCCCTTGCCGGCGCGCAGCTCGAGCACCGCCTGGCGCACCTGGGGTGCCCGGGCGGACTCGCCCGGTCCGATCCCCAGCTTGTCGGCCAACTGCTGGTAGCGGACCGAGGAGAGCAGGTCACCGAGCAGGAACTGGAAGGACACGTCGAGGATGATCCAGCGGCCGGGCTGTTCCTTGAACATCGAGTTGCGGTACCCGAACCGGCACTCGAAGGGGAAGAACGTACGCTGACGACCTTCCTGCCGGTCCCAGGTCCGGACCCGGACGATGTACTGGCTGACCTCGCTGCCGTACGCGCCGACGTTCTGGATCGGGACCGCGCCGACCTTGCCCGGGATGCCGGAGAGGGTCTCGGGTCCACGCCACTGGCGCTCGACCGCCTCGGCGACGAACCCGTCCCAGGACTCCCCCGCCGCGACGGTGACGTTGGCGCCGGCGCACGAGGACACCTCCTCGAAGGACAGGCCGGAGGTGGCGACCTCGACGACGAGCCCGTCGAACCCCTCGTCGCCGATCAGCAGGTTCGACCCCCCGCCCAGGACGAGGACCGGTTCACCGGTGGCGTCGGCCTCGGAGACCAGCCGGACCAGTGTCGCGTCGTCACGCGCCACCTCGTAGCGGGCCGCGGGGCCGCCGAGGTGGAAGGTGGTGTGGTCGGAGAGGAGTTCAGCCACGGTCGACCTCTACCTTGGCGTTGCCCAGCACCTTGACGTCCTCGCCGTCGGGACCGGTGATCACGGCCGTGAGGGTGACGGTCGCGGTCTCGTCGGTGAGCGCACTGACCACGCCGGTGATACGCAGTTCGGTGCCCGCGTCGTCGTCGGGGACGGGGACCGGCTTGGTGAAGCGGCAGGAGTAGCTGCGGACCTTCGCCGGGTCGCCGACCCAGTCGGTGACCACGCGCAGGGCGGTCGCCATGGTGAGCATGCCGTGGGCGATCACGGACGGCATCCCTACCTTGCGGGCCATCCGGTCCGACCAGTGGATCGGGTTGAAGTCCGTCGAGGCGCCGGCGTAGCGGACCAGGTCGGCGCGGGTGAGGTCGACGGTGAGCGAGGGCAGCTCGTTGCCGATGGTGAGGGGTGTCGGCTCGGTCATCGCTCGACCTCCTTGCTGGTGGCGTCCTCGCGGTTGTGGATCAGCTGGGCGGTGACGGTGCAGACCGGCTCGCCCTTGGTCGTACGTACGTCCACGGTGGTGGTGATGAACTCGGCGGCGCCGCGGAGCCGGACCTGGTCGATGGTGAGCCGGCCGACCACCTCGTCACCGGCGCGCAGGGCGCGGGTGTAGTCGAACCGCTGTTCGCCGTGGATGACCTGGCGCAGTGCGAGGCCGAGCTCCTTGTCGGCGAACATCGCCTCCCAGGCGTTGGAGGCGACGACGAAGGCGAAGGTCGGCGGGGCCACCGGGTTCGGGCCGGCGTACGAGGGGTTGTCATCGCCGATCGCACGGGCGAACTCTCGGATCTTGGCACGGGACACCTGGTAGGGCTCCGTGGCCGGGTAGGTCCTCCCGGCGTGCTCAGACGTGATGGCCATACCCAGAGGCTACTCGGTCACGGGCGGTGTCGACACGCAGCAGACACAGGCCGAAGAATGCGGAAAAGGGCGTCACCCCATGGGGTGACGCCCTCCTCGAGAACTGGTACGCGCGATCAGCGGGTCTCGCGGTGCGCGGTGTGGTGGCCGCACTTGGGGCAGAACTTGCTCATCTCCAGGCGATCCGGGTTGTTGCGCCGGTTCTTCTTGGTGATGTAGTTGCGCTCCTTGCAGTCGGTGCACGCGAGCGTGATCTTCGGCCGGATGTCAGAAGCCTTGGCCATGGTCTATCCCCTGTTTCGTCAAGTCATTACGTCTGAGTGGTAGCGAGGGCGGGATTCGAACCCGCGACCTCACGATTATGAGTCGTGCGCTCTCACCAACTGAGCTACCCCGCCATCATGGTCCGAGCCAGTCACCTGGCCGCCATCCACTGGTCGCTGCCCGTGGATGCGGACTTCGAGCCCCCAAGCAGAATCGAACTGCTGACCTTCTCCTTACCATGGAGACGCTCTACCTACTGAGCTATAGGGGCCTGCACCCTGGCCCGGGAGGCCTCCCGGTCCAGCTGCCGAGGAACAAACTTACACAAGTTACTGCTTGCTGACAAACCGAGGTCCATCTGCAGTTCCTGGTGCAAGCCGGTTCCCCGGCCGTGCGTGTGGCAGGTGCTGGATTCGAACCAGCGTAGGCGAAGCCGACGGTTTTACAGACCGCTCCCTTTGGCCGCTCGGGCAACCTGCCGTGCTCGCTACCCCCGAAAAAACGGGATTCACGGGCGACGGAAACCATAGCAAGGTCTGGGCCTCCAGCGCAAAACGGCGCGTTGACTCATCAAAGATGCCCGCGTGGAGGGGGTCGTTGCCTCAACTAGGAATGCCCGCGTAGCGGCGCGTCGACCGGCCCTGTGGCTGCTGTGCCGGTACGCCGAGTTGATGGGGTTGACGATGGCTGAACGTCGGGCTGTGACCAGGGCGAGCGCTCGCCGCTACAAGGCGGCGGACCGGGCGGGCAAGAAGGTGATCCTGGACGAGTTGTGCGAGCTGACGGGCTGGCACCGTGACCATGCCCGCAAGGCGTTGCGCGAGGCGTTGAAGGTCAAGATCGTCCGGCCCCGCAAGGGGCGCCCGCCGGTCTACGGGGAGGACGTGATGGTCGCGTTGCGGACGTGTTGGGCGGTGATGGGGGCGGCGTCGGGCAAGCGGATGGCCCCGTTCCTGGGCGAGCTGGTTCCGGTGCTGCGCGCCTTCGGGGAGCTGGATCTGGACGAGGAGACCGCGGCGGCGTTGTGTCGGATCTCGGCGGCCACGATCGACCGCCGGCTCGCCCCGGACCGGGCGAAACTGGCCGTGCGTGGGCACTCCCACACCAAGCCCGGTTCGCTGCTGAAGGACGCGATCCCGATGCGGACCTGGGCGGACTGGGATGACGCGGTGCCCGGTTTCGTCGAGATCGACCTGGTCGGCCACGAGGGTGGCAACTCCCGCGGCGATTTCGCGTTCACCCTGACGGTCACCGACATCGCGACCGGGTGGGTGGAGAACCGGTCGGTGCGCAACAAGGCCCAGAAGTGGGTCTTCGAGGCGCTGGTGGACATCCGGGAACACCTGCCCTTCCCGCTGCGCGGGATCGACTCGGACAACGGCAGCGAGTTCATCAACCACGAGCTTCTTCGCTACTGCACCGAGCAGGAGATCACCTTCACCCGTTCACGCTCGGGCAACAAGAACGACGGCGCGCACGTGGAGCAGAAGAACTGGACCCAGGTCCGTCAGATCGTCGGCTACCACCGCTACGACACCGCCGGCGAGCTCGATCTGCTGAACCGGATCTGGGCCCGACAGACCGACCTGACGAACTTCTTCTACCCCCAGCAGAAACTCATCGCCAAGGAGCGGGTCGGCGCCAAGGTGATCAAGAAGTACGACACCGCCCAGACCCCCTACCAGCGCGCCCAGGCCGAACCCAGCGTGACCGGGCTGGTCAAGGCCGCCCTGACCAGCCGCTACCGCCAGATCAACCCCGCGGCCGTCCAACGCGAGATCCAGGCCCTGACCAGCCAGCTCCTGGCCCTGACCACCGCGAAGAAGGCGCCCCGAACCCAGCCAGCCATCCGGGCAAAATCAGATGAGGCAACGAAGCAAGCTACGCGGGCATCTTGACATGAGGCAACGGG
>NZ_FMYF01000021.1 GCF_900092135.1 Raineyella antarctica | reverse complement strand
CGTGGCAGCGTCTACACCTCTGCTGATTTCCGGGCCCTGGTGGCCCGTCTGGGAATGCGTTCCTCGATGGGTCGCACGGGCGTGTGCTGGGATAATGCGATGGCCGAATCGTTCTTCTCGGCACTGAAGAACGAACGCGTCTACCGTACCGTGTACGCCACCAAGACGCAGGCCCGGCGGGATGTCATCCGCTACATCGAGGGCTTCTACAACAGCCGCCGCCGGCACTCAGCGCTCGATTACCGCCGCCCCAACGAAGTGCACTACGCTTACCAACAGCCGGCCACGGCAGCGTAGAAAACCAACCGAATCCGCTGTCCGAAAACCCCGCAGCAGCCCACTGGCGCCACGACCTGGCCCACGACCGCGCCGTCATCTGCGACCTGCTCGCCGCGGTCACCCCCATCACCCCGCAGCATGACCTCAAGCTCCAGACGCTCAAGACGCACATCCAGGACAAGATCCGCCATCCGCTCAACGAGGGCAACCGCAAGGTCCTCATCTTCTCCGCCTTCGCCGACACCGCGGACTACCTCTACCGCGAACTCGCCCCCCGGCTGAAGGCCGCAGGGCTGGAGTCAGCGGTCGTGACCGGGCGGGGCAACCCGAAGACGACGCTGGGCAAGGGCTACGGCTTCCAGGAGACCCTCACCCTGTTCTCGCCCCGCTCCAAGCAGCGGCATCTGGTGATGCCGGCCGAGACCCGCGAGCTGGAGGTGCTGATCGGTACCGACTGCATCTCCGAGGGCCAGAACCTGCAGGACTGTGACTACCTGATCAACTACGACATCCACTGGAACCCGGTCCGGATCATCCAGCGTTTCGGGCGCATCGACCGGATCGGCTCGACGAACGAGCGGATCCAGCTGGTCAACTTCTGGCCCGACATCTCGTTGGATGAGTACATCAATCTGAAGGATCGTGTCGAGAGCCGCATGGTCATTGCTGACCTCGCCGCGACCGCCGACGACAACGTGCTCACCCAACAGTCCTCCGACACCGAGTTCCGCAAGGAACAGCTGCGCAGGCTCCAGGACGAGGTCATCGAGCTGGAAGATGTACGCACCGGGGTGTCGATCACCGACCTGGGCCTCAACGACTTCCGCATGGACCTGCTGGGTTTCCTGAAGACATACGGCGATCTGGCCGGGACCCCCAAGGGACTCCATGCTGTCGTGCCGGCCCAGCCCGACAAGGGGCTGAAGCCGGGCGTGCTGTTCGCCCTGCGCAACATCAACGCCGACGAACACATCAACCGCGGCAACCGACTCCACCCGAACTACCTCGTCTACCTCGACAACGACGGCACCGTCATTGCCGACCACACCGAGGCCAAGTACCTGCTCGACCTCATCCGCGCGGGCTGCCGCGACCTCGACGAGCCCGTTGCCGACGTGTGTCGCATCTTCAATACCGCCACTCGCGACGGCGCCGACATGGATACCTACTCCGACCTGCTCACCGACGCGATCACTTCCATGATCGACGTCACCGATGAACGCGACCTCGACAGCCTCTTCAGCCCGGGCCACACCACCGCCCTCGTGCAGACCATCGCCGGGCTGGACGACTTCGAACTGATCGCCTTCCTCGCCATCGTCGAGGAGGCCGCCGATGACTGAGCCTGTCCTGTTTCGGTGGCCCCCGGCCGCCGCGTTCGGACGCACGGTGCCGAAGACGAAGTTCTACGAGCATGCCAACGTCCATAATGCCTTGCGCGAGAAGTTCGTCGACGACATCCAGCGCATCACCTGGGCGTACAAGCTGGCCGACGACACCATCCGCCTGCGTGGCACCGCGGCGGTGCCCGAGATCCTGGTGTTCGCCGTCGAGACCAAGGGCACGGACGTGTCCGACGACGTGCTGACCGCCATCGACAAGTCCGTGCACTTCCCAATCATCTTCGAGGTCACCAACAACGATCGTGTGCGCACCGTCGCCGCCCAGAAGTCGCTGCTCGGCAAGAATCCGACGGTCGGGACGTACTTCACGACCGACTGGCAGCCCGCCGATGTGCCGCGTCGCCCGCTGCCCACCGCGCTAGACCTGCCGGGACTGTACGAGGCGCTCCTCACAGCGTTGCTGCCGGTGGCCACGCGTGTCGGCGAGACAGTGTCAGAGGCGACCGACAGACTGGACCGCGCCCGAAGGCTCCAGCGCGAGATCGCCGCGTTGGAGAAGAAGTTGCGCACCGAACCACAACTGAACCGCAAGATTGAAATCCGCAGGCAGATCAAGGAACGCACCGCAGTGCTCACCGAGCTGACCGACCCCGTACCGAGTAACAAGGAATGACCGTGGACAAGCTCAAGATGCACTCGCCGGACCTCACGGCACGCAACGTCGAACGCATCGCCGAGCTATTTCCGCAGGTCATCACCGAGTCGAGGGACGCGGAGGGCAACGTGACTCTCGCCGTTGACTTCGACCTGCTCCGCCAGGAACTCTCCGACCACGTCGTCGAGGGGCCACAGGAGCGCTACCAGCTCGACTGGCCGGGCAAGCGCGCCGCCGCGTTCGCAGCGAACGCGGCGATCGCCAAGACCTTGCGGCCGGTGCGTGAGGAGTCGGTCGACTTCGACACGACGAAGAACCTCTTCATCGAGGGCGACAACCTAGACGCGCTCAAACTACTCCAGGAGTCCTACCTCGGCAAGGTCAAGCTCATCTACATCGACCCGCCGTACAACACGGGCAACGACTTCGTCTACGAGGACGACTTCGCCGAGTCGAGCGCCGACTACCTCGCCCGATCAGGCCAGAAGTCGGAGGCGGGAGATCGCCTCGTCGCGAACACCGAGGCGAACGGCCGGTTCCACTCCGACTGGCTGAGCATGATGTACTCCCGGCTGAAGTTGGCGCGTGGACTGTTGACCGATGACGGGGTGCTAGTAGCGGCAATCGACGATCACGAACACGCCAACCTGCGATCGCTGCTCGACCAAGTGTTTGGCGCAGAGAACTTTCTCGCCAGCGTTGTCTGGCAGGGCGTCGGCAAGAACGACGCGCGATTCACGGCCGGCGGCCTGGACTACATGCTCATTTATGCGCGCAACCAGAGTCTCCTTGTTGCGAACGACGTCCGTTGGACCGAACCCAAGCGCGGCTATGACCTCGTGATGAACGCGGCTGCGGCGGCCTGGGACAAGTCGCGGCACGATCCGGCGCGTGCAACGAGTCTCTTCCGGGAGTGGTGGCGTACCAAGCCCGACACGGAAAAGGGACTCTCGATGTACTCTGAGATCGATGAGACCGGCCAACCATTCCGCCGTAGCCCCGTCAGTAGCCCGAACCCCAGGGAGAACCTCATGTTTGAGGTTCTGCACCCCCTCACCGGGAAGCCGGTTCCAATGCCACCCAACGGGTGGCGCTACTCTCGGGATTCGATGGCCGAGAAGATCAAGCAGAACCGCATCGTCTTCGGCAAGGACGAGGCCGCAACTATCAGTTCCAAGACCTATCTAAATGAGGTCGAGCAGCAGGCGATTCGCCCTGCCTTCTTTCAAGTGCGCGCGAACGCGAGCGACGCCCTCAACAAGCTCCTTGGCGTGACCGCATTTGACTACCCCAAGGATGTTGGTGTCCTAGCCAAGTGGATCGACGCCATCACCAGCTCTGACAAGGAGACGGTGATTCTCGACTTCTTCGCCGGCTCTGGGTCTACTGCGCATGCCGTCATGAACCTCAACTCCGCTGATCAGGGCAACCGACGTTTCATCCTGATTCAGCTCGACGAGGCACTTGACGATGGCTCAGCCGCTCGAAAGCGGGGGTACGGGACTCTCGCCGATGTTGCACGTGAGCGACTGCGCCGCGCCGGAGCCCAGGTGAAGCAGGCTGCCGGACTCCTGGCATCCGACCTCGACGTCGGCTTCCGTTCGTTTCACGTCGGGACGACAAACATGGCTGACAGGCTCGCGACCGCAGACGACTTGATGCAGCCCGCGCTGTCGGACGCTGTCGGCAGCGTGAAGCCGGATCGCACCGACGAAGACCTGCTCTTCCAGGTGCTGCTCGACTGGGGGCTCGATCTCGCCGAGCCGACCACCGTCGAGGAGGTCAGCTCGCGACGTGTGCTGTCGGTCGCCGACGGCGCACTGATCGCATGCTTTGCCGACGAGGTCAACGACGCCGTCGTGAAGGCAATCGCTGCGCGGCATCCGCTTCGCGCCGTGTTCAAGGACTCCGGCTTCGCCAACGACGCCGCGCGCATCAACGCCGAGCAGATCTTCCGCGAGGTGTCACCCGAGACCGAGGTAAGGGCAATCTGACCCGATGAAGCTCCAGTTCAAGGTCCAGCAGTACCAGACCGAAGCCGTCGATGCGGTCGTCGACGTCTTCGCCGGGCAGCCGTACGCCGACGGCGTGAAGTACCGCATCGACCCCGGCAAGGATCAGGCGCTCACGCTGCTGGAGGACGCGGGCCTGCGCAACGCCGAGATTGCACTGACCCCGCATCAGTTGCTCACCAACGTGCACGGCGTGCAGCAGGCGCGCGGGTTGACGTTGTCGAAGGACCTCAAGGACCCGGTTAAGGTCTCCGCCGCGCCGCTTAACCTCGACATCGAGATGGAGACCGGCACCGGCAAGACCTACGTGTACACCAAGACGATCATGGAGCTGTACAAGCGCTACGGGTGGTCGAAGTACATCGTCGTCGTCCCGTCGATCGCGATCCGCGAGGGCGTGAAGAAGTCGTTCGACATCACCGCCGAGCACTTCCAGCAGCTCTACGGCACCAAGCCGCGCACGTTCGTCTACATTTCCTCGCGGTTGCACGAGCTGGAGCGGTTCTCGTCCGATGCGGGCGTGCAGGTGATGATCATCAACATCCAGGCATTCAACGCCACCGGCAAGGACGCGCGCCGCATCTACGAGGTGCTCGACGACTTCCAGTCACGCAAGCCGATCGACGTGATCGCGGCGAACCGGCCGATACTCATTATCGATGAGCCGCAGAAGATCGAGGGCGACGCGAAGAAGCCGTCGAAGTCGCTGACGGCGCTGGGGCTGTTCAACGCGCTGTTCGCGCTGCGCTACTCGGCCACCCACAAGATCGAGCGCACCAAGGTGCACCGGCTCGACGCGGTCGACGCGTACAACCAGAAGCTCGTGAAGAAGATCGCGGTGCGTGGCATCACGGTCAAGCACCTCGCCGGCAGCACCGCCTACCTGTACGTCGATGGGCTGGAGGTCGGCAAGGGGGCGGACTTCCCGAAGGCGCGAGTCGAGTTGGAGGTGCAGACCGCCCAAGGCATCAAGCGGCAGGTGAAGCGGCTGAGCCAGGGCATGAACCTGCACGACATCTCCGGCGGCATCGAGGCGTACAAGGGACTGTTCATCCGGGATGTCGACGCCAACCGCGACATCATCGAGCTGAGCGACGGGTCGATCATCAGCGCTGGTGAGGTCACCCAGGACGTGACCGACGACGCGAAGCGGCGCATCCAGATCCGGGAAGTCATCCGCGCCCACCTCGACAAGGAGCGCGAGCTGTTCGCGCAGGGCATCAAGACGCTGTCGCTATTCTTCATCGACGAGGTCGCCAAGTACCGCGACTACAACCGCGAAGACTCGCTCGGCGAGTACGCGCGCGTGTTCGAGGAGGAGTACGAGACGCTGCTGGCTGACTACCTCGGTCAGCTCGACTTTGACGAGGCGGCCGAGCGGTACCGCAAGCATGTCGAGGCAATCCCTGTGCGCAAGACCCACGAGGGCTACTTCTCGATCGACAAGAAGACCGGCCGCCAGATCGACGGCTCGGTGAAGAAGACCGGCGAGACTGCTGGCCAGTCCGACGACGTCGATGCGTTTGACCTGATCCTGAAGGACAAGGAGCGGCTGCTGTCGTTCGAGGAGCCGGTGCGGTTCATTTGGTCGCACTCGGCGCTGCGCGAGGGCTGGGACAATCCGAACGTGTTCGTGATGGGCATGCTCAAGAAGAGCGACAACACCACGACGAGGCGGCAGGAGATCGGCCGCGGCCTGCGGCTGTCGGTCGATCAGCACGGCGAGCGGATGGACAACCCCGTCACCGTGCACGACATCAACGAACTGACCGTCGTCACAGACGAGTCGTACACCGAGTTCGTCAACGCGCTCCAGAAGGAGATCGTCGACTCGCTGTCCGCGCGGCCCCGCAAGGCGAGCGTCGACTACTTCGTCGGCAAGCACATCAAGCTAGCCGACGGGTCGACGAGCGTGCTGGAGAAGACGGTCGCCCAAGCGCTGTACTTCCACCTGATCAAGAACGACTACATCGACGAGTCGGGTCTCGTTACGCAGGCGTACAAAGACGCCCGAGCGGACGGAACCCTCGCTGCCCCGACATCGGAGATGCTCGAGCCGATCATCGACGTAGTCTGGCCGCTCGTCGATGCGCTCTACCTCGACGTGCCGAAGCCGACCGACGGGCGCAAGCCGAAGAAGATCCCGTTCAACGAGGCTAACTTCGCCAAGCGCGAGTTCCAGGAGCTGTGGGGCCGCATCAACCACAAGGCCGTCTACCAGGTCGAGTTCGACTCCGCCGAGCTGGTCGCCAACTGCATCAAGACGCTCGACAAGTACCTCAATGTCACCGTCATGCAGTACCTCGTCGAGAGCGGCAAGCAGGTCGTCGGGCTTGAGGTCGAGCAGCTCGAGGCCGGCACCGGCTTCAAGGTCGAGGAGACGAAGGTCGAGCATTCGGCCGTCTCGGCGGGCTCGACCGTCAAGTACGACCTCCTCGGCGAGATCGCGGAGAAGACCCAGTTAACTCGCCGCACTTGCGCGGCGATCCTCACCGGCATCAACCCGGGCACGTTCGCGAAGTTCAAGCAGAACCCCGAGCAGTTCATTACCGAGGCCGCTCGGCTCATCAACGAGCAGAAGGCGACCGTGATCGTCGAGCACCTCAGTTACGACCCGCTCGACAACCGGTTCGACTCGGCCATCTTCACCGAGAACCAGACCGCGCAAGACCTGTCCAAGGCAGGGGACAAGCTGAAGAAGAGCGTCTACGAGTACGTCGTTACAGACTCGAAGGTCGAGCGGTCGTTCGTCGAGAAGCTCGATGTCAGCGACGAGGTGGTCGTCTACTCGAAGCTGCCGCGTGGGTTCTCCATCCCTACCCCGGTCGGCAACTACAACCCCGACTGGGCCATCGCGTTCCGAGAGGGCAAAGTCAAGCACGTCTACTTCGTCGCCGAGACGAAGGGATCGATGTCCACTCTCCAGCTCAAAGGTGTTGAGGAAGCCAAGATCGAGTGCGCGCGCAAGTTCTTCGCCTCACTCAATGACAAGGCCGAGAACGAGGGCGTGAGGTACGACGTCGTCGACAGCTACGACTCACTGCTCCAACTCGTGGGGCCGTGATCCTTGACGTGGGGACACCTGAACCGCTCCGGCGAGTCCGGAGACTTACGGTGTGAGGTGCTCATCGGTCGGCTGGGCCCTGTCTCGAGCGTAGTAGAGCTGTTCGCACTGTGCTGGGGGATGTCGAAGCCGCGGTTGGCGGTGCACCGGAGAGGTAGGCAGATCAGTGGGCCAGGCCCTCGGCCGCGTGCGCCAGAGCCGCTGGGAGCGGCTTGTCGTGAACGACCACTAGCTCACGATTGGCCCGGGTAAGTGCTGTGTACAGCTCGCCGTAGCTGCGCCCTCGGCGACGGAAAGCAGCGGGTTCCATTACCACTGTGGCGTCGAACTCCAGCCCGCGACAGGTGTCGGCGTCCAGCAGGCGCACCCTGTTACCGGCCGGGCTTCGCCAGATCTCGTTCTCCTCGCGCTTCCACCGGCGCTGCTTGGCCACCTCGACGAGTCTGGTCAGATCGGCGCAGACGATCGCCGCGCTTCCGGGGTAGTACCGCGCCGACAGCAGTCGCGCCTGCTCCAGTGCCAGCACCTCGAGCGTATGAGCCTCCTCCTTCACGTTGAGGATGCGCGGAGGAATGCCGCCGCCCAGGATGGACTCCGAGCGGCGCGGGGACGACGCGGGCAACACCGACCCGGCGAAATCCATGATGCTCTGCGTGCTGCGGTAGCCGGTCACCAGCTCAGCCACAGGCCAAGGCGCACTGGCACGCCCGGTGATGGCGGGCACGCGGTCCCAGTCGGTTGTCCCGTCCTCGGACCGGCACTGGCTGAGGTCGCCAAGCACGGTGAACGCTCCGCGGTTGAGGCGTCCCAGCAGTGCCCATTCGAGGTAGCGCAGATCCTGTGCTTCGTCCACGATGATGTGGCCGTAGCCGTCCGAGGGGCGGAGGCAAGCGTGGATATAGGCCAGGAGGGGATAGAGGCGGGGATAGACCAGTGCCTCGTCGTACGTCGTCGGAAGAAGGGACTGCCACTTGGCCAATCGTTCCATCGCGTCCGCGTTCGCCTTCGTAGCATTGGGCGCCAACTTCAGCCGCCGCGTGCGCAGTTCGGCATAGACCGTCCGGACATCCTTCTTCTTGTACTTGTCCTTGACTGAGTATTTGAAGGCTTGGAGGCCACTCGATCTTGCCGTTGGGGGCCAGTGATATTGCCGGTGGGGGCCAGCGGCCGCCGGGGTGGGGGCCACCGGCTCCCACCGGCGTCTTGTCACTGGTTCACGGCGGCGTGTTCACGCATGTTGTGGTTGCCGGTGTCGGCCCAGATGGTGTTGTGGACGATGCGGTCCATGATCGCGTCGGCGTGGACTCCGGAGCCGAGTCGCTGGTGCCAGTCCTTCTTCGCGTACTGGGTGCAGAACACGGTTGAGGCGGCGTCGTAGCGGCGTTCAAGTAGTTCCAGCAGCATGCTGCGCATGCCCTCATCGGGAT
>NZ_FMYF01000011.1 GCF_900092135.1 Raineyella antarctica | reverse complement strand
TACCGCCGGAGCTTTCCACCCCCACCCATGCAGGCAGGAGTCATATCCGGTATTAGCCACCATTTCTGGAGGTTATCCCGAAGTAGAGGGCAGGTCACTCACGTGTTACTCACCCGTTCGCCACTCGTGTACCCCGAAGGGCCTTACCGTTCGACTTGCATGTGTTAAGCACGCCGCCAGCGTTCGTCCTGAGCCAGGATCAAACTCTCCATCGAAAAAATATCGCAGACCCCGAAGGGCAAATGCGTCACAATGAAAAGAGATCTGACAAAAATCCAGACATAAACTGGTCTTCTACATAATCTCAAAGAAATCTGGCCACCACCGAAGCAATGGCCGAGGACAACACAAAACAAACATTTGTGATGTCAGACACCCCGAGTCACCGGGATGCCATTTTGGCATTGACTAAACAAAGCACACTGTTGAGTTCTCAAACATCGGACACACACCTCACCAGACCGGCCCTCTCGGCACCGGCCCCGCTCGGGGCGACCAGATCAACTTTACCCATCCGCCCCACCCTTGTCAAATCCTCACCGGACTTGATTTCAGCAGAACTTCCGAGCCCCGACCGCCATCCCTGACGGATCGAGCGCCGCCGGCTTGGTATTCCTTGCTGGCAACTCGGAGTACTTTACTCCGTCGCGGGGCGAAGTCAAATCCGCCAAGGGAGGCCCTCCCGCCGGCCCGTAGGACACGGATCCGTGCGACACGCTCAGTGCGACACGGTCAGGTCACCAGTGGTGAAGCCCCGCACCGAGGCGGTGACCGCATCGTCCAGCGATTCCTTCATGTCGGACGGGTACGACCAGACGACGCCATTCAGCGAGTGGGCCCCCACCGCGTACCACTGGTAGGTGATGCTGCCGTCAGGCCGTGTTCCCGAGAGGACGTACGTCGAGTCGGTGACGTGTTCGTACGTGACGACGACGCCAGCGCCCTCCAGCACGGCCCGGGTGCTGGCCATCTCCCCCTCCGGCGATCCGTCGGACAGAGTGTTGCGGCCCAGGCAGGAGACGGTCGCGGGGCCGGTCGGATCCGTGGCCGTGGCTCCGTCACCGCTGGCCGACTCCGCTACCTTCCAGTCGCTCGGCAGCGGACAGCTGAAGCCGAAGCGGGCGTTGTCGTAGCGCTGGAGCGCGGGCGGCGTTCCAGCGGTCGTGGGCGAATCCTGCGGCGAAGGGGTGGCGCTGGGCGACGGGGGCGCGGTCGGCGAAGGCGTTGGTGTGGGTGTGGGTGTGGGTGTGGGTGTGGGTGTGGGTGTGGGTGTCGGTGAGGTCGACTGTTGCGTCCGTGTGGCGGGGGCCGGAGCGACCGAGCGGGGCGGTCCTGCCGAGGGAGCGGCCGCAGTGGTGGTGCGTGGTGCGGCGGCCGCGGGGTTCGGGTGCGCACCGACGCGGGCCCCCAGGCCGAAGCACACTCCCCCCGCGATGGCTGCCGGCACCCGCCGCTCGGACAGGACGGCGCAGTCGAACCCTGCCGGACCTGCCATCACCTCACTCCACCCGTGCGTGTCCTTGATCCAGATGACGTCGGCCTCCTGGCAGCCCCGGATCGTTCCTGCGGCAAAGCCGTCCGTCTGGACCACGCGTACGCCGATGCTCACCTCGCAGGACGAGGACCGGGCGACATCGACGATCCGGGTGGCGAGATAGTTGCGGAAGTCCTGCGGTGCGCCACTGAGAGCGGCGACGGTCTCCGGCGCGCGGATGATGACGCCGTCGGGCAGGCCGGTGATCCGGGTGTAGTCGATCAGGTCCACGCGCTGGTTCGGTACCGTCGCCTCGGCGCCGGGACCGGCCGGTGAGACAAACGTTCCCGGTGACGGCTCCGCGGCTCCCAGGCTCCCTGCGGTGGGGGCCGAGCAGGCCGCCAGGGCCAGCAGCAGCCCGACGACGAACGCGGGCAGCCAGATGCCCCGGTGCCGAGCAGACCGGACCAGCACGCGACGTGGCGGAGCGGCATGGGTCATCCCGTGACGCATGGCGCACCCCCTCTCGTCGGCGCCCGTCCCAGCAACGGACGGATCCGGGTACCTGCTCCCCGGCCGGCGGCGGAACGCGGCCCGGCGGCCGAGTTCCCATCGTTCACCTACACGCTACGCCGGGATCGGCCTGCGCTCATGAGTTCCGTCACACGTATCCGGGAGCTGTCGGCGGACCCGGTGCCCCGCCATGGATCCGACGGCCTGGCGCCGATCCGACGGCCCGGTCACCGTTCCGGGCAGCATGTCGTGTGCTAGAAGTGCGACATGACGTACCGTCCCGAAACCCTCGCAATCCACGCCGGCCAGGAGCTACCCGATCCGACGACGCACGCGCGCGCCGTCCCGATCTACCAGACGACCTCGTACGTGTTCGACTCCACCGAGGACGCGGCCGACCTCTTCGCCCTCCGCAAGCCGGGCAACATCTACGGGCGCATCATGAACCCGACCGAGGACGTCTTCGAGCAGCGGATGACGGCCCTGGAGGGAGGCGTCGGCGCGCTCGCCACCTCGGCAGGGGCGGCCGCGATCACGTACGCCGTCCTGAACCTCGTCAACGCCGGCGACAATATCGTCGCAGCGTCCACGCTGTACGGCGGCACCTTCGCTCTCTTCGAGCACACGCTGGCCCAGTACGGCATCGAGGCACGCTTCGTCGATCCCGACCAGCCCGAGAAGCTCGCCGAGCACGTCGACGAGAAGACCCGCCTGGTCTTCGGCGAGACCCTCGCCAACCCCAAGCTGAACGTCCTGGACCTCGATGCCTGGTCGGAGGCCGCACACGCGCTCGGCCTGCCGTTCATTGTCGACAACACCGCCCCGTCCCCCGCGCTGTGCCGGGTCTTCGACCACGGCGTCGACATCGTGGTGCACTCGGCCACCAAGTACATCGGGGGCCACGGCACCACGCTGGGCGGCATCATCGTGGACTCCGGCCGGTTCGACTGGGCCGCGCACGCCGAGCGCTTCCCGAACCTGACCAGCGGCGATCCGGCGTACCACGGCGTGGTGTGGACCGAGGCCGCGGGCAATGCCGCGTACATCATCCGGGCCCGTACGGTGCTGCTGCGCAACATGGGCGCCACCATCGCCCCGCTGCACGCCTGGTTGTTCCTGCAGGGCCTGGAGACGCTCTACCTGCGGATGGAGAAGCACTGCGAGAACGCCATGGCCATCGCCCGCCACCTCGAAGCCCACCCCGACGTGGCGTGGGTGAGCTACCCGGGCCTGGAGTCCTCGCCGTACAAGGCGACCGCCGACCGGCTCTTCACCGGGATCGGCTACGGCGGCCTGGTCTCGTTCGGCCTGAAGGCCGGGCGTGAGGCCGGGTCCAAGGTCGTCGAGGGCCTGGAGCTGTTCAGCCACCTGGCCAACATCGGCGACGTGAAGTCGCTGGCGATCCACAACGCCTCGACCACGCACTCCCAGCTCTCCGACGAGGAACTGGTCGCCGCCGGCGTGAAGCCGGAGATGATCCGGCTCTCGATCGGCACCGAGCACATCGATGACCTGATCGAGGACCTCGACCAGGCCCTGGCTGGGGTGCGCTGAGGCCATACGGTCCCTTGCGGGATCGCGACGCCGTTGCCCAGGTAGGTCGAGATCTGCTGCTCACGTTCGACCATGCCATCGATGTACGCCGGGTCGGCCGCCCCGACGGCCACCCGGGTCTCCCCGGCCAGGCGCAGGGCCTCGTCCTTGGAGCGGGTGTGTAGGCCGAGCTCGACCGTCTCGGTGGGAAGGACATCGGGCGGACAGCTTTTTCTTGGGGCGGCGGCGCCCGGGCCGACGATCATGCCTCCCATGAACATCGGGATCCCGGTACCGACGATGACGCCCATCGTGGCGAGGGCACCGACCACGGCGCCGCGCTGGCCGTGGACCGTACGGCCACCGGAGTAGCCGATCAGGAGGGGCAGCAGGTACTTGATGATGCGTCAATACCTAGTACATAATCGGCTGGATCAGCGAACGATGTCGACCACCAGCCGGGTCGGGGACTGCATGGCCTGGACGTCGAACGGCTTCTGGCCCGAGCTGAGGCCGACGAAGACGGCGGTCGTGCCCTCGAAGGTGCTGTCGTTCACCACCTCGGTGACGACCCCCTTGCCGTCCCCGGGGACGCGCTTGGGCGCGGTGGGGCTGCCTGGCGCGGGGTAGGTCGTGCCGGTGGCGCGGATGGCAAGGATCGACTTGCCACTGACGGCGACGGTGTTCCCGCTGCCCTGGGAGGTGGCCTTGTCGACGTACGAGACGTCCCAGCCGGGGCTGCCGGTGCCGCTGAACTCGAGCACGACACGGTCGACACCCGGGTGGGACGCGGTCCGGATCTGGGTCAGGACGAGCTGGCTACCGACGGCCGGCTCCAGGGCCTTGCGTGTGGTGGAGGCGTTCGGTGGGATGACGACCTGGTCCTCCGAGCGCGGGGGTGAGGGGGTGGCGACGGGTTGGGTGCTGTCGGTGGTCGAGGTTGTCGGGAGGGTGGAGGTAGGCGCTGCGCTGGAGGTGGATGTCACGGTTACGGTCGGGGTCGGGCTTTCCGAGGCACCTGGAGTGGTACCCGGGCCACCGGAACATCCGGCGAGAAGCACACTGGCCGCAAGAGCTGCGATGAGGACGTACCTGCTCTTCATGCATCAACACTAGGCGTTCTGGTGCCGCTTTTGCGGATCCCCACGATGATCGTCGGCGATGTGGCGAGCCCCGGCACGGGGGACCGGACGGGCGGGCTCCCGGCCGCTGTAGCGTGGAGGAATGGACCTCGGCTACCGCCTCCTCGTGGGCCTCATCCGCATCTGCTTCCGCTGGCTCGGACTGCGGCTGCGGATCACCGGACTGCGCAACGTGCCCGACCACGGCGGCGTGGTCCTGGCGATCAACCACACCGCACACGTGGACTTCATCTTCGCCGGTTTCGGCGTGGTGAAGGCCAACGGTCGACTCGTCCGGTTCATGGCCAAGAAATCGATCTGGCAGCACCCGGTGGCGGGGCGCGTGATGCAGATGTGCCGCCACATCCCGGTCGATCGGGCGCACGGTGGTGAGGGGCTGCGGTTGGCGATCGAGGCACTGGAGGACGGCCAGGTCGTCGGCGTCTATCCGGAGGGGACGTCCTCGCGGTCCTTCGAGGTCAAGGAGCTGAAGACCGGCGCGGTCCGGATGGCCCAGGCGACCGGCTCCCCGATCGTGCCGACGATCGTCTGGGGCGCCCAGCGGATGTGGACCAAGGACCACCCGCGCAACCTGACCCGCTCGCACATCCCGGTCCACGTCGCGTACGGGACGCCGATCCACGTACGCCCGGAGGACAACGTCGCCGAGGTGACCCGCAGACTGCGCGAGGCTATGGCGCGGCTGCTCGACGACGTGATCGCCGAGTACCCGCCGATGACCGGCGAGGACCTGGCCTTCCTGCCCGCCCGCTGGGGCGGCACCGCCCCGACGCCCGAGCAGGCGCACGGGCGCGACCTGTCCGACAGCCTGCGGACCAAGGACGAGTGGACCCGCTGACGACCTGACGGGGTGACCGTCCTCCCGGTCGGAGCAAGCGCGCCCCGGATGGTCTCGGACGAAGGGACCGGGTCGGGTCGCTCCGGGACCTCGTTCCCGGAAGGTTCTCTGGAACTGGCAGAACAGGACACATCCCATCCACCCCTCGTTAACCCTGGGGACGTTGGATCAGGACTCGTGAGCATATCGACGCGCTCGCCGTCGGTGCCCGCCGACGACGACCTGGAACCCCCCAAGCGACGTCAGGCCTACAGCGCACGGGAGGTCGCGCTGGCCTCGGCGCTGATCCTCCCGAACCTGGTCCTGCTGATCGTCTTCACCTATCGACCGCTGCTCGACAACATCCGATTGAGCTTCTTCGACTGGAACATCTCCTCACCCCGAGCGACATTCATCGGCCTGGGGAACTACGTCGAGTGGTTCGCCGCCCGCAGCACCGGCACGATCGTGCTGAACACCGTGGTCTTCACCGCGGTATCGGTGATCGGCTCGATGGCACTCGGGCTGGCGTTGGCCATGCTGCTGGACCAGAAGCTCGTCGGGCGCGGCGCCGTACGATCCATGGTCTTCGCGCCCTATGTCATCTCGGGGGCGGCGATCGGTGTGGCCTTCCAGTTCGTCTTCGACCCGACGTTCGGCCTGGTCCAGGACCTGCTGGGACGGGTCGGGGTGGACACCCCGAACTTCTACCAGCGTCCCGGGTGGGCCCTGTTCATGGTGACGGTGACGTACATCTGGAAGAACGTCGGCTATGCCTTCGTGATCTATCTCGCCGCACTGCAGGGTCGCCGCGCCGAACTGGACGAGGCCGCCGAGATCGACGGGACCGGGCCGGTGCGTACGTTCCTGCGGGTGACGCTGCCCCAGCTGCGCCCGACGACGTTCTTCCTCTCCGTCACGGTGCTGCTCAACTCGTTCCAGGTCTTCGACATCATCAACGTGATGACCAAGGGTGGGCCACTGGGGACCGGTACGACCACGATGGTCTATCAGGTCTACCAGGAGACGTTCGTCAACGCGCGCGCCGGGTACGGCGCCACGGTCGCAACGATCATGTTCATCGTCGTGCTCATCATCACGCTGCTCCAGGTACGCATCCAGGACAGGCAGGACTGACCATGGCCTCCCCCCTCACCATCGCCGCCCCCAGTGCTCCGGAGGTGGCTGCCCCAGCCATCGGGCCGAGCCGGACCCCACGAACAAACGGGGAACGGGGCCTGGCGGGCAAGATCGTCGGCTACCTGGGCATCCTGCTGACCGTCGCCGTGATTCTGGTGCCGCTGTACTTCATCGTGATCACCTCGCTGAAGACCCAGCCGGACATCTACCGCGACCCGATCACCTGGTGGCCGAACCCCCTGGCCCCGGAGAACTACTCGTACGTCGGCGAGCACGTCTCCTTCGGCAAGTACTTCCGCAACTCGGTGATCATCACCGCCGTGCTCACGGTGGTGAAGGTGACGCTGGGCGTCCTGAGTGCGTACGCCCTGTCGTTCCTGCGGTTCCCGGGCCGGACCCTCGTCTTCTTCCTGGTCATCGCCTCCCTGATGGTGCCGAACCAGATCACGATCATCTCCAACTACTCCCTGGTCGCCCAGTGGGGGTGGCGGAACACCTTCGCCGGCATCATCGTCCCGTTGGCCGGCGTGGCCTTCGGGACCTTCCTGATGCGCAACCACTTCCTCTCGCTGCCGAAGGAGATCATCGAGGCGGCCCGGATGGACGGAGCAGGCTTCGGCCGGATGCTCTTCCGGGTCGTGCTGCCGATGTCCTGGCCCACGCTGGTCGCCTTCACCCTGATCACCATCGTGAACGAGTGGAACGAGTACCTCTGGCCGTTCCTGATGTCCGACACCGACAAGGTGGCCCCGCTACCGATCGGCCTGACCTTCCTGCAGAACAACGAGGGCCTGACGAACTGGGGTCCGGTGATGGCCGGCACCGTGCTCGCTTCGATCCCGATCCTCATCGTCTTCCTCGTGCTGCAGAAGCAGATGATCAAGGGCCTCACTGCGGGCGCGGTGAAGGGCTGATTCCTCTTCCCGCACCCGCAGCACCTGACCGCGGCACGAACACGCCCCGCTGCTCCCGCCCCCGTCCGGGGGTGGGTACCCTCCGAAGGAGAATCGACATGTCCCTGTCCCGCCGTTCGTTCCTCACCTGGGCTGGCGCGACCGCGTCGGTCGCCGCCCTCGGCGGTCTGTCCGCCTGTGCCGGAACCGGCGGCAGCGCCGCCGGGCAGGAGGGTGACGGCACCATCAAGTTCTGGTCCAACCATCCGGCGAAGTCCAAGGACGTCGAGCAGAAGATCATCGACGCCTGGAACGCGGCGAACCCGAAGACCCCCGTCCAGCTGATCGACGGCGGGGCCAACTACGAGGAGCTCGCGCAGAAGTTCAACGCCGCCCTCACCGGCGGCCAGCTGCCCGACGTGATCGTCGCCTCCGACGTCAACTGGTTCAACTTCGCCCTCAACGGGGCCACTGCCCCGCTGGACGACCTGTGGACCAAGGCCGGGGTCAAGCCGGACACGTACGTCGACACCCTGCGCGAGGACTACAAGCTCAACGGCAAGCACTTCGCGATGCCGTATGCCCGCTCGACCAACCTGATGTACCTCGACAACGCCATCTTCGAGAAGGCCGGCCTCGACCCGAAGGTGGGCCCGGCCACCTGGCAGCAGTTCGCCGAGTGGGCGCCGAGCATCAGGAAGGCCAACGGTGGCAAGCCCGTCCTGGCCATCCCGGACGGCTCGAACTACCTGGACTGGTACTTCCAGGGCATGATCTGGACCTTCGGGGGCCACTACTCCCGCGACTGGACCGCTACCTTCACCGACCCCAAGTCGATCGAGGCCGGCAAGTTCCTGCAGGACCAGGTCAAGCAGGGCAACATCGCCGTCTCCAACGACGCGGTGAACCAGTTCGCCACCGGCGGTGCGTCGGCCCTCCTGGAGTCGACCGGCTCGCTGACCGGCCTGACCGCCTCCGCCAAGACGCCGTTCACCACCGCCTACCTCCCGGGCCCGAAGCCCGGCGCGGCCACCGGCGGCGCCGGGCTGTCAGTGCCCGCAGGCATCTCCGAGGATCGCAAGCTGAATGCGGTGAAGTTCATCGACTTCCTCACCAACACCCAGAACACCATCACGTTCACCCAAGCCACCGGCTACATGCCGGTCCGCAAGGATGCCGAGGCCGACCCGGCCGAGAAGATGTACCTGGAGCAGCACCCGAACGCCACGACCGCGATCCGGCAGCTGAACGAGAACACCCAGCCGCAGGATGCGGCCCGTGTCTTCGTCCAGGGCGGTGGCAAGCGGATCGGCGCCGCCCTCGACCGGATCACCATCGGCGGGGAGGACGTCGCCACGGTCTTCGCGCAGCTGCAGGACGAGACCCAGAAGATCATCGACCGAGACATCAAGCCGAAGCTCTCCAACTGATCGAGCCCTCGCTCGTGGACCGAGCACCGCGTGGGGCCGGCTCGAGGCCGGCCCCACGACGGGCGTACTGCCCACACATCACCGAAGTCAGCGCACCGAACCACCCACCAGTCCGACCTGAGGAGCACCCATGGCCACCGTTGAGTTCCGCGAGGCCTCGCGAATCTTCGACACGATGTCGCGTCCCGCGGTGAACCGCATCAACCTGGACATAGCCGACGGTGAGTTCCTCGTACTCGTCGGCCCCTCCGGCTGCGGCAAGTCGACGACGCTCCGCATGCTCGCCGGCCTCGAGCCTGTCGACCAGGGCCAGATCCTGATCGATGGGGTCGACGTTACCGACAAGCGGGCCAGGGACCGGGACTGCGCGATGGTATTCCAGAGCTACGCGCTCTACCCCAACATGACCGCCCGCCAGAACATGTCGTTCGCCCTCGAGAACGCGCGGATGCCGAAGGCACAGATCACCGAGAAGGTCGCCGCGGCCGCCAAGATGCTCGAGCTCGAGGACCTGCTGGACCGCAAACCGGCCAAGATGTCCGGCGGCCAGCGTCAGCGGATCGCGATGGGACGCGCCATCGTACGTGACCCGAAGGTCTTCTGCATGGACGAGCCGCTGTCCAACCTGGACGCCAAGCTGCGAGTCACCACCCGCTCCCAGATCGCCACCCTGCAGCGACGCCTCGGGGTCACCACCGTGTACGTCACCCACGACCAGACCGAGGCCATGACGATGGGCGACCGGGTCTGCGTCCTGAAGGACGGCGAGATCCAGCAGGTCGACCGCCCGACCTTCCTGTACGAGCACCCGGCCAACACCTTCGTCGCCGGTTTCATCGGCTCGCCCGCCATCACGCTGATCGAGAACGTGGAGGTCTCGGGCTCGCGCGCGGTGATGGGCGAAGGGCACCGGATGGAACTCGGGATGGATCCCGTGCTCGCCTCCCGTACGCCCGGCCGGGTGATCGTCGGTATCCGCCCGGAGGGGTGGGAGGTCCTCAGCGAGGACGACGGCAGCACCGTGCCGCTGAGGGTGGACCTAATCGAGGAGCTCGGCTCGGAGTCGTTCGCCTACTGCACACCGCTGATGACGGCGGACAGTCCGGTCACGGTCCGCAACAGCCGGGTGACCGTCCGCGCCGGCAAGCGCCAGAAGCTCTCGGTCGGGGAGACCATCCACGTCCGTCCCGGTCCGGACGAGGCGTCCTTCTTCCATCCGGAGTCCGAGGTCAACCTGGAGTTCCTCGAGGGCTGAGCAGGGGCGGTCCGCCCGGATACGGTGGGGTGGTACCCGATCGAAGGAGGAGGCCGTGCAGGTCGACACCCCGGCGGGTCCGGGCCGACTGGTCGTCGACGCGGCCGCGGACCCGATCGCCCTGCTGCTGCTCGGCCACGGTGCCGGCGGCGGTGTCGAGGCCTTCGACCTGGCCGCGCTCGCAGCCGCCCTGCCCGCCGAGGGGATCTCGGTGGCCCGTTTCGAGCAACCATGGCGTACGGCCGGACGCCGGGTCGCCGGCCCGCCGAAGAGCCTGGACGCGGCGTGGCAGATCGCCCTGGAGGTCGTCGGCGAGCGGTTCGGGCCCCTTCCCCTGGTGGTCGGCGGCCGCAGCGCCGGGGCCCGGGTCGCCTGCCGGTGCTTCACGCCGCCGGCGCTCGGCGTGGTGGCACTGGCCTTCCCACTGCACCCGCCGGGCCGGCCGGAGAAGTCCCGGTCGGACGAGCTCGGAGCGGTGGCCGGTCCGGTCCTGGTCATCCAGGGCGAGCGGGACACCTTCGGGACGTACGCCGAGGTGCGGGCCGCCGCCCCGGGACGGCAGGTGGTGGAGGTACCTGGCGCGACGCACGGCCTCGGCCCGACCCGCAGGTCCGACGACCCGGCGCTGCGCGCCCAGCAGGTCGTCGCCCCGGTCGCCGCCTTCGTCCGGGACCTGGCCAGGCACTGAGGGCTGGCGGTCCGGGTCACCCCGGCCTTCAGCCCGCCCGAGCTTTCAGGCGCCCCAAGCTCTCAGGCCAGAACGGCGTGGATGACCAGGTAGATCGCACCGAACGAGCTGGCCAGGAAGGCGAAGCCACGGGTCCACGATGACACCCGTCGCAGGGTGGCGGGGGTCATCGGCGTACGTCCTGGCAGCGCCGCAGCCAGGACCATCGGCACCCATGCCGGCACCAGCACCAGGGTGGTGACGACGAGCAGGACCACGATCCGTACGGCCAGCGGCAGCTCCGCGACGCCGATCCGCTGCGCCATGGCCACGTACAGCGAGACCGTGGTCAGGTTGGTGACCATGCCGAGCGCGCCCCACCCACCCAGGCTCCGCGGCAGGGAGGCCGGCGTGTGCACGTCGGTCGTGCCGGCGACCTGGTGGGCCTTTCGCCGGGCCCGGTCGCGCAGCAGTCCCCGCAGCAGGCTCGCCGCCAGGACGCCCAGCAGGGCACCGAGCGCCCCGTCGACCCAGCGGGAGGACAGCTCGCGCAGGGCTGCCTGTTCGGCCGCGACGCCGAGCAGTCCCATCGCCAGGGCGCCGAGCACGGCCAGGACCACGGCGTTGCCGGCCAGGAAGCGCCAGCGGTAACTGGGACCTCGGTTGGCGGCAACGGTGGAGGCGTTGAGGAAGACCACGGGGCTGATCATCGCGAGGACGGTCAGGGGCGCCAACCACACCACCAGGCTGGCGAATGCGTTCACGGATGCCAGCCTACGACATGGACCCACCCTCCATTTGTTTTTAATCTGACCGGTCAGTATAAAGAGATGGTGACGAATGAACCGTGCGTGATCCGCGCCCGCGAGCTGCAGCTGGCCTCCTCCCGTGGTCCCGTCTACGGCCCCATCGACCTGGACGTGCCGGCCGGCCGGCTGATCGGCCTGGTGTCGCCCGAGGGCGGCGGCCGGACCAGCCTGCTGCTCACGCTCGCCGGCCGGATGCGCTTCACCGCCGGTACGCTGACCGTCCTCGACCGCCCCCTGCCTCGCTCGACCGCGTACGTGCAGGGCCACAGCGCGCTGGCCAACTTCGCCGACATCGACGCCCCGGACGACGGGCTCACCCCCCGCGAGCTGTTCCGCGAGCGCGCCGGACTGCTCGTCCCGCTGTGGCGCCGCATCCCGGGGTGGGGCGACCGGTCGGTACAGGGTCCGCTGGAGCAGGTCTTCGCGGACCGTACGCCACCGGCACCGGACGAGCAGATCTGGCGACTGGAAGCCCTGGACCGGACCCTGCTGGCGATCTCCCTCGCCCTCCTCGGCCGCCCGCACCTGCTGGTGGTCGACGACATCGACGCGTTGCACCACCCGGCCGACCAACTGGTCACCTGGCGCGCCCTGCAGCGGCTCACCTCGCCGGACCTGACCGTCGTCGCCTCCGCGGCGGCCCGCGAGCTGGTGCCGCCCGAGGTCGAGGCGATCGACCCGCACGGCCCGCTGTCCGTCCCCGCTCGCTCTGCCGACACCCCGCTTCCGCCCGCCACACCCATCGAGGTCCTCTGAATGCTCCGCTACCTGCGCATCGGCACCGAACTGCGCCGCTTCTCCCGCAGCCGCATGCAGCGGCTGGCCATCGTCACGGCCTGCCTGATCCCACTGCTGTACGGCGCTCTGTACCTGTGGGCGTTCTGGGACCCGACCGGGCACCTGGACCGGGTCCCGGTCGCCATTGTCGACCAGGACACCGGCGCCGCGACTGGCGGCACCGCTGTGCAGGCCGGCCGGCAGCTGGCCGACCGACTGGTCGACAAGGGCACGCTGCAGTGGCACACCACCGATGCGCAGACCGCCCACGAGGGCCTGGTGAACGGGAACTACTACGCCGTCCTCACCATCCCGGCCGGCTTCTCCCGTGCCGTCACAACTGCGGGCACCACCGACCCGGTCACGGCCCCGCTCCAGGTCGACTACAACGACGCCAACGGCTTCACCGCCCGTACGGTCGTGTCCTCGGTGATGCGCGAGGTGCGCACCGCCGCCTCGGACTCCCTCGGTGCCGAGATGGTCGACAAGCTGCTGGTCGGCACCTCCGACATCCGAGCGGGCCTGGTCACGGCCTCCGACGGGGCGACGAAGCTCGGCACCGGCGCCGACAGCGCCCGGGACGGATCCACCGCGCTCACCGACGGGCTGGCCGGCCTGGACGACGGGGCGGCCCGCCTCGCGACCGGCACCGACAGCGCGGCCACCGGCGCCCACCAATTGGCCGCAGGCACCGGACAACTGGTCGATGGAGCGGGCCGGCTGGCCGACGGCGCCACCCGCCTGCAGACCGGGGCCGGCTCCCTGGCGACCGGCGCCGACACGCTGCACACCGGCGCGAAGACCCTCGACTCCGGCGCCGGCTCCCTCGCCACCGGCGCGGGCCAGGTGGACCGGGGCGCCCACCAGCTGGCCACCGGCCTGGACACCCTCGCCTCCCGGACCTCGACCCTTCCCGCCGCGACACAGCAGCTCGCGGACGGCTCGGCCAAGGTCGCCGCCGGCAATCGGCAGCTCGCCGACAGCGTCTCGACCACTGCCACCAAGGTCGGCACCGCCTCGACAGAGCTGCGCGCAGCCCTGTCCACGATCCCCTCCGACGACCCCCGGGTCCAGCAGGCGTACGCCGCACTCGACCAGCTGGACGGCCGGACGACGGCCCTGGACCAGCAGGTCCGGACCCTCGCCGCCGGAGCCCAGCAGGTCGCCGACGGCAACGCCGCACTCGCCACCTCCGCGGACGCCTTGGTCGGCGGGATCACCGCCGCCGACAAGGGCGCCCAGGACCTGGCCGCCGGCACCGCGAAACTCTCGACCGGCGCCACGGCGCTGTCCGCGGGCACCGGGAAACTGGTCGATGGCTCCCAGCGGCTCGCCGACGGATCGCGCACGCTCGCCGACGGCGCGGGCACCCTGGCCACGGGAGCCACCGACCTGCACGACGGAGCGGTCGCCGCGGACTCCGGCGCCACGGACCTGGCTACCGGGCTCGACACCCTCGCCGGCGGCGCCCACGCGCTGGCCGACGGGACGCACACCGCGCACACCGGTGCGACCACCCTGCGCGACGGGTTGGGCACCCTCGCCGACGGAACGCACGCCCTGGCCTCCGGCCTCGTCGACGCGGTCGGCCGGATCCCCGCCCTCGACAGCGGGGCCCAGCAGGCCAACGCCGACGTGATCAGCGCCCCGGTGTCGCTGGACTCCGCCTGGGTGCACCAGGCCGAGTCGAACGGCGAGGGGTTCGCGCCCTACTTCATGGGCCTGGCCCTGTACGTGGGCGTCCTGATCACCTGGATGCTGCTGCGCCCGGTCTCCGACCGCTCGCTTGCCGCGCCCGCCCCCGCACTGCGAGTCGTACTGTCCAGCTGGCTGCCCGGCGCCGTCGTCGCCGTGGTGCAGGTCGGCCTGCTCCTGGCCGTGCTGGTCGGCGCGCTCGGCCTGCACCTGGCCCACCCGCTGGCGACGGTCGGGTTCACCCTGCTGGTCGCGCTGGCCTTCCTGACGCTGCAGCAGACGATCAACATCCTCGTCGGCCCGGCCGTCGGCCGGGTGCTGGTCCTGATCCTGCTGATGCTCCAGCTCACCTCTGCTGGTGGCACCTACCCGGCCGACACCAGCCCCGCCTTCTTCCGGGCGATCCATCCCTGGCTGCCGATGACACACGTGGTGAACGGGCTACGCGGCACGATCACCGGGGACCTCGGTCCCCAGGTGCACCTCGCGGTGGCCTACCTTGGCGGGGTGATCGCACTCAGCCTGCTCGTCAGCACCTGGGGTGCCATGCGTCGCCGGGTCTGGACGATGCAGCGCCTCCACCCCGCGGTGACCGTCTGATGACCACTAGTCCGGGCAGTGCCGCGGAGACCGGCGCCGCGGAGACCGGCGCTGTGGAGACCGGCGCTGTGGGCGGTACCGCGCCGACCGGCGACGGGCGTACGGCCCGCCGGCTGGCGACGCGCGAGCGGCTGCTGGACGCCGCACTGGAGCTGTTCGCCGAACGCGGCTACAGCGCCACCTCGATGGACGACGTCGCCGATCGTGCCGGGGTCAGCAAGGGCACGGTGTTCTACAACTTCGGCTCCAAACAGGCCCTCGGCCTCGCGGTGGTCCAGCAGGCGGCGGCGAGGATCTCCGCGGTGGCCGACCAGGCGCGTACACCGTACGCCGGCTGGGAGGCACTGAACGCCACGATCCTGGCCATGCTGCGCGCCTTCGACGCCGACCCGGCCACCTGCCAGGTGCTGTTCACCGAACTGTTCCGGGCCGAACGGCCCTGGAGCGACCAGCTGCCCGCGGCGCGGGCCACCCTGGTCGCGCCGGTCGCCACGGTGATCGCGGAGGTGCACGCGGAGCGGGCCACGGCGGGACGGACCACCGCCACGCCCGACGCCGCCCAATTCGAGATGATCGCCGTCGCGGTGGTCGGCGCCCTGGTCTTCTCCGCCCTGGACCGGGCGACGTTCCATCCGGGGCGCAGCGTGGAGGACGTCCAGGCCGCCCTGATGGCGACGATCAGCGGCCTTCAGGCCTGACTCAGCCGGCAGCCAACTTCCGGCAAGCGCTACCGTGAACCATCGGAGCCGCCAGTAGCGTTTCGCACTACATCCGTCTGCAATGGAGGCCGCGGCATGCTTGTTCCCTGGTGGGGCCTGATCCCCTTCGTCATCATGCTCGCGAGCATCGCGGTCATGCCCCTGGCCCCGCAGACCCAGCACCTCTGGGAGAACGTACGGTTCCAGCTGGGCCTGTCCCTGGTCCTCGGCCTGCCGGTGGCGATCTGGATGTGGTTCCTGCTGGGGCCCACCGTGGTCTTCCACACCGTGGTCGAGTACGTCCAGTTCATCGCGCTGCTGTTCGCGCTGTTCGTGGTGGCCGGCGGCTTCTTCATGACCGGTGACATCCGGGCCACCCCGCGCAACAACACGGTCGCCCTGGCGATCGGCGGCGTGCTGGCCTCGTTCATCGGCACCACCGGCGCCGCGATGCTGCTGATCCGCCCGCTGCTCAACATCAACCAGGAGCGCAAGCTCCGGGTGCACACGGTCGTCTTCACGATCCTGGTCGTCGCCAACAACGGCGGCCTGCTGACGCCGCTGGGCGACCCGCCGCTGTTCCTGGGCTTCCTGCGCGGGGTGCCGTTCACCTGGACGTTCACGATGCTGCCGGAGTGGGCCTTCATCAACGGGATGCTGCTGCTCACCTACTTCGCCCTCGATCGTCGCGCCTACCGGGCCGAGGGCCTGGCCGACCTGGTGTACGACGACACGAACATCGAGCCGCTGCGCTTCCGCGGCCGGCGCAACCTGGTCTGGTTCGCGGTGATCATCCTGGGCGTCGCCCTCGTCCCCTCCCTCGACCTGCACGCGATCGAGGAGGGCCATGCCGCCTGGACGGCGTACGTCCCCTGGCGTGAGCTGTTGATGGGTGGCGCTGCCGGCGCGTCGTACTTCCTGGGCAGCCGGACGGTCCGCTACGACGACAACAAGTTCACCTGGGGCCCGATCGGGGAGGTCGCCGCCCTCTTCGTCGGCATCTTCCTGACCATGATCCCGGCGCTGCACTACCTGGGCGACATCGCCCCGAAGCTGCCGCTCAACGAGATCACCCTGTTCATCTTCACCGGCGGCCTCTCCTCGGTGCTGGACAACGCCCCGACGTACGCCACCTTCTTCGAGATGGCCTCCAAGCTGCCGGGCGAGACCCTGGTGGCCGGGGTACCCGAGATCTACCTGCTGTCGATCAGCCTCGGCGCGGTGACCTGTGGTGCCATCACCTACATCGGCAACGGCCCGAACTTCATGGTGAAGTCGGTGGCCGAGAGCGCCGGGGTGGGCATGCCCTCGTTCGGCGGCTACATCGTGTGGACCTTCCGGTACCTGGTCCCGGTGCTGGTCGCGATGGTGTGCCTGTTCATCGCCCAGCCGCTGTGGGCCAACGTCCTTGGCCTGGTGGTCACCGCGCTGGTCGTGCTCCAGGCGGTCGCCAACATCCGCGGCACCAAGGGTGCGGCGCGGATCCCGGCCGGTGTGGGCGTCGGCCGGACCGACTGAGCCCGAGCGCCAGGACGCCCCCTGCTCAGTTGAGCTCGAGGCCCTCCAGCGCGGCGGCGTCGAGGTTCCCCTTGGGCGGGGTGATGTCGCGAAGGGCCGCGGCGGTGTCGGAACGGATCGGGAAGCCCTTGTCGCGGGCCTGCCTCAGGTAGGTCTGGACCAGCAGCAACTGGTCGCCCCGGGCCCGGGCCGAGTCGATGTCGGACTCGGCGACCAGCCCGCGCAGGTCACGCTCGAGCAGTTGGGCAGCCTCGCGGTAGATGGACATGCCCTCATCGTAGGAGTCGCCGGGCCATCCCGGCAGAGCCACGCGGGCCCGTGCCGCAGCAGCCCCACGGGCCTCACCTGTGGCGCCTCACCAGCTGCCGCCGCCCCCACCGCCGACGCCACCGCCGACGCTGCCCCCGCTCATCCCGGACAGCCCGCCGGCGCCTCCGGAGCCGGCGGCCCAGACCCCGCTGTGGGAGGCGGCGTCCATGAACGATCCCTGCGCGCCGAAGAAGGCGTTGTCGCCGGCGAAGACCGAGACGCCCGCCCAGCTGTGGTACCAGTACGGCTCGGGCACCGGCCGCCCGGACGCGGCAATCTCGCGGAACACGCCGACCCAGTGGGACTCCGCCCCGAAGGCGATGGCCCAGGGCAGGTAGCGCGAGAAGACGTCCTGGTCCTCCTCGACCCTGATCTGGTCGGCCTCGGCGGTCAGCAGGTACTCCTTGAAGCCCTCGGCCTGGGCGAGCACGGCACTGCCCTCAGCGGTCCGGGAGGAGACGAAGAAGGCAGCGACGAACACGGCGATACCGGCCACGATCGGGCCGATGCCGGCCAGCCCCCAGCCCAGGCCCAGGCCGAGCGCGATGCCGAGCAGGACGCCGAGGGCGATCAGGCCGACGCCCGCCAGGAGCCAGATACCCTGCTGGACGGCCGGGTTCCGCCGGTACCAGCCGCGGGCCACCATGTCCTTGAGCAGCGCCGACTTGCTGGACATCATGATGCCGGCGATCGCCTGCTGCAGGTCGTCGCGCAGCAGCGGGTCGGGCTTCTTCCTGAACAGCTTCTCGTCCAGCACCTGCAGGTGCCGGGGCAGCACCGTACGATCCGCCTGGAGGCGGACCAGGCGCCAGTCGGTGTAGGTCCCGGCTGAGCCCTTCATGCCTGCGAGCGCCTTCTTCAGGGTGTTGTCGTCCTCACTCAGCGGAGGCGCCGTCTCGTCGATCCGCAGGTAGCCGCGGACCGCCAGGTCGACGATGCCGGCGACGACGTCGTTGGTGCCGGCCCGGCCGTCGACCAGCACGCCGATCTCGCCGGCGGTGACGCCCTCGGGCGGGGTGAAGCGTACGGCCACGGGGGTCCTGCGACGCGGTCCGATCGACGTCTGCTGGCCGGGTGCGGGCATCAGGCCAGGGGTCAGGCCGACGTACGCCTGGTCCCGGCCGAACCGGCGGAAGGCGAGCAGCGCGAGGGCGCCGAGCACCGCCAGGCTGCCCAGGCCGACCCCGAACGCCCCGGCGGTGGGCCGCAGGTAGTCACCGGCGGTGTGCCGCGCGACGTAGACCGGCTCGGCGCCGACGAAGGTACCGACCGGCCACTGGCCGACCACCGTCAGGCCCTGCCCGGCCCCGAGGCCGGCCTGGCTGAAGACGGCGCGGTTGCCCTCGCTGGCTGTCGCGGTGCAGGGTGCGCCACTCTGGGGGTCACCGGCGTAGCAGGCGGTGCCGGTCACGGCTGCGGGGCCCTCGATGGTGACGGTGACGTCCTGCATCGGGACCTCCCAGCCGGTGCCGATGACGTTCCAGTTGACCTCGTCACCGGCGCCGCCGGTGGCGTTCGGGTTGACCACGCCGGACAGGTCGTACGTGAGCACGTAGCGCTGGGTGCCCTTGACCGTCCGGTTCGGGTCTCCGATCCGGACCCCGTAGGTCGAGGCGGCCTTCTCGACCGTGACCTTGGCGGGCGCGCCGGTGGGGCTGGTGACCTTGGGGTTGCTGACCTCCAGCACCCGCCAGCGCGAGTCGTCCCCGGCGATGGCCTGCCGGGTGACCAGGTAGACGAAGGGCCCGTGGTCGCCGCCACCGGTGAACTCCATGTCGAAGTCCTGGGTGACGTGCAGGGTGCCGCCCTGGCGGTCGGCGACCGCGGTAACGTCCATCCGCCGGATGGGATCGGTGTCCGCGGCGTGCGCGGGTGCTCCAGCCAACAGGGGCGAGACCAGCAGCGGCCCGGCGACGAGCAGCAGGGCGGCCGCCAAGCGGCTCAGGAGGCGCAGGTGGACGTGGACAGGAATCCGGCCGAGCGACGTTGCCATACCTCCAAAGTAGGCTCGGCGGGGGGCAACCGGCTGCCCGACGCCGATGTCCCGCGGCAGCCGGTGGGCCGGTGATCGACGTCTCAGCGGTCCTGCGGCCTCCAGTGTCGCGACACCCAGCCGTACGCATCATCGACGTCCTGCAGCACCCGCAGCCCGGCCACCATCGGGGGCCGGGCGATCATCACCACGAAGATGCCCAGGTCCTCGGCCACGCGCAGCTTCGGAGCGTCCAGGGGGCCACCGGTGTCCCTGGTCACCATCACGCCGATCCGCCGGCTCGACAGCAGCGCGAACTCCGCTGCGTACGCGTGCGGCTCCCCGGAGCGGATCACCTCCCACCGGGAGGGGACCTTCCAGCGGGGCAGCCGGGCGACGCGGGCCAGCACGTAGCGATCCCGCCAGTCCAGGTAGGCGGCCAGCGCCTCGCTCCCGACGCTGAGGAAGGGCCGGACCACCCCGAGGGCCTCGACGATGGCCTTGGCATGCTCGTCGTCCTCCGCCCAGCGCCAGCGCGCGGAGCCACCTTGGGCGAGCCAGGTGGGTGGCGCCAGCCGGACGATCGGCACCGCGGCCGCCGCACTGGCAGCGGACGCCTCGTTCGCTGCCTCGGTGGCGAACGGATGGCTGGCGTCGACCACGCCGCGGATCCCGCGGGACTGCAGGAAACCGGCCAGGCCCTCCACTCCCCCGAATCCGCCACGGATGACCTCGACCGGCAGCAGCGGATGCGGGTCGTCGGAGCCCAACAGGCCGCAGACCACAGGGATGCCTGCCAGCTGCAGCCGGACGGCCAGCTCGCGGGACCAGGTGGTGCCGCCCAGGACGAGGAAGGTCACGGGAGCTCCAGCGGGCGCCCGGCGACCATCAGCACCAGCCGGTCGCTGGCCGCGGCGAGGGCCTGGTTGGTCCGGCCGAGCAGGTCGGCGAACGTACGACCCGAGGGGTAGGACGGCACGACGCCCCAGCCGACCTCGTTGGTGACCGCCACCAGGGTCTGCTCGCTCGCGGTCCAGGCGCCGAGCAGGTCGTCCAGGCGGTCGAAGAAGTCGTCCTGCCACTCGTCGCGGGGGACGTCCCAGGTGCCCAGGTCGTCGATGGTCCGGGTGACCCAGGTGCCCAGGCAGTCGACCAGCACCGGGGTCCGGGCCTCGCGGATCGCTGCGGCGACATCGGCGGTCTCCACGGTGGTCCAGGTAGCAGGACGCCGGGAGCGGTGGGCGGCGATCCTGGCCGCCCAGTCGGGGTCGGAGCCGGGATCGGGGACGGGGCCCGGAGCGACGTACGTCACCCGCGGCTCGGCCGACAGCAGGGCCTCGGCATAGGTGGACTTCCCGGACCGGACGCCCCCGGTGACGATGGTGCGAGGCACGTGCTTCAGTCTAGGGAGGCCGCGACAGGAGGGGACCGATGACCCAGCAGGTGGGCGTCCCGATGGAGGTGGTGTTCCTCTGCCTGGGGAACATCTGCCGTTCCCGATGGCCGAGCGGGTGGACCGGACGCGTCTGAGCGGCGTCGATGTCCCGCTTCCGGGGGAACGTCACGGTAGCGTGGTGTCGTCCTGCCCGCACCACGAGGGAGACCAGGCAGTCATCGTGTCGCACTCTCATTCCCATACCCACAGCGAGCCCTCGACGGTCGAGGGCCGCCTGCGCCAACGTCGCGCCTCACAGATCCTGATCGTCATCCTGGTGCCACTGGCCATCTGGACGCTGGTCGGGCTCGTGCTGCTGTGGCCGACGAACACGTCCCAGCACATCCAGAAGGACGTCGCCCAGTTCTCCGTCCCGGGCATGACCATGCCCAAGGGTGAGGTGATGGCGGTCAACGAGATCAGTTGTGCCGGGCTGGAGGGCTCGACGTCCTCGGCCGCCCAGACGTGCGCGGCCCTGACGGTCCAGCTGCTCGAGGGCGAGGACAAGGGCAAGGACGTCCAGGTCAACACGACCTCGGCGATCTTCAAGTCAGGGGTCCAGCCCGGCCAGCGGGTCGTCGTCTATCGGGTGCCGACCCTGAACGGCCAGGCGAACTACCAGTTCGCCGACTTCGCGCGGACCGGACCCGTGGTGTTCTTCGCGATCGCGTTCCTGCTGGTCACCGTGGCGGTGGCACGCCGACGAGGCCTGTTGTCGGTGATCGGCCTGGCCTGGGCGGCGTTCATCATGGTCGCCTTCATCTTCCCCGCGCTGATCTCCGGGTCGAACGCGATCCTGGTCACGCTGATCGGGGCCTCGGCCATCATGTTCGTGGCGCTCTACTTCACCCATGGCTTCAACACCCGAACAACCACGGCCCTGTTGGGCACATTGTTCGGGCTCGTGCTGGCGGCCGTGCTGTCGTACGTGGCGCTCAGCTGGGGGCACCTGACCGGCGTGGCCTCCGAGGAGGACTACACGCTGTCGGCCGCTGCCCCGGACATGAAGCTGACGGCGGTCGTCCTGTCCGGCATGATCATCGCCGCCCTGGGTGGCCTCAACGACGTGACGATCACCCAGGCCTCTGCGGTGTGGGAGCTGGCCGACGACCCGCGCCGGACCGGCCCGCAGATCTTCCGCCAGGCGATGCGGATCGGCCGGGACCACATCGCCTCGACCGTCTACACCATCGTCTTCGCCACGGCCGGTGCGAGCATGTCGGTCCTGCTGCTGCTGGCGATGTACGACCGCCCGCTCTACTCGACGATCATGACGGAGCAATTCGCCGTCGAGATCCTGCGGACCCTCGTCGGCGCCATCGGCCTGACCCTGGCGATGCCGTTGACCACGGGCATCGGCGCGCTGCTGGTCAGCCGCCGCGGGACCCCGTCCGAGGAACTGGACTCCGGCAAGGTGTACGCGCTGAACACCAGCGACGAACTGGTCGACGTGGACGACTACCACCCGCGGCCGGAGGGTTCGCTCTCGACCGACTGAACAGGTACGGCCATCGATCGCCGGGACCCGGGGTTGTCCACAACGACCCGGGGTCCCGGCGATCTGGCCTTGGGACAACGCCGACCCTTTCGTCACATTCCGGTCACGCGACGTTCATCTGGAGGGCGCAATTGCGTGGGCTATGGCGGGATGAGGCAGGCACCGCCCGTCCACACCACCCGCAAAGTTGTCCACAAGGGTTATCCACAATGTGGAGAATTACACCGGTGTCATCTGCTGTTCACGCGGCCGTCACCACCCCGCAATTCGGTCGCCGTCGCTGGTGCGAACCCTGCACGCCGCGGGCCTGGTCGACCGCTACACGCTGGTGATCTGCCTGCTGACCCTGGGCAGCGGCAGGCGGCTGTTCGAGGGTGCTGCCCTGCCGACCGAACTCGACCTCACCAGCAGCGTGGCGACCACCAAGGGCGTGATCATCGCGCACTGCCGCCGCCGGTGAAGGAAGGCACCGGTCCCACGTTCTCTTTCGGCCCCAGGACCGCTCGCGTTCTCGTCGGGAGAGGGCCCTGGCCCGTCCCGATCACGCGGTTGCCGAACAGGTAGGGAGACATCCCCACCGCTAGGATCGCCAGCGTGAGTCCGAACGCGGTAGTGACCACCCGGGACGGCCTCGAGGCCATCCGCCGGGCCCCGACGTTGTTGGCAGGGCTGGGGCTGGTCGAATCGCTGATCACAGCGGCACGTGCCGACGGGCCCACCGCCGAACCCCTCCTGGCCGCGGCCATCGCCGACTCCTCCGACCAGCTGACCGCGATCGCCGCCGTCCATGCCGCCGCTGCCGCAGGGACCACCGCGGCGTCCGCGCTCGTCGTGCCCCTGCTGGGATCGGGCCCGTCCTTCCTCCGCGACCACGCGGCCTGGGCGCTGGCGGCCTCGCCGCGCCTCCCCGAGGCCGTGGACGTGCTGGCCACGATGGCCGCCGCGGGGGACTTCACCGGCACGCTGGCGGAGGCGACCCTGGAGGCCTGGGGGGACGCGCCGGCCGAGCCGGATGGCCGGGAGCCCGATGACCTGGACGTCCCCGACGACCTGGACGCCCTCGATCACGACGGTGTTCGCGGCCTCACCGTCGCCCAACTGTTCCTGCACGCCGACATCGACGGCGACCTGCTGCACTCCGGCCAGGGTGACACGGGCGGCATCGCGACGCTCCTGGTCCACCTGGGCGATGCCCTGCTGGCCGAGGACGGGATCGGCCGGGTGCTCACCGTGTCCCGCGGACCCGCCGCAGCGGACCGCCCCCACCACGTCCCCGCCGGGCCCGGCCACCGGTACCTGTCCGTACCGCTGCCGGGGCCGGTCCGGGCCGCCCCGGACAGCTGGGCCCTCCGCGTCCCGGTCCGTCGCGGCCTGCGGCGGATCCTCCGCGCCGAGCGGGTCGACGTCCTGCACCTGCGGATGGCGGACGTCGGGTCGTGGGCCGCCGCCGACGTGGCCCGTACGCTCGGCATCCCGACCGTCCTCACCCTGGCCCCCGACCCGCACGCCCTGATCGCCTCGCGTGAGGCGTCCGGCGCCCTCACCCGTGGCACCTTCGGTGCGGCCGACCTGGCCGAGCACCTGGTGTTCCGGGTACGGCTGCTGCGCGACCTCGCCGAGCAGGCCGCCCACCTCGTGGTGTTCCCGCGGACCGACCTGGCCCGCGACCTGCGCGACCTGCTGCAGCTCGACCCCGACGACAGCAGGCACCGGGTCAGCGTCGTACCGGAGGGCGTCGACCTGGCCCCGCTGGAGCGCGCGTCGCGCGAGGTCCCGGACTCCCTGCACGGCGTCCCGGTGCCGGCCGCCACTACCGGGGCCCTCGCCTCGCTCGACGCCCTGCTGTCGGCCCTGCCGCCCGAACGCCGAGGTCTGCCGCTGGCGATCACCGTGGGCCGGCTGCACCGGGTCAAGGGCATGGCGACCCTGGTCGAGGCATGGGCCGCCCACCCCGGTCTTGCCGCCCGATGCAACCTGCTCGTCGTCGGCGGCGACCTGGACCGGCCAACCGACGACGAGGCCGGGCAGCTGGCCCGGATCGATGCCGCCGTCCCCCGCGCGGACGGGCCCGCCCGGGGCCTGCTGCTCGCCGGGCACCGCCCGAACGCGACGGTCGCCGTGTGGCTGGCGGCCGTCCGCCACGGCCGCCCGGGACTCAGTGCGCCCGCCGGCGTCTACGTATCGGCGAGCCTGAAGGAGGAGTTCGGGATCGCCATCCTCGAGGCGATGGCCTCCGGCCTGGTCGTGGTCGCCCCGCTGGAAGGGGGTCCGGCGACGTACGTGGACGACGGGGTGACCGGGTTCCTGGTCGACACCGGGTCGCCGACCGCCCTGGTCGCCGGAACGGCGTCCGCGCTGGACCTCGCCTCCGCCCCCGCCGCGGGCGAACGGGCCGACCGCGCCCGGCGCCTGGTCGCCGAACGCTTCAGCATCGAGGCGATGGCCTCCGCCCTTGCCGCCATCTACCTGGAGGTCACCCGTGACCCTGCTCGTCATCAGTCCTGACTACGCCTCGCACCTGTACCCCCTGGCCACGCTGGCGACCGCCTGGCAGCAGGCCGGCGAGCGAGTGGTCGTGGCCACCGGCCCGGCGACGGACGCCATCGTCCGCGGGTTCGGCTTCGAGCGCGAGCACCTGCAGCTGGGCCGGGGGTCCAACCCCGGGGTGATCCGCGCGGAGGACCAGCCACGCGGCGAGGACGAGTCGCTGCGCGGCTTCTTCGAGGCCACCCGGCGCGGCGCCGTCGAGACGCTCGCGTTCCAGGCCGCCGCCCGCGGCGACGACCTGCTGTGGGACCCGCTCACGGTGGCCCGGCAGGTGCAGCGGGTGGTCGAGCACGTACGCCCCGACCAGGTGATCGTCGACCACCTCGCGTTCAGCGCCCGGCTCGCCCTGACCGGGGCCGGCGTCCGCCACGGCGACGTCGTGCTCGGGCATCCGTCGGCGCTCACGGTGGGCGAGGAGGTGTACGGCTACCCGCCCGCGTGGCCGCGCGGCCTGCACCCCGACGCCGCAGCGCTCGCCGACCTGCACCGGCTCTGCACCCGGGTCCGGGACGACTTCACCACGCAGTGGAACCGGGCCCTGGCCGCCCTCGACCCGGCGGCACCCGCCAGTGCGGACGCCTTCGCCGAGACCGGGGACGTGCTCCTGCTCAACTACCCCGGCGAGCTGCACCCGCCGGCGCGTACCGCCCTGCTCGGCCGGCACGCCTTCCTCGGCTCGGCCGTCCGCACCGAGGATCCGGACCCGGAGGTGGAGGCCTGGCTGGCCGCCGGCGACGCTCCGGTCGTCTACGTCAGCCTCGGCAGCTTCCTGTCGGTGCGCTCCGACGTCCTGGCCACCATCGCCGAGGCCCTGCGCGGTCTCGCCGTCCGGGTCGCGCTCGCCAGCGGCTCCACGCCGCCGGAGGCCCTGGGGCCGGTCCCCGAGTCCTGGCTGGTCCGTGCGGTGCTGCCGCAGGTGACGCTGCTGGCGCACTCGGCGCTGGCGGTGTCCCACGGCGGCAACAACAGCGTCACCGAATCACTGACCGCCGGCGTCCCGCTGCTGCTCCTGCCGCTGTCGACCGACCAGTTCGCCGGCGCCGCGGCCCTCGAGGACGCCGGCCTCGGGGAGGCCCTCGACCCCAACACGGCCTCCCCGGACGAGTTGCGGGCAGCAGCCGTCCGGCTGCTCGGCCTCGGGCCGGACCCCCGCGACCGGCTCACCCGACTGGCCGACGAGCTGACCACCACCCCCGGGGCCCAGCGGGCCCGGGCCGCGATGCTGGCCACCGATGAACCCGACCCCGACCCCGACCCCGACCCCGACCCCGACCAAGGCGGTGCACGATGAGCACGACCACCCATCCGGTCGACGAGATCCCGGCAGCACCGAAGCTGCTCGCGCTCGGCCTGCAGCACGTGCTGGTGATGTACGCGGGCGCGATCGCCGTGCCACTGATCGTCGGCCGCGCGCTGGGGCTGGCGCCGCAGGACGTCGCCTTCCTCATCTCCGCCGACCTCTTCGCCTGCGGCATCGCGACCGTCGTCCTGCTCACCGTCGTGCTCATCGCGCGCTTCGGCAAGGGTTTCGTGGCCAACATCTCGGTGCTGCTCGGCATCGTGGTCGGCAGCATCATCGCCACCTTCGCGGGCAAGGTCTCCCTGGCCAAGGTCGTCCGGGCCGACTGGTTCGCCCTCGTCACGCCCTTCCACTTCGGTACGCCGCTCTTCGACCCGATCATGGTGGCGACCATGTCGCTGGTCATGGTGGTCGTGCTGATCGAGTCCACCGGCATGTTCCTGGCGCTCGGCGAGCTCACCGGGCGGCCCGTCACCCCGAGGATGCTCTCGGGCGGCCTGCGCGCCGACGGGCTCGGCACCCTGATCGGCGGCGTGTTCAACACCTTCCCATACACCTCGTTCAGCCAGAACGTGGGGCTGGTCGGGGTGACCGGCGTACGCAGCCGCTTCGTCTGCGTCGCCGGCGGCGGGATCCTGGTGGTCCTGGGGCTGATCCCCAAGATGGGCGCCCTGGTCGAGGCCCTACCCACCTCCGTCCTGGGCGGCGCCGGCATCGCGATGTTCGGCATGGTCGCCGCGAGCGGCATCCGGATCCTCTCGGGCGTCGACTTCGCGGCCAGCCGCAACAGCCTGTTCGTCGTCGCGATCTCGCTGGGCATCGGCATGATCCCCTTGGTGGCGCCGAACTTCAGCCAGTGGATGCCCGCCGAGATCCGTCCGCTGGTCGAGTCCGGGATCCTGCTCGCCGCCTTCTCGGCGGTGACGCTCAACGCGGTCTTCAACGGGCGCGGAGCCGGTACCGGCGCGTCGGCGGGAGCCGGCGCGCAGCACGAGGACCGCTAGTCCGCTGGGTCCGTACGTCGCAGGTCCTCGCCTCAGCCGACCACGGACCTGATCCAGGACACGGTCCCGTCGGTGAACCGGATCGACTCGGAGTCCCAGTCGCTGGTGCCGCCCTCGTTGGGACCGCCGGTCAGGCCACGGAGAACGCCATCGGCGCCGTACCACGGCGATCCGCTCGTCCCGTCCGGCAGGTTGCACGAATCGACCGAGAGCCCGTCGGCCGCCGCGCTCACCGTCAGGGCGTCACAACCGGTCAGTTCTCCGGTGGCCGACGGATAGCCCCAGATCGACACCATGGCGCCGTCCGCGGGCGCGGTCCCCACGACGAAGCCACCGCCGACAGCGGCCTCGATGTTCCCGTCCACCCGCAGGAGCCGGAGGTCCTCGGTGTCGGCGCCGGCGGAATCTACGTCAGCGGTGGTGACCTCGTCCACCACCGTCCAGGTCCGTCCCGCGGCCTGGACCGAGTCGCTCGCACCGCAGTGGGCGGCGGTGAGCAACCAGGATCCGGACGGGCTGTCGAGCACGTCGGCGGTGCAGGACGCCTGCACGATCCAGGCATGCATGTCCTTCAGCGTGCGCGTCGGCGTGGGGGTGGCGGATGCGGTCGGGGTGGATGCGGCCGGGGTGGATGCGGCCGTGGCGGCAGCGCCCCCCGGAGTGGGAGTCGTCGAGGCGCGAGCCGCGGTGTGGGTGGGTGGCCGCCGGAAGGCCGAGGGGAGGTGGCCCTGGGCGGCGATTGGAGCCACGTACGCCACCGAGACCAGGACGACGGCGACCGCAACGGTCGTGAGCAGACGCCTGTCCATGCGCAACCTCGTCAAACCAGCCCCCTTCGTCCCCCGCTTCTGGGAACAGTTTCGCATGCGTGGGAGGTGGCCGCCCGTGCCCGGGACGCGGGTCTCAGCGAGCGGTCGCCTTCTCCTGGGCGACCTTCTCCTGGTCCGCGTTGGGGACGGTGAGGGCGATGGCGACCAGCACGAGGATGGCCGCCAGCACGACGAAGCCCAGTCCCAGCATCGACCCGAATCGTACGGGGCCGGCAGCGACCGTCCACCCGCTGAAGATCCCCCATCGCTCGACCACACTGGCGGGCACCGCGGCGCCGACTGCCACGAGGGTCGCAGCGATCGTGACGCCGATGGAACCACCCAGGGACGAGCCCATCTTGAAGATGCCGGACGCGACACCCACCTCGGACTCGGGCACCGAACTGATGGCCGCGTCGGTTGCCGGCGTGGCGAACAGCCCCAGCCCGACCCCGAAGAGCGTGAAGCCGATGACGACGGCCACCACGTACAGGTTCTTGGGCAGGAACGTCAGGCTGTTCAGCACGATGCCGACCAGCAGGATCGAGGTGCCCCACCACATCGGCTTCTTGGTGCCGAACCGCTGCAGGAGCTTCTCACCCACGCGGATCATGCTCAGGATCGCCACGACGTAGCCGAGGGTCAGCAGCCCGGCCTCGAAGGAGTTCCACCCGCCGCCCTTCTGCATCAGGCCGAGGGTCACCATGATCGCCGCCACGCCGGTGTTGATCAGGAAGTTGGCGAGGACCGGGCCGGTGAAGCGCAGGTTCCTGAACATGGAGAGGTCGATGAACGGGGAGCGCCCGATCCGCTTGGCCTCGACCCTGAAGAACGCGACCGCGCCCACGACCGTGACGAGCAGCAGGACGAGGGACGGCAGACTCAGCCAACCGAGCTGCGCTCCCTCCGCGATGAAGACGTCCAGGGCGACGAGGGTGATGAAGAACGTGACCAGGCCGCCCCAGTCGAAGGCGCGCGCCGGGGCGTTCGGGGCGACGACGGCGCGGGACTCGGGGGTCTTGCGGGTCAGGAAGAGGGCGACGAGGGCCACCACGATGCTGAGCACGAAGATCGACCTCCAGCCGAGGAAGGTCGCTGCCAGTGCACCGCCGAAGAACGCGGTCAGCCCCGATCCCCCGAAGGTGCCGATCGAGAAGAACGAGACGGCCCGCTGGCGGTCGGCACCGTCGTTGAACGCCTTGATCAACGCCAGTGCCGTCGGCATGATGCAGGCGTAGCTGAAGCCCTGCACGATGCGGCCGCCCAGGATCAGCGTGGTCGTGAGGCCGCCCATCCGGGCCGGCGCCAGGACGACGAGCAGCGAACCGAGCATGCTCAGGACCAGGCCGATCCGGAAGATGCGGACCCGGCCCCACCGATCGGCGATACCTCCGGCCACCACGATGAAGATGCCGCCGAAGAGGGCCGTGATCGACACCGCCAAGGTGGCGATGGTGGATTGCAGCCCCAGCGACTTCGAGATGCCCGGGATGACGTTGAGCAGCGTCTGGGCGAACAGCCAGTAGGTGAGGACCGCGAGCACGATCCCTGCCAACCACCCGTTGCCGGGTCGGAATGCGAGGTGCTCTGCTGATGCTTTGGACATGGTGACTCCTAGGGCTCAGGACGCCTGTGTCCTGACGACACGACAGTACGAGCCCGGGGCGGGTCCCGGCGAGGGGGGGTGGGGCTACTCGGCGCGGGAGAACTCCGATGCCCGGGCGACCTGCTCGGGAGTCAGAGCCACCCCCGTGTAGCGTTCGAACTGCCGCGCGGCCTGCAGGGCGACCACCTCGGCGCCGGTGACCAGCTGCTTCCCGGCGTCCCGACCGGCCCGGACCAGCGGTGTCTCGGCCGGGAAGGCGACGACGTCGAACACCACCTCGGTCGCCTCGATCGCCTCCGGGCCGAACGACAGCGCATCGGAGTCAGGGCCGTTCATCCCCAGCGGGGTGACGTTGACGATGACCGCGGCCCCTGGGGCCGGGTCGTGGTCGGTCCAGGCGTACCCGTACTTCTCGGCCAGCGCCGGGCCGGCGGTCGCATTGCGGGCGAGCACGGTCAGGTCGTCGAAGCCTGCCCCGCGGAAGGCGGCGACCACCGCCTTCGCCATGCCGCCCGAGCCGCGGACCAGGACCGAGGAGGAGGGATCGACGGCGTGCCGCCGGAGCAGTTCGGCGACGGCCTCGTAGTCGGTGTTGGACGCGGTCAGGTGTCCGTTGTCGTTCACGATGGTGTTGACCGACTCGATCGCCGCCGCGGACTCCTCCAGCTCGTCGACCAGCGGGATCACCGCCTCCTTGAACGGCATCGACACCGAGCAGCCGCGGATCCCGAGCGCCCGTACGCCACGGATGGCGCCCTCGATGTCGTCGGTGCCGAAGGCCTTGTAGATGAAGTTCAGGCCGAGCTCGTCATAGAGGTAGTTGTGGAACCGGGTGCCGAGGTTCGATGGGCGACCCGACAGCGAGATGCACAGGGTCATGTCCTTGTTGAGAATCGGCACCTTGGTACTCCTGCGATAGGCCGGTCGGTCGGTACGACTCTACGGGCCGGACCCGATAGCCCCCAAGGACAGGTGGCGTACGCCGGTCAGCGGCCCATTGCGGCAGGGCGTCGCCATCGCACTCCCATGCAGCCAGATGGGGAAACTTGCAACTCTGGCACTTGGACCACTTTCAACGCCAGGTCTGAGACTTTTAAACTTTTACAAGTCTTGTTAGTCTTCAGTCCTGCCATGGAGTAGCGAACAGCTCGGGGACTTGCTTCTGCAACTCCAAGGTCACGGTGGTGACTTGACCGAGGTCGAAGTCAAGCTCGGCGCGGGCGGAGTACCGAGCCTCGGAGAGACCCTCTGCGCCTTCGGCAACATGCCCAACGGGGGAACAATCATCGTGGGCCTTGATGAGCGCGCGGGCTTCGCCACCGTCGGAGTGAGCGAGCCGGCGGCTCTCGAGGCCAGCATTGCCAGTCAGGCCCGCAATGGCATTTCTCCACCATTGCAGGTGGCCTTCGAGGAAGCCGAGGTGGATGGGGCCGTCCTGGTGGTCGCTACGGTGAACGGGCTCCCATCCGACCAAAGACCCTGCCGCTACGGGGGCAAGGCATATCTTCGGCAAGCCGACGGCGACTATGTCATGAGTGAACAGGAGGTCCAGCAGATCCTGGCACTACGCCAACGCCCCCGCCATGAAGCGGTCGCCATTGATGGCACGACGCTCGCAGACCTCGACGACGAGTTGCTTCACAACTTCCTCACGACCGCCAGATCAACGTCTCGGAGACTCTCCACTCAGGCGGACGAAGACGTCCTTCGGAGAAAAGCCGTACTGGCACCGGATGGCAAGAAGCTGACGCTGGCGGGACTCTACGCCCTGGGCTCCTATCCGCAGCAGTTCCTTCCCAGTCTGTCGATTACGGCCGCGGTCCAACTTGACCCACGCAGCGGGCAACGCACGAGAGACCTCGTCCACCTGGACGGCCCTGTTCCCGCACTGCTGGAAGGAGCCATGGAATGGGTTCAACGAAACACCAGGACGGCCATCCGCTTCGGTCCTGACGGTCATGGCCACGACGAGGCAGAGATTCCCCTGGTGGCCGTAAGGGAGCTTGTCGCCAATGCACTCGTCCACCGCGACCTTGGCGTACACACCCGGAGCAAGCGCGTCGAGCTGAGGTTGCGCGACGACCAGCTGATCATCGGCAACCCAGGGGGCCTGTACGGGGTCAGCCGCGAACAGTTGGGAACAGAGGGCGGCAAATCCGCAGTCAACGAGTTCCTCTACGACATCTGCAAACTCACTCGGACCAGTTCCGGTACGCGCGTGATCGAGGGCGAGGGAGGTGGCATCCGGGAAGTTCAGCGCGCACTGCGATCGGCCAGTATGCGACCACCCACCTTCATCGACAAGGGTGTCAGTTTCACAGTTCTTGTCCCCCGCCACGCCCTTCTGGCAACCGATGACATCACGTGGCTGGGCGAGACCAAGGCTGCGGCGCCGCTATCTGACGTGCAGAGGCAGATCGTCACGTCCATGAGACATGGGCAGACATGGACGAACAGCTTGGTCCGCAAAGAGTTCGCACCCATCGATTCCATCCAGGCTCGTTCCGAGCTCCGAGGTCTGGTGACGGCAGGGCTTGCTCAGACAAGTGGCCAACGAGCGCAGACGACCTACTCCATACGTCCGGAGTTCTTGGCTGCCCCTCCCGGATCACCTGTACCGCACGTCATCGTGCGTCCTCCGCACATCGCCGATGAGCCGGACCAGGACACCCTCCCCATTCCCGAGCTGTCTGGCGGTCCCGGCTCACATGTCAGCAGGAATGCGCCGGTCGTCTGGGAAGCGCTCGGCCACGGACCGGCGACGCTCGACCAGATCATGCAACGAGCCGGACTCTCGGAGTCGCAGACTCGCTACGCTCTCAGGACCATGATGGATGCAGGCTTTGTCTCAGTTCGAGGCGGGCAAGGGGTGAAAGGGACTCTGTACACACGGGGACAGGCCATCACTGGCACATGACGTGCGAACCTCCACGGCGAGCCGGCTACAGCAGCATGGCCCTCTTTCTGTATCCCTTGCAGTGAGTTCTCCTCCATGCGGTCTGAGTGATCTCACCCGGCGACCCCCAGCGCCAGGGGAAGCACACCCGGCGCCCCGGCCCGCCGCAGCAGCCTGCCGGCCACCGCCATCGTCCAGCGGGAGTCGACCAGGTCATCGACCAGCAGCACCGGGCCGGCGAGGTCGGCGAGCCGCTCCGCGAGCTCGGCCGGCACCTCCCACCGGTCCCACACCGAGGCCAGCCGGAAGGCGCTGTTGCCCGTCGTGGTCGGCCCCGCACCGGCATGGAGCGGCAGCACCCCGAGGTCGAGCAGCCGCCCCACCCGGGCCAGCCCGGCCACCGTGGAGGCGACCAGCTCCGGCCGGCCGACGGAACCGACCCCGATCACCGCGACGGGGCGGGCCTGCCAGTTCCACCCGCTGAGCACCTGGATGCAGGCCGTGGCGAGCTCGGTCGGGAGCGGCCGATCGACCGGGCGTCCCTCGGTGTCGGGGGCGAACATCTCCCGGAGACTGCGGCCGTGGCCCAGGTCGGTCAGCCGGGCGATCGCCCGCCCCTCCTCGAGGGTCTCCCCCGCCGGGATCCGGCCCTTGAGCGGGATGCCAAGCCGATCCATCCCGGAGGGCCACTGGCGGCGCGGCTCGATCGGTACCCCGGCGTGGGCCAGCTGGGCGCCGGCCTCGGCCAGCACCTCCCCCGGCACGTCCTGCGGATACCAGGCCGGCTCCCCGGCGGCGCGCAGGCAGACGTCGCACCGCCCGCACGGGTGTGCCTGGGGGTCGTCGAGCTGGGCGGTCAGGAACTCCATCCGGCAGACCGCGCCGGCCTCGTACTCGACCATCGCGCCCTGTTCGGCGGTCCGGGCAGCGGCGATCCGCCCGTACCGCTCGGCGTCGTACGTCCACGGCACACCCGTCGTCCGCCAGCCCTGCTGGACCTTCTCGGCCGATCCGTCCACCGCGAGCACCTTCAGCAGCAGTTCCAGCGGGGTCCGGCGGATGTCGACCCGGGCCTCCAGGGCGGCTGCGGACAGCGGCCGGTCCGCCTCGGCGAGGGCGGCCAGCACGGCGGAGGCCCTGGCTTCGCTCGGCATCGACGCGGAGGCGAAGTACTGCCAGATGTCGCGATCCTCCGGGCCCGGGAGCAGCAGCACGTCGGCCGTCTCCACGGCGCGACCCGCCCGGCCGACCTGCTGGTAGTAGGCCACCGGGGAGGAGGGCGCGCCGAGGTGGACGACGAAGCCGAGGTCCGGCTTGTCGAACCCCATGCCGAGGGCGCTGGTCGCAACGAGGGCCTTGACCTCGTTGTCCTTCAGCGCCTTCTCGGCGGCCTCGCGGTCGGCCGGGTCGGTCCGCCCGGTGTACGAGCGCACCCGGTGCCCGTGGTCGGCCAGCAGCCGTGCGGTGTCCTCGGCGGCGGAGATGGTCAGGGCATAGATGATGCCGCTGCCGGGCAGGTCATCGAGGTGGGCGAGCAGCCAGCCGAGCCGGTGCCGGGCGGTCGGCAGCCGGAGCACGCCCAGGCGCAGCGAGTCGCGGGCGAGCGGTCCCCGGACCACGAACACCTCCTCGGGGTCGGCCGGCCCGTCGCCCACGAGGCGTACGCCCAGCTGCTCGGCGACGTCGGTGATCACCCGGCTGTTGGCGGTGGCGGTGGTGGCCAGGATCGGCACACCGTCGGGCAGCTGGGCGATCAGGTCGCGGATCCGCCGGTAGTCGGGTCGGAAGTCGTGACCCCAGTCGGAGATGCAGTGCGCCTCGTCGACCACCAGCAGGCCCATGTTCGCGACCAGGGTCGGCAGTACGTCCTCGCGGAAGCGGGGGTTGGTGAGGCGTTCGGGGGAGATCAGCAGCAGGTCCACCGCACCGGTCCGTACCGCCTCGATCGTCTCGCCCCACTCGGTGGCGTTGGCGGAGTTGATCGCCGCGGCACGGATGCCGGCCCGCTCCGCCGCCGCGAGCTGGTCGCGCATCAGGGCCAGCAGCGGGGAGACGATCACGGTGGCGCCGGCCCCCTGCCGGCGCCGCAGCAGGCAGGAGACGAAGTAGACCGCGGACTTGCCCCAGCCGGTGCGCTGTACCACAAGGGCGCGGCGACGGTCGGCCACCAGCGCCTCGATCGCCTCGTACTGACCGTCGCGGAAGTCTGCCTCCGCGACCCCGGTCAGGTCACGCAGGATCGTACGGGCATCGTCACGCAGCGTCATGGGTCCAGTGAACCCGATGGGACAGACAACCCCGAACCTCACGTACGTCCGGGGCGCGGGACGGCGCTCCCGACTAGGCTGGCGGACGAGCCGGCGCCCCGGCCGACTCGACACCCGTCAGGAGACGACATGGGCTACGCACTCAGCACCACCGTGGACAAGGGCTTCGACGAGACGCTGGCCGCGACCCGGGAGGCGCTCGCCGGCCAGGGCTTCGGCGTACTGACCGAGATCGACATGGCAGCCACCCTGAAGAAGAAGCTCGACGTCGACATCCCCCCGCAGGTCATCCTCGGCGCCTGCAACCCGCCGAGCGCGTACGAGGCGCTGCAGGCCGAGCCCTCGATCGGGCTGCTGCTGCCGTGCAACGTGGTCGTCCGGGCGGCCGAGGGCGGGACCACGATCGTCGAGGCGATCGACCCCCAGACCATGCACGTGATCACCGGCAATGCGGCGATGCAGCCGGTGGCCGACCGGATCAGCGGCATGCTCGAGGCGGCCCTGGCCAGCCTGAACGGCTGACCCGGGTCCGAGCAGCCGCCCTCGATCAGGCGGCTCCTCGATCAGGCGGCTCCTCGATCAGGCGGCTCCTCGATCAGGCGGACACCGCCCGGTCCAGCTCGACCACCTTCGGGAACAGCACGTTGTTCTCCTTGTGCACGTGCAGGTGCAGGTCCTGCTCCATCTGCTGCAGGCCGGCCAGCATCGCCGCGTACGAGGCGCAGCCGTCCTCGGGGGTGGTGTAGCCGCCGGTGGTCCGGTTGATCTCGGCGAACAGGTCACCGACCACGTCGTGCTCCTCGACCAGCCGCTGCACGGCCTCGCCGAGCGAGCCGTCGCCGAGGCGCACCGGCGCCTGGGTCCGCTCCAGCCGGGTGATCGCGGGGAAGACCACGCGCTCCTCGCGGGTCAGGTGCGGGTCGAGGTCGGCGACGGCCCGGGCGTACAGGTCACCGACGTGGGCCAGCTCGGGGTGGCGTCCACCGTGGACACCGACCACCTTGGTGACCAGGGCCTCCAGCCGCGGCATCTCCTCCCACAGGTAGGCGTGGTGGGTGTCCACGATGTCGTGCGCCAGCCCGGACAGGTCGGAGGACTCCCAGTGCAGCGGCGCGGTCGCGCCCTCCAGTTGCAGGTCGGCGGCGACACGATCCGGGTCCAGGCCCTGGGCGGTGGCCGCCTCGGACAGGCTGCGCTGCCCCCCGCAGCAGTAGTCCAGCCCGTACGACTCCAGGACGCGGGTCCGGCGGGGGTCCTCGGTGACCAGGTCGCCGATCAGTGCTGCGGTGTCGATGCTCATCGCTCTTCCTTCATCCGTGGCGCCGGCCGGTCCGCCGGCGCTGCTCAGGTCCGTCCCCACGACCGATCCGTGGGGGGATGGACCCAACGTACGGAGCCGTGGCCGATGGCTCCTTGACGCGGATCAAGTCGGTGCCCGGCCGGGTGGGGGCCCTAGGATCAGCGACATGGAGATGGTCATCACCATCGGTCTGGTCGCCCTCGTCGTCGTCGCGACCTCCGTCGTGGCCGACCGCCTCCACGCCTCCGCCCCACTCCTGCTGATGCTGGTGGGTCTGGTCGGATCGGTGCTGCCGTTCGTCCGTGTCCCGGCACTGTCACCCGAACTGGTGCTGGTCGGGCTGCTGCCGCCGCTCCTGTACGCGACGGCCGTCAACACCTCATTGGTCGACTTCCGCCAGAACCTCCCGTCGATCGGCCTGTTGTCGGTCGGGTTGGTGCTGTTCACCGTCGCCGGAGTGGGGCTGGTGGTCCGCCTGGTGCTGGACGTGCCGTGGGCCGCGGCCTTCGCCCTCGGCGCCGTCGTGGCTCCGCCCGATGCCGTGGCCGCGTCCGCCGTCGCCCGCAGGGTGGGCCTGCCCCGACGGATCGTGACCGTGCTGGAGGGTGAGTCACTGGTCAACGATGCCACCGCCCTGACCAGCCTGCGCAGTGCCACGATCGCCCTGACGGTCTCCCTGAGTGCGGTCAGTGTAGGGCTGGACTTCCTCTGGGCGGTGCTCGCCGCCGTCGCCGTCGGGCTGGTGGTCGCGAGGCTGGCCGGGCTGGCGTTCCGGCACCTGGACGAGGCGCCGGTCACCACGGCGCTGTCGTTCATCGTGCCCTTCGCCGCCTACGTCCCCACGGAGCTGGTGCACGGCTCGGGGGTCCTGGCCGTCGTGGTGGCCGGCCTCGCGCTCGGCCACCGGTCACCCCGCGACCAGGGCGCCGAGGAACGGCTGGCCCAGCGGATCAACTGGAGCACCGTCCAGTTCCTGCTCGAGAACGCGGTCTTCCTGCTCATCGGCCTGCAGGCGACGAGCATCGTACGGGCTGCCGCGGACTCCGGCCACGACGCCAGGGTCGTGGTCCTGTCGTGCGTCTCCGCCCTGGCCGCCGTGATCGTCCTCCGGATGGTCTGGGTGCTCGCGACCCGCGCGATCCTGCGCGGACGGACCGCGTTCACACTGCGGGAGAGCCTGGTGGTCGGCTGGGCCGGGATGCGCGGTGTGGTGACCCTGGCCGCCGCCCTCGCCCTGCCCGCGACGACGCCGGGCCGACCGGTCCTGGTGCTCGCCGCGCTGGTGGTGACGGTGGGCACCCTGCTGCTCCAGGGGGCGACGCTGCCGCTGCTCGCGCGCCGGCTGGGACTGCGCGGCCCGGATCCTCGCGAGGACGCGATCAGCACCGCCGTCGTCCTGCAGAAGGCCGCCGGCGCAGGGATCGCTGCGGTCGAGCAGCTGGCCGGCCCCGAGGACCGGGCAGTGGTCGACGAGTTGCGCGCCGAGGCCCGCCGCCGGGTCAACGGCGTCTGGGAACGTCTCGGCCGCCCCAGCAGTGAGCACGGAGCATCCCCCCAGCGCACCCGGCACGACCTGCGCCTGGCAGGCCTGGCCGCCGAGCGGGAGGAACTGCTGCGGATCCGCGACGAGGCGAGGGTGGACCAGAGCGTCGTGAGCAGCATCCTCAACGGCATCGACCTGGAGGAGTCCCTGGCCGGTTACCTGAACGGTGAGGACCTCGCCACGTCCGAGGTCCCGTTCCATGCTCAGCTCCCCGACGAGCCGTGCGAGCACCTTCGTTCAGCCCCGCAGGTGGTGGCGCCCAGCTCGCTCACCGGCTGCCCGGACTGCCTGCGGGCCGGTCTCACCTGGGTCCACCTGCGGATGTGCCTGGACTGCGGCAACATCGGCTGCTGCGACTCCTCACCGGGGCGACACGCCGCCGCGCACTTCCGCGCCACGGGGCACCCCGTGATGCGCTCGTTCGAGCCCGGTGAGTCGTGGCGGTGGTGCTTCGTCGACGAGATCCTCGGCACCGAACCGACCGAGGAGACGCCCACGTCACTGGGGTGAGCACCTGATCCGCGCGGCCCGGGACGCGAACACGCCCCGCGGGCGGGAGCCGGCGGGGCGTGGTGGGAAAGAGCCACGAGAGGGGACCGGGGTGGCGGACGATTCGCCACCCCGGTCAACGCCTGTCAGGTGAAGATGCTGACGCCACCGGGGCCGACGAGCAGCCCGACGACGATCAGGACGATGCCCCACAGGATCTGCCTGCGGAACAGCGCCAAGATGCCGGCAATCACGAGGACCGCGGCGATGATCCAGAGGATCGTACTCATGTCATGCCTTCCTGTTGATGCCTTTGAAACCCTGTCGAAGCGGCCCCGATCGGCCGCCCGGATACCCAAAGTCTACTGTGACAGGCCAAGACTGTCGACAATGCCAAGCGGCAGTCCTGACGCCCGGCCCGGCGTGACCGGCAGGAGCGGGCCGCCCGACAACGCCCGGCAACACAGCGGGCGCACAAGCTCTCCGGCGTAGATTCGCGGGTCCGTACCAGAGAAGAAGACTCGCGTCCGCGGCGGCTCGTCCCGGCCGGCGAGGTGCAGCCCCCACGGGGGGCATCGCTCCCCGCCGGCCGCCCGGGTGGGGCGCGCGGAGAGGATGCCCACGTCATGCACACCCACCCCACCCCGGCCGTCGGGGCGGCACCTCTCCGTTTCCGTGCGGTCGGCCGCGGCGGCGCCACCGGTCCACTGTCGCCGTACGCCCTGGGGCGTGGCCTGGTCGTGGGGGCCGCCTACGGCTTCTTCTGCGTCGTCGCCTACCTGCTGTCCCACCAGGTGTCGCTGGGTGCCTCCCTGTTCCCGGCGGCAGGGGTCTCGCTCGCCGGGCTCCTTCTCTCGCGGCGCCATGCGTGGCCGGTCATCCTGCTCTGTGTCGGGCTGACCGAGTGGGGCGTCGACCTGTGGCACGGCGCACCGTTCACGGTCGCCGTCACGTTCGCCGTCGCCAACACCGTCGAACCGCTGGTCAGCGCCCTGATCGTCGAACGCCTGGCGGGACGTCCGTTCTCCTTCCTGCAGGTGCGGTCGATCCTCACCCTGACCTTCGCCGCCTGCCTGTCCCCGGTGATCTCGGCGACCATCGCCTCCGCCGGCGTCGCCGCCGCCGGCCTGGCCCCGTTCTGGACGTGGTGGGAGCGCTGGTGGGCGGGCGACCTCCTCGGCGGGCTCGTCGTCACCGCGGCGCTGGTCACCTGGGCGGAACGCGAACCGACCAAGAAGATGCGACCCCGGGCCGCCTTCCTGATGTGGATGTCCATCATCGTCGGCGCCACGGCGTACGTGGTGGGGGGCCAGCGGATCCCGGTGGTCTTCCTGGTCGCACCGCTCATCGTGCTGCTCGCCGTGCAGGGCGGCGCCAAGGGCATCGGGGTGGCGGCGCTGACCCTGGGGGTCCTGGGCGAGTTGGCCGCCTGGGCCCACACGGGTCCTTTCTGGGTCGGCTACTCACGCCCGGTCGGGGTCCAGCTGGACCAGCTCTTCGTCGGCGCCTCACTGTTCACCATGCTGGTCCTGCACGCCGCGTCGGCACAGGCCCGCCGGGCGGAGTCCCAGGAGCGTGACCTCGAGACCATCGGCCGGGTCGCCAACCAGGTCGCCCACGACATCACCCACCTGCAGTCCCTGATGCTGGCCAACTGCGAGCTGCTCTCGGTCCAGCTCGATCCGCGCGGACAGCACTGGGGCGCGCTCGAGCGGATCGTCCAGGGCGCCAACCACACGGCCGAGCTGACGGCGCAGCTCCAGAGGGTGATGGCGCCCTCGTCCGACGCCGGCGCCACCGATGTGAACGGGGTGCTGCGTTCGATGGAGCCGTTGTTGCGCACCGCCGCCGGTCGCCACGACCTCACGGTGGAGACATCGACCCGCTCGGACCTGGTGGACGTGCCGGCGACCAGCGTCGAGCAGATCGCCCTCAACCTGGTCCTCAACGCACGTGACGCGATCGGTTCGGAGGGCCACATCGGCATCGCCACCCACCTCGAGGGACCAACGGGCGGCTCCCCCGCCCGGCTCGTGCTGGTCGTGGCGGACGACGGGCGGGGGATGGACGAGCGCACCCTCACCCACGCCTTCGATGCCTGGTTCTCGGACAAGCCCGGCGCCTCGCGAGGCGTCGGCCTGGCCGGTGTGCAGCGCATGGTGGCGGCCTCGCACGGGACCGTGGGGATCAGCAGCATGCTCGGCCAGGGAACGGTCGTACGGATCGAGTGGCCGCTGGCCGGCCCCGCCGCGGAAGCCCCGATCGACGGCCCGGTCGACGGTACGGCGGGTCCCGGGGGGAAGGCGCCCGCTCCACCCTCCGGCCCGCAGCGCGGGAACGTCCTCGTCCTCACCTCCCACAAGGAGCTCGAGGACCAGCTCACGGGGGTGCTCGGCGCCGTCGGCTACACACCGCACGTCGCCTCGAGCACCGGCCAGGCCCTCGAGCTCAACCGTTCTCTTCCGTCCCTCGAGGCGGCACTGGTCGAGTCGACGCTCACCGGTCTCAACGGAGCCTCGGTCGCGGTCCGGCTGGACCACGACCGCTCCGGCCTGCCGGTCCTGCTCCTCGGCGACGTCCCCCCGGCGATCGGCTACGAGATGCCCGACCTCACGGCACACTGCCCCCTGCCGGCAGCGGACTCGAGCATCCGCCAGTGGCTGGGGGCAGTGGTACCGGAAACGGGTGTGCGGTAGCAGGTCGGTCAGACCGTGGAACCCTCGCCGGAGGCCCGGTGGCCGTCGTCGTCATCCTCGGCCCCATGGACGTACGCCCGCTCCAGCAACTCGGAGATGTCGAGCCCCTTGCTCTCCTGCTCCAGGGAGACGCGCAGCCCCATCGTCCTGTGGATGGCGAAGGCGATGACCAGGGTCAGCACGAAGGCGAAGGCGAACACCACGGCGACCATGAGTGCCTGGACCCCGAACAGATGCCATCCGCCACCGAAGAACAGGCCGTTCTCGATCCCGGGACTCATCGCGGAGTCGGCGAACAACCCGACCGCGATCGTGCCGAACATGCCGCCGACCAGGTGCACCGCGACGACATCCAGGGCGTCGTCGTACCTCAGCACGAACTTCAGGCCAGTGGCGTAACAGCAGATCGCACCGGCCAGGATGCCGATCGCCAGCGCGGAGAACGGATCGACGTAGCCGGCTCCCGGGGTGATGGCGGCCAGACCCGCGATGGCACCCGAGGCCCCGCCCAGGCTGGAGATCGAACCTTCCTTGATCTTCTCGACGATGAGCCACGCGGTCATCCCGGCCGCCCCCGCCACCTGCGTGTTGACCAGGGCGTGTACGGCGTGCGGATTCGCCCCGAGGGAGGATCCGGCGTTGAAGCCGAACCAGCCGAACCACAGGATGCCGGTGCCCAGCAGGACGAGGGGCATCGAGTTCGGCCGCTGCACGCGCCACTTCACCGGCCAGCCGGTGCGGGGGCCGATCACCCACAGCAGTGCCAGTGCGGCCGCTCCGGCCGTGGTGTGGACGACAGCGCCGCCGGCGAAGTCGAGGCCACCCATCTTCGCGATCCATCCGACCGGGCTGAAGATCCACTTGACCACCGGCGGATAGACGACGATCGACCAGATGGTCACGAACACGGCCCAGCTCGTCAGCTTGAGCCGGTCCGCGGTGGCACCGGTGATGAGGGCCGGCGTGATGATCGCGAACATCATCTGGAAGTGGAAGAACGCGAAGTTGGGCACGGTGAGCGCGAGGCCGCCGACGAAGCCGGGCAGGGTGATCGTGTCGAGCCCCTGGACGCCGAACTGCGACAGGTCACCGATCAGGCCGCTGGAGCCGGCGAAGGACAGGCTGAAGCCGATCACCAGCCAGGTGACCGTGACGATCCCGATGCACAGGACGTTCTGCAGGATCATGTGCAGCATGTGCTGGCTGCGGACCATGCCGCCGTAGAAGAGGGCCAGGCCGATGACCATGAACAGGACGAGGCCGGTGGATATGAGGACCCAGGCGGTGTCCCCGGTGTTGAAAACGTGCACAGTCGTGCTCCTGTGGTGCGTGGGGTGCTGCGGGCGTGACGATCAGCGGCTGCGGGATGCAGCCGGGGTGCCGAGCAGGTGGAGGTGGACCGGCGGCGCCGGTCCCGAAGGTGCTAGCGGCCGTCCGAGAGCCTGCCGCCGCGCCAGCGGCGGAGGTTGTCCTCCGGGTAGGTCGAGTCAGCCGGATCGATCGGGACGACCCCGAGGAAGCCGGCCTTGGCGAGGATGAAGAACCAGCCGACGATGACGAAGGCCGAGGTGAAGGTCGGCATCCCCAGGGGACTCAGCAGGACGCTCATCGTCGCCCACGCCCACACGGTCACCAGCGTGCCGAAGAGCGTGTAGAGCGCGCCCATCCGGTTGAGGACGAAGAAGACGCCGCCCAGGGCCATCGCGGTCAACGCCGCGTTGAAGCCGTAGAGGCCGAGCGCGACGGGAGTCTCGCTCGCCCCGTAGAGCAGGGCCACGGCGACGCCGGAGAGGGAGCCGAGCAGCCCCATCAGGGCACTGACCCGGCTGTTCAGCGCGATGCCGATGACGATGACGATCCCGCTGAGGGCGTTGTCCTGGAAGAAGATCTCGGCGATGCCCTTGAACGTTCCCTCGTACCAGGTCTCGATGGTGACGGGTTCGGTCGCGATGAGGTGGGAGGGCAGGATGGCCTGCAGGAGCGGGCCCGGGTGGAAGTCGCCGAACTGCAGGGTGGCGAAGATGAACATCCAGGCGGTGAAGACGAACGGTGCGGTGAGCGCTGGTACCTTGCGGGAGCCGAGCAGGGACGAGATCGCGGCGAGCATCACCGTCGTCATGGCCGCGCCGACGACGATGTAGACGTACAGCAGGGCGTCGGGCCACTGGCCGGCGGTGAAGTCCTGGCTCAGGTAGGCGTTCAGGCCGATGCCCAGCAGTACCCCGTTGAAGCCACACAGCCCGGCGTCGACCAGACCGCGATCCATCCGCAGCAGCAGGGCGGTGCCGGTGGAGGCAACGACGCCCACGAGGGCGGCGACGAGGTAGACGCGGGAGTTGATGCCGATCGCCACCAGGATGAACAGGCCGGTCAGCCAGTTGCCCTGGAAGACGACCTGGCCGGTGCCGCGCAGCACCCGGTCGACCCACCGGAGGGCGATGTTGCTGCCCGCGCCGGGGAAAGGTGCCCGCAGCACGTCGAGCATGGTGTCGAGAGCCGGTGTCCTGATCGGCTCGTTGACTGTCGTTGGCATCGTGTTCGTGTTCTCCTAGTCCTGTTCCCGCTCGTGGACGGCCGGCGGGAAGCCGTGCTTGGCCACGTGGATCGGCGCCACCGGTGCGTCCAGCAGTACCCTCCGGACGCCTTCCCAGCAGCGGTGCAGGGCACCTTCGACGTGCCGGGTGGCGCTGCCGAGGACGCGTACGTGCACGCCGCAGCCCGAGGGCATCACGCTGGCCGCTGCGGCCACGTCGGCCAGCCGGTCCAGCCGGTCGTTGAGCTCACCGGCCAGCACGGTCGGGTCGGGCAGGTCCTGGGCGATGACGTACATCGTCCCCACGTCGGTGTGCGGGCCGAGGATGCCGGCACGCTGCGGATGGGCCCGGTCGGGCTCGAGCACCGTGGTGTCCGCGACGACGAGCCGGCCGTCCTCGTCGGTGCAGCGCATCCGGGTGTAGAGGCAGTCGTACGCGAACTCCTCGCCGAGCGCGACCCGGCCCGGAGTGACGTGGTCCTGGTAGACCAGCACCGCATCGCGAGCCACGGTGAAGTTCAGCTCGGTGTAGACGCGGGCGCCCCGGTAGGGGATCAGTGCGTCGAGCAGTACCTCGCAGTACGCGCCCGAGCCGACCACCAGGTCGATCCGTTGGGTGGCGTAGTTCGCCTCCGTCGTGTACGCCTTGCTGGCCGCCTGCGTGGTGACCAGCACCCGTGCCCCCTCGCCGACGACGATCTCGGTGCGGAGGCGGTCGCCCTGCAGGATGCCGGCCCCGACCGACTGGATGAAGACGACCGCCATGTCGTCGAGGTACTCGTCGAGGTACAGCGCCCGGTGGACGACCTGGGGCCCCGAGCAGAAGGTCTCCGTCATCCGCGTACGGCCGTCGATCGCCTCGAAGCACAGCCGCAGGAAGCCGGTCTTCCCGCGGGAGGCGGCCGGCAGCTGGCGGAGTTCCTCCTCGTAGCGGGCGAACTCCGCAGGCAGCCGCTTCACCTCCGGCCAGTGCTCCGGCGCCAGGTCCTCAGGCGCGATCAGGTCCGTGGCCATCGATCAGGCGCTCGGCACGCGGTCGGGCAGGTCGGTGAAGAGGGTGTCGTGGGCGATCGTCCGGACGACCTCGAGGATCCCCTCACCGGTGTGGCAGTTGGTGAACAGGAGGGGGCGGTCGCTCGGGCGCATCCGGCGGGCGTCGCGGTCCATCACGGCGAGGTCGGCGTTGACGTACGGCGCCAGGTCCATCTTGTTGATCACCAGCATGTCGGAGTGGGTCACGCCCGGACCGTTCTTGCGCGGGATCTTGTCCCCCGCCGCGACGTCGATGACGTAGATGAAGTAGTCGACGAGCGCCGGGCTGAAGGTCAGGGTCAGGTTGTCGCCGCCGCTCTCGATGAAGGCCATCGAGGCGTCGGGGAAGGCGCGCTCCAACTCCTCCAGGGCCCCGAGGTTCATCGTCGGGTCCTCGCGGATGGCGGTGTGCGGGCAGGCGCCGGTCTCGACACCGACGATCCGGCTCGGGTCGAGGATCCCGTCCAGGTTCGCCCGGACGTGCTTGGCGTCCTCCTGGGTGACGATGTCGTTGGTGATCACGACGGGGTTGTAGCCGTAGCTGAGGAAGACCGGGATGATCGCCTCCAGCAGGCTGGTCTTGCCGGACCCGACGGGGCCCCCTACTCCGATGCGCGGCATGCTCATGGTGGTCGGCTCGATTCTGTGACGTGGTTCTTGGAGAAGGTGTGGTGTTCCGGTGGCCCCTCGTGGGAGCGGCCGGGAGGGCGGCTCAGCTGGCGAAGAGCCGCATCCGGGAGCGTTCGTGCCGCATCTGCATGATGTCGATGGTCGGCGCGAAGGCGCGCATGTCCTGGTAGGGCATCCGGAGGGCGAGGTCTGCCGAACGTACGATCGCCGGCTGGATCCGCCGCAGGATCACCTGGGCCTCCAGGTGGTCCAGCCGCATCAGCCGCAGGGCGGCTCCGAGCAGGGCCGCCGTGTAGGCGTACAGCTCGCCCAGCACGGCGGTGTGGGCGTCGATCCGGAAGGCTGCGGAGACGATGCCGAGCACCACCGCATGGCTGCCCACCGCACGGCCGTCGTCGATCGCGGCGCCGAACGCCGGGAGCACCGTGGAGTCCGGCGCCAGCCGCTTCCCGGTGGCGACCAGTTGGCGCCCCGTACGGACGGAGGACGAGGAGACCTCCCACGGCAGGCGCATCGCGTGGACGAGCCGGTCCAGGTCGACCAGGGTGGCGAGGTCGCCGGACCCGGTGGCCCGTACGGCGGTGGCCACGGCCACCGCCTCACAGGTCGCGACCGATTCGGACAGGTAGTCGATGACGACCTGCTCCAGTGTGCCGGCGTCGTGCACCAGGCCGCTCTCGACGCACATCTCCAGCCCGTGTGAGAGGGTGTAGCGCCCCGACGGGAAGAGGCTGTCCGCGAGCTGGAGCGCCCCGAGGAACGACTCGGGAGTGCCCGTGAAACCCGTCGGGGTCACCGGCCCGTCACTCGTGGACATGCAGCTCGTGTTCGAGGGCAGGCATCCCGGTGGGCAGGTCGCCCGGCTGCACCGGCACGAAGTCCCACTCGATGCCCTCGAACCCGTGGGTCCGGACGACGGTCTCCATCACGAGGCGATCGATGTTGACCGGCGTCAGCACCACGTCGTTCTCGACCTTGATCGGCCAGTGCTGGTTGCCGAGCATGTGGCCCAGCCGTACGCCGAAGGCGAAGAGCTCCTCGGGTGGCAGGGTCTTGCCCATCCGCAGGGCCATCGCCTCGCTCGGCGCGACGTTGACCAGGAAGAGCCGGGAAAGGTCGTCGCCGGGCACCAGGACGTCCCCGTCCTTGAGCACCTCGGTGTCCAGGTCGATGCCGACTTCGGTCGACGCGGAGGAGGTCGTCCGCAGCCGGCGCCGGCCGGCGTCCGCGAAGGCGATGTCGAGGTGTTCGACCTCACCGAGCTTCTCCCGGCGCTGGACCTCGAACTCGACGATCTGGTCGGTCGTGGTGTTGCCGTAGATACGGTTGAGCACAAGCATGCTGAATCCTTGGGGGTAGAGGGGTCTTACTTCCGGTGGGCGGCGGCGAGCCAGTCCGACCGGCGGGCGCCGAGGTCGACGCGCCCGAGGGACTTCTTGGCCCCGGGGCGTTGGGACGCCCGCAGGAAATGGCCCTCGCCGTCCAGCAGGACGGCTGAGCCGACCACGAGCTCCTCGGCGACGACACATTCGCCGAGCTCGTGCTCGTGGAAGTCACGGTTGAGGTGGGTCAGGGGGTCCACCGGCCCGGCCAGGGCGGCGATGACGCCGCCCTGGACCGTGCCGTGGCAGACCTGTTCCGCATCGATGAGGAGACCGGCCTCGTCGACGTTGCGCCGATGGGTGATGTGGCGGACATTCACGGGTGATCACTCACTTCGCTGCGTCAGACGCAGTAGTAGGCCTGCGTCAGGGGCAGGGACTGGGCGGGCTCGCAGGTGGCGATCTCGCCGTTCACCCGGACTTCGTAGGTCTCCGGGTCGATGGAGATCCTGGCGGTGGTGTTGTTGCGCACCATGTCGCGCTTGGAGATGGCCCGCGTCTTGCTGACCGCGTGCACCTTGCGCTGCAGGCCCAGCTTCTGGGCCACACCGGCCTCGACGGCTGCCTTCGACATCAGCGTCACGCTGGTACGGGGCATCGCCAGCCCGAAGGATCCGAACAGCGGCCGATAGTAGACCGGTTCGGGGGTCGGCAGGGAGGCGTTGGGATCGCCCATGATGCCCCAGTTGACGAAACCGCCCTTGACGATCATCTTCGGCTTGGCGCCGAAGAAGGCGAACGGCCACAGCACGATGTCGGCCATCTTGCCGACCTCGAGCGATCCGAGGATGTCGGAGCAGCCGTGGGTGATCGCCGGGTTGATCGTGAGCTTGGCGAGGTAGCGCAGCACCCGGGCGTTGTCGTTGCCCGAGTCGTCACCCTCGAGGGGTCCGCGCTGGTCCTTCATCTTGCTGGCCGTCTGGAAGCAGCGGATGAAGTTCTCACCGAGCCGGCCCATCGCCTGGCTGTCGGAGGAGTACATGCTCAGCAGTCCGAGGTCGTGGAAGACGTCCTCCGCGGCGATCGTCTCGGCCCGGATCCGGCTCTCGGCGAAGGCGACGTCGGAGGGCACCTTCGGGTTGAGGTGGTGGCAGACCATCAGCATGTCGAGGTGCTCGTCGATCGTGTTCACGGTGAACGGGCGCGTCGGGTTGGTCGAGGAGGGCAGGGCGAACATCTCCCCCGCGATCCGCATGATGTCGGGGGCGTGGCCACCGCCGGCACCCTCGGTGTGGAAGGTGTGGATCGCCCGTCCGTCGATCGCGTCGATGGTGTCCTCGAGGTAACCGGACTCGTTGAGGGAGTCGGTGTGGATGGCGACCTGGATGTCGTAGTCGTCGGCCACGTCGAGGGCGGCGCGGATGACGGCCGGGGTGGCGCCCCAGTCCTCGTGGACCTTCAGGCCGCAGGCGCCCGCCTCGATCTGCTCGATCAGGGTGCCGGGCAGGGAGCTGTTGCCCTTGCCCAGGAAGCCCATGTTGACCGGCAGGCCCTCGGCGGCCTCGAGCATCCGGGCGATGTTCCACGGGCCCGGGGTGCAGGTGGTCGCGGCGGTGCCGTCGGCGGGTCCGGTGCCGCCGCCGATCATGGTGGTGATGCCGTTGGACAGTGCGTCGTACGCCTGCTGCGGGCTGATCATGTGGATGTGCGAGTCGATACCACCGGCGGTGGCGATCAGGCCCTCGCCCGCGATCACCTCGGTGCCGGCGCCCACCACCAGGTCGCGGTGGACACCGTCCATCACCTGCGGGTTGCCGGACTTGCCGATCCCGGCGATCTTGCCGTCCTTGACGCCGATGTCGGCCTTGATCACGCCGAGCATCGGGTCGAGCACGACCACGTTGGTGATGACCAGGTCGAGCACGCCCTGGTCGTTGCGGAGGCCGGGCATCTGGCCCATGCCGTCACGGGCGGTCTTGCCGCCGCCGAAGACGAGCTCGTCACCATGGACGAGCAGGTCCTGTTCGATCTCGATGTAGAGCGAGGTGTCGGCGAGGCGCACCTTGTCGCCGGTCGTCGGCCCGTACAGCGCCGCGTATTCCTGCCGAGAGATCCCAGCCATGGAGTTTCCTCTTTCGTTTCTTGTCCGTTGACCGGGTTACTCGGCCTGGGCGCCGCGGAAGCCCTCGGCGTACGCGGCTCGGCGGGCTCGCCGGCCGGTGGCCCCGGCATCGACGCCACCGTCGACCAGGCCGGCGAAGCCCTGGATCCGCCGGGTGCCGCCGAAGGGCACCAGGGTGACCTCGGCGTCAGTGCCCGGCTCGAAGCGCACGGCGGTGCCGGCGGGGATGTCCAGTCGCATACCCAGGGCCGCGTTCCGGTCGAACTCGAGCGCCTTGTTCGCCTCGAAGAAGTGGTAGTGGGAGCCCACCTGCACGGCCCGGTCGCCGGCGTTCTTGACCGTCAGCGTGACGCGTTCGCGGCCGGCGTTGAGCTCGACCTCACCCTTCCCGGTGATGACCTCTCCAGCCTTGCTCATGCCGTGGCCCCCTTCTCGGAGTGGTCGGACTTCGGGGACTGCTTGGGGGGCTTCGGCTTGTGCGAGGGCTGGATCGGCTCGTGCACGGAGATCAGCTTGGTCCCGTCCGGGAACGTCGCCTCGACCTGTACGACGTGGACCAGGTCGGGTACGCCTTCCATGCACTCCTCGGCGGTGACGACCTGGCGGCCGTACGCCATCAGGTCGGCGACGGACCGGCCGTCGCGGGCACCCTCGAGCAGCTCGTCGCAGACGATCGCGATGGCTTCCTCATAGTTCAGCTTCGTGCCGCGATCGCGGCGACGACGGGCGAGTTGGGACAAGGCATAGATGTGCATCTTGTCCATCTCGCGCGGGGCGAGCATCATGATTCGGTTTCTCCTTCGCTTCGGCCATGGCCGGCGCGCATCCGCGGTGACCGGTCGTCGTGCAGACCGGTGACGGCCAGGAACGGCCGACCGGTGCTGGGCAGATGCGGTGCAAAGGCGACTGTCTCGGACGCATCGCAGAGCCCCATTGGTTTCACGGCTTCAGCTTTGCGGACCGTTGTCAAACGCGAGGGAAACTGCGGTCAACTCTCGGTCAATTCACGGAGGCCTGCCGATCGGCCGCTGCCCGCGGGGTGGAGGAACCGGCTCGGCTCAGGCCGGGTCAGTTCAGGTCAGGCCGGGTCCGGTCAGGCCGGGTCCGGGTCGAACCGGTAGCCCATCCGATGCACCGTCACGACATGGCGTTGCGCCGTGGGGCTCAGGCTGAGCTTGGTGCGCAGCCGATGGATGTGTTCCTTGACGGTCGAGGTCGACTGCCAGCCAGGTTGGGCGGCCCACACGTAGAGCAGCAACTGGTTGGCCGTGAACACGCGGCGCGGGCTCGACGCCAGGCAGACGAGGAGATCGAACTCCTTCGCCGTCAGCGGGACCAGCACGTCTCCGACCGTCACCTCGCGGGCGGCCACATCGATCGTGAGGTCGCCGAAGTCCAGCGGCGCGGAGGTCTCCGGGGTACGTGAACGACGCAGCACGGCGTTGATCCGCGCCACGAGTTCGAGAGCGGAGAAGGGTTTGGTCAGGTAGTCGTCGGCACCGAGGTCGAGGGCGACGATCCGATTGCTCTCGTCGTTACGCGCCGACAGCACGATGACCGGCAGCGAGACGGAGAGTTCGCGTACGCGCCTGATCAGCTCGTGGCCGCTGATGTCGGGAAGCCCGAGGTCCACCAGGACCACGTCCGGCTCCTCCACCTCGATGCGGGCCAGCGCGTCCTGGCCGGTCGCGGCCGACCAGACGTCGACGTTGCCGAAGACGCGCAGCGACTCACCGAGGGTCGCCTGGAACTCCGGGTCGTCATCCACCAGGAGCGCGGTCAGATGGGTGGCGTGCCTGTTTGCGCCTATGGATCCCACAGCCCGGCCTCCTCTCCGCCATGACGTACGCGTCTGGGACCACATCATCGCATGCACGTCGCCGAGGGATCCGCGTCTCCGGCGCCGGGGCCGGGGTGGCCGGTGCTGCCCCGACTCTGGCCACGGATGAGGTTGGGCTGTTAGGCTGCCCACGGTTTCACAGCCCCCAGGTCCCCTCGCCGTGCTCCGCGGCGGTCATCGGGTCCTGGTGGGGATCCTCGGATGCGCACGTTCCCGACTGAGAAACCTGGAGTGGACATGACCACTGACACGCTGCCCGCCGCCTCCCCGCCGCGCGGGCGGTGGCGCCGGATGCGTGCCGTCCTGACCCCGGCCGAGTGGCGGAGTGTGCTCGGGATGGGGTCGGTGATTCTCGCCCTCACCGTGATCGGCTGGTTCGTGGTGCTGGTCCTGGTGGCCCCGCACCACTACGCGCTCGGGCAGGGTGGGACCTTCTCCGTCGGCATCGGGCTGACGGCCTACACCCTGGGCATGCGCCACGCCTTCGACGCCGACCACATCGCCGCGATCGACAACACGACCCGCAGGTTCATGGCCGACCGGAACCGCCCGCTGTCGGTCGGCTTCTGGTTCTCCCTCGGCCACTCGAGCGTCGCGTTCCTGCTGGCGCTGCTGCTGGCCGTGGGGGTGACGACGTTGCTGGGGCCGGTCCGGGACGGCGGGTCGGTGTTGCACCGGTACGCCGGTGTCATCGGCACCGGGGTCTCGGGCGCCTTCCTGTACCTGATCGCGGCGATCAACATCGCCGTGCTGTGGAGCATCATCGGGATCTTCCGGCGGATGCGCCAGGGGAACCTGGACGAGGCGGCCCTGGAGGAGCAGCTCGACAAGCGCGGCCTGATGAACCGGATCCTCGGGCGGGCGACCCGCTCGGTCGGCAAGCCGCGGCACATGTTCGGGGTCGGGTTCCTGTTCGGCCTGGGCTTCGACACCGCGACCGAGGTGGTCCTGCTGGTGATGGCCTCGACGAGTGCCCAGGCCGGCCTGCCGTGGTACGCGATCCTGGCGTTGCCGGTGCTCTTCGCGGCCGGGATGAGCCTGTTCGACACCCTCGACGGGTCGTTCATGAACTTCGCGTACGCCTGGGCCTTCGCCGATCCGGTCCGCAAGATCTACTACAACGTCGTCATCACCGGACTGTCCGTGGCGGTGGCGCTGCTGATCGGGACGGTGGAACTCTTCGGGCTGCTCGCCCAGAAGCTGCACCTGGTGGGCCCCTTCTGGGACATGGTGCAGGGCGCCGACATCAACACCCTGGGCGGCCTCGTCGTCGGGCTGTTCGTGGTCACCTGGCTGGTGGCCATCGCCGTCTGGAAGTTCGGCCGGTTCGGGAAGGGCCGGTCGGTGCCGACCGGCCCTTCCCTCTGACGTGGCGATCGCCGGCTATGGCCGGCAGCCGTCAGCTGGCGGCCGCGACGGCGTAGTCGGTGTAGCCGTGCGCGCCGCCGAGGTAGAACGTCGCCATGTCCGGGACGTTCTCCGCGAGGGAGTCGTGCCAGCGCTCGACCAGGTCGGGGTTGGCGATGAAGGCGCGGCCCACGGTGACGGCGTCGGCCAGGCCGTCCTCGACGATGTGGCGCGCCTGCTCGTTGTCCGTGACCGCGGAGAAGCCGCTGTTGAGCAGGAAGGCACCCCCGTCGTAGCCCTCGCGCAGGTGGCGGACCAGGTCGCCGTCGATGTCCTTGTGCAGCACCGAGAGGTAGGCCGTCCCGAGACCGCGGAGGCCGGCGAGCAGGGCGTCGTACGTGGCGAGCACGTCCGTACGATCCTGCTCGAGGACGCCCTGGATGTTGTGCTCGGGCGAGATGCGCAGGCCGACGCGGCCGGCGCTGATCTCGGCCGCCACGGCGCGCATGACCTCTACGACGAAGCGGGCGCGGTTCTCCGGCGAGCCGCCGTACTGGTCGGTGCGGGTGTTCGAGGCCGGGCTGAGGAACTCGTGCAGCAGGTAGCCGTTCGCGCCGTGCAGCTCGACACCGTCGACCCCGGCATCGATGGCCCGGCGGGCGGCGGTGACGAACTCGTCTCGTACGCGCATCAGGTCCTCGGCGTCCAGGGCGTGCGGGACGGGGGCGTCAGCCTTGCCCTCGGGCGTACGGACGGGAACCCCGGCGGCGATCGCGCTGGGTGCCTCCGGCTGCTCGCCGCGGGTCAGGCCGGGGTGGGCCATCCGGCCGGCGTGCATGACCTGGATGACCAGGGTGCCGCCGCGGGCGTGGACGGCGTCGGCGACGCGGCGCCAGCCATCAGCCTGCTGCTGGTCGGCGATCCCGGCCGCGCCCATGAAGCCGCGGCTGCGGAAGGAGGGGAACGTCCCCTCGGTGACGACCAGGCCGGCGGAGGCGCGCTGGGCGTAGTACTCGACGAGCAGGTCGTTCGGGACGCCGTCCTCGGCGGCACGCTGGCGGGTCATCGCCCCGATCGTCACACGGTTGCGCAGGTGCAGGTCTCCGGCGTCGATGGGGTCGAACAGTTCGGTCACGGCAGGTCCTCTCGGGTCAACATCGGTCCGCAGGATCGACGCTGACCCGCACGGGCTCAACCACCTCGTGGGGGACGGCTATTCCCGGGGTTCCGTTCCGGTGCCCACGCCGCAACGGGCGAACGCTCAAGAACCGGTCAAAGAATCCGGTGCAGGGGTCCGTCGAGCCATCGTTGGTGTCACGATGAGGTGGTGGCGGCAGGCGGTCTGTTGCCCGTGCTGAAAGGTGAGGCTGATGCGCAAGATCTTCTCGTTCGCGGCCGGCGTCGCACTGGCAGGTTCCGGGCTGCTTGCTGCAGTGCCCGCGCAGGCTGCCGACTCGAATGCCGATTTCGGGCAGCACGTGCAGATGTGCGCCCAGATGATGGGGATCGACGGTGTGCACAACCCCGGCATGCACCAGGGCAAGTCCGGCTGGGAGGACCACACTGACATGTGTCCGATGTCCTGACACCGCCGGGGCGGCGACACGGCTCCCACCGCCCGAGAGGGGTCAGATCCTGTGGGTCACGGGCTCGGTTCCGGACGACTCTGCCGCCCGGGGGACTTGTGGCGCCGGTACTCGCGATAGGTCAGGTACAGGATGAACACGTCGAACAGCGTCAGGAGGAGCAGCCCCCACGTGTAGTGCACGACGAGTTCGTAGCTCTGGTAGCCGACGAAGGCGACCAGGAAGCCGATCAGCCACGGATAGGCCCACAGCCGGTCGCGGAGCACCGCACCGACGAGGAGGACCTTCACGACGCCGTGCACGAGGAGGTACCAGGCACCGAACAGCGTCAACGAAACGTTGAGCTGGCCGGCGTAGCGGACCAGCAGGGTGGCGACCAGATCGTTCGGGTCCTCGGCAAACTCCCCCCGGGTCACCGCAGCGACGGCCAGCTGGATCTGGCTCGGAGTCACGACCAGGAGCACCACACCCCCGATGAGCTCGAGAACACCATCCAGCCCTTTCAGGATCAGGCTGACGAAGAACGTCCGATCCAACAGCCTGTCGCCCGATGAGATTCTCACGGTCCGATCCTAGGGCCGGTGACTCGGCCCCGGCCCCCTGAACAGGCCTAGGCTGACGGGTGGTCCGACGTCGCGAGGGGAAGTCGATGGTAGTCAACAGCAGGGTGCTGGATCGCGACACGGTGATCCGCTACAACAGCCGGGCCGCCGGACCGTTCCTGATCTTCTTGCTCGTCGTGGCGTACGCCGAGCTCTGGCTCGTCGAACACACGAAGGGACAGCACTGGGGAACATACCTGGGCCAGCTGGTCGGCTCCGAGGCCGTGCTCCTGTTCGCCGTCGCCCTGGTGCTGATGAGTTCCACCCGGTGGGTGGAGTCCCTGTTCGCGGGCCTCGACCGGGCAGCCATCTGGCACCGCACCAGCGCGATCACGGGCACCGTCCTGCTGGTGGTCCACGCGCTTGTCACGCAGAGCAGCCATGCGACCAGGCTGGGCAAGCCACTGGGCGTGGTCGGAGCCTTCGGCATCTTCGGGCTCGTGGCCTGGGCCATGCTGCCCCGCTGGCGCCAGATCGTCCCGCGGTTCCTGCAGTCGCCCATCAACGCGCTGACCTCGACCCGCCCAGGACGCTGGGTGGACAGGATGTTCAACGGCTACAACCTGTGGCGCAACGTCCATCGGCTGTTGGGCCTGTTCGTCGCCGCCGGCATCGTCCACGCCGTGATGGACTCCACCGTCTTCGGCGGCAATGGCGTCCTGCGCTGGAGCCTGATCGGAATCGGCGCCGTCGGCATCGCCTTCTACCTCTACCGCGAACTCTTCGCCCGCTTCTTCATCCAGGTCCACCGCTACAAGGTCACCTCGGTGACACCCATCGTCGGGCGCGACGCGCACGTGATCACCCTGGAGCCGCAGGCCCGGCCAATCGAGTTCGTCGCCGGCCAGTGGGCGATCATCTCGATCGAGACGAAGGAGGGCTGGTCCCGCAACCCGTTCACCATCTCGAGCTCGGACCGCGACGGCGACCTCAGCATCACCGTCAAGGCACTCGGGGACTTCACCAGCACAGTGGACCAGCTGGTCAAGCCCGGGATGCCGGCCGCGGTGGACGGCCCGCACGGGCGTTTCGACCGTCAGAAGGGGACCAGTCAGCAGGTGTGGATCGGTGCCGGCGTGGGGATCACGCCGTTCCTGAGCTGGGCGCGGTCGCTGGAGGACGACCTGGGGGTCAATCGCGTCGACTTCTACGTCACCTCGCGCGGTCGCTCCCCCTTCGCCGACGAACTCGAGGCCATCGCGGCCGACCACCCGAATCTGCACCTGCACGTCATCGACACCTCCGTCGACGGGCACCTGACGCCCGAACCGGTCCTCGACCAGGTCCCAGACCCGACCCGGCTGAGCGTCTTCCTGTGCGGGCCGCAGAAGATGACCGCCCAGTTCGGCGATGCCTTCCGCCGGGCCGGCGTGATCCCGGTGAACATCCACTTCGAGTACTTCAACTGGCGCTGATCGGGGGAAGGCAGGAATCCTCCACCCCAGCCGAAGGGCCGTACGGGTGGGCCGCCGATGAGCACGGGCCGGCTCAGGACCCCTCCGATGAGGACGACCCGAGCAGGCGCACCTCCTCGGCGTCCAGTTGCGACTGGATCTCCCGCAGCACCGTGTCGTCGATGGTGTGCTCGTCGCGGAGCCGCACGATCGTCGCACGCTTCCGGGCAATGAGTTCGAGGGTGAGCCCCCGGCGCTGCTCCATGCGCGTGGCGGCCTGGGCCTCGTCCCCCTCGGATTCCTGCAACGCGGCCAGCTTCTCCTCGTACTCCTCGGTCAGGCGCTCCATCACCTCATCGGCGGCGCCGGCGGCCTGGCCGAGTTCGGGCAGCGCCTCCAACGCCTCGCGGGTGGCCGCGACGCGCGCCGTACGCAACTCCTCCACCACCGACGAGTCGTCCGGGAGCCGGGCCCAGCGAATCACCCGCGGCAGGGCGACCCCTTGGAGGACCAGCGAGACGACGACGAACGTCCCCGTCACGAAGACGATGAGGCCCCGGTCGGAGAGCGAGCCGGGCACGGCCAGGGCGACGGCCAGGGAGACCGCACCACGGAAGCCCGCGACAGTGCTGACCACCCGGGCCCGATGGGTGGTGCGCAGCGTGCGCTGGTACGGACGCCGGTCCACCAGCCGGATGACGGCGATGGACAGGTTGAGGAAGCCGTAGCGGGCGACCAGCATCGTCAGGTAGGCGGCGGCCACCAGCACCAGCGCGTGGCCGGCGGTGTCAGTCGTGAGCTCGCCGGCCGAGTGTGGCAGTTGGATCCCGACCAGGACGAACAGGGCGCCGTTGAGGATGAAGGTGCTGAACGTCCAGAAGGCAGCGCCCTGCTGGCGGGCGGGCGCAGCGATGGCGCCGGGGGTCACCTGCGACATGTACAGACCCGCCACGACGACGGCGAGGACCCCCGACGCGTGGATCTCCTCCGCCAGCAAGTAGGCCAGCAAGGGGGTCAGCAGCGAGTTCAGGTTGACCAGCGCCGGCTCGTGCAGGGCGCGACGTACGCGGAACAACAGCCATCCCGTGACGAGACCGACAGCGATACCGCCCACGAACGACAGCGCGAGGCGCCCGGCCGCGTTGGCCGGCGTGGGGTCGATCTGTCCGGTCGCCGTCCCTATGGCGAGGGCGTAGATCACGAGCGCTGTGCCGTCGTTGATCAGGCTCTCCGCCTGCAGGACCACAGAGGTCCGGCGTGGCAGGCCGTGGCCCAGGGCGGCGACCACGGTGGCATCCGTGGGGCCGAGCGCCGCCCCGATGATCCAGGCCGCCCCCCAGGAGACGCCCAAGGCATGCAGGACGACGGCGATGGCCGCAGCGGTGACCCCCACCAGCAGCGTCCCGTTCAGGATGATGCCGCGCAGCAGCCGGCGGATCTCGCGCAGCGAGGTCGTCAGGCTCTCCCAATAGAGCAGGACCGGCAGGAAGATCAACAGCACGGCCTCGGGCGGCAACCGTACGCCGGTGAGACCGGGCACGAGGCTCAGCAGCGACCCGAGGCCGACCAGTAGTACGGGGGCGGGCAAGCCCAGGCGTGGCGCCACCACGCTGCCGACACCGATGGCGATCAGCAGCGCGACGACGAGGGCGAGGGCGAGCACGGCTCTTCCTTCCCGGGCGTCTCAGGAACGCGCGAGCGCCCACTCACGGGCTCCCTGAACGTGAGCAGCAGGGCCTGATCCATCTCGGACTCCGGAGGCCGGACGTCTGGGTGAGCCATGAGGACATCTTGGCCCATCCAAAGGCATTCCAGCACCACCTGGCCGATGCGAAGCGCTGAGCCGCGACACACGCCTGTCGGCTCAGCCGTTACGAACGGTGAACCGCAAGTTCCGGTGCGCGGGTGCCTCGATCTCGTCGAGAACCGCGACGGCCATCGTGCCGGTGGTGACCCGGGAGACACCGTCCTCGTCGACGAGCAGGTCGTCTGCGCCGAGTACCGGCTCGGTCGCCTCCCCCGGCTCGAAGACGGCCGACGGGGAGATGCCGACCCAGTCGATCTCGGCGGCCCGGAGGAACTCGAGCTCGGCGAGTTGCTGGACGGGGATGTTCACCCACGCCGAGGAGCCGGGCATCTTCCGGATGTCCTCGACGTAGAGGTGCCGGTCCTCACCGGCGCGCAGACTCCCGGCGCCGAGGATGAAGAGCAGCCGCGGCGCGTCGGGGCCGAGGGTCGCGGCCTGCTCGACCAGCCGGTGTGCCAGCTCGACCTGCCGGTGGGCCTCGTCGGGTGCGGTGCCGAAGGCATCGACGACAACGTCGTACGGTGCCAGGTCCGCGGCGGTGAGCCCGAGGGCGTCACGGACGACGACGTCAGCCCCGGCGCCGAGGATCTCGTCGGCCCGCTGCCGGCTGCGGACGATGGCGGTGGGCAGGTGTCCGCGTTCGGCGGCCAGGGCGTGGATCGCACGCCCGGCCCGGCCGGTGGCTCCGATGATGCCGATCTTCATGGTTCTCCTGGGTCGGATGCGGCCGGCACGGGTGGGCCGGCCTGGGTGGGTCTGTCGCCGGGCGGTCAGGCGAAGGGAGCGGAGGCCTTGTCGAGCGCGGCGACCTGGGCGTCGGTGAGGGCGAGCGTCGCCGCGGCCATCAGGTCGGGGAGCTGTTCGGTCGTCCGGGCCGAGGCGAGCGGCGCCGTGGCGCCCTTGGCGAGCAGCCATGCGAGGGCGACGGTGGCCGGGGCAGCTCCGTGCTCGTCGGCGACGGCGACGAGGGCGTCCACGACGCCCAGTCCCTGGGCGTTCAGGTGCCCCTCGGCCCGGCCCCCGCGCACCGATTGTTCGAGGTCGGCGGGGGTGCGGTACTTGCCGGACAGGAAGCCGGAGGCCAACGCGTAGTAGGGGAAGACGGCCACACCGGCGGAAGCCGCGATCGGCGCGTAGTCGGTCTCGTAGCGGTGGCGGGCGACGAGGTTGTACTCCGGCTGGATGGCGACCGGGGCGGTGAGACCCTCTGCCGCAGCCGCCTCGAGCCAGGCCCGCATCCGCTCGGGGGTGAAGTTCGACATGCCGATCGCCCGGATGCGGCCGTCCCTGACCAGGCCGTCGAAGGTGGCAGCGATCTCCTCGATCGGCCGGTCCTGGTCGTCGTAGTGGGCGTAGTACAGGTCGATCCGGTCGGTCCGCAGTCGGCGCAGCGAATCGTCGACGGCTGCCCGGACGTTGTCGGGGGCGAGTCCCTTGCGCCCCTCGAGGGCGCCGACCTTCGTGGCGATGACGAGTCCGTCGCGGTTGCCGCGGGCGGCCATCCAGTCGCCGATGATCGTCTCGGACTCGCCACCCTTGTTGCCGGGGGCCCAGGCCGAGTATGCGTCGGCGGTGTCGACGAAGTTGCCACCGGCGGCGACGAAGCCGTCGAGAACGGCTTCTGATCCCACCCGGTCGGAGGTCCAGCCGAAGGTGTTGCCGCCCAGGTTGAGGGGGAAGATCTCTGTCTCGAGTGTCGGGATGCTTGCCATGTTCCTCACCCTGCCACACGTATTTCGGGATTCAAGCATCCAGCCTGAGGGCGCGTACGTCCCAGCCCGCCTGACCTTCCCGAGGGAGTGGACCTCTGTCATCCGCGAGTTCGAGAACGGCAGCCGCATGGTGACGTTCGCGAAGTGGCGTGATGGCGCCATCGTCGAGGCATACATCTGGGCCTGAGCCTCCCCCTGCCGCGGCATCGAAGGCGCCCTCCGCAAACACCATGTCCTTCCTCAACTCCTCGAATGGGACGCGGCGCGCTCTCTCACCACCAGCCCTGACGTTTGGTCCACCTGAGCAACCAGAGGGACATGACGGTCATCACTGCGAGCATGACGATCGTCCAGGGCCAGTCGACCGCGTTGATCTGGATGGTCTGCATACCCATCACGCCCGACACCGCCGAGACCGGCAGCGTCACGGCCGCGATGACCGCGAGCTTCTCCCCTGCGACGGCCATCTTCTGGTCGGTGCTCGCCCGGTAGTACTCGGTCACCCCGGCGAGGAACTGCAATTGGCTGTCGCTGATACGCCCGACCCGTTCGTATTGGTCCTGGAGATCGCGCAGGGTCGGCTGCAGCCAGGACGCCTGCTCGTAGAGCCTCGTCGCGCGCCCGAACACCTCCGCGCCCTGGGCGGCCATGGTGTGCACGGTGAGCAGGGAGTGACGGACCCGGAACAACTCGTCCAGGAACCCATCGCCGGCGCGGATCTGGGTTTGCGCCATCACCTTCTGTTCCAGCAGGCCGACGTCGTGGGCGACGGAGTTCACGAAGCGCTCCTCCTCCTGACACAGCCGCGACACGATGGTGTGCGCGATCTGCGCCGGCCCGGTCACGCCGACCTTGCCGGCGAGGAGCCGCTCGGCGACGACGTCGGTCTCGACCAGCATCTGCCCCACCGGCACCTGCTCGCTGTGGGGGCCGTGGGTGGTGATCAGGAAGTCCGGTGCGATGAACTGGTCGAGTTCGAGGTAGTGGACGTGGCCCTGTTCGCCCGGTTCTGGGCGGTGCAGGACGAGGAACAGCAGCGAGTCACCGAAGGCGTACAGGCGGGACACGTGGTTGCGCTGCAACACGTCCTGGATCGCCGTCAGCGGGAGCCTGAAGACGTCCCGCAGCCACGCGCCGGTCGCCGCGTCGGGCTCAGGGAAGTCGAGCCACAGCCAACCGGAGGAATCCTCCCGGAGGGCGGCGACGGCCTCCATGGGACGAACTTCTGCCGTCCCGGTCGCATGATCGACCCAGATGACGCGTGGCTCCGCCATGCCGGCAGCATAGTCGGCGGCCATCGTCGTACGGGTCCGCCGAACCACCACCCCGAACACTAGTAGCCGGGACCGCCGATGAGGAACCACATCGCCGAGGTGAGCCAGACGACCACGATGACGGTGAAGAGTGCACCCCCCAGCAACGGCACTGCCCAAGCGGGTACTCGGCGGCTGCGTAGGACCAACATCTTGGTGACGAAGACGCCGTAGAAGGCGCAGCCGAACAACGAGTGCGCGAGCACTCGGGCCGAGTAGGTGCCGAAGCCCAGCGACCAGAGGCAGTGGAACGCGACAGGCACCGAGACGAGCACAGCCGTCACTCCCGAGATGCGGTGTGTCGTGGCCACGGCGCGGGGAGCGGGCCCATGCCCGATGCGCCCGTACATGCGCAGGGCCGTGACGATCTGGACGACGCCAAGCACCGCCGCGGCGCTGGCGAGTGTCACCTTCATCGAGACCAGGCTCGGGAAGCCGAGGGTGGCGAGCGCGCGACGGGTGGGCAAGTGGAGGCCGCCGTAGACCCCCAGGGCCACGGAGACCGCCGCGCCGACCAGAATGAACGCGACCAGCAGGCGGATCCCCCCACCAGGAGCGGGGTCGGCTGGACGCCCGCCAGGCACGAGTGTGTTCACGGCACCCCCCTCCACCGACACAATCCCCCAGCCAAACCAGATCTGTCTCCGGTTCCTGGGGATTGTCATCTCCGGTCGGAGCGGTTCTCCTCACATCCAGGACCGTCCCGCCATCACATTCAGTTGACACCCCTCGTTCACCAGCAGTGTTGCTTCGAGGCCATGAGGCCGCCTTGTACCGTGGAGGGATGAAGGCCCAACGCGTGGTCCTGCTGGTCGGCGGACTGGTCCTGGTATTGGTCGGCGTCCTTTGGTCGCTGCAGGGGCTGGGCATGGTCGGGGGGAGCGTGATGTCTGGCGTGACGCTGTGGGCGATCGTCGGGCCTGTCGTCGCTGTGGTCGGCGCGTACCTCATGTGGAGGGCGCGACGCTGAAATTCGGGCACGCTTCTCCGCCTCTCCGGCTCTCCGCCCAGAAATCAGCAGTGCCTGCCCGTCGGCGTCAGGGTCATCGGGCAGTGGTCCGAGGTTTGGTCGGGTGGGGGAAAGTGCTCGGGACCTGTGGCGCCGGTGCTGTATGCGCTCCCCGCAGCTTCAGGCTCCCTCCCGCGCGCCCGGCTCAACTTCCCGGTGACCGGTCGGTCGCGTGAGGAACACGAAACTGGCGGCACTGATGGCGGACCCGGCCAGCATCACCGCGATCATCGGGACTGCCGAGTCGCCACCGCCGGAGGACGCCAGGGGCGCTGCTGCGGCCATCGCCAGCGCGCTCGCCACGCCCTGGACCGCGGCGGCCGAGCCCGCGATGTGGGTGGCCTGCATCGAGGCCAGTGCGCCGCTGTTGCCGAAGACCAACCCCTGGGAGGCCATCAGCACCAGGAAACCGAGACAGGTCAGCACCAGCGGCGTGTCCCAGACGAGCACGCCGAGGGTGAGGGCGATGACGGCGACGGCGGACGCGATGAGCCCGACCGTGATCATGGCGTGCGGCCGGAACCGTCCGATCAGGCGGGCGTTGACGACCGACACCACCACCTGCGCCAGCGCGGTGGACGCGAAGAACAGCGAGAAGGCGATCGGCGGGATGCCCTTCATGACCTGGAGTACGTAGGAGGAGTTGGCGATGTAGGCCATCATCGTGAAGCCGGAGAAGGTGGCGGTGAGGGCGTAGCCGACGAAGGGCGGGATCCTCACCAGCTGCCCCATTCCCGCGAGGGATTGGAGCACTCCCCCTCGATGGCGACGCTCGGGAGGCAGTGTCTCGGGGACGAACCAGACGGCTGTCAGCACCATCAGCGCGCCGAAGCCGGCCAGCGTCCAGAAGATGTCGCGCCAGGATCCGACAGTGATGACGAGGGCTCCCACGACGGGGGCGATCATCGGAGCGAGTCCGCCGATGGCCTGCAGCACCGACATCAGCCTGGCCAGAAGGTCACCCCTGGCCACGTCGACGACCACCGCCCTCGCCACGGCCGCAGCGATACCGCCCCCGATCCCTTGGACGACCCGAGCCACGACCAGAACGCCGATCGAGGGCGCCAGGGCGCAGCCGATCGCACCGACATGCAGACCACACCCCCGACGATCAGCGGCATCCGCCGACCGTGCTGGTCCGACCACGGCCCGCCTGCCAGTTGGCCGGCGGCGAACCCGAGGAAGAACGCGGTCAGGGTGAGCCCGACCAACGCCGCCGTCGTGTCCAGACCAGCGGTGACATGGGGAAACGCGGGCGTGTACATGTCGGTGGCGAACGGCGGCACCGCGGACTGCAGGGCGATCGTGCCGATCAGGAGCGCGGTGACCGGTACGGCGCCGGTCGGGGGCGTACGTCGGCGGGTCAGGGAGAGGCTCATCCGCGTACGCCTTCTGCCTCCGTGAGGACGACCAGCTTGCCGCTCGCCTCGCCCGCCTCCATCCGGCTGTGCGCCTCACGGATCTGCTCGAGGGCGAAGACGCGGTCGATCGGCACCTGCGCACGGCCGGCTGCCACGTCGTCCAGGAACTCCTGCAGGACGGCACCGGGCAGGTCGGCCGCATCCCCGGAGTAGGCGGTGAGGCGTACGCCCTGCGGCAGGTAGTCGATCGGGTAGAAGTCCTTCACTGTCCAGGTGTCGGAGAGCATGCCCGTGAAGCAGACGGTGCCGTGCACCCTGGTCGCCCGCAGGGTGTCGGGCAGGGTGGTGGTGCCCACCAGTTCGATCGCCGCATCCACGCCCTCGGGGAGGATGGCATGGACCTGGGCGGCGACCTCGCCATTGTCGATCAGCACGTGATCAACGACGAGCGCAGTCAATGAGCGGGCCTTGGCCGGGTTGCGGGTCGTGGAGAGGACAGTGAGGCCCCGCCGCTTGGCCAGAACCGCAGCGCACATTCCCACCGACGAGGTGCCGCCGCGGACCAGCAGCGACTGTCCCGCCTGCGCGTCCAGGACGACGGTCAGGGAGCCGTACGCCGTCCGCAGCATCTCGGGCACCGCGCCGATGACCGACCAAGGCAGGTGCGATTCGAAGGGGATCACCTGCGTGGCCGGCACGCAGGTGTACTCGGCGTAGCCGCCGTCGAACGTACGTCCCATCCCGCCCATCAGTGCCACCACCTGCTGGCCGGCCTCGAACTCGCCGGCGGGCGCCGACACGACCACCCCGGCCGCCTCGATCCCCAGGATCCGGGGGAACGTGACGTCGTCGCCGGAGTATCCGCGGCGGGTGAACAATTCGGACCGGTTGAGCCCGAAGGCCTGCACCCTGATCAGCACCCAGCCGGGCTGCGGGGTGGGGATCGGCACCTGGGTGAGCCGGAGCTTCGACACGTCCCCGGGACCGTCGAGCACCACTGCGCGCATCATGGCGTTGACTTTCAAGGCGCTCATTCGTTGCCTCCATCGGTTCCCGCAGTCACCTGTAGCTGTTCGCGGAGCCAGGCCCGTTCGGCGCGGCTGGTGGCCCGTGCGGAGATCAGGATCCCGCACCGGTAGGGGTCGGTGATGTCGTCGACCCTGAGGGGCCGGTCGCCGTCGTAGAAGAAGCTGGCCGGCTGGGACAGGAAGTCGAGCCGACGCTGCAGCACCGCGTCCCGCTCGGCCTGGTCGGGCAGCAGCGACAGGAAGGCGAGCACCACCATGAAGTGGTGGCCGTCGGTCACGTCCTGCCCGGACACCGATCGCAGCCGCCCCAGCAGCTCGGCGCGCCCGGCGTCGGTCAGGTGCAGCGTGACCGGCGCAGCCCCCGCCTTCCGTGGGCCCGACTCCTTGCGGAGCAGTCCGGCACGCTCCAGGCGATTGATCGCCGGGTACACCGTCCCGTAGCTGATCGGGCGGGCGTGGCCGAACAACTGCTCCATCCGCCGGCGCAGCTCGTAGCCGTGCAGTGCCTGCTCGGCGAGGAAGCCGAGGATCATCATCTCGATCACGGCACCAGCCTAGTCCTACGATTCGCTATATAACGAAGCGCAGGAGTTGCCCGTTCCCGCCGCGTCGCGCGCGTGCTAGCGTTCAAGTGATCGTGATCCATCGGCAGGAGGTGAGTCCCATGAACGCAGTATCCACAATGGGTGCTCCCCTGCAGTCCACGATCGCGCGGCTGAGCTAGTCGCCACCGGGAGCGCCTGACAGGCAAATCGCGAAAGACGACTCCCATGAACACCACACCTTCTTCACCTCTGCACTCCGTTTCGACGACGGCCTCCGACCGGCCGAGGTCCGACCAGGACCAGCCGCAGGTTGACCCCACCCAGCGGCCAGGCGCCGCTGGCAAGCGAGCGTTGGTCCTCGGCGGTGGCGGATCGGCGGGCAACGCCTGGCTGATCGGCGTCATCGCCGGCCTCTTCGATGCCGGATTGGATGTGACCGAAGCCGATCTGGTCATTGGCACGTCGGCGGGATCGACTGCCGCGGCCCAGCTGGCTGGCGCGACCCCGCCCCAACTACTTGCCGCCATCCTTGCCGCTGTCCCCCAGCAACGGACCGGTCCGGCAGGATCCGACCGTGGACGCGCTCCCATCGGGCGGGTGTCCGACCAGATGCGGAGGACGAGCGAGATCATCGCCTCCGCTGAGGATGCTGCCGACATGCGCCGCAAGATGGGCGCGGCGGCGCTCGACATGGTCGCGGCGTCGGACGGGTCCTGGCAGACGCAATGGCGCACCACCGTCGCCTCCCGGCTGCCCAGCCAGCACTGGCCGCAACGAACGATGCTCATCACAGCGGTCGACGCCCATACCGGTGAACCGGTCGTGTTCGACCGCCACAGCGGAGTCGACCTGGCGGACGCCGTCGCCGCCAGCTGTGCCAGTGGCCTCCCCTATGGCATCGGCGACAGCCACTACATCGATGGGGGCTACCGACGCAACGAGAACGCCGACCTGGCAGCCGGATATGAGCGGGTGCTCGTGTTGTCACCACTTGGCGGCAGAACACGGCACCCGTTGGACTGGGGCATGCAACTCGCGGCGCAGGTCGACGAACTCCGCGCAGCAGGCAGCAGAGTCGGGACCATCCTTCCGGATAGCGAATCCCTCAACGCATTCGGCGCCAATCTGATGGATCTGTCGACGCGCCAGCCCGCTGCTCGAGCCGGGTACAACCAAGGCAGCACCCTTGCCGAGCAGCTCAGCGAATTCTGGCGCTGAGGCCCGACCCGATCGACGGATTCGAGTGATCGTCGCAACACTGCCAGAAATTTGCGCGTCTCCTGGCTGGAAGACGTGAGCCTGTGTGCGCCAGCCGAGTGTCTTGCGTGGGCGGTCGTTGAGGCGCTGGGCGACGGCCTGCAGAGAATCGGCCGTGTGGAGGCGCAGGTCGGTCCCTTTGGGGAAGTACTGACGCAGCAGCCCATTGGTGTCTTCGTTGCTGCCTCGCTGCCACGGCTTACCGGCATGGGCGAAGAACACGCCCTCATCGAACAGGTCGGCGATTCGGTCATGGGCGCCCGTCTCCGTGCCCTGGTCCCAGGTCAAGGCGAACCGGGCGGCGGTCGTGTGCCCGTCGGGCAGGTGAACCGACCTAGATCAGGGGCCAGAAAAGTGACACGGGTCATATGACGCCGAAGAAGCTCACCTGGTCAGGCCTACGGAACGCCGGATCACGTCTGCTGTCCGCCCCGGCGGCAGGCGCCGAATCGTCGACGGCCGATCCCGATGGAGCCCAAGGAGACTGCGGCTGCGACGACTGGCGGTTCTGCACCCAGGGGCGGCAGCCAGCTTCCTGCGTCTCGCCCGGTCATCCGCGGGCCCCGGTACACACGCATCGAGGCGCCGTTGCCGGACGGCGGCCCGCTGAGCACTAACGAAGGGGAAGACCGATGAGCGAATCCACGACGTACGGCAACTGGACCCGGCCCCAGATCAAGGGCATCGCGGGGGTAAGCATGGCAGCGACCGCGCTGCTCGCCCTCGGAGCGGTCGCGATGATCATCGCCGCCATGACCCAGGGGTTCCTGGGCGCGGTCGTGGTCTTCTTCGCCACGGGAGCGCTCATGCTCCCCCTCCTGGCCAAGAGTCCGGCCACGGGGATGACCCTCTACGAGAAGTTCTTCGTCCGGGCCGCCAAGGCCCGGATGGCGCACACCGGATCGGCGGTGCTGCTGCAGGGCCCCTGCGGCATGACGCGTGACGGGCAGGCCCGCCTGCCCGGGCTGCTGGCCGCATCGGAACTGATCGAGGCCACCGATGCCTACGGGACCCCGTTCGGGATCGTCCACGTTCCCTCCACCGACCATTACAGCGTGGTGATCGAGGGAGCCTCCACCGGAATGGACCTGGTGGATGCGGACAAGATCGACCGCCAGGTCGCCATCTGGGGTCAGTGGCTGGCGATGCTGGGCCAGGAGCAGACCGACATCGCCGGCGCCCAGGTCTCGATCGAGACCGCGCCCGATCCGGGGGTGCGGCTGCGCCACATGATCGAGGCGCGCCGCGCGACTCACGGCCCCTCGGCCGCCTTCGCCGATCAGGTGATGGGCGAGATCAAGGCCGCCTACCCTGCCGGTCAGGCACAGATGACCACCCGGATCTCCGTGACGTTCCGCTCCCGCACGGCTCCGGGCGGCCCCAAGCGGCCGACCGAGGAGATGATCAGGCGGATCGGTAACGCTCTGCCGTCGATGCTGGTGATGCTGCGGGAGTCGGGGGCCGGCCAGCAACCCACCCCGATGACGGGCCAGGACCTGGTCGATGCCGTACGGGTCGCCTACGATCCCTCGGTCGCTACCGACGTGGAGGAAGCGCGTGCGGCGGGCGGGACGGGCCTGACCTGGCAGCAGGCCGGGCCGACGTTCGCCGATGACCGCCGCCCGGACGTCTACCGTCATGATCGCGCGTGGAGCATGTCGTGGGAGATGCTCCAGGCTCCTCGCAGCATCGTCCACTCCGACGTGCTGGCACGTCTGCTCGCCCCGCACCCGGAGATCCCGCGCAAGCGCGTCACGCTGGTCTACCGGCCGCTGACCATGGAGACCTCCGCTCGCGTCGTGGAGGGCGAAGTCCAGAACGCCCTGTTCGTGCTGAACAACAACAAGCAGGCCACATCGCGGGACTCCCTGCGGCTGCGTCACGCCCAACAGACCGCGAACGAGGAAGCGACCGGCGCAGGCATGATCCGCTTCGGCGTGATCATCACCGCCACGGTGCTCGACCCGACTGATCTGTCGAAGATCATCGAGACGATCCGCCAGCTGTCCGCGGCCTCTCGGCTCAAGCTGCGCCCCGCGACCTGGACACAGGCCGCCACGTTCGCCGCCGGACTGCCTCTCGGCTTGGTCCTGCCCGAACACACCGCGATCCCGGCCGAGTGGAAGGACGCCCTGTGATGGCCAATCTGACGTTGAGCAAGGACGAGCAGAAGGACTTGCGGGCTCCGCGCCACGCGGCCGGGCCGGCGGGCACCAAGAAGCGCCTGGGCGGTCGGCCGGGCGCGTGGGGGTGGGGTGGGCGTGGTGGCGGCGCGGCCGGGCCGATCAGCCCGACCCCCGAATACCGCGGCACCACCGTCCAGGTCTGTGGCCTCTACCCCTTCGCTGCCGGCGCCGGGACCCCGCTGGTCGGGGTGCCCCTGGGCAAGCATTTGATGAACGGCCAGACGATGTGCGCCGACCCCATCTCCTGGTTCGAACGTCGCCTGGTCGATACGCCGTCGGCGTTCGTGCTGGGCCGGCCCGGCAAGGGCAAGTCCTCCCTGGTGCGGCGCCTCGTGGTCGGCCTGACCCACGCCGGGGTCGTGCCGATGATCATGGCCGACCTCAAACCCGACTACGTCGACCTGATCGGTGCCATCGGCGGCGACGTGATCCGGGTGGGGCGCGGTGTCGGGTCCATCAACCCGCTCGACCCCGGCCCCGTCCGCGGGCTGCTGGAACAGATGAGTCCGCGGGCCAGGGAACGCGCCAGCGCTGATCTGCGGGCCCGGCGCCTGGCGATCCTGGCCAGCCTGATCGAGCTGGTCCGCCATACCGCGATCACGGCGCGGGAGCAGAACATCCTCAACGTCGCGATGCGGCTCCTGGATGAGCAGGTCACCGACCGGGAGCTCCTGGTCGGTGACGTGCTGGCCATCATCCGCGCCCAGCCCGCCGAACTGCGCTACGTCGCCCTGGACCGGGGCAGCGAGGACAAATACCAGCAAGAGACCGAGGGCCTCGAGGAAGGGCTGATGGCCCTGGGTGAGGACGGCCCCTTCGGGGCCGTGTTCGCCCGCCCCACGTCGCAGCCGCTGCGCCTGGGTGTTCCGACCTGCTTCGACGTCTCGGCGGTCACCGACGACGACACCCTGCTGCAGGCCGCCGCCCAAGCCGTCTGCTGGAGCTACGGCTCCTCAGCCGTCGCCGCCGCCCAGTACGCCGCCGACGACCACATCATCGACCAGGTCATCCACTTCCTGGTGATGGACGAACTGTGGCGGATGCTGCGCGCCTGGGAAGGCATGGTCGACCTCTGCGACGCGATCACCCGCCTGAACCGCCAGATGGGCATCGGACAAGTCATGATCACCCACACCATGGCCGACCTCAAACTGAGCCGAGACGACCTCACCCAGCGCGCGTGGGGGTTCGTCGAACGCTCCTCCATGGTCTTCCTCGGCGGCCTGGCCGACAAAGAAATGGGCAACCTGCGCGACGTCTTCGACCTCTCTGAGCGTGAGGTCGCGCTGATCGCGTCGTGGTCCGAACAGGCCAACATCGACCCCCGCACCCACACCGCCACAGCACCACCCGGCCAGGGCTGCTTCCTGCTGAAGACCGGCAAGGCCCCCGGCACCCCCTTCCAGGTCCACCTCACCGCCTCCGAACGCGCCGTCAACGACACCAACAAACGCTGGGCCGCCCTCACCCACACCCCCAAGACCGCCACGTCGAGCCATGACCAGACCAGGGGTGACCGATGACAGGGCGTCTGAAGGACAACCGGGCCCGCCGTCAGGATCCAGCCCGAGAGGACCGCTGGCTGCCGGCAGCGACCAGCACTCGACCACACCCCGCACCGAGGAGGTGAAGCCATGACGAATCGCCTGAAGGACAACCGGGCCCGCCGTCAGGATCCGGCCGGCGAAGAACGCTGGCTCTGGGCCCTCGGCGCCGTCGCCGTGATCATGGTCATCTGGGGAACCCTGTGGGGCAGCGGCCGGCTGCTGGGATCAACCAAGGCCTCCCCCGGCGCCTACCTGGCCGAACTGACCCGCGGCCTCACCCGGATCGGGCCGGGCCAGGCCGCCCTGACCCTCCTCGTCCTGACCGGAATCAGCGCAGGCGTCGTGGTGGGCATCCGTGCGCTCCGCTCCCTGACAGCAGGGCGGACCCGCGTCGATGGGAAGGCCGCCTCGATGGCCCACGAGAAAGACCTCATCAGCATGTTGCCTGCCGGGGCGCGCGCCGACGCCGAACGCCTCGGCGCGACGCGGGCCTCCGACGGCGTCCCCGTCGGCAAGCTGATTCCCGGCGGGGCCGAGTTGCGGTCCTCCTGGGAATGGGTCCAGGTCTGGATCATGGGCCCCCGCGCCGGCAAAACCTCCTGCGTCTGCGTCCCCCAACTCCTCGAAACCGCCGGCCCCGCCCTCGCCACCACCAACAAACGCGACCTCGTCGACCAGACCCGCGGCCCCCGCGCCCTCACCGGAACCGTGTGGGTCTTCGACCCCCAAAACATCATCGGCGAGGAACCGTCCTGGTGGTGGAACCCGCTCTCCTACGTCACCGGCATCGCCCAAGCCGAGGAGATGGCCGCCCTGTTCGCCGCCGCGAGCAAGGACACCGATGCGCGCACCGACGCCTACTTCGACACCGCCGCCACCAACTACCTCGCCTGCCTCCTCCTGGCCGCCGCCACCGGCGATGAGCCCATCACCACGGTTTACCGGTGGGCGTCCAACCCCGACGACGAAGATCCCGCCCTCATCCTCCGGATGGCCGGACATTCGGGCCCCGCGACCACCCTGTTCGCCATCATCGCCCTCTCCGAACGCCAACGCGACGGCGTCATCGGGACCGCCGCCAAAATGATCACCTGGCTCACCAACCCCGACCTGCTCCCCTGGATCACCCCCAGCACCGGCGGCACCGAGAAGGACCGGCCGCAGTTCCGGCCCGACCAATTCGTCCGCTCCACCCAGACCCTCTACCTGGTCTCCATGGAAGGACGCGGCACCGCCCGCGCCATCGCCGCCGCCCTCACCGTCGCCGTCGTGCGAGCCGGCGAAACCTACGCCTCCCACTCCCCCGCCGGCCGGCTCCCCGTCCCGCTGATGGTCATCCTCGACGAGGCCGCCAACGTCGTGCGCTGGCCCGACCTACCCGACCTCTACTCCCACTTCGGGTCCCGCGGCATCGTCATCTCCACGTTCCTGCAGTCCTGGAACCAAGGCGTCGCCGCCTGGGGACGCGACGGCATGGAAAAACTCTGGTCCGCCGCGAACCTGCGCGTCATCGGCGCCGGCATCGCCCAAGCCGACTTCCTCACCAACACCTCCCGCCTCATCGGGGACCACGACATCATCCGCCACGACACCTCCACCTCCGGCAAGTCCGCGGGCCTGTTCGACTCGGGCCGCTCGACCTCCACCCGCCTGCAACGTGAGGCGATCCTCGAACCCGCCGAACTCGCCTCCCTCCCCCGCGGCCGCGCGATCATGCTCTCCTCCGGCGCCCCCGCCGCCCTGGTCGAACTCGTCCACTGGAGCCAAACCGACCACGCCGAGGCGATCCGCGCCTCCGAGACCTACTACAGCAAGCTCGCAGCAGTGCAGGAGTGATCATGAGCGAGACCACGACCAACGACCAGACGACCAGCGACGAGGCCGCCAGCCAGGAGGCGACCGGGTCCCCGCTGCAGGCGGCCGAACAGGAGCTCCGCGCTGCCCAGGCCGTCCTCGACGGCGCGATCGCGACCGGGTCCTCGGCCGACGTCCTCGCAGCCCAGGACGCCCTCGACCGGGCACAGGGCAAGGTCGATGCCCTGCGGGCCGGCGCCATCGAGGCCGACGCCGAGGCGTATGCGACCACCGTCACCGACGACCTCGAACAGGCGGCCGCCGCCGACGACCGCCCCATGCTCTACGCCACCTCCGCCGACTGGCTGACCGGCTACCTCCTCCCCATGTGGCGCCGCGGACCCGAAGCCCGCTGGTGCACCAAATGGTGGCTCCACGCCGAGGCCTACACCCGCATCGAAGCCCTCTGGCGCACCTGGGAAGCCCTCCGCTACGAAGGCCCCCTCGGCATCGCCACCTGGCTCCTCACCTACGCCGACCCCCTCATGCACCAACTCACCGCCCCCACCGGCCCCTTCCGCAAATGCCACCCCATCACCGGCGAACACGACCAACTACCCCCCTGGACCGTCGAACCACCACCCGAGGGCATCTTCACGTGAGAGGGGAAGCAGCAGAAGCCGCACGTGAACGCCCAGGGAAGTCGGACTGCGTATCTTTACCGTCCGCCCGGTTTCACACCTTGACGAGACAGGAACGGATACCCGGCATAGCCGGCCTATCTGGCTTAGCTGGCTTAGCTGGCCTATCTGGCCTATCTGGCTTAGCTGGTATAGCGGGATAGCGTGTCACCCTCCCGGACCCCGACCAGGGCGTCGGCCTTCGCTGCCCGCTCACCTCGGGGAGGAGTCAGTCTGACGAGTCGAGCCAAATGCCAGCTACCGCCAGTCTGTGTCAGGCATCACCTTGATCCAGCAACGCAGTTGGACGATCGACTCACTACACTGAGGCGGGCCTTGAGGAGGCGCTCCCCCCATGCGCCTCCTCAAGGCTTAGATGTTCAGCTCGTGCATGTGTACGTCCATGCCGGGATTCAGTTCTCGTCGCGGACGAGGCGCAGCACGGGGCGCTGGTCGGCCTCGCCCAGCAGGTCACGGACCTGTCCCGGGTTGAGCTTGAGGACTTCGGCGAGAGCAGGCACTCCCCCACCATGATCCGCGGCAAGGTCGACGGCCTTCCTCAGGAGCGTCGGCACCTCCCCTGGATAGGCGCTGGTCGGGTCGGCTGAGGGATCGTCGGCCATAGCCAGGCGCTGGTAGGCCCGTCGGGCCGATGACTCGGTGGTGCGCCCCCTCTCGACCATCCGACGGACCAGCGATTGAGGCGAGACACCCCAGGTCCTCCCCAGTCGGTCCAGAGCCGCCAGGTCGAGCCGCTGCGGAAGCGCGGCATCCATTGAGGCCGCGGGCGTCAGAAACGCCGCAGCGAACTCGTCGGCTTCCCGCTCGATCGCCGCGCTGTGCTCACCGGCCTCCCCGTGCAGGAGCAGGTGCCCGATCTCGTGCGCGATCGAGAACCTGTGCCGGAAGACGTTCTGGCTCCGGCGCGGCGTGGTGATGATGATGGGGCGATCCACGATCACCACCGAGAAGGCGTCCACCGCGTCGATCTCTCCCACAGGCCTGATCACGGTGATGATGCCGTGGGACTCCGCCGCGGCAACCAGGTGCTTGACCGGCCCCTCTGGCAGCCCCCAGTGCCGTCGCAGAATCATGGCGGCATCAGCGGGTGCGGATCCGGGCTGGACCTTGGGAAGATCCACCTCAGGAAGCTTCACGAACCGCTCGAGCGCGAACGTCAGTTCCCACACCAGGGTCGCCGTGGCCAGTGCCTTCTGACGGTCGCTCACACGGGCCGACCGCAAGCTTCGAAAGTGCGCGTTCACGGTGTCGATACGTGCCAACGGGCGACCGGCGCTGAAGAACCCAGGGCGGACCTTCAGTGCCCGCGCCAGCCGCTCGAGCACCTCGGCTCGAGGCGAGTTGACGCCGGCTTCGTACTGTCCGATAGCGGCAGCCGACACGCCGACCTCGGCAGCAAGATCGGTCTTGCTCATCCCGAGGCGGACGCGGGCCTGGGTCAGCCGGGCCGGTTCGAACCGACCCTGACCCCTCCCGGTAGTCGACAGGTCAAACAGGGTGGGGGTGTCCTCACGCATCAGAGTGTGGCCCCTCCTGCTTCTGCAGTTCCACCACGGGCGCGACCGGTGTGCCGCTGTCGAACGACTCCACCTCGGAAGCCTGGCCAACGACGGCGAGCTCCGGTTCCCAGATGCTTTCCTGCCCGTACAGCTGAACCTTGCCGGCCTCGTCGAGGACGGCGATCGCCCACTGGATGGACTGCAGCTGCCGCGGCGACGAGTCGACGATCACCAGCACCAGCGTCATCGGGTCGTCGACCTGCCTCAGCACAGTCTGAGGGTTGGGCACCGACGTCTCGCCAGACTCATCGATCGACTCACCCCAGTCAGCGAAGCTGGGCTCGATCAGCATCGCCTGCGGCAGGGGCACTGCACCGAACCCGCTCTGCCGGGTCGGGCTCGAGGCGAAGTTACTCGCCGTGTCCGCGTTGCCCCGCCACACGTAGATCAAGCAGCTCCCGACGACCGGGAGCCGATATCCCGCCGGAGCCAGCTTCTGCGACCGGAAGCCGCGCGATGCGAATGCCTCATGAGCATCATCCAACAGGTCGCGCCACTGGCTGCCGAACCCCATCGCGTACCGCGACCCCGACACCTGATGCGCCTCCGCGAAGCGTTCATGAACAGAACGCACAACCTCAACGAGAACATCACGGGCACCGGCGGCGTCCGCGCCAAGAGCCTGGGCGGGCGAGTCCTGAACCATACGCGGAACCTCCTGAAGGATCGTCCGGCATCGCGGAAGGCAGCCAGAACTGACTTCAGTATGGCACATGATTCGCGCATCAATGCTTCAGCCAATCATCCGGAGCAGGCCCTCTGTGCACACTTGCCCGCCGAACCGTCGCCCGCCGGAACCTTCACCTGAACGGAGACGGCAGCAGAAGGCCCGCCGATTTGTGGTGGGGAGGCGGCGAGCCCTACGCTGCCGAAGCAAGGTTAGGTTAACCTAACTTCCACGCTTCGAGAGGACGTGCAATGAGCTCCACCAATGTGGTTGCGCTTGGCCTGATCGCCGGGCTGACCATCTTCCTGGGACTGCCCTTGGGCAGAGTCAAGGCCGCACTACCCAGGACACGCGTGTGGTTGAACGCGCTGGCCGTCGGCATCCTGGTGTTCCTGCTGTGGGACGTGCTGGCCCACGCCTGGGAGCCCATCGACAAGGGCCTGACGGACAAGGACGTCACCGGGGTCCTCGCCACCTCCATCGTCTTCGCCGTCGGTCTCGCGGTCGGACTGCTGGGCCTGGTGTACTTCGACCGCTGGGTGGCCGCACGCGCGAAGCCCTCGGGGCGCCGCGAAGGACCCGGGGCCACCACCGCGACCGGAGTGATCGCGCACACCTCCTCGGCCCACGCGCTCTCGCTGATGATCGCCGTCGGGATCGGCCTGCACAACTTCGCCGAGGGGCTCGCGATCGGCAACAGTGCCGCGACCGGCGCCACCCAGTTGGCGATCCTGCTGGTCATCGGTTTCGCCATCCACAACGGCACCGAAGGCTTCGGAATCGTCGCCCCGATGGCCGCCCAACACGAACGTCCCTCCTGGGGCTACCTCGCCCTCCTCGGCCTGATCGGCGGTGGTCCGACATTCCTCGGCACCATCGTCGGCCAGCAGTTCTCCAACGACCTGGTCAGCGTGGCGTTCCTGACACTGGCCGCGGGCTCGATCCTCTACGTCGTGATCGAGCTGCTCGCCGTCGCGCGTCGCCAGAACATGAAGATCATCACGACCTGGGGCGTCTTCATCGGCCTGTTCCTCGGCTTCGCCACCGACGCAATCGTGACCCTGGCCGGAGCCTGAGCCACGCGCAGCCCCTCCCCCTGACGAACCGCTCTCGTACGCCAGCAACATGACCTGGGCGTCGACTAACCGCCGTGGTGGGCTTCATGGTCGGCGGGGGTACTGGTCGCCGGGAGGGGTGTCTGGGGTGCGGGCCCGGTTCCCGCGCGATTGATGGCTGGTCCGATGATGAGGGCGGAGAGCAGGAACATGGCGGTGAAGACGGCGACACCGATGGCGGGTGCCTTCCAGGTGCCGAACCGCTTCCGGAGGCGGTTGAGCAGGGGGATGCTGAGGAGCAGCCCGGCGGCGTAGAGCACGGTATTGCCGAATACGCCGGTGAGGAGGGCGGCGCCGGCGAGGATGCCGATGTGGTGCATGACGTGGGGGACCAGGCCCAGCAGGGCACCGATCGCGGCGCGGATACTTGCCCAGGCGGTGCGCCACCGGCTTGGGCGGCGTGCAGTGTCGAGGGATGCTGAGGCCCCGACCGGGGTCGGTGGTCCGGAGGCGGGCGCGGTCGTGGTGTCCATGGCAGCTTCCTCTTCTGTTTCTGCGGGGGGCGGGAAGGTTCGGGGACAGGTCCGGTCCGTCATCGCGCTGCCGCCGTTACCGGAACGGGGTCCAGATCGGTGGGTGTGGGGCGAGCCCGCAGCTGGTCCCGGGTGATCAGGATCGCGCCGAGGATGATGCTGAGGATTCCGAACAGCTGGGGCTGGGTGAGGCCCAGCAGTACCGGGTCATTGATGCGCAGGAACTCGACGAGCAGTCGGGCGAGTCCGCTGAGTGCCAGGTAGGACCCGAACACCGCCACCTGGGGCCAGCGGCGTCCGAGGGCCCACAGGATCGCAGCGATCGCGAACGCGCCCGCGGCCTCGTAGAGCTCGGTGGGGTGGACGCGGAGGTAGACAGGGACCACCCCGTGGGGATAGGCCACGCCCCAGGGCAGGTCGGTGGGTTGGCCGTAGGTGCCGTCGCCGGCCAGGAAGCAGCCGATCCGCCCGATGCCGTACGCGATCGACAGGGGCATCGCCATCGCACCGGCGACCGTGCCGAGGGGGAGTTGGTGGCGACGGGTGTACACAAGGACAGCGAGGGTGCCGCCGATCAGTCCGCCGTACCAGGTGAATCCGGAACCACCGAGGTGATGCCAGGTGAAGTGCTGCCAATGTTCGGCCAGGAAGTAGATCTTCGCGCCGACGAATCCCCACAGGACCGCCCACAGGACCAGCGAGTGGGCCTGCTCCTTGTCGTAGCCGATCCGTTGGAAGGCCCGCCCCAGCAGGTACCCCCCGACGAGGGCGGCCAGGGCCTTGCTCACCCCGTAGGACTGGATCTGGACCCCGAAGATTGAGAACAGGACGGGCCACACGATTGGACTCCCTCACCGACATCGTCGCCGCCCCGACCGGGGCGAGCGATCCCACAGTGGCCCGCCCACATCAAGAGAACCGGTCGCGGATGAGCAAGGTTCGATCAAGACGCGCGTAGCCACCGCAGCGTGGACCGAGGGCGAGGGGATCTTGCCGGGATCTTGACCGTCCCGACACCGCCCGGCTATCCCCCGCACCCACGCTGGGTACCAGGAGCAGAGAGGTGGGACGATGACCCAGACCTACGGTGTGCGCGGCCTGACCTGCGTGCAGTGCCTGGTGAGCGTGATCGACCAGGTGCGGGCGCTGCCCGGCGTGGACGGGGTCCGGGTGGACCTGGTGCCGTTCGGGGAGTCACGGGTGAGCGTCGTCCCCGACGGAGCCGTCACCCGTGACCAGGTGCGTGGCACCCTGGACCGGGCAGGGTTCAGGATGGTCGGTAGGCACTCCGGGGGCCACAAACAACCACATCCCGGGACCTCCTAGGAAGAGCGGTGCCAGATGAGCCCGGACGGACTGCTGATCGCCGGCACGCTCCTCGCGCGCCGCCGGATGCATCAACGCGACCGGTGGAGCCGCGACCGAATGCTGGAGTTCCAGGGCGTCGAGCTGGACCGGCTCCTGGCGTATGCGCGGACCAGCTCGCCCTACTATCAACAGGTACTGCCAGGGGCCGCGCACGTCCCGCTCACCGATCTGCCCGTCCTGACCAAATCCATGCTGATGGATCAGTGGGATCGGATCTGCACCTCCCCAGCCCTCCGGCTGGCACAGGTGGAGGGGCGCCTGTCCGAGATGGAACGCACCGGCGCCGATCCTGGCCATCCGTGGCGTGGCCGATGGTGGTTGGCGGGCACGGGCGGCACCACGGGACGCCGCGCCGTCTTCGCCTGGGACCGGCGGGAGTGGACCCAGATCCTCACGTCCTATGCCCGGGTCAACGACTGGGCCGGAGTGGCGGTGGGTCTGCGCCACCCACTACGTACCGCGGTCGTGAGCTCACTCAATCCGACCCACCAGTCTGCCGTCGTGGGGGCGAGTCTGCGCTCGCGCCTTGTTCCGGCGCTACGACTGGACGCGCGGACTCCGGTGGCCGACCTGACAGGCGAACTGGATCGCTTCGAGCCCCGTCTGCTGGTCGCGTACGCGTCGATGATCGGCCCGCTGGCGCAGGCCCAGCTCACCGGCCAGCTGCACATCCGACCCGAGAAGGTCGTGGCCGCCTCCGAGGTTCTCACCCCGGCCAGCCGTTCGGCAGCGCAAGCCGCGTGGGGCCCATCGGTGATCGTGGACAGCTACGCGGCCACCGAAACCGCCAGCATCGCCTCGACCTGTTCGCAGGGTGGGTGGCATCTGTATGAGGACTTCGTGATCGTCGAGCCGGTGGATGAGGACTACCAGCCTGTCCCGGCGGGCGCCACCGCGGACAGGGTCCTGGTGAGCGTGCTGTTCTCCCGTACGTTGCCGCTCATCCGCTACGAGCTGACCGACTCCATCCGCCTCTCCCCCGAACGTTGCACCTGCGGACTGCCCTTCGCCCTGCTGGAGGCGGTGGAGGGCCGCACAGAAGACACGATCACCCTGCCCGGCCGCCACAGCAGCGTGCGCGTCCACCCCAACGTCTTCCATAACGCCCTGGAGGCTCTGGCGCCGAACGGTTGGCAGGTCGAGCAACAGCCGAACAAGCTGGTCGTTCGCCTCGTCGCGCCCGCGGGGGGCACCGAGCTGGTGCGTCGCCGCGTCCAGGAGGCCCTCGCCGACCTCACCATCGACCCCGTTGCCGTCGATGTGGTCAGCGTGACCGCCCTGGAACGGACCCGGCTGGGCAAGGTCCCACTGGTGAAGGCCCTGCCCGCGTAGCCGATCTGCCAGGGGCCAGCACGGGTTGAAGAACCTCCGTGTCAGATCGAGAGCCCAGTCCGGCGACGGCCTTGATCAGGCGGTCGGCGCAGCCTCGCTCACCACGGATCTTGTCAGGATCTTGACCGTTTCTTCACCGACCGGGCACTCCCCTCCAGAAACATGACCCCCGGGGGGGCCGCCCGCGTTGTCCGATTCGTCGGGCATGACAACCCGTGCCGCGACCTGCCCCCGGTCCCAGAAGAAGAAGGTGGTCATCGCCGATGCACGATTCCCGTACACACCGGGGCCCCCGTTCGGGCCGGGTGGCCCGCGCACTGGCAGCCGTCGCGCTGTCCGGCGGGCTGGTCGTCACGCTGGCCGGCTGCGGCTCCACCTCCACCCCCACCGATTCCACCCAGAGTGGGTTCGTCAGTGGTGACGGTGGCGTCACCATCCTGCCGGTGGGCAAGCGCCCCACCGCCCCGGTCGTGACCGGTCCGGTACTCGGCGCCCTCGACACCACGATGACCACCAAGGCCTCCGACGGCAAGGTCCTGGTGCTCAACGTCTGGGGGTCCTGGTGCGCGCCGTGCCGTGCCGAGGCCCCCGACCTCGTCCGCGCCGCCGCGGCGACCTCGGACCGCGCCGAGTTCATCGGGCTCAACACCCGCGACCTCGACCCGCTGCAGGCCGAGGCCTTCGTGCGTTCCTTCGCCATCCCCTACCCGAGCATCTACGACCCGGCCGGCAAATTGCTGCTGGAGTTCTCCGACCAGCTGCCACCCTCCGGTATCCCCTCCACCCTGGTGGTCGACCGCGAGGGCAAGGTCGCGGCGCGGATCATCGGCAAGACCACCGAGGCGACGCTTGTCGGCGTGATCGACGACGTCGCCGCGGGCAAGTGAGCGGGGCGACGATCATGATCCCCCTCGACATCGCCAGCTGGGCGACCCAGGCGGTGGGCGGCTCGATGCTGCTCGCGATCCCTGTCGCCGCCCTCGCCGGTCTGGTCTCGTTCTTCTCCCCGTGCTGCGTGCCGCTACTACCCGGCTACCTGTCCTACACGACCGGGCTGGGGGCCTCCGACGTCCTGACCGACGCCCGGCGTCACCGTGCGCGCATGCTGGCCGGCGCCGTGTTGTTCGTCCTCGGTTTCGGGGTCGTCTTCGTGGGTGCCGGCGTCGCCGCGGGCACCATGGGACGGGCCCTGCTCACCCACCAGGTACTCATCTCCCGGGTGATCGGGGTCCTGACGATCGTGCTGGGCCTGATGTTCGCCGGAGTGATCCCCCTGGGCAACCGCGACGTGCGGTTCACTCGCCTCCCCAAGGCAGGGCTGGCGGCCGCACCTCTCCTCGGCTTCGTCTTCGGAGTCGGCTGGACCCCCTGCATCGGCCCGACCCTGTCGATGGTGCTCACCTTGGCGATGAACGAGGGCAGCGCGGTGCGCGGGGGCTTCCTGGCCTTCGTCTACGTCCTCGGACTGGGCATCCCGTTCATCCTCGCCGCCCTCGCGTTCTCGCGGATGCAGCGGGTCGTGGCGTTCGTGCGACGCCACCAGCGAGCGGTGCTGCGGATCGGCGGGTACAGCATGGTTCTCGTCGGCATCCTGCTCGTCTCCGGCCTGTGGGAGCAGCTGATGGCCCTCCTGCGCGTGTGGGCCGCCGGCTTCGGAACGGTGCTTTGAGCTACCTGGCTGGTCACGACAGACGGGCTCGCGAACCCTTCATCGAACCTTGACCACGGGCCAAGAGTTCCGCACATGTACCCGACCTACCGTGGACCCAGAACATACCCCGTGGGGGTATGGGGTCTCGAGTGAGAGGTGTGTGCCATGGACTGGCTGATCATCGGTGGGGGCGTGGTCCTGACCGGTCTGCTGGGATGGTTCTTCTTCGGTCCCAAGCGGGCCGGACAGGTGGAGGTGGAGGACGGCGTCCAGGTCGTCCGGGTGAGTGTGAACGGAGGCTACTCACCGGATCTGCTCGAGGGGGTCCGACCCGGCCTGCCGGTACGGATGCTGTTCGACCGCCAGGAGAGCGGGGAGTGCACCTCCCGTGTGGTGATGCCCGACTTCAAAGTCAACGCGACCCTTCCCGCCTTCCGCACCACCGCGGTCGACTTCATCCCGACCCAGGCCGGGGAGTACCGGTTCGCCTGTGGCATGAACATGGTCTCCGGCACCATCCGCGTGAGCGGGGACCCGCCCGAGGAGCCCGCTACCGCGGACACGCCGGGGCACACGGACGGCCTCGCCGGGGGCCAGGTGACAGCGGAGGGCCACGGCGCGTCGCCGGACCCCGATGCCGAGGCTGCTGAGCGGGCCGTCGAGATCCGCGACCTGAATCGTCGTCTGATCCTCGGCACGGTGCTGACGGCTCCGGTGTTGTTCGCGGTCATGGGTGGTGAGCTGTTCCGCGCCGCCTGGATGCCCCAGATCCTGATGAACCCGTGGTTGCAGCTGGCGTTGATCGCTCCGGTGATGTTCTACACCGGTTGGCCGATCCACCGCACGGGGTGGCGTGCCCTGTCCCACCGGACCGCTGACATGAACTCCCTGATCACGCTGGGCACGGTGGCGGCGTTCGGTTACAGCCTGGTCGTGACCTTCCTGCCGGGCCTGCTCCCCGAAGGCCTGCGACAGGTCTATTTCGAGGCTGTCGGGGTCATCCTGACCCTGATCCTGCTGGGACGGCTGCTCGAGACGAAGGCGAAGGCCAGTACCGGTGAAGCCATCCGCACGCTGATCGGCCTGCAGCCGCGCACGGCCAGGGTGCAGCGCGACGGCCGCGAACTCGACATCGGCATCGACGAGGTCCGTGTCGGTGACGTCGTGCTCGTACGACCCGGGGAGAAGCTGCCGGTCGACGGGGAGGTCGTCGCCGGATCCTCGGCGGTGGATGAGTCCATGGTGACCGGTGAACCCATTCCGGTCACCAAGAGTGCCGGGGACATCGTGATCGGCGCGACGATCAACACGACCGGCGCGCTCAGCTACCGGGCCACCAAGGTCGGCGCGGACACGATGCTCGCCCAGATCATCAAGATGGTTCGGGAGGCCCAGGGCTCCAAGGCCCCGATCCAGCGGCTCGCCGACAAGGTGTCGGGCTACTTCGTGCCCGTGGTCATCGCGATCGCGGTGTGGACCTTCGTCGCCTGGATGCTGTTCGGGCCGCCACCGGTGTTCATCTTCGCTCTGGTCGCGTTCGTCTCGGTGCTGATCATCGCCTGCCCGTGCGCCCTGGGCCTGGCCACCCCGATGTCGATCACCGTCGGCACCGGCAAGGGCGCCACCCACGGCATCCTGATCCGGTCGGCCGAAGCACTGGAGACCGCGCACAAGCTGGATGCGATCATCCTGGACAAGACCGGCACCATCACCAAGGGTGTCCCGGCGCTCACCGACGTGTTCCCGGCCGCCGGGATCGACGAAGACCGCCTGCTCGCGACCGTCGCCGCGGTCGAGAAGGCCTCCGAACACCCCCTCGCCGCCGCCATCGTGGCAGGCGCGGCCGACCGCGGCCTGGCGCTGCCCCAGGTCAGCGACTTCGACTCGATCACGGGCCAGGGCGTGCGGGCGAGGGTGGAGGGGCAGGTCGTCCTGGTCGGCAACCGGCGCCTCCTCGACTCGTTCGAGGTGAACGTGGAGCCGCTCCTGGCCTCGCACGACTGGCTGGCCGGTCAGGGCAAGACGCCGATCCTCGTGGCCTTCGGTGGCCGGGCGGCGGGCGTGATCGCAGTGGCCGACACCCTCAAGGAGGGCTCCGCCGACGCGGTCGCCGCGCTGGAGCGTCGGGGCATCGAGGTCATCATGATGACCGGTGACAACCGTGCCACGGCCGCGGCGATCGCCGCCCAGGTCGGTATCCGACGGGTGGTCGCCGAGGTCATGCCCGAACACAAGGCTGCCGAGGTCAGCCGACTCCAGGCCGAGGGAAAGGTCGTCGGCATGGTCGGGGACGGCATCAACGACGCCCCTGCGCTGGCCCAGGCCGACGTCGGCTCAGCGATCGGCACCGGCACCGACGTGGCGATCGAGTCCTCCGACATCACCCTGATCTCCGGGGCCCTGTCGGGGATCGTCACCGCCGTCGACCTGTCCCGCGCCACCATGCGCAACATCAAGCAGAACCTGATGTTCGCCTTCCTCTACAACACCCTGGGCATCCCGATCGCCGCCGGCGCCCTCTACCCTGCGTTCGGGATCACGCTGAGCCCGATCATCGCCGCCGGCGCGATGGCGCTCTCCTCGCTGTCGGTCGTCGCCAACGCGAACCGGCTGCGCCGCTTCTCCCCCCGACCCATCCCGCCGGCCGACCGCCCCACCCTCACGCCCGTGGTCGAGATCGGCGGAACCACCGAACCGATCCATCACACCCAACGAAAGGAAACATCCATGTTCGGCAAGAAGAAGTCCACCACCGCCAAGGTCGTCGACCCCGTCTGCGGCATGAGTATCGACCCCGCCACCGCGGCCGCCACCCGCGAACACGAGGGCACCACCTTCTACTTCTGCTCCACCGGGTGCGCGCAGACCTTCGACTCCGACCCGCACCGCTACGGCCACGGCCAGGCGCACGCCGGCCACCAGCACTAGCCCGCCACCAACCGCAGGAGGTGATGAGCGTGCCCCCCATCCATGATGAGCGCAGCGCGCTCATCACCCGCCTGCACCGCATCGAGGGCCAGATCCACGCGATCGCGCGGATGATCGAACAGGACGCCTACTGCATCGACGTCCTCACCCAGATCTCGGCGGCATCAGGTGCCCTCCAGTCCGTTGCCCTGATTGTGCTCGAGGACCACCTCAGGCACTGTGTGGCCGAAGCAGCCGCCGGTGGCGGCCCTGTCTCCGACGTGAAGCTGCAGGAGGCCTCCCAGGCCATCGCCCGTCTGGTCCGCAGCTGACTCCTCCCCCGAATGGGCGCCCACCGACCGTCCGTCGGTCGTCTCAGCAGCCCGGGGGCGAGTGTCGTAGGAGTCGGTCGTGGGCGTGTACGGGTGCGGCCGGATCACGCAGAACCAGCATGGAGTGCCCGGCGGCGACGATCGCCTCCCCCGGGGACAACACCGGGCGCCGTGCCCGGCCACCGGCCGTGTCGATCTCGACGATCCCAGGCCGGGGTGTAGCCGGCAGGCGGCAACCTGAACGACACCGGGCCGGGCCCGGAGTTGAAGCACAGGAGGAAGTCAGAGTCGATCATCAGGCTTCCGGTCAGGTCGGACAGCGAATACCTCGCCCGTTCAGGTACAGCGCCAGGGCGCGACCACGGGGAAGGTCCCACTCATCGACCGTCATGGGGCGCCCGTCGGATGGAACCACACGATGTCGGGGATCTGGCTACCCGCCACAGGCACCGGTTTGCCGGAGAAGAAACGTCGGCGGTGGAAGGCCGATCGCGAACGCCGGCCGGCATCTCGTGCAGAGCGAAGGAGACACAGGCGGCGTCGAAGCTGAGGTCCTCGAAGGTGGCCGGGCGGCATCGGAAAGCGACGTTCGGGGCGCGGCCCTTCCTGCGCGCGACGCGCAGCATCGCCTCGGACAGGTCGACGCCGACCACCTCCTGCGCCACGTCCGCAAAAACGCGCGCCTGGCCGCCCGTTCCCGTGGCCACGTCCAGAAGCCGGGCACCAGGGGGCAGTTGCACGCAGCCGGCGACCCTGCGCCGCAACGTCAGGAAAGGCAGGAAGACCGCGGGTTCGAAGAAGAATGCCAGGAAGGGCCACACGCGCTTCTGGAAGGCGTGTGGCCCTTCCTCCTCGGTCCGATCAGCTTTTGGGCCGGGTCGTCCATGGCAGTTCTCCCTGGTGGTCACGCCATGCGGTTCGGATCCGACACTCACGGTGACGTGGGGGTTGGCGGCGCAGGGGTCGGCGGAGACTGCGGTCCCCTCCGCCGCCAGCATCAGTTTCTCCCGGTGCGCCTCACATCAGAGTCGGCTCTTGGCTTCCTTGAGCAGCGTGGCGGGGTCGAGCCACATGGAGGGGTAGTCCCCTTGCCAACGCTGAACTCCGTTGCCGTCGATCAGTACGAAGCCGTGGCCGGGCAGTCCTTCATGCATGCCCTTGCCGAGGGTGTCGTAGGCCTTGGACACGGTTCCGTCATCGAGGAGGTAAGGCGTCTTGACCCCGAAGGTGTCCAGGTCGGGCTGGATCTGGTCGGCCGTGTTCATCACGATGGGCAGGACGGTGATGCCTGCCGCGGCGAAGCCCGGGTTCTTCTCGATCTGGGCCATCTGCTGGGTGCAGGAGCCACAGCCTGCTCCCTCGTTGAAATACAGGATGACAGGCTTGCCGCGGAAGTCGGACAGGGAGACCGTGGTCCCTGCGGTCGTCTGGAGGCTGAACGCGGGCGCCTGTCCGGAGGCGGTGGTGTCCGTGGCACGTGCGCTCCACAGGCCGAAGGCGACCAGGGCGGCGACCACGATCACGCCGACACCCGTGAGGATACGGGTGAGGCGGCGGCGCTTGGCCTTCCGCGCCTTCTCCTCGGCCAGCTTCTCCTGGAGCAGCTGCCGGTTGGTCGCCTGGGCGGTGGTGTGTTGCTTGGTGGTCATCGTCAGTTCCTGGGGACGTCGTTGCGGTGGGCGGTGTGCTCATCGATGGGAGAGGCGTGGCACGAAGGGGTGTCGGCCTGCGGATCGGGTGTCGCGTCGGTTTCGCCGGCCTCGGAGGGCGGCACCGGTCGGCGGCGGTCGCGCAGGGTGAACCAGATGAAGACCGCCGCGAGAGCAAGGAGTCCGAGCCCGAGGACCGCGTCGGGCACCGGCGTGAGCCAGCCCAGGACGGTCTGCGCGAAGCGGGTCACCCCGGCACCGGCGGCCCGCTGGAACCAGGTCGCGTTGCCGGTCATCGTCGTGGAGCCTGCCAGCGAGATGACGCCGATACCCATCGCGATGAATGCGAGCGCCACGATGATGTTGACCGTGTTGGTGTGCACGGTCAGTGTGCCTGCGCGCAGGGTGACCGGCTTCGCGCGGCCCCAGCGTCGCCGGTCGAGGTGGGCCGCGTCCCAGACCAGGGCCATGACCAGCAGCGGGATCACCATTCCGAACACGAAGGCCAGGCCGAGCAGCAGACCGCCGGCCGGGTTGCCCGACAGTGCCGACAACGTCATCACTCCGACCAGGACCGGGGCGCAGCAGCTGGAGGCGATGCCGGAGAAGACGCCCAGGCTGAAGAACGTCGCGGAGTCGCCGCGGGTGGTGTCGGGGGCCCGTAGGACCGACGGCATGGACCACATCCGCCCGGTCAGCGCCAGCATGCCCAGACCGATCATCAGCAGGCCACCGGCCCAGTACAGCGGCCCGTGGTACTTCGCGATCGCGCCCGCAAGGATGCTGACGCCCAGCGTGATCGGGACCAGGACCAGCGCCAGCCCCCCAGCGAACACGAGCGTCAACGGCAGCAGGCGCCACCGGTTGTTCTTCACCGCCGCCGCGAGGTAGGAGGGGGCCAGGAAGACGATGCAGCACGGCGCGAACAGGGCGACCGTCCCGGCGAAGAAGGCGGCGAGGATACTGCCGGTGCCCAGCAGTTCGGCGCCCATCAGCGGGCCGCCCTGCGCGCCAGCGTCCGGTCCAGCTTGCGTCGAGGCAGCCGTCCCACGCTGAACCGCTGCCCCTCGAGAAGGACCAGCGGAAACATGCCCGGCCGGTGAGTGGTCTGGAGCGTCCGGCCGTAGGCCGACTCGACGAAGACGACTTCGAGTTCCAGCTCGCCCAGATCGGCGCGGGCGCTGAGTTCAGCCAGGGCGTCCTCGCAGTACTGGCAGCCGGTGGTGACGAGCAGGGTGACGCTGGGGGACGGCCTCACGCCGGTCTCCAGGCTGGCCTCGGAGGACTGGGATGTGTTCACGCTGTCCAGCGTCGCGCGGCCAGATGTTGCGCGCCGTCAAGGCACCGTCAAGATTCGGTGTCCATCTACGTCGCCCGTAGTATGCAGTACCTGTCGGGCGCAGTTCGCCACAGGGGGCGGCTCAGTTGTGGGTCGGTTCGTGGCGGACCACGGCGGGCAGGCGCAGGCGCTTGAGCAGGAGTGCGTTGACGGCGACGATGAGGCTGGATCCCGACATGGACAAGGCGGCGATCTCGGGACGCAGGGTGAGTCCCCAGGCGGCGAACACGCCCGCGGCGATGGGCAGGGCGATGGTGTTGTAGCCGACGGCCCAGCCGAGATTCTGGTGCATCTTGTGCAGGGTTCCGCGCCCGATCGTCAGCGCGGTCGGAACGTCGAGCGGGTCGGAGCGCATCAGCACCAGGTCGGCGGTCTCGATCGCGACGTCGGTGCCCGCCCCGATGGCGATCCCCAGGTCGGCCTGGGCGAGGGCGGGGGCATCGTTGACGCCGTCACCGACCATGGCCACGCTTCGGCCTTCAGCCTGCAGGCGGGTGATCTGGGCGGCCTTGTCCCCGGGCAGGACGTCGGCGATGACGGTGTCGATGCCGAGGTGATCGGCGATCCGGTCGGCGGTGGCACGGTTGTCACCGGTCAGCATCACCACACGTACGTCCTGCTCGTGCAACGCCCGCACCGCCTGCGCGGAGGTCTCCCGGGGTGCGTCGGCCAGCCCGATGACAGCCGCCACTGCCCCGTCCACTGCAGCGAACACGGCGGTCTGGCCGGCCTCGGCGATCCCGTCACGGATCGGGCCTGCCGCGGCAAGGTCGATGCCGAGGGATTCCATCAGGCGCCGGTTGCCGACGGCCACCCGATGCCCCTCGACCACGGCGGTGGCGCCATGGCCCGGGACGTTGCGGAACTCGCTCGCGGAGCGCACCGCGATGCCTTGCGCTGCGGCGTACGCCACCACTGCCGCGGCCAGGGGGTGCTCCGACTCCCGCTCCACGGCAGCGATCAGGTCCAGACGTGGATCGGTACCGACAGACACGACCTGGGTCACCTCGGGTTCGCCCTTGGTCAGGGTGCCGGTCTTGTCCATCACCACGGTGTCGATACGTGCCGAGGTCTCCAGCGCGGTCGCGTTCTTGAACAACACGCCACGCTTGGCGCCCAGACCGGTGCCGACCATGATCGCCGTGGGGGTGGCCAGCCCCAGCGCATCGGGACAGGTGATCACGACCACGGTGATCGCGAACAAGAGCGCCACCTGCACCGACGGTCCGATCAGCCACCAGACCACGAACGTCGCCAGGCCGCCGATGATGGCGACCAGGACGAGCCAGAACGCGGCCCGATCGGCAAGGCGCTGCCCGGGCGCCTTCGAGTTCTGGGCCTGCTGGACCAGGGCGACGATCTGGGCCAGTGCGCTGTCGGCGCCCACCTTCGTGGCCTCCACCCGCAGGGTGCCGGTGGTGTTGATGGAGGCTCCGATCACCTCCGAACCCGGGCCCTTGGCGACCGGCAACGACTCGCCGGTCACCATCGACTCATCCACCTCCGACTCGCCCTCACGCACCAGCCCGTCGACCGGAATCTTCGCGCCCGGCCGCACCATCACCAGGTCCCCGACCAGCACCTCGCTGGTCGGAACCTCGACCTCGGCACCGTCGCGGATCACGATGGCCCTGGGCGGGGCCAGGTCGAGGAGGGTACGGATCGCGTCGTTCGCGCCGCCGCGGGCCCGCATCTCGAACCAGTGACCGAGCAGGACGAATGTGGTCAGCACAGCCGCGGCCTCATAGAACACCTCACCGCCACCGGTGAGCGTCACGAACAGGCTGTAGAGCCAGCCGGCGCCGATCGCGATGGCGACCAGCACCATCATGTCCAGGGTCTTGTTGCGCAGGGCGCGGACCGCACCGTCGAAGAAGATCCAGCCGGCGTAGAAGACCACCGGCAGCGACAGGATCAGGGCGACGACATCGTCGCGCAGCCCGAACGGCGCCGCCAGGCTGAAGCCCAACATGCCCCGGCCCATCGGGGAGTACAGCGTGATCGGCACCGACAGGACGGCCGCGGTAAGGAACCTGTTGCGCATATCGGCCACCATCGCGGCCATCGACATGCCGGCGTGCCCGCCATGGCCCATCGCGTCATGCGGCGACGTCGCCGGGGCCGGGTGACCTGCATGCTCACCGTGGTCCGGCGCGACCACGACGGGGATCTCCTGTGGTGTGCCGGGCGCGCCATGGTGGCCGGCGTGGGCGCCGTGACCTTGGTGGCGGCTGGGCGCGGTGACCTGGTCTGCGGGGGCGCACACGTGGGTCGGGAGGGACTCCCCGGCACAGTGGTAGCCGCATTCACGGATCCAGCCCTGCAGGTCCTCCCGGCTCGTGTGGGCGGGGTCGAAGGTGACCGTGGCGGTCTGGGAAACCGCGCTGGCCTCGACATCGAGCACGCCCGGCCGGTCGGCGAGGGTGTGTTCGACGCCGCGGGCGGAGGTGGCCCACTGCAGGCCGCCCACGTGCAGGACGGTCGTCCGAGCCTGTGCCGGGGTCTGCTGGGTGGTCATCTTCTCCTCGATTCGTCAGGACTTCAGGGCCTCCGCAGGATCGTGGCCGCCCGGCCGCCAGCGCGCGGATGCCTCACGTTCGGCGAGGGCGCCCGGTTCAGTGCCGATGTCCGGAGGGGTGGTTGCCCGAGCTGTGGGCATCCGAGGTGTTGTCGCCCGAGCCGTGGTTCATCATGGCCATCATCACGCCCATCATCACCAGGCAGCCCACCGCATAGAGGATCGCGCCTCCGCCGACCTTGCCGGCCAGCACCAGATAGCCCACGACCAGGACCATCGGGGCGCACATCAGCAGATGCATCCAGTGGTTGTGGCCCTTGTGGTGCCCAGGGGCGGTTTCGGTTTCGGTCCCGGCCTGCGGGGGGTCGACGGGTCGGGGAAGGTCGGTGGGAGGGGTGAGGCTGCGGGCGGCGTACCTGTCGGGGTCGGTCTGGGTACCGGGGCTGTAGGGGAAGGTGGGATCGCTGTACGGGAAATCGGGATCCATGATCGCTCCTTGGTGCGATGGACTGCTTGTCCTTCGAGAGTCGCGCACGAAAGTGGTGGCCTGTGATCGGAGCGGTCAAGGTCTTGTCAAGCCTGCACCACCGGGGCGACGAGGGGGTCGCTGGCCGGTGGTGCAGGCAGATGGGTGGGGGACCGGCTAGCTGACGTAGTTGAGGCCGATCATCATGCCGGCCTCGGCGTGGTAGATGTTGTGGCAGTGGACGGCCCACTTGCCGGCATTGTCGGCGTCCAGGTCGATCGGCAGCTGTTCCATCGGCCCGAGCAGGACGGTGTCCTTGCGCAGCCCCGAGGGCAGGGCGAAGGTGTGGCCGTGCAGGTGCAGGGGGTGGGTCATCATCGTCATGTTCATCACGTTGATGCGCAGCCGCTGGCCGGCCTTCACGGTCAGGGGCGTGTTCTTCCCGAACGGCGCGCCGTTGATGGCCCAATGGTAGGGCTGCATGGAGCCCTCCAGGTTCAGTTGGACGGTGGCATCGGGTGACTTGGCCGGCAGCTTGGCCGACTCCGCGGGCTGCAATTGGGAGCCGATCAGCACCTGCCCGCCCAGTTCGGCCGGTGTGATGTCGGGGCCCGGGGCGGTGCCGGCGCCGGTGCGGATCAGGCCCAGGGCCTGACCGCCCGAGGTCTTGGCGAACGGTCGGGCGACCAGCGGGAAGACCCCCTCACCCAGGGTGACGATGGCGTCGTAGCGCTCACCCATCCCCATGTAGAGCGCGGAGACCTCCTGGGGGACCACCGGATGGCCGTCGGTATGGGTGATGGTCATCTTGTGTCCGCCCAGCGCGACGGTGAAGATCGTGTCGGAGGCGGCGTTGATGATGCGCAGGCGCACCTTCTGCCCCGGCTTGGCGGCGAATGTCTCGGGTGCGGCCGGCACCTTGCCGTTCAGCAGGAAGTGCGGGTAGGTCACGTCACCGGCATCCCCCCACGGCTGAGCACCCGTGGAGGAGCCCATCGCACCGTGGTCCATCCCGCCCATCCCTCCCATCCCGCCCATGCCGCCGCTCGAGGACGGGGAGGCCGACCCGCCTGCAGCGATGAGCTGCTTGAGGACCTCATCGGGGGTGCGGCCCGTACCGTCGACCCAGTCATCGAGCACGACCACCCATTCGGCGTCATAACCGCCCGGCTCGCGCGGGTCGTCGATGATCAGCGGCGCGTACAGCCCGCGGTCGAGTTGGACGCCCACGTGCGGGTGGAAGAAGTAGGTGCCGGGGTCGGGTGCGGTGAACTCGTACACGAATTTCTGTCCGGGCTTGACGGGATCCTGCGTCATCCCGGGCACGCCGTCGGCGGCGTTGTGCAGCCGGATGCCGTGCCAGTGGATGCTCGTGTCGTCCGGGAGTTGGTTGTCCAGGGTCAGGCGCAGGAAGTCGCCGGCCGTGGCGCGGATCAGGGGTCCGGGCAGCGTGTCGCCGTAGGCCCAGGTCGCGACCTTTGGGCCGCCCAGGTCGATCGTGGTCGGCTTGGCCGACAGCGACTTCTCCACCACCGTCTGTCCTGGCGAGGGAGTCGCTGCGGAGACGGGTCCGAGTGCCGCAGATCCTGATCCCCTGCCCCCTCGGGTGGAGCAGGCGGTCAGGGCTCCGGCGCCCAGGCCGAGGCCTCCGATCAGGACGGCCCGACGTGAGAGTCGTTGCATGGTGATGCCTTTCCTCTATCTCAGCGGTGAGGTGGTCGGGACGGAGGCCGAACGGGGACGGCATCGCTCTCGGCACGCAGGTACTCATACTCCTGGACCGTGATCTCCCCTCGAGCCAACCGCTCCCCCAACCGATCAGCCGCCCAGGCAGCCTCAGGGTCCGGGGAGCCAGCCGTGTCCCGACCGCTGTACAACGCACGTACCGCCAGGAAGACGGCGGCCCAGAAAGCTGCGGTGCCGACGATCATGACGACCCACATGCCCCAACCGGGCAATCCACTCATCCCGTCCACCGTGCTCTCCTTTCCTGGTCGTACGAGCGCTCACTGTCGACTCTCGCCCGCCCACATAGGGAACTCGTCACAGGTTCGTTCAGGTTCGATCAAGATGGCGACCAGGAGGCATCCGCGGTCAGGAGAGCCGTCAGCGCGCGGCGCACACTGGGCGTGTGAACCCAGCAGACGCCGAACCGGCGGCACGGATCCAGGTCCTGGTGGTCGACGACGAGAAACCGTTGGCCGGGATGATCGCCGCCTACCTCTCTCGCGAGGGCTACCAGACCCGCCTGGCCCACACCGGCCCGGACGCCGTGGCTGCCGCGCAGGAGGATGCCCCCGACGTCGTGGTCCTCGACCTCGGCCTGCCCGGCATGGACGGGGTGGAGGTCTGCCGCAGGATCCGCACCTTCAGCGACTGCTACATCATCATGGTGACCGCCCGCACCGACGAGGTCGACAAGCTGATCGGCCTGTCGGTGGGGGCAGATGACTACCTGACCAAGCCGCTCAGCATGCGCGAACTCGTCGCCCGGGTACAGACCGTGCTACGTCGGCCCCGCACCCCCACCGGAACCACGCCCCGGGTGGAAGAGCCGGCCCGCGTCTTCGGGGACCTTCGGGTCGATGTCGCCGGCCGTGAGGTCCACGTGGGCGGGGTCCTGATCGACCTGACCCCCACCGAGTTCGACATCCTCGCCACCCTGGCCTCCCGGCCCAAGCTCGCCTTCTCCCGGCGCCAGATCCTCGATGAGGTCTGGGGCGAGAGCTGGGTCGGCGACGACCACGTCGTCGACGTCCACGTCGCCCACCTGCGACACAAACTCGGCGACGACTCGACCGCACCCCGCTACGTCCGCACCGTCCGGGGCGTCGGCTACCGCATGGGCCTGGGATGAAACCCCTGCGATGGGCGCGCGAAACCCTGGCCGGCAGGCTCATGGCCGGCCAGACGATCGTCCTGCTGGCCAGCGTCCTGACCGCCGGCCTGGTCGCCTCGATGGTGGGCCCCCAGATCTTCCATGACCACCTCCTCCAGTCCGGGCATACCGCCAACTCTCCTGAGCTGGGCCACATCGAACAGGCCTACCGGGAAGCCAGCGCCCTGGCCCTGGGGGTCGCCCTGCTCATCTCACTGGTCTGCGCGGTCCTGGTGTCCTGGTTGGTCAGTCGCCGACTGCGCCGGTCCCTGCATGAACTGACCGACGCCGCCCGCGAGTTGTCTCGCGGCCACTACGCCCGCCGGGTCCCGGCGGTCGGAGGTGGATCCGAGCTGGACACCTTCGCCACCGCGTTCAACTCCATGGCCGGCCGGCTGGAGGACGTCGAGGCCACCCGCCGGCGCCTGCTCTCCGACCTCGCCCATGAGCTACGCACCCCCATCGCCACCCTCAGCGCCTACCACGAGGGACTCTTCGATGGAGTCACCGACCTCGACGCCGACACCCGAACCGTCCTCACCGCCCAGACCGACCGGCTGGCCCGCCTCGCCCAGGACATCAACGACGTCTCCCGGGCAGAAGAAGGCCGTCTCCACCTGGATCGCCAGCCCTACCAGGTCGCGGACCTGATCGCCATGGCTGCCGACAGCGCCCGGGCCCGCTACGACGACAAGCACGTCGAACTCGCCACCGCCACCGCCGACGGGGCCGGAGCGGCTGTCGACGTCGACCCCAACCGCATCGGCCAGGTCCTCGGCAATCTGCTCACCAACGCGCTGCGCCACACCCCCGCTGGCGGACGGGTCACCCTCAGCGCACGGTCGGCATCCGATGAGGTCGCCATCATCGTCAGTGACACCGGCGAAGGGCTCCTGGCGTCCCAGCTGCCCCATGTCTTCGAACGCTTCTACCGCGGCGACACCGCCCGCGACCGGGACAGCTCCGGGTCCGGTATCGGCCTGACCATCAGCAAGGCGATCATCGACGCCCACGGAGGCACCATCACCGCCCACAGTGAGGGCCCCGGGCAAGGAGCCACCTTCGAGATCCTGCTACCCCGATCACGCCCATGACAGCGCCCACCGATCCGGCCGCCGATCCGCCCCAAGCTCCGCACCCCTGCCGAGACCCGGCGGCCGGAGGCCATCGGCGCACCGCCAGCAGTCTGCCCCCGTCCCGCCCCTTCACCGAACAGAGAACTCCCACCCATGACTAGTAGCAACGCACGGGCCAAGCTCGACGCGATCCGCAAGCAGGACGCCGCCCGCGCCCGCCGCCGACGCCTCATCGGCGCCGGTGCGGGCGCGGTCGCCCTGGTCGTCATCGCTCTCCTCATCACCTGGGCCGTCACCCGTACGCCGAGTCAGCCCACGGCGACCAGCGGCGCGCTCACCTACCCCAGCCTGTCCCGCGACCACGTGTCCGGCCCGGTCACCTACCAACAGACGCCCCCGGCCGGCGGCCCCCACGCCTCGGTCTGGCAGAACTGCGGGATCTACACCAGCCCCGTTCCCAACGAGAACGCCGTGCATTCCCTCGAACACGGCGCGTTCTGGATCACCTACCGCCCCGACCTGGCGGCCGACCAGGTCGCCGCCCTGCAGGCTGACGTCACCGGCCAGCCCTACGCCCTGCTCAGCCCCTACCCGGGACTGCCCGCCCCCGTCGTCGCCACTGCCTGGGGCGTCCAGCTCAAACTGCAGGACGCGACCGACCCCCAGCTCAAGACGTTCATCAACACGTACGCCGACGCGCGCAAGGCACCCGAACCCCGCGGCGAGTGCACCGGCGGCGCCGGCACCCCGGCCAGCCGCTGAGTCACCCTCGACCACTGACTGGCCTGGTCGACTCATCCCCGGCTGGAAGGAGAATCCTGCCACCTGCACAGGCGGCACGCCCCCGCCGGTAGGTCAGCCAGCCGGGGGTGTGAGGGTGTGGGAAATCTTTACTTTGCCCCCACCTCGATCCTTACCGGCCGCTGGGAGGCTGGAAGACATCGGGCGATCAAGGCGATCGCCCCTGAAACCAGGAGGATCACCATGATGGGATGGGGCGGAATGGGATGGGGCGGCGCGGGATACCGCGGCGCAGGTTACGGCGGCGCGGGATGGGTCGGCATATTCGCAGGCTTCGCCTTGTTCATCCTCGCCCTTCTCGTCATCGCCGCGCTCAACTACCTGTATCGGCGCGCCCACCACGGGACCCCGCTGATCACAAAGCTTTCCGAGGGCGATCGGGACAGCCACAGCGCCGCACGGGCGTCCTACCGCGCCGGGCAGGGCGCCGCAACGAGCCCGGAAGATGAGGCCATGAGCGCGCTCGCTGCACGTCTGGCTTCCGGCGAGATCACCCCGGAGGACTACCAGGAGCGCGTGGCCACCCTACGTACCGTCCGCGACCAGGGCATCGACCCGACCGCAGGCATGCCCTACCTCGGACCGCAGGACACGGCCCGACCGGACCGGCGTGCAGCCTGATCGCACGTCGAGTCAAGCGCGCACCCCCCGGGACTGCCGTACGTGGCGTCCCGGGGTGTGCTCGCCCATTCCCGATCCGGCGCCCACTCCGCAGCCCGATCGAGACGAAGTCCTGCCACCCTCACCGGCGCCGCACCCCCGGCCCCGTGGCCAACGGGCCTCGATGGGCGGTGTCAGGGGCTGTGGGAAATCTTTACTTTGCCCCCACCACGATCATTACCGGGCGCTGCGAGGCTGAATGCATGGGGCGGTCAAAGTGATCGCCCCCTGACACCAGGAGGATCACCATGATGGGATACGGCGGTTGGGGCGGTATGGGATGGGGCGCCATGATCGGGATGGTGCTGGTATGGATTGTCCTGATCGCGCTCATCGCGTGGGCGGTGACCCGGCTCCTGCCTGCGCGCCGGGTGGAGGGCGGCTCCCCGCAGCCGCCGCAGGAAACTCCCGAGGAGATCCTGGACCGCCGCTTCGCCCGCGGCGAGATCGACCTGGAGACCTACCAGGCCCAGCGTGCCGCGCTGGCATCCGCTCGTAAGGAACGCCGATGACCAGGAAGCGTCTGACCCAGGCCGGCCCCCGGTGGCTGGCCTGGGCGGTGCTGGCCGTCGCCGGCCTGCTCCTGGTCGCGTCGGTAGCTTTCGCGGCGTGGGGATTCGGACGGGCCGCCGCGCCCGCGGGTGGCATCGCCCCGCAGGCGTCCGGGAGCGGCGGCCCGACCACCGGCGGCCCCCCGATGATGGGTCCCGGCGGTCCCCGGCAGGTCGGTGGCCCATCCGGCGGCATGATGGGCGGCCACGTGTGGCTGGCCGGCGACGGCGTCCGGGTCGAGACGATCGCCCAGGCCCGCGCCCGCGCCACCCAGGCCGCCGCTTCCAGCGGGCTACGGCCGGGTGAGGTGATGCAGTTCACCAACAACTTCTACGTCGAGTTGAAGGACACCTCAGGTGCCCCCACCACGGAGGTACTCGTCGATCCGGCCACCGGTACGGTCTCCACCGAGTACGGCCCTGCCATGATGTGGAACACCGGCAACCGCACAGCCAAGGTTTCCCCCGATCAGGCGGTGGCCATCGCCAACCGCTGGCTGCAGACCAACGCAGCCGGCCAGAGCGCGGCCACCCCAGAGGCCTATCCGGGCTACTACACGATCGATGTCACCTCGGGCGGCAAGAAGGTGGGCATGCTGTCGGTGAACGCCACCACCGGCGCGGTCTGGAACCACACGTGGCACGCCCAGTTCCTTGCGGAGGAGGACGCCTAGTGGCAGAGAAGAAGCTGAGCGCGCTGGTCGTCGACGATGAACCCAGCATCGTGCGGGTCGTGGAGGGCTACCTGGTCAAGGACGGCTTCGAGGTCCGCACCGCCGCCGACGGCCAGACAGCGCTGGCCCTCGCGCGGGAATCCGAGCCCGACGTCGTCGTGCTCGACCTCGGCCTGCCCGGCATGGACGGCATCGAGGTGTGTCGACGCCTGCGTACGTTCAGCACGTGCTACGTCCTGATGCTGACCGCACGCGCCGATGAGGTCGACATGCTGATCGGGCTCGCGGTCGGCGCCGACGACTACGTCATCAAACCCTTCTCCCCCCGCGCGCTGGTGGCACGGATCCACACCCTCCTGCGACGCCCCCGCACCCCGATAGCCGACCCCGCGTCGCCGGCAGGCGCGCAGACGCGCGTGTTCGGGGATCTTGTCGTGGACGTGCCGGCCCGCGAGGTCCGCGTGGCTGGGTCGGTGGTCGCCTTGACCCGCACCGAGTACGAGCTCCTGGAGGCGTTGAGCAGCGCTCCCCGGGTGGTGTTCACCCGGGCACAGTTGCTGGACCGGGTCTGGGAGGGTCCGGTGGGCTCAGCACCCGGTGATGAGCACCTCGTCGACATCCATGTGGGCCACCTGCGCCGCAAGCTGGGCGATGATCCTCGCGATCCGCGCTACGTGCTCACCATCCGTGGGGTCGGCTACCGGATGGGGCCGGGATGACCCGCCAGCGGACCGACGCCAGGCTGGCCCGGCTCGGACTGGCGCCCCGACTGCTGCTCAACAACCTGCTGGTCATCGTGGCCGGGGCCGGCACCGTCGTCGTGACTGTGCTGCTCATCGCACCGGTGGTGTTCCAGCTGCACCTGCGCAGGGCCGGCGTCCCGCTCGAAGCGGGGGTGCTGGAGCACATCGGCCGGGCCCTCGACGTGGCCGTCCTGGTGTCGGTCGGGGTCGGCGTGATCATCGCCACGCTCACCGCCTCCTCGATCAGCTGGCTGGTGGCCCGACGACTCGCGGCGGCCGTGAGGGAGGCCGCCGACACCAGTCGTCACCTGGCCGACGGGCACCTCGACGCGCGCGTCCCCGACCCGGGCATGGGACCCGAACTGGCCACCCTTGCAGCGTCACTGAACGAACTCGCCCAGCGGCTGCAGGCCACCGAGGCGACCCGACGCGAGCTCACCGCCGACCTGGCCCACCAACTCCGCACCCCGATCGCGTCGATCGAAGCCACCCTGGAAGCCGTACGCGAACAGGTCCTGCCCCCCGACGACCTGACCCTGGAAACCCTGACCGCCCAGAGCGCCAGGCTGCGACGCCTCGTCGCCGACCTCGAAGTCGTCTCCCGAGCCGAAGAACGCCAACTCCTCCTCGACGTCGAACGCGTCGCCGTCCCGGCCCTGGTGGAGGAGGCCCTCGCCGCGCAACGCGAGCGCTACCGGGCCGTCGGCGTCCACCTCAAGGTGTCCCTCACGGCCGCCATTCCCCCCGTGCTGGTCGACCCCGACCGGATCCAGGAGGCGCTGGGCTGCCTGCTCGACAACGCCCTGCGCCACACTCCGCCCGGAGGCACCGTGACGCTGACAGCACAACCGAGCGACACCACCAAGAGCGCAGCCGCGGTGATCGCCGTCAGCGACACCGGAGCCGGCTTCCTCCCGGCCGAAGCCGAACACCTCTTCCACCGCTTCACGAAGGCGCCGAACAGCCCCGGGTCGGGCCTCGGCCTCACCATCGCCCGGGCCATCATCGAAGCCCACCACGGGACCCTCATCGCCCACAGCGACGGCCCCGGACAGGGCGCCCAGTTCACCATCACGATCCCACCCGCCACCTCGACCAGTCTCCTCGCCAACCAACCGGCCCCCAGGCGTCCAGCATCCCCGCGATAGACCGTTGATCGAACGAACGACTCAACGAGAGCGGGATCGCTGCCCTGAAATGGCTACCCCACCGGCCCGCTTGAGTCCAACAATCTCGTTCACTTGACATACCTCGTAAGCAGGCTTTGGCCTTCTCCCGGCCGGCCCACGAATCCGAGGGGCAGCGAGCAGGCCGCTCTACAGGTAGCGGCAGATCTGGCCAGGAGGGCAGGACTCCGGTGCGGGCCGTGTTGCCTGTTGACGCAGTTCGGCGATGGTGGCCCGCAGGGTAGTGAGTTGTTGTAGCTGATGGTCGATGTCGGCCAGTCGTGCGTCGAGCAGGTCGCGGACATGCTCGCACGGCGCCTGCCCACGGTCACGGACATCGATGATCTGCCGGATCTGGGCGAGGGTGAGTCCGGCAGCCTGTCCACGGTGGATGAACTCCACTCGGGCGGCGGCGTCGGGGGTGTAGTCCCGATAACCCGACGGCGTGCGCTGTGCGGGTGGCAGAAGGCCGCGTTCCTCATAGAAGCGCAAGGTCTTGGTGGTCGCGCCTACAGCTTCGGCGAGTTGACCGATCCTCATCTGCTACTCCCGTCTCGAGGCCCGCTTGACCTTCCCCTGTGCTGGAAGGTCCAGTATGGCGGCATCAGGTGAGTTTCCCAACCGTCGGGAGGTATCGAGATGGGTCCCTCAGTGGATCTGGCAGTGATCGGCTCAGGTGGTGCGGCGTTCTCCGCCGCGATCCGAGCCACGAACCTGGGCAAGGCCGTGGTGATGATCGAACGCGGCACGTTCGGCGGCACCTGCGTGAACACCGGCTGCGTGCCCTCGAAGGCACTGATCGCTGCTACCGAGGCCCGCCACACCGCAGCCGACGCCCCCCACCGGTTCCCCGGGATCGCGGCGAGTGCGGGGGCGGTGGACATGGCCGGGCTGATCGGTGGCAAGCAGGCCTTGGTCGAGGAGTTGCGTGGCGAGAAGTATGTCGACGTGGCCGAGGCGTACGGCTGGCGCGTGGTCGAGGGTGACGCCTCGTTCACCGGCAGCCCGGAGGCACCCGTCCTCCGGGTGACCACACCCGACGGGCCCGTGGAGACGATTGAAGCCGCTCAGTATCTGGTGGCGACAGGTTCGCGCCCTTGGGCCCCGCCGATCCCCGGCCTGGATGATGTCGGCTACCTGACCTCCACCACGGCGATGGAACTGAACATGGTGCCGGAGTCGCTGCTGGTGCTGGGTGGCGGCTACGTGGCACTGGAGATGGCCCAGCTCTTCGCACGGCTCGGGTCGACGGTGACGATGCTGGTCCGGTCCCGGCTGGCCTCCAAGGAAGAGCCCGAAGTACACAGGACGCTGCGTGACGTCTTCGCCGATGAGGGTATCCGGGTCGTCCGGCGCGCCGAGGTCACCCACCTGCGGCAGGAGGCGGCGACGGGTCAGGTCGTCGCGACAGCCGCGGTCTCGGGTGGCCAGCAGGAGTTCCGTGCCGCCAGGATCCTGGTCGCGCTGGGCCGACGCCCGGTCACCCTGGGCCTCAACCTGAAGGAGGTAGGAGTCGCGACGAATGAGTCGGGCGCGATCCAGGTCACCGACCAGCTCCAGTCCTCCAACCCGAGGATCTGGGCGGCTGGAGACGTCACGGGCCACCACGAGTTCGTCTACGTCGCCGCCCGTCACGGTGCTCTGGTGGCCGACAATGCGTTCACTGGCGTGGGCCGTTCGGTGGACTACACCCACCTGCCGCGGGTGACGTTCACCACCCCCGCCATCGGGGCGGTCGGGCTGACCGAGGCCGCCGTCGTCGCCGCCGGCATCCGGTGCAACTGCAGCGTGCTGCCGCTCGAATACGTGCCTCGCGCGCTGGTGAACCGCGACACTCGCGGCTTCATCAAGATCGTCATCGACGACGACACCAAGCAGATCCTCGGCATCACCGCCCTCGCCAAGGACGCCGGCGAACTCGCCGCCGCCGGGGTGCACATCCTCGGCAGGACCATCGACGACGTCATCGACTCCTGGGCCCCGTATCTGACCATGGCCGAGGGCATCAGGCTCGCCGCACAGGCCTTCACGACCGACGTCTCCACACTCTCCTGCTGCGCCTGACCACATCACGCGACCCACTTATGAAGGGTGCGCCCTGAAGGGGGCAACCACATGTAACGGGACTGCTGCACCGATAGGTCTCACCTATCCGTGCAGCAGTCCCATCACGTTCCTTTGACAGACGGTTCGCCGGGGCTGGCCACCGCTACCAGGCAGTGGGCGAGCCACCGCCGCGGTGCTGAGCGGGGCTATCGCCACCGCGAGCGAGAAGTACGCCTCTCACTGCCCTGCAGGCCAGCTCCAGGTCCCCATGGTGGTCGTCCTCGACGAGGGCAAACGTCATGCCCTGGCACCGTCCCGACCGGCACAGCCGGGCCGACGCTCCGGTGCCGGGCCCGTCGAGCTGGACGCCGGACACGTTTGCCCCCGGCCCTTGGTCCGGGTCAGTGGTGGAGGCGTTCCTGATCGCGGTGGGAGGTGGTTTCGAGCTGGAAGGTTGAGTGCTCGACGGGGACGTCGAAGTGGTCGGCGACGCAGTCCTGCAGGTCGGAGAGGATCTGCTGGGCGTGGCCGTCGGTCAGGCAGCGGTCCTCGAGCGTGACGTGTCCGGTGATCACCGGGGTGCCGGTGCCGATCAGGGTCGCGTGCAGGTCGTGGACGTCGACTACGTGCGGCATGGCAAGGATGTGGTCACGGACACTGCGCAGGTCCAGACCCTTCGGGGTGGCGGCCAGGAGCACATCGATGGTCTCCTTCAACAGCCGAAGCGTCCGCGGGAGGATCAGTGCCCCGATCAGGAGCGAGACGAGGGCGTCGGCGCGGGTCCAGCCGGTCAGAGTGATCACGATCGCGGCGACGATCACGGCCACGGAGCCCAGCGCGTCGTTGAGGACCTCCAGGAATGCCGCCCTGAGGTTGAAGGAGCTGCGCCGCCCTGCGGCGAGTACGAGCAGGGAGACGGCGTTGCCCACCAGGCCGATGATGCCGAACCAGAGCATGGCGCCGGAGCCGACCTCGGGCGGTTCCACCAGCCGGCGGACGGCCTCGTAGATGACGAAGACGCCCACGACCAGCAGGAGCCCAGCCTGCAGGGCGGCAGCCAGGACCTCGGCTCGCTGGTACCCCCAGGTCCGCTCGGGCGTGCGGGGACGCAGGGCGAGCGAGGCGGCGATCAGGGCGATCAACAGCCCGGAGGCGTCGGTAAGCATGTGCCCGGCGTCGGCCAGGAGCGCCAGCGAACCCGACAGGACTGTCCCGACCACCTCCGCGGCCATGATCATCACTGTCACGCCAAGGGCCGCGAGGAGCCTGCCGCGGTCCCGCCCCGTGTCTGCAGTGTGGGAGTGGTCGTGTCCGCTCATTGCCTGGTCCTTTCCGATCTTCAACCACTGAGGGTCTTGTTTGCATGTGGCATGCAATACGCATTTCTTGCCGGCGAGGGAATCGTCGAAGGCGCCCGGGCTAGACCACAACCCCGATCACCGGTCATCACACAGTGCAGGCCCACGGTCAGCTGTGGGGGGCGACCCGGGTCGCCGGTGCCGACACGGGGCCAGCGATGGTGCGCAGGGCCCTCGACCTGCCGGCGCGCACGCCGTTGGCGATGACGATGACTTCCGAGACCTCGTGGACCAGGACCACGGCGGCCAGCCCCAGAACGCCCGTGAGGGCCAGCGGGATGAGTACCCCGATCAGCACCAACGAGAGGACGACGTTCTGCAGGATGATCCGCCGGGTCCGGCGGGCGTGGGCGAAGGCCCCCGGGAGGAGTCGCAGGTCATTGCCCATCAGCGCCACATCGGCAGTCTCGATGGCCACGTCGGTTCCCATCGCCCCCATCGCGACGCCAAGGTCGGCGGTGGCCAGCGCCGGGGCGTCGTTGACACCGTCACCGACCATCGCGGTCACCCGTCCGGAGTCGCGGAACTGGCCCACCAGGCGGGACTTGTCCTCCGGGCGCAGGTCGGCGTGGACCTCGTCAATGCCTGCCGCGGCGGCCAAGGCGTGGGCCGTGGCGTGGTTGTCACCGGTGAGCATGGCCACGGTGTAGCCCTGCTGGCGAAGGTCTGCGACGGCCTCTGCAGCCTCGGGGCGCAGTTCGTCGCGGACCGCGATCGCGCCGACGACGAGTCCGTCCACCTCGAGCAGAACCGCGGTCGCGCCGGCTTCCTGCATCCGGACCACGTCGCCGGCCAGGGTCCCCGGCTCGATCCAGCCCGGGCGGCCCAACCGCACCGCCACCTCGCCGACCGTGCCACTCAGACCGGCACCGGTGACCGCCTCCACGGCCTGAGCCTCGGGCACGGCCTGCGCGGCGGCGAGGATGGCGCGGGCCAGCGGATGCTCGCTGCGCGCCTCCAGCGCGGCGGCCAGGGCCACCACGTCCTGGCTGGTGTGGCCGCCGGTGGTTGCGACGTCGATGACAACCGGCTCGTTACGGGTCAGGGTCCCGGTCTTGTCCAGGGCGATGGTGCCGACCTTGCCGAGGGTTTCCATCGCGGCACCACCCTTGACCAGGACACCGTGCTTGCTGGCCGCACCGATCGAGGCGACCACGGTGACCGGCACCGAGATCGCCAACGCGCACGGCGATGCCGCCACGATGACAACCAGGGCCCGTTCGATCCAGAAGGCAGCCTCCCCGTAGATCGCGCCGACAACAGCGATGAGCAGACCGACGATCAGAATCCCCGGCACAAGGGGCCCGGCGATCCTGTCCGTCAACCGCTGGGTAGCGCCCTTGCGGGACTGTTCGGACTCCACGATCTGCACGATGCGCGCCAGGGAGTTGTTCTCCGCGGTGCTGGTGACCTCCACGTCCAGCACGCCGGTGCCGTTGATCGCACCCGCGAAGACCTCATCACCGGGACCCGCCTCGACCGGCATCGACTCACCGGTGATCGCCGACGTGTCCAACGCGGTGCGCCCGGAACGGATGATCCCGTCGGTCGCCAGGCGTTCCCCTGGTCGTACGACCATGTGGTCGCCGACAACGACCTCATCCGGATCGACCACGATATCCGCGCCGCCGCGCCGCACGGTAACCTCGCGCGGGACCAGGTCCAGCAGCGCCCGCAGGCTCTTGCGGGTTTTGGCGACCGAGTACTCCTCCAGCCCCTCACTCAGCGAATACAGGAAGGCGAGGGTCGCTGCTTCCTCGACCTGGCCGAGGAGCGCGGCACCGACCGCGCCGATCGTCATCAGCAGGTCGATGCCCAACTTGCCGCGGCGCAGCTTCTGCAGCGCCTCGGGGACGAACGTCGAGCCCCCCAGGACCAGCGCGGCCAAGCTCAGGCCCAGCGACCAGCCCTCCTGACCGGCCCGCCCCAGGAGGAACCCCACGAGCAACAGCAGGCCGGACACGACACCGAACTGCATTTCGCGGACCTGCCAGAAATGGTCGACGTCCGCGTCATCGTCGTCATCATCATCAATCCGGCCCCCGGGCCCCCCGACGAGTTCTTCGTCGTCATCGCGGCGGGTCATCTGGGAATCGCTCATCGGTCGGTCTCCTTGGCGTCATGGAACTTCAGGTCTTCGGGGGCAGGGTTCCCGGTGGTCCCGATGCCGTAGTTCGGGCACAAGGTGACTGCGTAGCCGGTCGCCGCGAGGAGTCTCTCGGCCGTCACGAGCAGCGCCAGGAGGGCCGGGGTGTTGGCCAGGGAGAACAACGAGGCCCGTCCCTGCGGACGCGACTCGACCAGACCGCACTCCCGAAGACACGCCAGGTGTGCGCTGACCGTCGACTGGGCCAGCCCCAGATGCTCCACCAGATCCCGTACGCGATGCTCACCCGACGTCAGGTGCTGCAGAATCGCCAACCGCGTCGGATCCGACAACCCGTGGAACAACGCCGCAGCAGACACCAAGTCCTCTGATCCCGCACCACCACTCTCAACGTCGGAACCACCCGACGCTCCCGATAGTATCGTCATTCGACGATGATAGCAGTCAGGACCGTTTTTGAAGACACCGCGCTCACCGCCGGCATCGTCCAACAATCACGTTGGTTTGATCGACACTTCTGCAGCCGGATCGGACATCGCATGGGTCTGTCAATCACGTTGGTTGGACAGACACCTCCGACGGACCCCGACTACCGGCAGATGCGTAGGGCGCTTGCGGCTTGAGGCTGGACCGGGGCCTGACTGCGGCGGCCTGTCACGGCCTTCCTCTCACCGGATCGAGCGCGCAAGACGCGGCACCGAGGCCTACACCCGGATCGAAGCCCTCTGGCGCACCTGGGAAGCCCTCCGCTACCAAGGCCCCCACGGCATCGCCACCTGGCTCCTCACCTACGCCGACCCCCTCATGCGCGAACTCACCAGCACCACCGGCCCCTTCCGCAAATGCCACCCCCTCACCGGCGAACACAACCAACTACCCCCATGGACCGCCGAACCACCACCCCCCGGCATCTTCACCTGAACGGAGAATCAGACATGGCTGTAGACCCCACTGGCGTGGTGACGACGTGGGTCGGGCGGGATGCGCTCATGTGGGCGTCCAAGACCCGAGCCCAACTTCTCAGGGCCCACCTGAAGGAATGGGACGACCTCGACCAGGTCGTCAAGATGGTCACCGACCTAGAAGAACGATCCGGCGTCGAGCTGCCCGCTGCGAAGGAGAACCTCCCTGAGGCCAGGCACGGCTACCCGCCGGTCGATGAGCGTCGGCGTGTCCGAGAAGTCCCGCTCGACCGGGGGAAGTCCATGGACCGGCGCACATCCCAGCGGTCAGCCCTCCAGGACCGTGCCGTCAGGCATGGAAGTGGGCTGGTCGCTGGTGATCTCGACGCTCCCCACGATCTGCACGCCCTTTCCGAAGGAGACGTCTCCGGAAACCGTCAGGGAGGTGGTGCGGCGCAGCCCCAGGGGGTGCGGTATGCGCCGGGAGAAGTCGCCCACCAGCTTGAAGTTCCCGTCGAGCGCGATCGACGGGGTCGGTGCCTGCGCGACGAGGCGGGCCCGGTCGTCCAGCTCGTACAGGTCCGAGCGTAGGAGCAGCAGCTCATTGGTGGTCTTGACGGGCAGGAAGCGGTCGCGGCCGACGCCGATCGCAGTCGCGCGCGGGAATACCTCGATCGCAGCCCCCATCGCCGTCTCCAGCTGGATGACCTTGGGCGATGTCGGGTCGGACGGGTCCACGGTCTTCTCGTTGCGGATCAGTGGCAGGCCCAGCACGCCACCTCGTTCGTCCATCAGGGAGTTCAGGGCCGCCAGGTCGACCCAGAGGTTGTTGGTGTGGAAGAAGGGATGGCGATGCTCGTCGGTGAAGTAGTGCATCTCGTCGGCAGGTGTCTGGGCCGTGTCCCGCAGGATCAGCTGGCCGTCGCTCCTGCGGATGGCAAGGTGCCCTCCCTTCCGGTCGTTGGCCGTGCGTCGGCACACCTCTGCCGCGTAGGGGGCACCCGTTGCGGCGAACCACCCGGCGACGCGAGCGTCGGGCGAGGCCCCGAGGTTGTCTCCGTTGCTCAAGGACGCGTAGCGGAACCCTCGCTCGATCAGTGCGTCCAGGATCCCCGACCCGTACAGGGCGGTGTAGACATCGCCGTGGCCCGGGGGGCACCACTCCAGGCCGGGATCTGCCGGCCATCGGACCGGGGCCAGGTCATCCGCGCCCAGCTTGGGCTCCTGGTTCTGCAGGAAGCACAGAGGGAGATCGCCGACCGGTAGGTCGGGGTAGTCGGCCAGCGCCGCGAGCGTGTCGTCATGGGTGCGGAAGGAGTTCATGAACAGCAGGGGCAGCTGCACGCCGTAGGTCTGCCGGGCCGACAGGACCTGCCGCACGATGATGTCGAGGAAGGTGAGACCGTCGCGGACCTCCAACAGGTTCTTGGCCCGGTCGAGTCCCATCGAGGTGCCCAGGCCGCCGTTCAGCTTGATCACGGCGGTCCTCGCGAGTGCCTCACGGCCGGCCCGGTCGTCCACGTCGACCTCGTCGAGCATCGGCGGTGCGATGAGCGGGCTGATGGTGTCCTCCGCGATGAGACCCGCGGCCCCACCTTCCAGTTGCGTGTAGAGCTGGTCGAAGACCTCGATCGCGGCGGTGCCCACTCCGGCCTCCCTCATCTTCGCCAGCGCCAGCCGGCGGCGGGTATCACTCATGCGACCTCTCCTCTACGTGACGGGTCCGGGACCATGGACGGCTGCCGTCGCGCGGCGCTGCTCTCGCGAACGACCAGGCGGGCGGGGACCAGGCGTGACTGCACCGCCGTGACATGTCTGGACCCATCCCGCCCCTCGATCTGTTCGACCAGCAGCTGAACGAGTCCTTCTCCGACGGCGCGGAAGTCCTGGTGCACGCTCGTCAGCGGGGGCCAGAGGCATTCGGCGCTGATGTCGTCGAAGCCGACCACGGCGACGTCGTCGGGGATTCGCCGGCCGGCCTCGTGCAGGGCCCGGAGCACCCCGGAAGCCATCTCGTCATTCCCCACGAAGATCGCTTCGACAGCTGGATCGCCGGCCAGCTCCTTGCCGATGCGGTAGCCGGAAGCCGGTGACCAGTCCCCGTACATCGGCTGCGGTGCGGGGCGGCCGGCCGCCGCCAGGGCCTCCCGCCAGCCGGCCTCACGCTGTTGCGACTGGACCGACTCCAGCGGGCCCGCAACGAGGTGCACCGTGCGGCGCCCCAGGCCCAGCAGGTGCTCGACGGCCAGCCGGGCACCGCCCACCTGGTCGAATCCCACGCCCGGCACGGACAAGGGTCGGGAGTCCGCCATCACCAGTGGCAGGTTCCTCGGGAAGCGCAGTCGCTCGACCTCCCTGGTCTCGAGGCCCAGGACCACGAGACCCGCTACTCCGCGGCGGGACTGGAGGATGGCGTGGTTCGTCTCCTCGACCGATCCGCTGCCGGCATCCGTGAGCAGGATGTTGTAGCCGCGGGACCGAGCCGTGGAGCACACCGCCTCGACGATGTGCGCCTCTCCGGTGCGGCTCAGGTGGTGCGCGACCACTCCGATGGTGTCGGAGCGTCCGGCCTTCAGCATCCGCGCAGCAGCATTGGGGGCGTAGCCGAGCGTCGCCATGGCGTCCTGCACCCGTTGCCGAGTGTCGGGTGAGACGTTCTGGGCGCCGTTGGCCACCCGGGAGACGGTCTGGGTGGACACCCCGGCCAGAGCCGCGACGTCGCGTGCCGTCGCACCCTGGGACCAGCTCACGCCTCCCCTGCGCGAGGGCTGGTCCTGCACGTCGTGGGTCATTCCCCTGCTCCTGTCTGAGGTGGTACGTCGTCCGGGCCGCATCCCTGCGCGACCATGATCACAGCAGCCGTTCCGCCGGGCCGGAAGCCGAGGCACGGTGGATGACCGGCGGAGGCGTTCCCTGGCGGCGGGCCTCGGCCATCACTGCACTGGCCACCGTCCGTACAGCGCTGGCGGGTACGAGCGCAACCGCGCTGCCCCCGAAACCACCACCGGTCATCCGCGCACCGAGGGCCCCCGCTGCCAGGGCAGCGTCCACCACCACGTCGAGCTCGCGCACACTGACCTCGAAGTCGTCCCGCAGCGACAGGTGGGACTGGACCATCAGCCGGCCGGCCCGCACCAGGTCACCCGCCCCGAGCGCGGAGACGAACGCGCCGACCCGCCAGATCTCCGTCACGACGTGGCGAGCCCTGCGTGCGAGGACGGGATCCGCCAGCATCGACAGAACGGCGTCCAGGCATTCGGGGTCCGTTCCCTCGGCGACCTGGCGCAGTGAATCCACGCCGAGCAGTGCCGCGGCCCGCTCGCAGGCGGCGCGGCGCTGCCCGTACTGCCCGTCACTCAGGGCGTGGGACGCCTGGGTGTCGATCACCAGGAGCTCCAGCCCCCAGTCCTCCAGCGGCAACCGGACGTGGGTCACGGTGTCCAACTCGCAGTCCAGCAACAGGGCGTGGCCGGTCCGGGCGCGCAGGGAGGCCGCCTGGTCCATCCCGCCGGTGGGGGCCCCGGCCACCTGGTTCTCGGCTTCGGTGCACAGCTGGGCGAGCCGGCTGCGGCCCGCGTCGTCCCCCATCGGATGGCCGGCGAGCTCGGCCAGGCCGAGCCCGACAGCGCACTCCACGGCGGCCGACGACGACAGGCCCGCCCCCATGGGCACGCACGAGGCGATGGCCAGGTCGAAGCCGGGGACGTCTATCCCGGCGCGGAGCAGCGACCAGGCCGGCCCCGCGCAATAGGCCACCCAGTCCGCCACCCCGCCGGGGCGGATCTCGCTGAGGGAACCGTCCCACCGCTGGCCGTCATCCAGCCCGGTGACCATCCGCACCCGCCCGTCCGAACGCGGCGCCAGGGCCACGTACGTGCGGTGGGGCAGTGCGATGGGCAGGCACAGTCCCTGGTTGTAGTCGACGTGGTCGCCGATCAGGTTCACCCGACCGGGTGCGGCCCACACGCCCTCCGGGGGCCGATCGAATGCCTCCTCGAAGAGTGCCTGTGCTCGCGCCACCCCCTCGTCGCGGCTCCACGCCACGTTCCAGTCATGCACATCAGTCCTGTGCTCCACGGCCGTCATCACCATTGATACCTGCCTCACTCCTGCTGCCGCCACGTTGCGTCCTGGCTGCGGAACTGCCCGAATCTGCCCGAATGTTTGCGTTATCACACATCTTGCCACCCGGCTTGACAACCCCGCTACTTGATGCCGATCATCGTAGATGTCACCCGATGATTGCGCAAACATCGCATGTCTCGGGGCCGGTGACAGGCAGCTGTCACCACTCGACGAGGAGATCGACTCGACGGTGAGCACCCACTCGACCCGATCGTCGACGTACGCAGGACACGGCGTGCGGCAGCAGTGCGACGGGCTGAAACCGGCCCGCGCTCATGCAGCCGGCACAGCCACCTATCGACAACGAGGTTGAGAAGGAAATCCACCCATGAACATCCCCAGGCACCACGAGGACCTGAGCGTCCTGCACGAGAACACGCTGCCGGCGAGGGCCTACTACATCCCGTCCTCGACGCGACTCGCCCCGGGGCCGAGGGCTCGCGAGCTCTCCGATCGGGTCCGGCTGCTCAACGGTGCCTGGGACTTCCGCTACTACCCCAGCATCCACGAGGTGCCCGAGCGCGTCGTCGCGCGCGACCACGCGCCGGAGGGGTTCGACCGGATCACCGTGCCGGGCACCTGGCAGCACCAGGGCCACGACGCGCACCAGTACACCAACGTTCGCTACCCGATCCCGCTGGACCCCCCGTTCGTCCCGTACGACAACCCCTGCGGGGTCTACCTGCTGGACTTCGACCACGTGCCCGACGCGGCGGCCCCTCGCCTGCACCTGGACTTCGAGGGCGTGGACTCGTGCTTCTACGTCTGGCTGAACGGCAGCTACGTCGGCTACAGCCAGGTCTCGCACGCCACCAGCGAGTTCGACGTCACCGGCATGGTCGAGGCCGGCCGCAACCGGCTGACCGTGCTCGTCCTGAAGTGGTGCGACGGCACGTACCTGGAGGACCAGGACAAGTTCCGCACCTCCGGCATCTTCCGGGACGTCTACCTGCTCGCTCGCCCCGAGTCGGTGCTCTTCGACTACTTCACCACCACGTCCCGGAACGGTCGGGCCTGGCAGGCCGAGGTGCGCGGGAGTTACGCCGGTGCTCCGGTCGCCACCACCCTCACGCTGCAGGACCCCGACGGACGTACGGTCGCGACCTCGACCCTGGAGCCGTTCGACGGTGACGACAGCTACAGCCACCGCGCCGTCCTCGAGGTCGTCGACCCGCTGCTGTGGACCGCCGAGCACCCGCACCTCTACACGCTGGTCCTCGAGTCCGCGGACGAGGTCATCATCGACCGCGTCGGGATGCGCGAGGTGGGGACGGCGGCCGCCGTGCTCCGTCTCAACGACCGCCCGATCACGCTGTGCGGCGTCAATCGGCACGACTCCGACCCCGTCACCGGGCCGGCCGTCGACCTCGACCACATGGCACGCGACCTGCGACTGATGAAGCAGCACAACATCAACGCCGTCCGCAGCTCCCACTACCCCAACGACCCGCGCTTCTACGAACTGTGCGACGAGTACGGCTTCTACGTCATGTCCGAGGCCGACAACGAGAGCCACGGCACCCAGACCCAGTACCTGGCCGACGACTCGTGGGACAACACGGTGGAGCACTGGAACGACCTGGTCGCGGACAACCCGGACTGGGTCGCGCCGACGCTGGACCGGGTGCAGCTCTGCGTCCAGCGCGAGAAGAACCGGCCCAGCATCATCGCGTGGTCGGCCGGCAACGAATGTGCGTACGGCTGCACCCTCGAGGTGGCCCTGGCCTGGATGAAGGCCTTCGACCCCGGACGGCTCACCCACTACGAGAGCTCCTACTACCGGGACTCCAAGCGGAAGTACGACTACTCCGCGATCGATCTCTACAGCCGGATGTACCCCGAGCTCGACGAGATCCGCCGATACCTCGAGGGCGACCCGGACAAGCCGTTCATCCTCGTCGAGTACTGCCACGCCATGGGCAACGGCCCGGGCGATCTGGCGGACTACTGGGAGCTCATCCGCGCCGACGACCGGCTCTGCGGCGGCTTCGTGTGGGAGTGGTGCGACCACGCGATCGTGCTCGACCACGCCGAGGACGGGACTCCTCGCTACGGCTACGGCGGTGACTCCGGCGAGACCGTGCACGACGGCAACTTCTGCGTCGACGGGCTGGTGGCTCCGGACCGTACGCCGCACGTCGGCCTGCTGGAGCTGAAGAACGTCCAGCGGCCCGCCCGGGTCACCGGGTTCGACCAGGACACGGGGCTGCTGCGCATCCGCAACGACCTCGACTTCACCGACCTGGCCGACCACCTCACCGTGACCTACACCGTGCTGCGCGACGGCGAGGTCGTCGAGGAAGGACCGGTCCCGCTCGACGTCCCGATCCCGCCCCACACCACCGTCGCGGTGCCCTGCGCGGCCACGGTCCCCGAGTCCGGCCGGTGCCACCTGCTCGTCAGCTACACCCTGCGCCGGCCGGACGCACTACGGGAGGCCGGCCACGACCTGGGGTTCGACGAGGTCCCCCTGCGTACGAACGACGACCGCAACCGGACAGCGGTTGCTCTGCTGGCGGCGCCGCGCCCACGGACGGCACCGGCCCTGGCGCAGGACGAGTGCGGGATCACGGTCTTCGGAGATCGGTTCGCCTACCGTTTCGACCCCGCGACCGGCATGCCGGCCTCGCTGCAGTTCGACGGGCGGGAACTTCTGGACCGCCCGATGCAGCTGAACATCTGGCGCGCCCCCACCGACAACGATCGGCACGTGCGGCTGGAGTGGGAGCGGGCTCGCTACCACCAGGCCCGGGAACGCGCCTACGACCACCGGGTCCAGCAGCACGACGACCACGTCGCCCTGCACGTCAGCATGGCGATGACGGCCCCGGTCATCCAGCCCATCTCCCGGATGAGCGCGGTGTGGCGGGCGTACGGCGACGGGACCCTGGCCGTGTCGGTGCACGTCCAGCGGGCCGACGGCTTCCCCTCGTTCCCCCGGTACGGGCTGCGGCTGTTCCTGCCCGAGTCCATGCAACACGTCACCTACTGCGGCCTCGGCCCGCACGAGAGCTACGTGGACAAGCACCGGGCCAGCCACCACGGGCTCTTCGCCACCGACCGCGACAGCCTGCACACCGACTACCTGCGCCCGCAGGAGAACGGCAGCCACGCCGATTGTGACCACGTGACCGTGGGCGACGCGACGACCTCGTTGACGGCGGTGTCCTCGTCCTCGTTCTCCTTCAACGCGTCGCGCCACACCCAGGAGGAACTGGCCGAACGAGGCCACAACCACGAGCTCCGGCCCAGTGGCTCGACCGTGCTGTGCCTCGACCACGCGATGGCAGGCATCGGGTCCAACAGCTGCGGTCCCGCACTCCTGGAGAAGTACCAGGTGGACGAGACCGACTTCAGCTTCGACTTCATGCTCATCCCCCAGACCAACAACTGACCCCCATCCACACGGGAACACGAAGAGGTGACCCAATGATCGAGACAACGACGACCCAGGCGGCAACGGTGACTCCACCGGAGAAGACGTACCTGAAGTGGTACAACAAGGTGGGCTACGGCTCCGGCGACATCGCAGGAAACGTCGTCTACGCCTTCATGTCGGCCTTCCTGATGATCTATCTCACCGACGAGATGGGCATGAACGCCGGCGTGATCGGCACGCTGATGATGGTCGCGCAGCTGTTCAACGGCGTGACCGACCTCGGCTTCGGGACCATCCTGGACCGCACCAAGACGCGGATGGGCAAGGCACGGCCCTGGATGCTGTGGCCCTACATCGGCTGCGCGATCACCCTCGTCGCGACCTTCGCCGTCCCGAGCAGCTTCGACGCCATCAGCAAGTACGTCTGGTTCTTCCTCGCCTACACGCTGCTGAACTCGGTGTTCTTCACCGCGAACAACATCGCCTACTCGGCGCTGACCGCCCTCGTCACCCGCAACAACGCCGAACGCGTCCAGATGGGCTCCATCCGGTTCATGTTCGCCTTCACCACCAGCATGCTCATCCAGACCTTCACCGTCCAGGGGGTCTCAATGCTGGGTGGCGGCACCCAAGGATGGCGCACCATCGCGATCATCTACGCGATCATCGGCCTCGCGGTCAACACGCTGTCGGTGATGTCGGTCAAGGAACTGCCGCCGGAGGAACTGGCCGACCGCCCCGACGCCCCCCAGGCCCGCGAGGAGCTCGAGCAGAGCGAGCGGTACACCTTCAAGGAAGGCGCGCGCCTCCTCCTCACCAACAAGTACTACCTGATCATCCTCGCCGTGTTCCTGCTGTCGCAGATCTTCACCGCCACCCTGAACATGGGCATCTACTTCATGACCTACATCCTGGGCGACGCGACGAAGCTGGGTGTCTTCGCCTGGGCGATCAACATCCCGCTGATCATCGGCCTGCTGTTCACCCCCGTGCTGGTGAAGCGGTTCGGCCAGATGTACAAGGTCAACATGGTCGGCTACGCGATCGCGGTCGTCGGCCGGATCGGCGTCGTCGTCGGCGCCTACCTCGGGAGCATCCCGCTGATGCTGCTGTTCTCCGCGGTGGCATCCTTCGGGATGAGCCCGCTGCAGGGCACCCTGAACGCGCTCATCGCCGAGGCGTCCGAGCACACCTACCTGAAGAGCAAGAAGCGCCTCGACGGGATGATGTACTCCTGCACAACACTCGGCGTGAAGATCGGAGGCGGCCTCGGCACCGCCCTGACCGGCTGGCTGCTCGCCGCCAGCGGCTACGTCGGCGGCGCCGCGGTCCAGTCCGCGTCGGCGATCAGCATGCTCCACTTCATGTACCTGGGGATCCCGGCGATCGCCAATCTCGTGATCCTGTTCTTCCTCACCCGGCTCGACGTCGAGAAGGCGAACCGGAAGCTGCGCGCCTCCCTGGCCGTCACCAGCTAGCACCTGCGCGGTGGCGGCTGCTCGACCAGGCGGCCGCCACCGTCTGCCGGCCCACCAGCAGCAACCGGGTCATCCCTGTCCGGGGCCCGGGCAACCCCACGTACACGAATGAGGAGGATCGCCACCATGTCCTTGGCCATCGGCGTAGACGTCGGCGGAACGAAGATCGCAGCCGGGGTCGTCGACGAGAACGGCACGGTCCTCGCGCAGATCCGTCGCGCCACGCCAGCCCGCGACGCCGACCGGACAGCCGACACCATCGCGGAGATAGCCTCCGCGCTCGCGGCGGAGTACGGAGCCAACAGCATCGGCATCGGCGCTGCCGGCCTGGTGGATGAGGACCGCTGCACGGTCCTGTTCGCGCCGAACCTGGCCTGGCGCAACGAACCCCTCGGACAGCGGATCGGCCGGGCGACTGGACTGCCCACCGTGGTCGAGAACGACGCCAACGCAGCGGGCTGGGGCGAAGCCAGGTTCGGGGCGGCCCGCGGCGCCTCGTCCGCCGTCATCCTCACCGTCGGAACCGGCATCGGCGGAGCCATCATCCTGAACGGGGAGCTCGTCCGAGGCACGCACGGCCTGGCCGGGGAATGGGGCCACATGGTCGTCCGCCCCGACGGCCGCCGATGCGGCTGTGGACTGCGCGGCTGCTGGGAGCGGTATGCGTCAGGCAGCGCCCTGGTCGCCGATGCGCGAGAACTGGCCACCCTCGACCCGGCCCGCGGGGCCGGCCTGCTCGAGTCGGCCGGCGGGCGAGCCGACCAGATCAGCGGGATCCACATCACTGCGGCGGCCCGCGCGGGCGATCCCGCCGCCCTGGAGTGCCTGCGCAATCTCGGCGTGTGGCTTGGCCGGGGCATGGCGGCCTTGGCTGCGGCATTCGATCCTGACGTCTTCGTCCTCGCCGGGGGCGTCTCGGAAGCCGGCGACCTGTTGCGCCGGCCCGCACAGGAGTCGTTCACGTCGCTCCTCTCCGCCCGCAGTTTCCGGTCGGAGCCGGAGGTCAGGCTCGCCAGGCAGGGCAACCTGGCCGGACTCGTGGGAGCGGCCGACCTGTCCAGGGCGGTGTGATCCATCGGGGAGCTCATATGCAATGGAGCTCTCACTCACCCTTGTCGACCAGCCGTCACAGCGCACCCCTCACCGGCCTTCTTCCGTGGAAGCCGTGGACCTCACCGGTCCGCATGGAAACGGAAGTCGAGGACGAGCCGTGATCTCTGATGTGGTGTCAACAGCTTGGCGGTCGGTGGCCTCCAGTCGACGTCAGTCGGTGCGCCGGCGACCGTGACCGGGGTGAGGCCCGTGGCGACCAGGCCGTGTCCGAGGGCGCGCCGCCGGCCAGTGGGAGGAACCGATGACCGAGGTTGAGGCTTCTTCGGGGGGCGCGGTGTCGCTGGCGGAGGAGAGAGCGGCGTACACCGCCGCGGCCGAAGCCGGCGATACCGACGCCATGTACAACCCGGGTGTCCTGCTCGCGGATGTACTGGATCCTCCCGACCTTGCCCAGGCCCGCCACTGGTACACCACCGCCGCCGGCCCTATCGACGCCATCGAAAGCCTTCGAAACCTGCCACTTGTACTGGTGTCGGCGTACGACCTCATGTTTCGTGGCGGGTACGACCTGATGTGTAGGTCGGTTCCGACAAGTTGGCCCCTTGCTCGCCCTCTGTGTGGGTGAGCCACCCTTCGGTTCGTCAACGGCCAAGAAGACGAGCCGGCGCAACATGACGACTAAGCAAGCTAAGACCATCAACGAGCTACTCGAGGACGACTCGGACAGTCCAACAGTCACGTTCGTTTGATAGACAGCCGACGTCTGTCGATCCATCACGTTCCTTCGACAGACGTTTCTGCGGGCATGGCCCGTCTGAATGAGCGGCTCGGCCTGCCCTGTACCGGTGGAACTGCAGGAACTCCGTGGAAGCAGTCAACGGCGTCCGGGGCCGTAGCGAGGGGCGGATCTTCGCCACTCGGTGGAGGCGACACAATGGAGACATGCGTGTGCTGATGGTCGAGGACGATCCGTCCCTGTCGAAGCTGGTCTCCGACGGCTTGCGGAGCGAAGGGTTCATCGTCGACGTGGCGTCGAACGGTCGCGACGGGCTGTGGATGGCCCTGGAAGGGTCGTACGACGTCGCGGTGATCGACATCATGCTGCCCGCCCTGAACGGCTACGACATCGTGAAGGGCATGCGGGGGCGCCGGGTGTGGACCCCGGTCCTGATGCTGACCGCCAAGGACGGGCCGTACGACCAGGTAGACGCCTTCGACCTGGGCGCCGACGACTACCTGACCAAGCCGTTCGACTTCGTGGTCCTCGTCGCCCGGCTCCGGGCGCTGATCCGCCGCGGCGCACCGGAACGTCCGACCGTACTCAGCGTTGGCGACCTGTCGCTGGACCCGGCCAGCCACCGGGTGTGGCGCGGGGAGGTGGAGATCGAACTGACCGCCAAGGAGTTCATGCTGCTGGAGTACCTGATGCGCCAGCGCGGCCAGGTCGTCACCAAGTCCCAGATCCTTGACGGCGTGTGGGACCCGGCGTTCGCCGGGGACACCAACATCATCCAAGTCTACGTCGGCTACCTACGCCGCAAGGTCGACGAGCCCTTCGGGCGACACTCGATCGAGACGGTGCGCGGCGTCGGCTACCGGCTGGTCGACAGCCCTCCGGTGTCCTGATCCAGCACGTCCTGACCCGGCCGGTCAGGAGCGGCGGGCACGGTCTGGCCGATTGAGTCTTCTTCTGGCGGGGCCTGCCTGTGGAGCGGGAGTCGGATGGTGAACCGGGCGCCGCCCAGCCCGGAGCGGTCCACGGCCACGCTGCCCCCGTGCAGGGCGACGAGTTCGCGGACGATGGCCAGGCCCAGACCACTGCCACCGCCGTCGCGGGTGCGGGCCTCGTCCAGGCGTACGAACCGCTCGAACACCCGCTCGCGCTGGTCGGCGGGGATGCCGGGCCCGTCGTCTTCGACACGCACCACCGCCTGGGTCCCCTCGGGGGCGACCGAGAGCACCACGCGTGAGGTGGCCGCCCGCACGGCGTTGTCCGCAAGGTTGCGCAGCACCCGGACGAGCTGCAGCCGGTCCCCGCGGACCCGTGCGGGGCGTACGTCGAAGGTCACCTCGACCCGGCCGGGAGATCGGGGGCGGCGGGCCTCCTCGACCACCAGGTCGTCCAGGTCGACGTCGCGCCACCGGGTTGCGGGCACCGTCCCGGCGTCACCGCGGGCCAGGGTGAGCAGGTCGTCGACGAGGCGTTCCATCCGATGCGTCTCGGTGGCCATCACCGGCGCCAGACTGCGCCACCGCTGCCCGCTCGGGTCGCCGGCACCCATGTCGAGGGCGGTGTGCAGGCTGGCCAGGGGTGAGCGCAGTTCGTGGCTGGCATCGGCGACGAACTGGTTCTGCTGCCGGCGGCCCCGCTCGAGCCGATCGAGCATCTCGTTCATGGTCAGGGCCAGGCGCCCGATCTCGTCATCGGTCCCCGACACCGGGACACGCGCGCCGAGATGTCGCGACGAGATCGACTCCACCGTCCTACGGATCCCCTCCACGGGTCGCAGCGAACGACTGATCAGCCACCAGGCGATGATCCCCGAGGCAAGGACGATGACCGGTGTGCCCAGCAACAACAGCTTGAGGACGGTGGTGACGGCCTCACGCTGGGAGACCTGCGGCAGGGCCACGACGGCGGTGACGGGGTGATCGTCGATGAGGACCCCGGTGGCGGCGGTGACCGGGCCGGGGATGTCCTTGAGGGTCGGTAGGGGGGTGATGCCCTCTACCAGGACCTGCCCGACGGCCGGGTGGAGGGTGGTCAGTGGGGCGCCGGGACGCGAACCATAGAGGAGGCGACCCTGCGCATCGATCAGCTGGACGACGGCGCCGACCTCGGCGCCGGTCTCCCCGTTGAGGCCCTCGAGCCCTTCCCGGCCGACCAGATCGACGATGGCCTGGAGTTGGGCAGTGGCCTGGGTCTTCAGTGACGACGTCAGCGCAGAGTAGAGCGCCAGGCTGACGATGCCGGTCCCCATCACCAACGCCAGACCGACGATCGCCATGGTCGCGACCGCCAGCTTGGCCCGCATGCCAACCGCGAGCAGGATCCGGCTCATCATCACCTCCTGGTTCCCGCCCCAGCCTAGAGGTGGGGGCGGGCGGGGTGGGACGTCCTCATCGGCTTCTCACAGCCGGCGGGGAAAGTGGAAGGGAATCGCTGACCGAGTGGGTGGCCGGAGCTTCACCTCGAGCGGCGACACCGGAAGGAACTCCCATGACAGACTTTGCCACCAACGAACTGCCGGACCGCCGGCGCCGGGATGGCGCTGCCCGGTCGGGGGTGGGCACCGGGCACCACAAGAACTTCCCACAAGGCCGCCGCCCCCGGCGTCGCCGCCGCTGGCTGGCGATCCCCGCCCTCGTACTCGCCACCCTTCTCCTGTGGAACGGTGTCTCGCTGGGCCAGGCGCTCACCGCTCCGGGCACCGACACCACCGCCGCCCGCGTCGCCGAATGGGCCCGCGACCACGGCATGAGCGGCCTCATCACCGTTCTGGAACAGTGGCAGTACAAGCTGAACCCGCCCAAGTCGGGCGGGGCGCCCGCCCGCGGCGCCATCCAGACCGGCCCGACCGGTGCGGTACGCACCGAGAGCGTCCGACCCGCCACGATCCGCTCGCAGGCCGGCCCGGCCCTGCCGGGCGAGGGCCAGTGGCGGCCGCTGTACTCCTACCAGGGCCACACCGCGGCGCTGGTCACCTCGCTGCGCCCCGACAAGGTGCACACCTCCTACGTCGTCCACGTGGTCTGGATGGACCCCCGGCTGAACTCGTTCGTGCTGCATCCCGGGACGAAGGAACCGGGCCCGGTCCCGCACGAGTCGAGCCAGCTCAGCGGCAGCGCCGCCTCGAGCGTCCTGGCCTCGTTCAACAGCGGCTTCAAGATGGTCGACGCCCAAGGTGGCTACTGGCAGGACGGGCATGCCGTCGCCCCCCTGCGGGCGAGCGGGGCCTCGATGGTGCTGGGCACCAACGGCACACTGAAGGTGGAGAGCTGGCCTGGCGGCCAGCCCGGCGCCGGCGTGGCCGCGGTACGCCAGAACCTCACCCTGCTCGTCGACAAGGGCAAGGTGACTCCCGCCGTCGCCAACCCGAGCCCCAGAATCTGGGGCAAGACGGTCGGCAGCGCCGCCGCGGTGTGGCGCAGCGGCGTCGGCACCCGCGCCGACGGCTCGACCGTCGCCGTGATCGGTCCCTCCCTCACCGTCGGCGCGCTGGCCCACATCCTCCACGACGCCGGGGCGGTCGAGGCGATGCAACTCGACATCAACAAGGACTGGACCAGCTACATCACCTACACCCACAACGCCAACGCCACCACGGCCAAGAAACTGACCAGCGACGAGACCGCCGCGGCCGACCGCTACCTGCAGCCCTCCAGCCGCGACTTCGTCGCCGTGATGCCGCGGCACGCCTGATCGCTAGCCGAACTCACACCGAAGTGGTGAGGCGCAGCGGTCCCCTCTGGTTAAAGGGACGATCGCGTCCACGAGATGGGGCCCTCGTCGGGTTGATGCGGGAGGCGACCCGTGCGGACTCGACGAGAAGCGGCCCACACCTGGTGTCTGAGGGCGGCCACGGCCGGCGGCAAGGGGGCCGGCATCCACCAAGCCCGCAACAAAGAGCGACAGCGCCCACCCGCGGCGTTGCTGGCGTATGTCCTGAAGCATTCTGATAGAGGAGTCGAGGCCCGAGTGGCGGGTCAGGCGGTCGAGTTCGATGGCCTGCTCCAACTCGCCAACAGCCTCCTCGAGGCGCCCCATACGTCGGTGGATCAGGGCGATGTCGTAAAGGGTCACCGCTTCACCGAACCGGTCACCGACGCGCCGAAAGAAGGGAAGGGCCCGCAGGTACCGGTCCAGGGACACGTCGGAGTGAACCCCAAACGGCCCACACTCTGGTCGAAGCGTCCCCGGCCCCTGGCCTGCGCGTGTCGAACCTGCCCTGACCCACCCGTCGAGACCCCCTCAGCGCCCCCGGCACGTGCCTGGGCCTGGCGGACCCACCGGCGCAGGAGCCACACATTCCCCCCAGCCTGGCCCCCACCGCCCGACACGCAGCGGTCAGATTCGCATACTCGCCCAGATGATCCACCACGAGCCGGACAGCAAGCTCCTTCGTCTCCCCAGAAGTCCTCTCCGGCATGCTCACCCTCGTCCCACCACAGAACCTGCAGGACCTGCGCTTCCTCCACTGAGGGAAGTCCTCGACAGCCTCGCCACCCTCCAGTGGGTAAGTTGATGGGACGACGACCGGCCGCATTCCGGGCCGGGCACCGCATCCGCGTGGAACTCGGCTCCGACTTCCATGTCGGCCTCGAACCCCATCGGTTCCCGACCTGTACAGCCGTTTCGGGTCGGGCCCGGTGTGAGCCACGCAGACGTCCTGACAGACAGGTCCACCCTGGTCACCCAGCGGGCTCGACGTCTCGTCGTTGAGGGTCAGAGTCTCTCGTCCTTCGAGTCAGGGCCCCCTCCTACCCAGGCCACCTGACACCCTCTCAGTCGGGGATCGCTCAGTCGGCGATCGCTGCCTGCTCACGGACGTAGGAGTCGACGTGGCGCTGGAACGCCCCGGCCCCCAGCTTGCCGGCGATGGCCCCGATGACCAGGACCACCGCCAACAAGACCCAGGCCGCCCCCGAGAACCACTTCCCGGCCACGGTCCCCAGCAGGTGGATCACCAAGGTGATCAAGCCGGCCCAGCAGGCCGCCCCCGAGGGATTCGCCAGCAGGAACCGGGGGTAGGACATCCGCATCATGCCCGCCAAGGGGCCGGCCAGGATCCGCAACACCGCGATGAACCGCCCCAGGAAGACCGTACCCATGCCATAGCGATCGAAGAGGTACTGGGCGTAGGCGATACGGTCCCGGGACACGTGGTGGGGGAAACGCTTCTCCAGGCGGCCCAGCAGAGAATGCCCGTAGCGCCGACCCACCCCGTAGCCGATGGAGTCCCCGACAACAGCCCCGCTGAACGCGGCGACGAAGACCCACAGCGACGAGACCCGCAGGTCCGGTTGGGTACTCATCACCGCTCCGGTGATCAGGGCTGTCTCACCGGGCACCGGCACACCCAGGCTCTCGACCATCACCAAGGCCCCGATCACCAGATAGACGGCGAGCGGGGGGACCGACTGCAGGAACGCGACCAACGACATGGACTTCCAGAAGAAAAGGGGGACAACAAGACCGACAACTCCCTCGACGCTATCCCGCCAGTCTGAAAGAAGCCCGAGGCCCCGACCCACTGTGGACCATGAAACCGACTACCCGGCACCTTCACCGGCAGGAGACTGCCGCGACGCCGTTCGCGCGGCCATACCATGCTGACCCCTGAAGATCCGGCCAACCCTACGGGACGTCCCCCACCGTGCCGGCGATCCTGCGTTGTGTCTCGGTGAGGTAGAGGCGGTGGGCAGTGATGACCATCGCGAGCCAGGCCGCGCCCAGGAACCAGGCTCCCAGAACGTCGGTGAACCAATGGTGACCCAAGAAGACCCGGCTGACGCCGATAGTGAACGCGAAAAGGGCCGCCACCGTGACGGTCAGGACCCACGCCCACCGACGCCGCTGGCGCAGCAGCAACAGGTAGGCGACAATGCCAGCGATCACCAGGGAGTTCAGGGAGTGCCCGGAGGGAAAGGCAGGAGAGTACTCGTAGGGCGGTACGGCGTCCACCAGCGGGGGACGCGCCCGGCCGATGAGCTGCTTGCCGGCGATCGTCATCAGCAAGGACCCGGCCCCGGCAGCGGTGATGAGAATGACCGGCGTCCAGGAGCGTCGCCGGATGGCCAGCATCACCATGATCGCGGTCGCCGCGATCGGCATGCCGACCGCACCTCCGAGGTTGGTGTAGGCGGTGGCGAAGCTGTCCAACCACGGAGAACGCAGACCCATCATGGCCGCCAGCAAAGGCTGGTCCAGCAGGGCCACCCCGTTCGCGGCCGCGACGGCCTCGTAGACCTCGGAGGCGGCCCACGTCATCGTCGCGGCGATCGCGACACCGATGGCCAGGATCAGGACCAGGATCTGCCTGGGGCCCAGAACCAGGCCCATCCGGTGCGCGATCCCGGCCAACCAGTGTCCCGGGGGTGATTTCCACCGTGTCAGGTCACGGCCGCCGACGAGACGGTCCTCCCCCAGTTCTCCCGCGACACCCTTACCGACATCCTCGGGCGGACCACCAGCCTGGTTCGACATGTTCACTCCCTCATTCCTGATCGCGCTTTGAATCCTCATCCGACCCGAACAGCAGGAGGCACCCCCACATTCGGCACCACCCCGATCCCGGGACGTCGACGGGCAACAGCGATTCCCTGACCTTCTCGCCGGGCTCCAGACGGTGTCCGATACGCCAAGACTCCACGGCCGTGGAGAGGGCCGTTCGGTTCAGGGCTGGATCGCCCGCTTAGCGCCTTTCGGGTCCAGGAACCGCAGCCGCGGCATGATCATGTCGACACCGATCACGCGTACCGCCGGGGCCACAGTGAGCGACCACACGACCGACGCGAGGACATCCGTCGGGAAATGCACGGCATCGATCACCAGGGACAGCCCCACGACCACAACGAGTACCGTGCCGAGGGCCACGCTCAGGCCCAGCCAACGCGTGTCCCGCAGGACGAACACGAGCGCGACAACAAGCACGACAACGAAGACCATGTGACCACTCGGATAGGACGCATCCACCTGCACCGGCACGAAATGGTGAGGCTGCAACGCCACGTCCGGGCGCGGACGATGCACGATCAACTTCACGATGTCGGAGGGCACCCAAGTCACCGCGACCACGCCGGCGAACGCAAGAGCAGGCCGGAAATCCTTACGGACCAACCAGATGATCCCCGCCACGACCAGGGTGATGAGGATCGCAGGCCCGGGGCTGAACACGTGGTAGACCCCCGAGGTCAGCGCCCCGACAAACCCGACGTGGAACCCGTTGAGCCACACTGCCAAGCCCGCGTCGACAGGGAAATACTTCAACAGGAACCCGACGACCGTGACGAGGAGCATCGCGATGACCGCAAGCGTGATCAACGCCCGCGGAGAGGGCGAGCGGCGGAAGATCCCCTCCCCGTTCGAGGATCTCGCGGGAACTGCTGGGACAGGATAGTCAACAGCTGACATGGATGAGACAGATCTTTCTCTCGGGGCTTGGCCATCGCGTTCGGCAACACCGGACGACCTGTCCATGATCCTCATGCTCGCTGAGAAATCTGTTGACGGCACTGGAAACCGCACGGTCCCGCGAGGGTGCCCGCCCGATGTGGGCGGCGATCGCTGCACCATGCCCAGGGGGACCGCATCGGTGGGTCGGGAGGAGATCGGGCCCGAATCTCACATCGTGTTCACATCGAGCCCGAGCAACTGTGGGCAGCATCAAGTCAGTCGGCTTGAGTGCATTGACCGAAGGAGTCAGCATGAGTATCAAGAAGCTTCTCGTCACCACAGCCCTGGTGGCCACGCCCGTTCTGGGTGGCTTGGCCGCGGCTCCGGCCTTCGCGGCCCCATCCTCCCCCGTCCCCAGTAGCAGCGCCCCGCAGGCCGCCGTTGGCGGGTCGGAGAGTTCCGAGGCCACGACTGCCGAACAGGCTACTCTCGAATCGGCGAACGACGGCCCCGGCGGTCACGCTGACGCGAACGGCGCGAACGTGGATCATCAGTTCAACGGTCAAGAGTAATCGCTCACCGTGGTGGGGCAGCCGGGAGGCGGCCCCACCACGCGGGGCTCCAGGAGGCTGATGCATGCACGTGCTGGTGGTGGAGGACAATCCGCGTACTGCCGAGGTCCTGGGCCGGGGGCTGCGTGAGGAACATTGGGTCGTCGACGTGGTCACCACCGGTCGGGAGGCCCTGCGATGGGGTCGGACTCTGCCGTACGACGTCATCGTGCTGGATATCAGGCTTCCCGATATCAGTGGCCATGATGTCTGCCGGCAGCTCCGTCAGCGGGGCGTCTGGACCCCGATTCTCATGCTCACAGCCTTGGGTACCGTCGGAGCGGGCGACGGGACTGGACGAGGGAGCAGATGACTACGTGGTCAAGCCGTTCACCTTCGTCGAACTTACTGCGAGGGTCAGGGCGCTCGCCCGCAGGGGCGGCGTCCCTCGTCCCACCGTGCTGACGGTGGGAGGTCTCACGTTGGACCCGGCCGCCAACCGGGCCGAGCGCGACGGGGTCACACTCGATCTGTCCGCCAAGGAGTTCGCACTGCTGGAACTGTTCATGCGTCACCCTGGAGATGTACTGTCGCGCACCTTCATCCGGGAGAAGGTCTGGGACTTCGCCTACGAAGGTGATTCCAACGTGGTCGATCAGTACGTAGGTTATCTTCGGCGCAAGATCGACCGTCCCTTCGGCAGGCATGACGTGGAAACGGTCCGGGGACGCGGTTACCGGCTCGCGGGACCTGCGACGGGCTGACATGAGTCTGCGGCTGAAGGTGATCCTGATCTTCACACTGGGCATGCTGATCGTCGTGTCCGTGGTGGGGTTGTGGCTCGTGAACTCCCTGTCCCACTCCGTTGATGTCGCGATGGACACCTCGCTGCGAGCACGCGCGGACGCCTTGGTCCAGCAGTACGGCGCCGGCACAGGGTTCCAGGACGGAGCCCTCCGGGCCTCCGGACTCTCACCGGTGGACACCCTCGCGCAAGTCGTTGACGGCTCGGGCCGTCTGGTCGAGACGTCGGAGGGTGCGGGAACCGATCCTCTGCTCACCCCGACTCAGCTGACCCAGGCGCGTACGGCACCGCTGTCGGTGAACATCACCCTGCCGTCAGGTGAACCTGTTCGGGTGTTCGCGATGTCGATGGAGGCCAGCGGAGGGCCTTCCGCGTTGGTGATCACCGGTACGAGTCGTCGCGCCACCTTGGCGACGCTCCATGACATGGTGCTCCAGCTGGTCGCCGGCGGCGCCGCGCTGATGGTCCTGGCCACGGTGGTCGAGTGGATGGCTGTCGGGGCGACCCTCAAACCCATTGAACGGATGCGGCGGACGGCCGAGCGGATCAGCGGGGACCCGGACTCCGCTGCCAGGCTCCCGGTGGGACGCCGTCACGACGAAGTGGCGCGGCTCGGCCACACGTTCAACGACCTGATCGAGCGGATGCAGCATTCGCTGAGCCAGCAGCGGCGCTTCGTCGCCGACGCCAGCCATGAACTGCGTACCCCGCTGACCATGCTGCGCGCCGAACTGGAGTTGGGCGCGCGAGCGGGCCGCCGACCCGAGGAGCTTCAGCAGTCTCTGCGATCTGCGCACGCGGACACTGAGCGCCTGGTCCGCCTGGTGAATGGGCTGTTGGCTCAGGCAACAGCCGATACGGCGGCGACCGGCCCGGATCGGGGGCTCGTTGACCTTGCCGCCACCGCCGCCGAAGCCGTCGATCTCATGGATCGGGCACACAACGATGTCGCGATCGCTCTGCAGGTCACCGATGGGCCTTTCCCCATGGTCGGCTCACATGACCGGCTGGTGCAGCTCGCGATCAACCTCATCGACAACGCCGTCAAGGCGTCCCCTGTCGGTGGTCGCGTGGACGTGCTCGTCCAGCCCGATGATCGGGATGATGGCGCGGGAGTCCTGCTGTGTGTCAGTGACCGCGGAGCAGGATTCGAGGAGGGGTTTCTGCCACACGCCACCGAGCGCTTCGCCCGCGAACATCCCACAGAGGTCGATACGGGCGCGGGTCTTGGGCTGGCGATCGTCGAGTCCATTGCCCGCGAACATGCCGCGACTCTGCAGATCGGCAATCGTGCAGACGGGGGAGCCCGCGTGTGCGTCCGCTTCCCGATCGCCCTCGCCCAGTAGCTCCTGGCCCGCCGGTTTGGCGGTGGGGCCAGGAGCGCGGGGCGGGTCGAATCGTCACCGGTTCGACCGACCTGTCCGGTCCGGTCCGGTCCGGACAACTGGCTACCTCCCGTGGATCGGATGAGCTGTGGTCGTTGGGGGATGCGATCATCTGGAGCGTCAGTCCTTCGTCGAGATCGAGTCGACCAGTTCGCGGGCGCCGGAGATGTCCATAGCGGTGTGGTCGATCGGCTTGCCGTACGGTCGTTCACCGTGAAGCTCGCCACGAGCGCGATCAGGGTGATGACGAAGATGTAGATCGGCACCGACATCACGGTTTGCGTACGGTCGGTGAGGGCCTGGGCGATCAGCGGGGCGAAGGCAGCACCGAGGATGGAGCCCAGGGCGTACGCGATCAGCATGCCGAGCGGGACGCCGATCTGGGGGAAGGCCCCGAACCTGCCATGCTTGGCGGCCGGCGCATGTTCGACGGCCCTCAGCGCAGCGCAGCGCCGCCCCACTCACCCCCGGCGGAGAAGCCCCAGCTGGCTCCAAAGTTGCCGAGCGTGTACAAGGTGTTGTTCGTGGTGGACCGCAAGGACCCAGTCTTGCCAGACCATGAGGCCATCCCCAGCTGCTGCAGCACGATCCTGGCGCAGACACCGATGGCTCTGCGACGCACCTCCCCCGCCCCGGAGACGGTCGTCCGTGGCGTGGAGACCATGGAGAGCGTTACCAGGTTGCGCTCCGGGGATGTCGCATTGCACCAGCTCGTGCTGACAGCACTCCTGTCCATTAATCTCGTTCGTTTGACAGACAATCCGCCGCAAGGGCGTGAAGGTCGAGCAGGAGGTGGGGAGCTGGGCGAGCCTCCGGAAGCCGGCACCCGTGGTTGACGCCCGTGGGACTCACCCTTCCGTTAGACGCGGAGAAGCCTACTGACCACCGTGCGTGTCGAACAACACATTGATCGAACACTCAAGTTGATCGAGCGTCTCACTACACTGGAATGGCCCTGAGGAGACGTCCCCCCCATACGCCTCCTCAGGGATCCATGCCGGGGGAAGACTCGCAGCCCCCGGGAGGGATCCACACCCGACCCGCGGGCCCTATCGGCCACGGGAGGGCGACACACCTACGCACCCCATGCCTGACGGGCTCGTTCTTGTGGCGGTCCCCGGGCTGGCGGTGTCACCGGATGGCCAGACTGCCTTCCAACAAGCGCCCGTTCAGCACCGGGTCTGGTCAGGGCCTGACAACAGACCGGGTGCCTCGACACTAGGACCAGCTGTGGATGCAGAACGCGACAGGGTTGTCAGCGGAATCATCGACGAGCTCTCTCCCTGCTATCGCGGAAGGCTCGACACCAAACAGATCGCGGCGGTGGTGAACGACACCTGGAACCTCCTCGAAGGTCGCTCCACCGTCAACAGCTACCTGCCGATCCTGGTGACCCGTCGGGCCCGTGAGCAGCTGGCAGCCCTCCCCCCGGGAGCTGACCTTCAGGTAGCTCACCGCACCCGGATGTAGCCGTCAGGCCACCTTTCGCTGCCCGACCGCTAGTCAGCGCCTCCACTCAAACACCAGGCGGCGGGAGTCGCCGCAGCGGCGCCCCTGACCAAAGCACATAGCTGGTCTGGCTGTTGTAGCTGTCTGTTGTAGCTGGTCTGGCTGTTGTAGCTGGTCTGGCTGTTGTAGCTGGTCTGGCTGTTGTAGCTGGTCTGGCTGTTGTAGCTGGTCTGGCTGTTGTAGCGTGACCGTGCGACGGCGGCCCGGGCCGAGGGCGCCATGACACCCACAACGTCAGCGAGCCGCTTGGCGGATCCCGGAATCCTTGGCGCCTTGGGGCGATCGGAGGCCTCGCCGTGACGGGGCAACCGGGCACTCCGTCACGACAAGAGCCCGGCTCCCCTGGCCCCTCGCCCCCACGCGCGGGATTCAAAGAGGGGCCGGGACCTTGTGGTCTCCAGCCCTGGCGGGTGTGGCCCACGGACGACACTGTCCGCGGGCCTGGGTGGTGCTAGATCAGAAGCGGAACCCCAAAGTCCTCGGCCTTGGTAGGGACGGACGCCGCCCTTCCCCGAACCGCACCACCCTTCGCGATGGTGTCGGGAATCGGTCGATTCCCGACATGGTCCGACAGGGGTCCATTGGACCGCGAAAACAGGCTCTTCACAGTTGGGGGTGTAGGGGCTCTGGGCGGGTGAGGGCTGGGACGGGGGCGTGAAGAAGGGCCCTGGGTTGGAAGATGGAGGTTCTCTACGCCGTCATCGCCAAGCCCAAGGCCCGTATGTCCCAGCTTACGTCACCCCTGTCCGCTCCGTCTCTGGACGAGTTCTGCCGCCTCGACCGGCTCGGCCTGACCGTGGTCGGCCAGCAGGTTGCTCCCGACCACACCGTTCTGGTCTGCCACGTCGTCGCGCCCGGTGACCTGTGTCCGGCCTGCGGCCGGCGCGGGGACCCGCGTGACTCGGTGACTCGGCGGTTG
>NZ_FMYF01000028.1 GCF_900092135.1 Raineyella antarctica | reverse complement strand
TGAATCGCCTACGCGACACGGACATGTTGGTCTCACTTTCAGTAGCACCCTCATCTTAAGAGGGCCCACTGTCCGAGAACTCCGAGGCAGGTCAATGACCAGCACGAGGATGATGACGCTGACGGGAATGGCGAGGACCTTGCCGCCGATGATGGTGAAGAAGGGGTGGTTGCGGGGAAGCCCCGTCACCTGGCGCCCCTGGCTCAGCCCCAGGGCCAGGCCTCGGTAGACCGACAGGGTCGCCAGGGTGGCCACGATGGTGGGGATGCGGATCAGCTGGACGATCAGGGCGTTGTTGAAGCCGAGGAAGGCGCCGAAGACGATGCCGGCGACCGCCGCGATCCAGGGATCCACCCCGTTGCCCATCAGCAGTGCCGAACCCGTCAGGGTGAGCCCGAAGGTCGACCCGATGGACAGGTCCAGCTCGGCGCATCGCGATCAGGAACACCGACCCGACTGCCAGCAGGCCGATGTAGACCGAGGCCTGGGCGACGTTGAAGAGGTTGCCGGGAAGGATGAACGCGGGGTGGAAGGCACCGGCCAGGACCACCAGCGCCACGGCGGCGATGGTGACGCCGAGGCCATCCCAGCGCAGCGCAGCGCGTGACCGCCGGGGTGCGTCCGCCCGGCGGGGCTCAGGGGTGCTGCCCACCACGATGGTGGCCTCCTGGGGCGGGCTTTCCTGCGTCATCATGTCCACTCCTGCTCGACGTCACTGTCGGTCGTTGTCGTCGGGGTGGGCACCTCGACCTCTCGCAGGCAATCAGAGGCGTCAGGAGAGCTGAAGCAGAATTTTCACCTGGTGAAAGTCCAACGCACGCGGCAGCTCCGCTCGGCGACCGAAAGGTCGTCCCCGATCACTACTCCGGCACGGCAGTGCGCAGACAGACGGTGGCTCGAACCCCGCCGAGGACGACCAAGAGCGCTCTGGCAGCAGTTTCATCCAGTGAAATCATCAGCAGTGAGCTCCGGCCTTCCGGAAACACAGGCACCCTCTCCCCATACGGGGCGACCGCGGTGGGCAGCGCCGGGAAGATGGACTCACTCCCTCACCACATCGACGAAGCGGTCAGCGGTGGCGAAGAGCGTCGGCACGTCGAGTCGACCGCTTCTGCGTCGTGGTTCTCCAGGGCCTCAACGACATCCCCCTGGAAGCGCCTGACGACGACGTCCGTGACCTGGTGATGGACATGGCCAGAAGGAGCTTCAGCTGTAAGGAGGCTGCAGCCACCCGGCGTCCTGGCCCTGACCCCGCACGGCATGGGCACGCGTACGGAAGTGCGTGTCCCTGAGGGACACCGGGAGGGACGTTCAACCAACCCCACAGTGCGCGCGAGACACAGGGCATGGGCGTGAGATACCAGACTGGGATCGTTTGGGGTATGGCGATGACACTCCGACTGGAACCCCAGGACGAGAAGGCGCTCGCCCTGCTTGCCGAAGCGCAGGGAGTGAGCAAGCAGGAAGCCACGGTGAATATTCGCTTCACTGGGGTCCGTCTGTCGTGTGGTCGGGGGCCGGCGGGCTGATTCGGCGGTAGCGGGCTTGGGGGCCGGGTGTGGCGTG
>NZ_FMYF01000020.1 GCF_900092135.1 Raineyella antarctica | reverse complement strand
ATACACCTCGCCCTCCGGGCGGTCGGCGACCGCCTCCCAACCGACACCGGCCGCATCAGCAGCCTCCAGCACCGCCGTGACGCTCTTGCGCGACATCGCCTGCGATGCCGCGATCGCGCGCCCGGACAAGCCCTCGGCGCGCAACTGCAACACCAGCTTCGCTCTGATCTTCCGTACCATGAACACCCACTCCTTCCGCCGCGCGCCCTATACACACGGCGGAAGGAGCCTAAACAGGGTGGCCCCCAAGCACGCCACACCCGGCCCCCAAGCCCGCTACCGCCGAATCAGCCCGCCGGCCCCCGACCACACGACAGACGGACCCCAGTGAAGCGAATATTCACCAGTGATGCCCAATGCCATGAACGCCATTGAGAGTACGTCGCTGGGATGCCTCCACTCATTGACGATGGTGGCCTCGAGAGACCCATGCTCACTCGGCGGGAACTCTCCAATGATTCCGCGTAGTCGGGAAAGACATACCTCGTAGTCCGTGACTGTCGGCTCATCTGACTGCCGCGAGGCCAAGAGGTCGGACAGTTGCGGGTCGCTGTGCCGGACGGCGAGCTCGCGCACGGAGAAGGAGGGGCCACCTGCTGCAATCGCCTGTGCATACAGGCAGCTGCGCAACAGGTAGCGGGCCTGTCGCACGAGCCCGGGGAGATACTTGGGCAGGTCCCGCTCCGGAGTTGTGAAGAGCTGGGACATGGTCAGTGCGCGGGCAAGGAGGCGGTCGGTATCGACCTCGCCCATATCCGCGACTTCTCTGCTCAGATGTCCGTGATCATCCCAGATGACCTTGCCATCGCGCTTGAGATGGAATCCAAACAGTGTGCCGACGCCCGTTGAGAGCTGCTCGCTGGTGTAGTAGCTGACGTTCACGTCGCCGGAGTGCGTGCTGGGCCTGGGAACGGCAACAAGAGCTAGCAGGTCCACGTCCGAACCAGGTACCGCGTCACCGCGAGCCTGGCTTCCATAGACCAGCATTCCCTCGACGTCTGCGGGGAGGTCCGGGAAGTCCTTCAGGACGCTGGGTGACACCCCCATCCCCACTAGAGCGCCGACCACGTCGTCACGAATCACGTTTCTCCACATCATCTGGGCCGTCGTAGTCCGGCCGCTCTCTGACAGCCCCGCAGAGGAAGGCTGCACTTGAGGCTGCGTAGTTCTTCCAAGGTCGGGTCCATCAGCGCATCTGGGTCTTGGACTGTTCGAGCTTCGCCCGGCCCGGAGATCACTGGCTCGTCTCTGTCGCGTCGGGGACAGGCTGCGGAGTACGCATTGGATCTGAGTTCTTCGTCTTCCGCTCCGCGAGGCGATCGAGCAGATCCAGCGTCGAAAGCAAGGTCCAGAAGAAGTAGTCAAGGAACTCCTCTCCATAATCCGCTTGCTGGAATTGGTTCATGTGGCGCAGGTCGAATCCGTTGATGATCTGGAAGAGGGAACTCTCGTCCCTGCGTCCCAACATCGTCTTTGCTTCTTCGCGCCGGTTCTCTAGTACGTCGGCGAGGGAGCGGACAGCTTCGCGTCGGCTCTCACGGGTTGGGTGCCGGGAACGTTGCGAGGCTATGGAGTGTTCGATTCGTGTGCGTTCTTGATCGTCGCGGGCGGCGGCTGCGACGCGGTGGGGGAGGTTGGCCCGTTCGTCGGGGACGACTCTGATCAGGAGTCCTCGGTCCTCGCCCTCGGCCGATAAGCGCAGGTTGGTGGTGGATCGAGCTAAGAGTTGGTTGGTTCGCCAGAGGTACACGCGTTGTCCGGCCCGCTGGTCGTATTCGCCGTAGTCCCACTCATCGCAGAAGTCGTGCCAGTAGCTCTTCCGAGGACGCTGTACAAGGTCGAAGAAGACCTCGATGAGGTCGAAGAGCTCATCGTCTGGCAGCGCCCGCCACCACGCTGGGCCGAGGTCGTGGCTGGGCCACACGGCCTTCTTGCCGGTGCGCTGCTGGATCGCTGATTCGCCGTCAGCGATCCGGTCCCCCCGATAGTCGCAGCAGTTCGGCCCCGTGGCCTGGTCGAGGTAGCCGATTTTCTCCAGCTCACACAGCAGGGACATGAAGGCCTCACGCAGACCCTGCTCACTGAGGGGTTCGACCTCCGGCTCGACGTGTCGTCGTTTGGACCAGTAGCGCTTCGGGGCGAACGTAGGGATGTTCCCCTCCTGCACCCGTCGCACGGTCTCCTCGAGGAGGCTCTTGGAGGGGGGCACACGCTGAGAGCGCATGCCGTTGATCTCGGTTGAGTTCCACGGATCGTCGAAGGGTGTCCCGGGTTGCCACCGGCCGCGATATGCCGAGGTTCCGCAGACTTCACCGACGAGACCTTCCCCGGTGCCCTCGGCGAACGCCTCGCAGAACAGCAGCTTCACGGCGTTGGTGTCTCCTGCGTAGCCGCTGCGGAGCAGGTCCTCGGCCTCGGCTGTGAAGAGCTCCGCTGGCCACTGCAGGCGCAGGTCCTCGATCTCGATGGTCATACGCGAACGCTACTTGTCGACTGGTGCGGAGCCCACCCAGGACGATGACAGCTCAAGCCGGTCGGCCAGGAACCGCCGTCGAAAATCTCTGACCTCGACAGTTGAGCGGCAATCAGTAGTGTTCTGCGATGTAGTCGTAGGCGCGTTCGAAGAGTCCGTCGACGGTGTGGAGTTCGTATTTGCGTAGGACGACGCGGACGCCGCGGCGGACGGCGCGGTCGGCTTTTTGGGCGTTGAGCCAGTCTCGGTCGCCGGCGGTGATCTGGCTGACCAGGGCGTCGATATCGGTCACGACCCGTTCGATCATGGTCGGGGTCTCGGGTGGGGCGTATTCGCGGAAGATCTGGGTCAGGGCGCCGATGTTGGGGTTGGGCAGCAGGTCCAGGCCGGTACGGCCCTGCTCGTCCTCGGCCTTTTCGGCGGCGGTGAGGTCCTTGGCGACGGTGAACAGCTCGCGCAGCCACTCGATCGAGTTCTCCGCGGCGGTCAGGGTCCGCATCCGCAGGCTGTCGAGGCGTTCGGCCAGGGAGCGGTAGATGATGTGGTCGCCGTTGGGCCCGGCGATCCGCTTCTTGAGGCGGTTGGCGATGGTGTCGATGACCTCATCGGCGCTCTTGTGCTCGACGTCGGTGATGTCTGGCAGCAGCCCTTCCTCGGCCAGGCGGCGGATGGTGTCGGTGTCGGCGATCACGACGGTGGGTCGGGTCGCGTCGACGGTGACTTCGCCCATGTGGGCGTGGACCAGCTCCAGGGTTTTCGCGCCGACCCGGATCCACACGATTTCGTCGTCGCGTGAGGAGGGCTGCAGGGAGGCGTAGACCTTGGCGAGGAACCGGTAGGGGTCCTTGTGCGCCAGCAGCCGGGTGTGGGGGGCGACGGCTTCCCAGATGCCTTCCAGCATGTTGAACTCGGCGGCGAAGTCGTCCAGGTCGCTGGTGGGGACGCGTTGCTGGGCCTGGAGCAGGGTGGTGGCGCCGACGTGGGTGACGTCGAGGCCGGCGAAGCGGCGCATCGCGAGCTTCAGGCCGTTCTCGAAGATGTCGATCAGCCCGTCGACCTCGATGCTGCGCTGTTCCTGGTCGGGGTTGGCCGGGGCCATCGCGCGGGCGAACCCGTCGCCCAGGCCGACGTAGTCCACGACCAGGCCGTAGCGCTTCTCCTGGCCGGTCTGCGGGTTCTTCCAGGTCCGGTTGGTGCGGGTGATGGTCTGGAACAGGGTGTGTTTCTTCAGCGGCTTGTCCAGGTACATGACGCCCTCGATCGGGGCGTTGAAGCCGGTGCCCAGCTTGGCGGTGACGATCAGGAACTTCAGCGGGTCCCCGAACGTGCGGAACCGCTTCAGCAGATCCCCCTCCTGAGTGTCGGTCAGCCCGTAGTCGTCCCAGTCCTTGTCGTCGTCCTTGCCCCCGACCAGGGTCATCACGACCGCGGCCTCGTCCAGCGGCTCACCGGCGGTGTAGCGGGCCTGGAGGAGGCGGGTGAGTTCGCGGTGGTAGTCCACGCAGGCGGCCCTGTCGTAGACGACGATCTGGGCCTTCATGCCCAGCGGGTCGAGCGTGGAGTAGAAGTGCTCCACGATGTCGGCGCACACCGCCCGGATGCGGGCGGGGTTGGAGAAGAAGGTGCCGACCCGCGAGGCGCGCCGGCTGACGATGTCGGCTTCCTCCTCGGACAGGTTCTCCTCGGCGGCGAGCTGCTCGAACGCCTCGTCGAGCTTGTCCTTGTCGAGCTGGAAGCGCACCAGTCGCGGGGCGACGTGGATCGGGACGACGACGCCGTCGGCGATCGCCTGGTCGGAGGTGTAGGTGTGCAGGGCCTTGCCCGGGTCGTCGGGGTCACCGAACGTGGCGAAGGTGTTGCGGTCCAGCTCGGCCAGCGGGGTGCCGGAGAACGCGAAGAACAGGGCGTTCGGCAGCGCGGCGCGCATCGTCAGGCCCAGGCCGCCTTCCTGGGTGCGGTGGGCCTCATCGACCAGGACCACGATGTTGCGCCGGGTGTTCAGGTCGGCGGGGGCGCCGGCGAACTTGTGGACGGTGGAGAAGATCAGGCCCCGCTGGTCGGTGCCGCCGTGCTCCTTGTCGCCCAGCTTGGCGCGCAGGTCGGCGGCGTTGGGCGGGGTGAGGAGGCGCGGCATGCCGGTGGTGCGGAACTGGTCCCACATCTGGTTGACCAGCTGCACCCGGTCGGCGATCAGCACGATCGTCGGGTTCTCCAGGGCTGGGTCGCGCAGGATCTTCGCGGCGGCGAAGACCATCGCCAGCGTCTTGCCGGTGCCCTGGGTGTGGTAGATCAGGCCACGGCGCTTGAGGCCGTCGTGGGCGCGGGCGGCCATCAGCTGGACCGCGTCGTACTGCATGTAGCGGGCGATCAGCTTCTTCAGCCCGCCACCGAGATTGTCCTGGGGCTCCTCATACAGCGTGAAGTCATCCAGCAGCGACAGCACGGTGGCCGGCGCGAGCAGGCTGGCCACCGACTCCAGGACGTCGGTGAGCTTGGGCGCGGTCCGGGCCGGGCCCCACAGCTCCCAGAAGTCCAGCGGCGCCCCCGTCGTACCGTAGGCGAGCTCCTTGCCCTCGGTGGCCACGTTGAACACGTTCGGGACGAAGAACGCCGGCCAGCCCGGCTGGTAGTGGTCAGCGACCTCGCGGGCGCCCTTGAGCCAGGAGATCTTGCGATCCACGGCGGTCTTGCACTCGATCACGACCAGCGGGATCCCGTTGACGTAGAGCACGATGTCGAAGCGGGCCTTGCGCCCGATCGTGCCGTAGGTGACCTCATCGGCCACGACCAGCCGGTTGTTGGTCGGGTGCTCCAGGTCGATCAGCCGGACCGGGCTATGCCGTGGCAGGCCGGCGAACTTGTGGGTCCGCAGCCCCCGCAGCCAGGCGGCCATGGCACGGTTCGTTTCGACCAGCCCGTCGTCCTCGACCGCCAACGTCAGGGCCCGCAGCTCCTTCATGACCTCACCGGCCCGGCCCGGCTCCTCATCGATCAGCGGGTTCAGCCGGCGCAGGCCCGCGACCAGATCGGACTCGAGGAACACCTGCTCGATCTCCCGGCCCAGCTGCTCACCGGGCACGTGGGTCCAGCCCAGCTCGACCAGCCGGTCCACGATCGGCTGCTGCACCGAATGGCGCTCATCCAGGCCGCTCACGCCGTCTCCTCATCCAGCACCCAGGCCTGCTTGAGCGGGATCTTCCCCTGGGTGTCGCGGGGCAGCCGGTCGTAGGTGGCGAACAGCCGGTCGAGGACCTCTTCGGCATCCCAGACGCGGAAGAACGTGCGGTCGCGCTCGAACTCCTTGCGGGCCGCGTTCGTCACCCCGCCCCACGCGACCAGCAGGGCCTGGTCGGAGTTGTGCTGGGTCCGGGCACTGTGCAGGCCACGGACCACCGGCGCCCCCACAGGTCCCGGCTCGGACTTGACCTCCACGATCAGGGTCGGTGAGTCCAGGCCCAGCGGCCCGCGGCCGGCGAGGATGTCCACCCCGCCGTCCGGGCCAGCGGGCGAGACCTCGCACGAGAACCCGAGAGCCTCCAGAATGTCGGCGACCAGACGGGTCAGCTTGTGCCCGGAGAAGTTCTCCACCAGGTGCGTTCTGATCCGGTCCCGGATCGCCTCCAAGGTCGGAACCGTCTCCGGGTCCCTCACGTCCCCGGGGCCATCGTCACCGGAGGTAGGTGACGAGGCGGCGGGATGGTTGACCGATGCGATGGAGGAGCCGTACGAGCCGTTGCCCGGGTCCTCGGACGTCAACCAGACCTGTTCGAGACGGGCGGCCGCGTTGTTGCGGGTCGGGTTGAACACCGTCCCGATGCTGTTCAGCGAGTTCAGCAGATCGTCCTTGATCGCCGACTTCGCCACCGGATCAGACTTCCACTCGACAGGGAGCTGCTTGCGGCGCGACGCATTGGTCTCCTGCGCGTCATACCGGAACGGTCCGGTGCAGCGGCCCAGATACAGGTAGCCCGGCCGCAGCTTCGAGGGCATCACCACCAGATCACCCGGCTTGATGGAGGCACGGAACGCCCACACTTGGCCCGTGGTGTTTGCCCGCCTGGCACCCGGGTCCTCCGGGTAGGCCGCATCGACGATCGCCCGAACGTCCTCCCGCCTCTGGCAGGAAGTGACGTCCCCCACCATCTGAAAGCTGATCGTGGCCACCTGGTTCTCGAGGTTGAACTGCTCGTGCTCACCCTGACTGCCGGCACGCACCACCCACGCGTTCGTCACGATGCCTCCTCCAACAACTCGTCGTACGACTCAGGAATCTCATGCTCACCCGACAACAAGGCCGTCAGCAGGTTGGAGCGGAGGGCATGAAGATTGGAGACCGTCGATTCTTGCTCCATCGCCACATCATCGAAGGCCAAGATGGGCGCGACATAGGCACACTGCGCAGAAGCGTCCGGGACAGGGATGCGGAGGGCCGAGAAGTTGGTCTTGTTGATCTTCTGCATGGACTGGCTCGTCCCCGTGGCGGAAGCAGTAATCCGGGCCCTCATCGTGGGCGAGGACAGCAGTTGCGCCAGGTAGTCCCGGCTGACCATAGACTCGTCGACAACGAGCCGCCAGATCAGGTCAGGGATGTAGGTCCTGTCTGGAACGCCACGGGCAACCGCCACGTAGCCGACGCGTTCGGGCGTGTTCGAGCGAGTGATGAGCAGGTCACCCTCCCGCAGCAGAGCCTTCGCTGGTAACTGAGCCGGACCGACATCCTTCACCGCTGCGGGGCGGAAGCGACCTGGACGTACCGCCGCCAAACTGAGTACCTGAACGGGAGCACCGTCGCCGACGACTGGCTTGGTACTTGTCCCAGAGTCGATGCCGAACAGGACGGAGCCGATCGGGAGCGAATCGCCCCCAGGGATCACTTCGCGAAGCCTCTCCTGCGTCTGCGCTGTGCGAGCCAGCGACTCCTCGGCAGCTGCGATGGTGTTGTCGAGTGCACCGATCAGGTCCACGATGCGCCACTGCTCGTGCAAGGGAGGGAGGGGGATCGTCAGGGCAGAGAACACCTTCCACGGAAGGCTTCTCCGCCGGTTGATGCTTCCTTGCTGAACGTCCCCGTATAGCGCGAGCATCCTAGGACTGCGAAGGACTAGTTCACAGAAGTAGGGGAGGGCTTTCGCCGACTTGAGTCGCATGGTCGTGTACATCGGACTGACGACGCCGGCGACGCCAAGGCGGTTCCGGGCGATCGAGCCTTCATCGATGTGGATGGTCGAGTAGGCCCAGTCGTTGGGTTCGAGCACCTTGTAGCCGTCCAGCTTCGCGGACGCGATCCGCTTGTCGAAATACTCGCTCGCCCGGACGACCCCGTCGTACTTAGTGACCGAGAAGACCTCCGGTTCCTCGGCTCGTAGGCCGAGTCGCTGGTTAGTGGTCTCGAAAAGGTCTCCGAGAGCGACTTCGTCCCATCCGTCACGCATTGAAGCCGGCCGCCTTCAACTTCTCGTCCAAAACCCGCTCCGCGGCCCGCAATGTCTCGCGTGAATCCAGGTAGGCAGCGAGGGCAGCCTCGACGTCCACCTCGGCATCAGCTTGGGTCTGCAGGTAGCGACCGATGTTGAGGTCGTAGCCGTGGCCGGCGATCTCGGCCATGTCGACCAAACGGAGGTTCAGCCCGCCTTCGCCGTCGATATCCTCGCCCTTGGCGTAGGCGGCGTGGATGACCTCGATGTCCGCATCGTCCATCGTGTTCTGGTTCCTGCCCGGCTTGAAGCGTGCCGAGGCATCGACGAACAACACCTTGCCCTGACGTTCCGCCCTCTTGGTCTTGCGCCAGATCAACAGGCAGACGGGGATGGATGTTGAGTAGAACAGGTTGTTCGGCAGGCCGATGACGGCCTCCAGCAGGTCCTTCTCCAGCAGGCAGCGGCGGATGTCGCCTTCCTTGCCGCCGCGGAACAGGACGCCGTGAGGCATGACCACGCCGACCCGGCCGGTGTCGTCCTTGGCGGAAGCGATCATGTGCTGGATCCAGGCGTAGTCGCCGTTCTTGGCGGGCGGGACCGCGCAGACCACCCGGCCGTACGGGTCGTGGGTCCAGGCGGCTGCACCCCAGTTCTGCAGGGAGAACGGCGGATTCGCGATGACCACGTCGAACTTCTGCAGCTTGCCGCGGTCGAGGAACTTCGGCTCGCGGAACGAGTCACCGCGCTTGATGTCGAAGTCCTCCAGACCATGGAGGTACAGGTTCATCTTCGCGATCGCAGACGTGGTCAGGTTCACCTCCTGGCCGTGGAGGCGCAGGCTGTCGGGGTTGCCGCCTGCCGCACGGACCTCGTTCACCGTCTCGACCAGCATGCCGCCCGACCCGCACGCCGGGTCGACGATCGACTCGCCCGGCCGGGGATCCAGGATCTTCACCAGCAGGTGCACGACGTGGCGGGGGGTGAAGAACTCACCGGCCTTCTTGCCGGATGCCTCGGCGAACTCCCGCAGCAGGTACTCATAAGCGGCACCGAGAAGGTCGCCGTTCACGTGGTCGGGGTCCAAGGTCAGGCCGTGAAACGCGTCCAGCAGGGCCGCGAGTGCGGTCTCGGGTAGGCGTTCGGGGTTGGCCCAGTTCACGTCGCCGAAGACGCCGACCAGGTCGCGGTTCGACTCCTCGATGCGCCCCAGCGCGAGGGCGACCTTGTTGCCCAGGTTGAACGTGGTGCCGTGCACGTCGGCCCAGTGGCAGCCCTTGGGGACGACGAACGGCTGGTAGTCGCTGTACTCGATGTCGTCGGTGAGTTCGTCGCCCCACTCGGCGAGGGCCTGCGCGTGCTTGTAGTCCCAGTTGTCGGAGATCCACTTGAAGAACATGATCGGGAAGACGTAGGCCTTGAAGTCGCCCGGATCGACCGGCCCGCGCAACGCGTTCGCGGCGGCCCACAAGGTCGACTCCAACTCACGCTGGGTCAGGCGTACGGGGATTTCCAGTGTCATGTGTGCGTGCTCTCTGGGATGCGGCGGTGGGATCCAAGCCCCACGGGCCAACTTATCTGCGGGGGTACAGACCTTGGAGGCGGTCCTGCCGTCAGGGATACTGCACCCCTCAGGCGTGTCTGGCTGGTCTGGCTGGTCTAGCTGGCTAGCGTGTTTGGCTGTTCTAGCTTGGTGCTTCGTGGCGGGGGTCGACGAGTCTGACTCGCCGGACCGTCAGTTTTCGGTGCGGGTCTCGCCGTGCGTCGCTGTCTTGGCGAAGGGGGCCGTCGTGCTCAGCACCGGCGTCGTCGTGCGGCGCCAGATCCTCAGAGCTCTCCGACAGGCATGGCTTCGACCTGCTCGAACCCACCGTTCGGCATCACCCACACGTGCGCAGGGTTGGCCGGGATCTCCTTGAAGAAGAGGGTCTTCTTCCCCTTCGCACCGGGGTTGAGGTAGAACTCATTGCCGCTGTTGGACAGCTCGACACCCTCGTTGTAGACAGTCGTGTCGCCCCCCTCGTAGTTCTTGCCGGAGTACATCCAGCCCTTGTCATCGGAGAGACCCACCGAGTCGTACGCCTTGCCTTCTGAGTCCAGAAGTTGCAGACCGTACATGTTCACGGTCCCTTGGCCCTGACGGTTGTCGACCGCCACCGTGACGCACTTGTAGGGAGTAAATCCGTCCAACTTGTTCACTGTGTAGGACTTCTTGAGGTGGGCATTCGCCTTCTTGCAGTAGTCCGACTCCTCCGACGGGAGGCGGAAGACGCCCACGGCTCCCTGGGCCGAGATGAAGCCCCACTTGGTCCCGGAGCCTGACGTGTCGAGGCCGGCGGGGATCAGGTCGGCGGGCATGACCGACGGGGGAACGTCCATCTCCATCGGTGTCTCGGACGGGGTGTTCGCTGCTGGTGACGCCGTGGCCACCGCAGGTGACTCGGCGGGAGTGGAGGACGGCGTGCTGCAGCCAGTCAGGGTAAGTAGGGCGGACAGTCCGCACAGGGGGGCGATGATGATCTTCTTCACCCCCGCACCGTATCTCTCCCTGAGAGCTTTCTCAGGAATAGCGGTATTGCGTTCCCCCTCTTCTTCATAACCAGACGCTGAACCTTGAAGCTGATCACCTGACTTTGCCCCCGCCACGTAGGACCTCAACTCGGTGCGGATCTCGGCATCCAAGTCAAGTATGTCCTTCAGTGAGCGGGGCGCGCGGTCGAGCTTGGCGACGACGAGCTGGTCACCCTCGCGAAAGGTGGCCCACTTCGGTCACTCGTCGGGACAGGCCCGGGCGAGCAGGCAGAGGCCGGGGCCCGAGCGTAGGTCAAGGGATTGCCTGGGCCGGCTCAGTTCTCAGCTTGGCCAGCGCATCGCAGCGTCATTTCTGTCCTGGGCTCTCGGCGGAGGGGCCGGGAGTGTCGACGTGGTATCGGGATGTGAGTGTTGCTTCGCGGCTCTGGTCCACATTCTCGTGGCAGCCTCTCGGCACCCGTAGAGTTGCACCATGGCGATGTCACATGCGGAGCGGTTCAGACTCAAAAGCCAGCTTGTCGACCAGCTCAGCACTGCAGACTGGACGTGGCAAAAGACTAATCTCTTACTGGGTGAGTTCAATATCGACCTGTTGGGCGATGATCAATATGGCCCGGACCTGAACGATGTTCTTGCGAAGGTTGGAGATCCGATTCTGGTTGAGCTTTATTCGGTGGTGTTCGAGATTGAGGAGTCGGAAGTCACTGAAGCCATTGAGTCGGCAGACACTGCCAGTAATTGGCGGCCTGGATTCACTCGTGTATTTCTGGCTCTTCACAATCCAGGGTGTAGGTGCTGGGCGGGGGTGAGCTGGACGAGGGCATGAAGGAGGGCCCTGGAGTTGGAAGATGGAGGTTCCTACGCCGTCATCGCCAAGCCCAAGGCCCGTATGTCCCAGCTTACGTCACCCCTGTCGTCGCCCTGCCTGGACGAGTTCTGCCGCCTGGATCGTCTCGGCCTGACCGTGGTCGGCCAGCAGGTCGCGCCCGACCACACCGTGCTGACCTGCCGTGTGCTGCAAGCCGGTGACCGGTGTCCGGGCTGTGGTGGCGCCGGGATCGCCAAGGACATGGTGACGCGCCAGCTGGCGCATGTCCCGTTCGGGTGGTGGCCGACGATCCTGGCGGTGCGGGTGCGCCGTTACCGCTGCCCGTCGTGTGAGCGGGTCTGGCGCCAGGACATGCGCCCAGCCGCGCCCTCACGCTCCAAACTGAGCCGGGATGCGATCACCTGGGCGCTGAAATCGCTGGTGATCGACCGGATGTCGGTCACCCGGATCGCCCAGGCCCTCGGGGTGGCGTGGAACACCGCCAACACCGCGATCCTGGCCGCCGGACGGGCGCTGCTGATCAACGACCCGACCCGCCTGGACGGGGTGGAGGTCATCGGGGTCGACGAACACGTATGGCGCCACACCCGCCACGGCGACAAGTACGTCACCGTCATCATCGACCTCACCCCCGTCAAGGAGGGACGAGGACCGGCCAGGCTGCTCGACATGGTCGAGGGACGCTCCAAGAAGGTCTTCAAGGACTGGCTGGCCGACCAGAGCCCAGCCTTCCGTGACCGGGTCGGGGTGGTGGCGATGGACGGATTCACCGGCTTCAAGAGCGCCGCGGTCGAAGAACTACCCGAGGCGACCGAGGTGATGGATCCGTTCCATGTCGTCGCACTGGCCGCAGATAAGCTGGACCAGACCCGCCAGCGGGTCCAGCAGGCCACGCGCGGCCACCGGGGCCGTTGCGGTGATCCGCTCTACGGGATCCGCCGGGCCTTGCGGACCAGCACCGGCCTGCTCACCGACAAGCAACGCGCCCGGATCAGCGCGGTGTTCGCCGATGACGCCCACGTCGAGGTCGAGGCCACCTGGGCCGTCTACCAGCGGATCATCGCGGCCTACCGCCAGCCCTCACGAGCCGAGGGCAAGCAGCAGATGGCCGCGCTGATCGAAGCGATCTCGACCGGGGTCCCCAAGGTCCTGGGCGAGGTGATCACGCTGGGACGGACCCTGAAACGCCGCCGCGACGACATCCTGGCGTTCTTCGACCACCCCGGCACCAGCAACGGACCCACCGAGGCCATCAACGGCCGCCTCGAACACCTGCGCGGCACCGCGCTGGGCTTCCGGAACCTGACCCACTACATCGCCCGAGCACTCCTGGACGCCGGCGGATTCAGACCCCGACTCCACTCTCTTTTGTGAAGAGCCGTATTTCTTTCCCACTCAGCCCAACATAAGAAGTTTGTAAGCGATGTTGCTCAAGAGCTTGCAACGTTAGGTGTTCACGGCTTCGTGGCACACGAAACCATGGAGGTCACCAAGCCGTGGCAGGAGCAGATTGAGAATGCTCTGCGCACCATGGATGCATTCGTCGCAATCAACCATGCTGCGTTCAACGAGAGTGCATGGTGCCTTCAAGAGATGGGTTGGGCGCTCGGTCGACATGTTCCGCACTTCGTGGTGAGGATAGGCGCAGATCCTTTGGGGTTCGTCAGCCGAAGTCAATGGCCGAGTCTCAACCAACCGCAAGAAGTGGCGGAGGCCATTTACAGGCTGTTCGTAGTTGAGTGTGGTGGGTCGTTGACGCAAGGGCTCGTGGCCTTGCGCTGGGATGGGTGTTGCGAGACATCCGCCCAGAGAACAAGGACCACGAGCTGTGATCGAGCCTACGTGCTCGCAGCATGATGCTGCGAGCGTGATCTTCAACCTGCCCGACTACCACGTCATCGACGCGATCGACCTGCCCCTGGGCGGGAGACGGGTCGTCGTTCGGGCTGACACCATCGCCGATGCCTGCCCCGACTGCGGGGTCGTGTCCCAGCGGGTCCACGCCTGGTCCCGCCAACGGGTCCGTGACGTCGGGCATGCCGGCGCTCTGGAGGTC
>NZ_FMYF01000008.1 GCF_900092135.1 Raineyella antarctica | reverse complement strand
CCCCGCCAGCACCCCGGAACTCATTCCCGGAAACACCCGAAAGCATTCCCGCAAACCAATTCCAGAACACCCGCTACCCATTCCCACGAACACTCCGAAAAGCATTCCCCGGAACAAGGCAACTCGACTACCCTAGAGAAACCGCCGCTTGAAGTCAAAACTTCGTGCGAGCCGCTCCCCATCCCGTCGCCCCATCGTCACGACCGACGATCCGCCTCCACCAGGGGACGCGAACCACCACTCGAGCTGATGGAAGTGTTGGGATAGCCCTGGAAGAGCACCCCCTCACGGAGGCCCTAACCCTCAGAGCCAGATGAACATTACGCGTCGGTCCGGGAAACGTCAAACCGGGAGCATGTGACCCTTGTCACATGCTCCCGGCGGTCCCGAGCGGTGCTCAGCCCCTGCGGACCTCGACCCCTCCGATGGTCTTCTTGCCGCGCCGCGCCACGACGTACGACCCATGGAGCAGGTCCTCGTCGGTCAGCCGGGCATCGGGGTCGGTGACCTTGGTGTTGTTCAGGTAGGCCCCGCCCTCGTTCACAGCGCGCCGGCCGGCCGACTTCGAGGCCACCACCCCGGAGGCCTCGAGGATGTCCACCACGAGGGGGAGCTCCTCCCCCGCGGTGACCTCGGTCAACGAGATGTCCGACAGCACCGAGCGGAGCGTACGGGCATCCAGCTCCGCCAGGTCCGACCGGCCGAAGACAGCCTCGGCCGCGGCGATCGCCTTCCGGGTCTCCTCCTGGCCATGGACGAAGGTCGTGACGTCGTCGGCGAGGGCGTGCTGGGCCGCGCGACGCCACGGTTCGGACCTCAGGCTGTGCTCGAGCTCGGCGATCTGCTCATCACTGCGGAAGGTGAACACCCTCAGGTACTCGATGACCTTCTCGTCCTCCGCGTTCAGGAAGAACTGGTGCAAGGAGTAGGGGCTCAGCATCTCCGGGTCGAGCCAGATCGCCCCGCCCTCGGACTTGCCGAACTTGCTGCCGTCCGCCTTCGTGATCAGCGGGGTCGACATCGCGTGTGCCCGACCGCCGTCGGAGCGACGGATCAGCTCGACGCCGGCGGAGAGATTGCCCCACTGGTCGTTGCCACCTGTCTGCAGGGTCACCCCGTACTCGCGGAAGAGGTGACGGAAGTCCGAGGACTGCAGCAGGACGTAGGAGAACTCGGTGAAGGAGATCCCCGATTCCAGCCGCGACTTCACCACCTCCCGGGCCAGCATCCGGTTGACCGGGAAGTGCTTGCCGACATCGCGCAGGAAGTCGATGACGCTGGTCTGCGAGGCCCAGTCGTAGTTGTTGACGACCCGGGCGGCGTGTGGACCCTCGAAGTCCAGGAACCTGCTGACCTGGCTGCGGATCTTCTCGGTCCACTCGGCGACGGTGTCGGCCTCGTTCATCACCCGCTCGCCACTCTGGCGGGGGTCACCGATGAGTCCGGTGGCGCCCCCGACCAGCAGGATCGGATTGTGTCCGGCGTCTTGGAGCCGCTTGGCGAGGATGATCTGGACCAGGTGGCCGTGGTGGATCGACGGGGCGGTCGGATCGAAGCCCACATAGAAGTTGACGGGCCCCGCCTCCAGGTGCGCGCGCAGCGCCGCCTCGTCGGTGGTCTGGGCAACGAGGCCCCTCAGCTTCAGTTCATCGAACAGGTCGCTCACGCAGGTCACCCTACCGAGACAGGAAGGTCCTGGCCGAGTCCATCTCGCCCGACAGTTCCTCGAGCTGGGCACGGACGGCGACGGCGGCCGTCCCGCCGCGCGCCGAGCGGGACGCGATGGCACCCTCGACGGTGAGCACCTGCAGCACTCCCTCCCCCAGCTCAGGCGCGATATGTGGCAGGTCCGCCGGGGTCAGGTCGGGCAGGTCGATGCCCTTGCCCTCGCAGTAGCGGACGGCGGCACCGGCGATCTCGTGGGCCTGGGCGAAGGGGACGCGCTGGCGGACCAGCCAGTCGGCGACGTCGGTGGCGAGGGAGAAGCCGCGCGGTGCGAGCTCGGACGTACGATCCGGGTGGAAGGTGAGCGTGCCCACCATGCCGGCCATCGCGGGCAGCAGGACGCGGAGCTGGTCCAGCGAGTCGAAGATCGGTTCCTTGTCCTCCTGCAGGTCCCGGTCGTAGGCGAGCGGAAGGCCCTTGAGGGTGGCCAGCAGGCCGGCGAGGTTGCCGATCAGCCGGCCGGACTTGCCCCGGGCCAGCTCGGCGACGTCCGGGTTCTTCTTCTGCGGCATGATGCTCGACCCGGTCGACCAGGCGTCGGCGAGCGTGGCGAAGCCGAACTCGACCGTGCACCAGGTGATGACGTCCTCGCTGAGGCGGGACAGGTCCACACCGATCTGGGCCAGGACGTACGCGGCCTCGGCGACCTGGTCGCGGGCTGCGGTGCCGTCGATGGAGTTGGACACCGAGGAGGAGAAGCCGAGGTCGGCCGCGACCGCCTCCGGGTCCAGGCCCAGCGAGGTACCGGCCAGGGCCGAGGATCCGTACGGGCTGACCGCCAGCCGCTTGTCCAGGTCCCTGAGCCGGTCGATGTCGCGGACCAGGGGCCAGGCGTGCGCGAGCAGCTCGTGGGAGAGCAGGATCGGTTGGGCGTGCTGCATGTGCGTACGTCCGGGCATCGGCACGCCGAGGTGCTTGTCGGCCTGGGAGCGCAGGGCGTCGATGACGCCGAGCAGTTCCTCGGCGACGACGCGGATCTCGTCGCGCAGGTAGGCCCGCACGAGGGTGGCGATCTGGTCGTTGCGCGAACGCCCGGCCCGCAGCCGGCCGCCCAGCTCGGCGCCCACCACGTCCATCAGTCCGCGTTCGAGGGCGCCGTGGACGTCCTCGTCGGTCGGCGCCGGACCGAACTCGCCGGTCCGTACCCGGCGGTCGAGCTCGTCCAGACCGGCCAGCATGTCGGAGTGCTCCTGTCCGGTCAGCAGGCCGGCACGCTGCAACGCGTTGGCATGCGCGCGGGAGCCGGCAATGTCGTAGTGGGCCAGACGCCAGTCGAACTGGGTCGACTTGCTCAGCGCGAACATCGCGTCGGCCGGGCCACCACTGAAGCGGCCACCCCACAGCATGCCCTCGCCGGCGTGCGCCGGGCCTTGGTCGGTCGGGGCGCCGTTGGTCACGGGGCCGGTGCTGGTGGGTCCGTCGGGGGACGGGGTCATGGGGTTCCTCCCAGGGAGAGCAGGCGGGCGGCGACGTCCTGGCCGCCCAGGGGATCACGGGTGATGACGACGACCGTGTCGTCGCCGGCGATGGTGCCGAGGATGTCCGACCAGGCGGCGCGGTCCAGTACGGCAGCAAGGTACTGCGCGGCGCCCGGTGGCGTGCGCAGGACCACGAGGTTGGCGGAGTCCTCCGCCGACACCAGCAGGTCCTGGCACGTCCGGGCCAGCTGGTCGTCGTACTCGGCGGGTCGGGAGCGCAGCCCGGAGGCAGCGCCCTCGTTGGGCACCCGATAGACGGTCCGGTCGTCCTCGCGCACCCGGACCGCACCGAGCTCGACGAGGTCCCGGGACAGGGTCGACTGGTTGACCACCATCCCCTCGGCCCTGAGCAGCTCGCCGAGGGCGGTCTGGGAGGGGACCGCACACTCGGAGAGGATCTGCCGGATCTTGGAGTGGCGGGCGATCTTCGTCAACGGTGCCCGGGACGACTCGCTCATCGGGGCCGGACTGCCTAGCGGTCGGAGGAGATGTCGGCGGCGTCGGCGAGGAAGGTGAGCACGGCCTTCTGGGCGTGGCGTCGGTTCTCGGCCTCGTCCCAGATCCTCGACTGCGGACCGTCCAGGACCTCGGCCGTGATCTCCTTCCCGCGGTAGGCGGGCAGGCAGTGCAGGACGATCGCCTCGGGGTCGGCCAGAGACATCAGCTCGTGGTTGACCTGGTACGGCATGAAGACGGTCTCCCGGCCCTCGTACGCCATGCCCATCGACACCCAGGTGTCGGTGACGACGACATCGCTGCCCTCGGTCGCGGCCCGGACATCGGTGGTGACGTCGATGCTGCCACCGGTGGAGGCGGCGAGCCGCTCGGCGCGGGCCACGATCTCCGGGTCGGGCAGGTAGCCCTCCGGGCCGGCCAGGCGCACGTGCATGCCCGCCAGGACCATGCCCAGCGCGTACGAGTTGCCCATGTTGTTCGCCGCGTCGCCGACGTACGTGAAGGTGAGGCCCTGCGTGGCGCCCTTGTGCTCGCGGATCGTCTGCAAGTCGGCCAGGATCTGGCACGGGTGGTACTCGTCGGTCAGCGCGTTGACCACCGGGACCCCGGCATTGGCCGCCATCTCCTCGACGCGCTCCTGGCCCATCGTGCGCCAGACCACGGCGGCGACGTTGCGGCCCAGCACGTGGGCGGTGTCGGAGATCGACTCCCCGCGGCCCATCTGCGAGCTGCTGCCGTCGATGATCATCGGGTGTCCGCCGAGCTCAGTGACGCCGACCTCGAAGGAGATCCGGGTCCGGGTCGAGGACTTGTCGAAGATCACCGCGACGGTGCGGCCGTCGAAGGGGCGACGTGCGGTCGGGTCGGCCTTCAGCGCCACCGCCAGGTCGAGGATCTTGGACTGCTCCTCGGGGGTGAGGTCGTCGTCGGCGAGGAAATGTCGAAGCGTCATGTCAGCCTTCCAGGAGGGACGGGAGAGCGGAGACGAAGGTGTCGATCTCGGCAGTGGTGATGATGAGCGGGGGCGCGATGCGTAGCCGGTCGGGGCGCGGCGCATTGATCAGGAAGCCGGCCTCCATGGCCCGGTCGTTCGCTGCCGCGGCGATGTCGTGGGCGAGCACGATGCCGCGCAGCAGCCCCCGTCCGGTCACCTCGACGATCTCCGGATGGCCCAGCGCCATCACGGCATCGGCCAGGTGGTCGCCGACCTCCCGGACATGGGCGAGCAGCCCGTCGGCCTCGATGACGTCGAGCACGGTCAGTCCGGCCCGGGACGCCAGCGGGTTGCCGCCGAAGGTGGAGCCGTGCGAGCCCGGGCCGAGCAGGACCGCGGCCGGGCCGGTGGCGATGCAGGCACCGATCGGGATGCCGGCGCCCAGCCCCTTGGCCAGCGTGACGACGTCGGGGGTGATGCCGGATGGCAGGTAGGCCAGCCACTCCCCGGTCCGGGCGATGCCCGTCTGGACCTCGTCGACCCACAGCAGCGCGCCGTGCTCGGTGGTGATCCGCCGGGCCGCGCGCAGGTAGTCGTCCGAGCCGACGATGACGCCACTCTCGCCCTGGATCGGTTCCAGCACCACGGCGGCCGTGTCGTCGTCCACGGCCGCCTCGAGGGCCGCGACGTCGCCGTACGGCACGAAGACGACCCCGGCCGGCAGCGGCTCGAACGGCTCGCGGTAGGCGGCCTTGGCCGTCAGGCTGACGGCGCCGACGGTACGACCGTGGAAGGAGCCCTCCATGGCGACGATCTTGGTCCGACCGGTGCGCCGGGTGAGCTTGAAGCCGGTGTCGTTGGCCTCCGAGCCCGAGTTGCACAGGAAGACCCGCGCCTCGGTGCCCGGAGCGTTGGTGGTGACCAGCGCATCCAGTCGCTCCGAGAGCTCGACCTGCCACGGGGAGGTGTAGAGGTTCGAGATGTGCCCGAGGGTGGCGATCTGCTCGCTGATCGCGGCCACCATTGCCGGGTGCGCGTGGCCCAGCGAGTTGACCGCGATGCCGGCCAGCAGGTCCAGGTACTCGCGTCCGTCGGCGTCCCAGACCCGGCAGCCCTGGCCGCGGACCAGGACGCGCTTGGGCGGGCCGAAGTTCGGCATGTAGGCGGCGTCGTAACGCTGCAGCCAGGCGGCGGTGTCAGTCATTCACGTGCTCCTTGTCGGTCCGGGACTCCCGCTCGGCGCGTGGCTCCCGGTCGGCCACGACCATGGTGCCGATGCCGGCATCGGTGAAGATCTCCAGCAGCAGGGCGTGCGAGACCCTGCCGTCGATCACGGTGGCGCGATCGAGACCACCGCGGACGGCCCGCAGGCAGGCCTCCATCTTCGGCACCATGCCTGAGGCCAGCTGCGGCAGCAGCTCCTCGAGCTCGCTGGCGGAGATCTCGGTGATGATGTCCTCGCTGGCGGGCCAGTCGCGGTAGAGCCCCTCGACATCGGTGAGCACGACCAGCTTGTCGGCGCCCAGGGCGACGGCCAGTGCCGAGGCCGCGGTGTCGGCGTTCACGTTCAGCACCTGGCCGGTCTCGTCGGGGGCGACGGTCGCGACCACGGGGATGCGACCTGCCTGGATCAGGTCCTGGATCGCCTGCGGACGGACGTTCACCACGTCCCCCACCAGCCCCAGCTCGACCTCCTCACCGTCGACGGTCGCCGTCCGCCGCTCGGCGCGGAACAGTCCGGCGTCCTCACCGGAGGAGCCGACGGCCAGCGGTCCGTGCTGGTTGACCAGCCCGACCAGCTCGCGCCCGACCTGGCCCATCAGCACCATCCGGACGACCTCCATGGTCTCCGGGGTGGTCACCCGGAACCCGCCGCGGAACTCCGAGGGGATGTCGAGGCGCTTGAGCATCGCGGAGATCTGCGGGCCACCGCCGTGCACGATCACCGGGTGCACCCCGCAGCGGCGCAGGAAGACGATGTCCTCGGCGAAGGCCCGCTGCAGGTCCTCGTTGATCATCGCGTTGCCGCCGTACTTGATCACGATGGTGCGGCCGGTGTAGCGGTCGATCCACGGCAGCGCCTCGATCAGGATCGATGCCTTGTCGCTGAGTGTCAGCGCCTCGAGTGCCTCGGTCATGAGGAGTACTCCGCGTTCTCCTTGACGTAGTCGTACGTCAGGTCGTTGGTCCACACGGTGGCCTCGACACTGCCGGCGTGCAGGTCGACCAGGACGTCGACCTGGCGCGGGTGCAGGTCGACCAACTCGCGCGGTTCGCCGATCGCACCGCCGCGGCAGACCATCACGCCGTTGAAGGAGACGTCGACGCCGTCCGGCTCGTACGCCGCGCCGGTGGTGCCGAGCGCGGACAGCACGCGGCCCCAGTTCGGATCGTTGCCGAAGATCGCGCACTTGAACAGGTTGGAGGCGGTGATCGAGCGGCCCACCTCGAGTGCGTCCGCCTCGGAGGCGGCGTTGACGACCCGGACCGCGATGTCGTGGCTGGCGCCCTCGGCATCGCCCAGCAGCAGCTGGCCGAGCTCGTGGCAGACCTCGGTCAGGGCCCGCTGGAACGCGTCGGCGTCCGGGGTGATGCCGGAGGCGCCGGAGGCCATCGCGAGCACGGTGTCGTTGGTGGACATGCAGCCGTCGGAGTCGAGCCGGTCGAAGGTCAGCCGGGTGGACTCGCGCAGCGCGGGCTGCAGCTGCCCGGCCGGGACGACGGCATCGGTGGTGATGACCACCAGCATCGTCGCCAGGCCCGGGGCCAGCATGCCGGCGCCCTTGGCCATCCCGCCGATGGTCCAGCCCTCGACGGTACGGGTGACCTGCTTGGGATGGGTGTCGGTGGTCATGATCGCCTCGGCCGCGTCCGTGCCGCCGTCCGCGGACAGCGCTGCTGCAGCGGTGTCGATGCCGGCGAGCAGTGCCTCCATCGGCAGGCGTACGCCGATCAGTCCGGTGGAGCAGACGACCACGTCGCCCGGGGCGATGTCGAGCGCCTCGCCGACCTTCTCCGCGGTGTGGTGGGTGTCGGCGAAGCCCTCGGGGCCGGTGCAGGCGTTCGCACCGCCGGAGTTGAGGACGACGGCGTCGACCCGGCCGTCGGCGAGGACCTGGCGGGACCAGGTGACGGGGGCGGCGCAGATCCGGTTGGAGGTGAACACCGCGGCCGCGTCGAAGCGCGGGCCGTTGTTGCGGACCATGGCGAGGTCCTTGTTGCCGGAGGCCTTGATGCCGGCCTTGATGCCGGTGGCGGTGAATCCCTGTGCTGCGGTGACGCTCACGGTGCAACTCCGATCAGCGGAAGGCCGGTGGTCTCGGGCAGGCCACAGGCGAGGTTCATGGACTGGATGGCCCCGCCGGCCGTCCCCTTGGTCAGGTTGTCGATCGCGGAGCAGGCGACCAGCCGGCCAGCCGCCTCGTCGACGGTGACCTGGACGTGCACGACGTTGGAGCCGACGATGGCGGAGGTCGCGGGCCAGGTGCCCTGCGGCAGCACGTGGACGAAGGGCTCGTCGGCGTACGCCTCGACGTAGGTGGCGTACGCCTCGTCGGCGCTGGTCCCCGAGATCGGGGCGGTGACCGTCGAGAGGATGCCGCGGGGCATCGGCACCAGCAGCGGGGTGAACGAGAGGCTGGGGTGGGTCGCGCCGAGGCGGGCCATGTTCTGCAGGATCTCGGGGGTGTGCCGGTGGACCCCGCCGACGCCGTAGGCGCTCACCGAGCCCATCACCTCCGAGCCGAGCAGGTGCGGCTTGGCGGACTTGCCGGCACCCGAGGTGCCCGAGGCGGACACGACGACCACGTCGTGGCCGTCGACCAGCCCATGGGTCAGGGCCGGGGCGATCGCGAGCGTGGCGCCGGTCGGGTAGCAGCCCGGGACGGCGATCCGCTTGGTCGCGGACAGCACCTCGCGCTGGCCGGGCAGTTCCGGCAGGCCGTACGGCCAGGTGCCGGCGTGCGGGGTGCCGTAGAACTGTTCCCAGGCAGCGGGGTCCTCGAGCCGGAAGTCGGCCCCACAGTCGACCACCACGGTGCCCGGGTCGAGCTGGGCGGCGATCGCACCGGACGTCCCGTGCGGCAGGGCCAGGAAGACCACGTCATGGCCGCGCAGGGCCTCGACCGTCGTCTCCTCGATACGCCGGCCGGCGAGCGGCGTGAGGTGGCGCTGGTGCTCGCCCAGCGTCGAACCGGCGGAGGAACCCGCGGTCAGGGTTCCGATCTCGACGTCGGGATGGCCGAGCAACAGGCGGAGTACCTCACCGCCGGCGTACCCGGTGCATCCGGCAACAGCAACACGAATGGACATGCGCATAACTATGCCACAGGGCGAATGAATATGCACGCATCTGTGCATCGTTGCTCGATGCTCGTCCTTCACCGTCGCCGAGGACGCTTCATGGCTGGCGGTGGCCGCAGCGGTGGCCGATGCCGGCTCGCCTATCGCTCGGAAGGTCCAGGGGATCGGAGCACGTCGTCGAGTTTGTCGAAGCTTTCCGTCCAACCGTTGCGATGCAGTTCGAGGCGTTCCCTGGTGGCGAAGGGGCCTTGCGACAGCGACACCTTCGTTGCCCCACCCACCGGATCCAGCGAGATGACAACGATCGTCTCACGGTCATCGGGAGCGGGCTCGTCCCAGCGAAAGGTGAAGCTGAGCGTGTGCGGGGGCCGAAGGTCGAGGTACTCGCCGGAGAGGTGGAACGCGTCGCCCTCCGGCGGCTGCATGGTGAAGCGATAGCGTCCGCCCACCCGAAGATCGATGTCGATCCCGGGCGTGGAGAAACCGCGTGGCCCCCACCACGCGAACAGCCCGGCCCGGTCGGTCAGCAGCGCGAAGACCCGCTCCGGTGTGGCCTGGACCACCCGTTCCTGTTCGAGGGTGAACCCTGCTGCCGAGGCGTCCATGGATCCATGGTCCCACCCGGGCGACAACGATGCCACGGAGTACTTCGCCAGGTGGAGAAGCCCCTCCTCGCCGGAGCGGTCGACTCACCACCAGCCGGCAACCCGGCGTCCTACCAGCCGGCGACCCGGCGTCGTTCGTGGACGAAGGCCAGCCAGGCCATCAGGATCGCCACCAGCAGGTTGACGGTCAGGTAGACCGGCCCGAACAGCTGGGGATGGCTCGTGTTCACCAGGAACGGCCCCAGCGCGCTCAACGCCCCCGCGACGTACGCCGAGGTGACCGAGCGCGCCGCGAAGAACGCGATCGTGCCGGCTGCAGCGCCCCAGAAGGCCAGGGCGCCGAGCAGCCCGAACGGGAAGGAGCCGAGCGCCATCAGCAGCTGGTAGAGCCCGAAGACGACCCAGGCGATCCTGATGACGACGGTCATGAGCGCAGTTCGGCCCCCAGCTCGGCGGCAGCCGCCACGGCGGCGTCCCGGGCCGCGATGGCTTCCTTGTCCTTGAGCGTCCGGTCGGCTGCACGGAAGCGCAGCGCGTAGGCCAGCGACTTCTTGCCGGCCGGGATCTGCTCCCCCTCGTACACGTCGAACAGGCGCACCGACTCCAGCAGGTCACCGGCGCCGCGTACGAGCGCCGCCTCGACGTCGGCCGAGGCCACCGAGGCGTCGACGACGAGGGCGACATCCTCCTTGGCGACCGGGTGCGAGGAGATCGAGGCGACCTGGCCGCCCTCGGGCGCGAGCGCAATCAGCAGGTCGAGGTCCAGCTCCGCGGCACAGGTGCGCGCCGGCAGGCCGTACGCCTCGCAGACCGTGGGGTGCAGCTCACCGGCGTGGCCGACGACCGTACCGGCGACCGACAGCTCTGCGCAACGGCCGGGGTGCCAGGGGGCGACCTCGGCGGCGCGGCGCTCCAGCACCAGGCCCACGGTCTCCGCCGCGGTCTCGGCGAAGTGCGCCGCGTGCACCCAGGAGACCGGCTCGCCGGCACCGGGCCAGCCGGGACGGCGCCAGTACCCGGTGAGCACGCAGGCCAGGTGACGCGGCTGCTCGGGCAGGGCGCTGGTCAGGGCGGCGGTCTCCTTACCGGAGGGACGCCGGTCGACGGGCAACCGCGGTGCCGCGGGACGCTCGGTGCCGCGGAAGATCGCGCCCTGCTCGTAGAGGGCCAGGTCATCCAGGCTGCGCGAGGTGTTGCGCGCGACCGCCCCGAACAGGCCGGGCAGCAGCGTGGTGCGCAGCTTCGGCTGGACGTCGGAGAGCGGGTTCGCCACGGTCACCACGTCACGGCGGGCATCGTCGGCGGGCACCCCCATCCGGTCGAGGTCGTCGACCGCGATGAACGGAAAGCTGAGCACCTCGGTGAACCCTGCCGTCGGCAACGCCAGGTTGAGGGCACGCCGGGCCCGCTGGGAGGCGGTGAAGCCGGCACCGGCGGGGGCCGCCGGCAGGATTCCCTCGATCGAGTCGAGCCCGACCTTGCGACCGACCTCCTCGACGTAGTCGTAGGGGTCCATCAGGTCCGGTCGCCAGGTCGGCGGGACCAGCGCCAGCTGGCCACCGTGGCGCTCCACCAGGGTTCCGCCACCCTCCAGGTGACGGATAGTGTCGGCGACCGAGATCGTGGTGCCGAGGATGCGCGAGGGCAGGTCGACCGCGATGGTCTGCACAGGGGTGACCGGAACGGCCCCGACCACGGTCTCGGCCGGGTCCAGCGTCGCCCCTCCGTACTCGACCAGCAGGGCGGCTGCCCGGTGGGCGGCGGCGTAGGCGGCATTGGGGTCGACGCCGCGCTCGTTGCGGCGGGCGGCCTCGGAACCCAGGGCATGGCGGCGCGCGGTCCGTGACATCGACAGGGCGTCGAAGTTGGCCGACTCCAGGATGACCTCGGTGGTCGTCTCCCGCAGTTCGGTGTGCTCCCCACCCATCACGCCGGCCAGGCCGATCGGGCCCGACCCGTCGGTGATCAGCAGGTCCTGGGGGTCCAGCGTACGGACGACCCCGTCGAGGGTGGTGAGTTTCTCCCCCGCCCGGGCACGGCGGACGACGATCCCGTCCTGCAGGGTGGCGGCGTCGTACGCGTGCAGCGGCTGGCCGGTCTCGAGCATGACGTAGTTGGTGACGTCAACGCCGAGCGAGATCGGGCGCATCCCGGACAGGGCCAGGCGGCGCCGCATCCAGCGCGGGCTCTGCGCCTGCGGGTCCAGCCCGGTCAGGCGCAGGGCGACGAACACCGGACAACCGGTCGGGTCCTCCACGCTGACGGGGAACCCGTCGGAGACCGGGGAGGGGACGTCGCGGTCGATTACGTCGGTGAACGACGAGCCTGTGGCCTCGGCCGCTTCCCGCGCCAGTCCGCGGATCGACAGGCAGTACCCCATGTCCGGGGTGACGGCGATGTCGAGGACGTCCTCGCGCAGGTGCAGCAACGGCCCGGCGTCCTGGCCCGGGACCAGGAGCCGGCCGGCGTCGTCGGTGTCACCGAGCACGATGATGCCGTGGGTGCCGTCGTCGCCGAGGCCTAGTTCGGAGGTGGAGCAGATCATGCCGTCGGAGACGTGGCCGTACGTCTTGCGCGCGGCGATGGCGAAGTCACCGGGCAGGACGGCACCGGGCAGGGCGACGACGACGTAGTCACCGGCGACGAAGTTGTGCGCGCCGCAGATGATGCCGCGGTTGCCGGTCTCCGGGTCGTTCAGCTCACCGACGTCGACGTGGCACCAGTTGATCAGCTTGCCGTTCTTCTGCTCGTTCTTCTCGAGGTCGAGGACGCGGCCGACCACGACCGGGCCCATGACGTCGGCGCCGGCGCTCTCGACCCGCTCGACCTCGTGGCCGTAGCCGATCAGCCTGGTCGCGAGCTCGTGCGCATCGAGGGTGTCGGGCAGCGCGACGTACTCGCGCAGCCAGGAGATCGGGGCCTTCATCGGGCGCCTCCCATCAGAGAACGGCTGAAACGGATGTCGCCCTCGACCATGTCGCGCATGTCGGCGGCGTCGTTGCGGAACATCAGCGTGCGCTCGATGCCCATCCCGAAGGCGAAGCCGGAGTAGACCTCCGGGTCGATGCCGGCGGCCCGGAGGACGCGGGGGTTGACCACGCCACAGCCACCCCACTCGATCCAGCCCTCGGAGTTGCAGGTGCGGCAAGGGCGGTCGGGGTTGCCGACCGACTCACCGTGGCAGACGAAGCACTCCAGGTCGACCTCGGCGCTCGGCTCGGTGAACGGGAAGTAGTTCGGGCGCATCCGGGTGCGGACCTCACCGAACATCGCCTTCGCGAGGTGTTCCAGAGTGCCGCGCAGGTGCGCGAAGGTGATGCCCTTGTCGACGCACAGGCCCTCGATCTGGTGGAACACGGGTACGTGCGTGGCGTCGAGCTCGTCGGCCCGGTACACCTTGCCCGGACAGACGATGTAGATCGGCACCTCGCGGTCGAGCATCGTCCGCATCTGTACCGGGGAGGTGTGCGTACGCAGCAGGGTGTTCGTCTCCAGCGGCTCCAGGTACAGCGTGTCCTGCATCTGGCGCGCGGGGTGGTCGGGATGGATGTTGAGGGCGTCGAAGTTGACCCACTCGGCCTCCGCCTCGGGTCCCTCGGCGACCTCCCAGCCCATCGCCACGAAGACCTCACCCATCCGGTCCATCAGGCCGGTGATCGGGTGCACGGCACCACGCGGCTGGATCTCGGTCGGCAGGGAGACGTCGATCCGCTCCTCGACCAGGACGCGCTGCAGCTCGGCCGCGCGGACCTCCTCGTCGCGGACCTTGAGGGCCTGGTTGACCTCGCCACGGGCCTTGCCGATGCGCTGGCCGGCCTCCTTGCGTGCCTGCGGCGGCAGCGCCCCGATCTCGCGGTTGGCGAGGGCGAGGGGGGAACGGTCACCGGTGTGGGCGATGCGGGCGGCCTTCAGGTCCGCGACGGTCACCGCCTGCGCAAAGGCAGCCTTGGCCTCGGCAACCATCTGCTCGAGTGCCTCCACCTGCAGCGGCGTGGTCTCCACCGGGTCATAGTTCGTGTTCGGCCCTGACATGGGCTCCCCTCGCGTTCCGTACGGCCCCGACACCCTGTCGACACCCGGGCCCAAGTCTAGGAGTCGGCGCCTGTCGGGGCTAACCGGTGGGATGGAACCACGGCCCAGAGGCCAGCCGGACCACGGCCGACGCGTGGCCGGGTGGAGTCACAGGACGCCCTGTGGCCGGAACTGGATCGAGATCCGCGGGCCCACCGGGCGTTCGGTCTTCGGGATGCAGTGGTCCCAGGTCCGTTGGCAGGAGCCGCCCATCACGATCAGGTCGCCGTGGCCGAGCGGGACCGCGATCGAGGAGCCCCCGCCCCGCGGCCGCAGCATCAGCGGGCGAGGCTCCCCCACGGACACGATCGCCACCATGGTGTCCTGTGTGCGGGAGCGCCCGACCCTGTCCCCGTGCCAGGCCACCGAATCCCGGCCGCCGCGGTACAGGCACAGCCCGACGGTGACGAAGTCCTCCCCCAGTTCGCCGCCATAGCTCTCGTTGAGCACCACCCGGCACTCCTCGAGCACCGGGTGGGGCAACTCCTCCCCACCGCCGTAGAACCGGGTGAGCCGGGGCACGTCGACCACCGCGTCGTACATCTGCCGGCGCTCGGCGCGCCAGTCGACCGTGGTGGCCAACGCATCGAACAGGACGTCGGACCCGCCCAGCCACCCTCGTCTGAGGTCAATCCAGGCGCCCTCGGCCAGCGGATGCCGTACGCGACCCCGGCGGACGTCGCCCACCGCGGGCGCCTCGGACAGGTCGAGCAGGGACGGTTGCAACATGCAGGCAAGATTATTCGATCAGACGTTCGAGGACAAGGGTGCGGGGGTGCCGTACGCTCGGAGCATGTCGGCCTCCCGGGCTTCCGCTGGCGGCCGGCTCGTAGGCAACGGGACCACCGCCAACGGACAACAAACAACCGACAACCGACAACCGACAACCGACAACCGACAACCGACAACCGACAACCGAGGGGATCAGATGGGGATGGAGACGAAGGGACCGGCGGTCGGTCCCGCCGTCCGGGTCGTCCTGGCCCCAGACTCCTTCAAGGAGTCGATGACGGCGGCGCAGGCGACCGAAGCCATGGCCGCCGGCGTCCTGGCAGCGGACCCTGGTGCCACCTGCGTACGCATCCCGATGTCCGACGGCGGCGAGGGGTTCGCCGAGGCGATCGGGACGGCCCTGGGCGCCGAGCGCGTCCCGGTGGCGGTCAGGGATGCCCGGGGACGCGCCGCGCAGGCGACCCTGATGCGTTCCGGTGACCTGGCCGTCATCGACGTCGCCTCGGCCGTGGGGCTGGCCATGGTCGAGCCGACCGGGCGCGACGTGATGCACTCCGATTCGCGAGGCGTGGGTGACCTCGTCCGGGCCGCCCTCGACGGCGGGGCGAGGCGCCTCATCATTGGCCTCGGCGGCTCGGCGACCAATGACGGGGGCGCCGGGATGCTGGTGGCGCTCGGGGCGGTACTGACCGACGCCGACGGCCGCGAGCTACCGCCGACCCCCGAGGGATTGCGACGGCTGGCACGGATCGACCTGTCCGGTCTCGACCCTCGCCTGGCCCGGCTGCAGGTCCAGGCTGCGTGCGACGTGACGAATCCGCTCCTGGGAGAACTGGGCGCCAGCGCGGTCTTCGGTCCACAGAAGGGCGCATCCGAGGTCCTCGTCCGAGAACTGGATGCCATCCTCTCCGGCTTCGTCCGACTGTCCCCCGAGCCCGTCCGGTCGCTGGCAGCGGCTCCGGGCGCAGGGGCTGCCGGTGGGCTCGGATGGGCATTGATGGGCTACCTGGGTGCCCTGACCCGGCCCGGGGTCGAGCTGCTCGCCGAGACGGTGGACCTGCCGGCGGCCGTGGCCGGGGCCAGCCTGGTCCTGACCGGTGAGGGCTCGGTCGACGCGCAGACCCTGTCCGGCAAGACGGTGGCCGGGGTGGCCGGGATCTGTGCCGGCGCGGGGGTTCCGTGCATCGTGTTCGCGGGGCGCCTCGGTCCCGGCTCGGAGGTCCTGCTGGGCCGGGGCGTCACCGCCTTGCTCCCGATCCTTCCCGAGCCCGCCGACCTGCCCGTTGCCCTTCGCGAGGGTCCCCGGAACCTGCACCGCGCCACGACGGCCGCGATGCGGATCTTCCTCGCCGGCCGCGCCTCCGGCAGCAGCGCCTGAGGGCAGGCAGGCCCCTGGCGGCTGCTTGATTGCCCGGCAACCCCCCGCTAGCGTCGCACTGTGCACCGGACCAGGAGGCGACATGGGTGACGACGACCGCCCGATGCGGGCCTTCGGCGAACCGGACGAGCCTGATCGCACCGACCCGGACCCGACCCGCCGCATCGGCCCCGATGACAGCACCCGCCGCCTCGGTCCCTCGGATCCGGACGCCACGCGCACGTTCGGCCCCGACGAAAGCACCCGTCCCCTCGGTCCCACCGCGCCGCGCGACGATCGGGCCGGCGGTCCCGACGAAAGCACCCGTCCCCTCGGTCCCACCGCGCCGCGCGACGATCGGGCCGGCGGTCCCGGTGCGGAGGAGCCCACCCAGGTCTTCGGCTCGGTCGGGGAGCCGCCGACCACGCGGATCCCCACCTACCACGAGGGTGTCGACGACATGCCCGACCAGTCGGGGCAGGGCGGCCTCCGCGAGGTTCGCGAGCACTCGTACGACCCGAACTACGCGCGCCGGTACGAGCAGCCCCAGCCTCCCGCCCAGCCCCCGATCCCTCCCCCGCCGGGGCCGTACGACCGGGGCGACGACGACTGGGACCATGACGAGCGCGACGACGGGCGGGGGCGCAAGCGCTCCCGCGGCTGGATCCTGCTGGCCCTGGCCATCATCGTCGCGCTCGCGGCCTTCGCGCTCTGGAACGCCCTCCGCGCAGGAACCCCCGGGCCGGCTCCGGCCCCCACCGCGACGACCACCCCGAGCCGGACGGTCAGCACGCCGACGGTGACCCGGACCCCGGTCCTGCCGGTGCCGACCCGGATCCCGACGTCGCTGCCGACCCAGATCCCGACCACGCTGCCCAGCATCGAGCTTCCGAGTATCCAGGTCCCGACCACCCTGCCGTCGCGGTTCCCGACCACGCTGCCCTCACAGTTCCCGACCGCGTTGCCGAGTATCAACCTGCCCAGCCTGCCAAGGCTCGGCGGCAACTCCGGATGACCGAACGGCCCGACGACTCCCCCTGGGGGAGCCGTCGGGCCGTACATCGGTCGTTTCTTCAGTGACCCCGGGGGCCGCTGGTTCACAACGAGCCGGAAGTCACTCCCCCGGAGTCCGCTGGGCGGAGGCCGTGGTCCACAGGCACACCGCTGCAGCGGTGGCCAGGTTGAGGCTCTCGGCGCGGCCCCAGATCGGGACCCCTACCACCGCGTCAGCCATGGCGGAGTCCTCCTCGGGCAGGCCCCAGGCCTCGTTGCCCATCACCCAGGCGGTCGGATGGGCCAGCAGGCCTCGGGCGGCGTAGTCCTGCAGGTCGTCCCCGCCACCATCGGCGGCCAGTATCTGCAGTCCCGCCTCGCGGAGACGGGCCGTGGCCTCGTCGAGCCCGAGCCCGGTGACGACCGGGAGATGGAAGACCGAGCCGACGCTGGCGCGTACGACCTTGGGGTTGGTCCACTCGACCGAGCCCTTGGTGCAGACCACAGCATCGGCACCGAAGGCGTCGGCACACCGCAGCACGGCACCCAGGTTGCCCGGATCGCGGATCTGGGCGCAGACCAGAACCAGCCGGGGCGCCGCGGCGACGACGTCCTCCAGGGCGTACGTCGGGGTGGTCACCTGCGCCACGATCCCCTGCGGGGTGACCGTGTCGCTGAGCTGGGCCAGCAGCCGGGCACCGATCCCGTAGACGGGGACGGCACGCTCGGTGGCCAGCTCGACCAGGTCGGCATGGCGCTCGGCGGCATCCTCCTCGACCCAGAGGGCGACGACGTCGCCGTACGCGAGGGCCTCGCGGACGGCCTGGGGACCCTCGGCCAGGAACTGGCCGTCCTCCTCGCGGTTCTTGCGGGCGGTGAGACGACGGACCGACCGGACGCGGGCGCCCGAGGGCTCCTGCAGTCCGGCCGGTCCGTACTGGTCCTGGTGCATCATGCGTCCGGGAACATCAGGCGGCTGCGGTCTCCGCGACGGCCGGCTGGTTCTCCTTGGCGATCTTGACCAGGGCAGCGAACGCCGGGGCGTCGTTGACGGCCATCTCGGCCAGCATCTTGCGGTCCACCTCGATACCGGCGTTCTTCAGGCCGGAGATGAAGCGGTTGTAGGTCATGCCCTCGGCACGAGCCGCCGCGTTGATGCGCTGGATCCAGAGCTTGCGGAAGTCGCCCTTCTTGGCGCGACGGTCACGGTAGCTGTAGACGCCGGAGTGGAGCAGCTGCTCCTTGGCCTTGCGGTACGAGCGCGAGCGCTGGCCGCGGTAGCCGGATGCGCGGTCCAGGACCTCGCGGCGCTTCTTGTGCGCATTCACAGAACGCTTGACGCGTGCCATGGTTGTTTCTCCTTCAGTTCAAAAAGTCAGGGTGGGGGATGCTCACTTGCCGAGCAGCTTCTTGGCCTTCTGCGCGTCGCCCTTGGGGAGAACGGCGTCGCCGGTCAGGCGGCGGGTCCGCTTGCTGGACTTGTGCTCGTTGAGGTGCATCTTCCCGGCCTGGCGGTGCATGACCTTGCCGGACCCGGTGATCCGGAAGCGCTTCTTTGCACCGGAATGCGTCTTCATCTTGGGCATGTTGTGCTCCGTTTCCTAACGCCCTGCGGCGATCACAGGTCGATATCGGGGTCCATGTTGTCGGCCGGACCCTTCTTCTTGGCTTTCTTCTCCTCGGCCTCGGCGCGCGCACGCGTCGCGGCCAGGGACTCACGCTCCAGCTCTTCGTCGGCCGCACGCTCGGCCGCCTTGAGTTCCTTCTCCTTCTCGTGCTCGACGCGCGCCTGCCCCTTCTTGCGCGTCGGCGTCAGGATCATCAGCATGTTGCGCCCCTCCTGCTTGGGGGGGAACTCGATGGTGCCGAACTCATCCACGTCTTCGGCAAGACGCTTGAGCAGGTTGAACCCCAGCTCGGGACGGCTCTGTTCACGACCGCGGAACATGATGGTGATCTTGACCTTGTCACCACCCTTGAGGAAGCGGACGACGTGACCCTTCTTGGTCTCGTAGTCGTGCTCGTCGATCTTCGGACGAAGCTTCATCTCCTTGACGAGAACGTTCGACTGGTTGCGCCGATTCTCACGTTCCTTCTGCGCGTTCTCGTACTTGAACTTGCCGTAGTCCATGAGCTTGGCGACCGGCGGCTTGGCCTGCGGTGCCACCTCGACCAGGTCGAGCTCGGACTCGCGGGCCAGACGCAAGGCGTCTTCGATTCGTACGATGCCGACCTGCTCCCCGTTCGGGCCGACGAGTCGGACCTCCGGAACACGGATGCGGTCATTGATGCGCGGTTCAGTGGTAATGCTTCCTCCAAGATCAGGTAGTTTCGCAGCCCTTGACCCGGGGCACGAAAAAGGACCCCGCTTGCACGGGGTCCTGAAAGGTACGTACGACACGTCGGAGCCGCCCCCCGCAATTGGGTGGGTGACGAGTCCGATGCCTCGTACGACCGACCCGACGACTTGACGCCCAAGGGCGAGATGCGTCGTACGGGTGGGAGATCAGGTCCCCGCTTGAGTATCCGGGACAAGTCCGGACGGTCGGCGTCAACTGTACCGTACCGAAGGCACTCACCCTAATCGGGCGCCCTCGACGCGGGGGGACGACGTGAGGTACGGCTCAGTGGCCGTGCCCCTGGTGCCCGTGCTCATGGTCATGGCCGTGGTGGTGACCGTGCCCATGGTCATGCCCGTGGTCGTGGGCGCTCTCGGCGGGCGCGGACTCGTCCCGGGTGGCCAGCCAGCCATAGCCGTCCTCCATCCGGACCAGGCGACGACCCCGACCCAGGTTGGAGAGCAACGGCTCCTCCAACGACATCGTGATCGGGCCCTGCAGGTCGATCAGCAGGGTGCCTGCACCGGACATCACGGCCGCCTCGGCGACCCGGTCAAGGGTCGCGGGGATCGGCCGTGCCCGCGGATTCCAGGCCGCCAGGGCATCCACCCCGGTGAAGGCGAGCATCGCCTTTGCCCCGTCGGCCTGCTGCAGCAGGACCGCCGACATCTCCGCGTGCCGATCCGGATCGGGCCCCTCGGGGTGCAGGTTCTCCCCCGCCGCGACGATCGGGATGAGCAGTCGGGCCAGGCACAGTTCCACGATGGCGTCCAGGTAGGCGGCCTGGTCGCCCGAGGAGGCTGCGGCCATCGCCTCGCGCAGGCCCTCCGGCGCGGAGCCATCGTCCTCGGCGAACTCGTGGTTGGTGTCACCGAGGAGGTGTTCGTGGTGTCCGGTCATGGTGCCCCAGCGTAGAGGATCGCGATGAGGTGCCATCGCCTAGCCTGAAGTGGTGACTGAGCACCGCAGACCACGACGTCCGGGCCTCGTGCCGCCGGAGGCGCTCGAAGCGCTCGGAGAACGCACCGATCCGATCGCCGACCTCCACGTCGCGCACGAGTCGGCAGCGGTGCTGCTGCATGCGGGTCGGGCGGCCGATGATCCCGCGGTGACGGAACGGCTGGTGGCCCTGGTGGGCGAGATCGGATTGGACACGCTCGCGGACCTGTGGGCCGGCCGTCCGGCACGTTCGCTCCCCGGAGCACTCTGGCGGTTGTACGTCCTGCACGAGTGGGTGCTGACCGATCCGTACGGCGCTGCCCGCGAGTACGCGGCCGGGATCCGGTTCACCGAGCCCGACCACGCGGTCGCCGGGGCCGGTGACCCCACCGGACCCGACGAGGTCCGGCGCGTCACCGACGCGATCCTGCGCGGCGCGTTCACCGGCGACTTCGCCATCGCCCTGGAGCGGGCCGCGGCGTTCTGCCACGTCGTCTCCTCGGGCCGCGCCGACGTCTCGGAGGGACCCGGGGCGGCGGTCCAGGCCGCCCGGATGCAGACCATGGCCCAGGACCTGGCCGCCTGCGCGCGGCTGTGGCGGGCCGACGCCCTGCACTGACGGGGGAAGGGTCCGTACGGCGGCCAGCGTCGTTTGGCTCGGGCCGGTCGAGGAACTATTCTCATGGGTGTCGGGCCGCGGTAGCCCCGGGCCTCAACTCCTGCCGCTACGAGCGGCCAATCGCCGAGAGGCGCTCCCGGTCCGACCCAAACTCTTCCGGTTCCCCGCCCTTCGGGGGCGGCCTGCCTCATCTCCAGCCGACGCACGGTGCCCTCCGGCCGACCTGCGGACATGGCAGCCAATAGCACCCACGTCACGACGCCCCGACCCTTGCCGGTCGGGGCGTCGTGCTGCGTAGTGGATGGATCGGATGCGAGGCCACCTGTCAGCCGCGGGTCACCTGAACCTTCCGGGAGCTCGGCGGGAGCTCCGGACCGACCGGGACGCGGATCTCCAGGACACCGTCGGCGTAGGTCGCGGTCACGTCGTCCTCGGTGGCGCCGGCGGGCAGCGGGAGGGTGCGCTCGAAGGATCCGTAGTGGAACTCGGACCGGTAGGAGTCCTTCTCCTTGTGCTCCGACCTCTCCTCCCGGTGGGCCTGGATGTGCAGCTGCCCGTTCTGCACCGAGATGTCGACGTCCTTCTCGGGGTCGATCCCGGGTGCCTCGGCGCGTACCACCAGGGTCGTGCCGTCCTGGTACTCCTCCGTACGGAGGAGCGAATCGTCGGTTGTCTCGAACAGGCGCTCAACCATGTCCTGCAGGTCGGGCCATGGAGAACGTGGTCGACGGACCAGTGCCATTGTCAGACTCCTTTCACGAGGGCTCGTCTCCAGCGTGTGCCGGTCGTCGGGCAGGATCAAGAGGCGTGGGCCCCGAATCGGACGGATCCGGGTGATCCGGCTCTCACGGGGGTTCCCCCCGCTCGCCCCGGTCCCTGCGGGGCATTCTCGGGGTCACCGGGAACGGCCGGGTAGCCTGTGGACATGAACCCCGCGGACGTCCTGCTCATCGCCTGTCTGGCCCTGGTCGTGATCGGCCTGGTGTACACGCTCATCGCCTGGCGGGCCGGCTATGGCGCCGGGCACGTCCTGGAGGGTCTCGGGCTCGCCGGCCTGTCCGTCGGCCTGTACCTGTCCGGGCTGATGCAACTGGCCTACGACCTGCTCGCGGCCCTCGTCGCCTGGGGTCGCGCCCTGGTGTGGACCACGCAGGTCCAGGCTGGTATCGGTGCCCTGGCCGTGGCGGTGGTGCTCTGGGTCGTCGCCGGTGCCCTGAACCGCCGCGGCATCGGCGTCCTCACCAAGCAGGACCGCGCCGAACGGCGCCAGGCCCGCGTCGCCGCCCGCGCGGACAAGAAGGGCGCCGATCCGGCCACCGCCCGCCCCAGCGCTGCCCGGACGGCGACGACCACCCCCGCGGCCGCCCAGGCGAAGCCTGCCGCGCGGCCGGGCGCAGCCCCCGGCGCCGGCAAGGCTGGCCAGGACGACGACCTCGACGAGATCGAGGCCATCCTGCGCAAGCGAGGGATCAACTGATGGCGCCGCGTCTGGTAGCCGTGGACGTCGACGGCACGCTACTCACCTCCGGCCACGACCTCCTCGACAGCACCCGCGATGCCCTGGCCCGGGCGCGGGCCGCCGGTGCGACGCTGATGATCGCCTCGGGCCGGCCCGTCGCCGGGCTGCGGCACCAGGTCCGGCGGCTCGGCATCCCGATCGACGGGCTGGTACTGGCCGGGTTCAACGGGGCAGTGGTGGAGGACGCCGTCACCGGTGAGGTGTTCGCCTCGAACCTTTTGCCCTCCCACGTCAGTGCGCGCCTCTACCGGGGCCTGCGCCACATGCCGGTCTCCACCATCGTCCCGGTCGGCGACGACGTCTTCATCGAGGACGAGGAGGGCTACATGGTCCACGTCGAGTCGCGCGCCAACGCCACCCGCGAGGTGCTGGTCCAGGACCTGGCCAGCGCTGCCCCCAATCCGCCCAAGATCCTGGTCGCGGCTCCGTACGAGGTGCTGAGCGCGTACCGGGCGAGGATCGACGAACTGGGCGGGACCGATGTCGAGACCTGCTTCTCGTCCACCTTCTACTACGAGGTGAACGCCGCCGGCGTGAGCAAGGGCGCCGCCCTGGCCGCGTTCTGCGCGGCACGCGGGATCCCGCTGGAGGACACCATCGCCTTCGGTGACAACGAGAACGACCTGACCATGATCCGTACCGCGGGCCTCGGGGTCGCGATGGGCAATGCGGTGGACGTCCTGAAGGAGGCCGCCGACGTGGTGACCTCCAGCAACGATGACCATGGGATCGCCCGCGTGCTGGACGGGGACGAACTGCTGGTCTGAGTCCTCTGCGGGCGCGGGTGTCGAGACCCTCGACCCGCGCCACCGACCGGGCTCAGAGGCGGTGGCTCATCCAGATCTGGCGCAGCCGGGCGGCCTGCAGGCGGGCCCGGTCGCCGTCCGGTGCCTGGATGGCCATGACCATCCGGCGCTCCGGGTCACCGTCACGGTCACTGCGGAAGGTGGACACGTACGCCCACGGATCGCCCTCGCGGAAGTGGATGTTGACGATCTCGTGCCAGGCGTAGCGGTGCCGGACCGGCCCGTTGACGATGGTCAGGCCCTCCTCGTCGGCGCTGACCGAGGACGTCGCCAGCAGCATCACGGTAGCGACGATCGCCAGCAGGATGAACCCGATCATGACCAGGTCGACACCGACGGCCAGCTTTCGGATCTCGCCCGGCAGGGCGATCCAGGTGACGATCGGGCTCCCGAGGACGAGGGCCGAGACGATGCTGCCGGTTATCAGCATCGCGCGGGAGCGGACCCGCAGCAGCGTCGACACCGTCAGAGCCGGCAGGCGGCCAGATCAGTGACGAGGATGGCTCGGGCGCCCAGGTCCCAGAGCTCGTCCATGACCAGGTGGGCATCGGAGGCCTTCACCATGGCGCGGACGGCGTACCAGCCCTCGCGGGCGAGCTCGGAGACGGTCGGGGACTCGAAGCCCGGGGTGAGCGCCAGTGCGGCGTCGAGGTCGGCGGCAGCGACATCGTAGTCCATCAGGACGTACGTACGGGCCACCATGACGCCCTCGATCCGCTGGACGAAGTGCTCCAGGCCGTCCGGGACGTCGCCGTTGCGCTGGACGAGGATGCCCTCGGACTGCATGATCGGATCGCCGAAGACCGACAGGCCCGCGCGCTTCAGGGTGGTCCCGGTCTCGACCACGTCGGCGATCACGTCGGCGACACCGAGCCGGATGGAGTTCTCCACCGCGCCGTCCAGGTTGATCAGTCGTGCCGACATGCCGCGGGCGTCCAGCCAGGCCTGGACCAGACCCGGGTAGGAGGTCGCGATCCGCTGGCCGTCGAGCTGCTCCTCGGTGATCCCGGAGCCGTTGGGGGCGGCGAAGCGGAAGCGGGTCCCGCCGAAGCCGAGGGCCTTGATCTCGGTCGCGGCCGCACCGGAGTCGAGCAGCATGTCACGACCGGTGAAGCCGATGTCGAGGGTGCCCTCCCCTACGTAGATCGCGATGTCGCGCGGGCGCAGGTAGTAGAACTCGACCCGGTTGGCCTCGTCGACCACCATCAGTTCCTTGGACTCCGAGCGCTGCTTGTACCCGGCCTCCCGCAACATCTGCATCGAGGCGTCTGCCAGTGAGCCCTTGTTCGGGACGGCGACCTTCAGGAAGGGGCGATCAGCGTTCACGAGACCACACACTACTGGGGCCGACCGACACCGGCCAACACGGTGGCCGACGGCGGACCGGTCAGAGCTTGCGGTAGACGTCCTCCAGGGACAGTCCGGTGGCGATCATCATCACCTGCACGTGGTACAGCAGCTGGGAGATCTCCAGCGCGGTCGCGTCCTTGCCCTCGTACTCGGCGGCCATCCAGACCTCGCCGGCCTCCTCGATGACCTTCTTGCCGATGTGGTGCACGCCCGCGTCGAGCTCGGCGACCGTACCGGACCCCTCGGGGCGGGTACGGGCCTTGTCCTGCAGTTCGGCAAAAAGGCTCTCGAAGGTCTTCACCCCCTGAGCCTAACCGAACGGCCCGGGGGGTGAAGCTCAGCGAGCGACGACGATACCGAGCAGCGCGTCGGCGGCCAGGGCGACCAGCGCCGGCGCGGTGGCGTCCGCGCCGGTCCCGGCGAGGGTGGCGCGGCACCAGTCGTCCAGCGCGGCCAGGGCCGTCGGTGCGTCCAGGTCGTCGCGCAGGGCGGCACGCATCGCGGCCACCGTCGGCTCCGCGGGCGCCCCGGTACCGGCCGCGAAGGCCCGCCGCCACAGGTCGAGCCGGTCACAGGCGGCGGCGAGGCCCTCGTTCGTCCAGGACCAGTCGGAGCGGTAGTGGTTCGCCATGATGGCCAGGCGGACGGCCATCGGGTCGGTGCCGGCGGACACCAGCCGGGAGACGAGCACCAGGTTGCCCTTGGACTTCGACATCTTCTCCCCGTCCAGGCCGACCATGCCGGCATGGACGTACGCGGAGGCGAAGCGGTGTCCGCTGGTGGACCGGCCCTCGGCGGCACTCATCTCGTGGTGCGGGAAGGCCAGGTCGGCGCCGCCGCCCTGCACGTCGAAGGTGTCGCCCAGGTAGTGCTGCGCGATGGCGGAGCACTCGATGTGCCAGCCGGGCCGGCCGCGGCCGAGCGAGGACTCCCAGGACGGCTCGCCCTCGCGCTCCTGGCGCCAGACCAGGCAGTCGAACGGATCCTCCTTGCCGGGCTGGTCCGGATCCCCGCCGCGGTCGGCGAAGACCTCGCGGGCCTCGTCCTCGGGCAGGTGCGAGACCTCGCCGAAGCCGGGCACCCGACGGGACCGGAAGTACAGGTCCGCGGCCTCGACGCCGGGGACGGCAGGGTCCAGGCTGTACACCAGCCCGCGCTCCTGCAGCGTCTCGGCCACCTCGATGACCAGCGGGATCGCCTCGACCGCGCCGATGTAGTCCCGGGGCGGGAGGACGCGCAGTGCCTCCATGTCCGAGCGGAACAGGTCGATCTGGCTCAGCGCCAGCTCGGTCCAGTCCACACCGGTGGCGGTGGCGCGCTCCAGCAGCGGGTCGTCGACGTCGGTGACGTTCTGCACGTAGTTGACGTCCAGGCCGCGGTCGCGCCAGGTCCGGTTCAGCAGGTCGAAGGCCACGTACGTGGCGGCGTGGCCCATGTGGGTCGCGTCGTACGGGGTGATGCCGCACACGTACATGCGGGCCTCACCCTGGTCCGGACCGACACGCACCGGCCCTTGGGCGGCGGTGTCGTGGACGACGAGGGGGGCACTCCCGTCACCAGGGACGGTCGGCAGGTCAGGGGAGCTCCAGGCACGCATGCAGCGGACTTTACAGCGGTGGCCAAGGGATCGACGGCCAGCCGTCCTGCGGTGTGGGAAGGGTGCCCTGGCCCAGCAGGCTGTGGGTGCGTCGCAGCACCGCCTCGACCTCCTCGGGGTCGAGCAGGTCGCCGAGCACGTCGGGGGCGACGTCCAGCACGCGTTCCAGCAGGGTGACCTCGCCCGGCAGCAGCGGCTGCTCGGCCCAGCCCCACAGGATGGTGCGCAGTTTCGGCTCGACGTGGAAGCACAGGCCGTGGTCGCAGCCCATGATGGTGCCGCCGCTGGGCAGCAGGTGGGCTCCCTTGCGGTCGGAGTTGTTGGTGACGGCGTCGAACAGGGCCAGCCGTCGCAGCCTCGGGTCGTCCCGGTGCACCAACGTGGTCCGGTGCCCGTGCACGTCCAGACCCTCGACGATCGGGAACCAGCCCTCCGGGACGCGCCGGACCGGGACCAGGTCGACCAGGTCGCGTAGGTCCTCGTCGACGTCGACCCAGGTCTGCAGCGCCCCTCCCCCCTCATCGGTCTCCACCAGAACCGTGCTGGGGACCACGTCGAACCCGACGGCGGCCGACAGTTCGTACGCCGCCACCTCACGGGCGGCCAGCGTGCCGTCCGGGAAGTCCCACAACGGACGCTCGCCGGCCACCGGCTTCCAGACGCAGCGACGCGGCTCCGCTCCGGGCTCGAGGGCCTCGGCCAGGAACGTCGCGTTCGAGGCAGTCCGGATCCGGCCCAGGATGCGCAGGGACGTGCCGGTGCCCGAGGGCGGCGGTGTGGTCAGTGCGGGGTGCATCGGCTGGGGGACCTCCTCTCGGTGCGGATGGCAGCGGGGTTCAGTGCAGCGGGGTTCAGTGCAGGGGATTGACGTAGCCGTTGGCGCGGGGACAGACGTGCCCTTCGGCCGCCATCGCCTGGCGACAGAAGGGGCACACCGGCCGGCCGGCGGCCACGACCGTCAGCGCCCGGGCGACGAACTGTCGAGCCGCGGCGGGGCTGAGCGTGATCACGCAGACCGTGCCTTCCTGCAGCGCGGACGTGTCGATCTCGCTGATCCCGGTGATCGTCTCCTCGACGTCGTCGGAGAACAGCTCCAGCACCACCCTGTCCTGGCGGCCGTCCCAGGCCAGGCTCATCGGTCCGACGGTGAAGTCGTCGGTGATCGGCGCGTCCAGGGGACGGTTGTCGAGCGCGGACTCCACCGGCGGGGGGATGTCGACGGTGCTGAGCGAACGGGCCGCGACCTCGTCCAGGAGGTGGGCGATCTGGTTGGCCAGCACCTCGACCTGCTGCTTCTCGCAGACCAGGGAGGACAGCCGGTTGGCCTCACGCACCTGCAGGTAGAACGTACGGTCGCCGGGCTCGCCGACGGTACCGGAGACGAAGCGGTCCGGGTTGTCGTAGCGCAGGGTGAACGCGGTCACGCTTCCACCCTACTTCCCCGGCCCGGCACCGCCACCGACGACGGCGTCATCGCTGGTCGGGGCCACCTTGGGCAGCAGGTCGGCCAGGGCGCCGGACGAGGTGTTGGTGGCCAGCACGTACGGGCGGGCGCTGGTGTAGCGGACGACGCTGACCGAGGCCGGGTTGACCACGAGCCGCTGGAAGTGGTCCAGGTGCAGGCCGAGGGCATCGGCGAGGATCGCCTTGATGATGTCGCCGTGGCTGACGGCCATCCAGATCGCCTCGGGGCCGGCCTCGTCGGCGATCCGGTCCTGCCGCGAGCGGATCGCGGCGACGGCACGCTGGGCCATGGCCACCATCGACTCACCCTCTGGGAACGTGGCCGCCGAGGGGTGGGACTGGACGGTTCGCCACAGCTCCTCCTCCGCGAGTTCCTTGAGCGGGCGCCCGCTCCAGGAGCCGTAGTCGACCTCGGCGAGGGCCTCGTCGACGATGACGTCCGCCGCGGTGGCGACCTCCCGAACCCGGCGGATCTCGTCAGCGGTCTGCAGGCAACGCTCCATCGGCGAGGACACCTCGGCCACCACGGAGAGCCCCGCCAGCCGCCGTCCGGCTTCACGGGCCTGTTCGATACCGGTCTCGTCGAGGCACACGCCGGGCAGCCGTCCGGCCAGGATGCCGGAGGCGTTGGCGGTGGTCCGTCCGTGGCGCACCAGCAGCAGGATCGTCATGGCGCCCAGCGTACGGGAGGGTCCCAGCGGGCCCCCACCTCAGCGGTAGCGACCGCGCCGGTGTTCCAACGCCTCCAGTCCCTCGGAGAGCGCGACGTCCTCGATCCTGGCGCGGACCAGCAGGCCCCACCCGGCCCGGGGCGGGTCAGGGTCGACCAGACGCACTCCGACCCAACCCGCTGCACCCGACAGGCGCGGCCCGTGCGGGGCATCGACCCACTCCCCCGTCCGGAACGGGCCCCCGGGTGAGGGGGCAACGCGGGCGAAGGCGTCGGCGACCGCTCCCTGGCCCGCGGCGAGGACGCTCACGGTGGCAGTGCCGGCATCCCGGAACAGGTCCCACCAGTCGCAGTCCTCATCGACCAGGGCGACGAGTTCGGCCGGTTCGCCCTCCCCGACCAGGACCGAGGAGATGGTCCAGCCGTCGCGACGGCCACCGTGCGCGGAGGCCCAGACCGTGACCGGGGCCGGCAGGTGGCCGCGCAGGCGGCGGACCGGATCGCGGAGCTCGGGCGGGGTGAGGAACGGATGCTCGCCGTGGATGCTCATGGGGCCAGTCTGGCGCAGCCCTCCGTACGGTCCGGGCCTCGACCCACGGATGCCGCCTGGCACGCAGCCGCGACGGATCCTGGCTCGAGCCACCGGGGTCCCTGTACTGATTCCCAGTTGCCCCCGCTGATCGACGCAGTTGCGTGACGCAACTGCTGGGATCGGGCGATCCCATTGGGAATCAGTACAGGCCCGAGGACGGCACGCATCCTGGCAGCCCGGCCGCTGGGATCGCGGACCAGCGGAACGTGGGCCTGCGCATCGTGGACCTGCGGAACGACGGCGGCCCGGACCGGCTGGGGCCCTAGAGTCTGGGCCATGGAACAGCGACGCGTCGGCTCCACCGGTCTGCAGGTGTCCCGGCTGGGCCTCGGAACGCTCACCTGGGGACGCGACACGGCTCCACAGGCGGCGTACGAGTTGCTCGCCACCTTCGTCGACGCCGGCGGAACCCTGGTCGACACCGCGGCGGCGTACGGGGCCGGCGATGCCGAGCAGATCCTCGGGGCGCTGATGGCCCATGAGTTCGACCGCGAGGACCTGGTCATCGCCTCCAAGGCCGGATTCGTCGTACGGGACGGCGAGCGCCGCGTCGACACCTCCGCCCGGGCGATGCTCGCCGACCTCGATGCCTCGTTGGAGCGGCTCGGCACCGACTGGATCGACCTGTGGCAGGTGCACGCCTGGGGGCAGGCGCCGATCGAGGAGACCCTGGCGGCGATGGACACCGCTGTCACGTCGGGCCGGGTCCGCTACCTCGGGCTGTCCAACTTCGTCGGGTGGCAGACGGCGGCGGCCGCCACCTGGCAGCGGGCGGTGACGACACGTACGCCGCTGGCGTCGGCCCAGGTCGAGTACTCGCTGATGACGCGCCGGGCCGAGGTGGAGATCCTGCCGGCGGTCCGGGCCGCCGGGCTCGGCTTCTTCCCGTGGTCGCCGCTGGGCCGGGGAGTGCTGACCGGGAAGTACCGTCGCGGCACACCGAAGGACTCCCGTGCCGCCGCGGAGCACTTCGCCTGGTTCGTCGAGCCCTACCTGCAGCCCCGTTCCCGCGGCATCGTCGACGCCGTGGCGCGCGCCGCTGACGGGCTGGGGATGAAGCCGCTGGAGGTCGCGCTGTTGTGGGTACGCGACGCCCCGGGAGTGACCGCTCCCCTGCTGGGGGCCCGCAGTCCCGAGCAGCTCGAGGAGTGCCTGGCCGTCGAGGAGATGGACCTGCCGGACGAGATCGCCGCGGCCCTGGACGACGTGTCGGGTGGCCCGCTGGCATCCCGTGACGGCGCCGGGCGGCCGATCGAGCCGCCGATGCACGGCTGAGAAGGTTCAGCCAGGGTCAGGCGCCGGGATCCACCCGGCGCTGCCCCGAGCCGTCACCACCAGGCGTCAACCAGATGGCCACCGCCCCGGTGACCAGGTAGACCGCCTGCAGCACGTGGAGGCCCCGGATGGAGGCGATCTCCCCGATGATCCAGGCGAGCATGACCACCCCGGCCAGGATGCTGGCCAGTTCACGTCCGACCACCCGCTTGGCCATCGCCAGGGCCGCCACCAGGGCGCTTCCCCCCACGATGGCGAACAGGATCACGCCGGGCAGGTAGAGGTCCGGGAAGGCCGTGTGCGTGACCCACACCGGTTGGTCGATCAGGCCGATCATCAGGGCGATCCCCCCGCCGATGGCCGAGATGGCGTTGAACAGCTGCAACCCGAGCACGATCCCGTACCGGTGCGGTACCCCCCGCCGGTGTTCCATGGCATCGAGGCTAGCGAGCCGAGGGGTCGACCAGGCAGCCTTCGGGGATCCGGGCGAGCCGTCGGACGGTCGGTGAGTCGACCGGGCGGATACGTGGGCGGTCCGGACCGGCCAGGAGGGACGGCCCCCGGCTCACTCCGGGTAGGACTCCCAGGTGGCGCGTACGCGGATGATCCGGCGGCGCATCCACACCTCGCGCCGGCCGTCGCGGTAGCGCCGCAGACGATGCAGTTCCCAGCCCTCGCGCTCGGCCTCCTCGGTGAGCATCTGGCGCAGCGCGTTGCGGGACATCTCGCGGTCGATGGTCAGGCGCCTGACGTCGTAGTCGGCGTCGGGTCGCTGGCGCACTCGGGTCCGGGTTGTCACGCGCTCCATTGTGCCTGCGGCGTCAACCGCGGGGGCCGAGTTGGCACTCCGGGGCGAGTTGGGTATAGTTCTACATCGCTGCCCGGGAAGCTCCGGAAACAGCAAGCACACCTGTCCGGGTGGCGGAATTGGTAGACGCGCTAGCTTGAGGTGCTAGTGCCCGTTATAGGGCATAGGGGTTCAAGTCCCCTCTCGGACACAACGACAGAAGGCCCATCCCCGGCGGGATGGGCCTTCTTCTTTCTTGTAACGGTCCGGCCCATCCAGCGCCGCCGAGCGAAACCGGACTCGTACGCCAGCACCACCACCTGCACCCCATCTACGGGGGCCCTCCTGGCCGCGTCGATCGCTGTCGATTCCCATCCACCGTTGTCGACCCTACTTGCTGGTCTCCGCCAGGCGATCGAGCGCCTCTGTCCAAAGTCGAGGGAGGATCCTCGGCCCCATCAGCGCTGGGTCAAGACCGCGCCGTGGCGCCTGCCCGATGGTCGCATCCGCGTCGTCCGGTGTCGGATGACGGGCTAGGAAGAAGACCGAGTAGCAGTTTATAGTGCCTTATAACAGATCGCTATACATGGCACAAAGCCGCTATACCTTCCTCGAGGAGCGTCGTGGATCCGGTCCGGAACCCCTATTCACCGGGAGCTGGCAGGTTGCCCGCTGCACTGGTCGGACGAGAGAGCCAGCTCACCGCCTGGGACATCGCCATCCGGCGTATATCGACCGGCCGCGACGCCCAATCGTTGGTCCTGTACGGGCTGCGGGGCGTGGGCAAGACCGTCCTGCTCACGCGGTTCGCCCAGATGGCGCGTGATCGCGCTTGGATCGTTGCTCAGGTGGAAGCGAAGTCGGGCCGGTCCATGCGCGCGATGGTGGGAGAGGCCCTGCACGACAACTTGGTGGACCTCGCCCGTCCTGGCGTGGGTGTTCGCGTGCTGAAAGCGCTCAAGACCGCTCTGAGTTTCAAGGCCTCGTACGACTCCTCCGGTACCTGGAGCTTCGGGCTGGACCTCGATGACAGCCCCGGCGGAGGGGCGGACACCGGAACCTTCGAATCCGACCTCGGCAAGCTCTTGCGCGATCTCAGCGCCGCCGCCGAGGAAGGCGATGCAGGTCTGGCTCTCCTCGTCGACGAGGCCCAGGACCTGCCCGAGGACGAGCTGATCGCCTTGTGCTCGATCGTCCACGCGGCCAACCAACGCCAGGATCGCCTCGTCGTCGCCCTTGCGGGCCTGCCGAGCCTGCCCCGGAAGCTGGCCGAGGCCAAGTCCTACGCCGAACGCCTCTTCAGCTACCACACCGTGGATGCGCTGACGCGGGATGACGCGATCGCTGCGCTGGAGTCGCCTGCCGAGACCGAGGGCGCATCGTGGCAGGTCGACGCCATGGACCGCGTGATCGAGGCGGCTGGAGGCTACCCGTACTTCCTGCAGCAGTACGGGCAGGAAACCTGGAACGTCGCGCCCGGATCCCCCATCACCTTCCACGATGCGCAACTGGGTGTTGCGGAGGGTCAACTCGCCCTCGACAACGGCTTCTTCCGCATCAGGTGGGAGCGCGCCACCAGCGCCGAGAAGGAGTACCTGCGGGCCATGGCCGTCGATGGGGACCGCGGCAGCGCCTCCGGCGAGGTGGCCGCTCGTCTGCACAAGAAGACGACGGCCCTCGGACCCGCGCGGGCCAACCTGATCAACAAGGGCCTGATCTACTCCCCCGACCACGGAATGGTCGCCTACACCGTCCCCGCCATGGCTGCGTTCGTCCAGCGACAGGAGTCAGCCGAATAATCGCCCCCGCCGGCCAGCCATCGCCTTCGGATCACAGGCTGGGTCGGGATCCTCCAGGGGGCGCTGATCGGCGGGACGCCAGTCACTCTGCTTCTGCAGGCGCTGGAGCAGCATCTGCTCGCCGGCCTTGACGTTGCTGTGCTGGATCTTGCGGACCCACTCGGCAAGCTCGGCGTCGCCGGCTTCCTCTGCATCCTTGATGGAGGACTCCACCCGCCATGCCATGTCCAGGGATGCTTCCAGGACGGCGATCAAGTCGTACCGGGGGTCCCTGAGAGGGCTCTGGGGCTCGTTGGCCATGGTCGTGTGTCTTTCCCAGCATCGTACGGATGTGCGACTGCACCTGACAGACCGGCTTTCCCGGCACCTTCCACGCTGCGACGCCGTCCGCTAGGGGACAACGGCCAAATATCGACAGACACCTCGGCGGCGGCGCGCGTCTCCCTGTGCCACGACCGACTCGGATCGAGACCCCCTCGAGGACTGCGGTCTGTTCCTGACCCTCGAACGCCTCGGATCCGGTCGCGATCGAGCATGCGAGGGGCCACTCGGTCGGCTCCTGGACCGGCGTGGATGATGGGTCCATGACTCCTGCCACTGGACCCCACCGCCTCGGCCCCGACGACACCGACCTGCACCTGCTGACGACCGTTGAGGGCCCGATGGCCAAGATGGGTCACGAGCTGGTCCTCAGGATCGGGCGCTGGGAGGCCACCGTAACCGTGGGCGATACCCCCGAGGCGACCACGCTCGTCTTCACCGCGGACCTCACCTCCCTCAGGGTGTCGGGCAACCGCGACCGCACCAAGGACGTACCGGCCAAGGACCGTACGGACATCGTCGGCCATGCCGCCAAGGCCCTGCAGACCCAGAAGTACGGCCAGGTGAACTTCCGGTCGACCTCGGCCGAGGGCACCTGGGACGCCATCATCCTGCACGGGCAGCTCGCCCTGCACGGCCAGACCCAGCCGCAGGACTTCCGGGTGGTCGCCGGCGATGGCGCGTACGAGCTGACCGGCCAGATCACCCAGACCCGCTACGGCATCAAGCCCTTCGCGATCATGATGGGGGCGCTCAAGGTCGGGGACGTGGTCGAGGTGCAGGCCACCGCACACTTCTGACCGATCCGGCCGAACAGCTCGATCAGGCCGAACAGCTCGATCAGGCCGGACCGGCCGATCAGGCCGGACCGGCCGATCAGGCCGGAGGGGTCCTCACTCGGGGTGCTTGTGCTGGTGGTGCTCGTGCCAGTTCTCCTCGGTGGGATCGTCCGTCTCCGGGGCGTAGTCGGAGTAGGCGGTCTCGAAGTGCTCCGGGTGGGCCTTCTCGGTTCCCAGCTCGGTGGGGTCCATCGGCTCCGGCGCGTAGTCGGAGTAGGCGGTCTCGAAGTGCTCGGGATGGGTGTGCGGCTGCTCCTCGGGGCCTGCCGAGGATCCTTCGCTCGCGACGTTCTCAGCCATGACGTACCTCCGTTGGATGATGTCGACGTTGCCAGTCTGGCAGTCCGTCCGGGTGGCGACAACGGCTTTGACGAGCCGATCCGGTCGGTGGCGGAACGTCGGCCCGATCAGGGGACGTGGACGTTCGGGCCGGGTCGGCGGGCCGGGTCGTCCTCAGGCCGCGGCGCCCGGCCCGGGCCCGATCTCGCCGGCCAGGGCGACCAGCGTGGCGGCCGTGGCGTCGGGTGCCCGGAAGTACTCCGGGTAGCGGGCATGGGTCCGGTTGATCCAGCCTGTCCGGAGCCCTGCACCGGCGGCCCCGTGCAGGTCCCAGGGGTGCACCGCGACCATCATCATCTGCTCGGGACGCACCCCGCAGGCCTCGGCCGCGTACTCGTACGCCGCCTGCGCCGGCTTCCAGACGCCGGCATCCTCCACCGAGAGCACCAGGTCGACCTCGTCCCGCAGTCCCGCCGGGCCGAGGAGCTGCTCGGCCACGTCGGTCGACCCGTTGCTCAGGGTGACCAGCCGGTAGCCGTGCTCCTTGAGGAGCCTCATCCCCGGCGCCACGTCCGGGTGCAGCTTGAGCTCCTTCATGCCAGCCATCACGTACGAGACGGCGGCGTCCAGTCCGCGGTCAAGGTCTGCGCCGGACAGGACGGTCCGCAGCACCTCGGTGCCGATGTCGGCGAAGCGGGCGCTGGCGCCGGCGGCAGCCAGGGCGAACCCCTCGCGCAGCACGGTCGCGAACCACAACCGGGCCAGGTAGCCGGGGGCACAGACCTCCTCGAAGCGGTCGGCCATCAGTGACATGTCGGACAGGGTCTCGTTGACGTCGAAGACGATCACTGACGTGTCGGGGGCCATCGGAACTCCTCCAGGCAGGCGGCGGGGACCGCGGGGCGATTCCGGACATGACCCGGGAGCCCAGCGCGGACGGGCCGGGGCCCGCTCCCCCATCGTCCCCGGCCGCCGGCCGGTACGGCAAGACTCCCAGGGGAGATCCAGCCGACGATCGGCCGATCTGCCTGCCCCGGCCACGAGGACCCGTGGGGCATCATGGTCCGCATGACTCGGTTGCGCAGGGTCTCGCCCCGGATGGCCGGCTGGACGCGGCGGCGTACGGGGAAGGGCTTCACCTACCTCGACGAGCACGGCGAGCGGCTGGATCCCGAGCAAGTCGCCCGGGTCAAGGAGCTGGTGATTCCTCCGGCGTGGACGGACGTGTGGATCTGCCCGTACCCGAACGGGCACCTCCAGGCGGTCGGCACCGACGATGCCGGGCGGCGCCAGTACCTCTACCACCCGGTCTGGCGCCAGAAGCGGGACCGGGCGAAGTTCGAGCGGGTGCTGGCCGCCGCCGAGAAGCTGGCCGCCGCTCGCGACACCGTCGCCGAGGACATCAACCTGCCGGGCATGCCGTTGTCCCGGGCCGATGCCGTCGCGTTCCGGCTGCTCGACCTGGGCTACTTCCGGATCGGCAACGACGCGTACGCCGATGCGCACGGCAGCTTCGGGCTGACCACCCTGCAGCGCGACCACGTCCACCGCCGCGGTGACGTGATGGTCTTCCGGTTCGTCGGGAAGTCGGGCATCGAGCACATCGTGGAGATCGATGACGAGGACGCGATCCGCGCACTGGAGACGATGCGCCGGCGCCGATCCCCCGGCGAACGGCTGATGGCCTACCGCGAGGACGGCCGGTGGCGCGACCTGGATTCGACCGCGGTCAACCGCTACCTGGACGACCTGTTCCAGGGGGAGATCACCGCCAAGGACTTCCGGACCTGGCACGCCACCGTGCTGGCGGCCGCCGCCCTGGCCAGGTCGGAGGAGCCGGGCCGCACCGCGGCCTCCCGGAAGCGGGCCGTCCGCGCCGCGGTGGTCGAGGTCGCCGGGTACCTGGGCAACACTCCGACGGTGGCACGCAGCTCCTACATCGACCCGCGCGTGATCGACCGCTACGAGAGCGGGGTGACGATCGATCCCGACGCGGCCGACCGGCAGTCCGAGGCGGCCGCCCGGCGGGCTTCGCTGGAGGCCCAGACCATTGCACTCCTCCGGGACACCTGAGATCGGCGATCCGTCGGCCGGACCCTGGGCGCGGCGCGGGCCGCTGCGGATCCGTTGCGAAGATGGCCAGGAGCCCACGGATAGTTGCCGTTGCGGCGTCGGACGGGGACAATCCGGCTATGGGTGACACCGCCGCACAGCGTGCTCGGGTGGCCGGGCTCTTCGACCAGCTCGCCCCGGGGTATGACCAGGGTCCGGTGCCGTGGTTCCGGCCGATCGCCGCCCGACTGGTCGACCTGCTCGATCCCCGGGCGGGCGAGTCCGCCCTGGACATCGGGGCGGGGCGCGGAGCGGCGACTTTCCCGCTCTGTGCGGCGGTCGGGAGCGCCGGGAGAGTGGTGGCCGTCGATCTCTCCCCCGCCATGGCCGACCTGCTCCGCGCCGACGCGGACCGCGCCGGTGTGACGAACCTCGACGTCCGGGTCGGCGAGGCCGGTCCGCCCACGGTCGACGACGGTCCGTACGACGTCGTGGCTGCCTCCCTGGTGCTGTTCTTCGACCCCGATCCGGCGCAGACCCTGCGTAGCTGGCTCCGTCAGGTCCGTCCCGGGTCCGGGCGAATCGGGATCAGCACGTTCGGCCCGCAGGATGATGCCTGGCAGCGCGCCGAGGCTGTCCTACTCGCGACCGCTCCACCCGGGATGGCCGATGCGCGGACGTCGGGCACGCAGGGCCCGTTCGCCAGTACCGGCAGCCTGGCGACCTTCTTCGAGGACTGCGGTGCGACCGACGTCGAGAGCCACGATGAGCCCCTCGAGATCACCCTGACCGATGTCCGGGCCTGGCGGGCCTGGACGATGTCGCTGGGCATGCGCCAGTTCTGGGACCTGGTCCCACCCGATGCGCTGCCCGACATCCTCGACCGGGCCGGACGGATCCTGGAGCAGGATCGAGGCGAGGACGGGCTGCTGCACCTGACCCAACAGGTCCGCTACACCACCGCCCGTACCCGCTGATCCGGCACCGCGGCGCGAGGTCGGCACCCACCTGCCCCGACACCGGGCCAACCCGGACCCGCCCCGGGCGGGGGCACCGGGTCACGTCCCGAGGCCGCCGATCGTACGCACGCTGTCGAGGGTGTCGGCCTCCGCGGCCGTCTTGTCCTCGCGATAGCGCAGCACCCGGGCGAACCGCAGCGCTACCCCGCCGGGGTAGCGCGAGGAGCGCTGCACCCCGTCGAAGGCGACCTCCACCACCTGCTCGGGACGCACCTCGACCACGTTGCCGTGCCGCCCGGTCTCGAGCTCCAGGAAGCGCTGCGTCTGCCAGGCGAGCATCTCGTCGGTCATCCCCTTGAAGGTCTTGCCGAGCATCACCAGGGAATCACCGTCGCGCGCCCCGAGATGGATGTTGGAGAGCTTGCCGTGGCGCCGGCCGCTGCCCCACTCCACGGCCAGCACGACCAGGTCCAGGGTGTGCCGCGGCTTGACCTTCCGCCAGGCCGCTCCCCGCCGTCCGGCCGCGTAGGGGGCGGCCAGGTCCTTGACCACGATCCCCTCGTGCCCCCGTGCCAGTACCTCGTCGAAGAAGGCACGGACGTCGGCGGCATCGGCCATCATCCGGCGCGGCACGACCGCGGCTGCGGGGAGGACGGAGTCGAGCAGGGCGAAGCGGTCCCGAGCGGGGAGGTCGACCAGGTCGCGGCCGTCCAGGTGCAGGACGTCGAAGAAGTAGCTGGTCAGGGGCGTGGCCCCGCGCAGGGTCTCGGCGTCCCGGCTCAGCGCGCGGGCCCCGGTCTCCTGGAACGGGCGCGGACGACCGTCGGCGCCCAGCACAAGCGCCTCACCGTCGAGGATGACGCTGCGTACGCCCAGGGTGCCGACCAGTTCGACGATCTCCGGCACGCGCTCGGTGATGTCTTCCAGCGAACGGGTGAGGACCATGACCTCCGCGCCGGCGCGGTGCACCTGGATCCGGACCCCGTCGAGCTTGGCGTCGACCGCCACCTGGGCACCGTCCAGGTCATCGAGGGCCGCGTCGACGTCCGCGGCGGGCGAGGCGAGCATCGGGCGGACCGGGCGCAGCACCTGTAGCCGGAAGTCGACGAGCGCCGCCTCCCCGCCGGCCAGTGCCGCAGCGGCGACGGGACCGGTGTAGGCGCTGTACATCGCGGCCCTGCGCACCGCGGTGATCGGTACGTCCGCCGCCTCCGCGATCGCCTCCAGCAGCAGGGCGTCCAGGGCGCCCTGTCGCAGCTCCCCGGTGACCAGGCGGCGCAGGAAGTCCTGTTCGGGGGCGGTGGCGCGGCCGAACAGCTCGACCACGGCTGCCTCACGCGACTGCCGCGATCCGGGCCCGGACAGCTGCGAGAGCGCCTCCAGGGCGGCGTCGACCTGGAGAGGCGCCAGTGTCGGCTCGTCCGCCGGCTCGGGGACACTGCCCAGGGAGCGCCAGCCCAGCCCCGTCCGTCGTTGCCGGAGCTGTCCGGACAGGAAGGTGGCCACCACATCCGCCTCGTCCGGATCGACGTCGGCCAGGGCCGCTGCCAGCAGGTGTCGCTTCTCCAGCCTCGAGCGGGTCGCGGCGACCGCGGTCGAGGTGCGTACGAGGTCGGCCAGGCGCATGGTCCGATCATCCCGCTCGGGGCGCGGCCCGTCGACCCCGCACGGTGCCCCGACGCTGCTCGTCGCCGGAGGCCCTACTGCACCGGCCCCCGGTCGGAGGCGACGTCGGCGTACTCGATCCCGTCCAGGCCCGCGATCTCCCCCGCCACGGCCCGGATGTCGCTGCGGGGGTCGACGGTCGCGGTGCCCATCCGGCGCAGCGCGGGAACGTCGGAGGCCGGCGCGAGCGGTCGGGCGGCGGTCACTCCCCGGACCCAGCGGATCGTCGCGAAGAGGGAATCGATCTCCTCCTCGGGCACGTCGGGCCCGACCGCGAAGCTGATGACGGGGTCCGGCATGGTGGCTCCTTCGTGGTCAGAGGTTGCGGGCGGCGAAGACCAGTCGGCGCAGGTTCAGCAGCCCGGTGCCGTAGTCCGGGGTCCAGCGGGCCTCGTTCATGGCCGGCAGCCTGGTCGCGGTCACCATCAACAGGTCCCGGACCTCCTGGGGAGAACGCCCGTGCGGGCTGTTGGCCAGCAGCAGCGCCACTGCCGCGGTCACGTGCGGGGCGGCCATCGAGGTGCCGTCCATCGCAGCGTAGTAGGTGTCCCGCGGGAAGGGCACCCCCGGCCGCAGCACGCCGGTGCTCCGGTCGGCGCGGTAGCCGATCTGGCCGGGATAGGTGGGCAGGGTCGACCAGATGCCGGTGCCCGGGGCCACCAGGCTGATGTGGCCGCCGCTGTTCGAGAAGGGGGCGACGGTGTCGGCGGTGTTGGTCGCTCCCACGGCGATCACCCCGGGGATCGCGGCGGGGTACGAGATCGGGCTGCCGTTGCTGCGTTCGTTGCCCATCGCCGCCACCACCGACACGCCGCTGTCGAGCAGCTGCTGGTACAGCGCCGACTCCTGGCGGTCCGGCGGCTGCGGCCCCCCGATGCTGAGGTTGAGCACGTCCACCTTGCCGATGCAGTCGGCCAGTGCCGAGCGGTACATCACGGGATCGACGAGGTACCAGTACACCCCGGCCCGGGCGAAGTAGTCCGGCTGGTCGTCGAAGATCTTCCAGACCTTCACCCCGGCGCGGCAGATCCCCCGGGCACCGACCCGTACCGAGGGAGCGCTGGCCACCGTCCCACTGACGTGCGTCCCGTGCCCCACGACGTCACTGGCCGACACCGTGCCGGTGGACCCGCTCCCACCATGGGTGTACGCCGCCAGCAGGTCCCGCAACGCCGGATGTCCCTCGTCGACGCCGGTGTCGAGGACGCCGACGCGGATGTCCCGTGCATCGTCGATCCCCTGCGCCTCGACCTGCGGCAGGCCGATCCTCACCAGGTTCCAGGGATCGCTCGCCGGCGGGACGCCGGTGGCCATCATGCCCGGCTGGTCGGCCATCGGGCCCGGCATCGCCACGTAGCGTGCGGGGACCCGGTCGGCGTACTCGACCTGCGCGTCGGCCACCAGATCTGCCAGCAGGTCGTCGACGTCGACCCCCGGCGTGAGGGTGACGATGGTGGCAGCCCCGGGGTCGTCCTCCCCTGCCTGGGCCGCCATGGCCGACAACGCCGACCAGGCCCGGGGCGCACCGGCTGAGGCTGCGCCGCTCGACCCGCCGACCGGGTCGACGGCGACGACACCCCCGTCCTTCTCCAGCCGGGCCAGCCGGGCCAGGCCGCCGCCCCCGACGGCCTCCACCAGGGGCACGTCGTTGGCGAAGGCGGCGGCCAGCCCTCCCCCGCCGGGGACCGAGGCGGTCCTGAGCACGATGGTCCGGGGGTGCAGTGGGGGCAGCAGTCCCAAGGTCATGAAGTCGGGCATGGCGTTCCTCCGATGTCGGTGCGCGTACGGGACGGCGTGTGGGCGAGGGTATGGATGCTGGTGGCCCAGCCGGCCGGGTCCGGGAGGAGGACCGAGGGGATGCCGGGGACGGCTGCTCGCAGGAAGTGGTGGCCGATCCCCGCCAGGCCGAGCAGCAGTCCTGGCACCTCCAGGTCCGGGACCGGCACCCCACAGGGCCAGGGGGCCGAGCCGATGACGTGTCGGCGGTGCCCGACCAGCGCGATCCGGTCGACCAGCCTCCGCGCCTTCCCGGCCTCTTCGGGCGGCATGGTCCGCAGTCCGTCGAGCAGTGCGTCGGCATTGCCGGCCAGGCCGTGGCAGAGGCTGAAGCCGAGCGATCCGGTCAGCAGGGCCGCGGAGGTGTCGCGGACGGTGGTTCCCAGTGCCACGGTCGCCTCCTCCCGCAGGGCGGCCTCCCCGAGCACCTCCGCTGCCCGGATCCGGGTCAGCGCCAGCCCGGGTGCTCCGTGGCACCACTGGCTGCGGAAGACGGCCGCCGAGTTCCTGCGCGTCCGGCGCGGCTGGTCGCGCAGGTCGGCCCAGTTGCCCTCGTCGGTGTCGAACCAGCTGCGCTCGTACGCGAAGGCGCCGCGGGCAGCATCTGCGTAGCGCTCGTCCCCGGTGGCGACGGCGAGTTCGACCAGGGCGGCCCCGACGCCTCCCGCGCCGTGCGAGAGGCCGGTGAGGTCGGGTGAGGTGAGTCGGCCGGGCGGTGGCCACGAGAGGCCGTGCCGACCGGGCCGAGCGGTGCGCAGCAGGTGATCGCCGTACGTGGTGGCCAGCCCCACCCAACGGGGCTCATCCACCAGTTCCGCAATGGTCAGCAGCGCCAGGACGGTGCCGGCCGACCCGGAGAGCACGTCGGTGTGGGTGTTCTCGGCCAGTGTCCCGAGCGAGGCGAGGGCGTCCCGGACCAGGGCGTCGTCGCGCAGCAGCAGGCCGGTCGTCACCGCCGCCATCGCCCGGCCGGCGGTCCCGGTATAGAGGCCCGGGCCGGCCGGTTCGCGGTCGGGATCCAGCGACTGCCGGGCGGCCGCCCGGGCGGTCTCGCGAGCGCCGGAGGATTCGATCACGGTGCCGAGCAGGGCGAGGAACAGGGCGATCCCCGAGCTGCCGTCGTACAGCGATCGTCCGACCGCCCCATGCGCCAGGGTGGGGCGACCCTGGTCATCGGTGGTCGGGACGACGCCGAGCCAGGTGCACCGGTCCTGGTGCCAGGTCGCGGACGCGACCAGTCGCTCCCCGAGCGCGGCCGCCAGTGCCAGGGGTGCGGGGGCCGGGTCCGGCGCCGCGTCGGCGACGGCGTCCATCCCCACGCCTCCGGCCCCGGGACCGGTTGCCGATCGCCCGACGCTGATGGGCATTCCCCTCCCGCCAACGGGCACCAGGCAGTCATATCGGGAGTCGTCGGAACCGGGGTTGAGGTGCGGCCGTTCCACCTGGAGCCCCGCCTCCTGCCAGACCTGCAGGAGGTGGCCGAGGCGTTCGTGGTGGGAGTGTGCGCCACGCTCCGCGGCGGCGATCAGTCCCTCGGCGACCAGGCCGCAGCGGTGCTGGCCGAAGCTGTCCGACACCTCGGGTTCCTCCGCCAGCCCGATGCCAGGCGCCAGGCGCCGGGTGAAGAGGGGAGTGGTGTCGCGCAGGACGGGGGCCAGGTCGGCGAACACGCGCGCCAGGTGCGGGCCCACGGTGGGCAGGTAGTCCTGGCCCAGGTAGAGCACGGCGCTGTCCGCTCGGCGGTAGTGCGACGGTTCGCTGAGCATCTTGAGCCGGAAGGGCACCTGGCGGGTGTTGAGCTCGCCGGTGAGGGCCGCCATCGCCGGCGGGGCCCCCGCGGGGGTCAGTGCCAGGTAGACCCGGACCACCGGTTGCGTCGCCAGGGCGGAGGTGGGGGCATCGCTGAAGGCACTGAAGTAGCCCGGGGAGAGCTCACGCGAGCCGGTCGGCATCCGGACCCGGACGCTGTCGCCGATCCGGATCTCGCGGCCCGGGGCGGGGCGGAGGTCGGAGCGGGCCACCCAGAGCACCAGGTCGCCGGAGTCGATGCCGTAGCTGTCCTCGTCGACGTCGACGACCGTCCATCCCGGCTCCCAGCAGCCCGCCGCGGTGTTCGCCCGGGCGAGGGCGTCGGCCAGTCCCTGGTCCGGCGCGGCGGACAGGACGTCCTCCGGGGCGGACGAGGCACGGGCCCCGCCGAGGCAGTACGCGTCCTGGTAGAGCCGCTCCTGGATCGCCGACCTCAGGTAGCGGCGCAGGTCCTCGGGTGGGAGGCCGCGCAGGCTCGGGGGGACGGCTGTCCGGGGGGTCCCGAACCAGGTGTAGCCGCGAGGCGGTCGGACCTGGCAGGCATGGATGACGGCGTCGAAAGGGGTGGCGTGGTCGGTCATGCCAGTGCCTCCGGGATGAGGATGAGTCGGGAACCCTCGTCCGGGCGCGCCATCAGGTTGCTGCCCACCTGGAGCTGGCAGAGCGAGGCGACGGTCCAGCGAGGCGTGTTCTGGACCTGCTCGATGGCGGACTGGACCAGCTTCAGGCCGGCGAACCGGGTCGTACGCCGGAGCAGCTCCTCCCCTGCAGCGGTGCTGAGCCTCGCACTCTCCCGGTAGGCCCGCCACAGGGCCGCCATCGCCGGTTGCAGGGTGGTCAGCGGTCGCCGGGCCAGGTGCAGGGCCTGCTCCGGTGGGGTGCTGCCGGTGCTCGGGATCGAGAGCAACCATTGGCTGAGGTAGTCGGCGAGCACCCCGCCGACGTCCCAGGCGGGGTCGCCCACCGCCGCGGTCTCCCAGTCGATCAGCGTGGTGGCCCTCCCGCCTCGGCCGACCAGGACGTTGTCCCACCGGGCGTCGTGGTGGATCAGTGCGTCCGCCCGCCAGCCGGCCCGCAGGTCCTCCAACTGGGCGACGACCTCGGCGTGGGACTGGATCAACCGGACGAGCTCGATGCTGGCAGCGCTGAAGTCGCGCAGGAGGGCGAGCCCCGGGCGATGCGCCGTCAGTACGCCCGGCTCACCGTCCCCCAGCCGTGCGGCGGCGGTCGAGGGCGGGACGAGCGCATGCAGGCCGGCCAGTGCCGCGCCCAGCGCCGCGGCCGCCCTCAGTGGTACGGTCCGTCGCCCGGTGTCGTGCCGGCGCAGGTCCACGGTGTCGGCCAGCAGCTCGATGACCAGCACGTCCTGGTCCGGGTCGTAGCCGACGAAGCGGGGCGCGTGGGGATAGGGCGGATGGCCGACCTCCGGTCCGTTCAGCAGGCCGTAGACCTCCGCCTCACGGCGTACGGCACTGAAGCCTGCGCGCAGCGTGCCCTGCTTGACGAACAGCGATGGACCGTCACTTCGCAGCACCTTGAAGTTCCGGTTGCGCCGGGAGGCGTCGAACACGCGTACGTCGCCCGACACCACGCTCGCCGCGCCCAGCAACTTCCGGTCGCGCAGGTAGGGGATCACTTCGGTCATGGACAGCACGGCAGGTCCTTTTCGGGTCGAACGGTTCAGGTTTCGGGAGGGCGGTTGTGCCGGGTCACCGATTCCGCCGGTACCGTCGACCGTCGCGTCGGGGGGAGACGCGACGGTCGACGGCGTCGTGGGGGCTGCGGCTCAGCAGAGGCAGGAGAGGGAGGTCGGGTTGCACATGAACCGGCTCTTGCACCAGAAGACCGAGTCGTAGTTGGTCGGCGACCAGCCACCCCCGCCACCACAGCTGAAGATGGACAGGAACTGGGGCGCCGCGCCCTCCCCGCCGGCGGCACCGCCGGGAGTGGCGTCCTTGAGGGCGTTGCCCATCAGGGCGCCCTGGAGGAAGGCCTGGATGAGGGCTGCCTGGCCCTCGGTCCTGGCGGTATCGGACTGCTGCTGAGCGGATGGGGAATCCTGCTTGCCGCTGGCGGCCTCGAGGGCGTTGAGCCGCGCTTCGAGTTCCTGGAGACGCTGGGCGTCACTGCTTTCGGGCATGTCGACCTCCGGTCGTGGTGCGAGGGGCACCTCCCCTCGCCTGTGCTCCAGCTCACTCCCCGCCCCGTCAGCCGGGCATCCACGGATCATCACGACACCGTCATCGGCCCGTCAGGGACTCGTCAGGGGCTCGTCAGTGCGGTGGTCCGCTGTAGCCGAAAGGTCATGACGGCGGGCGTCGGCGGCGGCCTAGAGTTCGAGGAGTCGAGACCCGGCTCTCGTCCTCACCTTTTTCAGCACCTCTCCTTCCCCACCACACGGCTCTTTCCCCACCACGTCACGCCGGCGCCACCTGCGCCCCGTGCGGCCCGGCACCGGGCCGCACGCCCGTCGAAGACCGAGATCACCCGTCCGCGGGAGAACCAGCATGAGAAGCACCCTTCCGACAGCACAGTCGGCCACCGCCACCCCCACCGCTACGCCGAGGCCGCCGCGAGAGCAGGAGCACGAGCAGCGGCCGGGTCTACTTCGCCTGCACGTCCTGCAGACCTTCGACCTGCAGCTGGACGGCCAGAGCATCCCGCTCCCCGGGGTGTGCGAACGTCTGCTGGCCTACCTGGCTGTCATCGGCCCGACCCACCGCAACGTCCTGTGCGGCAACCTCTGGCCGGAGAACACCGAGAAGTGCGCCCGGGCCTCACTGCGTACGGCCCTGTGGACCCTGACCCACACCTGCCCCGACTGCCTCTCGGTCACCCGGGGCAGCGCTCGGCTGGCTCCCGACGTCGAGGTCGACCTCGATCGCTTCCGACGCCTGGCCTGGACCCTCATGGGTGGCGACCCGCAGCCGGCTGCGTACGGCACCGGGGAACAGTTGTTGCGGGCCTGCACGGGGGCCGAGCTCCTGCCCGGCTGGTACGACGACTGGCTCGATGATCCGCGTGAGCGGGTCCGCCTGCTGCGGCTGCATGCCCTGGAGGCCCTGTGCGCGAGCCTGAACGATCGGGGCCAGCACGGTCTCGCCCTGCAGGTGGCCCTCGAGGTCGCACGGATGGAACCGCTGCGCGAGAGTGCCGCGGCAGCGGTGATCGCCACCCACCTGAGGGCGGGCAACGCGGTCGAGGCCCGCCGGTTCCACGCATCCTTCAGTGCGCGCCTGTGGGACGAGCTGGGAGTGACCCCCTCCGAGGAGCTGTGGGCCATGCTCCCGCCCGGGGCGGCTCGTCGGCTAGGGCCCCCGGAAGGAGGGCGACGTGCTCACGCTCAGCGCGCTTGACCAGCTGCCGGTGTTCCGTGACCTGGATGCCCCGACGGCTGTCCGGGAGAGTGTCACCCTCGCCGTGGCCCTGGAGGGCCTGGGCTACCACCGGTTCTGGGTGGCCGAGCACCATGGCGACCCGTCCCGGGCATGCGCCGCCCCGGACGTGCTGGCCGCCTCCATCGCTGCCCGTACGACGACGCTGCGCGTCGGGACCGGCTGCACCCTGCTCCCCTACACCAGCCCGCTACGAACGGCCGAGGCCCATCGCCTGCTGGCGGCGCTCGCCCCCGGGCGGATCGACCTCGGGATCGGCCGGGGCCAGGGCACCGCCGCGGCCACGGCAGCGCTCCTCCCCGCGTACGGCACCACCACCGAGGCGTACGAGTCACAGGTCGCCGAGTTGCTGCAACTGCTGGGACACGCGGCCGGATCGGGAGCCCCGATGGCCGTGCCGCTGGGTGCGAGCCCGCCCGAACCGTGGCTGATGGGTTCCTCCAGCGGGGGCGCGCGGACCGCCGCCTCCTTCGGGCTGCCCTTCGCCTTCGCCCAGTTCGCCCACCCGTCGCCGCGGCCCGACATCGTCGAGGAGTACCGGTCGGCCTTCCGCCCGGGTCCCTTCGGCTCCGATCCCCAGGTGGTCATCGCCGTCCGGATCAGCTGCGCCCCGACCAGGGTCGAGGCAGAGGAACTCGCCGCCGCGGTCTGGTGGCCGATCCAGGGCCGCGAATCCGGGCCCACCTCCGAGGGCTGGCCCCATGACACCTACCCGTCCCGGACCGACCTCGCCGGCCACCGTCGCTCCCCCGAGGAGCGGGCCTGTGCAGAGTCCATGCCCTGGGCGACGGTGACCGGGGACCCTGGCGGGGTCATGGCTCGCCTGACCGAACTGGCCGATGTCTACGGCGCGGACGAACTCGTCCTCACCACGACCTGTCCGGGGCTCGCCGAGCGGATCCGGATGTACGAGTTGGTGGCCGGCGCGAACCGCCGGCCAGCATAAATATTGACTCTTCAACTAGCTTGCGGTCTGATGGAGTCATGACAACCGACCCGCACGCCTCCTTCGAGCTCGGCCTGTTCACCTTCGGTGAGCTCACGCGCGATCCCGGCACCGGACACCTGCTGCCGGCCGCCCGGAGGCTCCGCGAGTTCGTCGACCTGGCCGTGCTGGCCGATTCGGCCGGACTGGATGTCTTCGGGGTCGGCGAGCACCACCGGCCCGACTTCGCGATCGCCTCTCCCCCGGTGGTGCTGGCGGCGATCGCCCAGGCGACCGAGCGGATCCGGCTGACCAGCACCGTCACGGTCCTGTCGACCGCCGACCCGGTGAAGGTCTTCGAGGACTTCGCCACCGTCGACCTGCTCTCGCAGGGCCGGGCGGAGATCACCGCCGGACGTGGCGCGTACGTCGAGTCCTTCCCGCTCTTCGGCAACCGGCTGGAGGACTACGACGCCCTCTTCGACGAGAAGCTCGAGCTGCTGCTGGACATCAACGCCTCCCCCGAGGTGACCTGGCAGGGCAGGTTCCGGCCGGCGCTCGACAATGCCGGGATCTACCCCCGCCCGGTGCAGGAGCAGCTGCCGGTCTGGATCGCCGTCGGCGGGACCCCTGCCAGCGTCGTCCGGGCCGGTCGCCTCGGGCTGCCGATGTACCTGGCGATCCTCGGCCAGCCCGAGCGCTTCGTCCCGCTGGCCGACCTGTACCGGCGGACCGCGGCGGAGCACGGCCACGCGCCGGGGTCACTGACCCTCGGGGTCACCAGCCACGTCCACGTGGCCCGTACGTCCCAGCAGGCCCGCGACGACTTCTACCCCTACTACAGCCGCTACATCGGCGAGAACATGCCGGGCGCGCACGGTGCGCCGCTGCCGCGCGACGCCTTCGAGGCCTGGGCCGGCCCCCGCGGGGCGCTGTTCGCCGGCAGCCCGCAGCAGGTGGTCGAGAAGATCCTCTGGGAAGCGGAGCTGCTGGGACACCGCCGCTTCCTGGCCCAGATCGGCCTGGGCGGGCTCCCGTTCGCCATGACCGCCGATGCCGTCGAACTGCTGGCCACCGAGGTCTTGCCCGTGGTGCGCCGGGAGCTGGACACCGCGCGCTGACGAGCCGGCCCCGGCCTGCTGGGCTGGCCTACTGGGGCAGTGGAATCTCCCCGTGTCCGACGTCGCAGCCCCCGTCGTGCATCAGCCCCGCCCCGGGTGCGACCCGGTAGCCGGGGCGGGCATCGATCACCACCACGTGCATTCCCGTGGCCGAGCGAGCACAGTCCTTGACGGTGGCGCGCGGCAGGTCATGTCCGTCCAGCCAGACGTCGATCCATCCGGTGGCCCCCTGCGGAGCCGGGTTGGTCGGCGTGTCCAGCCGGTGGCAGGGACCGTTCTGGGGCGAGGGCCCGTCCCCGCAGGTGTCCTCCACGATGAAGTACCGCTGCGCGAACGGGAGGTAGAAGCGGGTGCCCGCCGGGTGGTCCAGGACGTGCGCATCGGGCAGCCGTTGGTGGCCGACCGCGACGGTCACCGGATCGTCGTAGGTACCCGTCCCGCCTGCCTCCTTGTGCAGCACCGGGTGCGAGATCCGCGCTCCGGTCGGGGTGTTGTCATACCAGCTGTACGCGGTCACGTACATGGTCGAGGTGAGCGTCTCGCCCTCGTGCAGGGCTGAGGGCGAGGGCTGCGGGGTACCCGGGACCGCGCACCCCCCTGTCCCGACCGCACCGAGGAGTGCCGCCAGCGCGACGCGCCTGCGCCCCCGTCGACCCCGAGAACTCATCCGCTATCCCTCATTCCGATGGTTGCGTACTGCGCTGCAGCGCCCGACGTGCCAGGAAGGCCTCCGCCGCGCCGAGGACGACCACCGGAACGGCGGTGCAGACGAGCGCCAGGGCGACATCGACACCGGGACCTCCGCCCGGGTCGAGACCGACCCGCATCGCCAGCAGCGATCGGGCGGTCATCACCACCGTCGCCGACCAGCCCAGCCACAGGTAGACCGTAACCAGCCGGCGCGCGATCAGTCCGCTGATGCGCACACTTTGCGCTCGACTCGCCTCCGCCGCTCGGATCCGCAGGACCACCAGGACCAGGCCGGTCCCGATCAGGGCGGCGGCGATCGGGGTGCGGGTGACGTCGGCGCCAAGCACCGGGTCGCGATGGAACTGCGTCCAGCCCATCCCTGCGGCGACCAGCAGGGAGGCACCGGCGGCTACCTTCCAGGCCCGGACCGCGCCCAGGGTCCCCTCCTGCCGCGCCACCCCGAGGAACCACGCCGTGCCGTACGTGACCAGGGCGGACACCGCCGGGGCCGCAACCATCTCGACGTGCATCAATCCGGTGGACATGACCAGGAGCACGACCAGCGGAACGGCCCCGACCACCCGCGGCCAGTGGCGGAACAGCCACACCAGAGGGGCGGAGCACACGGAGAGCACGAGCATCGCGGCCAGCACCGCGGCCCTCGCCACGCCGTCGATCGACGGATCGGCCAGGTCCTCCAGCCGCGGCACGACGACCAGGCCCATGGCTTGCCGAAGGGGCAGTGCCACGCCGACCAGCAGGATCGGGGGCGCGAGGATCCTAGCCAGGATCGCGGTCGTGGCCCTCACCGGTGCCCCCTCGTGCCGCCGCAGGACCCGCGAGGTCCAGGCCCCGAGCCCCGCGACGACCAGGGCGGTGCCGGGCACGACCACCGGGAGCCAGGCCTGCTCGGTGTAGATGGTCGGCACGATCGTCGTCAGCACGGCCAGACCGACCACGATGGCCAGGTAGCGGTCGTCGGGGTGGCGGTCGTCGCGTCCGTGGCTGCATCGCGGTCGCCCTCGAGCCGGGCGGCCCGGTCGCTGCACGCCGGTGACCTGTCGCCGGGGGGTGGGAAGGGGATCTGCCACCCGTTCCTCCGCCGCCGACCCCCATCGCCCCATGGCCCCGGCGGGCGCGGTCACGATGTCCCTTCCGGCTCGGCCCGGTACGCCCGGGCCGGGACGGGCTCGACGCGCTGGGAGGCGGTCAGGGCGTGGGCATCCATGGAGCCGGTACGGGCCAGCTTGTTCCATCCCGCCTTCACGCCCTTGATCGCCAGCAGGATCGACGAGTAGAGCAGGTAGGCGCGCAACGGCTCGTACAGCAATCGATAGACGGGGACGACCACCAGGTTGTCCAGGTCCTCCCGCATCAGCCGGACGGCCACGAGCGCGACCAGTGCGTGGACCGCGACGAAGGACCCGAAGTAGAGCGCCAGCATCGGCAGGGCGCCGTTCTCCAGCGCCGCGAAGGTCATCAACGCCATGAACGGGAGGAAGAGGACGGGCACCACGATGGAGAGCACGTAGTTGGGCATCACCCACATTCCCAGCCACCCGTACCGTGGTCGCAGCACCATCCCGCGGTGCTTCCACATGGCCTGCAACGTGCCGTACGTCCAGCGCGTCCGCTGTGCCAGCAGGTCGTCAGCGGTCTCCGGGGCCTCCGTGTAGGCCAGCGCGTCGTCGTCCTGGCTGACCCGCCAGCCGCGTCGGTGCAGCATCAGGGCCAGGTCACAGTCCTCCGCGAGGGTGTCCTCGGAGTACCCGCCGGCGTCGAGGATCGCCTCCCGCCGCCAGGCCGCGCAGGCACCCGGGACGATGGAGATCGCGCCGAGGGCGTCTTGGGCGGAGCGGTCGATGCCGATCTGGGTGATGTACTCCAGGGCCTGCCAGCGGGTGAGGAGGTTGCGGCGGCGGTTGCCGACCCGCACGACCCCGGCCACTGCGCCGAGACGTCCCGAGGTGTCCGTGGCGAATTGCCGGACCAGGCTGGTGATCGTCGCCGGGGTGACGATCGTGTCCGCATCCAGCGTCACCACGACGTCCCCCCGCGACTGTCGGACGCCGTTGTTCAGCGCGCCGGACTTGCCGGAGTTGTCCTGCTTGAGCAGTCGCACCCGATGGTCCGTGGCTGCCACGGACAGGACCTCCTCGGACGTCCTGTCCGCCGACCCGTCGTCGACCACCAGCACCTCGAGCAGCGGGTGGTCCGAGGCGAGGACGGAACGAAGTGTCCGCGCGATCACCGGCTCCTCGTTGTAGGCGGCCAGGACCACCGAGACGCGCGGGCCCATGTCATCGGGCGCTGGCCAGACGGCCCGGGACCGGTGGGCGCGACGCACCAGGGCCAGGCCGAGGTTGGTCACCGAGACCAGCACCACCGACACGATGGCGAACCAGAAGAGTCCGGCCAGGGTGACCCGGGGCAGCGCGAACATCGCCTGGCCCAGGGCGAGCGTCAGCCGGTCCCACCCGGTGACGACGACCGGCTGGTTCCCGTCGGCGAGGGCCGGCTGGACCTGCGGCATGGACGTGAACGTGTAGCCCTGCGCCTGCGCCGCACTGATCAGCCGCTCGACGTAGCGGACGGTCTCGCGGCGGTCACCCCCGCCGTCGTGCAGCAGCACCGTGAGATGCGGTTCCGAGCCGTCCAGCGGCGGCAGCTTGATGTCGGCGGCAGTCTGCCCGGCCCTGGACTCGACGAACCAGTCCAGCGAGTCGAAGTCGTACGAGGCGTGCCGGTACCCGAGGATGTCGGCCCGGGCCAGGCCGTTCACGGTGGCCTGCTGGTCGGTGGGATCCGGGGAGTCGTACGGCATCCGCCAGTAGGTGGCGTCGTGCCCGGTGGCGGCGCGGATCATCCGCTGGGTCGAGACGAGCTCCCACTGCGCCAGCCAGTCGGGTTGGTGCGCGATGTCGGGGTGGGTCAGGGTGTGGATGCCGATACCGTGGCCCTCGCGCGACATCCGCTCGACGATGGCGGGATTCCCTGCGACCTGGCGGCCTACGACGAAGAAGGTCGCCGGCACGTGGTGGCGGCTGAGCACGTCGAGCAACTGGGGGGTCACGACCGGATCGGGGCCGTCGTCGAAGGTCAGGGAGATGGTCCGTCCCTCAGTGGCGGGATACCCGTACCGCCAGATAACGAAGCCCGACTTCAAGGCAGCGGCGGCCTCACTCCCGGAGAACGTCACGATCCGTTGCCCGCTCCGGACATCGGTCCCCACGACCTCCGACCCCACCCTGCGCACCCGCAGCAGCCGGTCCATCGGCCCCGTCCCCAGGACCGCGACCGCGTCCCCCAGCTCGGCGTCCGAGATGGGCGAGACCAGCGCAAGGCTTCCGGGGAGGGGTGAGCGGTACAGGTTCGGCGCGGCGTACGCGACCAGCGCGGCGACCAGCAGGAGCAGCACAGCGACTACGCGGCGAACCCGCCTCCACCGGCGTCCGGTCGCATCCGCGAACACCGGTCCGCTCCGCTCGTACTGGCGCGCGACCGTGCGCACCGCCTCCTGGCTCTTGTCGAACACCGAGTCACCCCCAGGTGTCGGTCACACTCGAAGGGGTGTCCAACCAGGCCCACTGGAACCGAAGGAGGTCCGCTCGGACCCCACCCCATGAATGTCGATAAGTCTAGGCGTGTCTCGCCGCCTGGCCAATAGTCGGTGGACAATTGGCGGCATCCTGAGGTTGACTGTCACTGACGGCACACGGAGTCGGCCACCGGCCCAGCAGTCAAACCACCCCGGATCCACGTGGACCGGCACCCGTGGCGGCAGCATCGGCATTCCGGCCGGCCATTTCCCGCGCCGCCAGCTCGAAGCCACCCTCCTCGAGGCCCGCCAGCCGACTCTCACCGGACCACACTGTCCGATCGCCCCGGGACACCCGGACCCGCATGGTGCCGGTGAGGTGCTCCACGGCCCCGGGGACCTGGCGATCCTCGCTGGGCAGCGGCACCGGCAGGACGTGCGCCGTCGCGTACGGCGCCTGCGCCTCGAGGTCGACCCGCCACCCCCGGCCGCGGGCCCGGCCCGACAGCAGCCAGCCCCCTCCACCTACCCGAGCAACGACGGGGCTGGAGACCGGGTTGCCCAGTCGCAGCACGCGCCCGTCCGGCAGTCGGACGACCAGGGCGGTGACCGTCGTCGCCACCGGCCCAGCCCGGACCTGCCCGCCGGCGAAAGCCACGCAGGCATCGTGCTCGGCGAAGCCATGCGCCTGCCCCCACCACCAACGATCCGGGAACCCCTCCCGGCCCCAGTTCTTCTCTGCGTATACCTGTGCCCCGTCCAGCCGCCACACGGACTCCCCCAGCACCACTTCGCCAGTGGCTCGTCCACCCAGCAGCCAGGGGTGCCAGTACTGGTTGAGTCCGGGGACCAGCTGGAACCCGCTCGAGCCGCCGAAGACGCGCCCGGGCCACGGCACCACCGCCTCGAGCCGAAGGTCCATCCTCGCCCCCGGCCCGAGGTCCACCCGGACCGTACGATCGTCGGCGGCGAAGACCGAACCGACCGACGCCCCCGCCACCGGATCGGCCAGGCCGCCCCGCACCGCGGCGGTCCGCAGGAACCCATCACTGCCGGCCAGGGCGACGGTCGACCACGGTCCGCGCGGCCCCCGGTTCACGCCGATCAGGGCGATCACGACCCGGGACCGCTCCGGATCGGTGAACCGCCAGAAGTAGCCCTCCATCGCCACCCCGTGGGCGCGGACCGGGTCCCCCCACGGCAGGTCGGCACCCGTGGCACGGTAGGCGGCGACGACCCGGTCGAGGATCATCCGTAGCCCAGTTCGTCCAGACGGCGGTCATCGATGCCGAAGAAGTGGGCGATCTCGTGCACCACGGTGATCCGCACCTGCTCCTGCAACTCCTCACGGGTGGCACAGAAGCGCAGCAGCGGTTCCCGGAAGATGACGATGCGATCGGGCAGCACCCCCGAGTAGTCATGGCCGCGGCGGTCCAGGGCGATCCCCTCGTAGTAGCCGAGCAGGGGCGGGAAACCGGCAGGAGGCGCGTCCTCGATCACCAGGATGCAGTTCTCGACCAGGTCCAGCAGGGCGTCGGGAACCGTCTCGATGGCCGCGTCCACGTACGCCTCGAACTCCTCGGGCGAGATCTCCAGCACGGTTCCTCCTCCCACGACGCCCCCACGTCCACCATGCGCCTCCAGCCTAGGCACACGCGTATGTGAGGATGATCACATCGACCCTCTGGGTGGTACCGCGATTGGAACCAGTTGCACCAGAGGTCGTAGCGTAGTTAACGCACATCCTTCACCAGGTGGCCGTGTTCCGGCCCCGGTCAGGGAGCACGGTGTCGTGCAGTTGACTGCAATCCTCGGTGGCAAGCCGGGGGTGTGGCCTCGGACACCGCCTTTGTTCGATGGATTTCGTGAGGAGCAGTCGTGGCGTTCGACAAGCGCAAGCCCAGTAAGTGGCCCGTCGAGGCACAGGAGGTCGACGTCGCACTGATCGGCGGTGGCGTCCTCAGCGCCACGTTCGGCCTGATGCTGCACATGCTGCAGCCGGACTGGACGATCATGGGGTTCGAGCGTCTGCCCAAGGTGGCCAAGGAGTCCTCCAACCCTTGGAACAACGCAGGCACCGGCCACGCCGGCCTCTGCGAGCTGAACTACACCAAGGAGAAGTCCGACGGGACGATGGACAACTCCAAGCCCATCGACATCAACGAGCAGTTCCAGGTGTCGCGCCAGCTGTGGGCCCACTTCGTGGAGACCGGGGTGCTGGGCCACCCGGAGACCTTCATCAACCCCACCCCGCACATGTCGCTGGTGCACGGCGACCAGGACGTCGATTTCCTGCGTCGTCGCTGGGAGGGCCTGAAGGAGAACCCGCTGTTCGCGGCGATGGAGTTCTCCGACGACCAGGAGAAGATCAAGGAATGGGCGCCGCTGATCGTCCAGGGGCGTGACCCGAAGGAGCACATCGCCGTCACGTACGACCCGACCGGCACCGATGTGAACTTCGGCTCGGTCACGCGGCAGATGTTCAACTACCTCGAGTACCACGGCGTGTTCGTGGAGACCTCCAAGGAGGTCACCGACCTCAAGCAGAACTCGGACGGTAGCTGGACCCTGCGCGTCGCCGACCACCGCCGCCGGGACGAGGGCCGCGGCCCGGACAAGTTCGTCCGCGCCAAGTTCGTGTTCAACGGTGCCGGCGGCTGGGCACTGAAGATGCTGCAGAAGGCAGGCATCCCGGAAGTCGAGGGCTACGCCCTGTTCCCGGTCTCCGGCGCCTTCCTGAACACCACGGACCCGACCATCGTGAACACCCACAAGGTGAAGGTCTACGGCAAGGCCAAGGTCGGTGCGCCGCCGATGTCCAACCCGCACATGGACGCCCGGATCATCAACACCAACCGTTCGGTGCTGTTCGGCCCGTACGCCGGCGTCGACCCGCGCTTCCTGAAGTACGGCTCGCTGCTCGACCTGCCGAAGATGATCCGGACGCACAACCTCCTGGCCGTGCTAAACGTCGGCCGGGAGAACATCCCCCTGATCAAGATGCTGGCCGGGATGATCTTCATGACGCCGCGCCAGAAGCTCAACGAACTGCGCGACTTCGCGCCGGACGCGCACATCACCGACTGGCGGATGATCAAGGCCGGCCAGCGTGCCCAGATCATCAAGACCAACGCCGAGGGCCACGGCAAGCTCGAGTTCGGCACCGAGGTCATCACGTCCAACGACGGCACCCTGGCCGCCGTGCTGGGCGCCTCCCCGGGCGCCTCGACCGCCGTGCCGATCATGCTGGAGCTGCTGGAGCGCTGCTTCCCCGAGCAGATCGAGGGGTGGCGTCCGAAGATCAAGGAGGTCATCCCGACGTACGGCGAGAAGCTCTCCGACGACCCGGCCAAGGCCTACGAGGTCATGACGCACACCGCCAAGGTGCTCAACCTGACGCCTCCGGCCAAGCCTGACGGCGTCTGATCGATCGACCACGAGCGGCGCTCCCCTTGCCGGGGGGCGCCGCTCGCGCGTTCAGCCCTCGACCAGGTAGTAGCTCGGGTCCATCGCCGGGTCCGGTGAGATGGGGACGGTGGTGACCCGCATCCCCTCCTCGGTCCACTGGCGTTCCTCCACCCGCTCCCGGGCCGCATTGACCGCGTCGCACTGGGCCTGGTCGAAGTAGAACTCCAGACCCTGCGCGTACCGGTCGAGCCGGGCGAAGGTCTCGAAGTCCGTGCCGTCACCGGAGGCCCCGACCAGCCGCTCGACCACCCGCTCGACGTGCGAACGGCGGATCCGCTTCATCAGCCGGGGCAACAGGTCGATCCGCCCGTCCTCGCTCACGATGATCACCATCGAGCCCTTGCCGGCACCGGCCAGGTAGCGGATCGCCGAGTTGTACCGCGAGCCCCGCGACGCGTCACCGGTGCCGGTGGCTTGGCCGTCGAGGATCACCCCGACCGCGTGGCAACGTCCGTCCGGTGAGACCAGCACGGCGCCGTCGATGGAGGTCGCAGCCTGCAACGCCCGCCCGGCCAGTCGGGCGGGACGGATCGCGTACGCCTGCGGCATCAGCCGCTCCCGCTCGGTGGCGGCGTCCGGATGGACCACCACCATGGTGCCGTGGGCCTGCTTGGCGCACGCATCCGCCACGTCCCACAGCCGTGTCGCGTCCCGGCCGTCGATGTCGCCGAAGACCCGGTCGACCACGTCGGCGAACTCGTCGGCGCCCAGCTGCTCGCGCGGCAGTGAGGGCATCCCGTTGTCCACGCGCAGGTACGGAGTGGTGCCGTGCCACAGCTCCCAGGTCCCGGTGCGACTGATGCTGCACACGAAGCAGTCCTGGCGGGCGGAGTCGTACGAGGGATCGAGCCAGCCCAGACCGTAGACGGCCCGGCCGTCGCTGAGCAGGGACAGTCCGTGGCCGGCCATCTCCAGCACCTTGCGGAACGAACCGGTGGTCTGCACCGATACCGGCGCCTCGAACTCGATCTCCACCGCGACATCCGGATGACCGGGGCGGGCGAGGACGACCCCGCCGACGCCGGCGCGGCCCTCGTACGGCTGGGCGGAGACCAGGTCGATCGCCTGCCGGGCGCCCTGGCCGAACTCCTGGCCGGTCAGCCGCAGCACCCCGGCCACGAAGGAATCGGCCGCGGCGTGCAGGATGGTGGCCGGTTCGACGTTGGTGACGCCGAGCGGTTCGCGGCGCCCGAGCTCGTACGTCGCGACGTCGAGGGCGGCCCGGACCACGGATTCGGTGAAGCTGCGCTCGACCGGGTCAAGGACGTCCGCCGGCGTGTGCAGCATCGGCGCCTCGTACCAGGCATCGCGCTCGACCGAGATGACCGGGAAGATCCGGTGGTCGCCGACGATCGCGGACCGACCCACGAGGTAGCGGCGGTCACCGGTGCGTGCGGCCGCGGTCAGGGCCTCGGTCAGGACCAGGACCCGGCAGTGCTCGGCGAGCTCGTTGAGGAACGAGGCCCGCAGGGCCGGGTCCTCAGGGGCGTCGGCCTGCGCCTCGTGGCCGCGGAAGCGTCGCGCGGCCAGCTCGAGCACGCCGGCCAGCGGCTCGGTGTCGAAGGCACCCCGCAACGGCTCCAGGACAACCTCACCAGGCACCCCCAGGGGGAACCCGATCAGGGAGGCGCGCGGATCGGCGGAGGTCCCGGCGGCGTCGAGGGGACTCGCTCGCCAGCCGCTCCAGGGACCACCGGAAGTGGTGCTGGTCGTCCCACAGTGCGGGGCTGTTGTGGTTCGTGTTCACCGGTGGTCTCCCCGCCGCTCGAATGGTCAGGGCGACACTACCGGGAGGGTCGTCACAGACCGGAATCGTCGTCCATTCCGTCCGGGATCTGCTGCACCCGAGGCGGGTAGAGGATGGACCGCGCCACATTGTGGTAGCCGTAGTCGTCCAGGACCCTGGCCGCCTGCTCATCGCTCAGGTCGTACGCATGGGCCAGCATCCGCACGTGCTCGGTGTAGAAGGCGTGCAGCTTGTTGACGCCCTTGACGAACTCGATCTCGTTGGACATGTCGCGTGTGCCCTTCGCTCGCCTACGTGTGCAGCTCCATCCTCCCCCGGAACGGCGGGGCGGACCAGCGTAGGGGGGCCCGATCAGTCGGCCTGGTCCGGACCCAGCACGACCAGGGAGGCCGTTCCGGTCTCCCAGCCCAGCAGCACTCGCACCCCGTCGACGTCGGCCAGGTAGGTGATCGGGACCACATGGTGGTCGGCGACGACGAGGACCAACGCGGCGAGTTCGGTCGGCTGCAGGCTACTGGCGACCAGCACCGTCGAGTCGGCGAACCCGAGCCGGACCAGTCCACTGCGCGGCGCCGCCCGGACCACCCGCAACGGGGTCCGCCGGGCGATCAAACGCTCCAGGTCGTCGGTGACCCGGACCAGGAGTGCGGCCTGGTCGGCCTCCTCGTCGACGTGGGCGAACAACTCCTCCACCTCGTGCTCGTCGGCCGGGTCGAGCCAGCCGCGATGGTGGCGCCTGCGGGCCAACGCGCCGACACCGAGCAGGGCGAACAGCAGCCCGAAGGCGACCAACCAGGCCTCCCACCCGGATTGGAGGCCGAACACGTCAGTCCGCCGCCAGCCTGTTCAGGTGCGACCGGGCCGCCTGGCTGAACGGTGCCGTGGCGCCCTCGTCGTCGATCAACCTCAGCAGGACCGCCAGGCGCCGGCGAACCTCCGGACGCGTGGCGTGGTGCGCCAGGTGTTCGACCATGCGGTCGTCGGTGTCGAGCATTGCAGCGGCCTGACACAGGTCACGGAAACTCCACGACATCGGGTCGGTGGAGAGCAACCTGTCGCCGGGGTGCAACCAGCGGACTTCACCCATGGTGGCAGCGTACCCGCGCTGGGCCCGGCCAGCAGGCCCGTCGCGGGCTCAGCCGTCGCGGCCGAGCAGGTGCTCGTTCAGGCGTGCGGTGAGGTCGGGGTCGAAGTCGAGGGGTCGCCCGTCGAGCTCACGGATCGGCGCGGCGAGCCGAGTGCTGGAGGTCAGCCACGCGGACCGTACGCCGGCGAGCTCCTCGCAGTCGATCGACCGTACGCGGGTGGGGATGCCCTGCTGGGCGAACCAGGCGAAGGCATCCGCCTGGGTGGTGCCGGGCAGCACGCCGTCGGAGGCCGGCGGGGTCACCACCTCACCGTCGATCAGTGCCAGGAACGACGCGGAGGGGCCCTCCAGGACGTAGCCGTCCGAGGACACCAGCAGGGTGTCGTCAGCCCCGCGCCGGACCGCTTCGCGGACCACCGATCGATTGACGGCGTACGACAAGGACTTGGCGCCGGCGAGCAGCCAGGGCGAGGTCTGCATGACGTCGCGGCGCACGCCACGGTCCAGCGTGACCACGACGATCCCTGCCCGCCGTTGCGGGCGGTAGTCCGGAGCGATCATCGCGACCGCCCAGCCGGTCGGGCCGTGCGCGCCGGGCGGGTACTCCAGGCCACGGGTCATGATGAACTTGCAGGAGAGCTCGCGACCGGGCAGGCGGGCTGCCAGTCGGCCGAGCGCGGTGTGCACGGCGGCCCGGTAGACGGGCTGGTCCGGGGCCGGCAGGTCCATCAGCCGGGCGGAGCGGGCGAACCTGTCGAGGTGGGCCTGGAGGGCGTGCACCCGGCCGTCGACCGAGCCGGCGACCTCGAAGATGCCGTCGCCGCGGGTGATACCCAGGTCGTTGACCAGCACCTGGGGATCGGCCGCATCCTCGGGGCGCAGCGCCTCGGCGGGGTCCTGCCGTGGTCGGTCCGGGTGGTCGATCATCACCAGCACGCTGTCCATGGTCACTCCTCGTCCGGGCCACCGGAGGTCGGATCCGCGTAGGTCAGGGCCCGACCGGTGGCATCCATTGTGCGCCGGACACACTCAACACGTCACTGCCGTGGGGATGCTGTCCGGGCCGTCCCTGGTGGGGACGGTCAGGGAACGATCAGCCCAGCGCCTGGGCCAGGTCCGCGAGCAGGTCGTCGATGTCCTCGATGCCCACCGACAGGCGCAGCAGGTCGTCGTCGACGGCGGCGGCGGTGCCCTCGACGGAGGCGTGGGTCATGGCGGCGGGGTGCTCGATCAGCGACTCGACGCCGCCGAGCGACTCGGCCAGCAGGAAGATCCGCGTCGCCTCCGCGACCCGGAGCGCCTCGGCGCGTCCGCCGGCCAGCCGGAAGGAGACCATACCGCCGAAGCCACGCATCTGGCGCGCTGCCACCTCGTGACCCGGGTCGGAGGCCAGCCCCGGGTAGTGCACGCGGGAGACCCGCGGATGGTCCTGCAGGAACTGCGCCACACGCATCGCGTTCGAGCAGTGCCGGTCCATCCGGACCGCCAGGGTCTTCATGCCACGCATCAGCAACCAGGCGTCGAACGGTGACGACACGTAGCCCGCGGCGTTCTGCAGGAAGCCGATCGCCTCGGCGAGTTCCTCGTCGTCTAGGACGACGGCCCCACCGACCAGGTCGGAGTGCCCGCCGAGGTACTTGGTGGTCGAGTGGACCACCACATCGGCACCCAGGGCGAGCGGGTTCTGCAGGTACGGGGAGGCGAAGGTGTTGTCGACCACCATCCGGGCGCCGTGGGAATGGGCGATGGCGGCGATGGCGGCCAGGTCACAGACCCGCAGCAGCGGGTTGGAGGGGGATTCCACCCAGACGACCTGGTCCTGTGCGCCGGGCGCCGCAAGCGAGCTCTCCATCGCGGCCGGCTCGCAGGCGTCCACCGTCACGACCTCGATCCCCCAGGTCGAGAGCACCTGGGTGAGCAGGCGGGTCGTGCCCCCGTAGGCGTCGGCACCGATCAGCACCCGCCCGCCCGGACGCAGCAGCGTCCGCAGCACCAGGTCGGTGGCGGACAGGCCGGAGCCGGTGATGAAGGCACGCCGACCGCCCTCCAGCGCCGCCAGCTGGGTGGCTGCCGCGTCCCTGGTTGGGTTCCCTGCGCGCGAGTACTCGTACCCCCCGCGCAGCACGTTCACACCGTCCTGCACGAACGTGGAGGTCAGGTGGAGGGGGGGCACCACGGCGCCGGTCGTGGGATCGGGGGTCTGGCCGGCGCGGATGGCCCGGGTGCTGAAGCCGTATTCCATGGGGACACCGTACCTAATGGCACCATCCCGGAACCGCTGCTGGAACGGGTGCCCGCCAGTCGCGAGGGCACGAGGATTGGAATGGACCCCGGCGGCGGGTAACCTGCACAAGGAAACCTGCGCCACCGCTGTCCCACCGTTTCCAGCCGATTCGAGCGACGGGAACAGTAACATGCCGACCTTCACCCACCAGCCCGACCAGAACCGCTACCAGGCGATCCTGGGTGACGACGTGGTCGGAACCCTCGACTACTCCCTGGCCGGCAAGAAGCTGGTCATCGAGAGCACCCATACCCATAACGACTTCCGCGGGCAGGGCATCGCCCGGCGCCTCACCCGCCACGTCTTCGACGAGGCGCGCACCCGCGGCTTGGTCGTGGACCCGAAGTGCTCGTACGCCAAGCTCTTCATCGACCAGCATCCCGAGTACAGCGACGTCCTCTGACGGACCGGTCCCACCAGCACCTGGCCCCGGGCTCACGCCCGGCGGACCAGGTGGCGGTGGGTCAGCTGCCACTCCCCCATCAGCGTCTCGGTGACCAGTCCCCTGGCACTGAGCGCCTCCAGGTCCGCGGCGCACCTCGCCAGTGGCAGTGCTGCGCGCACCGACAGCTCGTCGAGCCCGACCGAGCCGCGCCCGGGTAGCGCCTCCAGGACGACCTTCTCGGTCTCCCCGAGCAGGTCGATCGGTGCCGGCGGCTCCTGGTGGCCGACCAGGGTGTCCTGCCCGGTCGGGGACAACAGCGCCCGGACGTCCTCCACCGAGGAGACGAGCTCGGCCTCGTGGTCGCGCAGCAGCCGGTTCGGTGTCACCGACAGGGCCGAGGTCACCGGCCCCGGCACCGCCATCACCGGACGGCCGCAGGCCTGCGCCCAGGTGACGGTGTTGCGTGCCCCGGAGCGATAGGCGGCCTCCACGATCAGCGTCGCCCGCGACAGCGCGGCGATCAGCCGGTTCCTGGCCAGGAACCGGAGCCGGGTGGGATGTTCCCCCGGCGGCAGTTCCGAGACCACGCTTCCCCGCGCGGCGACCTGTGCCAACAGGTCGGCATGCGCGGCCGGGTACACCTGGTCAACGCCACAGGCCAGTACGGCCACGGTCACCGGCCCGTCGTCGCCCGGACCGGCACTGAGTGCACCCCGGTGTGCCGCCGCGTCAATCCCGTACGCGGCTCCGGAGACCACAGGGATCCCACTCTCGACCAGGTCGTGGCCGAGCTGCAGGGCGACGTGTTCGCCGTACGACGTGGAGGCCCTCGAGCCGACCATCGCCACGCCTCGGGCGGTGACCGCCCCCAGGTCCCGGGCCCCGCGGGCCCACAGCCCCATCGGTGGCCCGGTCCGGTCCTGCACGGCCTCGCAGCCCGCAAGCACGTCCAGTTGGCCGGGCCACTCCTCGTCCCCGGGGACGACGAACCGCGCACCGCACGCCCGGGTCCGCTCGATGGCGGCCCGCAGGTCGAAGGCGGCCGCCCGGCCGGCCCACCGGCTCCGCGAGCCGCGGGCCCGGAGCCGATGCCAGACATCCAGCACGCCGTACGTCGCCACCAGCTCCGCCGTGCCGGGGTCCCCCGGCTCGACCACGTGGGCCAGGGCGAGTCTGGCGCTGCGCTCGTCCGTCCAGTACTCCTGATCCTGGTCGGGGGCAGCCATCACCGGCCCCCGGGCAGTGCGTACGTCTCGCCGCGGCGCAGGGCCAGGGCCATCCGCAGGTCGTCGGCATCCGGTAGGTCGTGGCCGGCGAGGTCGGCGACCGTCCACGCGATCCGCAGCGTCCGCTCGACCCCCCGGCTGCTCAACAGGCCCCGCATCGTCGCCTCGTCGAGCAGGTGGGTCGCCTCCGGCAGCGGCAGGTGGCTACGCAGGTAGGAGCCGGGTACCTCACCGTTGGTCGCCCACCGTGTGCGGGCCAGTCGCCGGGACTGCCGATCGCGGGCCTCGGCGACCCGCACGGCGATCACGGCGGACGACTCGGGAGTCGGCAGCTGGGCCCCCAGGGCCAGATAGGCGGAGGGCGGTGGTGTCATCCTGACGGTGATGTCGATCCGGTCCCGCAGTGGTCCGGAGATCCGTCCGCGGTAGCGGCGCACCACGGTCGGCGAGCACCGGCACTCCCGGCCGACCACACCGGCGTTGCCGCACGGACAAGGGTTGGTGGCCAGGACGAGCTGGAAGCGTGCGGGGTAGCGCGCATCGCCGTGCGAACGCGACAGGACCACCTCCCCGGACTCCAGCGGGGTCCGCAGCGCATCGAGGACGTTCGGCCTGAACTCGGCCGCCTCGTCCAGGAAGAGCAGCCCGCCGTGGGCACGCGAGACCGCGCCGGGCCGGGCCAGGCGGGCCCCGCCGCCGACCATCGCAGCAACCGAGCAGGAGTGGTGCGGTGCCGCGAACGGGGGTCGCCGGTCCAGGCCGTGCACGGGTTGGGCCAGCAGTGAGGACACCGCTGCGATCTGCAGGGCCCCGCTCAGGTCGAGCTCGGGCAGGATCCCGGGGATCCGGGAGGCGATGAGCGTCTTGCCGATTCCCGGTGGTCCGGTGAGCATCAGGTGGTGGCGCCCGGCGGCGGCAATCTCCGCGGCCCACCGGGCCTGGCCCTGCCCCACCACGTCCGCGAAGTCCGGCTCCTCCCGGCCCTCGGCCGGCTCCTCGGGCGACGTCTCCTCGACCGGCGTCGGGGGCGTGGCCTCTCCGCGGAGCAGGGCCACCAGTTCGGTGAGGCTCGCCGCGGTCTTCACGGCGATCCCCTCGACCAGGCGCGCCTCGGCCCCCTGCCCCACCGGGACCACCACGGTCCGGTGGCCGAGCGAGCGGGCCGCGAGGACGGCGGGCAGGAGTCCCCGGACCCGCCGGACCCGTCCATCCAGTCCGAGCTCGCCGAGCATGACGACGGACCGGACGGCTGCCTCGGGGACAGTTCCGGACGCCGCCAGGACGGCTGCCGCGATGGCGAGGTCATGGTGGGATCCGGCCTTGGGCAGGCTGGCCGGGGTCAGGTTGATGGTGAGGGCGGTGGGCGGCCACGACAGACCGCTGGCCGCGACGGCCGCCTTGCAGCGGTCACGCGCCTCGTAGACGGCGGCATCGGGCAACCCGACCAGGATGGTGCGGGGCAGCCCGGCGGCGATCATCGCCTCGACCTCCACCTCCTGGCCGTCCATGCCGATCAGGGCGATCGAGTGCGCCACTGCGGTGCGCGGCGGCCGGGCGTTCCGGTGTGCCGGCAACGAGACCTCGGGTGGGGACAGGTCCGGGCGGGCGGTCATGCGATCCCCCGTACGTGGGTCAGCACGGGCGGGCGGTCGCCGCTGACGACGATGCCCACGGCGTCGAACCGCACCCGGGCTGCCCGGACCCGCCCCTCGGCCAGGTAGGCGGTGGTGACGGTCCGCATCCGTGACATCTTCTGTGGGGTGATCGCCTCCAGCGGGTCGCCGAAGTCGTACCCGACGCGCGTCTTCACCTCGCAGACGACGAGCACCGTGCCATCGTCCGGATCATCCTCGAGCGCGATGATGTCGACCTCGCCGGCACGGCACCGCCAGTTCCTGGCGACCACGACCATGCCGTCGGCCTCGAGGGTCTGCGCCGCGAGGTCCTCACCCCAGCCGGCGACGACGCGTCGTTCCTGCTCCTGTTGTGCATCCATGACCACACCTCCGGCCAGAGGATGGTCCGGGTCCGGGAGACGGGTGCTATCGACTGGTCCGGCTGTGGACAACCACGCCGCCGGCGCGGGGGCTGTGGGCGCAGGAGGTCAGGGACGCGGTACGTTCAGGTCGGAATGGTCGATCTCCTCGATCGACACGTCCCGGAAGGTGAGGACCTTGGCGCTCTTCACGAACCGCGCCGGGCGGTACATGTCCCAGACCCACGCGTCGGCCATGGAGACCTCGTAGTAGACGTCACCGCCCTCGGTGCGCACCTTCAGGTCGACGCCGTTGCAGAGGTAGAAGCGGCGCTCCGTCTCCACGGCGTAGGTGAAGATCTCGACGACTGCCTTGTACTCCTTGTACAACTGCAGTTCGAGTTCGCTCTCGTACTGTTCCAGGTCCTCGGCGCTCATCGTGTGGCCAGCCTAGCCGCGCGGATGACGTTGTCATAGCTCATCCGATGCTGTGGGCACGGGCCGAGCTGCTCCAGGGCGTCCTGGTGGATCCGCGTCGAGTAGCCCTTGTGCTGGGCGAAGCCGTAGCCGGGGTACTCCTCCTCCATCGCCACCATGATCCGGTCCCTGGTCACCTTGGCCAGCACCGAGGCGGCGGCGACGCAGGCGGCCACCCGGTCCCCCTTCCACAGGGCGAGCCCGGGGACGCCGAGCCCGTCGACGGCGAAGCCGTCGGTCAGGCAGTAGCGGGCCGGGACGTCGAGGCGCAGCAGGGCCCGCCGGAGTGCCTCGAGGTTGGCCGGCTGGAGGCCCCGGTGATCGCATTCTCCCGGCGCGATCGCCACCACCGCCCAGGCCACGGCCTGCTCGCGGATCGCATCGAAGGCGACGTCCCGCTGCCGGGGGGTCATCAGCTTGGAGTCACGAAGGCCGGGGATCTCCGCACCGACGGAGTCGTCCAGGATCGCCGCAGCGGCCACCAGCGGACCCGCACAGGCACCACGACCCGCCTCGTCGGCTCCGGCCACCGGGCCGAACCCGCGGGCCACCAGGGCGCGCTCGTACCCGTACAGGTCGGGGACCGAGGTCTCCAGGGACGTGGACATCAGCAGGTGACGCCGGCGGGCTCGATGACGCCCCGCTGGGGCGCGGGCGCCACGGGCGCGGGGACGTTCGCGAAGGCGTCCTGGGTCGGCAGCAGCCGGGTCCGGTTGAAGGGGGCGAAGATCGCCCACCCGGTGCCCGACACGTCACTCAGCGGGACGAAGGCATCGGATCCCTGGGGCTGGCCGGGAACCCCGTCGGACAGGTGGCAGCGCGAGTCGGCGCTGGCATTGCGGTGGTCGCCCATGACGAACATCCGCCCCTGGGGCACCACGACGCGGAAGGCGACGTCGGACGGTGTGACCTGCTCACCCTCCTCGGAGCGGTACAGGTAGGCCTTCTCGTTGAGGGCGAAGCCGTTCACGGTGATCCTGCCCTCCGCGTCGCAACAGAGCACGGTGTCGCCCGGCATCCCGATCACGCGCTTGATCAGGTAGTTCTGCGAGGTGTCCGGCAGCAGCCCGACGAACTCCAGGGCCTTGCCGACCCCGGTCCGCTCGACCATCGGGTGCGGGCCGAGCCATCCGCCCGAGTCGCGGAACACGACGATGTCGCCGCGCTTGACGTCGGTGAGCTTCTCCGCGATGACACGGTCCCCGACCTTGAGGGTGTTCTCCATCGAGCCGGACGGGATGATGAACATCTGTCCGACGAAGTGCTGCAGGACCGCGGAGACGACGAGCGCGCCGAACAGGACGATGAAGGCTTCCTTGACGACGCGCCAGATGCGATGCCCAGTACTGGGCACGTACTCGCTGTTGTTCTCCACCGTGATCGGATTCCTTCCCCGGGCGCAGTCGGCCACGACGATCGTACGCCCAGCACCGCAAGGATCAGCAAACCCAGCGCTCCGCCAGGCTCGGCCGGGTCACCGCAATCGTCCGCGCCGACCATGGGCGGCGCTCGGGGCCTACACGCCGGCCGGCTCAGCGACGAGCCCCGGCCTGGACAACCTCACCGTTGACCGCAGGGCGCTCGTCCACGCTCACTCGAACACCAGGAGGTCGGCTGTGCTGACGTGACCGACCACGTCCTCGAACCAGAGACTCGTGGCGTAGTCGATGTGTCCCGCCGGTGTGCAGAGCCGATCGATTCGGGCCGCCATCTCCTTGTCGATGTCCTCCCAGACCCACTCATACCTCCAGGTGTCCCCCAGTTCGCCGGTGTGGTCCAGGGGCAGCGGCGCCGTCGGTTGGCCCTGCCGGACGAAGGACGGGAACCTCACGCGCTGGAAGATCGGCAGCACCCCTGAAGCGTCCACACCGGCCAGACTGACCTGCCAGATGTTGCGGCACACCTCATTCTCGTCCTGTGGCGTCCAGAAGGTCACCCGCAGGCCGTGCTTGCCCTGGCCCTTGACGCGCATGACACGTGCCTTCGTCACCACGGGTGGGTGGACGAGCCTGGTGTTGGATCGGACCAGCAGCCGGATCGTGCGAGGTGTCGTGACCGGAGGTGGCTTCGCCACTCCTCCCGTCTCCTGTTCCCACTCGTCAGGGACCGTCGAGTGCTCGAAGTCCTCGGTGAGCACGATCTCACGTGGCAGGTCACTGGCTGGCTGCAGCTCGTCGTCCCGCTTGTCGGCGAATACGGCGATCAGACCGAGTGGGTCACGTTGCAGCAGCTTGAATCTCGTCGTTCGCTCGTACATGGAGATGGTCGGCAGGCACCGTCGATTGCGGAGCAACTTCCCCGAGCCGACGTCGATGTAGGCCGGATCATCAGCATCGTGCGCGAGTGTCCAGGCGAAGTTCACAGTGTTGATGTCCAAGCGCCCTGCGGGGGTGGGCGCGCTCCCGCAGTCGGCGTAGCCGGAGCCGTCATCCCAGCCGTTGCGCCATACGGCGCCCGTCACGTCGGCCAGGGTCGGCACCGTGCCGTCATCGCCCGGGAGCAGCTCGACGCTGTAGTACTGGCAGCGGGAGTCTATGGAGTCCGTGTAGACGCCGAACTGGTAGTAGCGGTCGGCCCGACGGTAGGCCTCCTCCGACACGACGTCCCATGGGTGCCCGAAGCCGACGGCGGGCTTGCCGCCTGTGAGCTGGTAGGGGCGCGGCACGTGCCGGCCGTCCGCGGGCAGATAGCGTTGCACCCACCTGACCGGGCGCAACGCGGGAGCCGGGTCGGGACGCGGGGGCGGATTCGGAGGTGCCACCACGCCCAGGCGCATGGTTCCTCGTACCTGCAGTGTCGTGTCGTCCCTCATGTCCAGCGTGTTGACCAGTACGTAGGCGTCGGCGGGACCGGTTGGGACGGTGTCCGGATAGGTCGGGTCGCGGTCCTGGGCATGTTCGCGGTCGATGAGCACCTGTTCCGCGGATGGGTATCGGCGCCAGCGCCAGGTGTAGTCGGAGACGCCGTAATTGAAACAGATCGTGTAGATCTCGTGCGTGCCCCGGTCGGGGTCGTAGCCGGTCACGGCCACGATCTGGCGACGGACCACCATGCGACTGTCCTCGGTGATGAGCTCGTCGTCGAACGGCGACCAGTACCGCTCCTGCCAGAACGTCTCATCGGAGTAGGGAAACCACGTGGGGTTGTCCTTGATGGTGTGGGCGAGCGAGAAGAGATCGCCGAGCACGTCGGCTGTCGGGTGAAGGAGTCGCCAGCGCTGCGTGAAGTAGGTCTGCTCATCGATCCACAGGATGGCGAATCGCTGCCGTTGAACCGCCTGCGCCTCTTCCACCTTTCCGAGTCTGACCAGGAGGTAGAAGTTGGTGGTGCCGTCGTTGAAGGCGTCTCCATCCATCACCGGACCGTTGAGGAAGCGGTACTGCATGAGGTTGTAGCGCTCCTGCTGGAAGGCTGGACGCGTCGCGAGCAATGAGTGGATCTCTCCGCCGAAGTGGCTCTGCCAGTGCTCTGACCAATGGCTGTACCCGACGCCGATGTCGAGGACTTCGGAGAATTGGATGCCGTAGCGAGGTTGTGGCGCCGATCCATCGGCCCTCTCGTAACGGATGTGCTCATAGGTCGGCAGCCAATGGGGCGGCTGGTTGGGCGTCGGAAGTCCATCGGACCAGCCGCCCGGCGGAGCCTCCACCGCCCGGCGCCGCGCCCGCAGCATCAGCTCTGCGATCGCCTCGTCGAGGGGCTCGACGCCAGGCATGCCCGTCAGCGCTTCAAGTGCTTTGGCAGGATGGAGCGCCAGTCGGCCCCCGGGAGCACTGCGCAACGCATCGGATCGCCGAAGGTTGTAGAGGGTCAAGAGAAGAAGGCCATTGCCGGGCACCAACAGGGCACCGAAGCCTTCCTGCTCGATCTGGCGACGCATCGCGGACGCCAGCGGGCCGATGATCGCGGGCCCGATCGCCTCACCGACGGCTTGCGCCACCAACGGCGCCGCCACGTCACGCAACCAGTCTCGGACCGCTGTCAGCAGCGCGTCGATCAGGCCACGGAAGACCTCGACAGCCGTCTCGGCGACCCAATCCCCCGCGCGGTCACGGATCTCGTCCTCGACCAGTCCGCGCAACTGATCGGTGCTGAGACTGCCGAGGGCACGACGCAATTCGTCTTCGGAGCGGCCGCGCACCGCGAGGCGGAGCTGCTCCGCGTATCCGTCGACCACCGCCTGCAGGATCTCGCGGAGCCTGGCTTCGGTGAAGATGTCCCGGAAGTCGGCCTCGGACACTCGGAGGTCATCCGGTCCCGTGATCATCAGTGGCGAACGGGCATCGACCAGGTACCAGACCCGCGGCTGCTGCAGAACGAGCATGAGGTCGGTCGCCTCGAGTTTCAGCAGCTCGGCGAAGACGGGGAGCCTCAGGCTGGCCGGATGCTCTGCGTAGTCTCGCGCAGCCCCAGGCGGCACCGTGAGGTCGGCGGCGCCGGGGCGGAAGAACTCCGGGTCGAGCTTCATGTAGAAGCCAGGCACCGGGGGGTCCTCGTGCCTGCCAGGGGTCAGGCCGAGGTCGCAGTCCGGGCCGGTGACGCGATAGGTCCGGAAGAGCTCATCCATGACGAGGTGGAAGATCCGATCGGTCCCCGCCTCCTTGGCGAGGATGCGTCCGCGCCCCACCGAGATCATGTCGAAACGGACGTTCGACATCGCCTCGCCCCTGCGCCGCTCGTCGAAGGAGAGGACGGGAGCGGGCACCGAGCCGGTGCAGGGATCGGCGAGCGGGAGGACGGGCCGCCAGGTCACACCTGCGTCGGTGCTGTACTCAACGAGACCTCCGGACGTGAGACGTACCTCGTACCGGCGCCCACTGTCGACCACACCGAGCCGGGACCGGGATGACGAGGGACTGAACATCACGCCGTGGCGCCGAGACGGCGCACTGACAACCTGGTGTCCCGTCACCGGGATGAGACGGTGGTCGCCCTTGCTGGCCATGGCTGCCTCCTTCATGGTGCCGGCATCGACAGCCGGGCGTTCCCATGAATCTGACAAGAGCCTAGGACGGTCGCGCCGCCTCGTCATGTCTACAAAAGTCTCCACCGCGAGCGCGGGAGGGTCCCATCGCCGACCAGCACCTACGTTGGAGAGACGGATTCAGCCCCCACCGATCCCCGAGGTCAGGGGCGGTGGGGGCTGATCGCAGCTCGAGCGACAGGTCACTCCGGAGTACGGGGACCGTCGCGGGAGAAGCTCGCTCAGTTGAAGCGCTTCTCCTTGATCTTGGCGGCCTTGCCGCGGCGATCGCGCAGGTAGTACAGCTTGGCGCGGCGGACGTCACCGCGGCGGTCGACATCGATCTTCTCGATGATCGGGCTGTGCACGGGGAACGTACGCTCCACGCCCACACCGAAGCTCACCTTGCGGACGATGAAGGTCTCGGCCACGCCGGCACCGGCGCGGGCGATCACGACGCCGGCGAAGATCTGGACACGGGAGCGGTTGCCCTCGACGACCTTCACGTGCACCTTGACGGAGTCGCCGGGACGGAAGTCCGGGATGTCGTTACGCAGGGAGGCGGCGTTGACCGCCTCGATCAGCTTGCTCATTGTTCGTTCCTCGCCGGTGCCACAGGCCACCTTGCAGTCAGGATGGATATCAGCCCCCGCATCGCAGACAGCCCCCCTGTGGCAGGAGCCGCGACCTGCGCGGGCAACAGCCAGTCATTCTGTCACACCCCGACCCGGCGCCCCAAATCCCGGGGCGGAGCCGATCAGGCCAGGCGTCGGACGGCGGGTAGGTCGGCCACCCGGTTGGCCAGTACCGGGAGCTCCCGACGGGTCGCCGCAGCGAGTCCCGGATCGATGTCGTGCACCAGCAGTCCCGGCTCCTTCCCCAGCTCGGCCACGACCATGCCGACGGGATCGACCACCATCGAGTGCCCGACGCCGGTGGGGGCGGCGCTGCGGCGCGCGGCGGGGTCGGCCGGGACGGCCTGGCCGCAGGCGAGCACCCAGCTGCCGGTGTCGATCGCGCGGGCGCGGCAGACCAGCCGCCACTGCTCCAGCTTCCCGGGACCGTCCTGCCAGGAGGCGGCGACGACATGGGTGGTGGCGCCGGCCTCGGCGAGAGCGGTGTAGAGCGCCGGGAAGCGTACGTCGTAGCAGACCGTCAGGCCCATCACGGTGCCTCCGCCGGCCCGGGCGGGGACGCTCACCGAGCACGGGGCCTCCCCCTGCTCGACGGTGCGCGACTCCTGGAAGCCGAACGCGTCGAACAGGTGGACCTTGTCGTAGCCGTCATGGATCCCTCGACCGGTCACCAGCAGGGTGTTCCGGACCCGGGGCCGATCCCCTTCTCCGGGGGCTCCCGGAGTGAACATGCCTGCCACGACGACGATGTCGTGCTCCTCGGCGGACGCGGCCACACCCCTGGCCCAGGGACCGTCCAGCGGCTCGGCGACACCCCTCAGGGAGCCGCCGAAGGCCTTCATCGTGGCCTCGGGAAACACCACCAGGTCGGCACCGGCGTCGGCGGCCCGGGCCACCCACCCGCCGAGCTCGGCGAGGTTGTCCTGCGGATCTGGTCCGGCGACCATCTGGGCGAGAGCGATACGCATGTGCCCACCGTAGGCGACGGAGGCGGGACGCACGAGGCCCCCACCCCGCCGCAGCGGGATGGGGGCCCAGGTCAGGCGTGGTGGTCAGCCGAGGTGCTTGCCGTCCACCGTGCTCAGCGCGCCCCACAGGTCGCGGTTGAGGCGGGAGATGAACTGCAGCGGGATGCCCTTGGGGCAGGCCGCGCTGCACTCACCGATGTTGCTGCAGTTGCCGAAGCCCTCGGCGTCGTGCTGCGCGACCATGCTGAGCGCGCGCGAGCGACGCTCCGGCTGGCCCTGCGGGAGCGACCCGAGGTGGGTGATCTTCGCAGCGGTGAACAGCATCGCCGAGCCGTTCGGGCAGGCGGCCACGCAGGCGCCACAGCCGATGCAGGTCGCGGCGTCGAACGCACGATCGGCATCCGCCTTGGGGACCGGGACCGAGTGGGCCTCGGGGGCCGTCCCGGTGGGGGCGGAGATGAAGCCACCGGCCTCGATGATCCGGTCGAAGGAGGTCCGGTCGACGACCAGGTCCTTGATCACCGGGAACGGCTTGGCCCGCCACGGCTCGACGTCGATGACATCGCCGTCGCGGAACTCACGCATGTGCAGCTGGCACGTGGTGGTCTGGTACGTGGTCTGGCCACGGCCGTGCGGAACACCGTTGATCACGACGCCGCACATGCCGCAGATACCCTCACGGCAGTCGGAGTCGAAGGCCACCGGCTCCTCGCCACTGGCGGTCAGCTGCTCGTTCAGGACGTCGAGCATCTCCAGGAACGACATGTGGTCGTCGATGTCCTGCAGCTTGTAGTCGACCATCTTGCCCTTGGACTGGGCGTCCTTCTGGCGCCATACGCGCAAGGTGACGTTCACTTGTAGCTCCGTGTCTTCAGCTCGATGTTGTTGTAGGCCAGCGGCTCGCGGTGCAGGATCGGCTTGCCGTCCTGGCCCGCAGCCTCCCACGCGGACACGTAGAGGAACTGGTCGTCGTGGCGCAGGGCCTCGCCGTCCTCAGTACGCGACTCGGCGCGGAAGTGGCCACCACACGACTCGCGCCGCTGCAGCGCGTCGATGCACATCAGCTCGCCCAGCTCGATGAAGTCCACCACGCGCAGCGCACGCTCGAGGGTCTGGTTCAGGCCGACGCCTTCGCCGGTGATGTTGACGTTCTGCCAGAACTCCGCCTTGAGGTCGCGGATCTGGCCGATCGCCGTGATCAGGCCGGGCTCGGTGCGCTCCATGCCGCAGTATTCCCACATGATGTGCCCCAGCTCCTTGTGGAAGCTGTCGACGCTGCGGGAGCCCTTGATCGAGAGCAGCTTCTGGGTGCGCTCCTTGACGGCGGCGATCGCCTCCTGGGCTGCCGGGTGCGAGTCGTCGATCGGCTCGAACGGGGCACCGGCCAGGTAGTTCGGGATCGTCGTCGGCATCACGAAGTAGCCGTCGGCAAGACCCTGCATCAGCGCCGAGGCGCCGAGGCGGTTCGCGCCCTGGTCGGAGAAGTTCGCCTCGCCGGCGCAGAACAGGCCCGGGATCGAGGTCTCCAGGTCGTAGTCCACCCAGAGGCCGCCCATGGTGTAGTGCACCGCGGGGTAGATGCGCATCGGGGTCGCGTAGGGGTCCTCACCGGTGATCTGCGCGTACATGTCGAACAGGTTGCCGTACTTGGCCTCGACCGCCTTGCGGCCCAGGCGCTGCATGACGTCGGTGAAGTCCAGGTACACGCCACGGCGACGGACGACGGTCTCGCCAGTGGTCCGGTCGGTCTCCTCGATCGCCGGGCCCACGCCGCGGCCCTCGTCGCACATGTACTTGGCCTGGCGGGACGCGATGTCACGCGGGACCAGGTTGCCGAACGCCGGGTAGATGCGCTCCAGGTAGTAGTCGCGATCCTCCTCGGGGATCTGGCGCGGGTCCTTCGCACAGTCCTCCACGCGCTTGGGTACCCAGATCCGGCCGTCGTTTCGCAGCGACTCCGACATCAGCGTCAGCTTCGACTGGTAGTCACCGGCGACCGGGATGCAGGTCGGGTGGATCTGCGTGTAGCACGGGTTGCCGAAGTAGGCGCCGCGCTTGTGCGCACGCCAGGCGGCGGTCACGTTGGAGCCCATGGCGTTGGTCGACAGGTAGAAGACGTTGCCGTAGCCGCCGGTGGCCAGGATGACCACGTCGGCGTAGTACGTCTCGATCGCACCGGTGACCATGTTGCGCACCACGATGCCGCGGGCGCGGCCGTCGGCCACGATGACGTCCTGCATCTCGTGCCGGGCGTACATCTTCACGGTGCCGGCCGCGACCTGGCGCTCCAGCGCCTGGTACGCACCGATCAGCAGCTGCTGGCCGGTCTGGCCCCGGGCGTAGAACGTACGGGACACCTGCACGCCGCCGAAGGAGCGGTTGTCCAGCAGGCCGCCGTACTCGCGGGCGAAGGGCACGCCCTGGGCGACGCACTGGTCGATGATGTTGGCCGAGACCTGCGCCAGGCGGTACGCGTTGGTCTCCCGGGCACGGTAGTCGCCACCCTTGACCGTGTCGTAGAAGAGGCGGTAGGTCGAGTCACCGTCGTTGCGGTAGTTCTTCGCCGCGTTGATGCCGCCCTGGGCAGCGATCGAGTGCGCGCGGCGCGGGCTGTCCTGGTAGCAGAAGTTCAGGACGTTGTAGCCCATCTCGCCGAGCGAGGCCGCGCCGGCGCCACCGGCCAGGCCGGTGCCGACCATGATGATGGACATCTTGCGCCGGTTGGCAGGGTTCACCAGCTTGGCGCTGAACTTGCGCTGCTCCCACATCTTGTCGATGGGGGCATCCAGCGGAGCCTTGGTGTCGTGGATGTCATTGCCCTCGAGCCAGAGGGACTCGGGAGTGGTGAGCCGCTGGGACTCACGAGTAGTGGTGGTCATGTTCAGAGTCCTCCTCAGGCACTCGCGCCCGGAATGGGCGGCTGGGCGATCAGGATCCAGGTGACGGGGGCCAGGAAGCCGACCCACAGGACTCCTGCAACGATCCACGAGAGTGCATCGAGGTTGCGGCGCGCGACCGGGCCGATGTGCAGGCCCAGGGTGGTGAAGGCGCTCCAGATGCCGTGCCGCAGGTGGAAGAGCACCGCGGTCAGGGCGATGAGGTAGGCCAGCCAGACCCACCACACCTCGAAGGCCGCCACCACACGGGCGTACGGGGAGGTCTGCATGATCGCCTCGGTCCGCAGCGAGGACACCGTGAACTGCAGCAGGTGCGCGATAACGAACACGAAGATGATCACGCCGCCCCAGCGCATGGTGCGCGAGGCGTAGGTCCGCTGCAGACCGCTCTTGTTCTTGCCGGACTGGTAGCGCCGTCCCGCACCTGCCGCGCTCCAGGCGGAGCGGCTGACGACGATCGCGGACACGATGTGCAGCACCACTGCTGCCAGCATCACGACGCGGACGATCCAGAGGAATACCCGGTTCGCCAGGATCGGCTCGAAGAAGATGCGCAGGTGGTGCGCGTAGGTGTCGTAGGCCTCCATGCCCGCGAAGAGCTTGAGGTTGCCGTACATGTGAAAGAGCAGGAAGCCCACCATGAGTAGTCCGGTGAGGGCCATGACGGCCTTCCAGACCACGGTGGAGCGTGCTGCTCGCTGCTTGGTTGTGAGGGTTACTGTCGCCACGGCACACACCCTAGAGCACCCTTGAGGCGTGGTGACCGCGGACAGGCCAAACTGTGACCCAGTTGCTGTCGCCCCGGTCACACCTGCACGGCGCCGGGCCGAGGTCCGTCACCGGAGGTGTGACCACTCTCACACCCTAATACACCCTTACGACGCGTCCGCCACGGCCCCTTCGGCGGCCAGCAGGTCGGGGCGACGGGCACGGGTGCGGTCGAGGGACTGCTCGCGACGCCACGCATCAACCTTGCCATGGTCCCCGGACAGCAGCACCGGGGGAACCTCCAGGCCGCGCCAGCTGGCGGGCTTGGTGTAGACGGGGTATTCCAGCAGCCCGTCCTGGCCCTCTGCGTACGACTCCTCGACCAGGGACTCGGGGTTGCCGATCACCCCGGGGATGAGCCGGACCACGGCCTCGACCATGGCCAGCACCGCGACCTCGCCACCGTTGAGGACGTAGTCCCCCAGACTGACCTCGCGGACCTGCATCCGGGTACGGGCGTGGTCCATCACCCGGGCGTCGATGCCCTCGTACCTGCCGCAGGCGAACAGCAGCCGGGGCTCGTGCGCCCACTCGTGGGCCAGCGCCTGGGTGAACGGGACCCCGGAGGGCGTCGGTACGACCAGCACCGGCGGCTGCTCCGGGTCGACCAGCGCATCGAGCGCCTCGCCCCACGGCTCGGGCTTCATCACCATGCCCGCTCCCCCGCCGTAGGGGGTGTCGTCGACCGTACGGTGGCGGTCGTGGGTCCAGTCCCGCAGGTCGTGCACGTCGACCGCCAGCAGCCCCGAGGCCACCGCCTTGCCGACCAGGGACAGGCCCAGCGGGGCGAAGTACTCCGGGAAGATGGAGACGATGTCGATCCGCTGGACCGGTTCGTCGTGGCGCGGCGGCTCATGCATCGTCGGAGCCTCGCTCCGGGCCGGGGCCGTCGTCCTCGGCCGGCGCGTCGAGGTCGTCGAGCAGGCCCTCCATGTCGGCCAGGGTGAGGGTTCCGGCGGCCAGGTCGACGGTCGGGACCAGCGCGGACACGAAGGGCACCAGGCGGTCGCCCTCCGGGGTGCGGATCTCGAGCAGGTCCTGGGCCGGCAGGTGCACCACGAAGGTGACCTCGCCCGCCTGTGTGCCGTCGGCGGCGAGCACGCGCAGCCCGACCAGTTGGCGGTCGTAGTAGGCGTCCTGCTCCTCGGGCAATTCGGCCGGGTCGACCAGGGCGGTCAGCATCGACCCGCGGGCGGCCTCGGCCGCGGTGCGGTCGCCGAGCCCATCGAACCTGACCAGCAGCCGCCCCTGGTGCCAGCGGTACCCGGCGACGACGAACGTACGTCCCGAGTCCTCGGCGACCAGGCGCTCCCCGGGCGCGAAGCGACGCTCCGGCTCGTCGGTGCGCAGCTCGACCGACACCTCACCCTTGATGCCGTGCGGCTTGCCGATCCGGCCGACGACCACGGTGGTGGTCTCGCTCATGGTTCCTCCCAGGGACGTCGCGTGCCCCGCAGCCAGGAGACTGCGGGGCACGCGGGTTGTACAGTTCGGCGACCGCCCTCAGCGACGGGCGCGCGGGCGATCGATGTCGGCGAAGTCGACGCGGACGGACTCACGACCGGCCAGCGCACCGATGACGGTACGCAGGGCGGTGGCCGTGCGACCACGGCGACCGATCACCTTGCCGATGTCGTCGGGGTGGACGTGCACCTCGAGCATGCGGCCACGACGAAGGGTCTTGTCCTCCACCTGGACGTCATCGGGATGCGGCACGATGCCGCGGACCAGGTGCTCGAGTGCCTCGGCGAGCATGATCAGGCCTCGGCCGGCTCGTCAGCGGCAGACTCGTCGGCGGAAGCCTCGGCAGGAGCCTCGGGCTTCTTCGCCTCCGCCTTCTTGGCGCTGAACGCCTCGACGACGGACAGGCCGTTGGCGTCGGCGAGCTGCGCGTTGAAGATGGCGTCCTTGTCGGGGCGGGCCGGCTGCGGGTCGACACCGGAGGGGATCGAGTCGTCGCCGGTGTGCTTCTGCCAGTCACCGGTACGCTTCATCAGCGCCACGACGGCCTCGGTCGGCTGGGCACCCACGCCGAGCCAGTACTGGGCCCGCTCGGAGTCGATCACGATGATCGAGGGGTCGTTCTTGGGGTGGTACTGGCCGATCTCCTCGATGGCGCGACCATCACGCTTGGAGCGCGAGTCCATGACGACGACACGGTAGTGCGGGGTGCGGATCTTGCCGAGCCGCTTCAGTCGAATCTTGACAGCCACGTGTGTGGATACTCCTGTACGAATTTCCCGGGACACCCCGGGGAGGTCGGATGGGACGGGGTTCGGCGTGGGGACACCGGCACCTCGGCCCGGATGGATCCGTACCGCCCGGCATGAGAGGGGACCGAGGGCACAGATGCATCCGCCATTGTGCCACGTCCACCTGCCCGAAGGAAATCCCGATCCGGTAGAGATCCGGGACGCGCCCGCGATCGCCCTCTGTGGCGGCCAGGTCGCTCAGCGCACCCGTCCCCGCAGGACGACCGCCCGCGGATGGCGGATGATGCCCGGATCGGTGCGCGGATCGGCGTCGTAGAGGACCAGGTCCGCCGAGGCACCGACCTCGATCGCCGGTACCTCGAGCCATTCCCGGGCCCGCCAGGAGGCAGCCCCCAGTGCGAACGCTATGCCGCCGACCTTCGCCAGCAGTTCGATCTCGGTCCCGATCAGCCCGTGCGGCAGCGCTCCCCCGGCATCGGTCCCCGCGTAGATCGGCACCCCCGCCTCGCGCGCCCGGCCGATCGTCTCGAACCGTCGCGCGTGCATGTCGCGCATGTGGGCGGCGTAGCTGGGGAACTTCGCCTCCCCCGCCGCGGCGATCTCGGGGAAGGTCTCCAGGTTGACCATGGTCGGCACCAGGGCGACCTGGTTCTCCGCCATCAGCTCGATCACGTCGTCGGTCAGGCCGGGCCCGTGCTCGACGCCGTCGATGCCCGCCTCGACCAACTCGGCCGCGGACTGCTCATCGAAGCAGTGGGCCGTCACCCGGGCACCCAGCCGATGGGCCCGGGCGATTGCCTCGGCGGCCACGGCCGGGGACCACAGCGGGGCCAGGTCACCCTTGTCCCGGTCGATCCAGTCACCGACCAGTTTCACCCAGCCGTCGCCGCGACCGGCCTGCTCCTCGACGGCCGCGACCAGGTCCTCCGGCTCGACCTCCTGGGCGTAGTTGCGGATGTAGCGCTTGGGACGCGCGATGTGGCGCCCCGCGCGGATCACCCGCGGCAGGTCCTCGCGCTCGTCCATCCAATGCGTGTCCGCCGGCGAGCCCGCGTCGCGGATCAGCAGCGTGCCCGCCGTACGTTCCGTGAGGGCCTGCTGCTCGGCATGCTCGGCGTCGACGGCACCGTGGTGGTCCAGGCCGATGTGGCAGTGCGCGTCGACCAGGCCCGGCAGGATCCACACGTCGCGGGCCAGCGTCGTGGCACCCGCGAGCGGGCCCTCGACGAAGCGACCACCGCTGACCCACAGGTCGACGGACTCCTCCTCGGGCAGCAGGACGCCGGAGATGTGCAGGTCCGGGCCCGGTTCGCGGAGGTCGGGGGCCGGGACGGCGGCGTGACCGTGGTGGTGCAGGTGCGGGACACCGCCGTCGTGGGAGTGGACGTACGGCTCATGGGGGTGGACGCTCGGCCCGTGGGCCTGCGGATGCGAGCCGTGGACGTCGCCGGGGTCGGACATGGGGCACCTCCTGGGGTCGGTCCCCAGTCTGGTGTCCCGCGCCCGGCCTGTCAGCCCTTCCGCTGCTGGTCGAACATCCGCTGCAGCTCGGGCGAGAGCTGGAAGTCTTGCATCGCCTTGCCCATGTCGACCTCGTCGGGCATCGCACCGAACGCGGAACCGTCCGCTGTGGCGGCCTGGTCCTCGGGCCCCGCGGTGACGCTGCGGCGGGCCGGGTTGCCGGAGACCTTGTTGCCCTTCTTCTTGACCTTCTTGGGCTGCTGCTTGCCGGCCTTGGGCGCACCGCCCATGCCCGGCATGCCGGGCATCCCGCCCATCCCGCCGGCCATCGAGGCCATCATCTTGCGCGCCTCGACGAAGCGGTTGACCAGGCTGTTGACCTCGGTGACGGTGACGCCGGAGCCCTTGGCGATCCGGGACCGGCGCGAGCCGTTCAGGATCGCGACGTCGGCGCGCTCGGCCGGGGTCATCGACAGGATGATCGCCTCGATCCGGTCGATCTCCTTCTCGTCAATGTTCTCGATCTGGCTCTTGATGTCGCCCATCCCGGGCAGCATCCCGAAGACCTTGGAGAGCGGGCCCATCCTGCGGACGGCCTTCATCTGGTCCAAGAAGTCCTGGAGGCCGAACTCCTTGCCGCCCTTGGACGTGGCCAGCTTGGCAGCGGCCTTGGCGGACTCCTCGGCGTCGAACGTACGCTCGGCCTGCTCGATCAGCGTGAGGATGTCGCCCATGCCAAGGATCCGCGACGCCATCCGGTCGGGATGGAAGACGTCGAAGTCCTCGAGCTTCTCGCCGCTGGAGGCGAACATGATGGGCTTGCCGGTGACCTTGCGGATCGACAGGGCGGCACCACCGCGGGCATCGCCGTCGAGCTTGGTCAGCACGACGCCGTCGAAGCCGACGCCCTCCTGGAAGGCGTTGGCGGTGTTGACCGCGTCCTGGCCGATCATCGCGTCGACGACGAACAGCACCTCGTCCGGCTGGACGGCCGCGCGGATGTCGGCCGCCTGCTGCATCATCTCCGCATCGATGCCGAGGCGACCGGCGGTGTCGACGACGACCACGTCGTAGAGCTTGCGGCGGGCCTCCTCGATCGAGTCGCGGGCGACCTGGACCGGGTCGCCGGCGCCGTTGCCCGGCTCCGGGGCATAGACGTGCACGCCGGCGCGCTGGCCGACGACCTGGAGCTGGTTGACGGCGTTGGGCCGCTGGAGGTCGGCGGCGACCAGCAGCGGGCTGTGGCCCTCACGCTTGAGCCAGGTGGCGAGCTTGCCGGCCAAGGTCGTCTTGCCGGCGCCCTGGAGGCCGGCGAGCATGATGACCGTCGGCGGCTGCTTCGCGAAGCGGACCGTACGGGTCTCCCCGCCGAGGATCTCGACGAGCTCCTCGTTCACGATCTTGACGATCTGCTGCGACGGGTTCAGCGCCTGGGAGAGCTCCGCGTTGCGGGCCCGTACCTTGACGGCGTTGACGAACTCCTTGACCACGGAGAGGTTGACATCGGCCTCGAGCAGCGCGATGCGGATCTCTCGTGCGGTCGCGTCGATGTCGGCGTCGGTCAGCCGGCCTTTGCCGCGCAGGCTCTTGAATGTCGCGGCCAGGCGGTCCTGCAGGGTGTCGAACAAGATGGTCCTCGGGGTTACTCGACGCTGTGGTCAGGTGCAGGGCGTACGCCCGGTGCGGGCGGCACCTGTCGCCCAAGGATACCCATCAGCGGGCGCCGTGGCCCACCACAGGTCCGTCGGTGCACCGGGGGCCGTCGTAGCGGACGTGGCAGCGGCCCCGCCGACGGGGTGTCGGGCGGGGCCGCTGCGGTGGCGGAAGGGGCCGGGGATCAGCGCGTGGCGGGTTCCAGCAGGGCGTCCACGAACGACTCGGCGTCGAACGGTGCCAGGTCGTCGACACCCTCGCCGAGGCCGATCAACTTGACCGGGACGCCGAGTTCGCGCTGCACCTGGATCACGATGCCGCCCTTGGCCGAGCCGTCGAGCTTGGTCAGCACGATGCCGGTGATCCCTACCTCCTGCGCGAAGACGCGGGCCTGGGTCAGGCCGTTCTGGCCGGTGGTCGCGTCGAGCACGAGCAGGACCTCCCCGACGGGCGCCTTCTTCTCGACGACCCGCTTGACCTTGCCGAGCTCGTCCATCAGGCCGGTCTTGGTGTGCAGCCGGCCGGCGGTGTCGATCAGGACGACGTCGACCTCCTGCTCGATGCCCTTGGCGACTGCGTCGAAGGCGACCGAGGCCGGATCGGCACCCTCGGCGCCCCGTACGGTCGGGACACCGACCCGGTCGCCCCAGGTGGCCAGCTGCTCCACGGCGGCGGCACGGAAGGTGTCGGCAGCCCCGAGCAGGACGTCCTTGTCGTCGGCGACCAGGACGCGGGCCAGCTTGCCGCAGGTGGTGGTCTTGCCTGTGCCGTTGACGCCGACGACCATCACGACGGCCGGCAGCGCCCCGTTGCGGTCCACGTTGAGGCTGCGGTCCAGGGTGGGGTCGACCAGTGCGACGAGTTCCTCGCGCAGCGCGGCAGCCGCCTGGGACGGCTCGGAGATGCCCTCCACCCGCAGCCGGGTCCGCAGCTTCTCGACCAGCTCGGTGGTGGGGCCGACGCCGAGGTCGGAGGTCAGCAGGGTGTCCTCGAAGTCCTCCCAGGTCTCCTCGTCCAGCTTGTCGCTGGACAGCAGCATGAGCAGGCCTCGGGCCAGGGCGTTGTTCGAACCTGCGAGTCGGGCACGCAGCCGGGCCATCCGGGTCCGCGGGGACTCGGGGATGTCGAGCGGAACCGCGACCTCGGGGGCCTCGACCGCCTCCTCGACCGGCTCACCGGGGGCAACGGTGGTGGGGCCGCCGGGCTCGGCCGGACGCTCCTCGACGGCGACGCCGGTGGAGCCCCGCCCAGCGGTGTCGGCCTCCTGGTCGTGCACGTCCTTCGGGGCGGGTGGTGTGCCGGGGATCTGCCGCGTGGGCGGACCCGGGGGAAGCTTCTTCTGGGACGCCGCGATCGCGATGATGCCCACGATCAGCACGAGGGCTACGACGATGCTGATGATGATGGGAGTCTGCAACACGCCCCCATCTTGTCACGGCACGGGGCCCGGACCAGCCCCGCCCTGTGAGGCTTGTGCTCAGGGGCGGCCGAAGTCACCCGTCGCCGGGAGCGTGCGGGCGGGAACCGGCTCGGCCGACGGGGCCGGGGCCTGTACCGGCTCGCGCGTCCCGAATCGGCTGGTCACGGCGTTCTCCAGGTCGGCCATGCGCTTCGACGGGGCGGCGGCGCCGGACAGGTGCCGGGCGGCCCACTCGAAGCGGCCGGCGAGCTCGGGGGCCTTCTCGGAGACCTCGGGCAGCTCACCCCGCATCCCCACCACGACGATCCCGGCCACCACGACTGCGACCACCAACGCCACCACTACGGAGACGACGACAACTCCCACTACTCCCCCTCGATCCCACGGCGGCTGTCGCGATCGACTGGCGACCGGCGTGGACCACCTCAGGATAACGGCCGAGGGAGGTCCTTCCCCAGCCGCGGTCCACCTCGGTGCGCTACGACTCCTTGCCGGCGGCGTGGCGCTGCCGGACCACCCGGAACGTCCAGACCTTGTTCACCACGAAGTTGATCGGCATCACGACCAGGATCTGGATGAACTGGGCCCAGTAGACGCGGCGGCGCCAGAACGGCTCCCCGTCGACGAAGAAGGAGTTGTGCAGGTACAGCGGCGAGGTGCGGTTCATCAGCAGCTGCAGGATCACGATGCCCATCACCTGCGCCACGGCCCCGACCAGCAGGAAGGGCCCGTACTCCTTCAGGAAGGGCGCGCGCTGGCCGTGGCGGAAGGTCAGGTGACGGTTCAGCACGAAGTTGTAGACGTTGGCGAACAGGAACGCAACCACGTTGTAGACGATGTAGTTGCGGATCGCGAAGTCGGTGCCCGGGATCCCGACGAAGGAGTCGTACTCGTGGCTGTTGAACACGTGGATCGCGACGTTGTTGGCGCCCGCGAAGACGACCATGTTGACCAGCACACCGGATCCACCGATGACGCCGAAGGACGCGAACTCCCTCAGGGCGTTGCGGTAGCGGTGCAGGACTTGGCTCACGGATGTCACAAATCGAGGATCCTATCCTGCCTGCGCCGGCGGTGACGTCCACGGGTGGCGTGGGCTCAGCGTCCTCACCGCGCCGATGACGCGGACCCAGCGGCCTTGCCGTACGCGACCGGGGCCCCGGCCTGGGGTGTCGCCCGGGACGGACGAGCGGTCAGCGGCGACTGCGCGGAAGCCGCTGGCACCGCGGACAGCGGTAGGACGACCTGTTCATGAAGGCCTCCCGGCGGATCGGCGTGCCGCACCGGGGGCAGGGCAGGTCCTCCTGCCCGTACGCGTTCAGGGAGCGGTCGAAGTAACCGCTCTCCCCGTTGACGTGGACGTAGAGGCTGTCGAAGGAGGTGCCACCCTGTTCGAGAGCTTCCCCCATGACCGTACGCACGGCGGCGAGCAGCTCCCGGACCCGCGGCGCGGACATCGCATCGGTCGCCTGGGCATAGTGCACCCGGGCCAGCCAGAGCGACTCGTCGGCGTAGATGTTCCCGATGCCGGAGACGAGGGTCTGGTCCAGCAGGGCCCGCTTGATGCCGGTCCGGCGCCTGCGGATCGCCGCCACGACGCGGTCCGGGTCGTACGCGTCCTCGAACGGGTCGGGGGCGATGTGGGCGATCTCGGGCGGGATCCCGCCGTCCGCGTCACTGACCTGCATGCCGCCGAACATCCGCTGGTCGCAGAAGCGCAGTTCCGGACCGCCGTCGGCGAAACGGAGGCGGACCCGTACGTGGGCCTGGTCGGGCGTACCCGGCGGGTCGACGCGGAACTGGCCGCTCATGCCCAGGTGGGTCAGGATCGCCTCGCCGTCGTCCAGCGGCAGCCACAGGTACTTGCCCCGGCGGGCCGGCTCCAGCAACGTGCGACCCACCAGCCGGTCGGCGAAGTCGATCGGGCCGGGCAGGTGGCGTCGGACGGGTCGGGGGTGGAGCACCTCGACCGAGCTGATCTCCCGCCCGACCACGTGCGGCACCAGGCCGCGCCGGACGACCTCGACCTCGGGAAGCTCAGGCACCGCTCGACTCGCCGACGGATCGGTCGGGGACACCCTGCTGCGCCAGCTGCTGCTCGAGCCGGTCGTGCTCGGCGAGCAGGCTGCGGTAGGCGATCTCGGCGGCGTCCTGCTCGGCGGACTTCTTCGAGCGGCCGAGGCCCGGCCCGAACGTACGGTCCCCCACGCTGACGTGCGCGGTGAACCGCTTGTCGTGGTCGGGGCCGGCCGAGGAGGCCGTGTAGACCGGCGAGTCGTACCCCAGGGTGGCCGCCATCTCCTGCACCGAGGTCTTCCAGTCCAGGCCGGCGCCGAGGGTCGCGGCCTCCGCGATGGGGCCGTCCAGCACGTGGTGGACGAACCTGCGAGCGCCGTCGATTCCGTACTGGACGTGGACGGCGCCGATGATCGCCTCCATGGCGTCGGCGAGGAGCGAGTCCTTGTCGCGGCCACCGGTGGTCAGCTCACCACGGCCGAGCCGGAGCAGTTCCCCCACCCCGAGGGTGCGGGCGACCCGGGCGAGCGCCTGGGTGGACACGACCGCGGCCCGCAGCTTGGCGAGTCGGCCCTCCGCGAGGTCGGGATAGGTCGTGAAGATGTACTCGGTCACGACCACTCCCAGCACGGAGTCCCCGAGGAACTCCAGGCGTTCGTTGGTCGGGATCCGCCCGTGCTCGTACGCGTACGAGCGGTGGGTGAGGGCAAGCTCGAAGAGCTGGGGATCAGGTGCGACCCCCAGCTCTTCCAGAAGCTGTTCAGCTGTGGAGGCGTGTGCTACGCCACCGGTCACGGTCAGGCGTCCAGAACCTGACGGCGCTCGCCACGGGGCCCGTACTGGCCGCACTCGGGGCAAGCGGTGTGAGGCAGGTGCTTCGCACGGCAGGCCGGGTTGGCGCAGGTGACCAGGGTCGGCACGACGGCCTTCCACTGGGAACGACGGTTACGCGTGTTGGAGCGGGACATCTTCCGCTTGGGAACTGCCACGGGTCTCTCCTTCTATCTGGGATTGCGTGTAGACGCAAGCGTTGAGTCTGGGAATGCGCGTAGACGCAAGCGATAACTATAGGCGGCCGGGCCGCCGGAACGCAAAACGGGGCCGTTCAGGACCGCGGGGCGGGGCCGGCCTGCGCCGCTTCGCCATCGCCCGCGTCCTCGTCCGGCACGTCCTCGTCCCCGTACTCGGCGTCCTCGTCCCCGTACTCGGCGTCCTCGTCCTCCACGGCGTCGTCCTCGACGTCATCGCCGTCCTCGGAGCTCCACCCCTCCAGCGCTACCCAGCGGGAATCGGTGGCCGGACCGTGGTCGTGGTCGGGGTCGTCGTTGAGGTTGGCGCCGCACACCTGGCACAGGCCGGCGCAGTCCTCGCGGCACAGCGGGGTGAACGGCAGGTCGAGCACCACGGCGTCGCGCAGGGCGGGCTCCAGGTCGAGCAGTTCGCCCTGCATCCGGGCCACGTCCTCCTCGTCCTCGCCCTCCAGGTGCTGGTCCGCGTACAGGAACAGCTCCTGGAGGTCGACGTCGGAACTGTCCTGGATCGGGGTCAGGCAGCGCGAGCACTCGCCCTCGAGCCGGACATCGGCGATGCCGCTGACCAGGACGCCCTCGCTGACCGACTCCAGCCGCAGGTCCAGCTCGATCGGGGAGCCCTCGGGGATCCCGATCACCGGGGTGCCGATGCCTGCGGGCGCCGGGATGGTCTCGTGCAGCTCGCGCATCGCCCCTGCCCGGCGGCCGAGGTCGTGGGTGTCCAGAACGAGCGGTGAACGGGGATCGAGGTGGTGGTGGGTGGTCATGGGCCGAAGTCTATGCGTGTTCCCGGGGGCCGGCCGCGGACGGGGCCGCTCGTGACGTCATCACCCGGGCCGCGTCGACGGCGATCGGGGCATCGTCGGAGGGGGCCGGCGCCGCCCCCTCGAACGTCGGCAGCGGGGGCCCGCCGACGGCCGCCACCGGCGCCCGCAGCAGGGTGACGGTCGCCCAGCCGCGGGAGAGCAGGTAGTGGTCGCTCTCGGGCTCCTCACGGGCCTCCTCGGCCGAGTAGCTGACCTGGACCTGTTCCTCCCCGACACGGCGGACCTGGGCCTGGACGGCTCCGAAGGAGGCCAGGGCTGCCGGTCGCAGGCCGCGCAGCCGGTCCGGGGCGATGTCGGGGACGTTGACGTTCAGCACTCCGTCACCGGGGTCGTTGGCCTCCAGCCAGGCCAGGGCATGTCCGGCCACGAGCTCGGCGGTGTCCCAGTGCTGGGGAGCGCCCGAGGCGATCGAGACGGCCATCGAGCGGATCCCGTGGGTGGTCGCCGACAGCGCCGCCCCCACGGTGCCGGAGTGCAGGGTCGCCCGGCCGGTGTTCGCCCCGAGGTTGACCCCTGACATGACGTAGCGCGGTGGCGGACCGAAGGCGCCGTAGCCGGCCAGGAAGGTGATCAGCGCGGGGGCGGCCCGGACCCCGATCGACAGCACCCCGGGGGGAAGGCCGGGCGGGTCCCGGTGGACCAGCGAGATCCGCCCGTCGACCTCCTCACCGGCCAGCGACGCGCTGGCACCGGAGTACTGCTCGGCGGGGGCTGCGACCACCACCTCGTGGCCGCGTGCCAGCGCGGCACGCACCAGCACGGTCAGGCCCGGTGAGTCGATGCCGTCGTCATTGGTGACCAGTACCCGGCCCGGCCGTTCGGCCCGGTCCCGGGGGGTCATGCCACACCCTTGGGACGTCGCACGCGGATCTGCTGGGCGAACCGCTCGATCGTGTCCCGCCGGCCCGTTCCCAGTCCGTGCCGGGTGACGTTCAGCGTGCCGGCCGAGGCGCCCAGTCGCACGGCCTCGACCAGCGGTTCCCCGCGGCCCAGGCCGACGGCGATCCCGGCGGTCATCGAGTCGCCGGCACCACGGTGGTCCAGCGGCGTGATCCGAGGACCGCGGACCTCGTGCACGCCGTCGGCGTCGACCAGCAGGGCCGCCTCGTCGGCCCGCGAGACGACCACTGCGCCGGCGCCGCGCGTGACCAGTCGGGCGGCCCCGGCGGCGAGGGCCTCCCCCGACGCGTCACTGGACAGGCCGGCCTCGACCATCTCCTCGTGGCTGATCTTCAGCACGTCCACCCCCGCGTCGACGGCGGCCTCGGCGGCCGCCCCGCTGAGGTCCGCGACCACCAGGCCTCCCCCGGCGCGGACGTCGCGCACCAGCCGACCGTAGAAGCGTGCCGGCAGGACGTCGGCCGGCTCGGCACCGGTCAGCACGAACACGTCGGCCTCCAGTGCGTCGACCAGGGCCGAGCCGTACAGGTCGTCGACCTCGTGGCGGGAGAGCTCGGGCGGGGGCATGTGGGCCCAGACGACCCGGTCCTCCCCGCGCAGGTCGTAGACGTAGCCGCCGTTACCGATCGAGTAGGGCACCGAGTGGACGTCGATGCCGTGGCCCTGCACCATCGCGGTGACGACCGGCCCGAGTTCGCCGCCGAACGGGCCGCAGACGGTCACCCGGGCACCGAGCGAGACGGCCATCCGGGCCACCCACAAGCCCTGGCCGCCCGGGTGCAGGTGGACGTCCGACTCGTGCTTGCTGCGATCACGATGGGCGTACGGGGGAGTCACCTCGACCACCAGCAAGGGCGTGGGCACGAGGATGGCGACACGGGGCGGCGCGCCGGACGGGCTGGGTGTCATAGCGGGACGCTACTCGCCGGGGAGGCCTGCCCGGAAGGCCGCAACGGACCTGCAACGGGATCGAAACGGGACCGGTACCCGAGCCGGGACCCGCGGGACGCTCCGAGCGGGCACGATGGGTGCGTGGACACCAACACCCCAGCCCGCCTGCCGGTACGGATCCTCGAGGGGCAGGTCGCCAGCTCCCGGGCGACGCGCGCCATGGAGGCGTACGTCCGCGAACTGGACGAGATGCTCGAGGACGGCTTCGACCCCGCCCTGACCGAGGTGACCGCCGACGAGGAGGTCACTCCCCCGCGTGGCGACTTCCTGCTGATCACCGCGCTGACCGATGATGCGGTGATCGCCTGCGGAGCCGTCCGGCTGATCGACCCCGACACCGCCGAGCTGCGCCGGATGTGGGTCGAGCCGAGCCGCCGCGGGCAGGGCTTCGGCCGCCGGCTGCTGCGTACGCTGGAGAACCGGGCCCGGGCCCTGGGCGCACGGCGCGCGGCGATGTCCCTGAACGAGGAGATGGTCGCCGGGCTGCAGCTGGCCCGCGTACACGGCTACGTCCCGGTCGAGCGGTTCCGGGCCGACACGACGGCGACCGTGTTCGTGGCCAAGGACCTTTGAGCAGGGACCTCTGAGCACCGACCGGCCCGTGGGCCGGGAAGCCGGATCGTCAGGGGTGCCTCCTAGGCTTGCGCCGAGGGCGGCCCCTTGGCCTGCCCCAGACTGGAGAGGGGACACCGATGGCAGCGGGCGGCTGGAGGTCCGAGGCGTACGCGGCGCTGGACCAGCGCATCGGGTTGGTCGTCGGCGCCCAGGAGAAGTCGTTCGCGGCGATGGGCATCCGTACCGTCGGTGACCTGATGCACCATGTGCCCCGCCGGTACGTCGTCGGCACCGAGCTCAGCGACCTGTCGGAGGTAGAGGTCGGCACCCACGTGGCCCTCCTGGCCCGGGTCGCCGAGGTGCGCGCCCACCCGGGACCACCGGGACGCAAGGGCCGGGGGCGGCTGGAGGTCCGTCTCACCGACGGCCGGACCAAGCTCCCCGCCACTTTCTTCGGTGCCAACCACCTGCTCGAGTGGTGGCAGCGGTCGCTGCAGCCCGGGGCCCGTGGCATCTTCTCGGCCAAGGTCGGCGAGTTCCGCGGGGAGCCCCAGCTGTCCCACCCCGACTACGTGATCGTCGACGAGCAGGGCTTCTTCGTCGCCGGGTCGGACCGCAACCGGTCGATGGCCAGCGTGTTCCGTGGCGGGCCGATCGGCATCTACCCCGCCTCCGCCAAGCTGCCGACCTGGGACATCGCCGAGGCCGCCGGCCTGACGCTGCACGCCCTGGGCGACCTGCCGGACCCCTGGCCGGACTGGGTGCGAGAGGCCGGTGACGTGCTGCCACTGGTCGAGGCGCTGCGGGCGGTGCACCAGCCCCCCGACCTGGGCCAGGTCGAGGCCGGACTGGAACGGCTCAGCTTCGACGAGGCACTCGAGGTCCAGCTGACGATGGCCTACCGACGGGCCGACCACGGCCGACTGGCAGCCATCCCGCGCGATCCTGCGACCGGGGGCCTGCTGGAGGCCTTCGACCAGCGGCTGCCGTTCGAGCTGACCGAGGGCCAGCAGCAGGTGGGGGCGGAGATCGCCGCCGACCTGGGCAAGGACCTGGCCATGCAGCGGCTGCTGCAGGGCGAGGTCGGCTCCGGCAAGACGGTGGTGGCACTGCGGGCGATGCTGTCGGTGGTCGACACCGGCGGCCAGTCCGCCCTGCTCGCCCCGACCGAGGTGCTGGCCGTACAGCACTTCCGCTCGATCAGCACGATGCTGGGCGACCTGGCCGGCGGCGGCATGTTCGGTGGCACCCGGGTGGTCCTGCTGACCGGGTCGATGACCGCCGCGCAGAAGAAGAAGGCGCTGCTGGCGATCGCCTCCGGTGAGGCCGGCATCGCGATCGGGACCCACGCGCTGCTCTCGGACGCCGTGCAGTTCGCCGACCTCGGCCTGGTCGTGGTCGACGAGCAGCACCGCTTCGGCGTGGAGCAGCGCAACGCGCTGAACGCGAAGGCAGCCCTGCACCCGCACGTGCTGGTGATGACGGCGACCCCGATCCCCCGCTCGGTCGCACTGACGATCTACGGGGACCTGGAGGTCTCGACGCTGCGGGAGGTGCCGGCCGGGCGCTCGGACGTGACCACGAACGTGGTCGACGTGCAGGCCCACCCCCGCTGGGTCGAGCGGGCCTGGGAGCGGGCCCGCGAGGAGGTCGCGCAGGGCCGGCAGGTGTTCGTGGTCTGCCCGCGGATCACCCCGGAGGGCGATGCGTACGACCCGGAGAACGGCTGGTCGCTGGAGGAGGTCGTCGACCGGCTCGCCGGGACGCCGCTCGGCGGGGTCCGGATCGCCGCCCTGCACGGCCAGATGGCGACCGAGGACAAGGACCGGGTGATGTCGGAGTTCGCCGCCGGCGCTATCGACGTGCTGGTCGCCACCACCGTGATCGAGGTCGGGGTCGACGTGCCGAACGCCTCGATGATGGTGGTCTGCGACGCCGGACGCTTCGGCATCTCCCAGCTGCACCAGCTCCGGGGCCGGATCGGCCGCGGCCAGTTTCCCGGCCTCTGCCTGCTACTGGCGGCCGCCCAGGAGGACACCACGATGGAGCGGACGATGGAGCGCCTGCACGGGCTCGCGGCCACCCGTGACGGCTTCGCGCTGGCCGACCTCGACCTGGCCCAGCGCCGCGAGGGCAACGTCCTGGGCACCAACCAGGCCGGCTCGCACACCGGCATGCGCCTGCTCAACGTCACCCGGGACGCCGACCTGATCGGGCTGGCCCGCGACGTGGCGGAGCGGGCCGTCGCGCTCGATCCGGACGCGCAGACCCCGGGCTTCCGGGACGCGATCAGGCGGATGGAGCTGGTCAGCCTCGACGAGTGAACGGGCTCACAGGTGCCAGCCCTCGGGTTCGGGGCCGAACTGGAACCGCCGACCCGACACGCTGTGCGGGGTGATCCGCACGTAGTGCGTCTTGACCGTGGCGATCCAGGGCCGCAGCGGCAGCTGCTCGGCCTTCGCCAGCTCCTCTGACCCGGAGAGCACCTCGGCAGCTCCGTGCACCACCACGCTCCAGCCCTGCTGCTCGTCGTACGAGTCGACCTCGTACGCGACCCGGGAGTTGACCGTCAGCTCGAACAGCTTGCTGCCCGCGGCCGTGCGGAACACCACCGTCCCGTCGTCGACGACGTGGTTGACCGGGAACATCTCGATGTCATCGCCGACAGTGGTCGCCAACCGGCCGATCGGTGCGCCGGCGAGCAGCTCCCAGGCCTCCTGCTCGGTGAGCTCGGTGACCGCCTCGTTGTCCTCGTACGCCATCGCTCTTCGCCTCCGCGACTAGGTGTCCAGTTGATCCGACTCTAGCCTCGCAGCGACCGGGTCCGGCACGGGTCGGTAGCCTGTCTGGCGTGACACGCATCATCTCCGGGTCCCATGGGGGGCGACGACTGGCGACGCCGCCCGGTGACCGGACCCGTCCGACCACCGACCGGGTCCGCGAGGCTGTCTTCTCCGCCCTGGAGGCGTGGTCGGGCGAGGGGTTGCGCGGACTCGCCTTCCTGGACCTCTACGCCGGCTCCGGGGCGATGGCCCTTGAGGCGGCCAGCCGGGGAGCGGGCCCGGTGACCGCCGTGGAGTCCGACCGGCGCACCGCCGACCTGGCCCGCGCCAACGCCCGCAGCCTGGGGCTGGCCGTCGACGTCCGGGCCGCCTCGGTCGACGACGTGCTGGCCGGGACCCCGCCTCGGGCGTACGACATCATCTGGGCCGACCCGCCCTACCCGGTTCCCACCGACCACCTGGAGCGCCTGCTGGGCGGCGCCTGGGCCTCCGGCTGGCTGGCCGGCAACGGCCTGCTGGTGCTGGAGCGGGCCTCGCGCGACGCCGCGCCGGTCTGGCCCGAGGGCATCGACGGCTGGTCGCGCCGTTATGGTGAAACCACGATCTACTACGCACAGGAGGACCGATGAGGGCCATCTGCCCCGGGTCGTTCGACCCTGTGACCCATGGCCATCTCGACATCATCGAGCGGACCGCCCGGTTCTTCGACGAAGTAGTGGTCGGCGTGGGCCGGAACACCTCGAAGAACGGGCTGTTCAGCCTCGACGAGCGGGTCTCGATGCTCACCCAGGCCTGTGCCCAGGTACCCAACGTGAGGGTCAGCCCGATCGACGGGCTGCTGGCCGACTACTGCCGCGAGCACGACATCAGCGCCATCGTGAAGGGGCTGAGGTTCGCCTCCGACTTCGACTACGAGCTGCAGATGGCCCAGATGAACAAGCAGCTCACCGGGATCGAGACGATCCTGCTGCCGACCGCCGCCCAGTGGTCGTACGTCTCCTCCACCCTGGTCCGCGAGATCGCGATGATGCACGGGGACGTGTCACCGTTCGTCCCCGGCTTCGTCGTGGCCGCCCTGAAGTCGCGGGCCGAGCGGCCCGCCGGCCGGTCCGGCGACGAGGAGGACCAGGCATGAGTGGGGACTGGGGCCGGCTCGACGACCGGGCCGTGGAGTGGATCGGGCGACTGCTGGCGATCGACTCGACGAGCAGACTGTCCAACCTGCCGGTGGCCGAGGCGATCGCCGAGGAGTGCCGCGGGCTGGGCATCCAGGTCCGGCTGTGCCCCGACCCCACGGGCACCAAGGCCAACCTGGTCGCCACCGTCCCGGCCGCGGACGGCACCGTGCAGGGCGGTATCGCCCTCAGCGGCCACATGGACACCGTTCCCGTCGACGGCCAGGACTGGACCACCGAGCCGTTCCGTCCGCAGGTCCGTGATGGGCGGCTGTACGCCCGGGGGTCGGCCGACATGAAGGGCTTCCTCGCCCTCGTCGTGGCCGCCCTGCCCACGCTCGCCGCCGCCGAACTGTCCGAACCGGTCCACCTGGCGCTGACCTTCGACGAGGAGCTCGCCGCCCGCGGCGGCAACCAGATCGTCAAGGACCTGGCCGACCTGGGCCTGCAGCCCCGCTCCTGCATCGTCGGTGAGCCGACCTCGATGGCGGTGATCACCGGCCACAAGTCGGTGACCATCGTGGGGGTCGAGGTCCGGGGCGCCGCCGCCCACTCCTCGTTGCCGGCCGAGGGCTGCAACGCCATCGAGTACGCGGCCCGGCTGTGCACCGGGTTCCGGCAGGTCCTCGACAACTGGCGCGAGCACGGCCCGTACGACGACTCGTACGTGGTGCCCTACTCCACCGGTGGGGTGATGACGATCGAGGGCGGTACCGCGCAGAACATCGTCCCGGCCGCGTGCCAGGTGGTGCTGGAGTTCCGGACCATCCCCGCGGTGGACCCCGAGGAGGTGGTGGCGACCCTGCACAACCTGGCCGCCGAGCTCACCGAGCAGATGCGCGCCGAGCACCCCGGTGCCGGGATGGTCGTCACGGTGCGGGACTCGGTCCCGGCGCTCTCCACCGACCCCGGCTCCCCCACGGTCCGCGCGGCGCTGGACTTCGGTGGCCGGCCCAGCGACGAGCACGTGACGTACGGCACCGACGGTGGCCCGTTCTGCGCCGCGGGCGTGGAGACGGTGATCTGCGGGCCGGGTGACATCGCCCAGGCGCACGGGCCCGACGAGTACGTCGAGATCGCGCAGCTGGAGGCCTGCCAGGACTTCCTCCGCTCGATGGTCGACCACCTGTCGGTCCAGCGGTAGGACGGCGGATTTCCCATCCGCCGCCGCGGTCCGCTATGCTGTGCCGGTTGCTTTCGTGTCGATCCGACGCGACACGGTGACAACCGACACGTTCCAGAAGGAGATCCACCAGTGGCTGCCGTATGTGACATCTGCGCCAAGGGCCCGGGCTTTGGACACAACGTGCCCTGGTCGAAGAAGAAGACGAACCGTCGTTGGAACCCGAACATCCAGCGCATCCGCGTGACGATGAACGGGACGACCAGGCGCATGAACGTGTGCACCTCGTGCCTCAAGGCCGGCAAGGTCTCTCGCTGACCCTGCCACCCCGACCTTGGGGGGATCCGCCGCCGGCGGGTCCCTTCGGGTCAGGCCTGACAAACGCATCACCCCCACCCCCGGATGGGCATCACGACCAGCAGGTCGCCTGATCCCCCCATTTGCCGTCTGATCGGCCGCGGACACCCAAGAGCTGTAGAACCAGCGCCGCGCAACGGGACCGACGAAAGGAGAGCAGCCATGGATGCTGCCGAGAAGCAGAAGATCATCGAAGACTATGCGACCCACCCTGGCGACACCGGCTCTCCGGACGTCCAGGTGGCCCTGCTGACCAAGCGGATCGCACACCTGACCGAGCACCTCAAGGAGCACAAGGGTGACCACCACTCCCGTCGTGGCCTGATGCTCATGGTCGGCCAGCGCCGCCGTCTGCTGAACTACATCGCCAAGAACGACATCGAGCACTACCGCGCCCTGATCGCGCGGCTGGGCCTGCGTCGCTGAGGCGTCCCGCAGCATCGAGGAGAGGCGGTCCCCCACGGGGGGCCGCCTCTCCTCTGTCCCGGCACACCCACGCCAGAATCGACCCGGCAGGGACTGTCGGGTAGACTCGCCGATGTCTGTGGTCCACACAGGCATCTGTCCACCTGCCACAAACGTAGGGCCCGGTCGCTTCGGGAGTCCTCGGTCCTCGGTAGTGGTCTTCGGGAAGCCGTCCCCTCGAGGGACGTGCAGGCCCGCGGACCTCGATCGAAGACCGGTCTCCGAGCACGGACCGGCCGTGTGCCCCTGCGGGCATACACGAAAGGAGTCCCCATGGAGGGACCCAACGTTCATTTCTCCGAAGCCATCATCGACAACGGTTCGTTCGGCAAGCACGTCGTCCGCTTCGAGGCCGGCGCACTGGCCCAGCAGGCCGACGGCGCTGCCGCCGTCTACCTCGACGGTGACACCATGCTGCTGTCGGCGACCAGCGCCGGCAAGCACCCGCGCGAGGGCTTCGACTTCTTCCCGCTGACCATCGACGTCGAGGAGCGGATGTACGCCGCGGGCAAGATCCCCGGCTCGTTCTTCCGTCGCGAGGGTCGCCCCGGCACCTCCGCGGTGCTGACCGCGCGCCTGATCGACCGCCCGTTGCGCCCGTCCTTCGTCAAGGGCCTGCGCAACGAGGTACAGGTCGTCGTGACCATCCTGGCGCTGAACCCGAACGTCCGCTACGACGTGGTCGCCATCAACGCCGCCTCGATGTCCACCCAGATCTCCGGCCTGCCCTTCTCCGGCCCGATCGGCGGCGTCCGCGTCGCACTGATCGGTGACCAGTGGGTCTGCTTCCCCACCGTGGAGCAGGACGCCGAGTCGACCTTCGAGATGGTCGTCGCCGGCCGGGTGCTGCCCGACGGTGACGTGGCGGTGATGATGGTCGAGGCCGGCGGCGGCGACAACATGGTCGAGCTGATCAAGGCCGGCAAGAAGGCCCCGACCGAGGAGGTCGTGGCCGAGGGCCTCGAGGCCGCCAAGCCCTTCATCAAGGTGCTGTGCGACGCCCAGGCCAGCCTGGCCGCCGAGCTGCCCAAGGAGCCGCGCCAGTTCCCGCTGTTCGCCGACTACGGCCCCGAGGCGTACGACGCCGTCGAGAAGCTCGCGCTGGACGAGATGCGCGAGGTGATGGCGATCGCCGCCAAGCAGGAGCGCCAGTCCCGTGAGGACGAGCTGAAGGCCAAGGTCGTCGGCACCCTGCTGGACAGCTACTCCGACGAGGCCGAGCTGAAGGCCGCGTTCAAGGCCGTACAGAAGAAGGTCGTGCGGCACCGCACCCTCACCGAGGGTGTCCGGATCGACGGCCGTGGCGTCAGCGACATCCGCGCCCTGTCCGCCGACGTGGAGATCATCCCCCGGGTGCACGGCTCGGCGCTGTTCCAGCGTGGCGAGACCCAGATCCTCGGCGTGACCACGCTGAACATGCTGGAAATGGAGCAGAAGATCGACACGCTCTCCCCGGAGAGCACCCGTCGCTACATGCACCACTACAACTTCCCGCCGTACTCCACCGGCGAGACCGGCCGGGTCGGCTCCCCCAAGCGTCGCGAGATCGGCCACGGTGCGCTCGCCGAGCGCGCCCTGCTCCCGGTCCTGCCGAGCCGCGAGGAGTTCCCCTACGCCATCCGCCAGGTCTCCGAGGCCCTCAGCTCGAACGGCTCGACCTCGATGGGTTCGGTCTGCGCCTCGACCCTGTCCCTGCTGAACGCCGGCGTGCCGCTGCGCGCCTCGGTCGCCGGCATCGCGATGGGCCTGATGAGCGAGGAGGTCGACGGTACGACCAAGTACATCGCCCTGACCGACATCCTCGGCGCCGAGGACGCCCTCGGCGACATGGACTTCAAGGTCGCCGGTACGCGTGACTACGTCACCGCCCTCCAGCTGGACACCAAGCTGAACGGCATCCCGTCCGAGGAGCTGGCCAAGGCGCTGCTGCAGGCCCGCGACGCCCGGATGACCCTGCTGGACGTCATGGGCGAGGCCATCTCCGAGCCCGACGAGATGAGCCAGTACGCGCCGCGCATCATCACGATGCACGTGCCGGTCGACAAGATCGGCGAGGTCATCGGCCCGAAGGGCAAGGTGATCAACCAGATGCAGGAGGATTCCGGCGCCAACATCTCGATCGAGGACGACGGCACCATCTACATCGGTGCGACCACCGGCGAGGCTGCCGACGCCGCCCGCGCGATGATCAACGCGATCGCCAACCCGACGATGCCGGAGATCGGCGAGCGCTACCTCGGCACCGTGGTGAAGGTCGTCAACTTCGGCGCCTTCGTCTCCCTGCTCCCGGGCAAGGACGGCCTGCTGCACGTCACCAAGCTGCGTGACCTCAACGGCGGCAAGCGCGTCGAGAACGTCGAGGACGTCGTCAAGGTCGGCCAGAAGATCCAGGTCGAGGTGACCGAGGTCGACGACCGCGGCAAGCTGTCGCTCGCCCCCGTGGTGGAGGGCAAGCCCGAGGCCGTGGCCGAGAAGGCTGTTGCCGAGAAGGCTGTTGCCGAGGACACCGACAACGGTGCCGAGGCCGACGAGGACAACAGTGCCGAGGAGGGCGAGAAGACCGAGCGCTCCCCGCGTCGTCGTCGCCGTACGCACCACAAGCCGGCCGACGAGGCCGGTTCCGAGAACGCCGGTGAGGGCTCTTCCTCCGAGGAGTGATCGCCGGCCCTCACGGGCCCCTTCGACGTCGCCCCTCCGTCCCGTACGTGAGGGGCGACGTCGTTCCCAGCAGCACGCGTCGTCCGGGGTCCTCCCTGCGACGCTCCCCCCAATGGAGGTCATCCCATCACTCGTCCCGTCCTGTCGGCCGAAGCACTGGCCGGCGACCTGCACCGTACGACCCTGCCCGGTGGCCTGCGCGTGGTCAGCGAACGACTGGCCCACACCGCCGCCTTCAACCTGGGTTTCTTCGTCGGCGTCGGGTCACGCGGTGAGACCGATGCCCTGCACGGTGCCTCGCACATGCTCGAGCACGTGCTCTTCAAGGGAACCGAACGGCTGAGCGCCGAACAGATCTCCGCCTCGATCGAAGCCGTCGGCGGCGACCTGAACGCGTACACGGCCAAGGAGCACACCTGCTTCTACGCCCGCCTGCTCGCGGAGGACTCCCCGCGAGCCATCGAGGTGATGTCGGACATGCTCGCCCACTCGCTGATCCGGCCCCAGCACTTCCGTTCGGAGCGGACGGTCGTCCTGGAGGAGATCGCGATGGGAAACGACGATCCGGGCGACGTGGCACACGACATCACCGCCCGCCGCCTGTACGGCCCGAGCGGGCTCGCCCGGCCCGTCATCGGTTCGGTCGACAGCATCCGCGCCATGGAGCGCGACACGGTCGTGGACTACTGGCGCTCCCGCTACCGCGCCGACGACATCGTGGTCAGCGCCTCCGGCGCCGTCGACCACGACCAGTTGCTGGAGGCCCTGGCCCCCCTCGACCAGGCCCTGTCCGCGCGCCGGCCACCCCTGGAGGCCGCGGTCGGCGGGGCACCCGCGGTCGCCGAGCCCGGTGTGTTCGTCGCGACCCGCGACTTCGAGCAGCTCGAGGTCGTGATGTCGTGGCCCGGACCGGCCCTGCTCGATCCGCGCCGGTCGGCGCTCGACGTCCTGGTCACCGTCCTGGGCGGCGGCATGTCCGCCCGGCTGTTCGTCGAGGTCCGCGAGTCGCGGGGCCTGGCGTACACCATCGACGCCAGCGAGATCGCCTACACCGATGCCGGCCAGGTCAGCATCGAGTGGGCGTGTGCGCCCAGCCGGCTGCAGCCGATCATCGACGTGGTCCGCAGCGTGCTGGACGACGTCGTCGCGCACGGCATCACCGAGGAGGAACTGGCCCGGGCCAAGGGCCAGATCCGTGGCCAGACGCTGCTCGGACTGGAGTCGCCGGCCTCCCACATGTCCCGCAACGGGCGTACGTGGCTGCAGGACGACCCGCGCAGCGTCGCCGACATCATGGCCGAGGTGGCGGCGGTGACCCGCGAGGACGTGCACGCCCTTGCCGCGGAGCTCTTCACCGGCCGGCCGACCCTGGCAGTGGTCGGACCCTGGCAGGAGCACACGCCGGTCTCCCTCGGCTGACCTGCCCAACCCCTGCCCGGCATGGAACAATGACAGCCGGATCCCACACAAGGAGCAAGTATGACAACGGTGGCCGTTTTCGGGGCACGCGGGCGGATGGGCCGCGAGGTCGTGGCTGCGGTGGAGGCCGCACCGGACCTCGAGCTCGGAGCCGCGATCGACGCCGGGGACGACCGCGGGCCGGTGGCTGACGCGGACGTGGTGGTCGACTTCACCGTGCCCGACCAGGTGATGGACAACCTGCGCTGGGCGATCGGGCAGGGCGTGCACTGCGTCGTCGGCACCACCGGCTTCACCCCGGAGCGGCTCGACACCGTCCGCGGCTGGCTGGCCGAGGCGCCGGGGACGAACGCCATCATCGCCTCCAACTTCTCCGTCGGCGCGCTGCTGATGATGAAGTTCGCCGCCGAGGCCTCGCGCTTCTACGAGAGCGTGGAGGTGGTCGAGCTGCACCACCCGGACAAGGTCGACGCCCCCTCCGGGACCGCCGTCACCACCGCCAGGAAGATCGCCGCCGCCCGCGCGGCAGCCGGCGTTGGGCCCTCCCCCGATGCCACCGCCACCCAGCTCGACGGCGCCCGTGGGGCGGTCGTCGACGGGGTGCACGTGCACAGCGTGCGCCAGCGCGGCCTGTTCGCCCACCAGGAGGTCCTGCTGGGCAACCCCGGTGAGACGCTGACGATCCGCGAGGACTCGCTCTCGCGGACCTCGTACATGACCGGTGTCCTCGCCGCGGTGCGCGCCGTCGGGGACCGACCAGGCCTGACAGAGGGCATCGAGGACCTGCTGGGCATCTGACGCCCGTGTCCGAACGCCTGGTCTCCGTCACCCCGCAACTGGTCCGCCGTCTGCTGCGTTCGCAGCTGCCCCCGGAGTTGGCGTACCTGGCCGAGGCTCCGCTGGAGCTGCTCGGCCAGGGCTGGGACAGCGTGCTGTACAAGCTCGGCGACGCGCACGTCGTCCGCGTCCCCCAGCGCCGCGAGGGCGCCGAGCTCGCCGGCCACGAGATCGCCTGGGTGGAGGCCGCCTCTGCTCCGCTGCGTGCCCACGGAATCGAGGCGCCGATCCCGATCTTCACCGGGACCCCGGGCATGGTCCTGCCCTGGCCCTGGACGATCGTGCAGTGGATCCCCGGCAAGGACGTGAGCCAGCTCCCGATCACCGAGCGGGGCGGACTGGTCGCCCCGTTGGCACGGGCCCTGATGGCGATCCATCGCCCTGCGCCGCGGGAGGCCCCGCGCAACCCGTACCGCGGGGTGCCGCTCCGGGCGCGCGCCCGGGCCGTCAGCGACCGGTGGCCCTCGGTGGTGGACTGGCTCGGTGAGGAGCGGACCGCGTTCCTGCGGGCCGCGTGGGAGCGCAGTCTGCGCGCCCCGGTCTGGCCGGGCCCGCCGATGTGGGTGCACGGTGACGTCCACCCCGGCAACCTGCTGCAGGTGGAGGGTCGGCTGGTCGGGATCATCGACTTCGGCGACGTCGCCGCCGGTGACCCGGCCGTGGACCTGGCCGCCGCCTGGCTGACCTTCGACCGCGGGCAGCGCGAGGAGTTCTGGTCGATCATCGACGCCGAGGGGGCGTACGACCCGGCGATCCGGGAGCGCTCCGCCGGCTGGGCCGTGATGGTCTACACGGCGTTGATCGCCGACCCGATCACCCGGCGCAACTTCAGCAAGCTGATCGAGGGCATCCGCGACCAGCTCACGTGACCCGGTCGGCCGTCCCGACCGGCCCGGTCAGTCGGTCGTACGGACCCGCAGCCGCACCTGCTTGACGGTGAAGCCGCCGTCGTCGGAGGTGAACGACCGGGTCGCCCCGTCGGGTTCCCACCCGGCGGACTGCAGGAAGGCGCGCAGGGCGTCGTTGGTTGTCCGGACCCACCAGGTCGCGGTGGTGAAGCCGTCGTTGCGCAGGGTGTCGACGGCGGCGTTCATCAGCCGCGAGCCGTGGCCCTGGCGCCGGGCCACGGGATCGATGGCGAACTCCGCAACCATCCCGTCGCGCGGTGAGGCGTCCTCGTCATCGCTCGGCGCGGTTGCGGCGAACCCGACGACCCGCTCCCCCTCCAGGGCCACCAGCACCCGGCAGCCGGCCACCGGCGGCCGGGTGATCGCCTCGTTCCAGGCCTCGGCCATCGCGGCCAGGTCCGTGGCGGCCAGCAGCGCCTCGGCCTCGGCCGCCGACCATTCCTCCACCCAGACCCGGCGCTGGATCGGTGCGATGTCCGCGGCCTCGGCGGGCCATGCGGTGCGGACGGTCTGGAGCGGCGCGGATTGGGAGTTCACACCGTCAGGCTAGCCGGTCGGCTAGGCTGTCCCGGTGTCACCATCCGGCTTGAAGACTCCCCCCACCCTCGAAGCAGGCACCCTGCGTGTGATCCCGATGGGAGGTCTGGGCGACATCGGTCGCAACATGACCAGTTTCGAGATCGACGGCCAACTGCTCCTCGTCGACTGCGGAGTCCTGTTCCCCGAGGACGACCATCCCGGCGTCGACCTGCTGCTGCCGGCCTTCGAGATCATCCAGGACCGCATCAATGACGTCGCCGGCCTGGTCCTGACCCACGGCCACGAGGACCACATCGGCGCCGTCCCCTACCTGTTGCGCCAGCGCCCCGACCTGCCGCTGTACGGCAGCAAGCTCACCCTCGCCCTGGTCGAGGCGAAGCTGAAGGAGCACCGCCTCGCGCGCGGCGCCGTGCTGAAGGTCGTCGGCGACGAGACCCGCCTCACCGTCGGCAATTTCGACCTGGAGTTCATGGCGGTCAACCACTCCATCCCCGACGGCCTGGCCGTGGCGATCCGTACGGCCGGCGGCACCGTGCTGCACACCGGCGACTTCAAGATGGACCAGCTGCCCCTGGACGGCCGGATCACCGACCTGCGCCGCTTCGCCCGGCTCGGCGAGGAGGGCGTCGACCTGTTCATGGTGGACTCCACCAACGCGGAGACCCCCGGCTTCACCCCGCTGGAGAAGGACATCGCCCCGGCGATGGAGCGGGTGGTGGCGACCTCGGAGCAGATGATCATCGTCACCTGCTTCGCCTCGCACGTCCACCGGGTCCAGCAGGTCCTCGACGTGGCCCACCTGTACGAGCGCAAGGTCGTCTTCGTCGGGCGCTCGATGGTCCGCAACATGACGGTCGCCGCCGACCTGGGCTACCTGAACGTGCCCAAGGGGGTCCTGGTCGACCTCAAGGACATCGCCTCGGTGCCCCGGGAAGACCTGATCATCGTCTCCACCGGTTCCCAGGGCGAGCCGCTCTCGGCGCTGGCCCGGATGGCCAACCAGGAGCACCCGGTGATCCAACTGCGGCGCGGGGACACCGTCCTGCTCGCCTCCTCGCTCATCCCGGGCAACGAGAACGCCGTCTTCCGCGTCATCAACGGGCTGGCCAAGCTCGGGGCGCACGTGGTGCACAAGGGCAACGCCATGGTGCACGTCTCCGGCCACGCCAGCGCCGGCGAACTGCTCTACTGCTACAACATCGTCCGCCCCGCCAATGCGATGCCCGTGCACGGGGAGCCGCGCCACCTGATCGCCAACGCCGACCTGGCCGTCGCGACCGGCGTCCCGCGGGACCGTGCGCTGGTCTGCCAGGACGGCTCGGTCGTCGACGTGCGCGACCACCGGGCCTCGATCGTCGGCCAGGTCGATGCGCCCTACATCTTCGTGGACGGCACCACGGTCGGGGACATCTCCGAGAGCCAGCTGACCGACCGGAAGATCCTCGGCGAGGAGGGCTTCATCTCGATCATCGCCGTCGTCAACACCCGTTCGAACACCGTCGTCACCGGGCCGGACATCCACGCCCGTGGGTTCGCCGGGGACGACTCGGTCTTCGACGACATCCGGGCCGAGGTCGCCGAGGCTCTGCGGCAGGCGCTGGAACAGGACGTGGACGACCCGCACCGGCTGCAGCAGACCGTACGCCGCGTCGTCGGCCGCTGGGTCAACAAGCGGTACCGCAGCCGCCCGATGATCGTCCCGGTGATCATCGAGGCCTGAACCACCCCTCGGCAGCACCAGGGCCGGTCATCCCCGTGGGGTGACCGGCCCTTGTCGTTCGCTGCGGGCCGCCGCCCGAGGGGGCGGCCGGGGGTGCCTCAGCGCCCGGTCAGCTGCTGCCTGATCAGGTCGACGTCGTCGTTCATCTGCGTGATGAGCGCCTCGATCCCGTCGAACTTGATCTGGCCGCGGATCCGGCTGACGAACAGCACCCGGACCCGTACGTCGTACAACTCGAGGTCGGTGCGGTCCAGCACGTACGACTCGACGCGCAGGTCGGTGCCGTCGAAGGTGGGGTTGCGGCCGACGGAGATGGCGGCGGGCATCGGTGCCAGGTCCGGGCGGTCGATCTGCTCCAGCCAGCCGGCGTAGACGCCGTCGGCCGGAGCGGCGCGCTTGTCGGAGACGGTGAGGTTGGCTGTCGGGAAGCCCAGTTCGCGGCCGCGCCGGTCCCCGTGGACGACGGTGCCGGCGAAGCTGTAGGGACGCCCGAGCATCTGGGCGGCGGTATCGATGTCGCCCTCGGCCAGCGCCTCCCGGATCCTGGTGGAGGAGGTGCGCCCCGACCCGCCATGGGTGTGCAGGGGGCTGCGGACCAGGTCGATGGCCGTTACTTTGAAGTGCTCGCGGCCGAGCTCGCGCAGGGTGTCGACGGTGCCGGCGGCGGAGTGGCCGAAGCGGAAGTTCTGCCCGACCACGACCCGGGCCGGGGACAGCGGCAGCAGGATCGAGGAGACGAAGCTCTCGGGGCTCTGCTCGGAGAACTCCTTGGTGAACGGGACCACCTCGACCCGGTCGGCGCCCGCTGCCTGCAGCAGGGCGACCCGTTCGTCCAGGTCGCAGAGCAGCTTGGGCTCGTGGCCGGGTCGGACCACGCTGAGCGGATGTGGCCAGAAGGTCATCGCCACGACGGGCAGACCCGGTTCCAGCTCACGGGCGTGCTCCAGCACCGCCCGGTGCCCCAGGTGTACCCCGTCGAAATTGCCGATGACGACAACGCTCTCGCTCACACTTCTCCTCGTCGACCAGCGGAAGGATCCTCGTTGATGGTAGTCGTTCCCGGCCCCGCGGGCGGCCCGACATCCGTCCCGGGACGCCTCAACCGGTGGTGAACACGGCCTCGGGACGGGCATCGGGCCCGTCCTGGCGGTAGAGGGCCAGGAAGGTGCCGTCCGGGCCGTAGAGTGCCGCCAGCGGCGCGGGCAGCGCCAGCCCGGGCAGGCGCCGGCCGTAGCCCACCTCGCGGGCGGCAGCCTCGTCGAGCTCGAGCCAGGGGAAGGAGGACCGGACGGCGGTGTCGATGTCCAGGACGTCGATGGTGGCGTCCTGCTCGTCCCATCCGGGTAGGCGCTGGGCCACCGACAGGTCGAAGCCCCCCACCCGGGTACGGCGCAGTGCCGTGAGGTGGCCTCCGGTACCCAGGGCCTGGCCGAGGTCGCGGGCCAGCGCCCGGATGTAGGTGCCGGTGGTGCAGTCGACCCGGACGTCCAGGTCGACGACGGCCACCCCGTCGACAAGGCCGTCGCGGCGTTCCAGCACGTCGAACCTGCTGACGGTGACCGGGCGGGCGGGCAGTTCGACCTGTTCACCGGCCCGGACCCGGGCGTACGAGCGCTGGCCGTCGACCTTGATCGCCGAGACCGCCGAGGGTCGCTGCTCGATGTCGCCGGTCAGCGTGGCGACCTTGGCGGCGACCGCCTCGTCGTCCAGTCCGCCGGCCCCCGCGGCGGCGACCACGTCCCCCTCCGCATCATCGGTGACCGTCGACTGCCCGAGCCGGATCGTCGCCTCGTACGTCTTGTCGTGCAGCGCGAGGTGACCGAGCAGCCGGGTGGCCCGGTTGACACCGAGGATGAGCACCCCGGTGGCCATCGGGTCGAGGGTCCCGGCATGGCCGACCTTGCGGGTGCCGACCAGGCGGCGGACCCGGGAGACCACGTCGTGGGAGGTCATCCCGGCGGGCTTGTCGACCACGACCAGCCCCGAGGGGCCCTGGTTGCGCGGGGCGCCCACGGTCAGTCGCGCTCGAAGAGGTCGGAGGGGTCCGCGGGACCGGCCGGGTCGGCCTGGTCGTCGGTGTGGGCGGGGTCGTCCTCGTCCTCGCCCTCGTCCTCCTCGTCCTCCTCCTTGCGCCGGTAGGGATCGGCCTCCCCCGCGTATGCTGCGGCGGCCCGCTGTTCGGCGAGGGCGGCGTCGCCGGCCTGGGCGCGGGCGAGCAGGTCCTCGATACCGGCGGCCGACTCGGGCAGCGCATCGAGGATGAAGGTGATCGAGGGCGCGTGGCGCAGGCCGAGCTGCTTGCCGACGGTGGACCGGATCAGGCCGGTGGCGGACGCGAGCGCCGCAGCGGAACCGGCGCGGGCCCCGTCGTCGCCGTAGACGGTGTAGAAGACGGTGGCCTCGCGGGTGTCGCCGGTGAGGCGCACGTCGGTGATGGTCACGAAGCCGAGGCGCGGATCCTTGATCCGCTTCTCCAGCATCTGGGCGACGATCGACTTGATCTGGTCGGCCAGCTTGAGCACGCGCGGGTTGGGCATGCCACATCCTTTCAATTACTGGGGACGCATGAGGGGCGGGGGTCCCATCGGGCCGAGGCCCTCGGGGCCCCGCCCCTCACACACATGTCGTACGCGCTACCCGGTGGCCCCGCAGGGCCACCGGACCACGTCCCTGGGGACGCGGATCAGGCGCGCGGCTTCTCCCGCATCTCGTAGGTCTCGATGATGTCATCGACCCGTACGTCGGAGAAGTTGGAGAGCGTGATGCCGCACTCGAAGCCCTCGCGGACCTCGGTGGCGTCATCCTTCTCGCGCCGCAGGGTGTTGATCTCCGTGTCGGCCACCACGACGCCGTCACGCAGCACGCGTGCCTTCGCATGGCGCCGCATGATGCCGCTCTGGACCATGACACCGGAGATGGTGCCGGCCTTGGAGGACTTGAAGATCTGGCGGATCTCCGCCTGACCGAGCACGACCTCCTCGAAGATCGGCTTGAGCATGCCCTTGAGCGCAGCCTCCACCTCGTCGATCGCCTGGTAGATGATCGAGTAGTAGCGGATGTCGACGTTCTCCTGGTCGGCGAGCTGGGTCGCCTTCCCCTGGGCACGCACGTTGTAGCCGATGATGACAGCGCCGGAGGCCGACGCCAGCGTGACGTTGGTCTCGGTGATGGCACCGACACCGCGGTCGATGATGCGCACCGAGATGTCCTCGCCGACGTCGATCTTGAGCAGGGCGTCCTCCAGGGCCTCGACCGAACCGGCCGAATCGCCCTTGAGGATGAGGGCCAGTTCCTGGACCTCGCCCTTCTCCATCTGCTCGAAGATCTGGTCGAGCGTCTTGCGACGCGCGCCCCGGGCCTGCTGTGCGGCACGCTGGCGCGCCTCACGCTGCTCGGCGATCTGTCGGGCCTTGCGATCGTCCTCGACGGCCAGGAAGGTGTCACCCGCACCGGGCACGGCGGTCAGACCGAGCACCTGGACCGGCATCGACGGCGGGGCCTCGTCCACGAGCTCGCCGTTGCTGGCAATCATCGCCCGGACGCGGCCGTGGGCCGCACCACACACGACGGAGTCCCCGACGCGCAGGGTTCCGCGCTGGACCAGCACCGAGATGACCGGGCCGCGGCCCTTGTCGAGGTGCGCCTCGATGGAGACACCCTGGGCGGGCATGTCCGGGTTGGCGCGCAGGTCGAGCGATGCATCCGCCGTCAGCACGATGGCCTCCAGCAGCTCGTCCAGACCCTCACCGGTCACCGCGGACACGTTGACGAACATGGTGTCGCCGCCGTACTCCTCGGGGACCAGGCCGTACTCGGTCAGCTGGCCGCGGACCTTGGTCGGGTCGGCCGCCGGCTTGTCGATCTTGTTGACCGCGACCACGACCGGGACATCGGCCGCCAGGGCGTGGTTCAACGCCTCGATCGTCTGCGGCATCACACCGTCGTCGGCAGCCACCACGAGAACCGCGATGTCGGTCGACTTGGCACCACGGGCACGCATGGCGGTGAACGCCTCGTGACCGGGGGTGTCGATGAAGGTGATCTTCCGCTCGCGATCGTCGACCTCGGTCGCGACCTGGTAGGCACCGATGCTCTGCGTGATGCCACCGGCCTCCTTGGCCACCACGTTGGAGTGGCGGTAGGCGTCCAGCAGCTTCGTCTTGCCATGGTCGACGTGACCCATGACGGTGACGACCGGCGGGCGGGCCTCGAGGTCCTCCTCGCCGCCCTCGTTCTCGCCGTACTCGATGTCGAAGGACTCCAGCAGCTCACGGTCCTCGTCCTCGGGCGAAACGACCTGGATGTTGTAGTCCAGTTCGGCACCGAGCAGCTGCAGGGTCTCGTCAGAGACCGACTGGGTGGCGGTCACCATCTCGCCGAGCGAGAAGAGCACCTGCACCAGGGCTGCCGGATCCACACCGATCTTCTCGGCGAGGTCGGACAGCGACGCGCCACGACGAAGTCGGACGCTGGCGCCGTCACCCTTGCGGATGCGCACACCGCCGATCGACGGTGCCTCCATCTCGTCGAATTCCTGGCGACGCTGCTTCTTGGACTTCCGTCCGCGACGCGACGGGCCACCGGGGCGACCGAAGGCGCCCTGGGTGCCACCGCGACCGCGGCCACCGCCGCGACCCGCCGGACCCGTGCTCGGGCCGGCCGAGGGACCGCCGAAGCCACCGGCACGCCCGGGGCCACCCGGACCACCGGTACGACCACGACCGCCACCACCGGGGCCCCCACGCCGTCCGCCCGGACCTGCCGGGGCGAGCTGGGTGGAGTGGTGCTTGGGCATCATGGCCGGGTTCGGACGCGGCATGCCTGCCGGCGAAGGACCGCCGGGACGGGCACTGGCCGGACGCGGACCACCCGGGTGCTGACCCGGTGCCGGACGACCGCCGGTCTCGGGACGACCACCCTCGGGACGCGGACGACGCTGCTGCGTGCCCATGCCCTGGGAGGAGGCGAACGGGTTGTTGCCCGGACGCGGGCCACTACGGCGTGCGCCGGGGGCCGGCGCAGAACCGGCGGGGCCGGGCTTGGGAGCGCCCGGACGCGGGCCCGGACGTGCTCCGGGGACACCGGGACGGGGCGCACCCGTGCCCGTGCCAGTGGCACCGGGGGTACCGGGCGCGCCGGGGCGACCGGCGGCCGGACGGGGTGCACCGGGGCGGGGTGCCGCACCCGGACGCGGGGCAGCAGCCGGACGCGGTCCGGGCTGCGGTGCCGGCGCGGACCCGGTCGGTCGGGGACCGGCGGGACGCGGGGCGGCGGGGCGGGTCGGCTGCTCGGCCTGCGGACGCACGGGGGCCTCATCGGCCGGCTGCGGACGCGCGGGGGCCTCATCGGCCACCTGCGGACGCGCAGGAGCCTCCTCGGTCACCGCGAGACGTGCGGGCGACTCGTCGCTCACCTGGGGACGCGGGCCGGGGCGGACGCCGCGCTCAGGACGCGGGGTCGGTGCCGGGGCTGCGGGGGCCTGCGCGGGCGCAGGCATCTGGGGCGCCGGGGTCGGCGCCTGCGGGGTCTGCTCAACGGTCTCCACCGGTGCGGCGGGTGCCGCAGGGCGAGGAGCCGCGGGACGCGGTCCCGGCCGGGGTGCCGGCTTCGGGGCAACCGAACCGCCCATCTTCTCCTTCAGTCGTCGCACGACGGGAGCCTCGATGGTCGACGACGCCGACCGTACGAACTCACCCATGTCGTTGAGGGTCTTCAGGACTTCCTTGCTCTCGACGCCAAGCTCTTTAGCGAGCTCGTAGACTCGGACCTTTGCCACTACTCTCCTCTGCGGTCCGGGTCAGTCGAGCCGGACCAGCTAGTTGCCGTGCATGCTCATTGATGAGTACTCATCGAGTGGTCATGAGCGCTTGCCCACTTTCTGGTTCCGCCCGGTCGGTCGACCGGGTGTCGTAACTCACAGTTGTCCGGGTGAGGCGTGATGGCCCTCGGAGACGGCAGCCTTCGACTGAACAGAGGCCAAAAGGGAGGCCACCTGCTCACCGTCGACATCGGGGACTCGCAGAGCTCGTCCCACGGCTCGGCGCCGCATCGCCAGGTCACAACAGTGGGGGTCGGGGTGCACCCATGCACCCCGTCCCTGGGCTGTCCCGCTGGGGTCCACGGCCACGCTCAGCTCCGTACGATCCCAGACAAGGCGCACCAGTCCGGACTTGGTGGACCGACCTCGGCATCCGATACACGTACGTTCAGGTACATGAGCGGACAAAGGACGGGCCACCGTCGAAGTTTAGCGGACTGTGGCCGCAGGGACGAATCGTCCTGCCGATTCCTTGCCTCGCTTGGTGGATCCGCGCACTTCCACGCCCGGCCCGAGGAACCCTCGCGGGTCACGTCCGTCCCTGCCGGCCACGCCGGGGAATCGCGGGGACCGGCCAATATCCGACAATGCTCCCGGTCCGGCCGATAGGCTCCTTGGCATGCAACGAGCCGAAGCGACGGGCCTGCTCAGACGAGCGGGCCTGCGCGTGACGGCTCCCCGGGTGGGGGTGCTCCTGGAGCTGGCCGATTCGCCGCACGCGGACGTCGACGGGGTCCGCCGCGGTGTGCTCGGCCGGTTGGGCAGTGTCTCCACCCAGACCATCTACGACGTCCTGCACATCCTGGAGGACTCGTCCCTCGTACGTCGTCTCGACACCGTCTCGGGTCGGGCCAGGTACGAACTCGAGACCGGCGACCACCACGAACACCTGGTCTGCCGCGGGTGCAACGCGATCTCCGATGTCCGTTGCGCCACCGGCCCGGCCGCCGTACCGATGCCCGAGGACACCCAGGGGTACCTCGTCCTGCAGACGGAGATCCAGTACGTCGGGCTCTGCCCGCGATGCCAGGAACCGGCTGCCCGCCGAGCCCCCACGCCACGATGAACGAGGAGAACCCATGACCGACAGTCCACTCACCCCCCTCTCCCCCACCGGCCCTTCCACCGAGACCAGCGGGGCACCCACCTTCAGCGACGCCCACTCCCTGACCGTCGGCCCCGACGGCCCGATCGTCCTGCACGACGTCCACCTGGTCGAGACCCTCGCGCACTTCAACCGCGAGCGGGTGCCGGAGCGGTCCCCCCATGCCAAGGGCAGCGGCGCCTTCGGCGAGTTCGTCACCACCGAGGACGTGACCCGGTACACGAAGGCCGCACTCTTCCAGCCGGGCGCGAAGACCCGGATGCTGGCACGTTTCTCCACCGTCGCGGGCGAGCAGGGCAGTCCGGACACCTGGCGTGACGTCCGTGGTTTCTCGCTGCGCTTCTACACCACCGAGGGCAACTTCGACATGGTCGGCAACAACACCCCGGTGTTCTTCGTCCGTGACGCCATGAAGTTCCCGCACTTCATCCGCTCGCAGAAGCGGCTGCCCGACTCGGGCCTGCGCTCGGCCGAGATGCAGTGGGACTTCTGGACGCTGTCCCCCGAGTCGGCGCACCAGGTCGCCTACCTGATGGGCGACCGCGGGCTGCCCCGCTCGTGGCGCCACATGAACGGCTACTCCTCGCACACCTACATGTGGGTGAATGCGCAGGGCGAGAAGTTCTGGGTCAAGTACCACTTCCACACCGACCAGGGGGTGCAGAACCTGACCAACGAGCAGGCCGGCGAGCTCGCCGGCAAGGACGCGGACTTCCATCGTCGTGACCTGTACGACGCGATCGACCGCGGCGAGTTCCCGTCCTGGACCCTGTCGATGCAGGTGATGCCGTACGCAGAGGCCGCCGACTACCGGTTCAACCCCTTCGACCTCACCAAGGTGTGGTCGCACCGGGACTACCCCCTGATCAAGGTCGGCACGATGACCCTGAACGAGAACCCGTCCAACTTCTTCGCCCAGATCGACCAGGCCGCGTTCGCGCCGTCGAACCTGGTCCCGGGCACGGGTATCTCGCCGGACCGGATGCTGCTGGCCCGCGTCTTCGCGTACGCCGACGCCCATCGGGCCCGGATCGGCACCAACTTCCACCAGTTGCCCGTCAACCAGCCGCTCAACGGCACCGGGAACACCTTCCTGGACCAGGGCCACATGCAGTACCAGCAGTACGGCGCGGCGCCGGTCTACGCGCCGAACTCCAAGGGCCGGCCCTGGGCCGAGCAGCAAGGTCCGGTCGACAACGGCTGGGAGGTCGACGGTGAGCTGGTCCGCAGTGCTGCGACGCTGCACGCCGAGGACGACGACTTCGGCCAGGCCCACACCCTGGTCCGGGACGTCTTCACCGACGCCCAGCGCGAGCGCCTGGTCGAGACGGTCGCCGGCAGCCTGGTCGACGTCGACGAGCCGGTGCTGTCGCGCGTCTTCGAGTACTGGCGCAACATCGATGACCAGGTCGGGGCGGCGATCGAGGAGGCCCACAGCCAGGGCCAGGTGGACCAGGTCCCCGGCAGCGACCCGATCGCGGAGGACCAGATCCTGAAGGGCTGATCCGCCGCCGGACGTCCGAGGGGGCGGGGGAGCAACTGCTGCTCCCCCGCCCCCTCGGCCGTCCGGGCGACTGTCCCGGGTGGCCGTCCCCGGCAGTGCCTGGCGGATGCCGGACCTCAGTCCCGCGGGGCCTCGGTGTCGGAGTGGATGTCGATCCGCCAGCCGGTGAGCCGGGCCGCGAGGCGCGCGTTCTGTCCCTCGCGACCGATCGCCAGGGACAACTGGTAGTCCGGCACCACGACGCGGGCGGCACGGGCGGCCGGGTCGACGACGGTGACCGAGGCGACCTTGGCCGGGGAGAGGGCATTGCCGACGAAGGCGGCCGGGTCCTCCGACCAGTCGATGATGTCGATCTTCTCCTCGTTCAGCTCGTGCATGACGGCGCGGACGCGCTGTCCCATCGGGCCGATGCAGGCGCCCTTGGCCGAGACGTCCGGGCGCTTGGAGACGACGGCGAGCTTGGTCCGGTGCCCGGCCTCGCGGGCCAGGGCCTTGATCTCCACCACGCCCTGCTCGATCTCGGGCACCTCGCGCTCGAAGAGCTTCTGCACCAGCTGCGGGTGGGTGCGCGAGACGACGACCTGGGGCCCGCGCAGGTCCTTGCGGACCGCGACGACGTAGACGCGCAGGCGCGTGCCGTGCTTGTACTCCTCGCCCGGGACCTGCTCGGCAGGAGGCATGATCGCCTCGATGTCTCCCAGGTCGACGCGGACGACCCGGTTGTCCCGGTCCTGCTGGACGGTGCCCATCACGACGTCGCCCTCGATCGCCGCGAAGGTGCCGTACTTCTTCTCGTCCTCGGCGTCGCGGATCCGCTGGATGATCACCTGGCGGGCGGTCGAGGCGGCGATCCGGCCGAAGCCGGCCGGGGTGTCGTCGTACTCGCCGACGACGACGCCCTCCTCGTTCTTCTCCGGGGCGAGCACCGCGACCTTGCCGGACTTGCGGTCCAGCACCACCCGGGCGCCGGGGACCGGCGACTCCGTCTTGTGGTACGCGGTCAGCAGCGCCTCCTCCAGCGCCGAGACCAGCACCCCGAGGGGGATCTCCTTGTCGCGCTCGATCGCACGCAGCGCAGCCATGTCGACGTCCATGATCAGTCCTCTTCCTCGTCCTGGCGCTTCATCTCGACCTGGACGCGTGCCTTGGTGATGTCGGTGTACTCGCAGCGGCGCTCGACCGTGACACCCTTGCCCGGCCTGGGGTCCTCGGGCTCGATCACCAGGTCGACCCCGGAGTCGTCACTGGAGACGATCCGGGCGACGAAGGTCTCGCCGCCGGCGAGGGTGACCTTGACCAGGCGGCCCTGGTTGCGGCGCCAGTGGCGCGGCAGGGAGAGCGGGCGGTTCACCCCGCGTGACGAGACCTCGAGGGTGTAGGCGCCGGCGCCGGTCACGTCGGAGGCGTCCAGCGCCTCCGACAGCTCGCGGGAGGCCGTGGCGATGTCGTCGATCAGTGGGCCCCGACCCTGGGGGCCGTCGCCGTCCACGGTGATCCGCAGGACGGTGCGCTTGCCGACCGGGATGATGTCCAGCACGTCGAGCTCCAGCTCATGGCGCGCCAGCACAGGTTCGATGATCTCGACGAGTCGCTGTTCGTTCATGGGGGCTCCTCGATCCGATTGTGTGATGCGGTTGTCGGGTCGCACCGAGGGCGTGGCCCCGACGTCATCGCCGTCCCCCGTGGAGCGGGAGCGCGACCCGTGCAGGCCAGCATACCCGTGCGCTAGCGTTTGCTCCGTGTTGACTCGGCGGGGGTTCCTGGGCGCAGCGGCCCTCGGTGTCATGGCCGGGGCCTCCGGCTGCGTACGGCGCGACCCCACGGTCGCCGCCGGAGAGGTGGCGACGGGAACGGCCACGCCTCCCCCACCGGCACCGGACCTGGCCCGACACGCCGCCGCCCAGGCCGCGCTGGCCTCCGCCGCAGCGGCCGGCACGGCGGGGAGCAATCGTCTCGGCGCCTTCCGGCTACGGGCCGCGCACGACCTCGCCGCCCAGGCCGAGCTCCTCGCCCCGGGGACCGCCTCCCCGGGTGCGCCCGGCGACTTCGCCACGGCTGCCCGCGCTGCCGCGGCCGACCTCCTGGCCGCCCCTGCCCGCGGAACGACGGCCGCCCGGCTGGCCTCGGCCGGCGCGTACGCCGGAGCGGTCGGGGCGCTGGCCTCCACCGATGCCCCGCGGACGCCCACCGAGGCAGCCTCCGCCGACACGGTCCCGGCCGGCGGGGACGCCGAGGCGATGACCGGACTGCTGCTCCAGCTGTACCCCGCCGTCTACGCCCTGGAGACCGCGCTGGCACTGGCCACCGCCGACGATGCCGGCTGGATCCGTACGACCCTGGACGCGCACGTGACCGCCCGGCAGGAGCTCCTGGCCGAGCTGGCACGTCGCTCGCTGCGGGCCCCGGTCGCCGAGGTGGCGTACGACGTGGGCGAGCCGGCGGGCCCGGAGGATGCGATCCGACTGGTCGCCCGCGTCGAGGCGTCGGTCCTGCCCGCCGCCTGCCGCCTGGTCAGGGCGACGGTCGAGGAGCGGCTCCGCGCCCTGGGCGCCACCGTGCTGCACGACGCCACCGTCGCGACAGCGCTTGCGGGTGGCGCGCTGCCGACCTGGCCGGGCTGGGCCTGACCGGAACGGATCGGGGTCGGACCGGGCCGTGCGTACGGGTCAGCCGGCCAGCTGACGGACGAGGTCGAAGGAGAGCCGGACCACCAGGGCGGCCACCACCACGAGCAGCACCTTGCGGATGAAGCCGTTGCCGTGCCGCAACGCCATCCGCGCCCCGGTCAGTCCGCCGGTGACGTTCGCCACCGCCATCATCAGGCCCAACGGCCAGTTGATGTGGCCGGCCAGCGTCGCGATGGCGGCGATGTTGGTGGTCATGTTCGCCAGCTTCGCCCGGGCCGTGGCCTCCAGGAAGCCGTAGCCGAGCACCCCGACGATCAGGATGACGAAGAAGGTGCCCGTGCCCGGGCCGAGGAAGCCGTCGTACACGCCGACGCCCAGGCCGATCGTGGCCGACCGCACGGCGAGCCCGCGGCCCTCGTACCGCCGGTGCGACTCCAGCCCGAACGTCGGTCGACGCCACAGGTAGCCGCCGACGACCAGGAGTGCGAGCAGGACGAAGGGGGTGAACCATTCCTTGGGCAGGTAGGTGACCATCCGGGCCCCGATCGCCGACCCGACCGCGGCGCCGGCCATCAGGGGCAGCACGTCACGCCAGTCGACGCGGATGCGGCGCAGGTAGGTGAGGGTCGCGCTGGTGGTGCCGGCGAAGGAGGAGATCTTGTTCGTGCCGGAGATCGTCGCGACCGGGGTGTCCGCCGGGAGCCCGAGCAGCAGGGCGGGCAGCTGGATCAGGCCTCCGCCACCGACGACGGCATCCACCCACCCGGCCACGAAGGCGACGGCCACCAGCCCGGCCACCACCCAGATCGGGAGGTCCGCCAGGGCCTGGGTCACATCTCCGCCGACCGGGTCAGCCGCGGACCTGGGCGACGATCCGCTCGACGGCCTCGGCGACGGGGACCTGCTCGGCCGTGCCCTCGATCCGGTCGCGAAGCTCGACCACGCCCTCGGCCAGGCCGCGACCGACCACCACGGTGGTCGGCATGCCGAGCAGCTCGGCGTCGGCGAACTTCACCCCCGGGGAGGCCTTGCGGTCGTCGTACAGCACGGTGATGCCGGCGGCGTCGAGCTCCTGGGCCAGGCCGGCGGCGTAGTCGGCCACCTCGGTGCCCTTGCCGGTGGCGACCAGCTGCACGTCGAACGGCGCCAGGGCGCGCGGCCAGCGCAGGCCCTTCTCGTCACAGGTGGTCTCGGCCACGGCCGCGACCGCGCGGGAGACGCCCACGCCGTACGAGCCCATGGTGACGGTCACCTGCTTGCCGTTCTGGTCCAGCACCTTCAGGCCGAGCGCGTCGGCGTACTTGCGGCCGAGCTGGAAGATGTGGCCCATCTCGATCCCGCGGGCCAGCTGCAGCGGTCCGGAGCCGTCCGGCGACGGGTCACCCGCGCGGATCTCGGCGACGTCGATCACCCCGTCGGAGGTGAAGTCCCGGCCGCAGACCAGGTCGAAGACGTGCTTCTGGGGAGCATCTGCGCCGGTGATCCAACGGGTACCCTCGACCACGCGGGGGTCGGTCAGGTAGCGGATGCCGGAGCTGTTCTCCTCCCCCAGCACCCCCGGTCCGATGTAGCCCTTGACCAGGGAGGGGTACCTGGCGAAGTCCTCCTCGGCGAAGGGGACGGCGACGGCAGGCTCCAACTGGGCCTCCAGGCGCTTCTCGTCCACCTCGCGGTCGCCCGGCAGGCCGATCGCCAGCGGCTCCTTGGTCCCGTCGGGGTACTCCAGCATGAACACGACGTTCTTGAGGGTGTCCGAGCCGTCCCACGGACGGTCGGTGCGCGGCTGCAGGTCGTTGGCCACCCGGACCAGCGCCTCGATCGTGGTGGAGTCGGGGGTGTCCTCCACGTGGGCGGCGGGCGCAGCGTCGTACGGCAGCGGCTCGGGCGCGCCGATCGCGACGGCCTCGACGTTCGCGGCGTAGCCGCCCGGGGAGCGAACGAAGGTGTCCTCGCCGTTCTCGGCCACGGCGAGGAACTCCTCGGAGGCCGAGCCGCCCATCGCGCCGGACATCGCCTGCACGATCACGTACTCCAGGCCGAGCCGGTCGAAGATCCGGATGTACGCGTCGCGGTGCTTGTCGTACGCCGCCTGCAGGCCGGCGTCGTCGATGTCGAAGGAGTAGGAGTCCTTCATCACGAACTCGCGGCCCCGCAGCACGCCGGCCCGCGGGCGGGCCTCGTCGCGGTACTTGGTCTGGATCTGGTAGAGCACCAGGGGCAGGTCCTTGTACGAGGAGTACAGGTCCTTCACCAGCAGGGTGAACATCTCCTCGTGCGTGGGGCCGAGGAGCATGTCGTTGCCCTTGCGGTCCTTCAGCCGGAACAGGTTGGGGCCGTACTCGATCCACCGGTTGGTCAGCTCGTAGGGCTCGCGCGGAAGCAGCGCCGGGAAGTGGACCTCCTGGCCGCCGATGGCGTCCATCTCCTCGCGGACGATGTCCTCCACCTTGTGCAGCACCCGCAGGCCCAGCGGCAGCCAGGTGTAGATGCCGGGGGCGGCACGGCGGATGTAGCCGCCGCGGACCAGCCAGCGGTGGCTCGGGACCTCGGCGTCTGCCGGGTCCTCGCGCAGGGTCCGGACGAACAACTCCGACATCTTCGTGATCACAAGGGGCTCCCAGGGGTCGATGGACAGGCCGACTCTACCGCGCCCGCCGCGCCGGGCCGTACGCCAGTCACCACCCTCAGCCGACGGTGACGCCCTCGACGCCCAGCGAGCGGACCGCTGCCAGGGTGCGGTCCCGGGCACGCTCCAGCGTGGCCCGCTCGACGCCGGCCGGTACCGGCGCGCTGCCGTCGAGGGCCGCGGTGACGTGCACCAGGCGGATCGGGCGACCGGCGGCGTAGTGGGTCACGTACGTCGGGATGGCCGTCGCCTCGGTGACCTCGAACCGTCCCGGAGCGGCCTCGTGGAAGGTGAACCGGGCGGTGATGCCCTCGTAGGTGGCGCTCTGCTCGGTCTTCTGCTGGGCGATCTGGTTGCCGAGGCCGTAGACCACCCAGGTGTTCCCGACCTTGGTCCAGGGCTGCACGGTGTGCGCGTGGTGGCCATAGACGAGGTCGATCACCCCGGACTCGGCCAACGCCTTGGCGTTCGCGACCTGGTCGGCGGTGGGCGCCGTGGTGTACTCCGTGCCGTCGTGCAGGGCGGCGAGCACGATGTCGGCACCGGCGGCGCGGGCGGCCCTGGCCTTGGCGATCATCGTGCCGGTGTCGATCCGGTCCACGGCCCACTGGCGTTCTGCCGGCAGTTGGTAGCCGTTCAGGCCGTACGCCGCCTCGACGACGGCGACCTTCACCCCGGACTCGGTGGTGTAGATGGCCGGGGTCCTGGAGTCGGCCTCGGTGGCGTACGCGCCGGTGGTGACGATGCCGGCGCTGCGGAAGTCGGCGACCGTCCTGGTGATCCCGGCAGTGCCGGCGTCCAGGGAGTGGTTGCTGCCGAGGGTGCACAGGTCATAGCCCGCGGCGGCTGCTCCTGCGGCGACCTGCGGGGGCGCGGCGAAGGACGGGTAGTTGCTGTAGGGCCCGCCCTGGGGGCCGACCGGGACCTCCTCGTGGCAGACCGCCAGGTCGGCCGCCTTGATCACCGGGCCCATCGAACCGAACATCGGCCCGAAGTCGTACTGGTCCGTGCCGGCCTGCCCCTTGGCGTGGGCGTCCTCCTGCGCGGAGAACCAGGTGGTGTTGTGCCACAGCAGGTCACCGGCCAGGGCGACGCTGACCGTACGGGCGGGTGCCGCACTCGGGGTGGGGTCGGTCGTCGTGGGGGCGGACGTCGTGGGGGCGGTTGCGGGCGGCTGGGCCCCTTCCGTCGGGCCACAGCCCGCCACGAGGACGGCGGCCGCCAGTGCCGCCACGAGCGTGCTCCTGGCCCTGCGATTCCTGTGCATGCCTGCTCGCCCCTCCGGACCGGCGGTCCCCGGCGACAGGCTAGTAGAGGACGGTGGCGAACTCACCGACCTGGCGCATCCCGGCCCGGCGATAGGTGGCCAGGGCGGGCGCGTTGAAGTCGTTGACGTAGAGCGTCACCACCGGCCACTGCTGGCGGGCCTGGCTGATCACCGCGGCCATCGCCGGTGCGGCGATGCCCCTGCCGCGGTGGGACGGGGCGACCCAGACGCCCTGCACCTGGCAGCGCGTCGACGTCGCCGAGCCGATGTCGGCCTTGAAGATGACCCGCCCGTCCTCGACGATCGCGTACGAGCGTCCCTGCTGGATCAGTGACCGGATGTAGACGCGGTAGGACACGTCCGAACCGTTCACGGCCGGGGACTGGCCGACCTCCTCGGTGTACATCGCCACCGCTGCGTCGGCGTACGCGTCCCATTGGGCCAGGGTGACCTGCCGGACCCGCGGGTCGGCGGCGATGTCCGGCTCGTGGTCGATCAGCATCACCGGCTGGTGCGCGCGGATGTCGCGGGCCTCGGCCCACGGCCCGCCCCACCTGTCGACCAGTTCGTGGTACAGGCCCATCGCCGCCTCGGAGGGCCCGATGATCGAGGACGCGAAGCGCTGGAATCCGGCGAAGGCAGCGAAGGCCGCGCAGGCCCGGTCGTCTGCGTTCACCGGCACCATGTTGGACCCGGCGTGCAGCATCGACCTCAATTCGCCGCCGACCTCGTACCCCCACACCGGGCAGCCGAGGGTGATCCGGTCCAGGCCTCCCGAGCGTACCCGGGCGGCGACGTACAGGTTGTCGACCGGGGCCAGGTGCAGCAGGGCGAGGGCGGCCGGCAGGTCCTCGGGGCCCAGCGTTCGTACGCCGAAACTGGTGGAGGGTCGTGGCGGTGCCCACATGGTCGTTCCCCTTCGGGTCAGCTGACGCTGACGATCGGTGCGGCGTCCGCCTGGTCGGCTTCCAGCGTCTCGGCGAGGCGGTTGGCCTCCTCGATCAGGGTGGCGACGATCTGGTCCTCGGGGACGGTCTTGACGACCTCGCCGTGGACGAAGATCTGGCCCTTGCCGTTGCCCGAGGCGACGCCGAGGTCGGCCTCGCGGGCCTCGCCGGGCCCGTTGACGACGCAGCCCATGACGGCTACGCGCAGCGGCACGGTCATGCCCTCCAGCCCCTTGGTGACCTCCTCGGCCAGGGTGTAGACGTCCACCTGGGCCCGCCCGCACGAGGGGCAGGAGACGATCTCCAGGTGGCGCGGCCGCAGGTTGAGCGCCTCGAGGATCTTGACGCCGACCTTGACCTCCTCGACGGGCGGGGCGGACAGGGAGACCCGGATCGTGTCACCGATGCCCTGGGCCAGCAGCGCCCCGAACGCGACCGAGGACTTGATCGTGCCCTGGAACGCCGGGCCCGCCTCGGTGACGCCCAGGTGCAGCGGGTAGTCGCAGGCCTCGGCCAGCAGCTGGTAGGCCCGGATCATCACCACCGGGTCGTGGTGCTTGACCGAGATGGCGAAGTCGTGGAAGTCCACGTCCTCGAACAGCCGGGCCTCCTGCATCGCCGAGGCGACGAGGGCCTCGGGGGTGGCCGAGCCGTACTTCTGCATGATCCGCTTGTCGAGCGAGCCCGCGTTGATCCCGATCCGCAGCGGGACGCCGGCGTCCGAGGCCGCCCTGGCGATGTCGGCGATCTTGTCGTCGAACTGCTTGATGTTGCCCGGGTTCACGCGGACCCCCGCACAACCTGCCTCGATCGCCTGGAAGACGTAGCGCGGCTGGAAGTGGATGTCGGCGATCACCGGGATCTTCGACTTCTTGGCGATGATGTGCAGGACGTCGGCATCGTCCTGGCTGGGCACGGCCACCCGGACGATGTCGCAGCCGGCGGCGGTGAGCTCGGCGATCTGCTGCAGCGTGCCGTTGATGTCAGTGGTCTTCGTGGTCGTCATGGACTGCACCGAGATGGGGGCGTCACCGCCGACCTCCACGTTGCCGAGCTTCAGCTTGCGCGTCACGTGGCGCGGGGCGAGCTGGATCGGGGCGGGAGCGGGCATGCCGAGACTTGTTGCCATGGGTACAGAGTAGGACACACACCACAACGGGGCCGACGAAGAACACAGTCCCTCGTCGGCCCCTCAGCATCCGGGGTGGGCGGAGCCTCAGCGCTTGGCGCCCTTCGCCGCGAGCCCGACCACGATCGGGTCGTGGTCGGAGGAGGCGTACGCGCCGGTGGTGTGGAAGTCGGTCACGTTGTAGTTGCGACGCGAGTACTGCATCGCCACCGACTCGTCGGCGTTGATGTCCCAGACGCCGGCACCGCTGACCAGGGACCGCGCCTTCTTGTTGGCGAAGACGTGGTCGAGCGAGCCGAGGCGGCCGTCGAACTGGTAGGTCGCCGAGGCCGGCTCGTACGCCGTGGCCAGGTTGGTGTAGCCGGCGGCCTCGATGGCCCGGACCGGGTCCTCCTTGGAGTAGGCATTGAAGTCGCCGGCCAGCAGCACGGCCTCGTCCGGGTACAGCTCGGAGACCCAGCCGGTCAGCGCCTTGGCCTGCTCGACGCGCGACGGGTTGGAGCGGCCCTGGCCGGTGCCGTCGTCCTCGCCGGAGCCCTTCGACTTGAAGTGGTTGGCGACCACGACGAACGGCGAGCCCGCGTTGCGCAGCTTGAACTTCTGCGCCAGCGGCTGTCGGGCGTTCGCGAAGGCCGGGTCGACCAGGATCTGGGAGGCGCCCAGCAGCTGGACCCGGTCGGGGTTGTAGATGAAGGCCGTACGGATGACGTCCTCGTTGCTGGGCACGACGGTCGGCGAGGGGACGTACGCCCAGGTGCCGCCGGCCGCGTTCAGCGCCCGGACGAGCGCGGCCAGGGCCTTGTCGCGGTCCTGGCCGGGCAGGTAGGAGATGGCCGAGGAGGCCTCGATCTCCTCCAGTGAGACCACGTCGGCGCCCAGTCCGTTGATCGCGGTGACGATCTTGGCCTGCTGGTCGGCGAAGGCCTGCTCGCTGTACGCGCCGCGGACCTCGCAGTAGTTGGTCGCCACCGGGTTGCCGTCGCGGTCGGTGTAGGCCTTGCAGCCGGCCTCGTCCTTGCCCAGGTCGGTGAAGTAGTTCAGCACGTTGAACGTGGCGACCTTCACGTCACCGCCGACCGCGGGCGCGGTGGCCTCGCGGTCGTTCTCGGTGGCCAGCGGGTCCTGCTCGTCGGCGGCACCGACGACCTGGCCGGTCGGCTGGTAGTTCCACTGGAAGCGGTAGTCCAGGATGACCGGCTGGGTGAAGGTCACCTGGGAGCCGGTGCGCATCGGCTCGTCCTGGGACAGGTACGGCAGCGGCGAGTCCTTGGCGGTGCTGTTGGTCATGTAGTTCCAGCTCGAGCCGTCGTCGAGGGTGATGTAGCGCTTCTTGTTCTCGGCCTCGTACGCCGCGGCCCGGTCCGGCGTGACGACGTCGGTCGCGGTGTACAGCGGTTCGGTGCCCGGGGTCAGCCCGAGCTGGCCGAACTGGTTGAGCTGGTAGTTGTTCGTGATGGTGTGCGTGCCCTCGGGGAGCACGAGCATGCCCTCGTAGGGCTCCTTCTCGGCGTCCGTCGCCGGCAGCGCCGCCAGCCGGGTCGGGGCGACCGGCGCGCAGTCCGCGGCGGCGGTGACCGCGCCCCCGTCCAGTTCGGTCAGGCCGTTGTACTCCTTGACCGTGGAGCCCTCGACGACCACGCAGTCGCCGACCTCCAGGCCGGCGGCGGCCGCGGAGGAGTAGACGAAGATGCCGTCGGAGGCATCGCCCGGCTTCTTCGCGGTGCCGCCGGTGCCGGGGGTCTGCAGGTAGACGCCGTTGAAGCCACCGATCGGGTACGCGGCGGTGACGACGCCCTGGGTGGTGACCTTCTGGCCGACGAACGGCGATGCGGCCCCGGTGCCCTGGATCTCGGCGATGGTCCGGGTGAGCACCGGCTCGGGGTCGGTGCCGCCACCCGAGGACGTGCTGTTCCTGGGCGTCGGGGTCCCGGCGGTGAAGTCGGCCTTGTTGTCGTCGGTGTCGACGTAGCCTGCCCCGTCGGTCCTGCGCTGGGCCGAGGTGGTGCTCGACAGTCCCGGCGCCGCACCGGTGCCCTCGTACGTGGTCGCGCCGCCGTAGCCGACCCTGTCGACGATGGTCGCGCCGGAGACGAGGTCGATGCGACCGTCGGTGCCGCTCATCGCCAGCGTGCAGATCGCGTCCGGCGTGGGCAGCGCGGTGGTCCCACCGTTCCCCTTGGCCTGCTGGACCAGGTAGTGCCCGCCCGGGGCGACGCTCGCCGTGGCCGGCAGGGTGCACGTGTTACCGCCGCCGCCGGTGGCGGAGTAGTACCGGAGGGACAGGCCGGACAGGGACACGGCGGTGGTGGTCGGGTTGTACAGCTCGACGAAGTCGTGGGTGAGGGTGGCGCCGGAGTTGCCCCCGCCGCCGTAGACCTCGGAGAGGACCAAGTGGACGGGGGGGGCAGCGGAAGCGGGGGCGACGGCCAGCGGCATGAGGAGCAACGCACCAAGTGCTGTTGCGATCCCGGCCGCCACCTTGCGGGGACGTGAGGACATGGGGCACTCCTGGGGAGGGCGGGAAGGGACGTCTGTCACCGTACGGTCGGAAACGCCGTCAACATCTCCTCAGGAGGTCCTCAGGGGCAAGAATTCATCCGACCTTCCCCTGCTCGTCGTCCGCCGTCCCCGCGGGCGTCACCCTCGGGGACGGGGCTCAGAAGAGCCGGATCGGGTTGATCAGGTCCGCGATGATCAGCACCGCCCCCGACACGATGAAGAGTGCCGTCACCGCCCAGGAGATCGGCAGCAGCTTGGCGGTGTCGAAGGGGGGCGGCATGGCCCGGCGCCGCAACCGTGCGATGGTCCGGCGTACCCCGTCCCAGATGGCTCCGGCCACGTGGCCCCCGTCCAGCGGTGGGAGCGGGACGATGTTGAACAGCGCGAGGAACAGGTTCACCGAGCCCAGCAACTGGGCGACGACAGCGACCTTGCTGCCCGAGGTGAGCAGGTTGGTGGTGACGATCTCGCCGGCGACGCGGGAGGCTCCGACCACGCTGACCGGCCCGTACACGTCGCGCGGCCGGCCGGTGACCATGTCGACGCCGGTGCGCCAGACCTTCACCGGGAACCGCAGCAGGGCGTAGGCCGACTGCTTGCTCATCGTCCACATGTCCTTGCCGACGGCGACCGGGCCACCCCGCTGCACCTCGACCTTCGGGGTGACACCGAGGAAGCCTGCCTCGATGTTGCGCCCCGGATCGAGACGGCTGGGCACCCCGGTGGTGACCGTCGGCACGGTCGGGAGGGGGACCTGCTGCCCGTCGCGCTGCACGACGAGGGTGGCCGGTGCGGAGAGGTTCGCGCGGATCAGGCCGGAGACCTGGTCCCAGTCCTGCAGCCGTTGCCCGTTGAAGGAGACCAGCACGTCACCCGGCTTCAGCCCCATCTCGTACGCGGGCGTCTTCGGGTCACCCGGACCACAGTGCCGGTCGGCACGGTTGGCGGGGATCACGCACTCCGGGACCGAGGCGACGGCCAGCGTGGGCCGGGCGACGCCGGCCCCGGCGGTCACGCCGAGCAAGAGGAGGAAGGCCAGCAGGAGGTTCATCGCCACGCCACCGGACATGATGACGATGCGCTGCCAGACCGGCTTCTGGAACAGCAACTTCCCGTCGTCCTCGGGGGTGATCTCCTCCCACTCGTAGGCGCGGGCGTCCTCGGCGATCTGCTGCAGGGCATTGGTGCCGCTGGCGCGTACGTGGTTGTCGCCCGGTGCGGGCGGGTACATGCCGACCAGCCGGACGTAGCCGCCCAGCGGCAGGGCCTTCACTCCGTAGTCGGTGGAGCCGATCCGGCGCTTCCACAGGGTCCGGCCGAAGCCGACGAAGTACTCGGTGACCTTGACGCCGAACAGCTTGGCCGGGATCAGGTGCCCGACCTCGTGCAGAGCGATCGACACCATGATCAGGGCGAAGAAGACCACCGCACCCAGCAGGTACCACACTGTTTCCATCGGGGGTCCTCTCGTCGTCCAGCGGGGAAGTACGGTCGTGCCCGGGCGCGGGCACGTACGACGCCGGCCCGTACGCCCTTGGCCGCTCGCCGCCGGCTCTCAGTGGCCGGTGCGGCGCCGCGCGGCCGTACGGGCCCAGGCGTCGGCGGCCATCACGATCTCCACCGTGATCGCGTCGTCCCCGACGAACGCGGAGCCGTCCGTCACCCCGGTGGTGCCGGGGTCGCAGTGCTCGTCCAGGACGGCGGCGATCGTGTCGACGATGTCCAGGAAGCCGATGCGGCCCTCACAGAACGCATCGACACAGACCTCGTTGGCAGCGTTGAGGACCGCTGGTGCCGTGCCTCCCAGTGTGCCCGCCCGACGCGCCAGTTCAACTGCCGGGAACGCCTCGCCGTCCAGCGGCTCGAAGGTCCACGACGCCGCACGGGTCCAGTCGACCGGCGCGGCGGCACCCTGGGTGCGCTCCGGCCAGGCCAGGCCCAGGGCGATCGGCAGCTTCATGTCGGGCGGGGAGCACTGGGCGATCAGCGCCCCGTCGATGTACTGCACGGCGGAATGCACGACGGACTGGGGGTGGACGACGACCTGGATCCGGTCCAGCGGCATGTCGTACAGCAGGCCGGCCTCGATCAGTTCCAGGCCCTTGTTCACCAGCGTGGCCGAGTTGATCGTGATCACCCGACCCATCTGCCAGGTCGGGTGGGCCATCGCCTGGTCGGGCGTCACGTCGCGGAGCTCGGCACGGGTGCGTCCCCGGAAGGGGCCGCCGGACGCCGTCAGCACGAGCCTGTCCACCTCGTCCGCCCGTCCGGCCTGCAGGCACTGCGCGATGGCCGAGTGCTCGGAGTCGACGGCGACGAGCTGGCCCGGGGCGGCCGCCTCGGTGACCAGCCGGCCGCCGATCACCAGTGACTCCTTGTTCGCCAGCGCAAGGGTGGTGCCGGCCCGCAGGGCGGCGAGGGTCGGCAGCAGGCCGACCGACCCGGTGATGCCGTTGAGGACGACGTCGGCCCGCTCCCCCGCCAGCTCGGTGGCGGCGTCGGGGCCGGCGATGATGCGCGGCAGCTCCATCTCACCCCGGTTCCAGCCGCGCCGCTGGGCCTCGGCATAGAGGGCCAGCTGCAGGTCCTGGACGGCGGTGGGCCGGGCCAGGGCCACGGTCCGCGGGGCGAACTCCAGCACCTGGGCCGCCAGCACGTCGATGTTGCCGCCCCCGGCCGCCAGCCCGACGACCCGGAACCGGTCCCTGCGGCCGGAGATGACCTCCAGCGCCTGCGTGCCGATGGAGCCGGTGCTTCCCAGAATGATCACGTCTCGCACCGGTCAAGTGTCGCACGCCAAGCACCCCGGATATTTTCCCTGCACGCACCTCGGTAGGTACCTAGGTTGCCCTCGACATGTTCGTTTCACCGGAACACAAGCGTGTGACAGGGGTCACCCTCCGCCACTGTTGGAGCAACCCCCCCGACCGAGGGGCCCCGCGGACCGAACGGCGAGCGGACTCCAGGTCACAGAAGGCCGCGCCAGCGCCGACACGGACCCCCTCACACTGGAGCCCAGATGAACACCACCACCCGCTCGTCAGCGAGCACCATCCCCGACATCCCGGCCGACCACGCCAAGGAAGCACGGACCGCCGGCTGGGTAGCCGCGATCGCCGGACTCTCCCTGCTCTTCGACGGCTTCGACCTGACCGTCTACGGCACCGTCCTGCCCGGCCTCCGCACCGGCGGCTCCAACGCCCTCGGTTGGTGGTCCAGCGGTATCACCGGTGGCCAGGCAATGAACCCGGCCGTCGCCGGCGAACTCGGCTCCTACGCCCTGATCGGCGTCATGATCGGCGCCCTGGCCGCAGGTGCCATCGGTGACCGCATCGGCCGCAAGAAGCTGATCCTCGGCGGCATCGCCTGGTTCTCCCTCGGCATGTTCATCACCGCCTTCGCCGAGTCGGTCACCGTCTTCGGCGCGATGCGCCTGATCACCGGCCTCGGTCTGGGCGTCCTGCTGGCCACGGCCGGCGCGACGATGGCCGAGTTCGCCCCGGCCGGCAAGCGCAACTTCTACAACGCGATCGTCTACTCCGGCATCCCCGCCGGTGGCGTGCTCGCCGCCTTCCTCGGCCTGGCCCTGCTCGGCCAGATCGGCTGGCGCGGCATGTTCATGATCGGTGCGACCCCGATCCTGTTCCTCTTCCCGCTCGCCCTGGTGATGCTCCCCGAGTCCCCGCGCTGGCTGCTCTCGCGCGGCCAGGTCGACCGGGCCGTCGCCATCTCCCGCAAGACCGGCATCCCGCTCCGTGAGCACCAGCAGTTCGGTGGTGTCCCGGTCGCCGAGGACCTGCACCTGGAGATCAAGGAGAAGGTCGGCTTCGCCGGCATCTTCTCGAAGAAGTACCTGGTGGGCACGCTGTTCCTGGGCCTGATGAGCTTCTCCGGCCTGCTGCTGACCTTCGGCCTGAACACCTGGCTGCCCAGCATCATGGGCGGGCACTTCCAGGACGCCGGCATGGGTGCGGACGCCGCCAAGCGCTACGGCCTGATCTTCCTGCTGCTGCTCAACGGTGGTGCCGTCGTCGGTGGCCTGATCGCCTCCCGCGTCGCCGACAAGGCCGGCCCGCAGCGCGTCATCATCACCACCTTCACCCTGGCGGCCCTGTCGCTGACGCTGATGACCTTCGGCTTCCCGATCCCGATGCTGCTGGCCTACATCGCCGTCGCCGGCGTCGGCGTGCTGGGCACCCAGGTGCTGATCTACGGCTTCACCTCCAACTACTACGCCACCAACGTCCGCGCCGCCGGCGTGGCGTGGTGCTCGGGCTTCGGCCGACTGGGTGGCATCCTCGGCCCGCTGATCGGTGGCTGGCTGGCCGCCGCCGGTCTGGGTGGCAACACCGCCTTCTACGTCTTCGCCGGTGTGGCCCTGTTCGGTGGCCTGATGACCACCATGGTGCCGCGGCCCAAGGCCGGGCGCTCCGACGCCCAGCAGCTCGCCGAGGAGGAGCTGGCGGTCGCCAACGCCTGATCGGTCGGACCCCGACCTCGCACCACCTCATGACCGGCGGGTCGGCTCCCACTCAGGGGGCTGGCCCGCCGGTCGCTTGCATCAGGGAACCCGCCTCGCGTTCCTCCATACGCCCCGCGGAACCCCTCTCCTCGGTGTCGGTCCGCGCGGGGCCTGTCAGGCGCTGGGCGGACGGGGTCCATGGATGCCCGTACGCAGGAGATCGAGAGGCCCTCGGACAGGACCGGACCATTGGACAGCACCTCCATCTGGTGGACTCTGGGGAGGAGGCCTGTCGCGTGGTAGCCTCGGCAGCACGTGCTCCGGGGTCGGTGTAAGTCCGAACCGGCGGTGAAAGTCCGCGACCCGGCCACCCTCGGGTGGTCGGTTGACCAGGTGCAATTCCTGGACCGACGGTGAAAGTCCGGATGGGAGGCGCACGCGTACGTGGCGACCGCTCGTCAGCTCCTGCTGGCGGGTGGCGCGTCGGCGACATCGCAGGGTCCTGCAACGACCGCTGCGAGGTCGGCGCCCGTCGTCCCGTCCGGGAGCTCCCTCCCACGTCCAGCCCCGGGGTCGCTGACCGACCGGAGGAGGACGATGGACCAGCGGAACGCCGCGCACACCCACGTGCGCCCGGATGGACCCGGCACGACGGTACCCGTCGGCGTCGAGGATCCCGCCGTCGCCACCGACCGGGAGTACCTGCGCCGGGCGATCGCGCTCGCCACCCTCTCCCCCCTCCCGGACCCGAACCCGCGCGTCGGCGCTGTCCTGGTCTCCCCCACCGGCACGGTCGTGGGCGAGGGCTGGCACCACGGGGCCGGCACGCCGCACGCCGAGGTCGAGGCGCTGCGCGCCGCCGGGGCCGCCGCGCGCGGGGCCACCGCGTACGTGTCGCTGGAGCCGTGCAACCACACCGGACGGACCGGACCGTGCGCCACCGCCCTGGTCGAGGCCGGTGTCGCACGCGTCGTCTACGCCCAGCCCGATCCCAACCCGGCCGCTGCCGGTGGCGCCACCACGCTGCGCGCCGCGGGGGTGGAGGTGCTCGGCGGCCTGCTGGCCGAGGAGGCCGAGGAGGTCAACCGGATCTGGACCCGGGCCGTACGACTCGGGCGTCCGTGGGTGACCTGGAAGGTCGCCGCCACCATCGACGGGCACACCGCCGCGGCCGACGGCAGCTCGCAGTGGATCACCTGTCCGGAGGCGCGTGCCGACGTGCACCACCGACGCGCCCTGTGCGACGCCATCGTGGTCGGTACCGGCACCGCCCTGGCCGACGACCCGCGGCTGACCGTACGGCACGCCGACGGCACCCTCGCCGAGCGCCAGCCGCTGCGCGTGGTGGTCGGTGACCGTCAGGTGCCGCCCGACGCCCGGCTGCGCTCCGACGAGGCCGAGACACTGTTCCTGCCCGGCGGCGATCCCCGTCGGGCCCTGGCGGAGCTGGATCGGGTCGGGGTCCGGCACGCCTGGCTGGAGGGTGGGGCGACCCTGGCCGCTGCCTTCCTCCGGGAGGGCCTGGTCGACGAGGTCCTGGTCTACCAGGCCCCCGCCCTGCTCGGCTCGGGCCTGCCGCTGGTCGGCGACCTCGGGGTCCGCACCCTGGCCGACGCCCTGAAGTTCACGATCACCGATGTCGGCCTGGTCGGCACCGACGTACGCATCACGATGGCACCCGCCACGAAGGAGGCCTGACCATGTTCACCGGCATCGTCGAGGAGGTCGGCGAGATCGTCGACCTCAGACACGGGGAGGAGTCCGCGGTGCTCCGCGTCCGCGGCCCGCTCGTGACCAGTGACGCCCACCACGGGGACTCGATCAGCGTCAACGGGGTCTGCCTGACCGTGACCGACCTGAACGGCGACACCTTCGGGGTGGACGTGATGGCCGAGACGCTGGCCCGCTCCGGACTGGGCGGACTGGCGGTCGGCTCCCCCGTCAACCTGGAGCGAGCCATGGCCGCGACCGGGCGGCTGGGCGGCCACCTCGTGCAGGGCCACGTCGACGGCACCGGGACCGTACGTTCCCGGACCCCTGGTGAGGCCTGGGAGGTCGTCGAGATCGCGCTGGCCCCCGAGCTGTCGCGCTACCTGGTCGAGAAGGGTTCGATCACCATCGACGGCGTGTCGCTGACCGTCGTCGAGGTCCGCCCCGACGCCTTCACGGTGTCCCTGATCCCGACCACCCTGGCCGAGACGACGCTGGGGGCGCTGCCGGTCGGGGCGATGGTGAACCTGGAGGTCGATGTGATCGGCAAGTATGTCGCTACCTACCTGGACCGGATCGGTACCGGGTGGGCCACGCAGGACGGAGACAAGTGATGAGTGAGTTGCCCGCCGGGTTCAGCCCGATCGAACGTGCCCTGGAGGAGCTGCGCCACGGCCGGCCCGTCCTGGTGCTCGACGACGAGGATCGTGAGAACGAGGGCGACGTCATCCTGTCCGCCCAGACCCTGACCGAGGAGTGGCTGGGCTGGACGATCCGGCACTCCTCGGGCTACCTCTGCGCCCCGATGACTGCCTCCCGGGCCGACGCCCTCGACCTGCCGCTGATGGTCGCCCGCAACACCGATCCGCTGCGGACCGCCTACACGGTCTCCTGCGACGCCTCCTCGGGTGTCGGCACCGGGATCTCGGCCCACGACCGGACCCGTACGCTGCGCGTGCTGGCCGACCCGGACTCCGGTCCGGCCTCGCTGATCCGCCCCGGGCACATCCTGCCGCTGCGCGCCCGCGACGGCGGCGTCCTGGAGCGGCGCGGCCACACCGAGGCCGCCGTGGACCTGTGCCGGCTGGCCGGCCTGGAACCGGTGGGTGCCATCGGTGAGCTGGTGCACGACGACGGTTCGATGATGCGGACCCCCGACGTCCTCGCCCTGGGCGAGGCCGAGGGCCTGGCCGTCATCACCATCGCCGAGCTGGCCAGCTGGCGCGAGTCCCACGACCGGGTGCAGCGCGGTGCGGTGACCCGGCTGCCCACGCCGTCCGGCGAGTTCAAGGTCGTGGGCTACAAGGACGTGCAGACCGGCGCCGAGCACATGGCGCTGATCAGCCCCCAGGGCCTGGTCGGGGCCGACGGGAGCGTCCCGGTGGTCCGGGTGCACTCCGAGTGCCTGACCGGTGACGTGTTCGGTTCGCTGCGCTGTGACTGCGGGCCGCAGCTCCACCAGTCCCTGGAGACGGTCGCCCGGCGCGGCGGCGCGGTGGTCTACCTGCGTGGCCACGAGGGCCGGGGCGTCGGCCTGCTCTCGAAGTTGCAGGCCTACCACCTGCAGGACGAGGGCCGCGACACCGTCGACGCGCAGACCGACCTCGGGCTGCCGATCGACGACCGGGAGTACGGGGCCGCCGCGGCGATCCTCTACGACCTCGGCGTGGAACGGCTGGAGCTGATGACCAACAACCCCGACAAGGTCCGCGCGCTGCGGACGGCCGGGATCGAGGTCGTCACCGTTGCCCCGTCGTGGACCGCCCCGACCGCCGACAACGAGTTCTACCTGCGCACCAAGCGCGACCGGATGGGACACCGCATCGTCCTGGACGGGGTCCCGCACACCAACAACGCTCCCCAGGAGGTCTGACATGGCCGGTTTCGGCTCCCCCCACATCACCGCCCAGGGCACCGGACGGCGCATCGCGATCGTCGGAGCCCAGTGGTACCCCGAGGTGACCGACCAGATGGTCGACCGCGCCCGGGCCGCGCTCACCGACAGCGGCGTCGCGGACATCACCGTCGTGCGTGTCCCCGGCACGTTCGAGCTCCCGGTCACCTGCCGCCGGCTCGCGGAACGGTTCGACGCCATGATTGCGCTCGGCGTCGTGGTACGCGGCGGCACGCCGCACTTCGACTACGTCTGCGAGGCAGCGACCATGGGCCTGACCCAGGTGGCGGTCGACACCGGTGTCCCGATCGGCTTCGGCGTGCTCACCTGCGACAACGAGCAGCAGGCCCTGGACCGGGCCGGGCTGCCGGACTCCACCGAGGACAAGGGGTACGAGGCGGCGATCGCCGTGCTGGCCACGCTCGACGCCATCGATGCGGTGACCGCCTAGCGTTCGGTGCGGTGAGGACCGTACGTGGCCAGCAGCTCGTCCGATCCTCGCAGGACGACCGAGGGCCGGTCGGGGGTCCACACCCCTGACCGGCCCTCTTCGTGGCTGTCGGGCCCTCCGCGGGCCGACGTCATCCGTCAGACGACGCCCTGGTCCAGCATCGCGTCGGCGACCTTGACGAAGCCGGCCGCGTTCGCGCCCAGCTGGTAGTCGCCGGGGGAGCCGTAGCGGTCGGCTGCCTCCAGGCAGCTGCTGTGGATGTCGTGCATGATCTGCTCCAACCGGGTCGCCGCGTGGTCGAAGGTCCACGAGTCCCGGGCCGCGTTCTGCTGCATCTCCAGGCCGGAGGTCGCCACGCCACCGGCGTTGGCGGCCTTGGCCGGGCCGAACAGCACGCCGGCGTCCTGGAAGGTCACGATCGCCTCGGGCGTGCTCGGCATGTTGGCACCCTCGGCGACCAGCTGGACGCCGTTCTTGACCAGCGTGGCCGCCTGCTCGCGGTTGATCTCGTTCTGGGTGGCGCAAGGCAGCGCGATCTGCACCGGCACGTCCCAGACGCTGCCGCCGGAGACGAAGTGCGCACCGGGGCGCAGGGCCGCATAGTCGGCGACCCGACCGCGCTCCTCGAGCTTGACCCGCTTGAGCAGGTCCAGGTCGATACCGTCGCGATCGACGACGTAGCCGCTGGAGTCGGAGATGGTGATCGGCTTGCCGCCGAGCTGCTGGGCCTTCTCGATGGCGAAGATCGCCACGTTGCCCGAGCCGGAGATGGCGATGGTCTTGCCGTCGATCTCCTGGTCCTTCATCTTCAGCATCTCGCAGACGAAGTGCACCAGGCCGTAGCCGGTGGCCTCGGTACGGACCAGCGAGCCGCCCCAGGTCAGGCCCTTGCCGGTGAGGACGCCGGCCTCGAACCGGTTGGTCAGCCGCTTGTACTGGCCGAACATGTAGCCGATCTCGCGTCCGCCCACGCCGATGTCGCCGGCCGGCACGTCGGTGTACTGCCCGATGTGGCGGGACAGCTCGGTCATGAAGGACTGCGAGAAGCGCATCACCTCGTTGTCGGACTTGCCGTGCGGGTCGAAGTCCGCGCCACCCTTGCCGCCACCCATGGCGAGGCCGGTCAGCGAGTTCTTGAACACCTGCTCGAAGCCGAGGAACTTGATGATGCCGGAGTACACCGTCGGGTGGAACCGCAGACCACCCTTGTACGGGCCGAGGGCGGAGTTGAACTCCACCCGGTAGCCACGGTTGACGCGGACCCTGCCGGCGTCATCGATCCACGGCACGCGGAAGATGATCTGCCGCTCCGGCTCGATGATCCGGTCCAGGATGGCACCCTCGATGTACTCGGGGTGCTGGGCGAACACAGGCCCTAGGCTCTCGAACACTTCGTGGACGGCCTGGTGGAACTCGGGCTGCCCAGGGTTGCGACGCAGGACGGTGTCGAACACCACCTGTAGGTTCTTGCGCAGAGCTTCAGGACTCACTGTGTCTCCCTCTTCACTTGACCGTAGCGGCCAGTTGGCCGCAGGCACCGTCGATCTCTCGGCCACGGGTGTCCCGTACGGTCACGGGCACGCCATGGGCCTCGAGTCGGCGTACAAACTCCTGCTCGTCCTTGCGGCGCGATGCCGTCCATTTCGAGCCGGGGGTCGGGTTGAGCGGAATCAGGTTCACATGGAACCAACCCCAGTCGCCGCGCTTCTTGAGCACTCGGGCGAGGCGATCGGCACGCTCGGCCTGATCGTTCACGTCGCGGATGAGCGCGTACTCGATCGAGACACGACGCTTCGTCGCCCGCGCATAGCGCCAGGCGGCATCCACAGCCTCGTCGACCCGCCACCGATTGTTGATCGGAACGAGGTCATTTCGCAATTCGTCATCGGGCGCGTGCAGGGACAGTGCCAGCGTGACGGGCATCCCCTCCTCTGCCAGCTTGTCGATCGCCGGCACCAGCCCGACGGTCGAGACCGTGATCCCGCGGGCGCTCATCCCGAGCCCGTCGGGCTGCGGCGCCAGGAGCGTACGGATGGCCCGGATGACCGTCGCGTAGTTGGCCAGGGGCTCCCCCATCCCCATGAAAACGACGTTGTTGACGCGTCCGGAGGCGCCGGGGACGCCACCGGCGGCGATCCGTGCGTTGGCGTCGACGATCTGCGCGACGATCTCGGCCGAGCTCAGGTTCCGCTGCAGTCCGCCCTGCCCGGTGGCGCAGAACGGGCAGGCCATTCCGCAGCCCGCCTGTGACGAAACACACACCGTCGTGCGAGACGACGACGTGCCTGTTGCCGGATAGTGCATCAACACCGACTCGACCAGCGCCCCGTCATGCAACCGCCACAGCGACTTCACTGTGGTGCCCGCATCGGCACGCAGGGCGCTGACCTCCTCCAGCAGGTGCGGGAACAGCTCGGCGGCGACCTCCTCGCGCCGGGCCGCAGGCAGGTCGGTCCACTGCGCCGGGTCGTCGGTGGAGTGCACGAACCAGTGCCGGGACAGCTGCTGGGCACGAAACGCGGGCAGGCCGAGACGGGTGACTGCGGCCTTGCGCTCGTCAACGCTGAGGTCGGCCCAGTGCACCGGCGGCTTGCCGCGGCGCGGGGCAGTGAAGACCAGTTCCGGATGTTGCCGGGGGCCGGTCTCCTCCGTGCTGTGTTCGGCTGGGGATTCGGTGGTCACGTTCACGCTCCGGGAATAAGGAAATGCATCAGGATCCAGGCGACCGGGGCGGAGAGCACCATCGCATCGATTCGGTCGGTTACGCCCCCGTGTCCGGGCAGGAAGGACCCCATGTCCTTGACGCCGAGGTCACGCTTGATCAGGGACTCGACCAGGTCGCCGGCGATCGCGGCGATCACCAGGGCGATGCCGACCAGTGCGCCGGTCCACCACGGTGTGCCCAGCACGAGGACGCCGACCACCGCCGCGAAGGCGGCCCCCAGCAGGAGGGAGCCGGCGAACCCCTCCCAGGTCTTCTTCGGGCTGATGGTCGGCGCCATCTGGTGGCGTCCGAAGAGGACGCCGGCGATGTAGCCCCCGGTGTCGGAGCAGACGACCGTGCCCAACCAGAGGATGGCCCGTCCGGCGCCGTCGGTCTCCGCGACCAGCAGGCTCGCGAATGCACCCATCAGGGGCAGGTAGGCGATGGTCAGCATGCTTGCCGCGGTGTCCTTGACGAACCCCTTCGCGCCCTTCGGCAGGCGCACCAGGAAGGACGCCAGGACCATCAGTCCCAGGCAGACCACCAGGAAGGTCGAGGAGTACTCCGGTGCCCGGCGGGTCATGATGTAGCCGCCGCCCATCATCGCCACCAACCCGGCCTCGATCACGAGGATCGCCGAGGTCATCTCGACCCGCTTCAGGGCCTGGTGCACCTCGACCGCGGCCATGCCGATCAGGGTGGTCGTCAGGATGACGAACCCGGGCATCCACCAGAGCAGGCTGCTGAGGAACAGTGTCGCGAGGATGACGCCGACGAGGATCGCCGCCGGCAGGTTACGACCTGCTCGCCCCGACTTCGGAGCGGTCGGCCCCGGCCGGGGCGAGCCTGTCGTCGACTCCGTGTCTGACAAGGTCAGACCTCGAGAAGCTCGGCCTCTTTGGCCTTCAGGATCTCGTCGATGGAGTCGGTGAACTTCTTGGTGGTCTTCTCCAGCTCGGCCTCGGCGCGCTTGCCCTCGTCCTCGCCGATCTCCTTGTCCTTGACCAGCTTGTCGATGGCCTCCTTGGCGGAGCGGCGAGCGTTGCGCACCGACACCTTGGCGTCCTCGGCCTTGGTCCGGGCGAGCTTGGTGTACTCCTTGCGTCGCTCGGCGGTCAGCTCGGGGAGGACGCAACGAATGGTGTTGCCGTCGTTGGACGGGTTGACGCCCAGATCGGAGTCGCGGATCGCCTTCTCGACGGCGTTCAGGGCGCTCCGGTCGTACGGCGTGATGAGGATCATCCGCGCCTCGGGCACGTGGAACGAGGCCAGCTGCTGGATCGGCGTCGCACTGCCGTAGTAGTCGGCCATCAGCTTGTTGAACATCGCAGGATGGGCCCGGCCGGTACGGATGGCGGCGAACTCCTCCTTGGCGAACTCGACCGCGTGTTCCATCTTGGACTTCGCTTCGGTGGTGATGTCGCCGATCACGTAGTGATTCCTTTCTCAGCATGCGGCGGTCTGCCGCAACTCACGGGGGCGGCTCGCACCGCATCTGCAGGGCAGCCAGGGGCTCGGGAAGCTGCTTCGCCCACCAGTCTGTCAGACCGACGGCGCGAAGCGGGCGACCATCGGGGCCTCACTTGCGGACAACGGTACCGATCTGCTCGCCGTTGACGACGCGCAGGATGTTGCCCTCGGTGCTCAGGTTGAAGAAGATCATCGGCAGGTCGTTGTCCCGGGCCAGGCTGATGGCCGCGGCATCGGCGATCTTGAGGTCCTTGGCCAGGTACTCGTCGTACGTCAGGGTGTCGTACTTCCTGGCCCCGGGATTCGTCTTCGGATCGCAGTCGTAGACGCCGTCCACGCCCATCTTGCCCATCAGCAGTGCGTCGACGTGCATCTCGAGCCCGCGCTGCGCGGCGACGGTGTCGGTGGAGAAGTACGGCATGCCGGAGCCTGCGCCGAAGATCACGACGCGCCCCTTCTCCATGTGCCGGTCGGCACGGCGCGGGATGTAGGGCTCGGCCACCTGGCGCATCTCGATCGCGGTCTGGACGCGGGTCGGAACGCCGGCCTGCTCGCAGAAGTCCTGCAGGGCCAGGCAGTTCATCACGGTACCCAGCATGCCCATGTAGTCGGCACGCTCACGCTCCATGCCTGACTGCTGCAGCTCGACGCCGCGGAAGAAGTTGCCTCCCCCGACGACGATGCAGACCTGGACCCCGGTACGGACCACATCGGCGATCTGGTGGGCGATCGAGTCGACCACACCCGGATCCACGCCGACCCGGCCGCCGCCGAAGACCTCCCCCGACAGCTTCAGCAAGATGCGCTTGAACGAGCTCATGGATTGTCTCCTGTCGGTGGGTGGGTCCGTCGGTGCTGGGTGACCGTCTCAGAGCTTATGCGTACAGCGTGCGCCCCGGGGCGGGACCCCGTGACGCACGCTGTACGGATGGATCAGGCTCCGGCTTCGAAGCGGACGAAGCGGGTGACCTTGAGACCGGCGTTCTCGAGCATCTTGCCGACGGTCTCCTTGTTCTCGGAGACCTCGGAGGCCTGGTCGAGCAGGACGACCTCCTTGAAGAAGCCGTTGACGCGACCCTCGACGATCCGCGGGATCGCCTTCTCGGGCTTGCCCTCCTCCTTGGCGATCTCCTCGGCGATCTCGCGCTCCTTGGCGACCTCGTCGGCGGGGACCTCGTCACGGGTGAGGTACTTGGGGCTCATGACAGCGATCTGCATCGAGGTCTTGTGCGCGATCTCGTCGTTGTCGCCCTCGTACTCCACCATGACACCGACCTGCGGGGGCAGGTCGGAGGAACGGCGGTGCATGTAGACGTTGGTCTGGCCGTCGAAGTACGCGGCGGCCTTCAGCTCCAGCTTCTCGCCGATCTTGGCGGCGAGCTCCTGGATGGCCTCCTCGACGGTCTGCCCCGAGGCGAGCTTGGCCTTGTTCGCGCTGGCCACGTCGTTCGCCTTGGCGGCCTCGACGGCCGCCACGACCTGCTCGGCCAGGGCGATGAACTCCTCGTTCTTGGCCACGAAGTCGGTCTCGGAGCCCAGCTGCACGAGGGCGCCGCCCTTGGTGGCGACCAGGCCGTTGGAGGCCTCGCGGTCGGCACGCTTGGCGGTCTTGGCCTGGCCCGCGACCCGCAGGACCTCGACTGCCTTCTCGAAGTCACCGTCGGCCTCGGTCAGGGCCTTCTTGGCGTCCATCATGCCGGCGCCGGTGGCGTCGCGAAGCTTCTTGACGTCTGCAGCAGTAATTGCCATCAGTTGTTGATCCTTCTGCGATTGTGCGGGTGGGTCACTCGGTGGCGGTTGCGGGCTTCTCCGCAGCAGCCTCGGCCGGGGCGTCCTCCGCCGGAGCGGCGGTCTCGGCAACGGCTGCCTCCGCCTCGGCGGCGGGGGTCTCGACGGCGGGAGTCTCAGCCTCGGCGGCAGGAGCCTCGTCCTCGGCGGGAACCTGGGCCTCGGCGGCGGGGGCCTCGGTCGGGGCGGGCGCCTCGGTCGCGGCAGGGGCCTCGGAGCCGGCGTTGAGCAGCTCCTTCTCCCACTCGGCCATCGGCTCGGCGGCAGCGGAGGTGGCAACCTCGCCGGCGGAGCGCGACATCAGGCCATCGGCCACGGCGTCAGCGATCACGCGGGTCAGCAGCGAGACAGAACGAATCGAGTCGTCGTTGCCGGGGATGGCGTAGTCGACCTCGTCGGGGTCACAGTTGGTGTCCAGGATGGCGACGACCGGGATGCGCAGCTTGCGGGCCTCGTCGACGGCGAGGTGCTCCTTCTTGGTGTCGACGATCCACACAGCCTGCGGGGTGCGGGTCATGTCACGGATACCGCCGAGGTCCTTGACGAGCTTGTCCTTCTCGCGGGACAGGCCGAGGAGCTCCTTCTTGGTGAGGCCGGAGCCCTGCACCTTGTCGAAGTCCATCGCCTCCAGCTCCTTCATGCGGGTGATCCGCTTGGAGATGGTCTGGAAGTTGGTGAGCATGCCGCCGAGCCAGCGCTGGTTGACGTAGGGCATCCCGACGCGGGTCGCCTGCTGGGCGATGGTCTCCTGGGCCTGCTTCTTCGTGCCGACGAACAGCACGTGGCCGCCCCGGCCGACGGTCCCCTTGACGAAGGCGTACGCCTTGTCGATGTACTTCAGCGACTGCTGCAGGTCGATGATGTAGATGCCGTTGCGCTCGTTGAAGATGAAGCGCTTCATCTTCGGGTTCCAACGACGGGTCTGGTGTCCGAAGTGGACACCGTTCTCGAGCAGCTCGCGTGCGGTTACGACGGCCATGGCCGTTCCTCCTTGCGGGCGCCCACGGGGCGCCTACGGTTCTTCCGGTACCGACTTTCGGCACCGCCTGATGCAGTCGCGCCCGCAACCCCGAAGGGACCGTACGGGACGCCCGGAACGCCGCGCCTGGGCGCGATGTCACCGGTCTGACTGCATGCGAAGTCGCCTCGATTGGTTCGAGGCGCTGGGTGCAGTCTAGTTTCCACCGGCCGATGGCGCCAGTTGGGCCCCCGCCAGCCATCACCAGGCAGGTCACGGTGCCCTCGAACGGCGTCCTCGGAGACCTGCACCGTCCACAGGCCAGGACGCTCGCCGCGCGCCGTCCACAGGGGGCACCGGCAGGAGCTCGCCAGCTCCGCGGCGGCCCACCCTCGACACGTGCGACGACTCCTGATCCTGCTCGCAACCCTGGCCCTGGTGCTCATCATGCCGGCCGCCGGTGCCCTGTCCGCCCTCGCCCTGCCGACCCCGACCGGCCCCGAGGGACTGTCCGGTGGCGTGCTCCCCGTTCCCGGTACGTTGGTGACCGCCTTCCGACCGCCACCGGAACCATGGCTGCCGGGCCATCGGGGCGTGGACCTGCTCGCCCCCGCGGGCACTCCCGTCCTGGCCGCCGCGACCGGCACGGTGACCTACGCGGGGATGATCGCCGGTCGGGGCGTCGTCGTGGTGACCCACGGTGCGTTGCGGTCGACGTACGAGCCGGTGCAGGCATCCGTACGGGTGGGGCAGCAGGTCGGGGCGGGCGAAGCGATCGGCGTCCTGCAGACCGGCCACGCCGGTTGCGTGGACTCCTGCCTGCACTGGGGGCTTCGGCGGGGTGAGGACTACCTGGACCCGATGCTGCTGCCGGTGACCGGGACAGGGGCGGTGGTTCGGCTGGTCGGGGAGGCGGAGGTCGATGCCGCTCGGCGCGAGGCTGCCGCCCGTGCGCTCGCGGAGGTGCTCGAGGCCGCCGCCCTGGCCGCCGGGACGGCCAGCACCGATGGCCCGGATCCCGGCGGCTCCAGTGGTTCCCGTGGCATCGGGGGGGCCTGGCTCGCCCCGGTACGCGGGCCGCTCACCTCGCCGTTCGGCATGCGGGTGCATCCGGTGACCGGGGTCTACAAGCTGCATGACGGGGTGGACTACGGTGCGGCCTGCGGTACCCCGATCCGGGCGCCACTGGCAGGCACTGTCACCGAGGTGACCTACCACCCGGCGTACGGGTGGCGGGCCCGCGTGGACCACGGGACAGTGGGCGGCAGCCGGCTCGTGACGTCGTTCAACCATGCCCAGGGCTACTCCGTGCGCTCCGGCCAGCAGGTGGTTCGCGGGCAGGTGCTGGGGACGGTCGGATCGACGGGCTGGTCGACGGGCTGCCACCTGCACCTGATGGCCTGGCGCGACGGTGGCCTGGTCGACCCCTCGAGGCTCGGCTGAGCAGATTGCGCTCAGGCGCGAGGATGCGCCTGCTGGAAGGCCTGCTGGAGCCTCTCGGAGGTGACGTGGGTGTAGATCTGCGTCGTTGCCAGGGAGGAGTGTCCGAGCAACTCCTGCACGCTGCGCAGGTCCGCTCCGCCCTCGAGCAGGTGGGTGGCCATCGCGTGCCGCAAGCCGTGCGGCCCCAGGTCCGGCGCATCCGTGACGAGGCCGAGGTGGCGGTGCACCAGCCGCCGGACCACCCGCGGATCGATCCGGGCACCGCGGGCGCCGAGGAAGAGCGCCGGGCCGGACCCGGCGCTGGCGAGCTCGGGACGGCGGCCCAGCCAGGCGTCCACGGCTCGCAGCGCCGGGCGGCCCATCGGGACCATCCGGTCCTTGTCGCCCTTGCCGTGGACGCGGACGAGACTACGGTCCCGGTCGAGGGAGGTCAGGTCCAGTGCGCACAGCTCGGAGACCCGCAGCCCCGAGCCGTACAGCATCTCCAGGATGGCGACGTCCCGATAGCCGAGCGGACCCTCCTGCTCGGCCGCACGGGCCTGGGCCTCGTCCATCAGCGAGGCTGCCTGGCCCTGGTCGAGGATGTCGGGCAGCGGGCGGGACGCCTTCGGTGAGGCCAGCCGCAGGCTGGGGTCGGCGGTGATCCGGCCGTCCCGGACCGCCCAGCCGAAGAACCCCCGGGCGACCGACGCCCGCCGGCTGAGGGTGGCTCGGGCCGCCCCGTCTTCCTGCTGGCCGGCGAGCCAGCCACGCAGCTCGTGGATGCTGATCTCGGACAGCGTCCCGACGCCGTGTCGGCTGACATGCCCCAGCAGTTCGGTGAGATCCCCGATGTAGGCGCGGACGGTGTGCTCCGACAGGTGGCGCTCGCCCTCCAGATGCCGCCGGTAAGCCGTGATGGCCTGCTGGAACGGCACCGCTATCTCGTCGGAGGACATGGGCATGCTCCTTACTCTTGGCCACTTCCCCGGCCGGTGCAAGGGCGCCACGCCCGGACGTCCTAGAGTGTGATGGCACGAATTTCCCCGACAGACAGGACTCAGTCATGACGAGCCTGAGCGAGCTCACCTCCGGCGGCACGATCCTCCCCATCACCCGGTGGGGAACGCCGGTGATGCACGCCCCCACGCGTCCGGTGACCGAGTTCGACGAGGAACTACGCACCCTGGTTCGCAACATGTTCGCGACGATGGAGGCCGCCCAGGGGGTCGGCCTGGCCGCCACCCAGGTGGGCGTCGACCTGGCCGTGTTCGTCTACGACTGCCCGGATGCGGACAACCACTCGCAGGTCGGTGTGGTCTGCAATCCCGTGATCGAGCTCCCCGAGGGGCGTGACCGCAAGTTGGAGTCCGCCGACGAGGGCTGCCTCTCACTGCCCGGCGGCTACGCGCCGCTGGCCAGGACCAGCCTGGCGACGTGCCGGGGCCAGGACGTCGACGGGAACCCCGTCGAGGTGCGCGGCACCGGCCTGCTGGCCCGCTGCCTGCAGCACGAGACCGACCACCTGAACGGGACGGTCTTCGGCGACCGGCTCTCCACCCGGGTCCGGAAGACCCTCTACGGCTCCCACGAGCAGCTCGCCCACCTGTACCCCGAGGACTGGCCGGTCACCCCGAAGCACACCTCGGCATGAGCCCTCGGCCTGGGACGCCGGCCGACCCCTCGGCCTGAAGCCGGCCAGACGTCGCGCCGGTGGTCAGCCCTCGGCAGACGGCCGGCCCGAGGGGCCGAGTGCGTAGCAGGCGACCGCCGACGCCGCGGCGACGTTCAGTGAGTCGATTCCGTGCCCCATCGGGATCCGGACGACCTGGTCGGCCTGTTCGATCCAGCGCCGGGACAGCCCCTCCCCCTCGGTGCCGAGCAGGATCGCGACGCGCTGGTCATCGGCCAGACTCGCGGCGACGTCGGGCAGCGGCCGGGACCGCTCGTCCAGCGCCAGGGCCAGCGTCAGGAACCCGGCCTCGTGCAACTGCGGCACGACCTGGGCCCAGGACTCGACCCGGGCCCACGGCAACGAGAAGACCGCCCCCATCGAGACCTTGATCGCCCGGCGGTACAACGGGTCAGCGGCCCGCGGCGCCAGCAGGCAGCCGTCCCAGCCCATGCCCGCGGCCGAACGGAGGATCGCGCCCACGTTGGCGTGGTCGACGATGTCCTCGCAGACCACCAGGCGTTGCATGCCCATCAGGTCGGCCTGCTGCCAGCGGGTGTGGCGCACCATCGAGGCCAGCGCACCGCGGTGGACGTGGAACCCGGTCACCTCCTCCGCCAACGCCTCCGAGACGACGTAGACGGGGACCTCGGGATGGGCGGCGAGCTGGTCGGCCAGGGAGTCGATCCACCGGGGCGCGAGGAGGAAGGATCGGGGCCGGAACCGGGCCGCCAGCGCGCGCCGGATGACCTTCTCCCCCTCGGCGATGAACAGTCCCTGCTCGACCTCCAGGGAACGACGCAGCGACACGTCGCGGAGGCGGACGTAGTCGGCGACCCGCTCGTCATGCGGGTCGGTGATCGGGACGAGGTTCAGGTCATCGGTGGACATCGTCCCCCAGTGTGCACCGCCGAGCCCGGCTCTCCCGTCCCCCGCCGCCCAGCGAGCGAGCAGGACCCCCGCCGCGGACCCGGAGCCGCGGACAGCGATTCAGGCGTGGACCGGACGCAGCAACGCCCAGGCGGTCCCGAGCGCGACGAGGGCGGCCACCACGGGCAGCCACCACACGCCAGGGGCCAGGGCGGCGACGACCGCCCCGACGGCGCACGCGCCGGCGCAGGCCAAGCCCCGGCGGTCCCGCTGCAGCAGCTCGATCACCAACGCCAGGACGACAGCTGTCAGCCACAACCCCCAGGGGTTGAGGTAGAACCAGTCCTGCAGGTGCATCGACATCTAGCGGGCCCTCGCGGTGAAGCGGCCCTGGCTCATGACCAGCCGCAGCGGCATGTCGAACGTCTCGCTCATCAGCGGTTCGGTCAGCACCTCGCGCGCCGGCCCGGATGCGACGATCCTGCCCTTCTTCAGCAGCAGCGCATGGGTGATGCCCGGCGGGATCTCCTCGACGTGGTGGGTCACCATCACACTGGCCGGGGCAGCGGCGTCCGCGGCGAGGTGCCCCAGGAGCCGGACGAGGTTCTCCCGTCCGCCGAGGTCGAGGCCGGAGGCGGGCTCGTCGAGCAGCAACAGTTCCGGATCGACCATCAGTGCCCGGGCGATCTCGACGCGCTTGCGCTCCCCCGAGCTCAGGGTCCCGAACGTACGGTCCCGCAGCTCGAGCATGCCGAACCGCTCGAGCAGGGCGTCGGCCCGCTCATGGTCGAAGCCCTCGTACTCCTCGCGCCAGCGTCCGACGACGGCGTACGCCGCGGAGACGACGAGGTCGTGCACCGTCTCCCCGCGGGGGACCCGCTCCTGGAAGGTCTGGGAGACCAGGCCGATGCGGGGCCGCAGGTCGAAGATGTTGACGGCACCCAGCACCTCGTCGAGCACGCCGGCCATACCGGTGGTGGGATAGAGGTCGCCGGTCAGCAGCCGTAGCAATGTCGTCTTGCCGGCACCGTTGGCACCGAGCACCACCCACCGATCGGATTCACCCACCTGCCAGTTGATGCCGTCCAGCAGCATCGTGCTGCCACGCCGGACACTTACATCGACCAGATCCACCACTGCGACCATGGTCCGAACCTACATGCTCGCGACCTCGCAGGCGTACACGGGGCCGGGCGGGTCCCCCAGCTGTGGCCGAGCCGTGACCCTCCGCGGGCCCGGTGCCGGCCGAAGCCGGGCCGCCTCCTGCGGTGGTGACGTAGCGTGGAGATCGTGACCCTGCTCGCCACTATCCGGTTGGTGACCCACCTGAACGTGCTCCGCCACGGCGCCCCGGCCACGGGCCCCGGCACGGGCGTCCCCAGCATCGACGTCGCGGCCCGTACGGTCCAGGGCCAGGATGCGGCGCACCACGTGACCAGCCCCGACGCACTGCTCGGGTTGCCGCCCGAGCATGCCAGCACGCTGGAGGAGGCGATGGAGGCGGCCCTGGCGTACGACTCGTCGGACTGGGTGCTGGCCCTGCCCCGGCCCGGCAAGCTGGGTCCGCTGCGCGGCCCCGCCGAATTGACCCGGGCGGCCCTGGACGCCGGCGCCGCGGTGATCCCCCGCGAGGGCGGCCCGGCCTGGGTGCCGACCCGGGTCGGTCCGGCCGTCCAGTGGGTACTGGTGCGCGCCGACCGCCCGTTCCCGCCGGTCTCCGCCGCAGAGGCCGAACATGCCCTCTCGCTCGCGATCGTCGCGGCGACCTCCGAGCTGGACCGGCTGGGGATGGTATCGGGGAGACGTCCCGGCACGACCGGGCTCCTGCTGCCGGCGGCCTACCCGGCGCGCCAGCGACACTCCGCCGACCGGGCGCTCCGCCTCGTCGAGGCGTGCGAGGCCGGGCTGGCCGACGAGTCGGGCCTGTTGCATGCCCAAGCGGTCGATGTCCGCGCCCGGACGTTGCGTACGCTGCTGAACGCCGCGCTCGACAGCCTCGAGGCCTCCTGCGCCTGGCCCCCCGATGACCTCGACGACTGAACACCGCAACGACTGAACACCTCAACGACCCGGGACCGCGCCGATCCGGCTCTTCGACGACACGGCCGGCTCGTCCGTACGCGGCCGGACGTGCAGCGAGGCCGCCCCGACGGACGGGACGGCCTCGAAGGGGTGTCCGATCAGGCGCCGGTGGCGTGCAGACCACCATCGACGTGGATGACCTCGCCGGTCGTCATCGGGAACCAGTCCGACAGCAGGGCGACCACGGCCTTCGCCGTGGCGGTGGCATCGGTGGGGTCCCAGCCCAGCGGGGCACGGGTGGCCCAGACGTCGTTGAACTCCGACCCGCCCGGGATGGCCTTCTTGGCCAGGGTATCGATCGGGCCGGCGGAGACCATGTTGGTCCGGATGCCGTCGGGACCGACGTAGCGGGCCATGTAGCGGCTGGCGCCCTCGAGCGCGGCCTTGGCGACGCCCATCCAGTCGTACGTCGGCCAGGCGACCGAGCCGTCGAAGGTCAGTCCGACGACGCTGCCGGGCCCCGTCATCAGCGGCTTGCAGGCGCGGACCAGTGAGACCAGCGAGTACGCCGAGGTGTGCAGCGCAGTCGCCACGTCCTCCCACTCGGTCGTCATGAAGTTCCCGCCCAGGGCGGTCTCGGGATTCGCGTAGGCGATGGCGTGCACGATGCCGTCGAGGCGGTCGAAGCCGGCCTCGCGCAACTGGTCGGCCAGGGCGGCGAGCTGCTCGGCGTCGGTGGCATTGAGCTCGAGTACCGGCGGCACCGGGTCGAGCTTCTTGACCACCCGTCGGGTCAGGCCCATCGCGCGGCCGAAGTTCGACACCACGACGTTCGCCCCCTCGGCCTGCGCCAGTTCGGCGACGCGGAACGCGATGGAGGTGTTCATCGTCACGCCGGTGACGAGGATGTTCTTGCCCTCGAGGATTCCCATATCTGCTCCTGTCCTGCTCTCAGTGACCCATGCCGAGGCCGCCGTCGACGGGCAGCACGGCGCCGGAGATGTAGCCCGCGCCGTCACCGGCGAGGAACGCGACGGCGTTGGCGATGTCGTCCACGGCGCCGAGGTGGCCGACCGGGATCTGCGCGTTGTACTTGGCGACCAGGTCATCACTGAGCGAGTCGGTCATGTCGGTGCTGATGAAGCCGGGGGCGACCACATTGGCGGTCACGCCGCGTGACCCGAGCTCACGGGCGACCGAGCGGGCCATGCCGACCAGGCCGGACTTGGAGGCGGCGTAGTTGACCTGGCCGGCGCTGCCGAGCAGGCCGACGACGGAGGAGATCAGCACGATCCGCCCGAAGCGGGCCTTCATCATGCCGCGGCTGGCCCGGCGGACGACCCGGAAGGTACCCGTCAGGTTGGTGTCGATGACGGCGTCCCAGTCATCGTCCTTCATCCGCATCAGGAGGGTGTCGCGGGTGATGCCGGCGTTGGCCACCAGCACCTCGACCGGGCCGAGTTCCTTCTCGATGGTCGCGAAGGCCGCCTCGACCTGCTCCTGGTCGGTGATGTCGCAGGGCACGCCCAGGACGCCTTCGGGTACGTCTCCGTTTCGGGAGGTGGCCGCGACGCGGTAGCCGTCGGCCAGGAGTCGGGCCGCGATGGCGCGGCCGATCCCGCGGTTGCCGCCGGTGACGAGGGCGACCCGGCCGCCGCTGGGGGTCTCTGGTGCAGTACTCACCGGGTCACGCTAGCAGGCCACGACCCGGTGGCACCGTCGACCGCCGGCGCTCGGCACGGGCCGCCCGGCCCCGGGGGGTCCTGGTTGTCCGTGCCACAGCGGGCCGCTGAACCTATAGTGGCGGCGTGGCATCGTCAGGCAGGGGCCCGCGCAGGTCGCGTACGCGGCCGGTCCTGATCACGAGTGCGCCCGTGTCCGCCGAGGAGGACCTCAGCCGTCGGCAGACGAAGTACTTGGCCCTGATGTCGCTGCGGGTGATCTGCTTCGTCGCGGCGATCTTCCTGCACGGCGCCTGGCGCTGGGTGGCGGTCGGCGGCGCCGCGTTCCTCCCGGCGATCGCCGTGGTGATCGCCAATGCGATCGACCTGCGTGCCAAGAAGGGCGGCGAGGTACCGCAGGTGACCCAGCCTGCTTCGGACCAGGCCATGATCGAGGGCTCCACGACGCCCGAACCGCCGATCATCATCCCGGGGGAAGCGGAGCCGGACGAGCTCCGCCCCGGACCGGACGACCCGAGGGACAGACGGCGAGCCGACCCGGGATCAGCCGCCGATCGCTGACATCGGCCGGTCGGGCTGCAGGAAGCTCGGGTCGTCGATGCCGTGTCCGGCCCGCTTGACCGCCACCGACCGGATCCACTGCTCGGCCACCGTCTCGTCGTCGGCACCGCTGCGCAGGGCGGCCCGCAGGTCGTCCTCGCCGCGGGAGAACAGGCAGTTGCGCAGCTGGCCGTCAGCGGTCAGCCGGACCCGGTCGCAGGCACCACAGAACGGCCGGGACACCGAGGCGATGATCCCGATGACCTGCTCGGTCCCGCCGACCCGGAACATCTCCGAGGGCGCGCTGCCGCGGGCGATCCCCTCTCGGCTCACCGGGGTCAGCCGGTGGCCGGCGAGGGCCGCCATCACCTCGTCGGCGGTCACCATCGTGTCGCGGCGCCAGCCGTGCTGGGCATCGAGGGGCATCTGCTCGATGAACCTCAGCTCGACACCCTCCCTGCCTGCCCACTCGACCAGGGCCGGTGCCTCGTCGTCGTTGATCCCGCGCATCAGCACGCTGTTGACCTTGACCGGCGCCAGTCCTGCCTGCGTGGCCGCGCGGATCCCGGCGAGGACGTCGGCGTGGCGCTTGCGCCGGGTGATCTGCCGGAAGCGCTCGGGGTCGAGGGTGTCGAGCGAGACGTTGATCCGGTCCAGTCCGGCGTCGCGGAGGCGCTGCGCCCGCTGGGCCAGCCCGATCCCGTTGGTGGTCAGCGCGATCACGGGGCGGGGCGCAAGATCGGCGATCGCGGCGATGATCTCGGTGAGGTCCGCCCGCAGCAGCGGCTCACCGCCGGTCAGCCGGACGGTCCGGATGCCGAGCCGCTCGACCCCGATCCGGACCAGGCGGACCAGTTCCTCGTTGGTCAGCAGCTCCTCGTCCGGGGTCCAGTCCAGTCCCTCGGGCGGCATGCAGTACGTGCAGCGCAGGTTGCAGCGATCGGTCAGGGACACGCGCAGGTCGGTCGCGACACGGCCATGGCGGTCGGCCAGTCGTGACATCGTTCGCGTGGTCCCTACCTGTGACATGCATCGCAGTGTAGGCCAGGCACCCTGAAGGCGGTCCAGACCCCACTGCACGGGAGCCTCGGGCCCCATGCCATGATCGAGGCACGTCGACCCGGGAGGAGAACGATGACGGAGGAGTGGGCGAGTCTCACCGACTGGATTGGCATCCTTGCCCATCACATCGACACCGACGACTTCGAGCTGAGCAAGGATGACATCCTGACCCTCCTCGACCTGGCCAGGGATGCTTCCCACCAGGTGGAGCGGGCGGCCTCGCCGCTGACCATGTTCCTGGTCGGCGTGGCTGTGGGACGTGGCGGCAGTCTCGGCAAGGTCGCGGCGCAGGCCACCGCCCTGGTGCTCAGCCTCGATGACCACACCGCCGACCCGGAGTCCGAGGACGTCGACATCGACGCCGACATCGACGCGGAACCCGACATCGACGCCGACGTACAGTAGCGCCCCGGTGTTCCGGCACAGGGAGAGCCTCCCTGGGCGGGGACCTGGTCCCGGTCCACGTGGGTCGGGACGATCGGCGGCTGCTGTGACGGCCCGGCTAGGCTCTTGCAGGTGGGCACGTACTGGAAGCGCTGGGTAGGGCTGGTCATCTTCGCCGTGGTGTTGGTGACAGCCTTCGTCCGGCTGGGCGAGTGGCAGCTGAACCGGCTGGAGACCAAGCGCGAGCGCAATGCCACCGTGGTCGCCCAGCAGAAGGCTCCGGTGGCATCTTTCGCCGAGGCCTTCCAAGGCTCGATCACACCGGACAAGCAGTACCGCCGGGTCTCCGTACAGGGCACCTTCGACCCGGCCCACCAGCTCCAGGTCCGCTACCGGACCAGCGACGGTCGGTCCGGGTACGAGGTCGTGGCCCCGCTCCGGACCACCTCGGGCGACTGGCTGCTGGTGGACCGCGGATTCACACCGCGCCCCGCGAGCGGCCCGCTGCCCGACGCCGGCAGCATCCCGCCCCCGCCGAGCGGTGTGGTCACCGTCGAGGGCTACGTCATGGCTGACGAGACCGGGCCGGCGAACGCCACCGCTCCGGCCGATGGCTCGGTCCGGCTGGTCAATCCCCCGGCGATCGCGGCCTGGTCCGGGCTTCCCCTGGTCGACGGCTACCTGAACACCACCTCCACCACCCCCGCCGACGGCAGTGGGCTGGTACCGGTAGCGCTCCCCGAGCTCACCGAGGGCCCGCACATGTCCTATGCCATCCAGTGGTTCAGCTTCGCGCTGATCGGCGTCGTCGGGACCTTCATCCTGATCGGCAAGGACGCCCGCGAGATCATCACCGGGCGCCGGCGCCGCCGGGCCGCGGGCACCGACTCCCCCGAGGATTCCGGCTCCGGCGCGGAGGCGTCGCGGTCGGTGGACTCCTCCGTCGGCTGAGGTCGGTGATGCTCGCCGATGTGGCCGACCTGCTCACGTGTCCGCAGTGCGGCAGCGAGGCCGGCTCCCCGCTGACCCTCGAGGGACGTACGTTGCACTGCCCCCGGGGCCACAGTTTCGACCTGGCCCGGCAGGGCTACGTGAACCTGCTCACCCACGCCGCGCCGGCGAATGCCGACACCGCCGACATGGTGGCAGCCCGGGACCGCTTCCTGTCCTCGGGTGCCTATGCGCCGATCAGGGACGAGCTGGCGCGCCGGGTCGGAACGGTCCGTACCGTCCTGGAGGTCGGTGCGGGGACCGGGTACTACCTGGCCGGATGCCTGGGCCCGGCCACAGCCGCGGGTGGCCGTGGGCTGGCCCTGGACATCTCCCCCGCCGCCGCTCGTCGCGCGGCTCGCGCCCACCCGCGGATCGGCGCGGTGGTCGCGGACACCTGGGCCGGCCTGCCCGTACGCTCCGGCAGTGTCGACGTGCTGCTGGCGGTCTTCGCGCCACGCAACCCGGCCGAGTTCGCCCGTGTCCTCGCCCCACAGGGTCGCGTGCTGGTCGCGCTGCCACTGCCGGACCACCTGGCCGAGTTGCGTGCCGAGCTCGGTCTGCTCGACATCGAGGCAGACAAGGAGTCCCGGCTGCTCGCCCAGTTCGCCGGCCACCTGCAACCCGCGGGCCACGTCGACGTCCGGTTCGAGCTCACGCTGTCCGCCCCTGCCGCCCAGGACCTGGTCGCGATGGGGCCCAACGCCTTCCACGGACGAAAGCGTGACTCCGGAGCGGATGATGTCGAGGCGGGTCCGAGGACCGTCACCGTGGCCGTCCGGATCCGCGCGTTCACCCGCTCCTGAAGCGCCGGCCGCAGGGGGCAGCGGCTCAGAGGTCCGGCGTGCCGGCGAACTGGGTGCGGTACAGCTCGGCGTACGCCCCCCGCCGGGCCAGCAGCTGGATGTGCGTGCCGCGCTCGATGATCCGCCCCTGCTCGACCACCAGGATCTCGTCGGCATTGCGGACCGTCGAGAGCCGATGGGCGACGACCAGACTGGTGCGATGCTCCATGGCACCGTCCAACGCCCGCTGGACCGCCGCCTCGGATTCTGAGTCCAGGTGCGCGGTGGCCTCGTCGAGCACCACGATCGGAGGCGCCTTCAGCAGCAGCCGGGCGATCGCCAGTCGCTGGCGTTCGCCACCCGAGAGCCGGTAGCCGCGCTCCCCCACCAGGGTGTCCAGGCCGTCGGGCAGGCTGCGGACCAGGTCGTCGATGTGCGCGGCAGCCAGGGCCTGCCACAGCTGCTCGTCGCTCGCGTCCGGACGGGCGTAGCGCAGGTTGGCCCCGACCGTGTCGTGGAACATGTGCGCGTCCTGGGTCACGTAGCCGACCAGCGACTGCAGCGAGGTCGTCCGCAGGTCGCGGACGTCGACGCCCGCGACTCGGACCGCCCCGCCGGTCACGTCGTAGAGCCGGGCGACCAGGTGCGTCAGGGTCGTCTTGCCCGATCCTGAGTGCCCGACGACGGCAGTGGTACTGCCCGGATCGATCCGGAAGCTGATCCCGCGCAGCACCGGCTCGCCCGGCAGGTGGTCGGGCAGGGCGACCGCCTCCAGCGATGCCAGGGAGACGTCCTCCGCCCGGGGGTAGGCGAACCAGACGTCATCGAACTCGACCGATGCGTCCGGCCCGGGCTCGACCGCATCCGGCTTCTCCTGGATCGCCGGAGGCAGGTCCAGGATCTCGAAGACGCGCTCGAAGGAGACCAGTGCCCCCATCACGTCGATCCGCACGTTGGTCAGCGCGGTCAGCGGACCGTACAGCTGGCCCAGCAGCCCTGCCAGCGCGGTCAGGGTACCGACGGTGAGAGTCCCCCCGATCGCCATCAGTCCGCCGCCGCCGTAGACCATCGCGGTGGCGAGGGCGGCCACCAGGGTAAGCGAGGTGATGAAGAACCGGCCGTTCATGGCGATCTGGACCGACACGTCCCGTACGTCGCCGGCACGCGCGGCGAAACTGTCGTGCTCCTGCTCGGGACGACCGAAGAGCTTGACCAGCAGCGCCCCGGAGACCGAGAACCGTTCGGTCATGGTGGCCGACATCTCGGCGTTGTCACTCATCTGGCGCCGGGTCAGGTCGGCCAGCCTGCGCCCGACCAGCCGGGCCGGGAACACGAACAGCGGCAGCAGCACCAGCGCCGCCACGGTGAGCTGCCAGCTCAGGGCCAGCATCGCGCCGAGGGTCAGCAGCAACCCGAAGACGTTGGAGACGACGCCGGACAGCGTGGAGGTGAAGGCGCGCTGGGCGCCGATCACGTCGGAGTTCAGGCGCGAGACCAGCTTGCCGGTCTGCGTACGGGTGAAGAACGCCAGCGGCATCGCCGAGACGTGGTCGAACACCGCGGTGCGCAGGTCGTAGATCAGGCCCTCCCCGATCCTGGAGGAGCACCAGCGCTGCAGCAGGCCGAGCCCGGCATTGGCGAACGCGACGGCCGCCACCACGAGCGCCATCCGTACCACGACGCGACTGTCGCCGGCCAGGACGCCCCGGTCGATGATCTCCCGGAACAGCAGCGGCGGGGCGATCGCGAGGCCGGCCTGGACGATCACCACCGCGACGAAGAGCGTGATCAGGCCCCAGAACGGACGGGCGTACGCCAGGACGCGCCGGACGGTTCCGCGGGCGAGCCGCTGGCTCCCGGCCTCGTCCCCCTTGGACATCATCCGCATCACGTGGAACGGGGAGGACATGCTCATCGGCGTACCGGATTCCTGACTGGCCGCCCGGTGCGGCGGGTCACGGCCGGTCCTTCGCCTCTTCGGCCGCCTTCGCCTTGGCCGCCTTCTTCTTGCCGTGGGCCTTGCCGCCCTTCTTCGTGGCGGCCGAGCCGGACTTGCCCTTGTGCTTCTTGCCCTCGGCGCCGGTCCCCTCGTCGGACGTCGACCCGTGGCCGGACCTGTCCTTGCCCGCCTTCTTGTCCTTGCCACTGGACTTGTCCTTGCCACTGGACTTGTCCTTGCCCGCCTTCTTGTCCTTGCCCGCCTTCTTGCCCTTGCCCGCCTTCTTGCCCTTGGCACCGGCGCGATCGGGGTCCTGCTTGACCAGCACGCCCAGCGGCGGGGTCGGCAGGCTCCACTCCGCCAGAGTCGGCGTCGGCGAGGGCGAACGGTCCAGGTCGCGCTGTCCTGCGTCCCGATGGGTGGCGGGGCCCGCGAACCCCTCGGTGCCGAAGAAGTCACGGGCCTGCTCGGCCTCGCGAACCGCGTCGACCCGGGTCATCCGCTCGGCGCGCTCGGACTCCGCCTGGCTCCCGCGTGTCGCACCCCCCCGGGCACGCAGCGGCACACCGGCCTCCTTGAGCAGGCCCTGGACGAAGCCGTAGCTGCGTCCGGTGTCTGTCGCCAGGGACCGGATCGCCTCCCCTGCCTGGTAGCGACGTACGTACGAGAGCTTGAGTCGCTCGCGCTCCTCACCGGTGATGCGTGATCCCTTGGTACTCGGTACCATCCCGCTCCCCTTCGTCTCCGTCGTGCCGGCCATGGTAGCAGCGCGTCCCGGCTCGACCGGGAACCGAGGAGGGCCCAGGAGCGGACCCGCCGGTCTCCGGTGGGGCCGTCCCGCAGCTGTGGACGCTCCTATGGTCTGTCAAGGACTGGTGGGTGTTCGAGGAGGCGGTAGAGGTCGCGGGCGATGTAGCGCTTGAGGCAGCGTTTGATCTCGCGTGGGGTCTTGCCCTGGGCGGTGCGGCGGGCGGTGTAGTCCTTGGTCGGCTGGTGGTAGCGCTGACGGGACAGGACGATGGTGTGCAGTGCCCGGTTGAGTTGTCGGTCCCCATGGCGGTTGAGTCGGTAGCGGGTGGTGGTCTGGCCGCTGTTGGCGGGGATCGGGGCGACGCCGGCCAGCATCGCGAACGCTGCTTCGGAGTGGATCCGGCCAGGGTGGGACCAGGCGCACAACACCACGGCGGCGACGATCGGGCCGACGCCGAGTTGGTCGAGCAGGTCGGGTCGCCAGCGCTTCACGATGGCCAGGATCGCTGTTTCGTGGCCGGCAGCCTCGGTCTGCAGGCCCTGGCAGCGGCGCGCGAGCTGGCGCAGCACGCGCGCCGTGGTGCTGGTCTCGGTGTCCCAGCTGGGCTGGATGCGTAGCTTGGCGGCGATACGGACCTGCTCGACCGGCCGGTGGCCGCGCAGCTTGGCGCGCAGGACCTCAGGGGCGGCGATGGTCAGGCTGAACAGTTGGCGCATGGTCACGGTGTAGGCATCGACCGCGGAGCCACGCGCGGCGAGCAGCACGGAGAGGGCTTGTCGGTCCCCGGCCGCCCGGGGTGTGCCCAGCACGGGCCGGGCCAGGGCTTCACGGGCGGCGCGGACCGCGTCGATCTTGTCGGACTTCGCCCCGTGGCGGCGCTGGGTGCGTTCGGGCCGGTCCAGCTCCACCACGTACTCCTCGCCGGCCGCCAGCAAACGGGTCAGTCCGGCGCCGTGGCCGCCGGTGCCCTCGATCGCCCACGCGCGCAGCGCGCCGTGCTCATCAGCGAAGTCGATCAGTGCGCGGTAACCCTCGGGGGTGGTCGGGACGCTCAGGTCGGCCAGCGCGGCACCGGTGTGGGCATCGATCACTGCGGCTGTGTGGGTCTCGACGTGGGTGTCGACCCCGATGACGAAGTCGACGACTTCGGCCAGACTGGTCATGCGTTCTCCCTTGCTCCGGAATGGACGTGGTTCCGGTCCGGGAGGAGTCACGGCAGGACTGTGACGGGACACCTCAGGTGCTGTGAACACCTGAGGGTCAAGCTCCTGATCAGGCCAACAAGGCTCCGACCGGGCCGGGGTCGGCCACCCGTGACGGACAAGTCCACTGAAAGGCACACAGGCCAGTCAGGCCAAGGGTCACGTCACCAGGTGGCTTCCCCACAGCCCATCACCAGACGAGCTGTACCGCCATCCTCACAGTCAG
>NZ_FMYF01000005.1 GCF_900092135.1 Raineyella antarctica | reverse complement strand
ATGCGCAGCATGCTGCTGGAACTACTTGAACGCCGCTACGACGCCGCCTCAACCGTGTTCTGCACCCAGTACGCGAAGAAGGACTGGCACCAGCGACTCGGCTCCGGAGTCCACGCCGACGCGATCATGGACCGCATCGTCCACAACACCATCTGGGTCGACACCGGCAACCACAACATGCGTGAACACGCCGCCGTGAACCAGTGACAAGACGCCGGTGGGAGCCGGTGGCCCCCACCCCGGCGGCCGCTGGCCCCCACCGGCAATATCACTGGCCCCCAACGGCAAGATCGAGTGGCCTCCAAGCCTTCAAATACTCAAGCGTGCCGCCGTTCTTGGCCTTGTGGGCCATCTTGAGCTTGATGTCCTGGCCGTTGAGCCGGTTCTGCAACTCGTTCATCGTGTCGGAGATGGTGGCCATGGCGTCGCCTTCGATCGAGTCGCCGAAGTCCTCCTTGGTGGAGATTAGCTTGACGCCGAGCATGCGCAGGTTGCGCCTGGTCAGCATGGCATCCTCGACATTGCGGAAGGCACGCGAACGGCTGTAGACGATGATGTAGCCGACCTCGGGGTGCTCCGAGACGTAGGCGAGCATCTGCCGAAAGACTGGGCGCTTCTCGATGGTTTGAGCGCTGACGCCGGGCTCGACGAACTCCTTGGCGATGATCAGGTTCATCTCGTTGGCCTTGGCTGTGGTCTGTTCGCGCTGGGTGGCGATGGAGTTGCCGTCCTTGTCGACGTCCATGGCCGTGTGCGTCTGGCGGACCGACGAGACACGAAGGTAGAGCACGCAGTGTCGCTTGTCCGGGGTGTCGTCGGTGCGACGCTGCTTGCGTCCGTAACTACTCATGATGAGTTCTCCTTTCTGAGGTGTGAGGGTGCAAGAGCCACCCGCCTGGCGGGTGGCTCATCCCTGGTGATTGTTCCTCTTTGGTTCTGACCCCGATGGTGATGATTGCAGCCGTTTCACGCCTTCACGTTTACGGTTATCGGGCTCTTCACAATCCAGGGTGTAGGGCAGGTGTGATGTTGGGCGGCGCGTCGGGACGGGAGATGGGTCGAGGCCTTCCGAAGATGGAAGCTCTCACACTGCCCATCGGGAAGACCTCGACGTGCCCCACGCTACCTTCTGCTGTCCGGACCTGACCACCTTCACCCGTCTGGACGAACTCGGTCTGGAAGTCATCGGCCAACGCCTCGAGCCGGACCGGGCCGTGCTGGCCTGCCGGGTCGTCGATCCCGACGACTGGTGCCACCGCTGCGGGGCTCAGGGCAAGCCGCGCGACACCGTTGTCCGCCAGTTGGCGCACGAGCCGTTCGGCTGGCGTCCCACGCTGCTGGAGGTCACCGTGCGCCGCTACCGGTGCACCGAGTGCGGCCACGTCTGGCGTCAGGACACCACCCAGGCGGCAGAGACCCGGGCGAAGCTGTCGCGTCGGGGGCTGCGGTGGGCGCTGGAGGGACTCGTCTGCCAGCACCTGAGCGTGGCCCGGATCGCGCAGGCTCTCGGGGTGTCGTGGAACACCGCGAACACCGCGGTCCTGGCCGAAGGTCGCCGCGTGTTGATCGCCGATCCGGCCCGCTTCGACGGGGTCCGGGTCCTGGGGGTCGATGAGCACGTGTGGCGTCACACCCGCCGCGGCGACAAGTACGTCACCGTCATCATCGACCTGACCCCGATCCGCGACCGAACCGGTCCGGCCCGCCTGCTGGACATGGTCGAGGGACGCTCCAAGCAAGCGTTCAAGGCCTGGCTCGCCGAACGCCCCGCCGACTGGCGCGCAGGGGTGGAGGTCGTCGCGATGGACGGCTTCACCGGCTTCAAGACCGCCACGGCTGAGGAACTGCCCGACGCGACTGCCGTGATGGACCCCTTCCACGTGGTCCGCCTGGCCGGCGACGCGCTGGACCGCTGCCGGCGCCGGGTCCAACAGACCCTCCACGGTCACCGCGGCCGGTCCGGCGACCCCTTGTATTCGGCCCGGCGGAGTCTGCATACCGGCATCGACCTGCTCACCGACAAGCAGAAGACACGCATCGAGGCCCTGTTCGCCGGTGACGCCCACGTCGAGGTCGAGGCCACCTGGGCCATCTACCAGCGCATGATCGCGGCCTACCGCGAGCCGGATCCAGTCCAGGGCCGCGCCCGGATGCAGGCCGTGATCGAGGCCATCAGCAGCGGCGTCCCCGGCGCGCTGACCGAGATCATCACCCTCGGCCGCACGATGACCAAGCGCGCCGCCGACGTCCTGGCCTACTTCGAGCGCCCCGGCACATCGAACGGCCCCACCGAGGCCATCAACGGCCGACTGGAACACCTGCGAGGATCAGCCCTCGGCTTCCGCAACCTCACCAACTACATCGCCCGCTGCCTACTCGAGGCCGGCGGATTCAGACCCCAACTACACCTTGGATTGTGAAGAGCCGGTTATCGTTCATATCTATTATATGAAATTGCGCGATGCAATTGAAATAGGCGGAATGTTTATTGGCGGTAGGTTCCGCCTATTTTTCGCATATTTGTGGGGTTGTAGCCCGGATGAGGGCGAGCGTGCTGGATGCACGACTCGTGCCTCATCCGGGCGGGGTGGAGGGCGCCTACGTGGACGTCTTGGGTGTCGTGGCGCGGGGCTTGGGCTTCCCGGTGCCGAACATGGCACTGAGGGCGGCGGCGGCTTCGCGGGCTTCCCGTTCGATCTCGGCCTGGAGTTCGTCGGCCTTGGCGGCGATCTGGGGATCGGCAGCCATGACCTCGATCTGGGCCTCGACCCCGGCGCGGATGGCGTCGGTGACCGAGATGCCAGCCAGGCGAGCCAGCATGGTGAGCTTGGCGTGCTGGTCGTCTTCCAAGCGGATGGCGAGCGTCTTCATGACGTGGGTTCCTCCTTCCTCGGGACTTCACCCACCTGTGGTGGGTCCATCTCCTCGGGATGGTGCAGCCGGTGATCCGGGATGGATCACGATGCGGCTGCAGTCTCCCGACGAGAAGGATCGGCCGGGTTGGTTCAGGTGACGTCGAAGACGGCGACGCGTCCATCGGGCAGGTCTTCGATGTGGATGCTGCCGCTGATCTGGGCGTCACGTGCCCATGCCTCGTAGTCGATCGAGACGTAGTTGCGCAGGTCGTCTGGGATGGCCTTGTCCAGCAGCTGCGGGATGCCCTCGTCGTCGAGGAGCTGTTCGGCCCACTGCTCAGCGCTGTCGTAGGTGCCGAGGTAGGCGTCCTCGAAAGAGGCCATCATGGCCGGGTCGCCGTCGTGCAGTTCGGCCCAGACGGCGAAGACGTCGCCGTGCTCGGCAATGCCGCGCGCGATGAGGCTGACGTCTTCGAGCCGGTCGTACTCCTGCACGCGGTAGCTGCCGAACTCGTCGTAGTCGAAGATGGCGTACTCCTCGGCGCTGGGCTCGTGGCTGGACGTGAGGATCTCTCGGGCGGCCGCCTCTAGGTCGTCGGGGTCTTGAGTGGCATCGACCCAGCGGCCGTGCAGAATGCCCGCGTTGTAGTCGGCAAGCGAGGCGATCCAGATACGCGGGTGATATTGCTGCTCGGGTCGGCGCTCGTGGTTTTCGCCTGGCTGGTTGTGGTTGTCGGTCATGATGTTCCTCCTTTCAGGGGTGTTGCGTTGGTGGAGTGACGGGCCGCGGCGATGCGTGCTTCGGCCAGCTGGACGTACTCGGGGTTGAGCTCGATGCCGAGCCAGTCGCGGCCGAGGGCCTTGGCAACGACCGCGGTCGTGCCGGAGCCGAGGAAGGGGTCCAGCACGAGGCCTGGCTCGGGTGGGCTATTGCAGCGGCAGGTGGGTCGTTCGGGCTGTCGGGTGGCTGTCGTACCTGTGCGCGTGATCGTGTGGGCGTACGGGGCGCGGCAGCGACTGCACCGTAGGTGAGGGCAGCCGGCGCGGATCATGGGACGAACGAGCGTCTCGGGGTAGGTGGCGAAGTGGGCGCCCCGGAAGTGGCTTGGCGAGATCTGCCAGACGTCGCCGGGGTTCTTGCCGAGGGGGTGGCCGACCATGCCCCGCGCCTTGAGCGCGGCAAGGCCGTCGTCGCTGTCACCGTTAGGCCCCAGCCAGCCGGTCGTCGACCGCTTGCGGTGCGCCGGGTGCGTTTGGTGGCGTCGTACGTGATCAGGCACTGGCGTGCGGTGCGGTTGGCGGATGGCGTCGAGGTCGAAGTAGTAGCGGCTGCTCGTCGCGAGGACGTAGATGACCTCGTGGGTAGTGGCGAGCCGGTCAGCGACGCTCGTCGGGATCGGGTTCGTCTTGGCCCAGATGATCTTGTTACGCAGCGTCCAGCCATCCTCGATCAGAGCCAGAAGGACGCGTTCGGGGACACCGAGCAGGCTCTTGCGGGCGGCACCCTGGGACGCGTGCAGGCTGTAGCTGTCGCCGAGGTTGAGCCACAGGGTTCCAGTCGCCATGAGGACGCGCCGCATGGCAGCCACGCAGGCCCGCAGCGTCGCGACGTAGTCCTCGACCGTCTCCTCGAGGCCGAACTGGCCGGAGGTGCCGTAGTCGCGAAGACGGAAGTACGGCGGACTGGTGACGATCTGGTCGACCCATCCGTCGGGAAGCTCCTTGAGGCGCTGGAGCGCGTCCCCGTTCAGAATCTGGTTGCGGGGCCGACTCATGCCACGGCTCCTGTGAGGGTGAGGCTGAGCTGGTCTTCGGTGCAGACGTGGAACATGCCGTTGGGGTAGCCCTTGGCTCGAAGGCGCTGGCGCAGCTGCTCGGCGCGAGTATCGGCTTTAGCGCCGAGCATGAGCCAACAGACCATGGGGAAGACCTCATGCGCGGCCTGCTCGGCGCCGGTGCGCCGATAGGTGTCGTACTGCGCAGACTTCGTCAGCAACGTTGGGATGGACTCAGTCCCCATGTCGATCTCGAGGAACCAACGGTCCTCGTAGTCCGCGCCCTGAACGGTGACGGCGAGATCGGGCTGCAGGCTGCGGCTTTCCCCGCCAGGACCGGTGTAGGTGCGCCAGCAGGCCGGTTCGAGGGCCACCTCGATCGAGGTGATGGCGTCGCGCGTGGCAATGCTGTTGAGCTCGAGATGGGTGTCGCCGATCGCGAGACAGTGCAGGAGGAAGCGCTCGGACGGCTCGCGGCTGCGGAAGTGGCGTCCCGTATCACCCGCCAGGAGCCGTGCGCCGGCTGGAGCCAGGTGGTAGACGGTGGCGCCCGATCCGGCACGGACGCCGCCGATGCGTCGAGCCAATGTTCGCAGCACACCCTCGTGGGCGAGACGTGCCAGTACACGCCGAGTGGTGCGTTCGGCCGATTCGGGCGAGCCGAGGTTCGTGAAGCAGAAGCCCTCGATCTGGCGGGTGGTGAGGTAGCGGTGGTCGCCGACCAGTCGCAGGATGCGCCAGTCGCGCTCGGTGAGGTCGTGACGCAGCTTGGCGAGAGCGCGGCCGCCGACCCGCCCCGGTGAGGACGACACCGACAGAGTGTCGGTATTCGGCGCCGCTAATGCGGCCGATGCTTGTGTGGCTTCGTCAGTTGCGCTGGGGTCGGGTGAGCCGAGCGGAGCAGCGATCGGAATGCGGTCCTCGGGGGTGTGTCCAGTGTTAGTTGTCATCAGGGTTCTCCTTTCGTGGTGTTGTCGTGGGTGTGGTGCGTCGCCGTCGGCCGAACCGTTCCCCGTCCTTGGGTGCGTCCGTAGACACGGCCGACGGGTTCTGTGCGGCGGTATTGGCCGGGGTCGCCGGAGGTGGGTTCTGGACGTCCTGGGGATCGGTTCCGGTCGCCAGGGCAGTGAGCCGGGCGTCGACCTCGGCGACCGTCCGCCCGTAGGTCTTGGAGGACGCCTCGGCCAAGTCGGCCGCTCGCCTGATCGGTGGCGCCAGCGGCTCGGTGAGCAGGGAGACCGGGTGCGTTGGGCTGCCCTCAACGAGCAGCTGGGCGTAGGCGTGGTAGGCGGGCAGCGAGGTGAAGTCCTCGGGCACGAGCAGACCGTTCGCGGTCGAGGCGAGCGTGCGCGCGTCCTTGGACGAGAGTGTGAAGCTCACCCTTGAGCGGGCGTTCGCGAACAGGGCACTCTCAAGCGACGGCGGGAGTTGGCCGAGGTGCTGGTGGGCCAGAGTGAAGCCGACCCCGAGCCCGCGAGCCTGCGCCAGTGCGTCGGACAGGGAGCCCGGCAGGTGCAGGTAATCCTGGACCTCGTCGATGTAGACCATCACCGGATGGCGGCGCTCGGCAGGGACTTGGACTCGCTCCAGGGCGGCCTGCCACAGCAGCGCGACGACCAGCGAGCCGAGCAGCTGCGCACCATCTGGGCCGAGCCTGCCCGCGGCGAGGGAAACCAGAACGATGCGGCGCTTGGCGAACACGTCTCGGAGCGCGAAGCGCGGGTCCTGTTGGCCGAAGGTAGCCCGCAACCCGGGGCGCATCATGAGCGGGCGAAGCTTGTTCATCAGGGGCGCGATCGCATGGGTGCGCATCGCGTCGGACTGGGCGGCGTACCAGCTCCAGAAGGCGCCGACACCGAGGGGATCATCGGCAGCGAGGCGTCCGATCAGCTGGTGACGGAAGCCGTCGTTGGTGAGTAGCGCGGGCACCAGAGCCAGCGGCAGTCCACCGGCACGGGCGAGCGTGAGCAGGCTGGCGTGCATGATGTCCTGCGTCCGTGGACCCCACGAGTCGGCATAAAGGGCGTGGAAGACAGACAGGATGGTGTCGGCCGCCAGATCGGGCGCCGGGCCGCCGAGCGCGTCGATGCCCACGACGTGCTTGGCCGTCGGATCAAGGACGACGACGTCGTCGCGGCGATCCTCGGGGAGACGGGCGAGGATGTCGCGGACCAGGTCCCCTTTCGGATCGATCACCACCAGCCCGCGACCCTCGGCCGCATCCTGCAACGCCAAGTGCGCCAGAAGGGTGGACTTGCCGACGCCGGTCGGTCCGATGACATGCAGGTGCCGCAGTGAGTCCTCGACCGACACCCGCACGACCGCCGAGGGATCGGCTTGGGCGATGCCGAGCCGACGTCCAGACTTCAGCGCACCGACTGGCGCCAGCAGGCGCGGATGAGCCGCGGGGAGGCCAGGCAGATCGGGCGTGATGGGCCAGCCGACCAGCCGAGCGAGGTCGTCGACCCGCAGTCGCAGCGACCACCAGCCGGGAGCACGTACGTCGGTCACCGTGCGCGGGTTGGTGCGCCAGAGCTCGACGATGACGCCGGGAACTTCCAGCGCTCGCCAGGCAGACCCGACGTCGCGCACCAGGGCACGCGCCCTGGCCTCAGACTTGGCGTTCACCCCGACGCGAAGACTCACCCTGAAGCCATGCTCGGCGACATGCCGGGCGGATTCCGCGCCGGCCGGCTCGTCGTCCCTCAGACGGCGCGGGGTGAAGCGCTGTCCCAAGACCAGCTGAATACGGATCATTTCGTCAGACGTGGTCCCGGCCAGCACGCGGTAGAGGCCACGTGCAACCGGTTCGGCCGACTCCTTACGTAGGGGAAGGCTCCATCCGCCGAGACGTACGGCGGCAGCCAGCCGGAGCCGGTCGAGGGTGCCACCGGACGTCTCGTCGGTCAGTCGCAGTCCCAGGATGTGGGCGGCAAGTGCGCGCCGCACGGCCGACACATCCTTGGCATGAGCGCCGATCCGCCAACTGACCTGCCCGTGGCGGCCGATCAGCTCAAGTACGACAAGTGGCGCGAAGGGCAGCACTGCCAGCGCCGTCAAGGAGTCGTGCACCTGGGCTTGGTCGACCCCCTGATCGAAGTGCAGCTGCGTCCAGTGAAGATCAGGTCGCGTCATGGCCGTCCTCCATCTCGGAGCCGCCGGCCGCTTCCGACTCTTCGGCTCGACGTTGTTCGTCGAGCACCATGCGGATGACCGCACGGGCAAGCAGCCGATAATCCGGCTCCGGACGCACTTCGGAGCGCACGATGATGTGCTGGTCCTTCTTGGGGCGTCCAGGACGACCGGGCCGGCGTGGCTGGCTCGGCTTCTGACCCTTCCGGGGCGTGGTGGGCTTATTCGACGACATGCTTACTCCTCCTCTCTTGCTAGACGACATTCATTGACACCCACCGGCTTTACTGGCTTGCCTACTCGCCTTTGTGCCCCGTACTATGAGCACTCACCTCAAGAAATACAAGAGGGAAGACGAGCAGGCAGGCCACCGAACGGAATATCTGTCAAGGAATATGACGAGCTACAGAAATAGGGCGTGTAGTTTTTACAACACGCCACACATAGCGCTCACGGCTAAAAGCGCGAACGGCGACGAATGAGAGCGATCAGCACCGCGACAATGATGGCGACGAGCCCGCCGATGCAGAGCTGCCACCAGACGTCCTCGACGATCTGGACGGCCGCAGACAGGGCCATCGCCCCCACCAGGAGAGCGAAGCACCACCCGACAATCCGGCCGATCCAGCTGCCTGGGTCCGGCGCGTCACTCATCGCGGGCTCCCGGCGTACGGCGGATCTCGGTGAGGAGGCCCCGCTCCATACCGAGAAGCGCGCAGCTCAGTACGAACTCCTCTTGGTCGAACGGGAAGCGACCGACCAAGCCCATTAGGAGCAGCTGCCCCAGTAGGTCGGCCTCCAGCAGCCGGTAGGCGATCGAGTCCCGAGTGGTGCCGCTCTGTTCGAGCACGTTGAGGTGCCAGAGCGCCAGCTCCAGCTCGTCTTCGAGGGCGAAGGACAGGCCGTGCTGGACGTGGGAGACGTCATGCCAGAAGCGGAAGGCGAAGTTCACCTCGGGCCGGTCATAGACCACCGAGGCACTGTTCTCCGACGAGACCGGCAACGGCTCCTTGGTGGCGAGGGAGCGATCGATTGCGCCCCGCAGCTGTTGGTAGGTGGAGGGCGCATCGACAACGGGATGCCAGCCGAACCCGAGCCGGCCAGCAAGATCGTCGGCCTGCTGATCGACGAAGGCCGACAGCTGCTGACGCGCCGCCTGCAACTCGACGGCGGTGAAGGGTGCCCGGGGCTTGTTCGGGGACGCGGTGCTTGCGAGAGTGATGACAGACATGGCGAACCAGAGTCCTTTCTTTGGCGAGAGACGATGAGGCGAAGCCGGGTCTGCTCGGGTGGTCTCAGGCGGTGCGAACGCCTGAGACCACCTTGATGAGCAACCGGTCGATAGATGGAGACGTCGGACTAGAAGTGACGCTCAGCGTCCTGGGCCTGGCGAGCGACCTCGAGCATCTGCTGCATCGCCCGGAAGGACGCGGCCTCTATACGCGCTTCTGACATCTGCTGCTGGATGAGGGCTGCTCGACGCCGCCTCTCCTGCTCCAGGGCGGGTAGTACGACACCGATGACGTAGAGCGCCGCTGCTACGGCGGCCAGGACGAGGATGACCACGAGCAGGCCGTCAATGGCGTTCATCGTCCCAGTCCCCTCGTGAAGGAGGAGATTTCCATGGCGACCTGCAGCGCGTGCATGTCCCCGAGCGCCTGCAGGCGCGAGGCGGCCAGCGGCACCGCCTGCGTGAGCTGCTGTTCGAACTGGGTGACCATGGCGACGCCCTGCATGCCGCGGGCGGCGACCTGATCGATGGCGTCAAGACGGGCTTGCTCGACCTGAGCACGCGCCGCTGCGGTGAGTGTCGCGAGCTCGGTGGACGATGCCAAGCGGTTAATGGCCCGACCGTGCTGCGACCAGGGGGCCGAGCTGGACGGGACGAGGGTGGAGCCACTGGTATAGGGCTGGATCTCGGACATGACTTCCTCCATGACCTGTCGCACGGGGACCCAGCTGGTGACTAGGAGACGCATCCCGGCGACACCTCAACTCTGGGACCGGGGGAGACTGGCTGTCGTGACACGAAAGTGACACCGACGATCGGAGGCGCGTGGATCATGGCCATGGAGCCGATTCTTGAAGAGGAGCTTCGACGGCTCCGTAAGATGCCAGGGCCACTCTCTGACACGAAGCTGTTGGAGACCCCCGGGATTCTGCTCGGACTGGGCCGTGGCGACCCAGAAACAGCCATGAACCGGCTTCTACTGCTCAGTCGACAAGCCGACGACGACCCAGAGATCCAAGCGGCCTTCGCCTCATTCGGATGGGGCGCAGACGGCGATACCGTACTCGCGCGACTCCAGGACTACGCCGCACTCTGCGGAGTCGATGCGCGGACGACCCGCCGATGGAGCGACGCCGGAATCACGAAGCTCGTCCAGCTGATCCTGACCGCCGCCCCGTGGATAGATCCGAAACTTGGTGCGAGGTTTCATGATGATGACGCAGAGGGTCTTACGCTCAGCATGCGATTTGCTGTCCCGCTTCATATCGGCATGCGGCTTCCGGCACTCTACGAGAATGGAGTGACGCGCGACATTACATGGAAGCGATACAAGCAGGACGACCGCCAGTACTACTACCTGGCGACGCCGATCCGGCTATTGCTTCAAGCTCCTCTGAACCTACGACTCGAATGGCGGGGTGAGGCCAAACCGTCCATGCTTGTCGAAGGAGATCTTCATGCCACAGTGATCCGGGTCGGACAGAACTTCGGATCCGTGGTGACGGTCTGGCTCAAGAGCCGGAGTACAACTGCACTGTGATACGCGGGTTAAAAAAGGAAGTCCTAGGTAGTGCGGGATAGGTGTGTTGACTAAGCGTTTCGCTCGTGCTTAAATACGTGCAGATGGAACCTGGATCACATCCAACACTCGATATCTCAGGCGGCAATGACGCTAGTCGGAGCGTGCGGCGCGTTCGCGGCTTCACGATCGTCGAGCTATTGATTGTCATCGTGGTCATCGCGATCCTGGCCGCGATAACGATTGTCGCATATAACGGAGCCCAGAATCGAGCGATGGATGCACGACGAATGCAGGATTTCTCGGAAATGGAGAAAGCTCTTCGACTGTATGCGGTGGATAACAACTCATTCCCCGCATCTGTGCCTAACCCGGGGAGTAGTACATGGGAAGTTAGTACTGATCCTGGATTCTTGGGAAGTTTAAACGCCTATGATGACTCACATGTTTTTGCAGACCCCCGTAACACCTCAACCAGTCGCTACTGGTATCACACTTTTGGTGCGGGTGCTTATGGCTGCCCCGTCTCCATGGGACCGTATTACGTACTCCAGGCGAACGGTATGCAGAATCAAGCGAGCTCCGGAGGTTCTGTCATCCAGACAAATGGCTGCACTGGCCAGACCCTCTTCACTGGGGCTTACCTAACAGATTCGCACAGCTATATGTACTTTGGTTTCCTTTGATGCTGCTCCATTTTTGTAGGGGCCAATTGGATTCGGGCCAGTCCAAGAGAATCAACGACTCTAGCATTTGGGTGGTCGTTTAACGGCTGGGTGCTGGTTTGTCTGCTACTTCGATCTACGCCGCTGTGACAGGCCCCTCGTCGTGAGATTAGGGGGTACCGTAGTCTTCAGGCACCCGTGCAGCGTAACAAGTCCTAAGGCTAAGCGATGACCCTTGAGGAGCAGGTCCATGCCGAACTTCGAGCGCTCCGCAAGAGCGCCGAAGGTGTCACGCCTGCGGGCTTAGCCGCGAGTCCGATCATCTGCCAGCTCATTGGTGCCGGCAATCCAGATATCGCCTACAACGCGCTGAAACAGGCCATCCTGGCTATGGATCAGAGCACTGCGATTGGTGCCGCTTCGGCTTCACTGGGGCTTGCCGCCCATGGGTCTACCCACCTCGAACGGCTCACCGACTTCGGTCTACGCGCGGGATACGACCAGCGTCAGGTGCGACGTTATAGCGACAAGGGTCTTCACCAGATCGCCGCATATCTTTCGACTCAATGGACGCTCGAAGCCTCGCCTCAGTTGAGGCTCTCCCTCTGGCATCCGGATCATGATCATGTCTGGGTATCCGTCATGGCGCGTCACTTCTACTTCATCGAGATGCGAACCCCTGAGGTCTCCCTCTGGCGCGACGACCAACGAGATATTCAGGCTTTGAGTTGGCGAAACAGCCAGTCTGGCGCGTTCGATGTATTCGAGGGAGCTGCACTTTTCGATCTCGATGAACAGTTCGTCGTGTCGGTGATCTGGCATGGAGAACTATGGCCTCTGTTCGAGGTCGATATCGCCGGAGTAGGCGAGCGAGACATTACAGCTCGATCGCTCGGGAGTCATGTCCAAGTGGCACTGACCGGTCGCGCGGAACCGCCATCCGGCAATCAGTAGCGAGAGGTCATCTTCACTCGTCTTGACCCACAAGTGAACGTATTCCTTCAAGTTTTTCGATCGGAATATTGACCCTGCGTGTCAGCGGCTGTATAACCTTTGATGAGATCGCGTCCCATGGTGGACGCCTTCTCCGAATTCGCTTCGTTGATGTCAGGCGGTCACGTCATGATCCACTCGGATCATGGGCCGCTCGCATCAAGGAGGTGCACGATGCCAAGAGGCATCATCATTCCGGCCGACGAGAACTCGCCATGCGTAACGCAGGAGTTCATCGGGCTAAAGGATTACCGGCAGGCAGTCGGCGGACTCATCGAGCCAGTCGACCTGCCAAGGATCGGCGCCACGATCTATGTGAACGAGGAGGGATTGATCCTCGATCTACCTCTCAACGTCCGAGCCACCATCCTGCGTTGGTTCTGGATGCCTGACACGCTCCGTCAGTCGACGCTGGTCGGTGATGCAGTGCTGGTTGGCATGCCGGACCCACGGGGCGACACGACCGACCTTCCTGACTGGTTCGCCAAGAATGTGCTCTGTACGCTCGGCCACTACGTCGAGATCAAGCTCGTAACGCGTCCCGAGTGGTACGCCAATCGGCAGCGCTTCGCCAGCTACTTCGAGGCCGCCGTTTGGGCTCGCGCCGCGGCGGAGCGGTCATCACTCATCGAAGAGGTGCGGATCGTGTCACCCTGCAGCGATCAGCCGAGCTAGTCGACTGTTGAAATCACCGAGGACTCGTTCCTCGCCTGGCCCACGGGGCTAGCATGGGAGTCCGTCTCGGCATCGAGAACTAATGTGTCCTCTGCCGAGACGAGGCTCCCTTCGTTTAGCTTCGCACGCGAGAACTCAGTGCTTCAGCCTGATGCACGCGGGCCGTAGACGTGGGCCGGTGGTTGTCACGACTCCCGGTAACTCAGCATCGAGAGGTCAATCGTCGGCCACGCCACAGGTACTAGATCGGTACTGGAGGTGCGTTCTTCCTAGCCGCGCCTGCCTTACAAGCAGGATGTCGTGCCCAACGACATAGACATAGATGGTTAGTTCGGAAGGCGCGGTGGGAGAGGGGGGAAGCGCTTCAGTACCGCGCCTGGAACCCGCGGTGCGTGTTCTCCTTGATGAAGGCGAGCAATGAGTCGCGCGAGATGTACTTGCGGCTGGCGATCTGAGTCCACTCGATCTCGCCCTTTGTCGTGAGCTCGTGGACCATCGAGTAGCTGATGCCGAGGGCACGCCCAGCGTCCTTGATACCGAGCAGCATGGGTCCGTCTTCGGAGAGCGGGTTCGGAGTAATGACTGTGGTCTGTTCTGCCTCGACGACCTCAACCTCGGACGTGGTGGTCTTCCAACTCCCGAAGTAGCCATACGGCTTGTCGAACTCCGCCTGCACCTTCTTCGCGGCGTCTTCCTCGTCGGTGGCCCGAACCCAGCGTTCGGCGACTTGGACTCGCGTGACCATGACTCGGTATCGCATATACGTCTCCCGCTTCTCGACGATCTTGGTGGGGCGCCTCTTCTTCGGCGTCGCCGCTTGACGTGTGACTCGGCGGGCGGCCCGCACCGAGGCGTCGAGCCTCGGGACCTCTACCGACTCTTGCGAGGCGGCCTCATTCCCCTCAAGGTTGGACCGCGAGGCCGAGTTACGAACCTGACGGCTACGCTCAGGGGAGCGTTCATCCTCTTCGATGGCCTCGGGCCAGAGCTCACCCCGTGGCGTGAGCGTGGCACCCCACGTCGGACCATGACCGCGGACCTTGACAAGTCCGCGGCTAGCGAGGGCTCGAGCGCTGAGTCGATGTGAGTAATGCTCGTCATCGTCGTACACTCCCGCCGGGCAGCCGGCCTTGATCCACTCCAGCACCGCAACTTGGCGATCCGTGAGGCGGATGGAGCTGGTCGGCATGCCCCAAGCATGTACCAGGTTCAATGAGGCTGTACAGTCACATGTCAAATGCGGATTCATGGACTCATATGGGCAACCAGACAAGCGGCGAATACGCAGTAGCGATTTACGAAATAGGTCAATCAATATACAATATCCACAGATGCCGCGGTCGGTTGAGTTTTCGCTCCCGAGCCGTTCGGCTGCCCCGAGCGAGCCAACAGGGAGCGGGCAGAGCAGAACTGTCAGCCGTCGCTGATAGCTTGAGAGCGCACTGAGGGGACCAACGTAAGCGCGTCACGCGCAAGGAGTAGAGACACACGAGATGGCTGGAACAACTAAAGAGACACAGCGCGCCGAGCTGCACAAGACGATCTGGCGGATCGCCAACGACCTGAGAGGCAGCGTCGACGGCTGGGACTTCAAGACCTACGTGCTTGGCCTCCTGTTCTACCGCTACATCTCTGAGAACCTCACCGCCTACATCAACGAGGGCGAGCGTGAGGCCGGCGACCCAGATTTCGACTACGCCACGCTCAGCGACTCTGAAGCTGAGTTCGGCCGCAAGGACACGGTGGCGGAGAAGGGCTTCTACATCTTCCCCTCAGAGCTCTTCGTCAACGTTCGGGAGCGCGCATCCCACGATGAGAACCTCAACGAGACGCTGGAGCGCATCTTCAAGAACATCGAGCGTTCCGCATTCGGCACCGACTCAGAGGATGACCTGAAGGGGCTGTTCGACGACCTGGACGTCAACTCCGCCAAGCTCGGCCACACGGTCGCCAAGCGCAACGAGAAGCTCGTCAAGCTCCTCGATGCCATCGGCGATCTGAACCTCGGCGAGTTCTCCGGCCACACCATCGACGCCTTCGGTGATGCGTACGAGTACCTCATGCAGATGTACGCCTCCGCGGCTGGTAAGTCGGGGGGTGAGTACTACACGCCCCAGGAGGTCTCGGAGCTCCTTGCCCGCATCACGGTCGTCGGTAAGACGTCAGTGAACAAGGTCTACGACCCCGCCTGCGGCTCTGGCTCACTCCTGCTGAAGTTCGCCAAGGTTCTCGGCAAGGACAACGTCAGGAAGGGCTTCTACGGCCAGGAGATCAACCTGACGACGTACAACCTCGCCAGAATCAACATGTTCCTGCACGACGTGAACTTCGAGAAGTTCGATATCGCACACGGCGACACCCTGATTAACCCGGCACACTGGGACGACGAGCCGTTCGAGGCGATCGTCTCGAATCCTCCCTACTCCATCAAGTGGGAAGGCGATGCGAACCCACTACTGATCAATGATCCGCGCTTCGCCCCAGCTGGGGTGCTCGCCCCGAAGTCCAAGGCCGACCTTGCCTTCACAATGCACATGTTATCTTGGCTTGCAGTCAACGGCACGGCCGCGATTGTCGAGTTCCCCGGCGTCCTCTACCGCAGTGGGGCCGAGCAGAAAATCCGCAAGTACCTCATCGTCAACAACTACATCGACGCAGTCATCCAGCTGCCGCCGGATCTGTTCTTCGGCACCACGATTGCAACCTGCATTATCGTGCTCAAGAAGTCCAAGGAAGATAACTCCGTCCTCTTCATCGATGCTTCGACGCAGTTCGTCCACACTGGCAACAAGAACAAGCTCACCGAGGTGAATCGACAGAGAATCTTGGACGCCTTCGTAGCTCGCGATGACGTCGACCAATTCACCAAGCTCGTGTCAAACGAAGAAATCGCAGCTAACACCTACAACATTGCCGTCACCTCTTATGTCGAGCCAGAAGATACCCGCAAGGTTGTGGACATCACTGAACTCAACGACGAGATCGCGCGACTCGTTGGCCGTCAGACGGAGCTGCGTGCCTCTATCGACGCTATCGTCACCGACTTGGAGGCCAGCGCGTAATGACAGACATGCCCACCTGGGAAGAGTTCATGATCCCGACGCTGCGTGTTCTCAACGACGGAATTGTGCGCACCCGACGAGAACTATGTCTCCTTGTGGCACAGGACGTGCATCTCACGGACGATCAGATGAAGGAGGCGCTCTCGTCGGGACAGTTCCTGTACGAGAACCGGATCGGGTGGGGACTCTCGTTCCTCACAAATGTGGGTGCGCTCGTGCGTCCATCTCGCGGCAACTACACGATTACTGACGCAGGCAGGCAGCTGCTGGAGAGATTCCCTCTTGGCGTGCGCGAGCAGGAGATCAAGGCCCTCGGCGATGACCCCTCATCGCCGATTCGTGCATACGTGGCCACCACGTCGCGCAGCGCTCAGCCGGCTGCGAGTCCGCCGGCACCGACTTCCATGACCCCTACCGAACAGGTGCAGGGCGGTGTCGCGCGCATCCATGACGAGGTCGCGAGCGAGCTCCTGACTCGCCTCCAGGGCAAGGATCCCGGATTCTTCGAAGACGCCGTCGTGCAACTCCTCCTGGCCATGGGCTACGGCGGAACCACGGGTAGCGGTTCCGTGACACAGCTCAGCAACGACGGAGGCATCGATGGCGTGATCGACCAGGACGTGTTGGGTCTGAGTCGCGTATACGTCCAAGCGAAGCGATACGCCGAAGGCAACGTCGTCCAACGACCTGACGTGCAGGCCTTTGTGGGCGCCCTCAGCGGCAAGGCCGACCGAGGCGTGTTCATCACCACGAGCCGCTTCACGGACGGAGCCCGAGGCTATGCCGAGAGGGTGCCGACGCGGATCATCCTGATCGATGGAAAACGCCTCGCGGACCTCATGATCCGCTACGGAGTCGGCGTTCAGGTGCGCGAGACATACAACATTGTGGAAATCGACGAGGACTTCTTCGCATGAGCCAGATCGACGAGATAATCCAAGAGTTCTGCCCAGATGGGGTTGAGTTTAAGAAGCTTGGCGACATCGCCCAACTCGTGCGAGGCAACGGAATGCCAAAGAGTGACCTTGTTTTGGCGGAAGGCGTTGGCGCAATTCACTATGGCCAGATCTACACACGCTATGGCGTCTGGGCCAACACCACTATCTCATTTGTCACTCCGACGACCGCGATCAAACTCGCGAAGGTGGAGCCTGGAGACCTAATCGTCACCAATACCAGCGAGAATGTTGAGGACGTCGGCAAAGCAGTCGCTTGGCTCGGCGAGCAGTCCATTGTGACTGGCGGACACGCCACAGTGATAAAACACAACCAAGACCCAAAGTTCCTCTCATATTGGTTCCGATCCGAGTCGTTCTTTACCCAGAAGAAGGCGCTCGCCTCGGGAACCAAGGTCATCGATGTATCAGCGAAGCAACTCGCCGATGTCCACATTCCTATACCACCCCTTCAAGTGCAGCGGGAGATTGTAGGCGTTCTAGACACCCTCGCAGATCTGAAGACGGAATTGACAAGAGCACTGGAAGCGGAGATAGAGGGTCGTCAACGACGCTATAAGTACTATCGTGATTCCCTAGTCGGTTTTGAGGGAGATGAAAGCATCTCTCGAGTACCCATGGGTCAGATTGGTGAATTCATTAGGGGGCGTCGCTTTACGAAGAATGACTTCGTCGACTTGGGTATTCCTAGCATTCACTACGGGGAGATCTACACATATTATGGAACGGCAACTGATTCAACCATCTCTCACGTTCGTAAAGACCTAGCACCCCAACTCCGTTACGCGCAACCTGGCGATGTCGTAATTGCCGCAGTGGGCGAGACCGTGGAAGACGTGGGCAAGGCAGTGGCCTGGCTCGGTGACGAGAAGGTGGCGATCCATGATGACTGCTTTCTCTACCGCAGCCATTTGAACCCCAAGTTCGTTTCTTACTACCTGCAGTCAGGCCCATTCAATGCCCAAAAGGGCAAGCATGTCTCACGTGCCAAGGTCAAGCGCCTTTCAAGCGACGGCCTTGCCAAGATCCTCATTCCAGTACCATCTGAAGCAGAGCAGGAACGTGTAGTTGCGCTTCTCGACAAGGTCACTGAACTCGTCGATGAGCTGTTGGAGGTCCTTCCCGCTGAGATCACGGCTCGCCGTGAGCAGTTTGACCACTACCTGAACAAGCTCCTAACGTTCAAGGAGCTCGCAGCATGAATGACGGTGCGCCGAGAAGATACGACCCGATCGCCGTCAGCAGCGAGAGCACTGTCGTTGCGGAGTACATCCCTGATGTCGGAGGCGAGACTGCGTACCAGTCGGAGTCTGAACTGGAGCGAGAGTTCATCAGGCTCCTGCAATCACAGGCCTACGAGTACTTGCCGATCACGAGCGAGGACCAGCTCGTCACTAACCTGCGCGCTCAGCTGGAGGCCTTGAACTGCATCACCTTCAGCGAATGCGAATGGAGGCAGTTCTTCAAGGAGCGCATCGCCAGCGCGAACGAGGGCATCGTTGAGAAGACGGTGCGGATCCAGGAGGACCATGTCCAGCTCCTCCAGCGCGACGACGGCTCAAAGAAGAACGTCATGTTGATCGACAAGGTCAACATCCACAACAACCGGCTGCAGGTCATCAACCAGTACGAGATTGGCCAGGGCGAGGGCGGGGCCAAGTACGCCAACCGCTATGACGTGACCGTGCTAGTGAACGGCCTGCCGATGGTGCACATCGAGCTCAAGCGCCGTGGCGTAGACATCCGGGAAGCGTTCAACCAGATCGACCGGTACCAGCGTGACAGCTTCTGGGCGGGCTCAGGGCTCTTCGAGTACGTGCAGCTGTTCGTCATCAGTAACGGGACGCTGACGAAGTACTACTCGAACACGACCCGTCGCCAGCACCTCGTCGACGCGGCCGGCGCCAAGCGCGCGAAGAAGACATCGAACTCGTTCGAGTTCACCTCGTGGTGGGCCGACGCGCAGAACAAGCCCATCCAAGACCTGACCGCGTTCGCGCGGACCTTCTTCGCCAAGCACGCGCTCCTCAACATCCTCACGAAGTACTGCGTCCTGACTGCGGATCGTATGCTCCTCGTGATGCGGCCTTACCAGATCGTCGCGACCGAGCGGATCTTGCAGAAGATCGATATCTCGACCAACTACAAGCAGCTCGGCACGATCGAAGCGGGCGGCTACGTCTGGCACACCACCGGATCAGGCAAGACACTGACGAGCTTCAAGAGTGCCCAGCTCGCCTCCAAGCTTCCGAGCGTGGACAAGGTGTTGTTTGTCGTAGACCGCAAGGACCTCGACTACCAGACGATGCGCGAGTACGACCGGTTCGAGAAGGGCGCGGCCAACTCCAACACGTCAACGGCGGTGCTGAAGCGGCAGCTTGAGGACCCGAAGGCCAAGATCATCATCACGACGATCCAGAAGCTCGCCACGTTCATCAAGGCGAACAAGGGCCACCGGATCTACTCGGGCCACGTCGTCATCATCTTCGACGAGTGTCACCGTTCTCAGTTCGGCGACATGCACACCGCGATCACGAAGGCCTTCAAGCGCTACAACCTCTTCGGGTTCACAGGCACGCCGATCTTCGCAGTGAACGCCGGCACTGGTGGTAGCCCGCTCTTGAAGACCACCGAGCAGGCCTTCGGGCAGAAGCTCCACACCTACACGATCGTGAACGCCATCACCGACAAGAACGTGCTGCCGTTCCGCATCGACTACGTCAACACTGTCAAGCTTCCCGAGGGCATCACCGACAAGCAGGTGTCGGCCATCGACACCGAACGGGCGCTTCTGGCCCCGGAGCGCATCAGCCAGATCGTCGCCTACACCTTGGAGCACTTCGACCAGAAGACCAAGCGCGCCGAGCACTACTCACTGGGGGACAAGCGAGTGCGCGGCTTCAACGCCCTGTTCGCGACCGCCTCGATCCAAGCGGCGCGGATGTACTACAACCACTTCCAAATCCAGCAGCAGGATCTCCCGTCCGACCGGAAGCTGAAGGTCGGGCTGATCTTCTCCTACGGCGTGAACGACGCCGTCGAGGAGGGCGCGCTCGACGAAGAAGGCTTCGACACCTCGTCACTGACGATGGACGCCCGGACGTTCCTCGAGGACGCGATCCAGGACTACAACGACATGTTCGGGACAAGCTTCGACACCTCTGCCGACAAGTTCCAGAACTACTACAAGGACCTCTCCCTGCGGCTCAAGCAGCGCGAGATCGACCTCGTCATCGTCGTGAACATGTTCCTCACTGGCTTCGACGCCACCACACTCAACACGCTGTTCGTCGATAAGAACCTGCGCGCCCACGGCCTGATCCAGGCGTACTCGCGCACGAACCGCATCCTCAATTCAGTCAAGACCTACGGCAACATCGTGTCGTTCCGCGACCTCGAGGAGGAGGCCAACGACGCGATTGCCCTCTTCGGCAACAAGGAAGCTGGCGGGGTCGTCCTACTCAAGCCGTACGGTGAGTACTTCGACCAGTACGCCGAGAAGGTGACCGAGCTGCTCCAGACCTACCCGCTCGGGACACCGATCGTCGGGGAGGCGGACCAGAAGGCGTTCATCGCGCTCTTCGGCACGATCCTCCGATTGCAGAACATCCTGACCGCGTTCGACGACTTCACTGGCAACGCGATCCTGACCGACCGTCAGGCACAGGACTACCGCAGCGTCTACTTGGACCTGTACGCCGAGTTCCGCCGCGACCAGGACACCGAGAAGGAGTCGATCAACGACGACGTCGTCTTCGAGATCGAGCTCATCAAGCAGGTCGAGATCAACGTCGACTACATCCTCATGCTGGTGCAGAAGTACCGTAACGAGCGCGGCGACGGCGAAGACAAGGAGATCCGCGCCGAGATCACCCGGGCTGTGGACGCTAGCCCAAGCCTCAGGAACAAGAAAGACCTCATCGAGGCCTTCGTCGACTCCGTCTCTGCTAGCGGCGAGATCGACAAGGAGTGGCGAGCCTTCATCGCCGCCCGACGCGAGGCCGAGCTCAAGGAGATCATCGCGTCGGAGAACTTGCGCCCCGAGAAGACGCGCGCGTTCATCGACACAGCCTTCCGCGACGGCACCATACAGACCTCGGGGACGGCCATCAAGCGCATCTTGCCGGCTGCCTCGCGTTTCTCAGCAAAGGGTGGACATGGCGAGAAGAAGCAACGAGTGCTCTCGAAGCTGGGAGCCTTCTTTGATCGATTCTTCGGGCTTGCGCAATTTGAGGTCAGAGATTAGTCGTGGACAAGTACGCGTGGAGTGCTGAATGAAGATCCAGTCTGCTAGAATAAAGAATTTTCGAGCTCTTAAGGATGTGGCCATCCAGTTCGATTCAGTTACGACCTTCATTGGCCCTAATGGTGCGGGCAAATCCACAGTTCTGCGAGCGCTTGACTGGTACTTTAATGGAAGACCCGGATGTCTCAACGACAAGGACTGCTCGTTTGGGGCAACTGAAGAAGATATTGAGGTTGAGGTGACGTTCTGTGACCTCACCGATAAGGACCGTGAGGAGCTCGGGAAGTATGCACCTCCTGGCGTCGAAACATTCACGGCATGGAAGCGCCGTACCCCCGATGGTACAGAGACCTTGAGTGCCAACTCGAAGAGTTATAAGCCGTTCAATGCGGTGCGGGAGCAGAAGTCGGCTGGAGAGAAGAGGAGAGAGTACACCGCTCTCCGCAGCGAGAATGCGGCGCTCGGGCTGCCAGCTTGGACCAGCGCTACCGCGGCTAATGAGGCGATGACCGAGTGGGAATCTCAACACGCCGAGCAGCTTGAAGAAGCACCTGAGGCGCTGCAGACGAACTTCTTCGGGTTTAACAGTGGCGGCAAGATGAGTGGACTCTTTGACTTCGTACTCGTAACCGCAGACCTTCGGGCGAGCGAGGAGTCGCTCGATGGCAAGACGAGCATCATCGGCCGTATCCTCGAGCGGTCTGTCGACCGCACGGCAGCCGATGACGAGATTGCCAGAATTGTTGAAGAATCTCGCTGCAAGCAACAACAGGTGTACCGGGAGAAGTTCAAAGATCAACTCCTGGATATGACTGGTCGACTTAATGAGGTGGTGACGACCTATGCGCCCGGCCGTGCTGTCATGGTCTCACCTACCGAAGTTGAGCTGAAGGCGCCCAGAACCACCTTCGAGGTTGCAGTTCTAGACGGAGCCACTGAGACTGCAGTTGAACGCCAGGGTCACGGGTTTCAACGGACGCTTCTTATCTCCGCGCTGCAGCTACTCGCCCAGTCCGGCGCTGCATCGACAGACGGAGTCATATGTCTCGCGATCGAAGAACCGGAGCTGTTTCAGCACCCCATTCAAGCGCAGACGTTCGCAAAGGTGCTGAGAGAGCTGGCGGAGGACGAAAGCAAGCGCATTCAGGTAATGTACGCTACTCACAGTGCGTACTTTCTAGAGCCGAAGCATTTCGATCAGGTACGCCGCCTTTCTCGCTCGGCGGACGATAACCCTGTTGTGCGCGTCTATTCGGCAACTCTCGAAGCTGTGAAGACGCGTCTTGATGGAGTATTGGACGCCGCCACGGTGGATCGCCAACTTGACGGAATTGTTACAAATCAACTCGCAATCGCGCTCTTCGCGCACCGTGCGTTGCTTGTCGAAGGTACAACAGAGGCCGCTGTAATCGGCGGCATCGCCGACAAGTCGGGGGTGGGATCGCTCGAAGCGAGTGGCTTGTCTATCGTGACGGTTGGTGGAAAGGCGTCAATCCCTCTCGTTCATTCAATCCTTGCCGAGCTTGGCATCCCAACTTATGCACTCTTCGATGCTGATTCTGGATACGAAGAACGTGCGCGCGCGAAGGGCAAGAGTCTGTCAAAGATCGGGAAGGAGCGTGAGGGCCACGCCGCATCGAACCGTAAAATCATGAAGTATTTCGCGCTCACAGAGGAGGATTTTCCGGCCGAGTGCGTTGGTGAATCGGTTGCCATCTTTGGCGATCATCTCGAGGCCTTTATGACGCAGAACTGGGCTGAGTGGGAGGAATCCTGTAGGGAGATCGAAGGCGGGAGTGGCGTCCTCCTGTCGAAGAATCAACTTGCGTACCGAACGGCGACGCTTCAAGCTGGCGGCGATGTTCCCCAAATGCTGCTCGATGTAGTGGCCCGAAGTAAGGGGCTTCTTTGAATCTTGTGAGCCTCGAGGCTCTTGCGCCCCCAATCTGCTTTGGCGCGACTTGCCCGTTTATGCGATAATGAAGCCCGTGGTGCGATATGTATTTCTATTACAACGGATTCGTCTTTCGGCTATGAGGCGGTCGCGGTTTCACTCCCGCGTCACGAACAATCTTAATAACTGAAGCCTTCGACATACCGTACTTGCGTTCAAGCATCCGGCTTGAAGCGCCCTCGCAGTACTCGCGGACGATCTTACGACGTATGTCCGCAGTGATCCGTCGCCGCAGCGCGTGCGCTGACCGGGTCGGCTCGTTGGTTCGCTCTTGGCCTCGCGGTGTACGGAGCGTCGCCGACCCGCCGGCAGCATCGAAGCGCACGTGCCGCTCGATGCTGTCCAAGAGGTACCGATTGTTCAAAGACGTCGAGACGAGGCCCACCAGTATTGTTCCCCGTTCCCCGGGCCCCGTGAGGTCCTCGGCCTAGAGCTGGGTCTCCTCGTGTCCTTGCTCCTGAAGCGTACAAGCGACGCTTCTACGCGCCGCGCGTTTTGGACGTCCTGACCCGTGGTTGACCGCGAGAACTGCCTGGCAATGGATCTTTTGTGACATGTGCTCCACCACAATGTCACTGAAGGACTTCTTCAGTGACATTGTGCTGAGCCGGATGGTTCGGACAGGCATGGCCCATCGGCTTGGAGCGGCCAGTGCAGCCCCGCATTCTGGTGGCGAAGCACAATGGGGAGTGGCACCGACTGCCCGGGCATCCGACCTCCGCACCGGAGTGCTGCCAGGAAGGACCTCATCATGAGCGAGAACCAGCGCGTGCTCGTTGTCGGGGCCACCGGCTACGTCGGGGGCCAGGTCGTCCGGGAGTTGTTGGCCCGAGGCAAGCACGTACGCGCCCTCGTACGGCCCGCGACCGACGCGAGCGGCCTCGAGTCGGCGGGCGTCGAGATCGCCCGGGGCGACATGCTCGACCTCGACTCCCTCGTGACCGCCATGACCGGCGTCGATGCGGTGGTCACCACGGCAGCGGGCTACACCCGCCGACTGCCCAACGCCCTCGAGGTCGACACCGTCGGGCAGGCGAACCTCGCGAAGGCCGCCAGTCGCGCCGGCGTCCGGCGGTTCGTCCTCACCAGCATCCTCACCTGCGACCAGACCCCGGACGTCCCGCACTTCTGGCACAAGAAGCTGGCAGAGGACGCGCTCGAGGCGCTCGGGGTTTCGTTCGTGGGCCTGCGGCCCGGCGCGTTCCTGGACAACTTCACCCGCTTCGGAGATCCTTTCGCCTCCGGTCACCTCGTCTCGATGAACTCTCCGCAAGCGCTGATGACGTACGTCCTCACCGCTGACCTCGCCCGCTACCTGGCCGAGGCCGTCGATGCCGCCGGCGTCGAGGGAGAACGCATCGACATCGGGTGGACCCGGCCGGTCAGCGTCGAGGAGATCGCCCGGATCGCCTCCCGACTCACCGGTCTGGACATCGCGGTGGGCGGTGCTCCCGGCGTCCCGGGGACGACCAGCGAGACCGCTCCGGATCGCCCGGCGATGAACGCGGACATGCGCGCCATGGTGGCGTGGTTCGACACCGGCAGGTACGTTGCCGACACCACCCGGCAGGGCCAGGTGTTCGGTGAGGTCCCGACCCCCGAGGAGGCGATCGCCAGATTGGCGGTCAGCCTTGGCCATCGGGTCCGGGGAGACGGAGGCGACTGACTCGACTCGTCAGCGGGCCAGTTCGGCATCTGTGGGGAAGGCCGTGCCTCGACTGGCCAGCCACTCCTGAAGCTCCGGGGTCCGCGGGGGCGAGATGCGTGCCGGTACCGCACCGGCGCGGCGTAGTTCCTCGGCGACGATGCGCAGGAAGGTGCGGAACATCCAGGGGTGGTGCTCGCCATCGGTGTCGATGTTGGTGATCACCGCAGTGCCGTCGATGATCTCGGCGTCAGAGACGTAGCTGACCGTGTAGACCTCGTCTTCCGCCGCAGCCTCGTCGAGCTCATCGGAGGTGTACTCACGCCCCTCGACGTCGACGAGGTAGAAGCGCGACGCGGCGGCGTCCAGCGCGAGCCGGGCTGCCTCGGGATCCGCTGCGCTGACCGCCAGTCGTGCGACGATCGCGTTCTCCAGCGGCATGAAGGTGCGCGGGTCGCAGGTGATGTCGCCATCGGCGGGGAAGTCGGAATCGATGGCCGCTGCCCACTCCCGCTGGAAGGGGAGCGTCACTTCGGGCCAGTCAAAGGAATAGTCGCCGACGGCGTGCCACGGGCTGCCGGGGGCGGAGGCGGCCAGACTCGTGTCTGTGTTCTCGCTGGTCATGCCCGGAAAATACCGTCGATCAGGGTCAGGGTCAGGGTCAGGGTCAGGGTCCGGGCGAGAGCGCTAGGCTTCCGCGCTGTCCTCGGAGGACTCCCGTCGTGTCCCGCCCTGGTCCGATCCTTCTGTCCCGGTGGGCGGCGAGGCGTCCGAGTCGTCCGTAGGATCGCCCTGGGGGTGGGAGAGGCGCAGCTCGCGGCCTCTCGACTCCAGTCGGTCCCGGGACTGCTTCATCTTCTCCGCCTTGGCGGTGCTCCGTGGCGGCAGCTGGATCATGCTCTCGGCTTCGATCCCGGCCTGGAGCTCGCGGGCGCGCTCGAGTTCTACGTCGACCTCGGCACCCAGCAGCAGCATCGTGTTGATGAGCCAGAGTGCGAACAAGAGGGCGATCCCGGCGCTGACGGCCCCGTACAGGCTGTAGCCGGCGAACCGGGTCAGGTACGTCCACAGCAGCCCGCCGGCTGCCGCGATACCGATGATGGCCACGACGGAGCCGGGGCTGAGCCAGGTGAACCTCGGCTTTTGAACATTGGGGGTGAAGTAGAAGAGCACCGCCACGAGCGCGATCACCAGCACGAGGACGACGAGCCATTTCACCCAGGCCCAGATCGGCAGGAAGGTCGTCAGCAGGAAGTCCAGCTGCGCGGTCAGGCCCAGCGGCTCGGCGACGGGGCCCAGCAGGCCGGAGACCAGGGGTGCGTTCAGGGCGAGCGAGAGCAGGATGAGCACGACCCCTGACAGTGTCACCAGCGATACCAGCAACATGGTGACGGTCAGCCGCAACATGCCACGACCCTCCGCGCGGCCGTAGAGGGTGTTCAAGCAGTGGGAAAACGCCGTGACGTAGCCGGATGCGGACCACACCGCGGTGGCGAGGGCGATCAACAGCGCGATCGCACCGCCGGTGGCCGAACCCGTGATCATGCTGACCAGGCCCACCACCAGGCCCCGGTAGTCGGCGGGCACGTACCGCGTCGTCAGGTCCGCCACCAGCGAGGCCACGGTCTCGGCATTACGGGTCAGGATCAGCGAGGCGACGGAGAAGATCGCCAGCAGGATGGGGGACAAGGAGAGCACGGTGAAGTGCGTCAACATGGCGGACAGGTAGGGCCCATTGTCCACCGAGAACTCCTTCAGGGCACGCCTCAGTGCGTACGCCCAGCCGGGGCGCCCGAGCCTCGGCCGGTGACCAGATCTGCCCTGCCCGGTCGGGACCGGAGCATCGACGGCAGCCAGCGTCGCGTCGATCGACTCGTGGGATGACACGTCGTGTCCTCTCGTCCGTGGGCGCCGGGTGCTGGGAGCCGGGACGAGGTGCCCGACGGCCTGCATGCGTACGCCTCTTGACCTCAGTTCAGCACACCCTTCCTCCTCGGGCGCCGCTAACCCGGAACGGGTCCGGCCAGCCACCACCGGTCGTGGTGGGGGAGAGGTCTAGGGTCGGAGGCATGAAGTTCCGCTACCTCGGCAATTCCGGTCTGAAGATCTCCGAGATCACGTACGGCAACTGGCTCACCCACGGCTCCCAGGTGGAGAACGACACGGCGACCGCCTGCGTGCATGCCGCGCTGGACGTCGGCATCACCACCTTCGACACCGCCGACGTGTACGCCAACACCGTGGCAGAAGAAGTTCTCGGCGAGGCCCTCAAGGGCCAGCGGCGCGAGTCGCTCGAGATCTTTACCAAGGTCTACTGGCCCACGGGCCCGAAGGGCCACAACGACTGCGGGCTCTCCCGCAAGCACATCATGGAGTCCGCGCACGGCTCGTTGCGGCGCCTCGGCACCGACTACGTCGACCTCTACCAGGCCCACCGCTTCGACGTGGAGACGCCGCTGGAGGAGACCATGCAGGCCTTCGGTGACCTGGTGCGGCAGGGCAAGGCCCTCTACATCGGGGTCTCCGAATGGACGGCCGAGCAGATCCGCGCAGGCCAGGAACTCGCCACGCAGATGGGCTTCCGGATCATCAGCTCCCAGCCGCAGTACTCCATGCTGTGGCGGGTGATCGAACCCGAGGTGGTGCCGACCTGCCAGGAGCTGGGGATATCGCAGATCGTCTGGTCGCCGATGGCCCAGGGCGTACTGAGTGGCAAGTACAAGCCGGGGGCGCCGCTGCCGGCGGGCAGTCGCGCGACAGACGAGAAGGGCGGTGCGGACTTCGTCCGGCGCTTCCTCGACCGCGAGGGCCTGGTCGAACGGGTACAGGACCTGCGCCCCATCGCCGACGAGCTGGGCATCTCGATGGCCCAGATGGCGATCGCGTGGGTACTGCAGAACGACAATGTCGCGGCCGCGCTGGTCGGTGCCTCCCGCCCCGAACAGATCATCGAGAACGTCAAGGCGTCGGACGTCACCATCCCGGCCGAGCTGATGACCCGGATCGACGAGGTCCTCGGGGACGTGGTCGTACGCGATCCGTCGCTGACCCGCAGCCCGGCGGGGCGGCCGTCGCTGACCCGCAGCCCGGCGGGGCGGCCGGCCTGACCCGCAGCCCGGGGGGCGGCCGGCCTGACCCGCAGCCCGGGGGGCGGCCGGCCTGATCGGCCGCCCGCTCGGGCAGGCGGCGATGATCACGACCTGTCGTTGAACCGCCGTTCCTGCTCCGCCCGCAGCTTGGCAGGCGCACCGTCCCCCTGCCGCTCCGCGTCGCGGGGGCCGGTCGCCGGGCCGGACCCGTTCGGGCCCGGCGCCTGTCCGGCCCCTTGGTCGGCCGCCTGTCCGCCCGCTTGGTCGTCCTCGGGCGTACGAAGCTCGCGGCCCTCGGCCTCGAGCTTGTCCCGGACCTCCTTCATCTTCTCCACCCGCCCGGTGGCGCGCGGGGGCAGCAGGATGTTGCCCTCGGCCTCGAAGCCCGCCTGCAGCTCGCGGGCGCGCTCCACCTCGGCGTCCACCTCGGCGCCCAGCAGCAGCATGATGTTGAACACCCACAGCGCGAAGAGCAGGGCCATCATGCTGCCGATCGCGCCGTACGAGCTGTAGCCCGCGAAGCGGGTCAGGTAGATGGACAGCAGCACCGCGGCGAGCGCAATGCCCACGATCGCCACGATCGACCCCAGGCTCACCCAGCTGAACTTCGGCTGGCGGATGTTGGGGGTGAAGTAGTAGAGCACGGCCACCAGCACGACCACCAGCGCGAGGATGACCGGCCACTTCACCCAGGCCCACACGGGCAGGAAGGTCCGCAGCATGAAGTCCAGCGCCCCGCCGAGCCCCAGCGGACCCGCGATCGGGCCCAACACCCCGGAGACCAACGCCTGGTTGAGGGCGAGCGAGACCAGGATCAGGACCACGCCGACGAGCAGGATCAGGGTGACCATCAGCATGGTGCCGATCTGCTTCACCGCCCCGCGGCCCTCCGCACGGCCGTAGATGACGTTCATGCAGCGGGAGAACGCCTTCACGTACGCGGAGGCGGACCACAGGGCGACGGCGATGCTGATGACCAGGGCGACCACTCCACCGGCGGGCGAGGCCGTGACGTTGTTCACCAGGTCCACCACCGGCGCCCGGTAGTCGGCGGGCAGGTACCGGCCGACCAGCTCACCGGCCTGGGTGCTGACGCTGGCTGCATTGCTGGCCAGGACCAGGGAGATGATCGAGAAGACCGCCAGCAGGGCCGGGGCCAGCGACAGCACCGTGTAGTAGGTCAGCATGGCGGACAGGTCGGTCCCGCCATCGGTCGAGAACTCCCGGAGTGCGCGTCGGAACGCGTACTTCCAGGCGGGGGCGTGGAGTTTCGGCGGGTCGTCCGGCTTCTTGTCACTGTCCGGCGGCGGTGCGTCCGCGGCGGACAGGGTGGCGTCGATGGGTTCGTAGGGTGACATGGCGATGTCCTCTCGTCCTCGGTCCATCCCAGACTCTCAATCAAGCACAGCCCGCACCCGATGTGACACACCTCACGGTGGGCATCAACGGGCAGATCAGTTGCTGTGAATACGCATCACCCGGCGTGTCCTCAGAAGTCCGGGGTTATGGTTTCGCCATCTCATCGATGCCTGGAGGCGCCGAAGTTCCTGGGGCTCCGACCATCGTCGTGCGGATGTGTTCCCGCTGTAGGTGAGCGCTTCGGTCCGATGGCAGCCGGCCCGTGGAGGACGCTCCTGTTGCCGGCATCGTTCCGAGTGTGCAGCGATCGGGGGAGCTGTGATGAAGGACTCGGCGCGGGCCGGGCTGCGGGCTGGCCGACGACGGTGGGGCAGCGCCGGCATCGTCATGCTGTCCGTCCTCACCTGGGGGGCGATGCCACTGCTTCCGGCCGCCCAGCAGCCGGTATCGGCCCTGCCGGCCAGCGCGACCGTACGGATCCCCGGCACCGCGCCGCAGGTGGGTGAATCGTTGCTGGCGGGCGGTACGTTGGCGGTCGGTCCGTTGACGGCCGCCGACAGGCTCGCCGCCGGCCCGGGCTCGAACGGTTCGCGCCCGCCGGCCACGGGCACGGTCGAGGTCACGCTCCCGACTGCCCCGGGGACCAGCGCCACGTTCGCCAGTCGGGAGTTCACGGCTCCGGCCGGTGCGGGCGGTGGGGTCTCCGGTGTGCTCGCCGATGCGTACGCCGCCGCGGTGCGGTCGGCTCCGACCCAGTGCAAGCTGCCGGTCTCCCTGCTCGCCGCGATCGGCCAGGTGGAGTCCGGGTCGCTGCGAGGGCGGGCCATCACCGCCGACCACCGGGCCACTCCGGCGGTCTACGGGCCGGTCCTCAACGGTGCAGGCTTCGCTGCCATCCACGACACAGACGGCGGGGCGCTGGACGGCGACCCGGTCTGGGACCGGGCGGTCGGCCCGATGCAGTTCATCCCCGGCACCTGGCGGGCGTACGGGACCGACGGTGACGGGGACGGCAAGGCCGACCCGCAGAACGTCTACGACGCAGCAGCCTCCGCCGCCCGGTACCTGTGCGTCGGGGGACGGGACCTGTCCACCGACGCCGGCCTGCGCGCGGCGATCCTGTCGTACAACTATTCCCTGGACTACTTGGCCACGGTGCTCGGCTGGAAGCGGGCCTTCGAGACCGGCGCCTCCCTGCCTACCATCCCGCTCGGCGCGGCGTACGTCTCCCGGACCCCGCTGAGCCCGACCCCCACCGCCTCGACGCTCGCCTCCGCCAGCGCGAAGCCGTCCCCGAGCGCCAGCCCGTCCGCCAGCCCAACCGCGACCTCGAGCCCCTCTGCCACAGCGAAGGCGAGCAGTACCCCGACCGCGACCTCCACGCCGACAGCGAAGGCCAGCCCCTCGGCCACGACGAGCCCGACCGCGACGACGAGTCCGACGGCCACGACCAGCCCCACGGCCACGACGAACCCCTCGGCCACGACGAGTCCGACCGCAACGACGAGTCCCACCGCCACGACCAGTCCGACGGCCACCACCAGTCCGACCGCAACGACCAGTCCCACCGCCACGTCGACGACGTGCCCGGTGCCGACTGCATCGCCCACCCCCACGACGTCCCCTTCGCCGACTCCTACTCCTGGTCCGACTCCCTCGGCCTCGCAGTGCCCCTGAGGGCAGTGCCCTTGAGGGCAAGGAGTTCGATCGCGTAAGGCGGGTGGGGTCAGGGCAGGATTCCCGGCTAGTCGGATTCCTGGCGCAGGTTCCGTCCCAGGGCGAACAGCCACAACGGCCACCCGATGTACGCCACGGCTCCGACACCGCCACCGACCCCGTACAGCACTTTCTGCAGGCCCGGCGCGGACTGCGCCGCGTACCCCGCGGCGACCACGGGCAGTGCCGCCACCATCGTCACACCGATCCCGCGCCCGGTGCGGGCAAGCCCGGTCGGGTAGCCGGGATGGCGCAGCAGGAGGTGCTGGGTGAGCGCGACCCAGGCCGCCTGGGAGATGATCCCGGCCATCGTCACGACGGTGGAGGGGACGAAGGGGATCAGCTTGAGCGCGAGCAGGATCCCGCTGGCGGATGCTGCCCCCGAGGCCGTGACGACGCTCGCCAGTCCTATCCGGCTCGCCCGGCTCCGCGGCAGCCGCCGGTGGACCTGGATGATCGCCGGGATGGTCGTGGCGAAGAACAGCCCACCGGTGAAGTCGTTCACCGCCCCGAAGCGGTACGGGCCGCCGCGCGGGACCTCGACCGCGTACATGGCGCCCAGGGCGGCGGTCGAGACCACACCGATCCCGGCCGAGAGGTAGGCCGCCAGCCCAGCGGTGGAGTCGCCGGGAAGCTCGCCCGGGGTGATGCCCGACGGGTGGCTGATGCCGTGTTCGCTCATGATGGCTCCTGGACCTAAGGCGTCGGCGATCGCCCTTCCATGGTTACCCCGCAGCGGGCTTGCGGTCCATGCCGTACGACTCCGACTTCGGGGACGCGGGCGAGCACCGGTCGCCAACGGCCTATCCTGATCGCATCCCACGGGAGCCCTCAGGCAGAGGACTGAGAACAGGCCGCCACCGCCTGGACCGTCGAACCTGGCCGGGTCATGCCGGCGAAGGAAGCGAGCACCATGATCGTGATCCCACCGTTAGAAGAAGGCTCCCCGTCCGGCCCGAGCGGTCGACGGGCTCGTACGGAGGCAGCCGCATGAGCACCCGCGGGACCGCGCACCGCCCGCTGATCGCACCGGACCTGCCCCAGGCGAGCAGGGCCGCCGTCCGTGGCGGCATCCTGGGCAACTTCGTCGACCAGTTCGACATCTTCCTGCCCGTCACCGCACTCGCCCCGGCCCTGCCGTCATTGGCAGGGCACGGCGCCATCGGCGCGACAGCCGCGTACGTGGTGATGGCGACGCTGATCGGGCGTCCACTGGGCGCGATGATCTTCGGTCGGATCTCCGACCGCGTCGGTCGTACGTCGACCACGCGGGTCGCGATCGCCGGCACGGCTGCATGCACGCTCGGTATCGCGCTGGTCCCGACCCACGAGCAGATCGGAATGTGGGCGATCGCGCTGGTGATCGCGCTGCGCTTTGTCGGCGGGGTGTTCCTGGCGGGGGAGTACACCTCGGCCATCCCGCTGGCGATGGAATGGTCGCGCCCCCGGGAGCGGGGCAAGGCCTCCGGTCTGATCATGGCCATGTCCCCCTCGGCGCAGGCCACCATCGCGCTGGTGACCCTGGGTCTGCTGACCGTGCTCGGACCCGAGGCGTACGCGGCCTGGGGCTGGCGGCTGTCGTTCCTCGCCGGGGCCCTGGCCTCGGTGGCGATGCTGGTCTACTACTCGCGCCGCGTGGCGGACGCGCCGGTGCAGCACAAGGTGGTGGCGGCGACCCCGACGGGCGTGCGCCCGGGACTGCGTGACGTGCTGGCCGGACGCTGGGCCGGACCCTTCTGGCAGGTCTTCGGCCTGATGTCGGGACTGTGGATCATGACCAATATGACGGTCATCGTGCTGGCCCGCCGGCTGGCCTCCGACGTCGGACTGACGGCCTCCGGGGTCGCCACCGCGATGGCGATCGCCTCGGTCGGCCAAGCGGTCGTGATGGCCCTGGCCGGGCACTGGTCGACCGCCCTGGGACGGCGCCGCTTCTTCGTCATCTGGGGCCTGGCCGGGCTCGTCGGCGGCCCGCTGTTGTGGTGGCTGACCATCAGGTCGGGAGGGTCAGCGGTGGTCGCAGGCTTCGCTGCCGCCGCGCTCCAGATCGTGACGGTGACCGCCTACGGACCGGTGGGGGCCTACATCAACGAGCGGTTCCCGACCACGGTCCGGGCCACCGCGTACGGGACGGCCTACTCGCTGTCGATCGTGGTGCCGGCCCTCTACCCGTACTACCTGCCGACGCTGGAGCAGTGGCTGGGGCATCAAGGGGCACCCGTGGCGCTCCTGGCGCTGGGGGCGGTGCTCGTCACCGGGTGCGGGGCGCTCGGCCCCCGGCTGTCCCGCCAGGAACTCGACGCCGATCTGGAGGTCGTGGCCGATCGGCAACTCGTCGCCCGCATGGGAGAATCGTCCTGACTCCCCTCCTGCGGACCGCGGCGAGCCGGAGTCGGACCCCGACCGTCGGTGAGCCAAGGAGGGCGGCAGCGTGGACGACCTCGACAGCACGGACGACCAGGCAAGCGTGCAGGACTCCGACACCGTGCAGGACTCCGACAGCGTGCCCGAGCAGGCCAGCGTGCAGGACCCCTATGAGGTGACGGCCGGCGCGTACGACCTCTTCAACGCCGATGACCGGGCCGCGCAGCAGGCGGCGTTGCGGACGGTGGTCGACAGGTTCCGCCCGGAGGCCAGACCCGTGCTCGAGGTGGGCGCCGGATCCGGACGCAACTTCGCCACCATGCTGAACCACCACCCGCAGCTCACCGTGTTCGCACTGGAACCGAGCGCCCCGATGAGGGCCCTGGCCCTCGGCCGCGTCGCCGACCACCCGGAGTGGTTCGACCGGATCACCGTCTGGCCGCAGGCCTACACCGAGGCCCGTCTGCCCGACCGGATCGGGGGCGCCGTGATGTTCGGGGTACTGGGGCACTTCGATGCCGCCCAGCGATCGGCGTTGCTGGCCGACCTGGCCCGGCGGCTGCCGGTCGGCGGGGTCGTCCTGCTGGATCTCAAGCCCCCGGCCCGGCCCCAGGACGTCGAGCCGTACGAGTTCACCGTCGCCCGGATCGGCGCCCTGACCTACCGCTGCCGTACCGAGGGACAGGTGATCGACCATGAGCGGATGCTGTGGCGGATCACCTACCGCACCCTGGACGGTGACCGGGTACTGGTCGACGACACCACCGAGCACGAATACCGCCATCTGTGCCCGGAGGCTTTGCGGGCGGAGGCGGCCGCTGCCGGGCTACGCCCCGAGCAGTTGGGGGACAGCACGTACTGGACCCTGACGAAGGACTGAGCAGTGTCCACGCGCAGGGACGGCTGGGCCGGCCGAATCGCCGCCTCCTCGGGAGAGACGCTCACCAAGCTGTCTCCGCTGACCGGGGAACCGCTCGCGCAGGTCCCGCAGTCCGGCGCGGAGGATGTCTTGGCAGCCTTCGACCGGGCCCGGGCTGCCCAGGAGCAGTGGTCACAGGTGCCGGCGCCCGAACGGGCCCGCCGCCTGCTGGCCTTCCACGACCTGGTGATGGCGGCCCGCGAAGAGCTGATCGAACTGATCGTCGCCGAGACGGGCAAGACCCCGGTCGAGGCGTTCGAGGAGGTCTTCGCGGTCGCGGCCACTGCCCGCTACTACGGGCTGCTGGCGCCCCGCTACCTGACGTCCCGGCGGGTGCGCGGCGTGCTGCCACTGCTCACGCGGGTGGTCGTCAACGCGGTGCCGTACGGGGTGGTCGGGATCATCTCGCCCTGGAACTACCCCTTCTTCCTGTCCATGGCCGACGGCCTGGCGGCCCTGGTCGCCGGCAACGCGGTGGTGGTCAAGCCGGCCTCGCTGACGGTGATGTCCGCGGCGTACGGGGCCGGCCTGCTGGCGGAGGCAGGCATCCCGGCGGACCTGTGGCAGGTCGTCGCCGGTCCCGCGGAGCGGATCGGGGAGAAGATCCTCGCCAGCGCCGATGCCGTGTGCTTCACCGGGTCGATCCAGACCGGCCGCAGACTGGCCCGGGAAGCTGCCGGGCGGCTGCTGCCGGCCACCTTCGAACTGGCCGGAAAGAACCCGATGATCGTCCTCGACGATGCCGACCCGGACCGGGCGGCGGCAGGTGCCGTCCGATCGTGCTTCGTCAGCGCGGGCCAGTTGTGCGTGGCGACCGAGCGGCTGTACGTGGCCGATGCGGTGTATGACCGGTTCCGGGGCAGGCTGGTCGAGCGGGTGCGGCGGATGCGGCTGCGCCCGGGGATGCACTGGGACTCCGATCTCGGCACCCTGATCGGCCCCGAACAGCTGGACAAGGTGAGCCGGCACGTAGAGGACGCCCGGTCCAAGGGCGCCACCGTGCTGGTTGGCCGCAGACTTCTCTGGGGGTGAGGAATCCGAGGGTCTGTCGTGGGCGGTCGTTGAGCTCCTCGGCGATGGCGTCGAGGTAGGGCTGGTGGCTGGTGATCTCGATGCCCTTGGGGGCAGTGTCAAGGCGTGGAAGCAACAGCGTCATCAACGAGTAGGCGTTCGAAGGCTTCGCGTGGGGTGAGGTAGCCCAGAACGGCTCGGGGGCGTTCGTTGAGTTCTTCGGCGATCGCATTCAGGTAGGGCTGGTGGGTCGTGATGACACCGCCGGGCAGGTACTCCCGGATCAGCCCGGACCCGGCACCTCCAACCCTCACAGTGTTCTCGTTGCAGTGCCGTTTCCAGGGCGATCTGGGGTGGGCGAAGTAGACCGCAGATCCGTGGCGAGAGTGTGGGGCCATCTCGGTGCCCTGGTCCCAGGTCAGCGACCCGCGCAGATGGGCCGGCAGGTCGTGGACCCGGTCGATCAACACGTCCGCGACACCGGCGGTGTCCTTGCCCTCGGGCAGGCCCAGGATGACCACGTAGCGGGAGTGTCGCTCCACCAGCGTCACCGCAGCGCTCCTGCCGTGCGCGCCGATGATCAGGTCACCCTCCCATGCGCTGGGAAACCCGCCGATCGGTCGCGTCGGCGGGACGGTCATCGATGGAGACCATGCCCACGATCCGCCCACCGGTGCGCTCACCGGTCGGCCGGCGCCGCTTCATGGCGGTGCGTTTGGAACGCAGCAGGATGCCCTCCCGGGCGAGTTCCCCCTTGGGTAGGGCGTAGATCCAGCGGTAGATCGCTTCATGGGACACCGTGCGACCTCCAGCCTCCGGTGAGTGCTTCATCGCCTCCACGCTGGCGTCATCGGCCTCCAACCGCAACCGTCCCGCGATCTGGCGTGGCGTGCGGGACCGCTTTCGGGTCGGCCCGGACCCGGCAGGCCAGGCCGGGTCGGCATCGACCGCATGCACCTGGGTACGGGCCCGGCGCCGACGCGCCTTCTCGTCCGCCGCGACCGGCTTGTACCCGCGGGTCTTCCACGAGTTCCGGGCGCGTTCACGCCACACCACGCTGCGGTCCCGGCCGATCAACTCACCGATCTGCCGATCGCCCAGCCCCTGCTTGATCCCGACCGCGATCTGGGCCCGATCCTCAAACGTCAACGCCCGCCCCTGCTGCGCCACCGACAACCCCCTCCGTTGCTACGACGCTATGACACCGCCCCGGGCGGCTCTGGCAGAGTCTTTCTGGAAGTCGGGGAGGCCCCTCGGTGGGAAGTCCGTGATCGAGATGGTGCGGCCCTGGGGAAACACGGAGGTGTAGAAGGCGACCGCTACTTCAGCGTTCTGGTCGAACCAGAGGTTCGGGACGGTCTGCTATATAGCCGCTCCTCGCGGCTCGTGCGGACTGGTCTCCGTCGACACTACGTGACGCGCAGAACATCGAAAGGTCGTCGGTCTTGCGGGGACGGGGTGGGAACGGCTCTGCCCAGAACGCCGAATCTGAAGGGAGATCAGTCGGTACCGATGAGCTGCAGCATGCGTGCGCGGTCTGTGGTGTAGCGAATCGTCAGATCCCCGACTGTGAGACTGTCACCTTCGAAAAGGGATCCTGACTTGCGTTCGGTGCCGGCCGACACCTGGACGACCACTCCGCGCTCTCCCTCGGTGTCCTTCACGGGAGTCACCTGTGCGGAGACGATGTCCTTACCCAAGCCCAGGGACATTGAGCGCCCACGGAGCAGACGCTCGTCGAGCACCGCGCCATCCCGGGTCACGGTGAGGGAACCCGCCAATCGCGGCCGGGTCGCCAGCCAGACGCCCCAGACTCCGCCTAGGACGACTAGCGCGAGGAGGACAAGACCGCCGATTCGCGCGCTGCGGCTCTGAACCAGGTCGCTCCAGATCGCCACGGCGCTCTTCGATGCTGTAAGCGTCATGGGGGACGCTGTGAGAACGGACTGCCAGGACAACCCGAGGTCTCCTGTGATCACCGCCTGCCAGGGGCTGGTCACTGTCCCGGTAACGGCAAGGGGGACTGTGGTGCCTGGAGGGGCCGTGGTGCTGACCTGGGCCTCGACCGTGACCGTACCTGCGGCGGGGATGTCCACCGATTCCGGGAGCCCGCCCACGGTGATGCCGGATGCCGGGTCGGCCTCGACTGCTAGCCCGTCGACACGGACGGGCACGGCAGTGTTGGCGTTGTGCAGGATCAGGGTCGTACGACGCGGGGCCGCGCCACTGGTCGCGCGCAGCGGACCCTCAACCGAGACCTGCACCGGCGCGGCGAGCTGGTCCTGGAGCTTCTTGACAGCGGCGGCCTTCATGACATCGGTGGACACCTGTGGCAAGTAGTTGCCGAGTCGACTCGCGGGGACGTCGGTAACGTTGGCGAACACCCGCTTGAGGACAGCCGCATCGGTGTCCGAGGTCAGGGCGATCGCCAACGGTGCGATGTCGTGGCGGCCCTGCAGGGCCGCGGCACGCTGGTGTAGCTGGGTCCACCCGGCCGAGTTGACCGTCGCGTACGGAGAGCTAGATGCCGTATCGATCGTGCCGTCGGTGAACAGGAGTACGGCCCCACGCTGCCGCAGGTCACCCCCCTCCATCAGGTCAACCGCGGCATTGAGCGCCGTTCCGATGTCCGTGGCCTGTCCCACAGGAGTGCTCGGAAGTGACGAGAGGGCGGACTGCCGGTCGGACCCGATCGTCGTCAACGCCTGCCGGACTTGGGGTTTGGTGTCGAAGGTGATGATCGCCAGGCGGTCGTCGGGGCTCAAGGAGTCGACCATCTCCGACAGTCCGGCTCGCCGTCAGCGGTCCCACCCTGACGATCCGGAAGTTCTCCACTGACGTCCTGACCGTCCCGGACATGATCGGGCTCGGCACGCTCATCCCGGAGACTGCCGAGCTACTCGAGGCCTGCGTCCGGGCCCGGCTCAACATCATCGTGTCCGGCGGCACCGGCACCGGCAAGACCACGATGCTGAACGTGCTGTCCTCGTTCATCCCCGAGGACGAGCGCATCATCACGATCGAGGACACCGTCGAGCTGCAGCTGCAGCAGCGCCACGTGGTTCGGCTGGAGGCCCGCAACGCGAACTCCGAGGGCCGCGGCGCCGTCTCTATCCGCGACCTGGTCCGCAACTCGCTGCGTATGCGCCCCGACCGGATCGTCGTCGGCGAGGTCCGTGACGCCGAGGCCCTGGACATGCTCCAGGCGATGAACACCGGCCACGACGGCTCGCTGTCGACGGTGCACTCCAACGCCCCGCGCGACACCCTCTCCCGCCTGGAGACGCTGGTGATGATGTCCGGCATCGAACTGCCGCTACGGGCAGTTCGCGAGCAGGTCTCCTCGGCCGTAGACCTCATCGTCCATCTCTCCCGGCTGCGGGACGGCACGCGGCGGGTGACCTCTGTGACCGAGGTGCTCGGCATGGAGGGCCAGACCATCACCCTGCAGGACATCTTCGACTTCGACTTCGCCGCCGGTGTCGACCGTGATGGCCGGTTCCGGGGCCACGTACGCCCCACAGGCGTACGCCCCCGCTTCATGGACCGGTTCGACGAGCTCGGCATCACCCTCTCGCCCGCCGTCTTCGGCGGATACATCTCCCGGTAGGACTCATGTCAGTGTTCGATTCCTCCGTCCTGATGTGGGTGGGTGTCGCCCTTCTGGTCCTCGCGGTGGCGCTGGTGTTTGCCGCGCTGGTTCCGCGCCGCTACGACCTCCCGATGGCTCGCCGCCGCCCCGATGTCCCGCCCCGTCCCGGGCCGCTCGCCCGGATGACGACGGCGGCGTCCAACAGAATCGGGCGTCTGATGGCCGGGCGCAGCGACGGGCTGCAGGAGATGCTCTACCTGGCCGATATCCGGTACGACCCGCGCGACTTCGCGCTGCTGATCGTCAGCGCCGCCGTCATCGTCTTCGCCGTGGGACTGCTCATCGCGAACGTGTTGATCGGCCTCCTGCTCGCTGTGTTGGTCCCGGTGGTCGCGCGGCTGGTGGTCTCGGTGCGCACCTCACGGCGGCGGCAGGCGTTCTCCGACCAGCTCAGCGAGATCCTGCAGACCATGGCCGCGAACCTCCGAGCGGGGACCTCCCTGCCGCAGGCCATGCAGGTGCTGGCCAGCGAGGCCGAGGAGCCGGCGCGCAGCGAGTTCGTCCGGGTCGGAAACGAGCTGCGGGTCGGTCGACCGATGAACAACGCTCTCGAGGCGATGGCGGACCGGATGAAGAGCACGGACTTCGGCTGGGTGGCCCAGGCCATCGCGATCAACCGCGAAGTGGGCGGCAACCTCGCCGATGTCCTGGACGGAGTAGCTTTCACCCTGCGCGAACGGGCGGCGCTGCGTCGGCAGGTGGATGCCCTGAGTGCTGAGGGCCGGATGTCCGGCTGGGTCCTGATGGCCCTGCCGTTCGGACTCCTCCTCGTCATCTCGACGATGAACCCCCACTACTTCGACCCGATGCTGCAGAACCCGATCGGGTGGCTGATGATCGGCCTCGGCGTCATCCTGCTGATCCTCGGAGCGATCTGGCTCAAGGTGTCCATCATGGTGAAGTACTAGGAGGCGCGCATGACCATCGCACTGGTGTTGGTGATCGTCATCACCGCCGCCGGCCTGGGGTTGCTGAGCTACCTCGTCATTGCCGGACCGGATCCGACCCGCTCCCGGGCACTGGGGAACCTCACGCGTGGCCTCGCCGACCGTGCCGGGGCCGGCCGGCAGCAGGGCGGACTGTCGCGCGGCCTGTCACCCGGCGCCGTGGGGACCCGATGGGTGCCCCAGGGGGAGCTCAGGCTCCTCGATCGGCTCCTGTCGGAGGCCGGCCGGCCCGCAGCCTGGCCCCTCGAGCGCGTCGTGGCGGTGAAGCTGTGGAGCACAGTGATAGCCATCGTGCTGATGCTCCTGTACGTCGTCCAGGCGCCCACGGGGCGTACGGTCGTGCTGGGGTTCCTGATGGTGGCTCTCGTGTACGCGGCCCCCGAGATCCGGCTCTACGGCATCGGGGTGGAGCGCCGGGAGACCATGGGGCGCGAGCTGGCTGACATCCTCGACCAGATGAGCATCGCAGTGGAGGCGGGGCTCGGCTTCGAAGCCGCGCTGGTCCGGGTGTCGCAGAACAGTGACGGCGTGCTCTCCGGCGAACTCCGCCGCACCGTGCAGGACATGCAGGTCGGTCAGCCCCGCCGGGAGGCCTACCTGGCTCTGGGGGAGCGGACCAAGGTGCCGACCCTGCGTCGCTTCATCCGGACGATCATCCAGGCCGAGGAGAGTGGACTGGCGCTGACCGAGGTGCTCCGGACCCAAGCCGCCGAGATGAGGCTCGTCCGTCGGCAGACCGCGGAGGAGAAGGCTCAGCGGATCCCGGTGAAGGTGATCTTCCCGCTGGTGTTCTGCATCATGCCGATCGTGTTCATCGTGATCCTCGGTCCCGTGGCGCTCAACATCATCGACGCCTTCAGGTGATCACCGCGGTCCTGCCCCTCGTCGTCCACGGGCAGCTTGTCGGCGCCTGGCCGTACGTCCTTGTCGGCGCGGTGGCCGCCTTCGGTGCCGGCTGGTGGCTGTCGGGATGGGGCCGGCGTGTTTGCTACTCGACCAGCCGATGGCTGCACAGCGGAGTCGTCGGATTCGTCGCCGCCGTGCTGGCCGGCGCGGCGGTCAACCTCTCCGGGACGTGGTGGGAGATCGCTTCCTTCTGGTTGCTCGGTGTCGCCTGCGGGGTGCTGATCTGCTGCGACCTGGCAGTGCTGCGGCTGCCCGACCCGATCATGGTGTTGGCGTACCCGGTGTTCCTCGGTGCCCTGCTGATCGCGGCGGCGGGCACCGGCCAGTGGCCCAGATTCGGTCGGGCGTTGCTGGCCGGGCTGGTGCTGCTGGTGTTCTACCTGATCAACGCCCTCGTCTTCCCCAGTGGGATCTACTTGGGCGACGTGAAGTTCGCCGGCCTCCTCGGTGCATGGCTCGGCTGGTTCGGCTGGGTACATCTGGTCTGGGGGACCCTGCTGGCGGCGATCCTGGGCGGGGTCCTCGGACTGGGCGTCATCATCTCCCGCCGGGGGGATCGGAAGACCGAGTACCCGTACGGCCCGATGATGGCCCTTGGCGCCTGGATCGCCGCTGTCTGGCTGCTGTAGCCGGACCACCGTGGCGGCGGAAGTCCGGGACCGCGGCCCCAAGTCGCGTCTTTGAGGCCAGCCCGTCGATCCAGCCCAGTCTGTCCTCCGTCGCCTGGGCGGACCGCCGGCCCCAACGCCGGAAGAGCCAGCGCCACCCGGTCATGCAGCTCCTCGAACAGCCCGACCTTTGCGGCGAAACCCCGGCTCAGGCCGTGAGCGCCCCCAACGAAGGCGTACGCGCCCCCGCACGCTCCCGGACCTTGTCGCCGATCCCGCGCAGCTGGTCGGCCAGGGCGTCCCGGAGCTGCTTGACCCGGGTCTCCTCGCCATCGGCGTTGGGCAGCGAGTAGCGGAAGATCTTGGCCCAGGCGGAGGCGACCTGCTTGGGGAGCGGGCCGGTGACGTACGTGAGGCCGTAGCGCTCCATCAGCTCCTGCACCCGCGGGGCGAGCTCGGAGTACCGGTTGCTCGGCAGGTCGGGGAACAGGTGGTGTTCGATCTGGAAGGACAGGTTGCCGGTCATCAGGTGCAGCAGCGGGCTGCCGGAGATGTTGCCCGAGCCGAGCATCTGCCGCACGTACCATTCGCCGCGGGTCTCGTCGTCGATCGAGTCGGCCTCGAACGTCTGGATCCCGGAGGGGAAGTGGCCGCAGAAGATCACGCTGTGTGCCCACAGGTTGCGGACCAGGTTGGCGGTGGCGTTGGCCGCCAGCGTCGGCAGCGCGGAGGGGCCACTCAGCAGCGGGTAGAGCACGTAGTCGCGGGTGGCGTTCTTGCGTACCCGGGTGAGCAGGGCGGACAGGTCGGCACGGAAGGCCTTCTTGTCGCGCTTGCCGTTCTGGTAGCCCTCGATGTCCAGGTCGTACGCGGCGATCCCGTACTGGAACAGCGCGGCGTTGAACATGTTCAGCACCGGCCCGAACACGTGGCTCAGCTTCCACGGCTGGTTCGGGTCGACCCGGATCAGGCCGTAGCCGAGGTCCTCGTCCAGCCCGATGATGTTCGTGTACTTGTGGTGGCCGGCGTTGTGCGAGCGCTGCCACTGGGCCGGCGGGGAGGCCATGTCCCACTGCCACGTGGTGGAGTGGATCTTGGGGTCGCGCATCCAGTCCCACTGGCCGTGCAGGGTGTTGTGGCCCAGTTCCATGTTCTCCAGGATCTTGGAGGCGCTCAGGCCGGCGGTGCCGACGACCCAGGCCGGCCAGTACCGGCTGGCCAGCAGCACGGTCCGGCTGCTCATCTCCAGGATGCGCTGGGTGCGGATGATCCGCCGTACGTACGCCGCGTCACGGGCGCCGCGGGTGCTGAGCACCTCGTCGCGCATCGCGTCGAGCTCGCGGCCGATCTGCTCGATGTCCTCGGTGGAGAGGTGGGCGATCGGGTCCGGCCGGCTGGTGCTGGCGAGGTGCCGCTCCTCCGGCAGGGCCGGGATGTTGGGCAGGGCGACGGGACGGGCCGTGGTGGTGGAGCGCTGGCTCATGGGGAGTCCTCGGGGGTTCAGAGATCGATGGAGCAGGGGCCGGCGGCAGCAGACACGCAGGTCTGCACCATCACCGGATCCTCCGGCTCGGCAGTGGTCAGTTCGCCGGTGCGCAGGTCACGGACACTGCCCGACGTCAGCGGGGAGACACAGTTGAAGCAGATCCCCATCCGGCAGCCGGAGGGCATCAGCACCCCGGCATCCTCACCCGAGTCCAGCAGCGGTCGGTCCCCGGCGGTGTCGATGACCAGGTCCGTGCGGGTGAACGTCACCAGACCACCCTCGCCGGTGGCCGCAACGACCGGGCGGAACCGTTCGGTGTGCAGGAGTTCGGCCAGCCCGGCCGACTCCCAGTGCGCCTCGGCGTCGTCGAGCAGGCCGACCGGGCCGCAGACCCAGGCCTCGCGCTGCTGCCAGTCCGGGACCACGTCGCCGATCCGCTCGGCAGGCAGGATGCCCTCCTCGGAGGTGAACCGGGTGACCAGGTGCAGTCGCCCCTCGGCCTGCAGCGCCGCCAGCTCGTCGTGGAAGAGCATGTCGGCGGCGGTCGGAGCGGAGTGCACCAGCACGGCGTCGGGGAAGTCGTGGTTGCGCAGCATGCCGATCACCGGGGTGATGCCGCTACCGGCGGTGACGAACAGCACCTTGTCCGGGACGGTGGCCGGCTGCACGAAGTCACCGGCCGCCTGGTCCAGCATCACCATGCTGCCGACGGCCAGTCCCTCGCGGACGTGGTTGCTGACCAGCCCGCCCGGGAGGGTACGGACGGTGATGCTGAGCGTCCCGTCCGCAGAGGCGGTGCGCTGGGTGAGGGAGTAGGCGCGCCAGCGGCGTACGCCGTCGACGTCGACACCGATCCGGATGTACTGACCGGGCCGGTGGCCGCGCCAGGAGCGTCCCGGGCGAAGGGTGATCGTGGTGGCCCCGCCGGTCTCCGGCGTGACGGACAGGACGCGGGCACGCAGATCGGCGCCGGCCCGCAGGGGGTCGAAGATGTCCAGGTAGTCGGCCGGGACGAGGGGGGTCACGATCAAGCCTGCGGCGCGTCGAACACCCGACCTCAGTGCCCGAAGTGCAGCAGCTGTTGCCATACCACCAAGGCTACGGATCCGTAGGTTGCATGCCAATCGGGGGTGCCATCAGGCATACCCCCAGTAATTACCCCAGCCCCCACGCATCCGCGTGGGGGCTGCGACCGGAATGGGTCCCGGCGTCAGCCCGTGCGGCGACATGCGCAGTACATCACCCTCGACATATCGACAGGAACAGCCGGTGCAACCTGTCATCGGCCGTCAGCTCCGGGTGGAACGAGGTGGCCAGCAGGCCGCCCTGGCGGACCGCGACGATCGGGCCGTCGGCAGAGGTCCGGGCCAGCACCTGCACCGAGGCCTCCACCGCCACGACCTGGGGAGCGCGGATGAAGACGGCCGGGAAGGCCGGCCCCTCGACACCCTGCACGTCCAGTCCGGCCCTGAACGAGGCCAGCTGCCCACCGAACGCGTTGCGCCGTGCGGTGATGTCGAGCCCGCCGACGGTCGCGAACCCCGCGAGCGCCTCGCCGTCCTCGACCCGTTCGGCGAGCAGGATCAGCCCGGCACAGGTGCCGAAGATCGGCAGTCCGGACTCCCGCCGTTCGCGGACCTGCTCGAACAGGCCGACCTTGGCCGCAGCCCGTGCCATCGCGGTGCTCTCCCCGCCGGGCAGCACCAGCCCGTCGAGGCCGTCCAGCCCGTCGGGCGTACGGATCTGGCGGACGGTCGCCCCGAGGCCGGTGAGCATCGCGACGTGCTCGCTCACCGCCCCCTGCAGGGCGACCACTCCGATCGTCGTCACCAGCCGCGCTCCGCGAGACGGTGCGGGGCCGGGACGTCGGCGACGTTGATCCCGACCATGGCCTCGCCGAGGCCGCGGGAGGCGTCGGCGATGACCTCGGGGTCGTTGAAGTGGGTGGTCGCCCGGACGATCGCGGCGGCGCGCTTGACCGGGTCGCCGGACTTGAAGATGCCCGAGCCGACGAACACGCCGTCGGCGCCCAGCTGCATCATCATCGCGGCGTCGGCGGGGGTGGCGATGCCGCCGGCGACGAACATCACGACCGGCAGCTTGCCCTCGCGGGCGATCTGGCGCACCAGCTCGTAGGGGGCCTGCAGCTCCTTGGCTGCGACGTAGAGCTCGTCGTCGGACTTGGCGGCCAGCCCGCGGATCTCGCCGGTGATCGTACGGATGTGCTTCATCGCCTCGGAGACGTCACCGGTGCCGGCCTCGCCCTTGGAGCGGATCATCGAGGCGCCCTCGGTGATCCGGCGCAGCGCCTCGCCCAGGTTGGTCGCGCCACAGACGAACGGCACCTCGAAGCGGGTCTTGTCGATGTGGTTGACGTAGTCGGCGGGGGAGAGCACCTCGGACTCGTCGATGTAGTCGACCTTGAGGGCCTGCAGCACCTGCGCCTCGACGAAGTGGCCGATCCGGGCCTTGGCCATCACCGGGATGGAGACGGTCTCGATGATCGCCTCGATCAGGTCCGGGTCGCTCATCCGGGCCACGCCGCCCTGGGCGCGGATGTCGGCGGGGACGCGCTCCAGCGCCATCACCGCGACGGCGCCGGCCTCCTCGGCGATCTTGGCCTGCTCGGGGGTGACCACGTCCATGATCACACCGCCCTTGAGCATCTGGGCAAGGCCACGGTTGACGATGGCGCGGTCCTCGGGGGTGCGGTCGTCGGCGATGGTCGTCGTCGGGGAGAGGGTGTCGGTCATGGGTGCCTCGTCAGGAGAGAGCGGATACGTACGGTCGCCCATCATGGTCCCACCAACTGGCCCAGCAAAGATCCAGATCTCACCGAATCTGATGGGCCAGTTGCTACGGTGGGCCGCATGACCCGTGCCGTACGTGACTGGGCGCCGGTCCTCGACCCGCGCTCCGGGCTCACCCTGCCCGCCCAGGTCGCCGCGGCGGTCCGCGCCGACGTGGCCGCCGGGACGTTGCGACCGGGGGAGCCGATGCCCTCCAGTCGGACGCTGGCCGCCACGCTCCGGATCTCGCGGGGGACCGTCGAGGCGGCCTATGACCAGCTGCTGGCCGAGGGCTACTTGCAGTCCCGGCCGCGCTCGGGCATGCTGGTCCACCCCCGGCTCAGGCCGGGCACGCCGACCGCCGCCGGTCCGCCGGCCGGCACCCCACCCGAACCGCCGTCGCCGGCCCCGGACGCCCTCGACCTGGTCCCCGGCCACGACAGCGACTCCCCGCTGGACGACCCGGCCTGGCGATCGGCCTGGCGCAGGGCTGCCGACCCGGCCCATGGCCACGGCTACCGTCCGGTCGACCCGATCGGGGACCCGCAGCTGCGGCGGGCCATCGCCGAACACCTGCGCCTGATGCGCGGCCTGGTCGTCGACCCTGCCCGCATCGTGGTGACCGCCGGGTCGCGGGAGGGCTTGGCGCTGCTGCTCACCGCGCTGGCCGGGTCGGGCCACGAGCTGCGCGTGGGGGTGGAGGATCCCGGGTTCCCCGGGCTGCGCCGCACCCTGGCCCGGCGGGGGGTGCGTACGGTCCCGCTGCCGGTCGATGCCTCCGGCGTGGTCGTCCCCGGCCAGGCCGCGGACCTGCCACGGATCGTGCTCGTGACCCCCAACCACCAGTACCCGTACGGGTCGGTGATGCCGGCCAGCCGGCGGACCGAGCTGCTGGACTGGGCCGCCACCCACGGCACCCTGGTCGTCGAGGACGACTATGACAGCGAGTTCCGCTACCTCGGTCCGCCGCTGCCGGCGCTCTACGGCCTGGCCGCCGGGACGCCGGTGGTGCACCTGGGGACGTTCTCGGCCGTGCTGTCCCGCGACGTCGGCACGGGCTACCTGCTGCTGCCGCCGGAGCTGGTCGAACCGGTCGCGCGGGTCCGGGCCGACCTGGGCTGCCCGGTCGCGCCCACCCTGCAACGGGCGGTGGCCGGCTACCTCGCCGACGGTGGGCTGCGACGCCGGCTGCAGCGCTCCCGGCGCCGCCTCGCCGCGGCCCACCGGCTGGTCACCGACGTGCTGGGACGGATCCCCGGCGCGGTCGACCAGGGCCGGCTGCTGGTGGTCGAACGCCCCGCCGCCCGGGCCGCCGCCATCCTCGCGGCCTGCGCCGACCACGGGGTCCTGGTCGGCGACCTGGCCGATGGCTGGTCGGGAACCCCGGGGAGCACCGGGGTGGTGCTGGCGTACGGGAATGCCGACCCGGGAGCCCTGGCCGGGGCACTCCAGATCGTCGCCGACACCGTCGCCGAGGTGGACCGGGAAGCGGGACGCGGGTGGGCCTCCGGGCTTCCTGACACTGGCGATCCTCGGCGGTACGGTGGTCAGAACCATCCAACGGAGGAAGGGACGATGACCGTGACAGCTGACCTGGATCTCGACTTCGTGAAGGCGGAACCGACCGACCTATGGGTCTCGGTGCTCCTGCCGACGCTTCGCAGAGCGCCCGACACGCGTGCCGGGAGCACGCAGCTGGCCAACCTGCTCAAGGAGGCCTCGACCAGGCTGAAGGAGCGAGGGGTCTCCACCGACCGGCTCGCCCCTGCCAGCGCCCTGGTCGACGATGCGGGGTTCTGGCAGCGACAGGGTGACGGGCTGGCGCTCTACATCTCCGACCACGGGATGCACACCTTCCGGCTGCCGCTCGAACCGTCGCCCTCGGTGACGATCGGGCAGGTTCCGCGGCTGCGCCCGGTGGTGCCCGCGCTGCGGCCGGAGGGCACGTACTACCTGCTGCAGCTCGCCCAGAAGCAGATCCGCCTGTTCCGGGTCACCCCCGATTCCATCGACGAGCTCGACCGAGGGGCCATCCCCACCTCGGTCGAGGAGTACGACCGCGGTCGCGACCAGCAGTACACCGCGCCGACCCCCGGTGGGGTCATGTTCGGCCACGGTGACTCCGGGGAGCAGGATGCGCTGCGCGAGTCGTTCCTGCGCGAGGTCGCTCGTGGGGTGGAGGAACGACTGGGGCGCTGCCAGCCGGCCATGCCGCTGGTGCTGGCAGCCACGGAGAAGACGGCCGCCTCCTTCCGCCAAATCTGCGCCTACCCGGGCATGACCGACGTCATCGTCCACGGCAGTGCCGACGGCATGACCCCGACCGAACTGCTCGACCGGGCCCGCCCGGTCCTACAGGAGTACGCGACAAAGGAGACGCAGCGGCGATCGGAGCGGATCGCCGAGCTGCGCGCCGGCAACCGGCTGGAGGAGGACCCCCAGGGTGTGCTCCTGGCCGCCGAAGGTGCGCGGGTCGAGGCCCTGTTGGTGGGCGCGAGCACCGAGGGTGCCAACGGCAACGGGCCGGAGGACGACCTGGTCGACCGGGCCATCCAGGCCACGCTGCGCGGCGGCGGACGGGTGCTGCCGATGCCGGCCAGCTCACCCGAGACGCTCATCGGGGTGCTTCGCTACTGAGTGGCCCCCGGCAAGGCCTTGTGTCGTGGGTCACAGCTGGCAAGACTGGGAGGACCTAGTCCGACAATGCGCGCCGGCGATGCGCCGGCGCCAGACCTGAGGAGTTTCCGATGGCGGAAGACAGTCCCTTCGAGGAGAACGTGACCGCACAGGGCGGTGACGGCGGGGCCGATGGTGGTGCCGACAGTGGTGCAGACGTCGGCGGCTCGGTCGGTGAGTGGGGTGCCGGGGACGCCGGTTCCCGGGGTGATGCTGGTGCTGACGGAGGCGCAGACAGTGGTGCCGATGGAGGCGCGGGAGGCGCCGACGGAGGTGCCGATGGCGGTGCGGGAGCCGCCGGAGCCGACGGTGGTGCCGCTGATGCGGGCGCTGACGCGGGCGCTGACGGTGGTGCCGATGGTGGTGCCGATGGCGGTGCCGGTGATGCGGGCGCTGATGGTGGGGCCGATGGTGGTGCTGATGGTGGCGCCGATGGTTCGGCGCGCTGACCCAACCCTGCGACCACTCCACCCCCTGCGATGACACCGACAGTCTGATGACACCGACCCACCCCCGCTCGGCGCTGGGCCGTCTGGTCCCCCAAGGACCGGAGGCCTTCGCCGAGCGGGTGTGGGGACGGGGCCCGCTCCTGGTCCGCGCGCAGGAACGCTCCGATGACACCTTCACCGACCTGTTCGGTCTGGCGGCGGCCGACGAGTTGCTGACCCACCGGGGGCTGCGGACCCCGTTCCTGCGGATGGCCCGGCAGGGGACCACCCTGCCGGACTCGGACTTCACCTCACCCGGCGGCGTCGGCGCCGGGATCGCCGACCAGGTCGATCCCGACAAGGTCCGCCGCCTCTTCGGCGCCGGGACCAGCATCGTGCTGCAGGCCCTGCACCGGACCTGGCCGCCGATGACCCGCTTCGCGCAGGACCTGGCCGCCGACCTCGGCCACCCCACCCAGGTGAACTGCTACATCACCCCTGCCGACAGCCAGGGCTTCGATGCCCACTACGACGTGCACGACGTGTTCGTCCTGCAGGTGCACGGCACCAAGCACTGGATCATCCACCCGCCGGTGCTGGAGCATCCGCACCGCGACGAGCCATGGAACGACCGCGCCGACAGCGTCCGGACCGCCGCTCAGGGCCCGCCCCTGCTGGAAGCCGTCCTGGCAGCCGGCGACGTGCTCTACCTGCCCCGCGGGTTCGTCCACTCGGCGCGCGCCTGCGGCGGAACCAGCCTGCACCTCACCATCGGCATCCACCCCTGGACCGGGCGACACGTGGCCTCCGCGCTGCTCGAGACGGCCGGCGAATCACTGCGCAGCGACCCACGGGTCCGCGCCAACCTCCCGGCCGGGGTCGACGTCACCGACCCGGACGGCCTGCGCGACCAGGTCGACCAGCTCCGCGACGCCCTGCTGGAGGCGATTCGAGGACTCGACGCCGAGGCCATCGTCCCGGCCCTGGCCGGCCAGGCCTTGGCGGCCCAGCGCGCCGCGCCGCTACCGCCGCTGGCCCAGCTCGCCGCCGCGGACGCCCTTTCCCCGGACGCCTGCGTACGACTGCGCCGCCACCTCCAGCTCCACCTCGCGCCCGGCCCCTCCGGTGCCGTCGCGACCGGCCGCGCCGGGACCATCCGGCTCGACGCCGCCGAGGCCACGGTCCTGGACCAGCTGCTCGACGGACAGCTACGTACGGTCGCCGACCTGCCCGGCACGCCGCTGGCCGCGGTCGCCGCGCTGGTCCGCCACGGCCTGGTCGAGGTGCTGGGATGAGCGAACTCCGATGAGCGAACTCCGATGAGCGAACTCCGATGAGCGGCCTCCGATGAGCGAGCTGCGGTGCTCGGACGCCGCCCGGCTGCGCGGAGATCGGTGGGTCGGGACCGCGCCGCCGGCTCGGCGATGGTTCCTGGTCGGCCAGGCCGGCGACTGGGGGCCCACCGCCTGGCAGGGCCTGCACGCCGACCCGCGCACCAAGGAACTCCTCGAACCCCTGCTGGCCCGGGCCGGGGCCCGGTTGATGCTGGTCCGCCGTCCGGGCCGGGCGCCCCGGGACGAGCCGCCGGGGTGGGGGATTGTCGACCGCGCGGCCACCGTCCCGGTCCGCTGGGGGGACCGCCGGAGCGACGCGGACCTGCTCGAGGCGGCCCGTACGCTGCTCGACCCGCTCCCGACCGCGGCTGCCGGCCAGCCCATGTCGCTGCCTGGCATCCCCGGCCAGCAGGCGACGCCACCGGGCCAGTCGGTGACGCGACCCGGCGAGCCGGAGCTCCTGCTGGTCTGTGCCCACGGTCGCAAGGACCGCTGCTGTGCCGTCCGCGGCCGGCCGGTCGCCGCGGCAGCTGCCGAACGCTGGCCGGCCGCGACCTGGGAGTGCACGCACACCGGCGGGGACCGCTTCGCCGGCAACCTGGTGGTGCTGCCCGACGGTGCCTGCTACGGCGGACTGGACCCGGACGACGTCGAGCCGGTGGTCGGAGCGCACCTGGCCGGCCGGGTCGACCCGGCCCACCTGCGCGGGCCCACCGGGTACACCCCGCCGATCCAGGCCGCCGTCGTGGCCGCGCACGAACGCTGGGGACCGCTGGCCTGGTCCGCCGTCACAGCCCGGGCCCAGGCCGGCACGCCCGAGCACTGGACGGTCGACCTGCAGGTCGCCGGGATCGGTTCGGTCCGCGCCCACGGCCACACCGAGGTCACCGCCGCCCACAAGCTCACCTGCGACGCCCTCGAGCCGGCCCGGATGGCCCTGCCGATCGTCGACGGCTGGGATGGTCCGGCGACGTGAGGGCTCAGGCCTCCCTCTCGGTCAGCACCGGCGGCGCCGGTCCGGCGGCCCGGATCGCTCTAGAATGCGACGGTGACCCAGCCGCCCCGCATCCTTCCGGAGGCGCAGTGGCGCGAGCGACGGGCCACCCACGAGGCGTACGTCGACGACCTGCTGGCCGACCATCGCTGGCGCGCCGAGCGCGGGATCACCCATCCGGTCGACGACTTCCTGTGGCAGTACTACACGTTCCGGCCCGCGCAACTGCGGCGGTGGCATCCGGGCCACGGCGTCGTCCTGGCCGGGGACGTCAGCGAGGTGCTGGCCCAACGCGACTACCGGGCCACCGACGGGGGAGCGACCGTCGACACCGAGGCGGTCCTCCGGCAGCGACGCGCCACCCTCGTACGCAGTCGTGACCTGCTCGTCGCCGTCGCGCAGCGTCCGGGCCGGTTCGGGTGCTTCGGGATGCATGAGTGGGCGATGGTGCACGGGGTGCGCGAGCACCGCCATCCGCTACCGCTGCGGCTCGGCCAGCAGGGCACCGACCGGCTGGTGGAGCACCTCGGGGTGCACTGCAGCCACTTCGACGCGTTCCGCTTCTTCACCCCCAGCGGACGTCCCCTGAACGAGCGGCAGCTGACCCGGGCCGACCAACTCGACCTGGAGCAGCCCGGCTGCCTGCACGCCAACATGGACCTCTACCGGATCGCCTACAAGCTCTCACCCCTGGTCGACTCCGCCCTGGTGCTGGCCTGTTTCGAGCTGGCCCGCGACATCCGCAACCTGGACATGGCGGCCAGTCCGTACGATGTCACCGGCCTGGGACTCGACCCGGTCCCGGTCGAGACACCGGCCGGGCGTGCCACGTACGTGACGGCCCAACGGGGCTTCCACGACCGGGCCGCACCGCTGCGGACACGCCTGCAGCAGGCCGTCGACGAGGTCCTGGATCACCCCTAGCCGGACGGGAATCGACGGCTTCCTGCGATTCAACAAGCTGCACACAGTTGGTTGAGGATGACCTGAGCAGTTTATGCTGGCACCCGCACGTCCGTTTCGAACTGGGGGTTCCATGAGGTTGCGTCGTTCTGCAGTACTGGCCAGCTGTGCCGCCATCGTGACCCTGGCGGTCGGCGGATGCGCTCCCAAGACCACCCAGGCGGTCCCCGCCGAGCGGACGAGTGAGGCGCCTGCCGCCGTCGCCTTCGCCACCCCGAGCGTCTCCCCGTCGGCCTCGCCGACCCCGGAGCTGAGCCGCGAGCCGATGAAGCTGGTGGCCTTCAGCCCGACGCCCAAGCCGACGCCGAAGTCGACCCCCACGCCGTCCGCCACCCCCTCGGCGGAGGCGACGATGGACGCGACCGTCAATGCGGACGCCGCGGCGGCCAAGGCTGCCGAGGACAAGAAGAAGGCGGACGCCGCCAAGAAGGCCGAGGCGGCGAAGAAGGCCCAGGCGACCAAGACGGCCGAGCCGACCAAGACCGAGGCCGCCCAGCCGGCGACCGATCCGCGCTGCGGCTACGGCGAGGTGATGTGCATCTCCAAGGCCGCCAACAAGCTCTACTTCATGCAGGACGGCAAGATCGTCTCCACCATGGACGTACGTTTCGGCAAGGAGAGCGACCCCGAGCGGCGCACCCGCGAGGGCAACTTCCTGGTCTTCCGCAAGGAGGTCGACTGGACCTCCAACCTGTTCGGCTCACAGATGCCGTACGCCATGTTCTTCTCCGGCGGCCAGGCCGTCCACTTCTCCTCCGACTTCGCGGCCCGCGGCTACGCCGGCAACTCCCACGGCTGCGTCAACGTCCGGGACAAGGCAGCCCTGGCCAAGATGTTCGCCGAGGTCGACGTGATGTCGACCCGCGTCGTCGTCTACTGACGTCGTCGCGCGTCGCTCACCATCGATTTCTGCTAACGGAGGCTGTACATGGGTTGGATTGACACGATCGTCGAGTGGATCACGAATCTGATGCAGGCCATCGGTGGTCCCGGCGTGTTCCTGGCAGTCCTGCTCGAGAACGTCTTCCCTCCGATCCCCAGCGAGGTGATCCTGCCGCTGGCCGGCTTCACCGCCGCCGGCCCGGACGCACCGTACGGCGTCGTCGCGGCGATCCTGTGGGCGACCGCCGGCTCGCTGGCCGGGGCCGCGATCCTCTACTGGCTCGGCTGGGCGGTCGGGGCCGCGCGCCTGCGCTGGATCGCCGACCGGATGCCGCTGGTGGACGCCCGCGACGTCGACAAGTCCATCGACTGGTTCACCCGGCACGGCTCCGTCGCCATCCTGATCGGACGCCTGGTACCCGGCGTCCGCTCGCTGATCTCCATCCCCGCCGGCATCGACCAGATGCCGCTGCTGAAGTTCGGCCTCTACACCGCCCTCGGCAGCGCAATCTGGAACACCGTGCTGGTCGTGGCGGGCTACCTGCTGGGCGACAACTGGCGCGCAGTGACCGACTGGATGGACCGGTTCTCCACCGTCGTGTACATCATTCTCGCCCTGGCGCTGGTCGCCGGGGTGGTGTGGCTGGTGCGACGCGCGATCCAGCGTCGCCGCGAGGCGCTCGCCACCAAGCCGGTCCCCGAACCGCCGAAGCACAAGTACGAGGCCTGAGCCTGCGGCAAGCCGTGCGTTCGGCGATCGCCGGCGTCGCGGAAGGCGCGGGGCGGCCACATCACGGGATGTCTGGTCCCCGCCGATGTCACGGCATGTCTGCTGCCCGCCGATGTCACGGGATGTGCAGCGCGGCGACGTCCTCGCCCCGGTCGTTGACCAACGCGACCACCAGGGGCCCCGGCGGCGCGTTGAAGCCGACCCGCCCGCGCACCGTCTGCCCGGCCACGATCGTCCCCGAGGCAGGCGAGGGCGTCGACGCGTCCATCGGCTCGGCCGTGTGGCGCCCGCCGCGCTGGTCGTACGCCACCAGCGTGTAGGTCTGTCGACCGGTCCGTGCCGTGAGCTCGAGATCCACCACCGTGGTGCCGCCGATCCGGCCGTGGCCGGTGGCCGCGAACCTGCCCGAGCCCTCCGAGGAGACGTAGTCGACCAGGGCCCGGAACGGGACCAGGACCTCGGGAGAGGCCGTGACGGTGGGCGTCGGCGAGGGGAGGGGCGAGCGGTCCGGGGGCTGCTGCGTGGTGAACAGCGCCGCGCCCAGCGCAGCCGCGCCGACGAGGACGGCTGCCATCGCGGTTCGCACGCGATAGGCAGATGCACCCGGTCTGCTCACGAAGCGAGCCTAGCCGTCCACAGCCCCGGGGCGGCTGGCCTGCCCGTCCACAGCCCGGCGCCCGGTCGGCCGTCCGGAAGAAGCCGCGGCCCACCCTGCGAGCATGGATCAGCACTCCCTCGCCGCCGGCGAACCCGAACAGCTCACCATCTCCACCCACGGACTGCAGGGCATCCTCGCGACCGTCCCGTACCTCCTCGGCTTCCACCCCCAGCAGTCCCTGGTCACCGTTCTCTTCGAGGGCCCCCGCGTCCTGGTGACGCTCCGCCTCGACATCTCCCGCCTGGTCGACGACCCCGAGGGGGTCGAGCAGTTCGTCCGCGAGCAGCTGGAGCGCACGGAGGCCACAGCGGTCCTCCTCGTCGCCTACACGGAGGTCCCCGACCCGATCGTCGGCGAGCGCCTGGAGGGGCTCTCCATCGCGATCGAGGCCGACGGGCTGGTCCGCGACACGGCCCCGGACGTGATGGACGCCGTCCACGTCGCCGCCGGCCGCTACCGCTCGGTCACCTGCCGCGACACCACCTGCTGCCCGCCGGAGGGCTTCGACTACGAGGCCGTGCTGAGTGACCCCGCCGCCGCCCAGGCCGTCGTCGGCGGACTGCCGGCGCTGGCGGACCGCGAGGACCTGCGGGCGGCCATCCTGCCCGGCAGCGATGATCCGGGGGAGGAGTACGACGACACGCTGCTGGCGATGCTGCTGTGGCTGCGCGGCCGGCCCCCGCTGGAGGTGGCCATGGAGATGGATGCCCGGCTGCGCCAGGTCGAGGCCGGCGGCCGGGTGCCCCAGCCGCGCGACCTGGCAATCCTGACGGCACTGGCCACCGACCCACACGCCCGCGACGTCGCCACCCTGCGCATCCACCGGCTGAGCGCGCCCCTGTGGGCCGACGTCTGGGCGGCCGCCGCCCGCAACACCGATGACCTGGCCGCCGTGGCACCGCTGTGCCTGGTCGGGGTCGCAGCCTGGGCGCGAGGAGACGGCGCGCTGGTCTGCCTGTGCCTGGAGGAGGCCGAACGGCGCTGCCCCGAGCACGGGCTGGTCCGCCTGCTCGACGGGGTGGTGGAGCTGGGGCTACACCCGGACGAATGGCACCGGATGCGACGGGAGAGCCTGGACGACTTCGGTCCGCTCGGGCCGGCGTCCCAGCTCGGGCAGGAGGACGAGGAGGAACAGTCGGTGGGCTAGAATCGCCGGGTGCCTGAGGAGACAACTTTGTACGATGCGGTAGCCGCCCAGGAACGCTGGCAGGCGTTCTGGGAGCAGGACCGGACCTTCGTCCCGCGTGACGACGGTTCGCAGGAGCGTCGCTACGTCCTCGACATGTTCCCCTATCCCTCCGGTGACCTGCACATGGGCCACGCCGAGGCGTTCGTGATGGGTGACGTCGTGGCGCGCTACTGGAAGATGCGCGGCTACGACGTCATGCACCCGATCGGCTGGGACTCCTTCGGGCTGCCCGCCGAGAACGCCGCGATCAAGCGCAACGCCCACCCGGCGGAGTGGACGTACACCAACATCGAGACCCAGGCCCGCTCGTTCAAGCGCTACGGGCTCAGCATCGACTGGAGCCGGCGGCTGCACACCTCGGACGCCGAGTACTACCGCTGGACCCAGTGGCTGTTCCTGCGCTTCTTCGAGCGGGGCCTGGCCTACCGCAAGGACTCGCTGGTCAACTGGTGCCCCAACGACCAGACCGTGCTGGCCAACGAGCAGGTCGTCCAGGGCCACTGCGAGCGGTGCGGCGCGGCCGTCACCAAGCGCAAGCTGAACCAGTGGTACTTCCGGACCACCGAGTACGCCCAGCGCCTGCTGGACGACATGGGCCAGCTCGAGGGCCACTGGCCCGACCGGGTGCTGGCGATGCAGCGCAACTGGATCGGTCGCTCCGAGGGTGCCTACGTCGACTTCGACATCGAGGGGCATGACGGTCCCGTGACCGTCTTCACCACCCGCCCCGACACGCTGTTCGGTGCCACCTTCTTCGTCGTGGCTCCCGAGTCCGACCTGGCCGACCGGATCTGCGCCCCGGAGCAGCGCGCCGCCTTCGAGGAGTACCTCGAGGCGACCAAGCGCGTCTCCGACATCGAGCGCCAGTCCACCGAGCGCCCCAAGACCGGCGTCTTCCTGGGCCGCTACGCGACCAACCCGGTCAACGACGTGAAGCTGCCCGTCTACGCCGCCGACTACGTCCTGGCCGACTACGGCACCGGCGCCGTGATGGCGGTGCCGGCACACGACCAGCGCGACCTCGACTTCGCCCGCACCTACGACATCCCGGTACGGATGGTCGTCGACACCGGCGAGGCCGACCCCGCCGAGACCGGCGTGGCGACCAGCGGTGACGGCACGTACGTCAACTCCGGCGACCTGGACGGCCTGGCCGACAAGGTCTCCGGCGTCTCGACGATGATCGACCGCCTCGAGGCGGCGGGCCGCGGCAAGCGCGCGATCACCTACCGGCTGCGCGACTGGCTGCTCAGCCGCCAGCGCTTCTGGGGCGCACCGATCCCGATCATCCACTGCCCGGTCTGTGGCGACGTCGCCGTGCCCGACGACCAGCTGCCGGTCGAGCTCCCGGACCTGCGCGGTGAGGACCTGGCCCACAAGGGCACCTCGCCGCTGGCCGGCCCGGCCGCCACCGCGTGGCGCGAGGTCGCCTGCCCGTCCTGCGGTGGCCCCGCCGAGCGCGACACCGACACGATGGACACCTTCGTCGACTCGTCCTGGTACTTCTTCCGGTACTGCTCCCCGGGCAACACCGAGGCCCCGTTCGACAAGGCCGAGGTCGCCCGGTGGATGCCCGTCGACCAGTACGTCGGCGGTGTCGAGCATGCCACCCTGCACCTGCTGTACTCGCGCTTCTTCACCAAGGTGCTGTACGACATGGGGCTGATCACCTTCACCGAGCCGTTCAAGCGGCTGCTGAACCAGGGCCAGGTCATCAACGAGGGCAAGGCGATGTCGAAGTCGCTCGGCAACGGGGTCGACCTCGGCGAGCAGATCGACCGCTTCGGCGTCGACGCGATCCGGCTGACCGTCGTCTTTGCCGGGCCGCCCGATGAGGACATCGACTGGGCGGACATGTCCCCGGCCAGCTCCCTGAAGTTCCTGCACCGCGCCTTCCGGCTGGCCGACGACGTCACCTCCGCCCCGGGCACCGACCCGGCCGACGGTGACGCCGGGCTGCGCCACGTCACGCATCGGACCATCCAGGACGTCACCCAGCTGCTGGACGACCAGCGGTTCAACGTGGTCGTGGCCCGTGTCATGGAGCTGGTGAACGCCACCCGCCGAGTCGTCGACTCCGGGGCCGGCGCCGCTGATCCGGCGGTCCGGGAGGCCACCGAGTTCGTCGCACAGGCGCTCAGCACGGTCGCCCCGTACGTCGCCGAGGAGATGTGGGCCGCGCTGGGCCACGCCCCGTCGGTCGCCTCGTCGACCTGGCCGACCGCCGACCCGTCGCTGCTGGTCGTGAGCTCCGTCACGTGTGTCGTGCAGGTCCAGGGCAAGGTACGGGCCAAGCTCGAGGTCGCCCCCGACATCACCGATGCCGACCTGGAGGCGTTGGCGCTGGCCGACCCGAACGTCCAGCGCACGCTCGACGGCCGCGGCGTCCGGAAGGTCATCGTCCGGGCACCCAAGCTGGTCAGCATCGTCCCGGCGTGATCGACCCTCGATTCGCGGAGGATTCACCGGGATTTCGCCATGTTTTGTACGATGATCACGTGAGTAATCCGGAACCCGACGGGGATACGCGTATGGGGCCGCTGCCCGCAGCGGTCGCAACACCGTTGTCGAGCGCCCGGGCGGCTGTCCTGGCGCAGCTCGCCGAGGCGGATGGGCAGCCCCTGCGAGCCCAGCAGATCGCCAACGCCCTCGGGCAGCACGTGAACACCACGCGTGAGCACCTTGAGGGGCTGGTGGCCGATCACCTGGCCGAGGCGACGACGGAGGCCCCGCGTGGCCGCGGCCGACCGGCCACGTTGTACCGCTGCATGCCCGGCGGCCCGATGTGGCCCATCGGGCGCCAGTACGCAGCCCTGGCGGACGTGCTGGTCGAGCAGGTGCTGGAGTCTGTCGACGACCCGCAGGCCGCCGCCTTCCGGGCGGGGGAGCGCTGGGGCCGCAAGCTGTTGGCCGACGCCCCGGCCGACCTGTCCGCCCAGCAGGTGGTGGACCGACAGCTCGCCGAGGTGGGATTCGCTCCGGAGCATACGGGGGACGGTGAGTGGCGGCTGGTGCGTTGCCCGCTCCTCACCGCCGCCCGCCTACACCCGGACGTGGTCTGCAACGTGCACCGCGGGGTGGTGGCCTCGCTGCTGGACGGGCTCGGCGAGCCCTCCGAGGTCTCGATCTTCCCGTTCAGCGAGCCGGGCGCCTGCCGGATCTCTGCCCGCCCCACCTCCTCCCGCCCGACCTCCTCCACCACCCCGGCGGAGACCGAGAAGGACGAGCGCGCCGCTTCCTGATTGAACGGGCCGCGCAGCCCTCGTCCGTCCACAGCCCGAGCCGACTGCCGAGGAACTGTCCACAGCCGGCGCCCGGGGCAGTCACCGGGAACGGCGGATGTCCCACGCTCCGAGCATGAGCGCTCGCCAGCTGCCCCAGCCCTCGCCCGAGGCCACCCGCCGACGGCTCGCCAGCCTGCTCGACGCGACCCCCGGTGAGCCTTGGGAGGACGTCGAGGACACCGAAGACATCGACGACCCCGCCGAGCGTGGTCGTGATCCCGGCCGGGAGCACGCCTCCGGGCCCCGCCTGGGCACCACACCCTGGCGACGCGAGACGGTGTTGGTGCTGTGCGCGGTCGTCCTGGTCGGCGTGGTGGTTGCCGGACTCGTCCTGCTGCGCTCCTCGCCGCTGGAGATCGCCGGCGACGCCGCGATGACAGGCACCGGGGTGACGACCCCGGCAGTCGTCGGCGGAACACCGATCGGCCCGGCTTCTCCGAGTGCCCCGGCTTCTCCGAGTGCCCCGGCTTCTCCGGGCGGTCAGGCTTCTCCGGGCGCCTCCGCCTCTCCGTGGACCGCCGCGGGAACCCCGGCACCGGGACCCGCCTCGGGCACGCCGGCACCCGCGACCCTGGCCGTGCACGTGGTCGGCCCGGTGCAGCGACCGGGCCTGGTCACCCTCGCCTCCGGTGCGAGGGTCGACGACGCCATCATCGCCGCCGGCGGACTCACCTCCAAGGCGGACACCGGTGACCTGAACCTCGCCCAGCCGCTCCTGGACGGACAGCAGGTCGTGATCGGCTCCACCTCGAAGCCCGGCGGCCAGGTCCGCGGGCCGGACGCAACCGCGGCCGGGGGAGGCCCCGGTACCGGCGGCGGGAGCGCGACGCCCGGGCCGAGCGGGCCTCGACCCGGACCGGCGTCCGGGGCCGCCGCGTCCGGGGGAACCATCAACCTCAACACCGCCTCGGCGCTGGAGCTGGAGGAACTGCCGGGTGTCGGTCCGGCCACCGCCCAGAAGATCATCACCTGGCGGGAGCAGAACGGGGGATTCGCCACCGTCGATCAGTTGATGGACGTACCGGGGATCGGCCCGAAGACCTATGCCGAGATCGCTCCCCGTGCCGGCCTCTGATCACCCCGGCCCGACTGACCTGCGGCTGGTCGTCCCGGCCCTGGCGGCCTGGGCCGGGGCCTGGCTCGGTACCGGCGGCGACCAGCGGGCGGTGCTGGTGGCCGCGACCGTGGCGCTCCTGGTGGTGGGCGCCGCGCTGCGGCGTCGGCGCTGGGCCTGGCTCCCCGGCTGCGTGGCGCTGCTCGGCGCCCTGCTGGTCGGTGTCCTGCACGCGGTGCCGGTCACCTCCGGCACCGTCCACCGGCTGGCCGAGGACCGCGCCCGTGTCGGGGTCGAGATGGTCCTGCTCAACGATCCGGTCACCGTCGCCCCGTACGGCCCCAGTGACGGCACCGACACCCGCGGGGGACAACTGTGGGTCCGGGCCCGGGTCGAGCAGGTCTCCGCGGAGGGCCGGCGCACCACCACCAGGGCACCGGTGCTGGTCACCGTGTCTGCCACCGACGCACCGGGCTGGCAGGAGGCGATAGCGGGTGCCAGGGTCGCCGTCCGCGGCACCCTGGCAGCCGCTGACCCGGGCTCGGATCTCGCCGCCATCCTGCGTGCGACCGGTCCACCGCAGCTGGTCGACGGCCCGCGGTGGGACCAGCGGGTGGTGGAGGCGACCCACCAGGGCCTGCGCGACGCCGTCGCGGACCGGGCCCCACCCGCGCGCGCCCTGGTGCCGGCGCTGGTCGTCGGCGACACCAGCGGGGTGGACCAGGAGATGGAGGAGGCTTTCCGGGCCTCCGGGCTGCTGCACGTGATGGCGGTCTCGGGCAGCAACCTCACCCTGCTGCTCGCCTTCCTGCTGACCGCGGCGAAGCTCCTCGGCGTACGAGGACGGGTGCTGCACGCCGTGACCGCGTCCGGGGTCATCGTGTTCGTCGCCCTGTGCAGCACCGAGCCGAGCGTGCTGCGGGCCACCGCCATGGGCGTGGTCGGGCTGACCGCGCTGATGGCCGGGGCCTCGGACGGCCGGCGCAAGGGGCTGCGCTCGCTCGCCGTCGCCGTCATCGTGCTGCTGATGCTGGATCCGTGGCTGGCCCGCTCGGCCGGGTTTGTGCTGTCCACCTCGGCGACCGCGGGGATCGTACTGTGGGCGACCCGGTGGTCCGAGGCGATGGGCCGGTGGGCGCCGCGGTGGTTGGCCGAGGCCGTCACCGTCCCGCTGGCGGCGCAGCTCGCGACCGGCCCGGTCGCGGTGGTGCTGTCGGGAGACATCAGCGCCGTCGGCCTGCTCGCCAACATGGCCGTCGGCCCGCTGGTCGGCCCCGCCACGGTCTGCGGGTTCGCCGCCGCCGGACTGGGCACCCTCTGGCCGCTGGGCGCCGAACTCGTCGCCTTCCCGGCCGCCCTCGCAGCCCGGGGGATCGTGGCGGTCGCCGAGGTCTCCGCCGCGGCACCCGGAGCCACCCTCTGGTGGCCCCCCGGAACGGCCGGGGTGGTGCTGCTGGTGGCGGCGACAGCGGCAGGGGTGATCGCCGTCCCGGCGGTGCTGGCCCGCCGCTGGCTCTCCGTGGCCCTCGGGCTGGTGCTGCTGGCACTGGTCCTGCGCGGGCCGGCCCAGCCCGGCTGGCCGCCACGGGACTGGGACCTCGCCGTCTGCGACGTCGGCCAGGGCAACGTGATCGTGCTGGCTGCAGCACCGGGCCAGGCGGTCCTGGTCGACACCGGGGGCGACCCGGCCGCCGTGCTGCGGTGCCTGCGCGGACTGGGCATCCACCGGATCCCCCTGCTGGTCCTCAGCCACCTGCACGCCGACCATGCCGGGGCCCTCGGCGACGTCCTGCAGCGGCTCCCGGTCGATGCGGTGCTGACTGCCCCCGGCCACCGTCCCGACACCGATGGCGTACCGCAGCTGACCAGCGCCGAGGGCGACGTCATCCGGGTGGGCGCGGTTACCTGGCAGACCCTGGCGCCACGTCCCGGGGCGCCCGCGTCAAAGGACACCGCCGACGAGAACGACGGCAGCCTGGTCGGGCGCGCGACGGTGGACGGCGCGACCGTGCTGCTGCCCGGGGACCTGCAGGCCGAGGGGCAGGACCGGCTGCTGCGCTCGGGCGCGGACGTCGCAGCCACGTTCCTGGTCGTCCCGCACCACGGCTCCCGCGACCAGTCGGAGGCCTTCCTGCGCGCCACCGGGGCCCGGATGGCCCTGGTCAGCGTCGGACGGGACAACACGTACGGCCACCCGCACCGCCAGACGCTGCAGACGCTCACCGGGCTCGGGATGGCAATAGTGCGGACCGACGAGCGGGGCGACCTGGTCGTCAGCTGCACTGAGCAGCGGTGCCGGACGACCGGTGCCCATTGACCGCGGTGCCCATGGAACCCGGTGCCCATGGAACCCGGCGCCCATGGAACCCGGCGCCCATGGAACCCGGTGACGGCCGGCGGACGCCCGGCGCGGTGTCGGTGCCGCCTGCCATAGTGGGGGCGTGGCCACTTCCGGACAACCCCAGATCAAGGACATCGGCTCCCCGTACGGGAAGGTCGTGCTGGTCCACGGGTCCGAGGGTCTGCTCGCCGATCGGGCGATCGAGGACCTGGTGGCTGCGTGTCGTGCCGAGGACCCGACGGTCGAGGTGGCCCAGACGTCCGCGACGACCCTGGACGGCGGTGACCTGCTGCAGATGACCTCGGGATCGCTGTTCGCCACCCGGTCGGTGCTGGTCGTCGATGACCTCGCCGACGCCTCCGACTCACTGGCAAGGGCGGTGGCCTCCGCTGCCGCCGACCCGGCCCCCGAGATCGCCCTCGTCCTGGTGCACCGCGGCGGGAACAAGGGCAAGGGACTGGTCGACAAGCTCAAGAAGGCCAGGGTCCCGATCTTCCCGGCGACGCCGCTCAAGCCCCGGGAGCTGGTCGGTTTCGTCGAGCACGAGGCACGGCTGTGCTCGGCGCGACTGGACCGGTTCGTGGCCCAGCAGCTGGTGGATGCCGTCGGCGTCGACCTGCGAGCGCTCGCCGGGGCGGTCCGCCAGCTCGCCGAGGACTCCGAGGACGGGACGATCCGGGCCGAGCTGGTACAGGGATTCTTCCAGGGACGCGCCGAGGTGAAGGGCTTCACCATCGCCGACGCCGCGCTGGAGGGACAGACCTCCAAGGCCCTGACCGAGCTGCGCTGGGCGCTCTCCTCGGGCACCGCGCCGGTGCTGATCACCAGCGCGATGGCATCCGGTATCCGCGGCCTGGGCCGGCTCAGCTCGATCCGCGGGCGGGGGAACGACGGCGAGGTCGCCGCCGATATCGGGGTGCCCCCCTGGAAGTTGCGGACGCTGCGTCAGCAGCTGCAGCGATGGGACGACCTCCGGCTGGCTCGGGCGGTCCGGATCGTCGCCCGTGCCGATGCCGACGTCAAGGGCGCCGCCGACGACCCCGACCACGCCCTCGAGACGATGGTGCTGCAGATCAGCCGGCTCGCCAGCCGGCCCTGACCACGGCGCCGCCCACCGTATGCACCGACCACCCACCAGCTCCGGGGTCGGCAGCTCCGTGGTCGGTGCCGATCACTCCACCGGTGTCGATGCGGTGGGCTTGGCCGCCGCTCCGGGCCGCGGGATACGGCGGCGGACATCCGGGCGCTGGGACGGTCCCAGCCGCCACGGGCTGACCCAGGGCAGGTCCTGCTTGATGTGGCGGACGCCCCGCTCGAGCTCGGTGTAGCGACCGTCCAGCATGCGCTTGGCCAGCCGCCGGTCCACAGCGTCCGAGTTGTGCCACAGGGAGGTGAACAGGGCATCCACCCGCACCCGGGCCTGGTCACAGAACGCATCGGCCAGTTCGACCCCTTCGGGGAAGATCTCGCGCTCGGCCTTGGCACGGACGCAGCACGCGGACATGGCGAACAGTTCGGCGCCGATGTCGACCGCGCGGCCCAGGAACGCCTCCCGGTGCTCCATTCCTCCCTGCCAGCGGGCCATCCCGGCGAAGATCGACCGGGCCAGGCGCCGCGAGGCCCGCTCGATCCAGCGGACGTGCTCGGCCAGCGGACCGAAGTCGGCGTACGACCCGGGCATGGTGCCCGCCCCGACAGCGAGGGTGGGGAGCCAGGCGGCGTAGAAGCCCGCGGCCCGGGCCACCGCCCGCGCCTTGGCGGCGGTGTCGGCCTCCGGGTCGATGATGTCGCCGGCGACCTCCAGGTGGGCGTCGACGGCCTCGCGGGCGATCAGCAGGTGCATGATCTGCGAGGAGCCCTCGAAGATCCGGTTGATCCGGATGTCGCGGAGCAGCTGCTCCACCTCCGCGGCCCGCTCACCGCGGGCCTCCAGCGACTCGGCGGTCTCGTAGCCGCGCCCGCCGCGGATCTGGACCACCTCGTCGCACACCCGCCAGGCGGTCTCGGAGGCGTACAGCTTCAGCAGCGCCGCCTCGATCCGGATGTCGTTACGGTTGTCGTCGGCGAGCATGCAGGCCAGGTCGAGCATGGACTCCAGCGCGTACGTGGTGGCGGTGATGTAGGCCAGCTTGGTGGCGATCGCCTCGTGGTCGCCGATCCGCTGCCCCCACTGGACCCGGTCGGTGGACCAGCCGCGGGCGACGTTGAGGGACCACTTGGCGGCGCCCACGCAGGTGGCGGGCAGCGAGAGCCGGCCGGTGTTCAGCGTGGTCAACGAGATCTTCAGGCCCCGTCCGACGGCCCCGAGGATGTTCTCGGCGGGGACCTCGACGTTGTCGAAGCGGATCACGGCGTTCTCCAGGCCGCGCAGGCCCATGAACATGTTGCGGTTCTCGATGGTGATGCCTGGGGTCTCGGACTCCACCACGAAGGCAGTGATACCGCCCTTGGTGACGGCCGTCGCCGGGACTCGGGCCATCACCACGAACAGTCCCGCGATGGTCCCGTTGGTCGCCCACAGCTTGATGCCGTTGATCCGGTAGTTCCCCTCCGAGGTGGGCTCGGCCGACGTGGCGAGCCGGGCCGGGTCGGAGCCGACGTCGGGCTCGGTCAGCAGGAACGCCGACACCTCACCGGCGGCCACCCGGGGAAGGAACCGCTCCTTCTGCTCGGGGGTGCCAAACTGCTTCACCGGTTCGGGCACCCCGATCGACTGGTGGGCGGACAGCAGCGCGGCGACTGCCGGGCTGGCCGAGGAGAACAGCATCAGGGCCCGGTTGTAGTAGAGCTGGTTGAGACCCACGCCGCCGTACTTCTCGGAAACCTTCATCCCGAACGCCCCGAGCTCGGCGAGTTCGGCGAACAACTCGTCGGGGATCTTCGCCTCGCGCTCGATCCGGCGGCCGTCGATCCGCTCGACCAGCTCGGCCGCCCTGGCCAGGAAGGCCTCGCCCTTCGCGGCAGCCTGCGGATCGGGGGCCGGCCACGGGTCGATCAGGTCGAGACGGAGCCGACCGAGGAAGAGTTCCTTACCGAAGCTGGGCTTTGTCCATTCGGTCTCGCGGGCGGCCTCGGCGACCTTGCGGGCCTCGTGCCTACTCGGATTCCTGGGGGCGGCTGGCTGCGTCTGCGTGACGGACATCGAATCCTCCGCTGAGTTTGCGCTGGGTAACTACCAAGAATACCGCGCCACGACGCCGGAATCATGCTTTTCGGCCGCTCCCGGGGCGGGCACGGTAGGGGCCCGGGGGCCGGGCTCAGTCGCGCCGGTGCATCAGTCCGGCGGCGGTCACGCCGCCGACAGCACCGCCGAGGTGGGCCTGCCAGGAGATGCCCGAATCGGTCGGCAGGACGCCCCACACCATGCCGCCGTAGACCACGACGAGTGCGACGGCGATCAGGATCTGGCGCCAGTCGCGGGTCCACAGCCCGCGGACCAGCAGATAGGCGAACCAGCCGAAGATCAGCCCGCTCGCGCCGGCGACGTACGCGCCGTACGGGGTGAGGCCCCAGGCGAACAGGCCGGAGACGACCACGCTGAGCAGCGTCGCGACGATGAAGCGGGTCCGGCCCGAGATCAGCACCAGCCAGCCGAGGACGAAGAAGGGCACCGAGTTCGAGACCAGGTGCTGCCAGCCGAAGTGCAGCAGGGGAGCGGTGAAGATGTAGACCAGCCCCTGGGGATCCCGGGCATGGATCGCGAAGTTGTCCAGGTAGCCGGCGCTCATCATGTCGACCAGTTCCAGCAGCCACAGCAGGGCGAGGGCAGCAGTCATGAACTTGGCCGCACCGACCGGCGTCACGTCCGGTCGCCTGGCGACCGTGGTGCGCGTACGGGGGACTGGTTGGTAACCGCCGGGCATGCTCATGCGGTCCAGTCTGCCAATAAGGGGCAAGAGGGGGATGTCCCCGAGAACGACGACGAGCGCCCCGACCTCCGAGGATCGGGGCGCTGCGGCGTATGTCGAACGGTTGACGCCAGGCGTCGGTGTGTCTTGGTCAGTCGGGCGAGAGGGGCCACGACGTGCCGGGTCGCGCTCGGAGAGCGGCGACGGCATCAGACCAGGGCAGCGACCTTCTTGGCGATCGAGGACTTGCGGTTGGCGGCCTGGTTCTTGTGGATGACGCCCTTGGACACAGCCTTGTCCAGGTGGCGCAGCGCGACGCGAGCGGCGGTCTGGGCCTTGTCGGTCTCGCCGGCCTCGAGAGCCTCATTGAAGCGACGGGTGTAGGTGCGCAGAGCGGACTTGACCGCCTTGTTGCGCTGACGCGACTTCTCGTTCGTCTTGATGCGCTTCTGCTGGGACTTGATGTTTGCCACGGGGCAGGCCTCTGTACTCTCGGACGTTTAGGATCTGTGTGGGTGTCCCGAACTTCCGGAACACAACGCAAGCAAATATGTTAGCAGTGACCCGACAATCCGCAAAAACAGCGGCGGACGGCCCCCGGTGGGGCCACGCCGGAGTGATTCCGAAGCCCCATCGATGGCTCGACCGGGCCTCGACGGCTCCGCGCTCGAGCCGGATCCGGTCGGGAATCGCTGCCGGACGTCCGGGCGTGAGAGACTGGGCGTCGCCCGTACGTACCTCGCCCAGGAGAGCCCACCACACCGTGTCAGACAGCGTTCTCGAGCCCGGCCGGACCGATCCGTCCCTGCTGCGCAACTTCTCCATCATCGCGCACATCGACCACGGCAAGTCCACCCTCGCCGACCGGATGCTGCAGCTCACCAAGCTGGTGGACGACCGCAACATGCGCGCGCAGTACCTGGACCGGATGGACATCGAGCGCGAGCGCGGCATCACGATCAAGTCCCAGGCCGTACGCCTGCCGTGGGTCGTGGACGGGCAGATGTACGCCCTGAACATGATCGACACCCCCGGCCACGTCGACTTCACCTACGAGGTGTCCCGGTCCCTGGAGGCCTGCGAGGGTGCCCTGCTGCTGGTCGACGCCGCGCAGGGGATCGAGGCCCAGACCCTGGCGAACCTCTACCTGGCGCTCAACGCCGACCTCGAGATCATCCCGGTGCTGAACAAGATCGACCTGCCCGGCGCCGAGCCGGACAAGTACGCCGAGGAGCTGGCCGGCATCATCGGCTGCGATCCCGGCGACGTGCTGCGCGTCTCGGCGAAGACCGGCGTCGGTGTCCCCGAACTGCTCGACCACATCGTCCAGCACGTCCCCGCTCCGAAGGGCGTCGCCGACGCCCCCGCCCGGGCCCTGATCTTCGACTCCGTCTACGACGTCTACCGCGGTGTCGTCACGTACGTACGAGTCGTCGACGGCGAGCTGCGCGCCCGCGACAAGATCCAGATGATGTCCAACGGGACGACCCACGAGCTGCTGGAGATCGGCGTGATCGCCCCCGAGCCGACCAAGGGCACCGCCCTGGGCGTCGGAGAGGTCGGCTACCTGATCACCGGGGTGAAGGACGTCCGCCAGTCCCGCGTCGGTGACACCGTGACCGCGGCCATCCGGCCGGCGACCGAGGCGCTGTCGGGCTACGCCCACCCCAACCCGATGGTCTACTCGGGCCTCTACCCGATCGACGCATCCGACTACCCGGAGCTGCGCGAGGCGCTGGACAAGCTGCAGCTCAACGACGCGGCGCTGGTCTACGAGCCGGAGACGTCCACCGCCCTCGGGTTCGGCTTCAGGGTCGGGTTCCTCGGCCTGCTGCACATGGAGATCGTCCGCGAGCGCCTCGAGCGGGAGTTCGGCCTGGACCTGATCTCGACCGCCCCCAACGTCGTCTACCGAGTGGTGATGGAGAACGGTGAGGAGCTCACCGTGACCAACCCGTCGGAGTACCCGACCGGCGGGAAGATCGCCCAGGTGTTCGAGCCCATCGTCGACGCGACGATCCTGGCGCCGGCCGAGTTCATCGGCACCATCCTGGAGCTGTGCCAGGCCAAGCGCGGGATCCAGCAGGCGATGGACTACCTGTCCTCGGACCGCGTCGAGATCCGCTACACGATGCCGCTGGCCGAGATCGTCTTCGACTTCTTCGACCAGCTGAAGTCGCGGACCAAGGGCTACGCCTCGCTGGACTACCACGAGTCGGGCGAACAGGACGCCGACCTGGTCAAGGTCGACATCCTCCTTCAGGGTGAGCCCGTCGACGCGTTCTCCGCGATCGTGCACAAGGACAATGCCTACTCGTACGGCACGATGATGTCCTCCAAGCTCAAGGAGCTCATCCCTCGCCAGCAGTTCGAGGTGCCGATCCAGGCCGCCATCGGGGCGCGCGTCATCGCCCGCGAGACCATCCGCGCGATCCGCAAGGACGTGCTCGCCAAGTGCTACGGCGGCGACATCAGCCGCAAGCGCAAGCTGCTGGAGAAGCAGAAGGAGGGCAAGAAGCGGATGAAGACCATCGGTCGGGTCGAGGTCCCGCAGGAGGCCTTCGTCGCCGCGCTCTCCACCACCGAGGCCGACAAGAAGGACAAGTAGGCCCGGCGCTGCCCTGAGGCAGGGGTGAAATTAGAGGCACACGACTTCGTTCCTGGGCCTTCTCGTGGCACGGTGGAGACAGGGCCAAGGGCGGTCCTGTCCCCTTTCTTCCCCCGTGACGGACGGAGCGCACCATTTCCTCACCCCTCACCACGCACCAACGTTCCTCTGATGACCCCGACCAGACCTCGGTCTCCCTGCCCGCCCTCGCGGCGTTCGGCGAGGTCCCTGCCGATCGCCCCTTCCCGGCACGCGACGGGAAGTCGTACGCAGGCCCTGACGCCGGCAAGAAGCACGCCGACAACGCGTCCGACCCCGGCGGCGACGACAAGCCCGACACTCCCCGCTGGACGCTGCCGCAGATGGCGACGGTGCTGGCGGGTGCCGGCGCCGCGGCGACCTCGACCCTGCTCGGTGGCCAGCTCGGTGTCGCCGGGACGGTGATCGGCGCCGCCCTCGCCAGCATCATCACCACCCTGGCGCTGAACCTGTACGACAACGCGCTGCGCCGGGCCACCCACCGGCTGAAGTACGTCGCGGTCCGGGTACGGAACCCGAAGGTAGCTGCGGGGATCCGTACCGGCGCGACCGTGGCCCCCGGTGGCCCCGACTCGACCGGTCCGCTGTGGACCAGGGTCAAGGTCAGCCGCAAGCTGATCGGCTGGACCATGGTCACCGCCCTGATCGGGACCGTGCTCGGCCTCGGCATCATGGTGGGCATCGAGCGCAGCACGGCTGCCGCGATCACCCCCGGCACGAGTGAGCTGGCCGGCACCTCCCAGCGCAACGCCACCCGTACGGACACCACCACCAGCAACGGTGGCACCGGCACGACCCCGGGCGGTACCGCCACGACCGGCACGGACACCACCGGCGGAACCACCACCGCAGGGGAGGCCACGCCCAGCCCCGCGCTGAGCGCGATCCCGACCAGCGTCCCGAGCCCGAGCGTCGCCGCCAGCACCGGCCCCGGTACCGGCACCAGCTCCACGGCGCCTGCCCCGGCAGCGTCCACCGGCACCAGCTCCGGGTCGACCGGCACGAGCTCCGGCTCGACCGGGACCATCGGCGGCACCACTACCGGCGGCACGACCACCGGCGGTACGACGACCGGCGGCACCACTCCCGGCGGTACGACAGGGTCCACCACCCCCTGACCGCGGATGTCGGCATGGAGCCGGGGCGCCAGACGCCCCGGCTACCATGCCTACATGCCTGCCCGCCCGCAGCACGTCCACCTGCTGTCGATGCACACCTCGCCGCTGGCCCAGCCGGGGGTCGGTGATGCGGGCGGGATGAACGTCTACGTCGCCCACCTCTCCCGTGAACTCGCCGGGGCCGGCATCCCGGTGACCGTTTGGACCGCGCGGCGCACCGGGAACGAACCGGACCACGTCAACGTGGCCGAGGGCCTGGACGTACGCCACGTGGCCCTGCCTGGTACCCGGCCGGGGGCGGTCGGCAAGAACGACCTGCGCCACCACATCGATGCCTTCGCCGAGGCCGTGGTCGCGGCGGCCGGCGGCGCCGAGGGGCAACTGGTCCATGCGCACTACTGGCTGTCCGGGCTGGCCGGGCTGCAGGTCGCCGAAGGGCTGGGCGCCCCGCTGGTGACCAGCCTGCACACCACCGCCCACGTCAAGAACCTGCGCGCCTCGGTCGGGGAGGACCCCGAGCCGGACTTCCGGATCGACGGGGAGCACCAGGTCGTCGAGGGATCCGACGCCGTCGTGGTCAACACGGCGACCGAGGCCCGGCAGATGGTCGAGCTGTACGGTGCCCGCCCCGAGCAGCTGCGCGTGATCACCCCGGGCATCGACCCCACCGTCCACCACCCGCCGATGCCCGATCCCCGTGACGCAGCAGCGACGGATCTGGCGCAGGGTGCCGAGGGCGCCGAGCCGGTCGATCCTCGGCCGGTCGAGGTCCTGATGGCCGCGCGCCTGCAGCCGCTGAAGGGTCCCGGGCTCCTGGTCGAGGCGATCCGGCTGCTGGTCCGCGAGGGTCTCCCGGTGCACGCCACCATCATCGGCAACGGCGACCCCGACTACCTGGGCCGGCTGCGGTCCCGGGTCAGCCAGTACGGGCTGGAGTCCCGGATCCGGTTCGTGCACGCCCAGCCCGCCGGGGAGCTCGCCGCGCGGATGGGTGCCGCCGACATCGTCGCGGTGCCCTCGTCCTCGGAGACCTTCGGGCTGGTGGCCCTCGAGGCCCAGGGCTGCGCCACCCCGGTGGTGGCCAGCCGGATCGACGGCCTGACCGAGGCCGTCCTGGACGGGACAACCGGGGTCCTCGTCGCCGACCGCACCCCCGAGGCCTGGGCCCGCGCCCTGGGCGGTCTGGTCCGCGACCCGGCGCTGCGGCGCAGGCTCGGTCGGGCCGCTGCGGAGCGGGCCGGGGCGATGACCTGGGCCACCACCGCCGACCGTACGGCCGAGTTGTACGCCGAGGTCCTCACGCGGCACTGAGCCCGTCCGGAACGCCAGGAGGCGGCCACCCGGACCTAACGGATGACCGCCTCCTGCTGCCTTGGGTGGTGCTGGCTCAGCGCTCGAACTCGCCGATGATGTACGCCTCGAGGTTGGCCCGGGCGATGTCGTCGGGGCGCTGCTCCGGCGGGGACTTCATCAGGTAGCTCGCCGCCGACAGCAGCGGGCCGCCGATGCCGCGGTCCAGCCCGATCTTCGCCGCACGGATGGCATCGATGATCACGCCTGCCGAGTTGGGGGAGTCCCACACCTCGAGCTTGTACTCCAGGCTGATCGGCGCGTTGCCGAAGCCGTGGCCCTCCAGGCGGACGAACGCGAACTTGCGGTCCTCCAGCCAGCCGACGTAGTCGGACGGGCCGATGTGCACGTCCTTGGCGGCGAACACGTGGTCGACGTTGGAGGTCACGGCCTGGGTCTTGGAGATCTTCTTGGACTCCAGGCGGTCGCGCTCGAGCATGTTCTTGAAGTCCATGTTGCCGCCGACGTTCAGCTGGTACGTACGGTCGACGGTGTAGCCACGCTCCTCGAACAGGCGGGCCATCACGCGGTGGGTGATCGTCGCGCCGACCTGGGACTTGATGTCGTCACCGATGATCGGCAGGCCGGCGTCCTCGAACTTCTTGGCCCATTCGGGGGTACCGGCGATGAAGACCGGCAGCGCGTTGACGAACGCACACCGAGCGTCAATGGCGCACTGTGCGTAGAAGCGGTCCGCCTCCTCCGAGCCGACCGGCAGGTAGGACACCAGCACGTCGACCTTGGCGGCCTTGAGCGCGGCGACCACGTCGACCGGCTCGGCGTCGGACTCGGTGATGGTCTCGCGGTAGTACTTGCCCAGACCGTCCAGGGTGTGGCCGCGCTGGACGGTGACTCCGCTGGTGGGGACCTCGGCGAACTGCAGGGTGTTGTTCTGGCCGGCGCTGATCGCCTCGGCCAGGTCGAGACCCACCTTCTCGGCATCGACGTCGAAGGCGGCGACGAACTCCACGTCGTTGACGTGGTAGTCGCCGAACTTGACGTGCATGAGGCCGGGGACGCTCTCGTTCGGATCGGCATCTCGGTAGAAGTGCACGCCCTGGACCAGTGACGAAGCACAGTTGCCGACGCCGACGATAGCGACGCGGATCGGGTGATCGGACACGTTTCTCCTTGGTTGACGGGGTGGGAGCGCTCAGTGGGATGGGTGCTCCAACGGTCAAATATCCCACGAGGCGGACTCCCGGGGCACAATAGTCCGCGATGAGGAAAGGACGCTGAATCCATGCCATCGACCCTCCCGGACGGCGAGCCCGTGCCGGCTGACGGCGCCCTGCCCGCGTCGGCCCTGGCCGACGTAGCCTCCCGCCCCCTCGAGATATACCTGCACGTGCCGTTCTGTACCACTCGCTGCGGTTACTGCGACTTCAACACCTACACCGCCGACCAGCTCGGTCCCGATCCGGGCGCCGGCCGTGACACGTACGTCGACGCGGCGCTGGCCGAGCTGGACCTGGCCGCCCGCGTGCTCGGGTCCGACGCGCCGGAAGTCTCGACCGTCTTCGTCGGCGGCGGGACCCCGACCCTGCTGCCACCCGGTGACCTGGTCCGCTTCCTCGACCGGGTGCGCGACCGCTTTGGCCTGGCGCCGGATGCCGAGGTGACCACCGAGTCCAACCCGGAGTCGATCGACGCCGACGGCCTGGCCGAGCTCGCCGCCGGGGGGTTCAATCGGATCTCGTTCGGGATGCAGTCCGCCGACGAGTCGGTGCTGGCGCTGCTGGACCGGGTGCACACCCCGGGCCGGGCCGGACAGATGGTTGGGCTGGCCCGGTCGGCTGGGTTTGAGCATGTGTCGCTGGACCTGATCTACGGCACGCCGGGGGAGAGCGTCGACTCGTGGCGGAGGAGCCTGCGGACGGCGCTGGCGGCCGGGCCGGACCACGTGTCGGCGTACGCGCTGATCGTGGAGGAGGGCACCCGGTTCGCTGCGCGGGTGCGGCGCGGGGAGATTGCGATGACCGATGACGACGACCTGGCCGACAAGTACCTGGTCGCCGAGGAGGAGCTGACCGCCGCAGGCCTGTCCTGGTACGAGGTGAGCAACTGGGCCCGTACGCCGGGCGACCGGTGCCGGCACAACCTGGGCTACTGGCAGGCCGCGAACTGGTGGGGCATCGGGCCCGGGGCGCACAGCCACGTCGGCGGCGTGAGGTTCTGGAACCGCAAGCACCCCGCCGCGTACGCCCGCGCCTTGGCGACGGGGATCACGCCCGCCCAGGGTCGGGAGGTGCTGACCGACGACCAGATCCGGGTGGAACGGGTGCTATTGGAGTTGCGGCTGTCCGAGGGGTTGGCGCTGGAGGTGCTGACCGCCACCGAGCAGCGTCGGGTGCCCGACCTTGTGGTGCGGGGCCTGGCCGAGGTGACCGGCGACCGCCTGGTGCTGACCCTGCGGGGCCGGCTGCTGACCGACGGGATCGTCCGCGACCTGCTCGACTGAGGGCGTGTCGCGCCCCGCGACCACGGACCGCGCGTCCTATCGTCGGGGCCATGCCCCCCAGCAGATATTCCAACGATGTCCTCTCCCCGGGCTGGCAGCGCGGGAACAAGAAGGTCACTCGCGACGAGGTGGTGAAAGTAGGGCTGGTGGTCGAGGATCCCGCCAGCGGCTTCGTCGGTGCGATCATCCGCTGGGAGAACGGCCTGGTGATCCTGGAGGACCGCAAGGGTCGGCGCCGGTCCTTCCCGCTCGGGCCGGGATTCCTGCTCGAGGGCGAACCGGTCACCCTGAAGGTCCCGGCGCGTACCACCCGGCAGACCCACACCCGGTCGGGCTCGCGGGTCGGGCCGGTCGAACCGGCCAAGGTCGCGCTGCCCAGCCGGATCTACGTGGAGGGCCGCCACGATGCCGAGCTGGTGGAGAAGGTCTGGGGCGACGACCTGCGCCACGTCGGCGTCGTGGTGGAGTTCATGGGCGGCATGGATGACCTGCCCGCGATCGTGGAGGAGTTCGGTCCGGAGAAGGGCCGCCGGCTCGGCGTGCTCGTCGACCACCTGATCCCCGGTACCAAGGAGTCCCGGATCGTGGAGAAGGTCGCCGCCGGCCCGTGGGGCGACCACGTGCTGGTCACCGGCCACCAGTACATCGACATCTGGGAGGCCGTGAAACCGGCCCGGGTCGGCCTCAAGGAGTGGCCGAGGATCCCCAAGGGCACCGACTGGAAGCACGGGGTCTGCGCCGCGCTGGGGTGGCCGCACAAGGACCAGGCCGACATCGCCCGGGCCTGGCAGCACATCCTGTCCCGGGTCGGCAACTGGAACGACCTGGACCCGGGCCTGCTGCGCGAGGTCGAGCGGCTGATCGACTTCGTCACCCAGGACCACATCGTGCCCGAGGACTGAGCCGCCCCGACGGACCGGGGTGAGGCGCCGATCCGGACCGATGTGCAAGAGTTGGCCCATGGCCGCACGAGAGCTGTCCACCGACCGGGTCCTCGAGATCATCCAGGAGGTCGCCGACGAGGTGATACGTCCGCGCTTCCGGGCACTTGCTCGCGATGAGATCTCCGAGAAGGGGCCCGGTGACCTGGTCACCATCGCCGACCGGGAGTCGGAGCTGCTGCTCACCGAGATCCTCGGGCAGGCCTACCCCGATGCCGTGATCATCGGCGAGGAGGCCACCGCCGCCAACCCGGCCCTGCCGGACATGTTGCTGGGGGCGGCCCACGGCTTCACCATCGACCCGGTCGACGGCACCAAGAATTTCGTGAACGGCAAGGAGGACTACGCCGTCATGGTCGGCGAGGTCCGCGACGGGCGTACGGTCCGGGGCTGGATCTGGCAGCCCGAGTACGGCAGTGCGTACGTGGCCGAGCGCGGCGCCGGTGTCACGCACAACGGCGTCCGGCTCAGCCGCCGCGAGCCTGCTGCGGACCCGGCCGACTGGACCGGCCACTCGGCCCGGATCGTGGTCCGCCAGCGCCCGGCCGACGCGGCCCTCGGGGCGATCTCGATCAGCGCCCTGTGCTGCGGCATCGACTACCCGCGGATGGCGACCGGAGCGGCCGACTTCCTGGTGTACGGGCGCCCGCGCCCCTGGGACCACGTGCCGGGGATCCTGATGGTGGAGGAGCAGGGCGGTTCGGCGGTCCTGACCGACGGTTCGCCCTACGTCCCCGGCATGGACGGCTTCGGGATGGTGGTCGGCGCCACCCCGCAGGTCACCGCGGCGGTCCGTACGGCGCTGGGTGACCGGCTCGGGATCCGGCCCACCCCCGCCCAGGCGGAGTGAGTCCGCTCAGTCCTGGCGCAGGTCCTTGCGGATGATCGGCAGCTGGTCGCGCGGGGCGAACCCGCGTTCGGCCAGTCGGTCGTAGGCGGTCCGGACACCGGGCGCGATCCGCTCCCACGGGAACGGCCAGTCCCCGCGCTGCTCGGCGTCCTCGTACCGGACCCCGTCGGAGACCAGGTTGGTGACCTCGCCCAGGATCGAGGCGATCCAGCCGCGCTGCAGGGTGATCTCGGACATCGTCATCGCCTCCCCGTGGCCCGGCAGCGCTGTCCAGCCGGGGCGCAGCATCAGCCCGATCAGGTTGTCCAGCGAGGCCGGCCAGCGCTCCGGATCGGCGTCGGGCCCGAACTCGGGTCCGGCCGGCTCGACCACGTCCCCGGCGAAGATGCACTTCACATCCGCGACCACCGCGATCACGTCATGGTCGGTGTGCGCGGCCCCGACGCTGATCAGCTCCACCACGCGGTCGCCCAGGGACACCGCCCGGACCACCCCGAACGTGCGGTCGGGCCGCGGCAGGTCGGCCGGGTCGACCCCGTACGGTGCCAGGTCGGCCGCGAGCGCGGGGTCCGCCAGGTGCCGGGCCAGGTCCAGGTGGGCGTGGATCGGCAGGTCGGCGAAGGCGCCCAGTCCGCCGACGTGGTCGTAGTGCGCGTGGGTCAGCGCCACCGTGACCACCGGCACCCCGGCCACCTCCTCGGCGCTGCGGCGGATCTGCTCGCCCTGGGCGGGCGAGGAGCCGGTGTCGATCACCAGGGCGCCCTCCGACCCCGCCACCAGGCCGATCGTCACGGCCTCGGGCTGGGCCACCGCCCGCCACGTACGGTCCCCGACCTGCTCCCAGGGGCCGAGGGAGGGGACCGGAACGGCTGCGGGGGCTCGATTGCTCATGGGGCTAGACTGGCACTCGCAATCCATGAGTGCCAACAGGCGGATGCGCCGACCATGCGCGCGCCGGCACCGGGTCCGGGAGGAGGGGACATGCTCGACGACCGCAAGCTGACAGTGCTGCGCGCCATCGTCAGTGACTACGTCGCCAGCCAGGAGCCGGTCGGGTCCAAGGCCCTCGTCGACCGCTACCAGTTGGGCGTCTCGCCCGCGACCGTCCGCAACGACATGGCGGTGCTGGAGGACGAGGGCTACATCACCCAGCCGCACACCAGCGCCGGCCGGATCCCCACCGACAAGGGCTACCGGCTCTTCGTCGACCGGCTCGGTGAGCTGAAGCCACTGTCGGCCGCCGAGCGGCGCGCGATCGAGGCCTTCATGTCCGGCGCAGTCGACATGGATGACATCGTCGCCCGGACCGTGCGGCTGCTCGCCCGGCTGACCCACCAGGTCGCGATCGTGCAGTACCCGATCGTGACCGCCACCACGGTGCGCCACGTCGACCTGATCCGGTTGGCCGGCAACGTCGTGATGATCATCGTGATCAACTCCAACGGCCGGGTCGACCAGCACGCGCTGGACCTGTCGGTCGACGACGAGGCACTGGCCGCCATGCGGACCAGGCTGGCCGCCGTGATGGTCACCCGCTCCCCCCAGGAGGCCGCGGACGCCCTGTCCGGGGTGCTGGAGCAGTTCGACGCCGAGCAGCGGCCCGCCGCCGCGGCGGTGGTCGAGGTGCTGCTGCAGATGCTCGGCTCCCCGCCCAGCACCCGCGTGGTGGTCGGCGGCGTGCCCAACCTGGCCCGGTTCGCCCGCGAGTTCGAGACCACCGTCGAACCGGTGCTCGAGGCGCTGGAGGAGCAGGTCGTCCTGCTGAAGCTGCTCGGCGAGGCCGCCGCGTCCGACGACGTGACCGTCCGGATCGGGCAGGAGAACAAGTTCGAGGGGCTGCAGTCGACCTCGATGGTCGCGAGTGCCTACGGAAGCCACTCGGATGTGTGGGCGACCCTCGGTATTGTCGGACCGACCCGTATGGACTACCCGTCGACGATGGCGTCGGTGCGCGCAGTCGCACGCTACGTGGGCCGCTTCCTGGCCCAAGGATGACGAGGACATGAGCAAGGACTACTACGAGATCCTGGGCGTGAGCCGGGACGCCGACGCTGACGCCGTCAAGAAGGCCTACCGCAAGAAGGCCATGAAGGTGCACCCCGACGTCGCGCAGACCGACGACGCCGCCGAGCAGTTCAAGGAGCTCAACGAGGCGTACGAGGTGCTGAAGGACCCGCAGAAGCGGGCCGTCTACGACCGCGGCGGCGACCCGATGGGCCACGGCGGCGGGATGGGTGGCGGCTTCGGCGGCATGGGTGGCTTCGGCACCGCCGGCGGCTTCGACTTCACCGACCTGATCGGGTCGATGTTCGGCCAGGCCACCTCGCGCGGGCCGCGCTCGCGGGTCCGCAAGGGCCAGGACGCCCTGGTCGGGATGAGCCTCACCCTGTCGGAGGCCGCGTTCGGCGTGACCAAGCCACTGCAGGTCGACACCGCGGTGCTCTGCTCGCGGTGCTCGGGATCCGGCTCGGCCGACGGCAACGAGCCCGTCACCTGCCGCACCTGCCATGGTGCCGGCGAGGTCACCCAGGTGCAGCGGTCCTTCCTCGGCGACATCCGTACGTCCTCCCCGTGCCCGACCTGCCGCGGCTACGGCTCGGTCATTCCCGACCCCTGCCCGGAGTGCTCCGGGGAGGGCCGGGTCCGCAGCACCCGTACGCTCAACGTCAAGGTGCCGGCCGGCGTCGACACCGGCAACCGGATCCACCTGGCCTCGCAGGGCGAGGTCGGCGCGGGTGGCGGTGCGGCCGGTGACCTGTACGTGGAGCTGCGCGTCCTGCCGCACGAGGACTTCACCCGCCAGGGTGCCGACCTGGAGACCGTCGTACGCGTCCCGATGGTCGCCGCCGCGCTGGGGACCTCCGTGCGCGTCCCCACCCTGGACGCGGAGAAGGAGGGCGCCACGCCCGAGGAGTCGGTCGTGGACGTCGAGATCCCGGCCGGTACCCAGTCCGGCACCCGGGTCAGCGTCCGCGGCAAGGGCGTGCCCAAGCTGCGCGGCAACGGGCGCGGTGACATGGGCGTCACCTTCCTGGTGCAGACCCCGACCAAGCTGGACCACGAGCAGCGCGAACTGCTCCAGCAACTGGCCGAGTTGCGCGGTGAGGCCGGTGCCAACCTCGGCCACGGCCGCGAGAAGGGCTTCTTCGGCAAGCTCCGCGACGCCTTCGAAGGCTGAGTAGGGGCTCCGGTGACCGATCCTGTCTTCCTGACCGAGCTTCCCACTACTCCCGCCGTCGGCGACGTCGTGCCGCTGGCGGGGGAGGAGGGGCACCACGCCGCCGTCGTGCGCCGGATCCGGGCCGGTGAGGTCGTCGTGCTGTCCGACGGCGCGGGCCGCGGCGTCCGCGGCGAGGTCGTCGAGGTGAGCAAGAAGGGCCTGGCGGTCCGGGTCGACGAGGTACTGGACGCGCCTGAGCCCCCCGTGCGCTGGATCCTGGCCCAGGCGCTGGCCAAGGGCGGCCACGACGAGCAGGCGATCGACATGGTCACCCAGGCCGGCGTCGCCGAGGTCGTGCCCTGGCAGTCGGCCCGCGCGATCGTGCGCTGGAGCGGCGACAAGGCCGCCAAGGGTGCCGAGAAGTGGCGGCGTACGGTCCGCGAGGCGGCCAAGCAGTCCCGCCGGCTGCGGGTACCGGACGTGCACGACGTGGTCGGGACCGCCGAGCTGGCCCTGCTGGTCGCCGAGGCGGACGCGGCGTACGTGCTGCACGAGAGCGCCGAAGTGTGGTTGGCCGACGCCGGGGTGCCCGACCATGGCAGTGTGCTGCTGGTCGTCGGACCCGAGGGCGGGATCGCCCCCGACGAACTGGACACCCTGGTCGCCGCCGGTGCGACGGCGGTGCTGGTCAGCGACGGCGTGCTCCGGGCCTCCTCGGCCGGCATCGTCGGACTGGCGCAGGCCCAGGCCCTGGCCGGCCGCTGAGATGTCCCTCGTCGAGGACGCGACCGTCTCCACCGACGGCGCCGACGGGCCCGCTGCTGCGGACCCGTCGTTCGGATTCGCCGCCCGGACGGTGCTGGAGAACGGCCTGGGTCGCACCGGGACGATCCGTACCCCGCACGGCCAGATCCGTACGCCCGCCTTCGTCGCGGTCGGCACCAAGGCCACCGTCAAGGCCGTCACGCCCTCGCACGTGGAGGACCTCGGCGCCCAGGCGGTGCTCGCCAACGCCTACCACCTCTACCTCCAGCCCGGCTCCGACATCGTCGACGAGGCGGGCGGACTGGGCCGGTTCATGAACTGGCCCGGCCCGACCTTCACCGACTCGGGCGGCTTCCAGGTGATGAGCCTGGGGGCAGGGTTCAAGAAGGTGCTGGCGATGGACACCGCCGGCCTGCAGAGCGACGACGTGATCGCCGAGGGCAAGACCCGCCGGGCCTTCGTCGACGAGGACGGCGTCACCTTCTACTCGCACCTGAACGGCGACGAACTGCGCTTCACCCCCGAGGTGTCGATGCGGATCCAGCACCAGCTCGGGGCCGACATCATGTTCGCCTTCGACGAGCTGACCACCCTGATGAACACCCGCGACTACCAGGTCGAGTCGGTCGAGCGGACCCGCCGCTGGGCCGAGCGCTGCCTGGCGGAGCACGGCCGGCTCACCACCGAACGGGTCGGCAAGCCCTACCAGGCGCTCTTCGGGGTGGTCCAGGGCGCCCAGTACGAGGACCTGCGCCGAACCGCGGCCCGCGGCCTGGCCGAGATGCAGGTCGAGGGCCGCGGCTTCGACGGGTTCGGGATCGGCGGGGCGCTGGAGAAGGCGAACCTTGGCACGATCGTCGGCTGGGTCAGCGAGGAACTGCCCGACGACAAGCCCCGGCACCTGCTCGGTATCTCCGAGCCGGACGACTTCTTCACCGCGATCGAGAACGGCGCCGACACCTTCGACTGCGTCCAGCCCTCCCGGGTGGCCCGCAATGCCGCGCTCTACACCCGCGACGGCCGGTTCAACATCACCCGGGCCGAGAACAAGCGCGACTTCGGGCCGATCGAGGCCGACTGCGACTGCTACACCTGCCAGAACTTCTCCCGCGCCTACCTGCACCACCTGTTCAAGGCCAAGGAGATGCTCGCCTCGACCCTGGCCACGATCCACAACGAGCGCTTCACCGTGCGGCTGGTCGACGAGATCCGTACGTCGATCGACGACGACCGGTTCGCCGAACTGCGCGAGGAGACGCTGGGCCGCTTCTACGCCCAGCGCTGAGGCGCCCGCGGACCACCGCGACACGGACGTACGCCCCGGCACCCACCGAAGTGGACCGGGGCGTACGCGCGGGCAGGCTCGTCCGTGCTGCGGTCCGGCGATCAGACCGGATCGCGGGTGTCCTCCAGCGCGGGGCTGTCCGGGTTGGCCGGCTCCTCCACGCCGTGCCGGCCGTGGTGGTGTGCCCCCAGCACCGGGTTGTCGACCAGGACCGCCTCCGGGATCTGCTCGAAGGCGTCGCGAGGGTCGTCGGCGACCGGGATGGCGATGCCCGCCGGGTACCGGTAGCGGCCCATGGTGAGACCGCCCAGGGCGCAGACGACCAGGCCGATCCCGAAGATCCAGAAGGCCATGTCGTAGTTCCCGGTCGCGCTGTACGACTGGGCGAAGACGAACGGTCCGATCGCGTAGCCCAGTGCGAGCAGGGCGTAGTAGATCCCGAAGATCAGGCCGAAGCGCTTCATCCCGAGGTAGCGGGAGGTCATGTAGCTGACCAGGTCCGATTCCCCGCCCATCGCCATGCCGACCAGGATCGCGCCGACCAGCGGGAGGCCCGGGACGTGGGTGTGGCCGCTGAGGAACCAGAAGCCGAGGGCAGGCAGGACGAACACGACCGCCGCCACCAGGGGGGCGTAGAAGCGGTCGACCAGGAAGCCTCCGATCAGGCGCCCGACCATGGCGGACAGGCCGGCTGCGGAGAGGGCGGCCACCGCCTGCGCCGGGCTGATCCCCTGGTCGGTCATCAGCGGCACCATGTGGACGAGGGCGCCGGGGGCGGCGCAGCCAAGGACGAGGGTGGTGAGCAGCAGGATCCAGAACTGGCGGGTGCGGATGGCCTCGCCGGTCTCCAGGCCCGGAAGCTCCCTCGAGGACGGGGTGGCGACGAGACCGAGTTCGAAGCGCTCAGCGGCATCAGGTTCGCGTACGACGAACAGCAGCGGCGGCAGGGCGAGCACGACCAGCAGGACCGCCAGGCCGATGAAGACCGGTCGCCAGCCACCGAAGGTGGTCATCAGCAGTTCGGTGAAGGCCGGCGCGACGGCCTGGCCCACGGCGATCCCGGTGCCCACCAGTCCCACGGCCAGGCCGCGGTTCCGGTCGATCCACTCGGAGGCGACCTTGAGGTAGGTCAGGCCGCCCTGGCCGACCGACACCACGCCGAGGAAGGCCATCAGGCCGTACCACAGTCCCTGGTTGGGCGGGCAGTAGGCCAGGCCGATCATCGACAGGGCGGTGAGCAGGACGCTCGGGATGCCGACCTTGCGGATCCCGAGACCATCGAGCAGGCGCCCCGCGAAGGGCATCACGATCGCTGCGGCCAGCGCGTAGATACTGAGGCCGTTGCTGACCGCTGCCCGGGTCCAGCCGAAGTCCTTGGCGATCGGGTCCATCATCACGCCGTACGGGGTGAGGATCAGGGCGTTCACGGACACGATGAGGGCGATCGTCGAGGCACCGACGACGAGCCATCCGCGTCTCGTGGGGCTCATCTGCGACATGCTTTCTCTCCTTTGAGATGGGGGCGGCACCACCGTCACAGCTCTTTGTTGTGCCGCAGAACCAGAGTCTGGGGGACCTCTGGCACGGCTGCCGACCACTTCGTTCCACATGCCGGGATACGGCCGCGGCCGGGGGAGCTGTCCCGGCTCGTTCCAGTTGCCGGAACCTTTTCGTTTCGTCCGGGGGAGGCGTGGCCGCAGGATCGACCTACCGACCGCGGTGGTCGGGGGAGTCCCGGCGATCGGGATCACCGCCACGTTTCCTCCGATGGAGAAGGACCAGACATGAGCGAAGTACTCGAGCGCAGCGAAGACGTGACCGGCAGCCAGGTGCTGGATCGGATCGAGGCCCTCAAGGACACCCTGATCAGTTCCGCGCCCGAGGCGGACCAGCTGGGCCGTCTGCCCGACCGTACGGTCGCCGCCCTGCGGGAGACCGGCGTGGTCAAGATGCTGCAGTCCAAGCAGTACGGCGGCTACGAGTCCCACCCGGTCGAGTTCGCCGAGGCCGTGATGAAGATCGCCGGCTACAACTCCGCGGCCGGCTGGGTCGCCGGCGTGGTGGGCGTGCACCCGTGGGAGGCGTCCGGCTTCACCCGGGAGCTGCAGGACGAGATCTGGGGACTGGACCCGGACACCTGGATCTCCTCCCCCTACGCCCCCCTCGGCGTGCTCGAGCCGGTGGACGGCGGCTACCGGATCAAGGGCCGGATCACCTTCTCCTCGGGCGGCGAGGCCTGCGAATGGGCCATCACCGGCGCCCTCCTGCAGGGGCCAGACGGGTCGATGCAGATGCGCCACATCGTGCTTCCGCGCGACGACTACTGGTTCGACCAGGACTCCTGGAACGTGATCGGCCTGCGCGGCACCGGCTCCAAGGACCTCGTCGTCGACGATGCCTTCGTGCCGGCCCACCGGGTCTACGACCCGTACGACTTCGACCACGGCCAGAACTTCGAGAAGGTCGGCAACGACGCCCCGTTGTACCGGATCCCGTTCCCGACGATCTTCTCGTACGCGATCAACTGTGCGAGCCAGGGCATCGCCGAGGGAGCCATGGCGGCGGTGATGGACAACGCCCTGAAGCGTGTCGACGCACGCGGGACCAGGACGCTGGAGGACCCGTTCCAGATGGCGATGATCGCGGAGTGCGCGGCCGAGGTGCGCGCAGGGCGGGCCGTGCTCATCGCCGACGGCCACCGGATGTACGACGAGGCGGTCCGCGACGGCAGCCTGAGCCTGCAGACCCGGGCGGAGATCCGAGCCAACGGCGTGCGTGCCATCCGCCGCTCGGTGGACGCCGTGGAACGGGTGTTCAACTACGCCGGCGGCCGCTCGCTGCAGATGTCCAGCCCGGTCAGCCGGGGCCTGCGGGACGCCAAGACCACCCTGGCGCACATCTGCAACACCCAGCACCCGATCTACCAGTTCTGGGCCCAGGTCAACCTGGGTCTGGACTACGACCTGGGCAAGGTCTTCGCCTGAGGTCGGTGCTGCCTCCGTCGAGGTCGGCTCCGGACCCGGCGTAGGGCGGAGGACCGGGCGGTGGCTTCCCACAGGGGAGGCCACCGCCCTCTTGCGGAGCACCGTCCTCGCGGCGGCTCGGGCATACTGGCAGGGTCGGATACGGGAGCGGATGGGGGAGTCGTGGCTCGAGCGCCGGAGAACCGGGACGCCCGTCCCCGCAGGACGCAGGCACGGGGGCGTGAGGGCCGGACGCGCATCCTGCAGACCATGCTCACCCTGGTCGACGAGCGCGGGTTCGAGGGAGCCACCATCGCCGAGCTCGCCCGGCGCTCGCTCCTGCCGGCCAGCTCGGTCTACTGGCACTTCTCCAGCAAGGACGAGATCGTGGCCGCCGCGATCAGGTACTCCTACGACGAACGATTCGGTGATCGCCTGCCGTGGCCCGAGGAACCGGACGACCGGCCCCTGGTCGACCAGCTCGTCGATGCGCTGGGGTACCTGGAGGGCGACGGATCCGAGGCCGACTACATCAGGATCGGCCTGGCGCTCTCGCTCCAACGGGATTCCTCGGCACCCGCGGCCCGGTCGGTCTTCCTCGAGATCCGGCAGGAGGCGAAGCGCCGGCTCGGCGCCTGGTGGGCCCTGGTCCTGGAGCGGCAGGCGGGTGGGCCATGCGATCCTCGGGCCGCCGAGGCGATGGCACGGCTGACCTTGGCGGTGCTGGACGGCCGCTACCTGACCGGACGGGACGTCCACCTGGTACCGGAGAACACCCGGGTGCTGGCCCTGCTGCTGGCCGGAGTGGCCGATTACTACGCCGCCGGCGGGGCAGTGCCCCACGACGAGGTGGTGACGCCACCCGGGGAGCGGACCTTCACCCGGACGGTGGAACCCGGTCGGGAGGCCCTGCTGGCCGCGGCGATCGACGTGCTGTGCGACCACGGCTACCCGGGGACCACCGTGGCACGGATCTGTGAGCGAGCAGGCCTGCCGGCCAGTTCGCTCTACTGGCACTTCAAGGACCTCGAGGCCCTGCTCGCCGAGGCGGTGGACACCGCCTTCGAGCGATGGGCGCTCCTGTCGCAGCCGTTGCCGGACCAGGTCAGCACCGACTATCGCGCGGCGGTCGCGGGCACGCTCAGGGCCGGCTTCCGGAGCATGCTGGAGGAGCCCGCAGTCTTCCGGATCGGCTTCATGCTCCTGCTCCAGCGAGGCGAGTCCGAGGCCCGCCGGCGCTTCCGCCGGATCCGCTACGACGTCTCCCTGAGGAACGCCGCCGCGCTCGCCGAGTGGCTGGGGGTGGAGACCCCCCAGGGCAGTGCGGTGGACGTGGCGACCGGTTCGCTCCCGGGGATGCTCTCCTGGGCGATGATGACGCTGAGTGACGGACTCTTCATGGTCGAGACCGTGTCGCCCCTGTGGGACATGACCGACGCCTCCGACGTGATAGCGGAGGCGCTCGAGTCCGTCATGGCGGAGCTATCCGGCCGTGCGGATGCCGCACGTACGGATGCCGTACGAACGGATGCCGCACGTACGGATGCCGACCTCACCGTCGCCGATCGCTCCGCTTCCTGACCAGGTCGTGGAAAGGCCGAGGGGCCGTCCGGAAACGGACGGCCCCTCGGCCTTTCCACGCGTTCAGGCGGCTTTCGGCTCAGCCACCGACCCCGGCGAGCTCGGGCTCCTCCTCGGCCGCGGTGGTGCTCAGGACGAAGTCGCGCACCAGGCGGTTGAACTCGGTGGCGTGCTCCAGTTGGGCCCAGTGGCCGCAACGGTTGATCAGGTAGGCCCGCGAGTTGCCGATCATCCGGACCAGGCGCAGCGTGTGCTCGAACGGCACCACGCGGTCGTCGCGGCCGTGGATCAGCAGCGCCGGGGCGGTGATCGACATGATCTCCCGCTCCGAGGCGGCGTAGCGCAGCGGCGGTCCGTCCACGGAGCCCTGCAGCCAGTTGTCCAGGTGCTCCTGGTGCTTCCGGGCGTTCTGGGAGCGCTGCACCGCGAGCGGGGCGGCGACCTCCTTGGGGGTGTCGTACGTCATGATCTCGACGGTCGCCTCGAAGTTCTCCGGCGACGGGTCGGCGTAGCCCTTGTAGAGGATCTTCAGGCCCTCGGACAGGCCGCCGCCGGCGTCGTTGATGGTGACGCCGCCGGAGCCCGGACCCATGGTGATCAGGTGGGAGACGCGCTCCGGGTGGCGGGCGGCCACCGCGAGGGCGATCATGCCGCCCATCGAGTTGCCGACCAGGGCCGCACGGTCGATGCCGACGGCGTCCATGAACTGGACGAGCACCTCGGGGTGCCGGTACTCCGCCGCCGGACGCGGGCTGGACTCGCCCCAACCGGGCATGTCCACGGCGTACACGTGGAAGTCGTCGGCCAGGGTGCCGATGTTCGGGTTGAAGTTGCTCCAGCCGGTGGCGCCCGGGCCGCTGCCGTGGATCAGGATCAGGGCCTGGTCGCCCTCGCCCGCCTCGTTGTAGGCGACGGTGGTCCCGTCGGGCAGTACGACCTTCTTGAAGGTCTCTTCGTAGGTGACGTCCATGTGTCCTCCTGGGTGTCGCGTCGCTGCGCCCCGTTCGTCCGGGGTCCTCACTGGTCCCAGACTGGGGGCTCGCCGCCCGCCCGGCCATCGTTCGGGTCCGGATACCGGAACGCCCGGCGACCACTCCGTCCGGCCTTGTCGCCGCTGGATTCGACCGATGTGACGGCGGTTCCGGCCCCCGGAACGAGTTGGTGTCCCCCGAGCCCGGCGGTACCGGAAGGTTGGGTCACGAACCCGGCGACGCGAGGGCGTCGCCACCGGCTGCACCACCACGGGCACCGGCGAACCGCCCAAGTGGCGGACGACGAAAGGAAGCACCCATGGCCGAAGTGAAGAGCCTGGCCTACGCCATCGTGAACGCCACCGACCTCGACGCGTGGTACGACTACGGCACCAACGTCATCGGCCTGCAGGTGGGGGAGCGTACGGACGAGCGGATCCGGTTCCGGATGGACCACAAGCTCTACCGCCTCGAGATCAACAAGGCCGAGGAGGACCGCATCACCCACATCGGCTGGGAGGTGAAGGGCCCGCAGGAGCTGGAGGAGCTGGCGAACGCCGTGCGCGAGGCGGGCTATGACGTGCAGCGCCCCGCGTCGGAGGAGGTCGAGGACCGGTGCGTGGTGGACATGTACCGCTTCACCGATCCCGACGGCACCGTCCAGTGTGAACTGCACTACGCGCTGTACGACTCCCTGGAGAACTTCGCCTCACCGCTGGGCCACCGTTTCGTGACCGGGACCGGCGGGGCGGGCCACGTGTTCCAGCTGGTCAAGGACGTCGCGGCGTACGAGAAGCTCTACTTCGACGTGCTCGGCTTCCGGCTGAGCGACTGGATCAGCTTCAAGGGACTGAAGCTGACCTTCACCCACTGCAACCCGCGCCACCACTCCTTCGCCTTCGGCGGCGGCGTGCCCGGCCTGCCCACCGCCATCGGCCACCTGATGTTCGAGGTCGAGGACATCGACCACGTCGGTCGCGCGCACGACAAGGTCCTCAACGGCGCGGCCCGGATGATCAACGGCCTGGGGCGCCACACCAACGACAAGATGATCTCGTTCTACATGGACTCCCCATCCGGGTTCGGCGTGGAGTTCGGTACCGGCGGCCTGCTGGTCGACGACGAGACCTGGACGCCCACCTGGTACACCAAGACCGAGTACTGGGGCCACAGCCCCCACCTCACCCTGGCCAAGGACGATCCCAAGAACTACGGTTGAGCAGCCCGCGACGAGGAGGGGACGCGACAGGTGTCGCGTCCCCTCCTCGTTCGTTCCGGTACCCGCTTTGGTATTCGTTCCGGTACTCGCTCCGGCCGCGTCGTCGCCTCGTTGTGCCGCTCGCCGTCCGCGGTCAGGACCGCACATGTGAACCGTCCCGCCACCTGGTGGGTGACGGGACGGTACTCCAGGATCGGCGGTGCCGGACCGGTAGCGAGGCTCAGGCGGCTTCGCTGAGCCGGCGGGAGATCTCGGCGGCGCTCTGGCGGACCAGGGCGGCATGGGTCTCGGCCGGGACGGGCCGGGTGGGGCCGCTCACCGAGAGGGCGGCCACGGCCCGGCCGCCGACCAGGATCGGGGAGGCCACGCAGCTGATGCCGAGCTGGCTCTCCTCCCGGTCGTGGGCGATCGCGGTGCGGCGGGTCTCCTGCAGCTGCTGCAGCAGCAGGCCCGGATGGCGCACCGAGTACTGGGTCCGGGAGGCCAGGCCGGCCTCCACGACCTGGCGCAGGGTGGGGCCGTCGCAGTAGGCCAGCAGGGCCTTGCCGAGCGCGCTGCAGCTCGCCGCGGCCCGTCCCCCCACCGCGGTGTCGACAGGGGTCGTGCGCAGGCCGTGGATCTTCTCCAGGTAGACCACGTCCCGGCCCTCCAGGACGCCAAGGTGGACGGTCATGCCGGTCCGGGAGTGCAGGTCGGTCATGTAGGGCAGCGCCATGTTGCGCACCCCGTCGGGGCGGCAGTAGTCGACGTTGTTGCCCAGCTCGAACAGCCGGCGACCCAGCCGGTAGGCCTTCCCCGCGCGCTCGACGAAACCGCTCTCCTCGAGGTAGGCGAGCAGCCGGAACGCGGTGGACTTGGGCATCCCGGTGCTGCGGGCCAGGGCGCTGACGCCGGCCGGCTCGTCGGTGGCGTTCAGCGACTCCAACAGCATCAGGGCCTTGCTCACCGACGCCAGGTTGTTGTCCTGGCCGGCGCTGCTGCCCCGGAGGGGCGCGGCGCTGGTGGTGGGGGCGATCCGGGGGCGGTCGAGGGTGCTGGCGGTCATGGGATGGGGCTCCGTCCGTCGTTGGCGCGGTTGCGCATCCTGTAGTGGATGTTACAGAAACTGTAGTGCCTGCTACAGGGGTGGCGCAAGTCACATCGCACACCCGGTCAGGCGGCGTTCAGGTACCCGGCACACTTCTGTTGAGGAGGTACGGGGGGCCGGGGCCATGCTCAGGGCATCCACGACGGATGCGACACCGAGGAGCCCCCATGACAGTCACCACGCCCGTGATCGACCCGGCAGTCTTCCGGGAGGTCCTGGGGCACTATCCGACGGGTGTCACGATCGTCACCGGCATCCACCCGGACGGCGAGGAGCTCGCGATGGTTGTGGGCACCTTCACCTCGGTGTCGCTGGATCCGCCACTGGTCGCCTTCCTGCCGATGCTCACCTCCCGGACCTTCGTCCGGCTGCGCGAGTGCCCCACCCTGTGCATCAACGTGCTCACCGGGGACCAGGAGCGGGTCGGTCGCCAGGTCGCCAAGCGCTGGGAGAACAAGCTGGAGGGCCTCGCCTGGACGCCGTCCCCCTCCGGCGCCCCGATCCTGGAGGGCTCCCTCGCCTGGCTGGACGTCCGCCTCACCGACGTCATCGAGGCCGGCGACCACTACATCGCCCTGTGCGCGGTCGACGACCTGGGCATCCTCAACCCCAGCAGCCCGCTGCTGTTCTTCCAGGGTGGATACGGCCGGTTCGCTGTGCCGTCGCTGCTCGCCCGGATCGACGCCGACCTGTCGGGCCCGATCCGCCAGGCCGAGCTGGCCCGGGACGAGATCGAGGGCCTGGCCCAGCGGTTCGGCTGCGAGGCCGCGGTGCTGGCCGAGGTCAACCAGGACGAGCTGGCCACGGTGGCCTCCGCTGTCGGTCCAGGAATCGACATCAACGAGGCCATCGGCGTACGTATCCCGCTCATCCCGCCGCTGGGCGACCTGTTCGTCGCCTCGTCCGGGCCCGAGGCGGAGGAGCACTGGCTGGAGCGGGCGATCGGGGCCGACGAGGGCGCCTTGCAGGGCTTCCGCGACCGGCTGGCGTTCGTACGACGCAATGGCTACAGCCTCTCCTTCCTGCCGGAGGAGGACATCAACCCCTACCTCGACATGGCCGAGGCCACCCGGATCTACTCCTCCGGCGACCTCACCCCCGCGCAGGAGCGGGCCGTCCGTGACCGCATCTCGCGGGCGGTCGTGTGCTACCGCGTCCGGGGGATCGAGGCCGGCCAGCGCTACGACGTCGGGGCCATCGTCGTACCGGTCAAGGACGCACACGGGAACCTGTGCCACATCCTGCGGATGTCGCAGCTCCCGCGCGATGCCAGCGGCCAGACCGTCCGACTGTGGATCGAGGCGCTCCAGGCCGCAGCCAAGCGCGTCTCAGCCAGGATGGCTGAATGCAGGGGTAGGCAGACCGCGTAGTACTAGTGGGGGAGCCCGTGCTACTGGTGGAGGCAGGATCACTGGTAAAGCAGGGGAGGGAACCGGATGATGGCGGAAGGCGGGCATGAACGCAGCGAAGGGTGACTCCCTGCCGGGGGCGCGGAGCGTACTGGGGGTCGTCTTCCTGGCCACGATCCTGATGTCGCTCAGCTCCAACATGCTCAACATCGCCGTGCCGGCACTCACCTCTCACTTCGGTTCGTCGGCGGGGGAGAGCTCCCTGGTCGTGGTCGCCTACCAGTTGGTGAACACCGCCCTGCTGATCCCGGCGGGCCAGGTCGCGGACGCCCTGGACCGGCGGATCACCTTCCTCGGCGGCCTCGGCTTCTTCGCCCTGGTCAGCCTGCTGATGGGCTTCAGTCCGAGCATGCTCGGGGTCGCCGCCGGGCGGGCCCTGCAGGGCGCTGCTGCGGCGTTGCTGCTCAGCAACGCGGTCGCGATCCTGGCCTCGGTCTTCCCCTCGCACCGGCTGGCCGCGGCGATGGGCGTCTACCTGTCGGGATTCTCGCTGGGGCAGGTGCTCGGGCCGATGGTCGGCGGCTTCATCGTCTCGACGATCGGCTGGCGGTGGCTGTTCTGGATCCTGGTCCCGATCGCTCTGACCGCGCTGGTCTGGGGCCTGTGGGCGCTACGGATCATGCCGGCCGGACGTCCCCGTACGCTCAGGCTCGACGTCCCGGGTGCGGTGCTGCTGGCGATCATCCTGGGCGGGTCCCAGCTCGCCCTGAGCCTGGCCGCGCAGGCCGGCTTCGGGAACCCCACGGTCCTGCTCGTACTGGCCATCTGCGTGGCGCTGGTCCCCGTGCTGGTGCTGGTCGAGCGTCGCCTCCGGCATCCGGTGCTGGCCGCCGACCTCTTCCGCAACCGCGCCTTCCCGCTGGCGCTGGTGCAGGGCTTCCTGGTCATGCTGCCGAGGCTGGGGGCGGTCACGGTGGCCGGCCTGTGGTTCCAGGGCGTGGCCGGGGACACCGCGGCACTGAGTGCGGTCAAGATCGTCGGCTTCCCGCTCGGCCTCACCATCGGGTCCCTCGTCGGCGACCGGATCGGCCGCCGGTGGGGCACCCACCTATCGATGGCGGTCAGTGCCGGCGTCGCCACCACCGGCATGGGCCTGATGCTGTGGAACGTCGCGCTCAGCGCGGACTGGCTCACCGTCCTCGCCCTGGGCGTGGTGGGCCTGGGCAACGGCGTCTTCCAGACGCTCAACTCCAGCCTGATCATCACCAGCACCCCGCGCGAGCGCACCGGCGTGGTGAACTCGGTCCGGGTGATGGTGCAGTCGTTCGGGGCCGGGATCGGCCTGGCCCTGGCGATGGCGCTGGTCGTCGCGTTCGTGCCGGGGGAGGTGGCGCGTACGTTCCTGTCCGGCGACGCCGCGGCGCTGGGGACCGGTCGGACCGGGATCTCGGCGGGCTACAGCGTCGCGTACGCAACGTTCGCCATCCTCATGGTGCTCGGGACCCTTGCGACACTGATCCGGACCGAACGGCGCCGCTGAGCGTCGTCCGGTCCCGATCGCTGTCGGCCGGGGCGCTCAGGCCGGGCGGGTCGCCAGGTCCAGCAGCTCCAGGATGTGGTGGTAGGTCTGCCCGGTCGCCCGGGACATGCCCACCTCGCAGGTGCGGTTGGCCGAGGCGTACGCCGTCCGGCCGGAACTGTTTCCGGTGCGGGCGCCCACCTCCGTCGCTTCGGCCCTGGTCGCCGAGGCGGTCAGCTCCGGGTGCAGCATGCCGCGGTCACCGGCGAACGCGCAGCAGCCGGTGGCGACCGGGACGATGACGGAGGTGGCGATCTTCTCGGCGATGGCGCGTGCCGCCGCGTTCAGGCCCAGCTGGGTCATCGAACAGGTGTTGTGCAGCACCACCGTGTCGTACGGCCGGGTGACCACGAGGTCGTCCAGCAACTGGTCCGCGACGAACTCGACGGCGTCGATGATCCTCAGGTCGTCATAGCGCTGGTCGGGATCCTTGTGCTGGAACTTCAGCACCCCCTCGGTGCACGACGCCCCATCGACGACGACCGGGAGCCGGCCGCGATCCGTCGCCTCCCAGAGGATCGGCAGTGCCTTGTCCCGCATGGTCGCGTGGCCACGGGTGAAGCCCTTCGACGACCACGGGGTGCCGCAGCACAGCCCGTTGATGCCCTCGGGGATGTCGACCGTGGTGCCCGTCCGCGCCAACAGCGCGTCGATCGCCGGGCCGACGCCCGGACCGCCCTCTGCGGCGCCGAAGAGGGTGTGGATACAGGCCGGGAACCAGACAGCCGCCGCCTCGTCGGAATGCCGAGGCTTGCGCCGCTGCCCGCCGCGAGGAAGGTCCTTGGTCCACCGCTGGAGGTTGTCGGTGCCGACGACGGCACGACCCACGTCTGTTGCCGCGGTGGCCAGCGGCGGGACGGCCGCCGCGATGTTCATCGCGATCCCGCCGACGGCCGTGAGCCCTCCCCAGTTGCGGGCGAGGGCATCCCAGGCCGCCTGCGCCGCGTTGCCGTGCCCCTCGGCCCGCAGCCGCCGGACGAGGTCGCCGGTGTTGATGTCCAGTGGGCAGGTCACCGAGCACAGGCCGTCGACGGCGCAGGTCTCGATGCCCTGGTAGCGGTAGGCCTGCGTCAGCTCGTCGGCCAGGCTGGTGTTGCCGGCCTGCTGGGCGGCGACGATCTCTCGGCGCAGGGCAATGCGCTTGCGCGGCGTCAGGGTGAGGTCGCGGCTCGGGCAGATCGGCTCGCAGTAGCCGCACTCGACGCACCGGTCGACCTCTTCCTCGACGGTGGGGGAAGCCTTGAGGTCCTGGACGTACGAGCGGGGGAACTGGGACAGTACGACGCCCGGGTTCAGCACGCCGTCGGGGTCACACAGCTGCTTGACCCCGACCATCACCTCGTACAGCTCCTGACCGTACTGGCGGGCGACGAAGGGCGCCATGATCCGGCCGGTGCCGTGCTCGGCCTTCAGGGAACCCTGGTGGCCGAGGACGACGTCGACCATGTCGTCGGTGAACTCCTCGTAGCGGGCGGTACTGCGGCCACCCTCGAACTGCTCGTTGAGCATGAAGTGGATGTTGCCGTCCTTGGCGTGGCCGAAGATCACCGATTCCTCGTAGCCGTGCTTGACGAACAGCTCGGCGAGCTCGGAGCAGGTCTGGCCCAGCGCGCCGACCGGTACGACGACGTCCTCGAGCAGTGCGGTCGTGCCGCTGGGTCGGTGGCCGGCAATGGCCGCGTAGAGGCCCTTGCGGACGGTCCATAGCTCGGCGGCGCGCCTGGCGTCCTGGGCCATCCCGAACGGCACGGCCAGCGGCAGCCGGTCGGTCAGCGGCCGGGCCGCCGCGACCATGTCGGACACCTCCTCCGGCGTGTGGCCGTGGAACTCCACGAGGAGCGCGGAGTGGTCCTTCACGGCCAGCGAGGTGATCGCGCGGGGGCTGCCGGAGAGTCGCTGGGCGACGCGCAGGCTGACCGCGTCCATCAGCTCGACGGTGGCAAATCCCGCCGCCACGAGGTCAGGCAGGGCGGTCATGGCCTCGTCGATCGTGCTGAACACCATCAGGCCGGTGGTGACCGCGGGAAGCACCTCGATGCCGCGCAGCGTGGCGGACGCAACGAATCCGAGGGTGCCCTCCGAACCGATCATCAGGTGAGCAAGGATGTCGACCGGCCGGTCGTGGTCGAGGAACGAGTTGAGGCCGTAGCCCATGGTGTTCTTCATCGAGAACTGCTGGCGGATGGTGTCCACCGAGTCCTGACGGGACCGGACGCGGTCGCGCAGCCGGTGGAGGCCGGCATGGAGCGCCGGCTCGAGCTGGCGGAGCTTCTCGTCGGCGTCCCGGGCGCCGGTGTCGATGACGGTGCCCGAGGGCAGCACGAGGACCATCGACTCGAGCGTCCGGTAGGTGTTGAACTCGGTGCCGCAGGCCATCCCGGAGGAATTGTTCGCCACGACGCCGCCGATGGTGCACGCCACCTCGGATGCCGGGTCCGGCCCGATCTTGCGACCGTACGGGCGCAGCGCGGTGTTCACGGCCCGGACGGTCGCGCCTGGCTGGACGCGGACTCGCGCACCGTCGTCCAGGACCTCGATGCCGCGGAAATTGGCCCGGGTGTCGGCAAGGATGCCGCCACCCTGGGCCTGGCCGGAGAGGCTGGTGCCACCGGAGCGGAAGGTGAGGGGGAGGCCGCTGCTCCGGGCCGCGCGGAACAGGGTGCCGATGTCTGCGGCGGACCCGGGCGTGGCCACGATCTGCGGCACGACAAGGTAGTGGGAGGCATCGTGTGCCAGGGCGCGCCGGTCGAACTCACTCTCGGAGTACATCCCGGGCACGCCGGGCAGAGTGGGGTGGGTGTGCGCCGTCACCGTCGTCATGGGGACTCCTGGTCATCGTTGACTGAGATGACGTGAGCGTACCCCAATGGTCTGACCATTGAAAGTGTTGGTCAGACCATTGCGGGTTGACGTGGACGTTGCCGGTGCAACGTCGTCTGGGTCGATTGTCGTGGTCATCCGCCACCCGGCCTGCCGCCGGAGGGAGCACACTGGGGTATGGCCAACATCGACGACGACAGCACCCTGGACCCATCGGAGATCGCCGACCAGCTCGACCCCGAGCAGAGTCTCGTGGAGCGCGGCGTGGACGATCCGCTGGACGAGGGGATCATTGCGCCCGACCATTGGTCGGGTGTCATGAACGAGGCGTTGGAGGGTCCCGAGAGTTTCCGTGACCGGCTCAAGCAGGAGGATCCGGAGCGCGAGCAGTTCGAGGAGCCGGACTGGGACGGTCGGGGTGCCGACGAGGAGCCCTACCGCCGGGCCGGTCGCCTGGTCGACGCGAACGACGGCTACGACAGCGAGGACCACGAGGCCGGACTGGTCGGCTACGACGTCGGGATCTCCGGCGGTGCGGCCAGTGCGGAGGAGGCCGCCGTACGGGTCGTGGACGAGGACGAGCTGCTCGAGGCCGAGCAACTCGACGACTGAGCGCCGCGGGCCAGTAGCATGGAGGTATCCGGTCGTCCCGCCGCGGGACCGAGCACCGGCGACTTTCGGAGGCATCCTGTCCAACGTGCGCACCCTCGACGTGATCGATGACGGCAAGGGCGGCGGGGACCGTACGCTGATCGTCCCCGCCTCGATCGACATGGTGTCGGTCCTGGGTCCCCGGGACGAGTTCCTGCGGATCCTCGAGCGCGTGCTCGACGCCGACATCCACGTACGGGGCAACGAGATCCACCTGTCCGGTGACACCGCCGCGCTCCGCGCCGGGACCGAGGCGCTGACCGAGATGGTGACCATCGTCCGGACCGGCCAGGGCCTCACCTCCGACGCCGTCGAGCGCCTGGTCGGGATGCTGGCGGGGGAGGCGGAGGTGCGTCCGGCGGAGGTGTTGACGCACACCATCCTGTCCAACCGCGGTCGTACGATCCGCCCCAAGACGCTCAACCAGAAGCACTACGTGGACGCGATCGACCGGCACACCGTGGTGTTCGGGATCGGCCCCGCGGGCACGGGCAAGACCTACCTGGCCGTCGCCAAGGCGGTCCAGGCGCTGCAGCGCAAGGAGGTCAACCGGATCATCCTCACCCGCCCCGCGGTAGAGGCCGGCGAGCACCTCGGCTACCTCCCGGGCACCCTCAGCGACAAGATCGACCCGTACGTTCGCCCGCTCTACGACGCGCTGCACGACATGGTCGACCCCGACTCGATCCCGCGGCTGCTGACCGCCGGGACGATCGAGGTGGCCCCGCTGGCGTACATGCGTGGCCGTACGCTCAACGACGCGTTCATCATCCTCGACGAGGCGCAGAACACCACCGCCGAGCAGATGAAGATGTTCCTCACCCGGCTCGGCTTCGGCTCGAAGATGGTCGTCACCGGCGACGTCACGCAGATCGACCTGCCCGGCGGCCAGCGGTCGGGGCTGCGGATGGTCACCGACATCCTGCACGAGGTGGACGACATCGCCTTCTGCGAGCTGACCAGCTCCGACGTGGTCCGCCACCGGCTGGTCGGGCGGATCGTCGCGGCGTACGACGAGTTCGAGTCGAACCATCCCCCGGAGACGAGAGGCAAGCGCCGATGAGCGTGGAACTGAACAACGAGTCCGGCGAACCGGTCGACGAGAAGGGCCTCGCGGCCCTGGCGACCTGGGTGCTGGAGGAGCTGCGGATCCACCCCCAGGCGGAGCTGTCCGTCGTCATGGTCGACGAGGAGACGATGGCCGCCTACCACCAGCGGTACATGGACCTGCCCGGCCCGACCGACGTGATGTCCTTCCCGATGGACGAGCTGCGCATCCCCGAGCCGGACGAGCCCGCCCCCGAGGGCATCCTGGGCGACATCATGCTCTGCCCGACGGTTACGGCCCGGCAGGCGGCCGAGAACGACCGGACGCCCGACCAGGAGGCCGAGTACCTGCTCGTGCACGGCATCCTGCACCTGCTCGGCTACGACCACGCCACGCCCGAGGAGCACGAGGAGATGTTCGGGCTGCACCACAAGCTGCTGGCCGCGTACGAGGACCATCGGGCCGGTGACGCGAAGGCATGAGCCAACCCGACATCATCCAGCTGGTGGTGGCGGCCGTCCTGGCCATCGCCGCCGGCATCTTCTCCGCGATCGATGCCGCCTTCCAGTCCTTCTCGCACGCCCGGGCGGAGAACCTCGTCGAGGAGGGCGTGCCCGGCGCCAAGCGCCTCGAACTGATCACCCAGGACCCGGCCCCCACGCTGAATGCGGTGCTGTTCGTCAGCACCATCCTGCAGGTCACCTCGATCGTGCTGGTGACCCGCGTCGTCCTCGACGTCGACCTGCGCAATTGGGTCCAGCTGCTGGTCTCGATCGGCGCCATGGTCGTGGTCTCCTTCATCGCCTGGGGCGTCGCCCCGCGGACCCTGGGCCGCCAGCGTGCCGACGGCGTCGCGACGCGTACGTCGGGGCTGGTCAGCGTGCTCACCACGTTCCTCGGCCCGATCCCGCAGATCCTGATCTGGATCGGCAACGCGCTCACGCCGGGCCGCGGCTTCGACGACGGCCCGTTCTCCTCCGAGGCAGAACTGCGCGAACTGGTCGACAAGGCCGAGCAGTCCGACCTGATCGAGGCGGGGGAGCGGGCGATGATCCACTCCGTCTTCGAGCTCGGCGACACCATGGTCAAGGAGGTGATGGTCCCGCGGACCGACATCGTCTCCATCGAGGACACCAAGACGCTGCGCCAGGCCACCTCGCTGGCCCTGCGCTCGGGCTTCAGCCGGATCCCGGTGGTCGGCGAGGGCGGCCTGGACAACGTGCTGGGCGTCGTGTTCCTCAAGGACCTGATGAAGCGGATGTACGACAACCCGCAGTCCCAGACCACCGAGAGGGTGTCCTCGCTGATGCGGCCGCCCACCTGGTGCCCGGACTCCAAGCCGGTCGACGACCTGTTGCGCGAGATGCAGACCACGCACTCCCACATGGTGATGGTGGTCGACGAGTTCGGCGGGACCGCCGGCCTGGCCACGATCGAGGACATCCTCGAGGAGATCGTCGGTGAGATCATCGACGAGTACGACGCCGGCGAGGTGGCCCCGATCACCGAGCTGTCCGAGGGCCGCTACCGGGTCTCGGCGCGGCTGGCGGTGGACGAGCTGGGCGAGCTGTTCGGGCGCCGGCTGGACGATGACGACGTCGACACCGTCGGGGGCCTGATGGCCAAGCTGCTCAACGTGGTGCCGATCGCCGGGTCCGTGGTGCGCTGGGAGGGCCTGGAACTGGTCGCCGAGCGCGGCCAGGGCCGGCGCAGCCAGATCGAGACCATCCTGGTCACCCAGGTCGGCGACGACGAAGAAGCCGGCGACGACCGGGCCACCTCGGCGGTCCTGCGGGCCACCGAGAACGGAGGAGGCAAGTGATGAACGATCCCGGAACCACGGGCGCCGGCGGCACGGCAGAGGGCAAGGACTACCGGTCGGGCTTCGTCTGCTTCGTCGGCCGGCCCAACGCCGGCAAGTCGACGCTGACCAATGCGCTGGTCGGCCAGAAGATCGCCATCGCCTCGGACAAGCCGCAGACCACCCGCCACGTCGTCCGTGGCATCATCAGCCGCCCGGACGGCCAGCTGATCCTGATCGACACCCCCGGCCTGCACAAGCCGCGGACCCTGCTCGGGGAGCGGCTGAACGACCTGGTCCGCGACACCTGGTCCGAGGTCGACGTGATCGCCGTCTGCCTGCCCGCGAACCAGCGGATCGGCCCCGGCGACAGCTACCTGGTCGAGCAGCTCGCCCACCTGCGCCGCCGCCCGACCCTGGTCGCGATCGCCACCAAGACCGACCTGGTCAGTGGCGAGCGGCTGCGTGAACACCTGCTGAAGATCCAGTCGCTCGAGGCCGAACTGGGCATCACCTGGGCCCACATCTTCCCGGTCTCGGCCCTCACCGGTGATGCGGTCGAGGCGCTGGGCGACGTACTGCTCGGGATGCTGCCCCAGGGGCCGATGTACTACCCCGACGACGAGTTCACCGACGAGCCGGAGGAACAACTCGTCGCCGAGCTGATCCGCGAGGCCGTGCTCGAGGGCGTCCGCGACGAGCTGCCGCACTCCATCGCGGTCATCGTCGAGGAGATGTCGATGCGCGCCGATCGCCCCGAGGACCGTCCGCTGCTGGACATCTACGCCTCGATGGTCGTCGAGCGCGACTCGCAGAAGGGCATCGTGATCGGGCACAAGGGCGAGCGGCTGCGCGACGTCGGCACCGCCGCCCGCCACCAGATCTCCCACCTGCTCGGGGTCCCGGTCCACCTGGACCTCAAGGTCAAGGTGATGAAGGACTGGCAGCGCGACCCGAAGTACCTCAACCGCCTGGGCTTCTGATGCCGGCGGCGGGGGCGCATCGGTGGGGCGCCGGCGTGCGGACCGGACTGGTGATCGGCCTGGTCGCCCTGCTGTCCGCCTGTACGACACCGAGCGGCGGACCGGCACCCGGACCCACCGACGGGACCGGCACCCCAACGGCGTCCGGCACCCCCGCGCCCGCCCCCACCCAGAGCCCCGCACCGACCCCGACGCCCACCGCGACGCCGGGCGGCGGCGTGGCTGATCCGCTGGTACTGGACGAGCTGACCTACCTGGGCGCCTGCGGGATCGAGGCCCCCTACCGGTTGACGCCGATGACCGGCGGCCGCCAGGTCACCCCGGTCTCCATGGGCGGCACCAGCCGGCGGGCGGAGGTCGTCTCTTCTCGGCCGGTGGAGCTGGCCGGCCGGCAACTGGCCCTGGTCGAGTTGCGCTGCACCTCCGGACTGGACGCCACGAGGGGCTGGCACCTGGTCGGTGAGGAGGGCCGGCAGGTCGTCGACCTAGGCCTGGTCGCCGCCGGCTCGGAGGCCACGATCGGGGTCGCCGAGGACCGACTGGTGGTCCAGCTGACCTACCCGGCCGGTCGCGATCCACAGTCCCCGGGACGGGCCAAGGTGGCCTACCGGGTCGCCCTCGTCGGGTCGACCCCGGTGCGCCTGTTCGCCGGCTCCGACCTCGGCTCGGTCCCGGCTGCCGTCGCGCAGTGGCCGGCCCAGTCGTGGGCGTACGGGCTGGGCACGTACGACGCGCTGGCCCTGGGTGGCGGGGAACGCTCCCTGCAGCGGCAGGGTCCGGTGGTGCTGGACTCCGCCGAGCGGGCGCTGGCCCCCAACAGCATGGCCAACGACCTGTACTGCAGCATCGACCCGGCGATCGTCACGACCACCGACAGCTCCGCCATCCGGGTGGGCGACACCCGTACGCCGGTCGACGGGGGTGGTGCGATCCTGCCGCTGCTGACCGCGGCGGCCACCCGACCGACCTCGGCCGCGCACTGGACCCTCCCGCTGGACGGAGCCAAGCAGGGGATGCTGGTGCCGCTGAACGGGCTGGCCCCGACGCCGGCACTGGTCACCACCACCAGCCCGGTCCCGACCGCGGAACCAGCCGTCGTCGTACGCTCCGGGGCGCCGGTCGACTCGCTGCTGGGTGACGGCGCCTGGTTCGAGGGGCCCACCGGCGTCGTCCGCGACGCCGAGGGCCGGGTGGTCCTGGTCGGCATCTGGAGCCCACTGGACGCGACCGGGCCGGGGACCGTCGGGATGCGGCCGCTGCCGGACCCCGCGGCCACTGGCGAGACCTACGGCTGCTGAGGGCGTGGTTGGCGATAGGCTGGCCCGCATGTCCAAGGTTCTGACTTCCCTCCCCGTCGGCGAGCGCGTCGGCCTCGCCTTCTCCGGAGGTCTCGACACCTCCGTCGCCGTCGCCTGGATGCGTGAGAAGGGCGCGATCCCCTGCACGTACACGGCCGACATCGGCCAGTACGACGAGCCGGACATCGATTCGGTCCCCGGTCGCGCGCACGAGTACGGCGCCGAGCTCTCCCGGCTGGTCGACTGCCGCGAGGCACTGGTGGAGGAGGGCCTGTCCGCGCTGCAGTGCGGCGCCTTCCACATCCGCAGCGGCGGCAAGGCCTACTTCAACACCACCCCGCTGGGCCGGGCGGTCACCGGCACCCTGCTGGTCCGGGCGATGAAGGACGATGGCGTCAACATCTGGGGCGACGGGTCGACCTACAAGGGCAACGACATCGAGCGGTTCTACCGCTACGGCCTGATGGCCAACCCGCAGCTGCAGATCTACAAGCCGTGGCTGGACGTGGACTTCGTCAACGAGCTCGGCGGCCGCGACGAGATGTCGCAGTGGCTGGGGGAGCGCAAGCTGCCCTACCGCGACTCCAAGGAGAAGGCGTACTCCACCGACGCCAACATCTGGGGCGCCACCCACGAGGCCAAGCAGCTCGAGATGCTCGACGCCGGCCTCGACATCGTCGAGCCGATCATGGGCGTCAAGGCCTGGGACGAGTCCGTCGAGGTGCGGACCGAGGAGGTCACGGTCCGGTTCGAGCAGGGCCGCCCGGTCGAGATCAACGGCAAGACCTTCGCCAACGCCGTCGAGCTGGTGCTGGAGGCCAACACGATCGGCGGCCGCCACGGCCTGGGCGCCTCCGACCAGATCGAGAACCGGATCATCGAGGCCAAGTCGCGCGGCATCTACGAGGCCCCGGGAATGGCGTTGCTGCACATCGTCTACGAGCGTCTCCTCAACGCGATCCACAACGAGGACACGATCGCGAACTACCACAACGAGGGACGCCGCCTCGGCCGCCTGATGTACGAGGGCCGCTGGCTGGACCCGCAGTCGCTGATGCTGCGCGAGTCCCTGCAGCGCTGGGTCGGCTCTGCCGTCAGCGGTTCGGTCACGCTGCGGCTGCGCCGCGGCGACGACTACACCATCCTCGACACCCAGGGCCCGGCGCTGAGCTACCACCCCGAGCGGCTGTCGATGGAGCGCGTGCAGGACGCAGCCTTCGGCCCGGCCGACCGGATCGGCCAGCTGACGATGCGCAACCTGGACATCGCCGACTCCCGCGCCCGCCTCGAGATGTACGCCCAGCAGGGCATCGTCGGCGGTGCCACCGCCGAGCTGGTCGGTGCCCTCGAGAGCGGTGCCTCCTCGGCGATCGCCGCCGGTGAGGGACCGGACGAGGACGGCGAGGCTCTCGACCGCGCCGCGATCGACTCCGGGACCGACTGACCGCACCTCCCGCGCCCGGCGCGGACAGCGAGACGGCCCGCGGTGTGAACCGCGGGCCGTTCGCCCTTCCGCCGCCCCCCAGCGGCGGAGGAATGCGGGGCCTGCATCAGGAGAGGGCGATGTCCTTCTCGGCCCCGAGCATGCCGCCGGTGACGCCGAGCCTGACCGGGGTGACGTCCTTGGGGATGTCGAAGACGAGGACGCCCTTCACCGAGTTGCCGGGGTTGACCTGCTCGAGGAAGGTCTGGCTCTGGGTGTTGGCGTAGATCTCGGCGGTGCTGTCGCTGCTGTACTCCACGCCGTCCTTGTCGTACAGCTTGGTGTAGGTCGACATGAAGGTGACTGCCGACTTCCCGGTGTTCTTCACGGTCACGTTGACCAGGACGAACTGGCCCTGTGCCTCCTGGCTGACGTACTGGTCGCCTACCTTGGCCACGCCCTTGCTCACCTTCGTGACCGTGTACTGCAGGTCACCGGCCGCGACGGCCGTGTTGAGGCCGGCGGCCGGTGCGGCCGCCTTCTCCGCCGGGGCTGCGGCCTGGGACGAGGGCGACCCGGCGGAGGGAGCGGTGCTACTGGCGGAGGTTCCGGCCGTGCTGGCCGCCTGGTCGTCACCCCCACCGGCATTCACTGCGATGGCGATGACGGCGATGATCGCCAGGATCCAGACGAGGGGGCGCTTGAACCACTTCTTCTTCGGCTTCACCGGCTGCTGGGGCGGGTAGGGCTGCCCGGCGAACTGCTGGAACCGGGGATCCGGCTGCTGGTACTGCGTACCCGGCTGCTGCGGGTAGGGGGGCTGGGACATGTCCGTCTCCTGGGTCGTGCGGTTGATGGCTCCAGCGAACCGCTGGGGACCCCTGGCCGGCATCGCCCGACCAGCCGGGTGGCTCTCATCCGTTCGGTCCGACGATCGGTGTCGTGGGCCAGCCGAACGGCTGATGTGGTTGTCGGTGGTCGCCCGTACGATCGACACCGTGCCCAGCCCCGCCGACCTCGCCCAGCACCTGCCCGCGATCCGCCGGGTGGTGTGGATCGTGCTGGGCGGACTCCTCGGGGTGTTCGCGTGCATGGTGACGCTGGTCGGCTCCCTCTCGGCGGTCCCCGGGTACCAGTCCCGTACGAGTCTGGACGGCAACCTGACGGACCTCGGCGTGCTGGTGATCCTGGCCTGGCTGCTCGGGGTGGCCACGCTGTTCCTGCGGGGCCGGATGCCCTGGGTGGTAGTCGTCGCAGGTGCCGTCCTGACGGTTCTGCTGCGGCTGGACAGCACGCTGCTCCTGCTCGGCGCCGGCTCGGTGGTCCTGCGCCGGGACCGGCGGCAGGGGCTGGTCGCCACCGGCACGGCCGTGCTGCTGACCCTGCTCGCCGCCGTGCGGGACGGGTCCCGACCGTCCGGTCACACGGCCTGGCAGATCATGTTCAGTGGTAGCGACCCGGCCCTGGCCGGCGCGCCGGACGGTGCCTTCCGGCTCGGCGTCAGCCTGGGCATCGCTACCATCGCCGCCGTCGTCTTCCTCGGGACGGCCTGGCTCGTACGCCTGCGCCGAGACCTGCGCGAGACCGGGATGGCCCGGGCGGAGGCCGAGACCCGCAGTGAGGACCTGGAGACCACGGCGTACCGGCTGGAGGAGCGGGAACGGCTCGCCCGCGAGGTGCACGACGCGCTGTCGCACCGGCTGTCGCTGATCTCGCTGCACTCCGGGGCCCTGGAGGAGGCGGCCAAGGACAGTTCGCCGCAGGTGTCGCACGCCGCCGAGGTGCTGCGCGACAACGCCCACCGTTCCCTGGAGGACCTGCGCGATCTGGTCGGTGCCCTGCGCGAGCCGGCCGGCCCGGGACGCCATGCGGCGGCACCCGAACCCAGCCACGTGCCTCCCGTCGGTCTGGCGGCGCTGCCCGAACTGGTCACGTCGGCCCGGTCCTCGGGCGCACAGGTCCAGGCCACCGTCATGGTCCGGGACGCGGATTCGGCCAGTGACCTGCTCAACCGCGCCGCCTACCGGATCACCCAGGAGGCGCTCACCAACGCCTTCAAGCACGCCCCCGGCCAGCCGATCCTGGTGGACGTCCGGGCCGACCCGGACTCGGGGGTGTCCATCGTCGTGATGAACCGGGACACGGACGTGGACTCCGGACTGCCTGGCTCGGGCAGCGGGCTGGTCGGCATGCAGGAGCGGGCCGACGTCCTCGGCGGGACGTTCAGCGCCGGCCGGGACGGACAGGGCAGCTTCGTGGTGCAGGCCACCCTGCCCTGGCAGGCCCGCAGCACGTCCTGAACTGTCACAGGTCGGTCCTAGACTTCCGGTGTGTTCCAGACCAGTGCCGATCCAGTTCGCCCGATCAGAGTGATGCTCGTCGACGACGACGCGATGGTGCGCACCGGCGTGCGCGCCCTGCTGGAGAGCGATCCGGGTCTGGTCGTCGTGGCGGAGGCCTCGGACGGCGACGAGGTGGTCAGCGCCCTGCACGCCCACCACCCCGACGTCGTGCTGATGGACCTGCACATGCCCCGGCTGGATGGGATCCGGGCTACCGAACGGCTGCTGCGCGAGGTCAACCCGCCGAAGGTGGTGGCCCTGACCTCCATCGACCTCGACCGCTACGTGTACGAGGCGCTGGCCGCCGGCGCGAGCGGGTTCCTTCTCAAGGACGTCCGTCCCGAGCAGCTGCGGGCAGCGGTGCGCACCGTCCACCAAGGTGACGCGGTGCTGTCCCCGCGCAGCACCAACCATGTGCTGCGCCACTTCGCGCACTCGACGCGGCGTGACCTCGTCGACGAGGCGCACCGGCTGATGGCCTCCCTCAGCGAGAAGGAGCGCCAGGTCGCCGCGCTGGTCCACGAGGGGCTCTCGAACTCCCAGATCGCCCGCCGGCTGGCCTGCAGCGAGGCGACCGTGAAGACGCACCTCAGCCACGTGATGGCCAAGATCGATGCTCCGACGCGGGTCCAGGTGGCCCTCCTGGTGGAGCGCGCCAGCCCGGCCGGTGGGATCGAGGGTTGACACCTTGGCGTCATCGGCTAGAGTCGTCAACGTGGCTCAGGTGATGATTCTCCTTCCGTGCCGCAGCGAGGCCTTCTGAGGTCGGCCTCCTCGCTGCGGAGTCGAAGCGTGCCGTCCGCATCTCACCCCAGCGAGGAAATCATGACCCAGACCACCACTTCCGCAGCCACCACCACGCGCGCCGCCGGCACCACCCCCTCGGGGACCCTGCCGCAGCAGCGCCCGGTCCAGCAGCCCAGCGGGATGCCGATCCAGCGCTACCGCGCGTTCGAGCCCGTCTCCCTGCCGGACCGCACCTGGCCCGACAAGAAGCTGACCCACGCGCCCCGGTGGCTGTCCACCGACCTGCGTGACGGCAACCAGGCCCTGATCGACCCGATGACCCCCTCCCGCAAGCAGAAGCTGTTCGACATGCTGGTGCGGATGGGCTACAAGGAGATCGAGATCGGTTTCCCGTCGGCCTCCCAGACCGACTTCGACTTCGTCCGCCAGCTGATCGAGAACGACTCGATCCCCGAGGACGTCACCATCACGGTGCTGACCCAGGCCCGCGAGGACCTGATCGAGCGGACTGCCCAGGCCCTGCAGGGCAGTGCGCGCGCCAACATCCACATGTACAACGCGCTGGCCCCGATGTTCCGCCGTGTCGTGTTCAAGATGGATGAGGACGAGGCGAAGGACCTGGCCTGCCGCGGCACCGACCTGGTGATGAAGTACGCCGAGCAGTACCTGGGCGACGTCCGCTTCGGGTACGAGTACAGCCCGGAGATCTTCACCCAGACCCCGACCGACTACGCGATCGAGGTGTGCAACGCGGTGATGGACCGCTGGCAGCCCGACTCCGACCGGGAGATCATCCTGAACCTGCCGGCCACGGTCGAGATGTCGACGCCGAACGTGTACGCCGACCAGATCGAGTACTTCTGTCGCAACGTCAACAACCGCGACTTCGTGACCGTCTCGCTGCACGCCCACAACGACCGCGGCACCGCGGTCGCCGCGACCGAACTGGCCCTGATGGCCGGAGCCGACCGCGTCGAGGGCTGCCTGTTCGGCCACGGCGAGCGCACCGGCAACGTCGACCTGGTCACGATGGCGATGAACCTGTTCAGCCAGGGCATCGACCCGATGATCGACTTCTCCGACATGGACGAGATCCGTCGCACCGTCGAGTACTGCACCGGCCTGCCGGTCCACCCGCGCCACCCGTACGCGGGCGACCTGGTCTACACCGCCTTCTCCGGCTCCCACCAGGACGCCATCAAGAAGGGTCTGGAGGACCTGGAGAAGAAGGCCAAGGCAGCCGGCACCAACGTCTCGGACAACGGCTGGGAAGCCCCCTACCTGCCGATCGACCCGCACGACGTCGGACGTACGTACGAGGCCGTGATCCGGGTGAACTCCCAGTCCGGCAAGGGCGGGATGGCGTACCTGATGAAGGCCGACCACAAGCTGGACCTGCCGCGCCGCCTGCAGATCGAGTTCTCCCGGGTCGTCCAGCAGGCCACCGACTCCACCGGTGCCGAGATCAGCTCCCAGCAGCTGTGGGAGATCTTCACCAACGAGTACGTGGAGACCGCCGGACCGCTGCAGGTGATGGGCGTACGGACGCAGAACAACGGGGTCGACACCGTCGACGCGACCGTCTCGATGAACGGGCAGGAGCTGGAGATCCACGGCGAGGGCAACGGCCCGGTCTCGGCGTACGTGGATGCCCTGTCCAGCTTCGGCACCCGCAGCGTCCGGATCCTCGACTACTCCGAGCACGCGCTGGCCTCCGGCGGTGACGCCAAGGCGGCGGCGTACGTGGAGTGCGAGATCGGCGACGGCGACGACGCCCAGATCATGTGGGGCGTCGGCATCCACGAGAACATCATCACCGCCTCCCTGCAGGCCGTGACCCACGCAGTCAACCGCGCGATCCGCTGATCCCACCGATCCCGCGGCGCCAGGGGTCACCACCCCCGACACCCTGGCACGAACGAGCCCCCGCTCACTCCCAGAAGGAGAGGCGGGGGCTCGTTGCGTACGGGGTGGTGCGGGTGGTGCTGTTGCCGGCGAGCAGTGCTGTTGCCGGCGAGCAGTGCTCAGTTCTCGTCGGTGCCCTGCAGCAGCCACAGGTCGGGGCCGAAGATCTCGTAGAAGACCTTCTCGGCCGGGTGGCCGGAGGACACGACCTGGGAGCGGACCGCCTTCAGGAAGGGCAGCGGGCCACACATCACCACGTTGGCGTCGGCCGGGATGTTGACCTGGGACAGGTCCATGTAACCCTTGTGGTCGCCGTCGTCGCCCTCCTCGAACCAGGTCTCGATCCGGGCGTTCGGCAGCTTGGCGACGAGAGCCTTCATCTCGTCGGCCAGCGGCCAGCTGGACGAGTTGCGGTCGGCATGCAGCACGATGACCTCGCGCTCCGACTCCCGCTCCACCAGCGCCTCCAGCAGCGCCAGCATCGGCGTCACACCGATACCCGCCGAGGCCAGGACCAGCGGTACGCGGGTCTCGCGCAGCACCATGTCGCCGTAGGGGTTGGACAGGTCGTAGACGTCGCCGACCTTGAGCTGCTCGTGGATCAGCGGGGTGACCTCGCCGGCCGGATCGAGCTTGACGGCGATCCGGCGGGTGCCGGCCTTGGAGGGGATCAGGGTGAACTGGCGGGGCTGGCGGATGCCGTCCTTGACCTTGACCTCGATCGAGATGTACTGGCCGGGCTTGGCATCGGTGATCGGCGTGCCGTCCGCGGGCTCGAAGGTGATGACGGCGACGTCGCCACCGGTCATCTCCTTGGCCGTGACCCGCCACGGTGCGAACGGAAGGTCGCTGGCAGCGCCCGCGTAGAGGGTCTTCTCCATCGCGATCAGGGCGTGGGCCATCAGCCAGTAGACCTCGGTCCAGGCCTCGACGACCTCGGGGGTCGCGGCGTCACCGAGGTCGGCGCCGATCGCGGCGAACAGGTGCTGGTACACCGTCGGGTACTCGTCCTCCTGCAGGCCGAGTGAGGCGTGCTTGTGCGCGATGCGCGAGAGCACCGACTCCGGGTAGGAGTCCGGGTGCTGGAGCAGCCAGGTGGCGAAGGCGACGATCGAGCCGGCCAGCGCCTTGGGCTGCTCGCCGGTGATCTGGTTGGACCGGCTGAACATGCCGTCCATCAGATCGGGACGGGCACCGAACATACCCTTGTAGAACTCCGGTGTGATGTAGGGGATGCGCTCCGCAACAACAGGTGCGGTGGCCTCGATGATCGGGCGGGCCTTCTCCGACAGCATGTGAACTCCTTCGTTGGCAATGCGGGAACACTAAACCATTGGTTCGGGATAACCAGATAAAACATCTGTGATCTGTGCCACACACTACGCCGCGTAAGGTCGGACCATGACGTGGAACGAGCTACTCATCGATGCCGTGAACCGCAGCCAGGAGGCCTGCCACAAGGTGCTGGGCGGCCTCACGGCCGACCAGGCCAATGAGCGCCCCCGGCCGGGGACGAACTCCATCACCTGGTTGGTGTGGCACATCGCTCGCCAGCAGGACACCCAGATCGCACCACTGGGCGGCACGCCGCAGGTGTGGACCGCGCAGGGGTGGGTGGAGAAGTTCGGGCTCGGCCTGCCCCCCAAGTCGATGGGGTACGGGCACACGCCGGACGACGTCGCCAAGGTGGTCGTCGACGACACGTCGCTGCTGACCGGCTACCTGGACGCGGCCGTGGCGGCCACCAAGGCCTACATCGCTTCGGTCGCCGACGACCGGCTCGACGAGGTGGTCGACACCCGCTGGGACCCGCCGGTCACCCTCGGTGTCCGCCTGGTCAGCATCATCGACGATGCCGCCCAGCATGCCGGGCAGGCCGCGTACGTCCGGGGGCTGCTCGGGTTCTGAGGCGGGGTCCGCTAGGACAGGGCGCCGTCGTCGGGGACGGCGTCCTCCTCGTCCGGGACGACATCGGTGAGCACCTCGGGGGCGACGGGATCGGGCAGCTCGTACGCCACCTTCTCGACGTGGAGGGTGTTCGGGTGCAGGGCGGCCTTCGGTGCGGGCTCGCCGCTGGGGCGGCCGACCTCGTTCGGCACGGCCCCGCCCATCCGGCGGTCGCGGCCGGCGTACGACTCGATCGCGGCCCACAGGTCGCGGCGGTCGAAGTCGGGCCACAGCGTGTCGAGGAAGACCATCTCCGCGTACGCCGACTGCCAGACCAGGAAGTTCGACGTGCGCTGCTCGCCGGAGGACCGTACGAACAGGTCGACGTCGGGGATGTCCGGTTCGTCCAGGTAGCGGTGGAACGAGGACTCGGTGATGTCCTCCGGTCGCAGCTTCCCCTCCCGGGCGAGCCGGGCGATCTGCCGGGCGGCGTCGACGATCTCGGCGCGGCCGCCGTAGTTGACGCAGAACTGGAGGGTCAGGACGGTGTTGTCCTTCGACTGTTCCTCGGCGCTCTCCAGTTCGCGGATCACCGATCGCCACAGCTTCGGGCGGCGACCGGCCCAGCGCACCCGTACGCCCATCGCGTCCAGCTCGTCGCGTCGGCGGTGGATGACGTTGCGGTTGAAGCCCATCAGCCAGCGGACCTCGTCGGGGGAGCGCCGCCAGTTCTCGGTCGAGAACGCGTAGGCGGACAGGTACTTCACGCCGACCTCGATCGCGCCCTCGATGACGTCCATCAGCACCGCCTCGCCACGCGCGTGCCCCTCGACGCGCTTCAGCCCGCGCTGCTTGGCCCAGCGACCGTTGCCGTCCATCACGATCGCGACGTGGCGGGGGACCTGGCCGGCGGGGAGCTGCGGGGGGCGCGCACCCGACGGGTGCTGGGGCGGCGGGACCGGGGTGCGGGTCGACATGGTGGCCAGCCTAGTGCGGGCATGCGGCGAGGCTGTCCACAACCGTCGATGCCCTGGCTGGCCGTTCCCACAGCCGGAGCCTCGGCAGCTCATCTCCGGCCGGCCCGGGACCACCCTGCAGTCGTGGGGGAATCCCCCAAGTACCTGGGCCGGGACGGAGTCCTGGTCTTCCGTGAGCACCCCGGCGTCGCGAGGTCGGCACTGGCCTGGGAGGTGCAGAAGTTCGGTCTCGTCCGGGCCCTGCCAGGTGGGTACCTGCATCGGTCGGTGGCCGATCGGATGCTGACATGGCTGGAGGTCGTCTGCCAAGTTCATCCGGCGGCTGTGCTCGTCCGCGAGGCCGCTCGCGATGTGACCGAGGCATTCCGGGGAACACCCCTGGCCGGCCCTGTGCCGGTCGCTTCGCCGGAACACCTCCGCGGAGGTGCCCCGTACGTCTTCCTGAGGCGACGGATTCCCGGTGGTCGGGTTCTCTTCGGTGGCCCGCTTCGGTGGACCGACCCCGTTTATACGGCCGCCGACCTGCTCCCGGTGGATCGAGGAGCTGCGGCCTGCGACCTGCTGCGCGCTGCCGGCGCGAGGCCCGCGGTGCTGGCCGAGTTGCGGGAGGTAGGCGCTGGGATGCGCCACTTCCCTGACCACGGGGAACGTACCCGCCTGCTCGGTGACCTGCAACGATGCCCCTGGTCGGTGCTCGAGTTGGAGCCGCATCGCCTGCTGCTGGCCCATGGCATCACGGGGTGGTCGGCGAACCATCCGGTCCTCCTGCATGGCCGTCAGCTGTTCGTCGACATCGCGTTCCCGGGAGCCAAGGTGGCTGTTGAGGCCGATGGTCGTGCGCACCACAGCGACGGTTCGGCCTTCGAGAGCGACCGCGTGCGGTGGAACCTGTTGTCCGCCGACGGGTGGATCGTGCTGCGGGTGACCTGGGATGCCGTGATGAACCGGCCCGAAGTCGTCGTCCAGCAGGTCAGGGATGCCCTTGTGAGCAGGGGTGGCGTGGAGGCTCTGTACTGATTCCCAACGACTTCCGTCGATCCACGCAACTGCGTGACGAGCATGCGTCGATCGAGAGCGACGGTTGGGAATCAGTACAGGGACTGTGTCGAGACCATTGCTGGACGCGGCACAATGGACAGGTGCCGACCTACCGAGACCAAGCAGTGGTGCTCCGCACCCACAAGCTCGGTGAGGCGGACCGGATCATCACCATGCTGACCCGCGCCCACGGCAAGGTCCGCGCGGTGGCGCGCGGCGTCCGGCGGACCAGCTCGAAATTCGGGGCTCGACTGGAGCCGTTCAGCCATGTCGACCTGCAGCTCGCCACCGGGCGCAGCCTCGACTACGTCAACCAGGTCGAGAGCATCCACCACTACGGTGCCTCGCTCGCTGCCGACTACCCGGCCTGGACCGTGGGGGAGGCGATGCTGGAGACCGCGGACAAGCTCGTCTTCGAGGAGAAGCAGCCGGCCCTGCAGCAATACCGGCTGCTGGTCGGTGCGCTGGCGACCCTCGAGCGGGGGACCTCCGACGGGCCGCGTCCGGTCTCGATGGTCCTGGACTCCTATCTGCTGCGGTCGATGTCGGTGGCGGGATACGCCCCGACCTTCACCGAGTGCGCGTCCTGTGGTGCGGCTGGGCCACACACGGCCTTCTCCCCGGCGGCCGGTGGGGTCGTGTGCCGGTTCTGCCGGCCACCGGCCAGCGCGCACCCCCAGCCGGAGACCCTGGAGCTGCTCACTGCGCTGCTCGTGGGGGACTGGCCCGCGACGAGTGCGGTGGAGTCCCGCGTCCAGCGCGAGGCCAGCGGCCTGACCACGGCATTCGTGAACTGGCACATGGAGCGCGGGCTGCGATCCATCGCCCTGGTCGAGCGCCAGGCCTGACCTCCGCTATCCAGGCCCGACCCTCGGCTACGAGGTCTCCAGCGGCAGGATCGAGTAGCTGGCGCGGATGTGCGCCTCCATCGCCGCGGCTGCCTCCTGCGCATCACCGGCCGCCAGCGCCGCATAGATCCGCTCGTGCTGGTCCATCGCGCTACCCCGGAAGGCGGGCCAGCCGTCCATCACCTTCTCGGCGCCGAGGATCGGGCGCCGCAGCGACTCCCGGATGGCGATCGTCATGTCGGTCGCCAGTTCGTTGTGGCCGGCGGTGGCGATCAGCACGTGGAAGCGGGTGTCCAGCGCGTTGAACTCGTCGGGGTCCTCGGCCGCCGACATCAGGTCGAGGACCTCGCGGATCTGCGCGAGCACCTCCGGTGCGATGTCACGGCAGGCCGCGGCGATGGTGGTCCGTTCGAGCGCGATCCTGACCTCACTGACGTCCGAGACCGGGAAATCGGCGAGCGCGACCTGGAGCCGCAGCACCCGCTTCAGCGCCTCGGCCTGCATGGCCGCCACCCGGGTACCGCCCCGCGGACCCACCGACGACGTCAGCACCCCCTGGGCCACGAGCGCGTGGATGGCCTCGCGCACGGCGGCACGACTCACCCCCAGTTGGGCGGCGAGGTCCCGCTCCGGCGGCAGGAGCTGTCCGACGAGGAGGGTGCCACCGAGGATGGCTTCCTCGATGTGCTCGAGCACTACCTGGTATGCCTTCGTGCCATCCGCCATGCTGGTCCCCCTTGTTGGTCAGACCACTGTAGCCGACCGCCTTGACCAATGGTCAGACCAATGCCTACCCTGAACATCAATGGTCTGACCAATCATCTGGACGACGGAGAACCCATGGCGATCTTCCAGCCCACGCTGGCCCCCCTCGGCAGCGTGACGGCTTCCGCCCTCGTGGCACTGATCCCGCTGCTGACCATGCTGGTCACGCTCGGCGTGCTGAAGTGGCGGGCCCACTGGGCCGGCCTGGCCTCCTTGGCCGCGGCCCTGCTGGTTGCGGTGCTGGCCTTCGACATGCCGGCCCCCCTGGCCGGGTTGTCGGCGCTGCAGGGGGCCGCCTTCGGCATCTTCCCGATCACCTGGATCCTGCTCTCGGCGATCTGGATGTACGACGTCACCGTGGTCAGCGGCCGGTTCGAGGACCTGCGATCGACGTTCTCCCTGATCACCGACGATCCCCGCGTGCTCGGCATCCTGATCGCCTTCTGTTTCGGTGGTCTGCTGGAGGCCCTCGCCGGCTTCGGCGCGCCGGTCGCGATCACGTCGGTGATGCTCGTCTCGGTCGGCTACGCCCCGCTCCGCTCGGCCCTGACCGTGCTCCTGGCCAACACGGCACCGGTCGCGTTCGGCGCCATCGCCACCCCGATCATCATGGCCGGCAACGTGTCCGGCCTGGACTACGAGCGGATCGGCGCGTTCGTCGGACGCCAGACCGCAGTCCTCGCGTTCATCATCCCGTTCCTGATCCTGTTGCTGATCGACGGCCGCCGCGGACTGAAGCAGGCCTGGCCCGCCGCCCTGACCATCGGCGCCGTCTTCTCGGCCGCCAAGTGGATCACCTCCACCTGGGTGTCGGTCGAGCTCACCGACGTCATTGCCTCGCTGCTCGGCATCGCCGCCGGCGTCATCCTGCTGCGCTTCTGGAAGCCGCAGGGATCGGCGGAGGCCCGGGCCCGGATCGGACTGCCGATGAAGGGGGAGCCCGCCTCGACCCTTGACAGCGACGCGCATGCACCTGCCGACCCGCACGGGCTCACCGCCGGCCGGATCTGGATGGCGTTGCTGCCCTACGTGCTGGTCGTCGCCCTGTTCTCCCTGGTCAACCTGATCGGACCGGTCCAGCATGCCCTGGCCTCGACCGACATCGTGTTCGGCTGGCCCGGCCTGTCCGGCCACATCCTGAACGCGGCCGGCCACCCGATCGGGCGGACCACCTACAAGCTCGCGCTGCTGTCCTCGCCGGGCACCCTGCTCGCCCTGATCGCCGTCGTCACCGCCGTCCTCTACCGGGTCCCGCTGCGGGCCGCCTTCGGCTCCCTGGGCCGCAATCTGCGCAAGCTGCGCTTCACCGCCCTGACCATCGCCTCCGTCGTCGCGCTGGCGTACGTGATGGACTTCTCGGGACAGACCGTCACCATCGGCACCTGGATCGCCGGTGCCGGTGCGGTGTTCGTGTTCCTGTCCCCGCTGCTCGGCTGGATCGGCACGTACGTCACCGGCTCCGACACCACCGCGAACGCGCTGTTCAGCGGCCTGCAGGCGACGGTCGGCAAGCAGATCGGGCTGGACCCGTACCTGACCGTTTCGGCGAACGCCTCCGGTGGCGTCCTGGGCAAGATGATCAGCCCGCAGAACCTCGCCATCGCGGCCACTTCGGTCGGACTGGCCGGCCACGAGTCCATCATCCTGCGCAGGATCATCGGGTGGAGCCTCGGCCTGCTCGTCTTCCTCGGCCTGATGGTCGGCCTGATGGCCACCCCCGTCCTCGGGTGGCTGTTGCCGGCCTGAGGGCGCCCGCACAAGATTTCCTATACGGAGGAGAAAGACAATGACGTCCGAACCATCCGCTGGCCTTCCCGGTGCCGGGAAGACGGTGGCGCTCTTCGCCACCTGCGCCAACGACGTGATGTTCCCAGGCACACCACGGGCCGTGGTGAGCATCCTGGAGCGACTGGGCTGCCGGGTGGAGTTCCCGCCCGAACAGACCTGCTGCGGCCAGGTGTTCACCAACACCGGCTACTACCCCGAGGCGCTGCCCAGCGTCCGGACCTACGCCAAGGCGTTCGGTGACTACGACTACGTCGTGGGACCCTCCGGCTCCTGCATCGGGGCCGTACGCCACCAGCACGCGATGCTCGCCGAGGAGGCGGGCGACCTCGGCCTGGCCGCGGAGTCCCGGGCCGTCGCGGCCCGTACGTACGACATCTCGGAGTTCCTGGTCAACGTGCTGGGCGTGACCGATGTCGGTGCCTACTTCCCCCACCGGGTCACCTACCACCCGACCTGCCACTCCGTCCGGGTGGCCCGCGTGGGCGACGCGCCCTACCAGCTGCTGCGCGCGGTGCGGGGGATCCAGCTGCTCGAGCTGGAGTTCGCCGACCAGTGCTGCGGCTTCGGCGGGACCTTCTCGCTGAAGAACCCGGACGTCTCCCGGGCCATGGTCAACGACAAGGCCCGGCACGTGATGGACACCGGGGCCGAGTACCTGGTCACCGGCGACAACCTCTGCGCGCTCAACATCTCCGGGGTGATCCACCGCAACCGCGGCGGGATCAGGCCGATCCACCTGGCCGAGATCCTGGCGCACACCGAGCAGGGGGTCTCCGCATGAGCACCCAGCCACCGCGCGACCGCGACGGCCGACTGACGCCTTCCCCGCCGGAGTGGTCGACCCGCCCGGCCCTGCCGTTCCCGGAGGCCGCTCGCAAGGGTCTGGAGAACGAGGTCCAGCGCGCCAACCTGCGCCACGCCACCGGCACCATCCGGACCAAGCGGGCCAACGTCGTGGCCGAGGTCCCGCACTGGGAGCAGCTGCGTTCGGCCGGCGAGGCGATCAAGAACCGTACGCTGCGCCACCTCGACCAGCACCTGGAGACCCTCGAGGCCTCGCTGACCCGGGCCGGCGCGACCGTGCACTGGGCGGCGGACGCAGCCGAGGCCAACCGGATCATCGTCGACCTGGTCCGCGCGACCGGGGAGCACGAGGTGACCAAGGTGAAGTCCATGGTCACCCAGGAGATCGGCATGAACGAGGCCCTGGAGGAGGCTGGCATCGCCGCCTGGGAGACCGACCTGGCCGAGTTGATCGTCCAGCTGGGCCACGACTTCCCCAGCCACATCCTGGTCCCGGCGATCCACCGCAACCGCGGCGAGATCCGCGAGATCTTCCGCGAGGAGATGGGTACGTACGGCACCCCGGCGCCCGAGGGGCTCTCGGAGGAACCGGTCGACCTGGCCGGCGCCGCTCGTACGCACCTGCGCAACAAGTTCCTGCGGACGAAGGTGGCGATCTCCGGGGCGAACTTCGCCGTCGCCGAGACCGGCACCCTGGTCGTGGTCGAGTCCGAGGGCAACGGCCGGATGAACCTCACGCTCCCGGAGACGCTGATCTCGGTGGTGGGCATCGAGAAGGTGCTGCCCACGGTCGAGGACCTGGAGGTCTTCCTCCAGTTGCTGCCGCGCTCCTCGACCGGGGAGCGGATGAACCCGTACACCTCGCTGTGGACCGGCCCGCACGAAGGCGACGGCCCACAGGACGTCCATGTCGTGCTGCTGGACAACGGGCGCACCAACGCGCTGGCCGATCCGAAGGGCCGGGAGGCGCTGCGCTGCATCCGCTGCTCGGCCTGCCTCAACATCTGCCCGGTGTACGAGCGGGTCGGCGGGCACGCGTACGGCTCGGTCTACCCGGGCCCGATCGGCGCGATCCTCAACCCGCAGCTGCGCGGTGTCGGGTCCGCGATCGACAAGAGCCTGCCGTTCGCCTCCACCCTGTGTGGGGCCTGCACCGACGTGTGCCCGGTGAAGATCCCGATCGCCGACCTGCTGGTGCACGAGCGCCACCGGGTCGTGGAGGAGAAGAAGCGCCACCAGGCGAACCAGTTCGAGCCGGCGATGATGAGGGCGGCCAGTTGGGTGATGGCCGACCACCACCGCCTGGAGGCCGCTGGCAGGGCGAGTTCGCTGGCCGGCAAGCTGCTGCCGATCCGTACGATCGGGCCGCTGCCGCCACCACTGTCGCGCTGGACGCAGAACCGCGACGTCCCGATGGTCCCCGAACAGACGTTCCGCCAGTGGTGGAAGGAGAACCGTGATGAGCGCGCGTGACGTGGTGCTGGGCAGGGTCCGGGCGGCGATCGCCGACGTGCCCGAGCCGGACGGGCCGGTCGACTGGACCTACGGCCGGGCGACCGGGATGCCCGACGTGGTCGGGCGGTTCGTGGAACGGGTCGAGGACTACCGGGCGACGGTGGTGCGCTGCGCCTCGGGGGACCTCCCATCCGAGGTGGTGCGGGCCCTGGGGTCGACCGGCGCCCGTCGCGTCGTCCTGCCCACGGGCACCGACGAGCGGCTGCACCGGGCGATCCGGGAGGCCGGGGAGCTGTCGGTCGTCGTGGACGACGGCTCCCTGACCGCCGCGGACCTGGACGCCATCGACGCGGTGGTGACGACCAGTGTGGTCGGCATCGCCGAGACCGGCACGATCGTGCTCGACCACGGGCCCGGCCAGGGACGACGGGCGCTCTCGCTGGTCCCGGACCGGCACGTCTGCCTGGTGCGGGCCGGCGACGTCGTCTCGGACGTGCCCGAGGCCGTCGCCGCGCTCGCCCCGGCGGTGCGTGCCGGGAGCCCGCTGACCTGGATCAGCGGTCCCTCGGCGACCTCCGACATCGAGTTGAGCCGGGTCGAGGGTGTGCACGGTCCGCGCACCCTGTGGGTGGTCGTGGTCGACGACTGATCGGCTGCGGGTGGTGCTGGTCGACCGATCAGCCGCGGGCCCAGCACTCCTCGCACACGCCGTAGATCTCCAGGTCGTGGCGGACGTCGTGGAAGCCGTGCTGGGCCCCGATGCGCTGGGTCCAGGCGTGGACGTCGGGGTCCTCGATCTCGACCGTGCGCCCGCAGCCGGTGCAGACCAGGTGGTGGTGGTGCTGCTCGGAGGTGCAGCGCCGGTAGGCGGCCTCGCCGTCACCGGTGCGCAGCACGTCGACCTCCCCGGCGTCCGCCATCGCCTGCAGGGTCCGGTAGACAGTGGTGAGCCCGACCTGGTCGCCGCGCGCGCGGAGCAGTTCGTGGACCTGCTGGGCGGTCCGGAACTCCTCGGACTGCGCCATCACGCGGTCGACCGCCTCACGCTGTCGTGTCGTACGTTGTCCGACGGCCATCGTGGGAACCTCCTCGCTCAGTGCTCGTCATAGTGGTCGCCGTGCATGGCGTGCCGGTGGCCGTCGTGCAGGTAGTCGACGTGGTCGGCGTGCTGCGCGGTGGGGTGGTGGCAGTCGGGGCCGCCGTGCACGTGCGGGTGCTGCTCGACCTGCTGGTGCGGCGGCGGGACGATCTCCTCGGCCACGGGCAGCAGCCGGCTGCGCCGGCGCCGCCGGGTGAGCACCGTGCCGATCGGCAGCGAGGCCACGAAGACCCCGATCGCCAGCAGCACGATCAGTGCCCCGGGCGGCGCGTTCCAGTAGTAGGAGCCGACGATGCCGCCACCGGCGGCCAGGATCCCGATCGCCATCGCCAGCAACAGGCTGTGCCAGAAGCCGTTGGCCAGGTTGCGGCTGGCCGCCACCGGCACCACCATGAGCGCGCTGACCAGCAGGAGCCCGACCGTACGCATCGACAGGGAGATCGCGACGGCGGCCAGGACCACGATCAGGTAGTTGTAGAAGCCGACCGGAAGCCCGAGGGTGCGGGCGTACTCCTCGTCGGTCGAGACGGCGAACAGGCGGTCGGCCAGTCCCAGCGAGACGACCAGGGCCACGACGGACAGCACCACGATCATCACCAGGTCCCCGTTGCTGATCGTGGTGATCGAACCGAAGAGGTACTGGTTGAGGCCTCCGGCTCCGGCCAGACCGGACATGAAGACACCGCCAGCCAGGCCGCCGTAGAAGAGGATGGCCAGCCCGACGTCGCCGGAGGCGCGCTGGTGCTGGCGCAGGTACTCGATCAGGATCGCACCGCCGATGGCCACCACGATCGCCACCGGTAGCGGAGCGGTCCCGGTGAGCAGGGCCAGGCCGACGCCCGCGATGGCCACGTGGCCGAGTCCGTCGCCGAGCAGGCTGAGCCGCTTCTGGACGATGTAGATGCCGATCGTCGGGGCGATCAGCCCGGTGAGCAGCGCCGCGACCAGGGCACGCTGCATGAAGGGGTAGGTCAGGATCTCCATCAGTCCTCCTCGGGCTGGTCCTGGCTCGTCGGGTACGACGGCACCCAGTCCGTCTGCGACGAGACGTGTTCGGGTGGCAGGTGGTGCTCGTGCGGCAGGGCCAGCTCGAAGCCCGCTCCGTCGTAGACCAGGCGCCCGTCCTGCAGCAGCAGGGTGCGGCTGACGAGGTCGGCGAACGGGCCCGGCTCGTGCAGGACGACCAGGACGGTCAGCCCGCGGGCCTGCGTGAGGGTACGCATCAGGCCGGCCAGGGTCTCCTGGGTCGCCAGGTCCACGCCGGCGAGCGGCTCGTCCATCACCAGCAGTTCCGGGTCGGTCGCCAGAGCCCGGGCGATCATCGTGCGGCGGCGCTGGCCGCCCGACAGGTGGGAGATCCGGGTCCTGGCCCGGTCGGCCAGGTCCACCTCCGCCAGTGCCCGGGCGATCGCCTCCCGGTCCCGGCGGCCCGGTGGCACGAACGGCCGCCGCAGCGGCAACCGTCCGGTCCCGACCACCTCGCGGACGGTGGAGTTCAGCATCGCCGGGTCGATGTGCTGGGGGACGTAGCCGACCCGACGCCAGTCACGGAAGGAGTCGAGCGGTTCGCCGAACAGTTCGATGCTGCCGCGGTGGTGGGGGACGAGCCCGAGCACGGCGCGCAGCAGCGTCGTCTTGCCGGATCCGTTCGCCCCCAGCAGGGCGACGAACTCACCGGGGCGGATGTCCGCGGTGATGCCGCGGACGATCGGCAGGCCACCCAGCCCCACCGACACGTCGCGCAGGGAGACGACCGGCGCGTTCATCGGCAGCCGTTCGCGGTGCGGAGGGCCTGCAGGTTCGCGCGCATGACGCCGGGGTAGTCGGCGCCGCGCGCGGTGTCCTGGGGGGCCGCTTCGAGCGGGTCGAGGACGTCGGTGCGCAGGTTCCCGTCCTTGGCGATCGACTGCGAGACGGCGGGGGAGAGGGCGGTCTCGTAGAAGATCGTCGTGACCCCCTCCTGCTTGGCGATGTTCTGGACCTCGACGATCCTGGCGGCCGTCGGCTCGACCGACGCGTCGAGGCCACGGACCGCGATCTGCTCGAGTCCGTACCGGTGGGCCAGGTAGCCGAAGGCCTCGTGGGAGGTGATGAAGACCTTGCGGTCACAGTGCGCCAGGCCTGAGGAGTACTCGGTGTCCAGGCCCTTCAGGTCAGCGACCACCTTGTCGGTGTTGGCCGTGAAGGTGGCGGCGGCGGAGGGGTCGATGGCGCTGAGCTGGTCGCGGATCGCCACCGCCACGGTCGCCATGTTCGTCGGGTCCAGCCAGAGGTGGGGATCCTCGTTCTGGTGCTCGGCCTGGGTGGTGGCCGGGGTCTCGCCGTCGTGGCCACTGGCATCCGTCGTGGTCACCAGGTCCTGGACCAGGGTCGTGGTGTCGAGGGCCCGGCCCTTGGTGCCACCCGCGACCGCGTTGTCCACCGGCGCCTGCAGGTGGGACTCGTAGACGACCAGGTCGGCCAGCTGCGTGACGTCGGCGACCTGCTTGGGGGTCAGTTCGAGGTCGTGGGCGTCGGCTCCGGGCTTCAGCAGCCCCTCCACCTGGACCTTGTCCCCGCCGATCTGCTCGGTGAGCCACTGGTAGGGATACACGGCGGCGACCACCCGGACCGGGGTGCCGGCCTGGTGCTGCGCAGGGTTCGAGGACGTGCCGCAGGCTGAGAGCAGCGTGAGGCAGGTCAGTGCGGCAGCCCCTGCCAACAGTCGTTCGTGGTTCATGGAAATCATTTTCATCCAGGCGCTAATGAAAGTCAAAATCATTAAGAGTGTATGCTCGCCCCCGTGCTCGCGATCCATCGTTTCCGGGTCCCCGTCGACCGCCGCCAGGAGTTCCGCCCCGCCGTCGACGTGGCGCTCGAGCACTTCCGGAGCCGTCCCGGCGTGGAGTCGGTCGACCTGGTCCGCAACCTCGACGATCCGCAGCTGTGGGCCCTGGTCACCCGCTGGCGCGACGTGGGCAGCTATCGCCGGGCGATCGGCGGCGCCGCCGCGACGTACGCCCTGATGCCGGTGATGCCGTACGCGATCGACGAGCCGAGCGCCTACCTGCCGGAGGACGAGCTGGGGGAGAACGTCCCCCGCGGTGGGTTCTGAGCTCGACACGTGGTCGCGGTGGTCGGAAGGGGGCCCGAAGGGCTCGTACCGCTCCCCGCCCGGCAATGACCGCCGGAAGTGCTGTCGGATAGGGTGTCCGCTGGTGGCATCAGCCGGATGCCCCCGACCGACAGACGGAGTGAGATCAGTGGCCCCGAGCAAGCTCGACAATGTCATTTCCCTCGCCAAGCGGCGCGGCTTCGTTTTCCCCAGCGGTGAGATCTACGGTGGTACGCGCTCCGCCTGGGACTACGGGCCCTACGGCGTCGAGCTGAAGGAGAACATCAAGCGGCAGTGGTGGAAGTGGATGGTCACCGGCCGCGAGGACATCGTTGGCCTGGACTCCTCGATCATCCTGCCCCGCGAGGTCTGGGTGGCCTCGGGCCACGTCGGCGTGTTCACCGACCCGCTGACCGAGTGCATGTCCTGCCACAAGCGCCTGCGCGCCGACCACCTGCAGGAGGCGTACGCCGAGAAGCACGGCCTCGCCGACCCCGACACCGTGCCGCTGGCCGACATCAACTGCCCCAACTGCGGCGTCAAGGGCCAGTGGACCGAGCCCCGTGACTTCAACATGATGCTGAAGACCTTCCTCGGCCCGGTCGAGGACGAGTCCGGGCTGCACTACCTGCGTCCCGAGACCGCCCAGGGCATCTTCGTGAACTTCAAGAACGTGATGACCGCCGCGCGCAAGAAGCCGCCGTTCGGCATCGGCCAGGTCGGCAAGTCCTTCCGCAACGAGATCACGCCGGGCAACTTCATCTTCCGCACCCGCGAGTTCGAGCAGATGGAGATGGAGTTCTTCGTCGAGCCGGGCACGGACGAGACCTGGCACGACTACTGGCTGGAGAACCGCCACCAGTGGTACGTCCAGCTCGGCATCGACCCGGAGAACCTGCGCTTCTACGAGCACCCGAAGGAGAAGCTGTCGCACTACTCCAAGCGCACCGTCGACATCGAGTACCGCTTCGGCTTCCAGGGCTCGGACTGGGGTGAGCTGGAGGGCGTCGCGAACCGCACCGACTTCGACCTCGGCACCCACTCGGAGCACTCGGGCACCGTCCTGGAGTACTTCGACCAGGCCAAGGGAGAGCACTACACGCCGTACGTGATCGAGCCCGCGGCCGGCCTGACCCGCTCGCTGATGGCCTTCCTGGTCGACTCGTACGTCGAGGACGAGGCCCCCAACGCCAAGGGCGGCGTCGACAAGCGTACGGTCCTCAAGCTGGACCCGCGCCTGGCGCCGGTGAAGGTGGCCGTGCTGCCGCTGTCCCGCAACGAGAGCCTGACCCCCAAGGCCAAGGACCTCGCCGCGGCGCTGCGCAAGTACTGGAACGTGGACTTCGACGACGCCCAGGCGATCGGCAAGCGCTACCGGCGGCAGGACGAGATCGGCACGCCGTACTGCGTGACGGTCGACTTCGACACGCTGGAGGACCAGGCCGTGACCATCCGCGAGCGCGACACCATGTCGCAGGAGCGGATCTCCCTGGACCAGGTCGAGTCCTACCTCGCCGGCAAGCTGATCGGCTGCTGACGTGGCCAAGTCCTCCAACCCGGCCGTGGAGGCCGAGAAGATGCGCCGGATGGGCGAGTGGCTGGACGCCGTCGTCGCCGAGCTCGGGCTCGCGCCCGAGGTGCTCGAGCAGGTGCGTACGCCGATGCTCGACATGATCGCCGAGGTCGCCCACGGTCCGAGCCGCCCGGGTGCCCCGCTGACCGCGATGCTGGTCGGGCTGGTGTCCGACCCGGGCGACGTGGACGCCATCCTGGCCCGCGTCGCGCGGATCCGGGAGCTCGCCGCCGGGTGGCCCCAGGACGGCTGACCGGTCCGCTACGGCTCAGCCCGCGTACGGTCCGAGCCGGGTCTCGGGTCGGTCCTCCAGGACCACCCGGACCCGGTCGGCGTACTTCTCGGCCATCGGGGGCAGCGCGTCCACCGGGAAGAACCGTGCCTCGGTGGTCTCCTCGTGGTCTGGCCGCGGCTCGCCGCCGAGCCACTGGCAGCGGAAGATGTGGTCGATGTACTGGGTCCGGTCACCGTTCTCGTACTCGATCACGTCGGTGATCGTGACCCACGCCAGCCGCTCGACCTCGGCGACCACACCCGCCTCCTCGCGCACCTCGCGCAGCGCCGCCTGGAACGGATGCTCACCCGGGTCGATGATCCCCGCGACCGGGCACCACAGCCCGTTGTCGGAGCGGCGGATCAGCAGCGTCTCCAGCCCGTCCTCGCCCTGGCGCAGCACCACCGCTGTGGTGCCGGACAGCCACAGCAGTTCGTGTCCGAGCTTGGCGCGCTGGCGGACGATGAAGTCCGGGGTCGCCATCAGACCAGCCCCGCCACGAGTTCGACGGTGACCTCGTCCAGGTGCTCCACCACGACGTCGGCCAGGGCCAGCGCATCCTCCGCCGGCGGGAACTCCGGCCGCGGCACTGCGATCACCTTCATCCTCGCCGCCGCTGCGGCCCGCAGCCCGTTGCTGGAGTCCTCGATCGCCACGCTGGCCGCCGGATCGACGCCGAGCAGCTCGCAGGCGCGCAGGTAGCCGTCGGGGGCGGGCTTGCCGCGCTCGACCTCCTCGGTGGAGACGGTCACGGCGAACGAGTCGGTCAGGCCCAGGGCGGCAAGGCTGGAGTCGATCAGCCGGCGCGGGGAGGACGAGGCCAGTCCCAGCGTCCAGCGGCCGGCCAGCCGGCGCACGGCCTCCACCGCCCCGGGCAGGGTGGGCAGGTGCACCAGGTACCGCTCCGCCATCGCGTCGATCGTACGATTCGCGACCAGTTCGGGGGAGCCACTGAGCCCCACGGTCTCCACCAGGTAGCGCGACCACTCCGGGGTGCTCATCCCCATCATCGCCGTGGTGGCCTCCTCGGGCCACGCCCGGCCCTCGTCTGCGGCCAGTCCCCGGCGCACCTCGTCCCAGATCACCTCGGTGTCGGTGAGCACGCCGTCCATGTCGAAAACGATCGCCTGTGGGGTCATGGTGCCATCCTAGATGTCGGTCTTTTCGCTCCACCGGGCCCGCTGCGTACACTCGATCGGTGCCCCTCACCCCACCGCTCAGCCTGTCCGCCCCGTCCCGGTCCGATGCCCTGGTCGTGGACGTTCCGGTCGTGCTCGCGCCGATGGCCGGGGTGACGAACGCCGCGTTCCGCGAGTTGTGCGCCGAGCAGGGGGCGGGACTGTACGTCTGCGAGATGATCACCTCCCGCGGGCTGGTCGAGCGCGACGCGAAGTCGCTGGAGATGCTGGCCTTCTCCCCGGCCGAGGAGACCCGCTCGGTGCAGCTGTACGGGGTGGACCCGGCCACCATGGGACAGGCGACCGAGATCCTCTGCAACGAGTTCGGGGTCGACCACGTCGACCTGAACTTCGGCTGCCCGGTCCCCAAGGTGACCCGCAAGGGCGGCGGCGGGGTGCTGCCCTGGAAGCGTGACCTGCTGGCCGAGATCCTGCGCTCGACCGTACGGGCCGCCGACCGCTACGGGGTGCCGGTCACCATCAAGACCCGGATCGGCATCGACGACGACCACCAGTACTACTTGGAGGCCGGCCGGATCGCCGAGGACGCGGGCGTCGCAGCGATCTGCCTGCACGGGCGCACGGTCGCCCAGGCCTACTCCTCCGACGCCGACCGGGACGCGATGGCGACACTGGTCCAGCACGTCTCCATCCCCGTGCTCGGCAACGGGGACATCTGGGAGGCCTCCGACGCACTGGAGATGGTCGAGCAGACCGGGGTCGCCGGCGTCGAGGTGGGCCGCGGCTGCCTGGGCCGCCCGTGGCTGTTCCGCGACCTGGCCGATGCCTTCGCCGGTCGTACGACCCGCACCCTGCCGTCCCTGGGGGAGGTGTCGGCGATGTTCCGCCGGCACGGCGAGCTGCTCGCCGGCCTGATGGGGGAGCGCCGCGGCCTGACCGACCTGCGCAAGCACGTCGCTTGGTACTTCAAGGGATTCCCGGTCGGCGGCGACATCCGCCGCGGACTGGCGATGGTGTCCAGCTTCGAGGAGCTGGACGGGTTGCTGGCGCGGCTGGACGCGGACGTACGGTTCCCCGACTCCGCCGTCGGCGCCCCCCGCGGTCGGCAGGGCTCCCCGCGCGGGAAGGTCGCGATGCCCGAGGGCTGGCTGGCCGACACCTGCGGGCTCGACCAGGACCTCTCGGCCGCCGAGATCGGCGTCTCGGGCGGCTGAGGACTCCCAGCCCGGCTGTCAGTGGAGGCTGGCAGGATGGGGACATGGACCACGACGCGCTCAGCCCGCTGCCCCGGGCCCGGCAGTGGGCCCGCACCATGGCCGGCCACGCCGACGGCGGTGCCGTGGTCCGTGCCCATGCTGATTCCTGCCGCTCCTTCGACACCGGCGACGTGATCGGCCGCGAGGCGAGGGAGGCCCTCGAGCGGGCCACCCTGCGCCCCGGGGCGACCCTGTCGCAAGGGGCCGGCGACCGTGCCCGTGAGGAGGAGCCGGATCCGGAGCGCACCTGCTTCGAACGGGACCGCGACCGGATCGTGCACTCGGCGTCGTTCCGGCGACTGGCCGGCAAGACACAGGTGGTGGTGTACCCGACCGACCACCAGCGCACCCGGCTCACCCACGCCCTGGAGGTGTCGCAGGTCGCCACCTCGATCGCCCGCGGGGTGGGCGCCAACGTCGTGCTCACCGAGGCGATGGCCCTCGGCCACGACTGCGGCCACGGGCCCGGCGGCCATGCCTCGGAGGACGCGTTCGATCCCTACCTGCCCGAGGGGTACGACCACGGACCCTGGGGCGCCGATGTGGCCCTGGCCGACCTCAACCTCTGCTCCCAGACCCTGGACGGCATCCGCAACCACTCCTGGTCCCGACCGGCGCCGGCCACGATCGAGGGGGAGATCGTCTCCTGGGCCGACCGGATCGCCTACTGCGCCCATGACCTGGAGGACGCCGTCCACGCCGGCATCGTGGCCGCCGGCCAGCTACCCACGGTGGTCACCGACGTGTGCGGGGACGACCGGCGCAACCAGATCCGGACCTTCGTCCGTGCAGTGGTGCGGACCGCCGTCGAGCAGGGCGAGATCGCGATGGGGCCCGACGAGGCGGCCGCCCTGGCAGGCCTGCGATCGTTCAACTACGAGCGGATCTACACCCGCCCGGAGTCGGTCGCCCAGGCCCGCGCCGTGGTGGACGTGCTGCGTGCGCTGGTCGAGCACTACGCCCACCACCCGGGGAAACTGCCGTCCGCCCCCGATGCGCCCGCAGATTCGCCCGAGGTGGTCCGGGCGGCCGTGACCTGGATCGGCGGGATGACGGACCGCTACGCCTTCGACACCGCCGTCCGCGAACTGCAGTGGGACCCCGGCAGATTGCCTAAAGCGATCCGGGAGCTTTCCTAGGTCGGGGCGTCCTGCCGTGCGGGTAATGTTCCTGTTGAGAGAACCGCGTTCCGCATCGAGGAACGGCTGTGGCCCCCCTCACATCCGTGCGGGACAGTTCTCGAAGAAGAACAAGCAAAGCTGTCCGTAGCGACAGGCTGCATCGCATCGACGCGAAGGAGCGCCATGAGCAACGTGACCGTCCATCCGACCGGCGAAGTGGTCGAGGTCCGCGACGGCGAGACGATCATGGCCGCTTTCTACCGCACCGGGTATGCGATGCGCATCGGCTGCAAGCGCGGTGGCTGCGGCTTCTGCAAGATCGACGTCCACGAGGGCGGCTTCGAGTACGAGCGCCCGGTCTCGGACGAGGTCGTCACCCCTGACGAGGCCTCCCACGGTGTCTGCCTGCCGTGCCGGGCGGTCCCCACCACGGACATGGTCGTGGAGTTCCGCGAGAACTCACTGCGACTGGTCAATCCCCTGATGCGCTACATGCTGTCGAACAAGGAAGTTCCGGCGAAGAAGCCGCAGACGGCAACGCGCGTGTGACGTCGGTCTCGTCGCCCACATCACACCCCCGCTCCACATAGCATCCACTTCATCACCGCCACGACAACAAGGGAGTTATCACATGGCGATCCTTCGAATGGGCTACGCACACGTCCGGGTCACGGACCTGGCAGAGGCCCGCCAGCACTACACCCAGACCCTCGGGCTCGACGAGGTTGCTGCGGTCGACAACAAGCTGTACCTCAAGGGCTGGGACGAGTGGGACCACCACTCCGTCGTGCTCGAGGAGGGCGGCGTCGGGGTCGTGAAGTTCGGCTTCAAGGTCCAGTACGAGGACGACATCGCCCAGATCGAGAACAGGGCGCAGAAGTTCGGCGTCACAACCGAGCGGGTGTCCAAGGGCGAGGAGTTCGAGGTCGGCGAGATCCTGCGGATCCACTCGCCTTCCGGCCACTTCTTCGACATCTACAGCGAGATCACCTCCGGCCAGTCCGATGTCGGCAACGTCAACCCCGAGGCTTTCCCGCGCGACCTGCGCGGCATCGGCGCCCCGGCCATCGACCACGCGCTGATCACCGCCGAGGACGTCGGCCAGATGGAGCGCTTCCTGCACGACGTGTTCGGCTTCTGGACGGCGGAGAAGGTGGCCACCACCCTGGATCCGGCCGACCAGCACAACATTGCGATCTGGACCACCGGCACCAACCAGATCCACCAGCTCGCGGTCCTCGAGGGCCCCCAGGCCAAGCTGCACCACTTCGCCTTCCGCCTCGAGGAGGGCTGGGAGATCACCCGCGCCGCCGACATCATGGCGATGGACGACGTCCCGATCGACGTCGGCCCGACCCGCCACGGCATCACCCGCGGCAAGACGGTCTACTTCTTCGATCCGGCCGGCAACCGCAACGAGGTCTTCGCCGGCGGTTACCTCTCCTTCGCCGACCGCCCGATGGTCACCTGGACCCCCGACATGATCGCGAAGGGCATTTTCTACCACGCCCGTGAGCTGAACGAGCGCTTCACGACCGTGCTCACCTAGTCGACCCCGACCCGGTTCCGGGGATGTCGGCCGCGACATCCCCGGAACCGGGTCACGTCTGAACCCGTACGTCCCGCTCGAAAGGAGCTCCCATGTCCATCAGCCGCACGCAGGCCGTCATCTCGCTCGAAGGCGCCCGCCGGGCCATTGCGGGCTCGTTCGCCAAGGCGGAGGAGTTAGGGGTTCCGGTGAACATCGCCGTCGCCGATGCCGCGGGCAACCTGGTCAGCTTCGACCGGATGGACGGGGCGGCCCTGATGTCGGCCTCGATCGCGCAGGACAAGGCGGTCTCCGTGGTCTCGTTCAACGGGCTCCCCACACACAAGTGGATGGAGCTGTTCGCCGGCGACGACGAGTCGGTCGGCAAGGGCATCCCGCTGCGACCGGGCCTGGTGATCTTCGGTGGCGGCATCCCGATCGTCGTCGACGGCGAGCTGATCGGCGCCGTCGGTTGTTCCGGTGGGACCTCCGAGGAGGACCGCGCCATCGCCGAGGCCGGCGCCGCCGCGGTTGCGGCCTGAGCGTCCGATGACGACTGCGCCCACATCCGGCACCTGGGAGGTGACGACCTTCGCCCGCGGCCGCGGGCGGCAGCAGCCCACCCGCCAGGGGGAGCTCCGCTCGGTCGGCAGTGCCCTCGACGTGCTGGAGTGCTTCTCCGTCGACGGGGAACTCGGCGTGTCCGACATCGCCCGCCGGCTCGACATCGCCAAGAGCACCGCCCACCGGCTGCTCACCACGCTCTGCTCGCGCAGGATCGTGGAGCAGAACCCGCACACGGGGCGCTACCGTCTCGGCATCCACCTCTACGAGCTGGGCCACCTGGCCCAGGCGCGCTCCGACCTGCGACAGGTCGCCCTGCCGACCATGTCGGAACTGAGCCGCCAGACCGGCTACGTCGTCAACCTGTCGGTACCGGACGGTGCGGACGTGGTCTACATCGAGCGGCTCGAGGTGGGCCCCGGCAGCAAGCTGCTGGCCCAGTCCGGGCGGCGCCTGCCCAGCCATGTCACCAGCTCGGGCAAGGTCATCGCCGCGTACAACGCGGATGCCGACCGGGCCCGGCGGGAAGCGGGCTTCCCTCCCCGCGCAAGCAGCACCATCCGTTCGCTGCCCGAGTGGCAGAGCGTCCTCGACGACGTCCGTCGGGTCGGCTACGCCCACGCGGACAACGAGTCGTACGAGGGCATCTCGACCGTGGCGATCCCGCTGCTCGACCTGGGCCAGTCCGCGTACGCGGCCCTGTCGCTGCTGGGACCGACCGAGCGCCTGGGTCCCCAGGTACCGGCCCTCGCCCGCCTGCTGCGCTCTGCAGCCCAACGCATCAGCCGGTCACTCGGCCGCTGATCCCAGCACCAGAAGCACCCACGCGCCAGAACAACCGCACCACAACAGACACACCCATCGGAGGGAGACGAACGTGGATTCGATCAGCCGGACGAGTGCCGCCGAGGCGTTGCTCGAGGCCAACCGCAGTGGGGTGGCGATCGCGCCACTGCGCGAGACCTACCCTGACCTCACCATCGAGGATGCCTACGAGATCCAGATGCTCACCGTGCGCAGCTGGCTGGCCGAGGGCCGCGAGATCGGGGGGTACAAGGTCGGCCTGACCTCTCCGGCGATGCAGAAGCAGCTGGGCGTCAACCAGCCGGACTTCGGCCACGTGTTCGTCGACCAGTTCTACCTCGAGAACATGCCGATGGACCTTTCCAACCACCTCCTGCCGCGGGTCGAGCCCGAGATCGCGTTCGTCCTCAAGGAGGACCTGCGCGGCCCCGGCGTCACCGTCGTCGACGCGATCCGCGCCATCGACTACGTCCTGCCGGCCCTCGAGGTCGTCGACTCCCGGGTCCGGGACTGGGACATCAAGATCGGTGACACCATCGCCGACAACGCCTCCGGCGGCGGCGTCGTCCTCGGCTCGACCCCGACCTACCTCGGCGACGTCGACCTGCGCCTGGTCGGCTGCACCATGCACAAGAACGGCCAGGTCGCCGGTACCGGCGCCGGTGGCGCCGTCCTGGGCTCGCCGATCAACGCGCTGGTCTGGCTGGCGAACACCGTCGGCCCGCTGGGCACCACCCTCGAGGCCGGCAAGGTCGTCCTGCCCGGCTCGGTCACCAAGATGATCCCGGTCGCCCCCGGCGACCGTGTCACCGCCACCTTCGGTGGCCTCGGCTCGGTGACCGCTCTCATCGCCAACACTCCGAAGGAGAACTGACCCATGGCTTGGGACTACGACAGCGTTGCCGCCGAACTGCTCGCCTGCGAGGCCGAGGTCCGCGAGCGGGAGCCGATCAGCGACGAGTGGCCGGAACTGGCCAACGACATCGCCGGCGCGTACGGCATCCAGGACGCCAACCTGCAGAAGCGGATCGAGCGTGGCGAGAAGCTCATCGGCGTGAAGCTGGGCCTCACCTCCCGGGCCAAGCAGCAGCGGATGGGCGTCGACACCCCCTTCGTCGCGTGGCTGACCGACCAGATGATCCTGCCCGTCGGCGACCCGGTGCCGCAGGCCCGCCTGATCCACCCGCGGATCGAGCCCGAGATCGTCTTCGTCATGAAGGACCGCCTCGAGGGCCCGGGCGTCACCGCCGCGCAGGCCATGGCGGCCGTCGGCCAGGTGCTGGGAGGCGGTGAGGTCATCGACTCCCGCTACCGCAACTTCCGCTTCACCGCCGGCGACGTGATCGCCGACAACGCCTCGTCGGGCGCCTTCTCCATCGGTGGCGTCTCGGTCAAGCCCGAGGACATCGAACTGGGCACCGAGGGCATCCTGGTCGAGGTCAACGGCGAGATCGTCGACTCCTCGACCGGTGCCGCGGTCCAGGGCCACCCGGGCGAGGCCCTCGCCCTGGCCGCCAACGACCTGGCCAAGCGGGGCCTGGCGATCGAGGCCGGCTGGATCGTCCTCACCGGCGGCATCACCGACGCCTACTTCGCCACCCCCGGCACCTCGATCGGCTTCCACTTCACCAACCTCGGTTCCGTCTACTTCTACGGTGGCGATGAGTAATGCCGATCATCGAGGTCACGCTGGCCGAGGGACGTACGCCGGAGAAGCTGCGCGCCCTCATCCATGAGCTCACCGAGTCGGTCGTCCGGACCGGTGTGGCCAAGAAGGAGAGCGTTCGCGTGATCCTCCGCGAGGTGCCGAAGACGCACTTCGCCGCCGCGGACGAGACCCTCGCCGAGCGTGCCGAGAAGGCCGCCCGCACCACCGAACAAGCTTGAACCACCCTCGTACCCTTCGTGCAGACGAATGGCAAAGAATAGGAAACCTGGGAATGCGTAAGGAAATCACGCCCCGTAACGTCGCCAACTTCATCAACGGCGAGTACGTCGAGACCGGCGACATCTTCGAGACCCTCTACCCCGTCACCGGTGAGGTGACCGCTCGCGTCCACGCCGCCGGCCAGGCCGAGGTCGACGCCGCCGTGGCGGCCGCCCGCGCCGCCCTCGCCGGCCCCTGGGGCCAGCTCAAGACCGACGAGCGCATCGACATGGTGCTCGCGATCGCCAACGGCATCACCAAGCGCTTCGACGACTTCCTGGAGCTCGAGGTCCTCGACACCGGCAAGCCGTACTCCGTCGCCTCGCACGTCGACATCCCGCGAGGCGCCGCCAACTTCAAGGCCTTCGCGCACACCCTGAAGGAGCACGCGACCGAGTCGTTCCGGATGGACACCCCCGACGGCAACGGCGCCTGGAACTTCGGCGTACGCCGTCCCCGCGGCGTCATCGGCATCATCTCCCCGTGGAACCTGCCGCTGCTGCTGATGACCTGGAAGGCCGGCCCCGCCCTGGCCATGGGCAACACCGTCGTCGTGAAGCCCTCCGAGGTCACCCCCTCGACCGCCGCCCTGCTGGGTGAGGTCATGAACGAGGTCGGCGTGCCCGCCGGCGTCTACAACGTCGTGCACGGCTTCGGCAAGACCGGCGCCATGATCACCTCGCACCCCGACGTCGACGGCATCACCTTCACCGGCGAGACCCTGACCGGCTCGATCATCCTGAAGGCCACCGCCGACACCCTGAAGGCCACCTCGATGGAGATGGGCGGCAAGAACGCCGGCATCGTCTTCGAGGACGCCGACCTGGACCTGGCGATCAAGGAGCTGGGCCGTTCCTGCTTCCTCAACTCCGGCCAGGTCTGCCTCGGCACCGAGCGCGTCTACGTCCACGAGTCGATCTTCGACGAGGTCCGTGACCGCCTGAAGGACTACGCCGAGAACGAGCTGAAGTACGGCTACCCGGACGACGACTCGATGAACTTCGGCCCGGTCGTCTCCGACGAGCACCGCGACAAGGTGCTGTCGTACTACAAGATCGCCGCGGACGAGGGCGCGACCGTCGTCACCGGTGGCGGCGCCCCGCACTTCGGCGACGAGCGCGACGGCGGCTCCTGGGTCGAGCCGACCATCTGGACCGGCCTGGCCCACGACTCCCGCACCGCGACCGAAGAGGTCTTCGGCCCGTGTGTCGCCCTGATCCCGTTCAAGGACGAGGACGAGGTCATCAAGCTGGCCAACGACACCAAGTACGGCCTGTCGGCGACCTTCTTCACCAAGGACGCCTCCCGCGCGCTCCGGGTCGCCCCGCAGCTCGAGGCCGGCATCGTGTGGGTGAACTCCTGGTTCCTCCGCGACCTGCGCACCTCGTTCGGCGGCATGAAGCATTCCGGCATCGGCCGTGAGGGTGGCGTGCACGGCCTGGAGTTCTACACCGAGATCTCCAACGTCTGCATCAAGATCTAGTCACCGACCGGATCCTGTCGAGGGCGGTACCGCACATGCGGTGCCGCCCTCGGCGCGTCCCTCCGACGCCCTGACGCCGGGGAGCGGCCGGAGTAGGCTCAAAGAAACCCTCGGGGGTATCTGTGGTGGTCGACCTTGGCGGCGTACGGGCAGCGTGTCCACGTCCGTCGAAGGAGACAGATCATGTCCACTACAGTCCCCGGCCGCTTCGCTGGCCGGGTGGTCGTCGTCACCGGTGCCGGCTCCGGCATCGGCCGAGCCGTTGCCTCCCGCATCGTCCAGGAGGGAGGCCGGGTCGTCGGTGCCGACCTGTCCGAGGAGCGCCTGCGTACGGTCGCCGAGGAGTTGGGCGACGCCTTCACGTACGTCGCCGGCAGCGTCACCGAGCAGGAGGTCGTCGACCGGGTGATCGAGGCCGCCGGCCCGGACCTGTGGGGACTGGTCAACAACGCTGGCATCATGGATGACTTCCTCTCCGCGGGGGAGGTCGACGACGCCACCTGGGAGCGGGTCTTCGCGGTGAACGTGACTTCGATGATGCGACTGATTCGAGCCGCCCTCCCGCTCATGCTGGCGGCCGGTGCGGGATCGATCGTCAACACGGCGTCCGAGGCGGGCCTGCGCGGTTCGGCCGCGGGTGTGGCGTACACCGCCTCCAAGCACGCGGTGGTCGGGCTGACCAAGTCGACCGCGGTCTTCTACCGCAGCAAGGGGATCCGCTGCAATGCTGTGGCCCCTGGTGCCGTCGCCACCAACATCCAGACCCGGATGGACACGGCGAGCTTCACCGAAGTAGTCGCCCCCCTGCTCGGCGCGTTCGCGCTGGCAACCGCCACGGCGGAGCAGTTGGCCGCCTCGATCACCTGGCTGCTGAGCGACGACTCGGCCAATGTGAACGGGGCGATCCTGGCCAGTGACGGCGGCTGGAGCGCGATCTGAGGTGTGCTGCGGCCCGAGGGCGCGCCGGGTCAGGGACGGAGTGCGCCCTTGAGGTCCGGGGGCAGCAGCCGGCCGGTGCTGATCAGCCGTTCGACCAGGATGGCGACACCGGCGTTGGCCGCCATGATGCCGACCAGCACCAGCACCTGCGAGGCGCCGGCCTGGAGCGGTGTGCCGCCACCCAGCAGCACGCCGATGAAGGCGCCGGGCAGGGTCACCAGCCCGACCGTACGGGTGGTGTCGATGGTGGGCACCAGCGCCTCGGCGGTGCCCCGGTGGATGATCTCGCGGACCGCCCAGGGCCGCTCGAAGCCGAGGGCGAGCGCTGCCTCGTACTGTCCCCTCTGCTCGCGCAGGGCGGGGAAGGCGCGCCGGGTGACCAGGGTGTGGGCGGTCATCGCGTTGCCGATGATGATGCTGACGACCGGGATGATCGCCACCCCGACGAACGGGGAGGCGCCGCTGAGGAAGACCACCGCCGCCACCGGGATGACGCCGCCCGCGATGGCCAGGGCCACCCACGGCAGGCTGTTGCGGACGCCGGCGCGGCCTGCCGCGGTCCATACGGCGATGCAGAACATCAGGAACACGAAGAGCAGCGCGGTCCAGACCCAGCGGACGGCCCCGACGATGACCAGCGAGACGACGGTCAGCTGCAGCACGGCGCGCACGGCCGCGACCACCTGCTGTCGGGCCAGGCCCAGGTCGCCGAGCCGGGAGTAGAGGACGGCGAGCAGGACCAGGGTCACCAGCGCGACGCCGAGGCCCCACCCGAGAACGACTGTCACGGGTGGAGCATATCGGTCAGCGGTTGGCCAGGGTGACGGTGATCTTCTGGGTGGAGGTGCCCCGGCTGACCTGGAGGACTACCTGGTCACCGGACTGGTGTCCGCGGACCCGGGCGGCGAGGCTGACCGAGCCGGTGATCGGGACGTCGTCCATGGCGGTGATCACGTCGTCGACCTTGAGCCCGGCCTTGTCGGCGGGGGAGCCCGCAGTGACGTCACCCACCTTGGCGCCGACCACGGACTGGCCGTTCACGTTGCCGATCCCGTCGGTGGTGGACACGCCCAGGAAGGCGGTCTTGGAGGTACCGGTCTCGATAAGCGACTTCGTCACGGCCTGCACCTGGTCGGCCGGAATGGCGAAGCCGATGCCGATGTTGCCGGACTGGCTGCCCGAGGACCCCGAGAGCGTGGCGATCGACGAGGTGAGGCCGACCAGCTGGCCCTGGGCGTTGACCAGGGCGCCGCCGGAGTTGCCCGGGTTGATCGCGGCCGAGGTCTGGATCGCGTCGGTGACGACGGTGGTGTCCGCGCTGGACTGGTTCTGGCCCGGCGAGAACGGCGACTGCTGCTGCTGTTGTTGCTCGCTGGCCGAGGAGCGGACCGGTCGGTGCAGGGCCGAGACGATGCCGGTGGTCACGCTGCCGGAGAGCCCCAGCGGGTTGCCGATGGCCATCACCGGGTCACCCACGGCGAGCTTGGTGACGTCCCCGAAGGCGATCGGCGTGAGGTTGGCCGGCGGGTTGTCCAACTTGATCACGGCCAGGTCGGTGCTCGGATCGGTCCCCACGATGGTGGCCTTGTGGATCGTGTTGTCGTTCAGCGTGACGTTGATCTCGCCGTTCTGGCCGCCGCTGATGACGTGGTTGTTGGTGGCGATGTGGCCCTGGGCGTCAAGGACCACCCCCGAACCCTCGGCGCCGCTCTGCCCGGTGACGACACTGATGGAGACCACTGCCGGCTCGACCGAGGAGGCGACGGTGGCCCAGTTGACCGTGCCGCCCTTGGTCTCGACCACGGGGGTGGTCGTCGTCGTGCCCTGGATCACCTGGGACTGGTTCGTGGCACTGAGGGTGGCCACCGAACCGACGCCGCCACCGACCAGCGAGGCGGCCAGGACCAGGGCCACCAGCTTGCCGCTCCCGCCGCGCCGCTTCGGCTCCTTGGTCGCCACCGGCGCCGACTGCTGGCCTGCCACGCCCTGCCACGGCTGCTCGTACGGGTGCTGCTGGCCGTACGGCTGCTGGCCCTCGGCCTGGACATAGGGCTGCTGGCCAGGGGCCTGCTGCCCGTACGACTGCTGCCCGAAAGGCCGCTGTCCGTACGGAGGCTGTTGCTGTCCGTAGGGGGCCTGCTGGCCGTAGGGGTGCGGCTGGGGGGACGGCGATTCGGCCGGCGGTTCGAAGGAGGGGTGACCCGGGCGGTCCGACATGGCTATCTCCAACATCTCGGTTTGGTGGTGTGCTTCTTCCACCACAATGGTCCCTGCAGGTTCAACAACCCTAGCGTTTTCCTGTGCCGTGCTTGAGAGCGTCGACCCGCCGGCGCCACGTACACTGACTCCTTGTGGCAGGACGAATAAACGAGGAGGACATCGCGCTGGTGCGGGAGCGCGTCCGGATCGACGACGTCGTCAGCCCCTACGTGACCCTGCGCCGATCCGGCGGCGGTTCGTTGAAGGGCCTGTGCCCGTTCCATGACGAGAAGACCCCCAGCTTCCAGGTGACACCCTCGCGCGGCCTGTACTACTGCTTCGGCTGCGGCGAGGGCGGCGACGCGATCAGCTTCCTGCAGAAGAAGGAGAACCTGTCCTTCGTCGAGGCGGTCGAGCGGCTGGCCGACCAATCCGGCATCCAGCTGCGCTACGTCGACGACGGGGGGCGTACGGCCGAGTCGGGCAACCGCCGTCGGGTCACCGAGGCCAACCGCCTGGCGGCCGAGTTCTACGCCGACCAGCTGACCGGCCCGGACGCGATCGTCGGCCGCCGGTTCCTGGACGGGCGGGGCTTCGACCGGCAGGCCGCCGAGCACTTCGGGATCGGCTTCGCCCCGCGGGGCGGCCGCGACCTGCACAACTTCCTGCGCACCCGCGGGTTCCGCGACGATGAACTGGTCCGGGCCGGCCTCGTCCGCGAGAACGGCGGCTGGGACTTCTTCCAGGGCCGGCTCGTCTGGCCGATCCGCGACGCCGGCGGGGTGGTGCTCGGTTTCGGTGCCCGCCGGCTGTTCGACGACGACCGGATGCCCGCCAAGTACATCAACACACCCGAGACGGTGGTCTACAAGAAGTCGCACGTGCTGTACGGCCTGGACCTGGCCCGCCAGCCGATCGCGAAGAAGTCCCAGGCCGTCGTGGTCGAGGGGTACACCGACGTGATGGCGGCCCACCTGTCCGGGGTCGACACCGCGGTCGCCTCCTGCGGCACCGCGTTCGGGGAGGACCACGCCCGGATCCTGCAGCGGTTGATCGGCCAGACCTCCGCCACCCAGGGCGAGGTGGTCTTCACCTTCGACGGCGACGCCGCCGGGCAGGCCGCCGCGCTGAAGGTGTTCAAGGGCGACCAGCACTTCACCACGCAGACCTACGTCGCGGTCGAACCGCACGGCTGGGACCCCTGCGACCTGCGGATCAACGAGGGCGATGCGGCGGTGCGGGAGCTGGTCGGCCGCCGCGTGCCGCTGTACCGGTTCGTGATGGAGAACGTGATCGCCGAGTACGACCTGGACCGGGCCGACGGAAGGGTCGCCGCCCTGCGCGCCGCGGCCCCGCTGGTCGCATCGATCCGGGACCGTTCGCTGGTCGCGGCGTACGCCCACGAGCTGGGCCGGATGCTGGGGATGGATGCCGACGAGGTCCGACGCGAGGTCGCCCGGGGCGAGAAGTCCGGCCCCCGCCGGCAGGGTCCCGACGTCCGCGGACGGGAGTACCAGTCGGCTCCGGTTCCGGCACCCTCGCCCGCCCCGGAGCAGCCCAGGACCGACCCGGGCCCCGAACTGCTGCCGCTGCCCGATCCCCGCGACCCGCGACTCCTGATCGAGCGCGGTACGGTCCAGTTGCTGGTCCAGGTGCCGTGGCTGTTCTCGCCCGACTGGGGTGGCCTGGAGGCGGACGACTTCGTCCACCCGACCTACCGCCGGCTGGCCCAGACCGCCCGGCTGGTCTTCGCCATGTACGGGGACCCGGACGGTGCCCAGCCGGAGGGCTTCGACCCGACCGGATGGATGCAGCTGCTGCGCGAGGGCTGCGACGACGCGCATGCCGAGCAGGTGCTGATCGCCCTGTCGGTGGAGCCGCTGCTGCGCGAGCCCGACCCGCTCTACGCCGATGCGTACGCGGCCCGGCTGCAGCTGCAGCGGGTCAACGAGGCGATCGCCACATTGAAGGGTCGGCTGCAGCGGACCAATCCGATCGAGCACGCCGAGGAGCATCGCCAGATGTTCACCGACCTGCTGGCCTGGGAGACGGCGCGCAAGGACCTGCAGGCCCGTTCGGTGGCGGTCGCGGACTGATCCGGCCTCCTGCGTCCACAGGCGGTGGGAGGGCCGCGCCGGCCGTCCACAGGACGCAGGTGACCGGGGATGACACGCCGGTGCCGGGCCGACGCTGGAGGCATGGAGACGACGCCCAATACCCGTGACCTGCTGACCCGAGACGAAGAACGCGAGCTCGCCCGTGCCGTGGAGGCCGGAGTGATCGCCCAGCACTTCCTGGACACCGCAGGTACCTGCCCCCTCGGCAGTCCCGAGGAGCTCGCCGCAGTCGCCGTGCTGGGACGCCAGGCCCGGGAGCGGTTCCTGGCGGCCAACATGGGGCTGGTCGGCTACCTCGTCCGGCGGGACGCCAAGGGCGCACCCCAGGACCGCGACGACCTGTTCCAGGAGGGGTGCCTTGGTCTGGCCGAAGCGCTGGAGACCTTCGACTGGGCCCGGGGGACCAGGTTCTCCACCTGGGCCGTGCCGTACGTCCGGAGCCGGATCGCTACCGCGCGGCGGGTGGGGCACGGTGGAATCAGGATCCCGGCTCGCCGGCTCCGCGCTGCCGCGGCGGCGGGGGAGCAGGTGCTGAGCGTCAGGTCGATCCACGGCATCGAGGAGCTCGAGGCGACCTGGTGGCAGGACCCGGCGCCCGAGGACGACGACGGACCGGGTCCGGCCGACCTGGCTGCCGCGATGAGGGACCTGTCGGTGGAGGAGCGGGCGGTGCTGGCGCACCGGTTCGGACTGGCCGGCCAGGGTGCGCTGACGCGCAGCGATACCGCCCGCGAGCTCGCGCTCCCGGTCAAGCGGGTCCGGGCGACCGAGGAGGCGGCGATCCGTCACCTGCGCGAGGTGTGCGGCGCGCAGCGGTGAGAGGGGATGCAGAAACGCTCTGACAAGGTGTCTACCCTTGTCAGAGCGTTTACTCGCTCCCCCGACTGGACTCGAACCAGTAACCCTTCGATTAACAGTCGAATGCTCTGCCAATTGAGCTACGGAGGATCAGGCGCCACCGGCGCCGAGAAAGAACATTAGCACCGGGGTTCGGCTTCCGCAAAATCGGCCGGGGACGTCAGGCGCCTGCGTACGGGTCGTACTCGGACTTCAGCGTGGCCAGTGCCGACTCGGCCGCGGCGCGGGCACCGGGGTCGCTCCAGCTCGTGCCCTTGTTCAGCGAGGCGTGCCACTCCAGCACCGGCGGCTCGGCGCCCAGTATCCGGCGACCGACCACGACGACGCCGTGCTTGGTCCCCTCGACCGGCACCTGTCGGCTGACCAGGATGCTCGCCTCGACCCGTTCCTTGAACAGTTCGGGCAGTGATCCGGGCTCGGCCAGGGCGATGTCACCCCGGCCTCCGTCATAGTCGACCCAGGTCAGGTGCTGGGTCTCCTGGTCCCAGCCGCCGCGCAGCACGCGGTGCCAGGCCAGTAGTTGCCAGCCGGAGTCGTCCTGGTACGCCAGGTGGCTGGGGAAGCCGACCGCGTAGTGCTCGCCGTCCCGGCCCCAGGCCAGCACCCGTGGTTCCGTGGCCACCTCGGAGAGCGCGCTGGCGGCGGCCTCCCGGACCTCTGCCGGCAGGCCGGCCCGACGCCACCTCACTCGTTGCTCGGCACGTTGGCGAGGTCCTTCAGGAAGGAGTCCGCCCAGGTGTCGATGTCGTGCGTGAACACCTGGCGGCGCAGGGCCCGCATCCGGCGACGCTTGTTCTGGACGGTGTCGTTCATGGCCAGCACCATGCCCTGCTTCATCCCGTTCACGTCGTACGGGTTGATCATGTAGGCCTGGCGCAGTTCGCCGGCGGCCCCGGCGAACTCACTGAGGATCAGCGCGCCGTCGTTGTTGCTGCGGCAGGCGATGTACTCCTTGCAGACCAGGTTCATGCCGTCGCGCAGCGGGGTGACCACGCAGACGTCGGCGGCGGTGTACATGGCCGCCATCTCCTCGCGGGGGAACGACATGTGCATGTACGTGATCGGCGGCCGGCCGATGCCGCCGAAGTCGCCGTTGATCCGGCCGACGAGCATGTCGATCTCGTCGCGCAGCCGCTTGTACTCGTCCACCCGCTCGCGGGAGGGCGTGGCGACCTGCAGGAACGCGCACTTGGCCGGATCGACCACGCCCTCGGCGACGAGCTCGCCGTACGCGCGGAGGCGGTGGTAGATGCCCTTGGTGTAGTCCAGCCGGTCGACGCCGAGGAAGATGACCTCCGGGTCGCCCAACTCGTGCCGCAGCTCCCGGGCCCGCTGCTGGATCGGCTGGGACTGGGCCAGCGTCTCGAAGCCGCGGGCGTCGATCGAGATCGGGTACGCCGCCGCCCGGCAGGTACGGCCGCTGGGGAGGGTGATCGACTCGCGGTGCGTGTCCAGGCGCAGGCGCTGGCGGGCGATCCGGGTGAAGTTCTGCGCACCACCGGCGGTCTGGAAGCCGATCAGGTCGGCTCCCAGCAGGCCCTCGATGATCTGGCGTCGCCACGGCAGCTGCTGGAACAGTTCGACCGGGGGGAAGGGTATGTGCAGGAAGAACCCGATCCGCAGGTCCTCGCGCAGGGCCCGCAGCATCTGCGGTACGAGCTGCAGCTGGTAGTCCTGGACCCACACCGTGGCGCCGTGGGCGGCGACCGCAGCGGCGGCTTCGGCGAAGCGCTGGTTCACCTCGACGTAGCTGTCCCACCACTCGCGGTGGTACTCCGGCTTCGCGACCACGTCGTGGTACAGCGGCCAGAGCGTGCCGTTGGAGAAGCCCTCGTAGTACTCCTCCACCTCCTGCGCACTGAGCGGGACGGGGACCAGCTGGTAGCCGCTGTACTCGAACGGGTCCAGCGGCTCGTCGGTCGCGCCGTGCCAGCCCACCCAGGCGCCGTGGTGCTCCTGCATCACGGGCTCGAGCGCGGTCACCAGGCCACCGGGTGATGTCCGCCAGACGGAGTTGCCGTCGGCGTCCGACTTGCGGTCCACCGGAAGCCTGTTGGCGACGACGACGAAGTCGACAGGTTCGAGCGCGGTTTGCTCAGCCATGCGAGATCAACCTCCCTAGGTATGTGGACAAATCTATCCCGTGCAAGCATGGGCAGCATGGATGCCCTCGCCACCGTCCTCGGTGATCCCGCCCGTACGATCCTCGGTCTCGACTTCGACGGGACGCTGTCGCCCATTGTTGCGGACCCTGATCGTGCGTACGTGCACCCCGACTCGGTCGCCGCGTTGCGCCGGATCGCGCCGCACCTGCTGCAGGTCGCGATCATCACCGGCCGTCCCGCGCTGAAGGCCGTCGAGCTGGGTGGGCTGGACGCGGGGGAGGGCCTGGGGCACCTGGTCGTGCTGGGCCAGTACGGGATCGAGCGCTGGGACGCCTCCACCGGGGAGGTGGTCAGCCCGCCGCTGCCCGAGGCGATCATCGAGGTGAAACAGGCGCTGCCGGCACTCCTGGCGGCCGCCGGGCACCCGGAGGCCTGGATCGAGGACAAGGGTCGCGCCGTTGCGGTGCACACCCGCCGGCTGGCCGACCCCGCTGGGGCCTTGGCCGACCTGGAGGGTCCGGTGGCCGAGCTGGCCGCCACGCACGGCCTGCACCTGGAGCCGGGCAAGAACGTGCTGGAGGTCCGCGCCGGCGGCTTTGACAAGGGCGACGCGGTGCGCGACCTGGTGGAGCGCCTGGACCCGGCGACGTTCGTCTATGCCGGCGATGACCTGGGCGACATCGCGGCGTACGATGCGGTCGAGGCGCTGCGGGGCCAGGGACGTACGGGCGTCCTGGTGTTCCCGGCGGCGCCGGGGGAGGACAGCCCGCTGGCGGCCCGTGCCGATGTGGTGCTCGAGGGCACCGACGGGATGGCCGAGTGGCTGACGGGGCTGGCCGACGCCCTAGAATCGTGACCACGTGCCAGTAGCTCAGCCGGTCAGAGCAGCGGACTCATAATCCGTCGGTCGTGGGTTCAAGCCCCACCTGGCGCACCGATTCCAGCAGGAGCGCGCGGTCTCTGCCTCCCAGGGGCATCCCTGGGACAGTTCAGAGGGAGCTTCGGCGCATACAGCAAGATATCCCCATGCAACCCGGGACTGTGCTGGCGGCTCGTTATCGGCTGGAGCGAGCCATCGGGGCCGGGGGAATGGGGCAGGTCTGGGCCGCCCGCGATGAGGTCCTGGGCCGCGAGGTCGCGGTCAAGGTCGTGGACGGGGGCGTGGGCGATGACCTGGAGCGCTTCCGTCGAGAGGCACGAACGGCGGCCGGCCTAGGTCATCCGAACCTGGTCACGATCTACGACGCCGGCATCGACGGCGGAACCGCCTACTTGGTGATGGAGCTGTTGCCGGGCCCCAACCTCGAGGCATACGTGGCTGCCCGGGGCGTCCTGCCGGAGTCCGAGGCCGTCGCCTTGGCCGAGCAGATCGCTGCCGGTCTCGCTGCCGCGCATGCGGCCGGTGTGGTGCACCGCGACATCAAGCCGGCGAACGTGGTGTTCCAGGGGCCGGGCACGGTGAAGATCGTCGACTTCGGCATCGCGAGGCTGGCCCAGTCCTCCGCTGCCCGGTTGACGGCGACGAACACCCTGGTCGGCAGTGCCCCGTACCTTTCCCCGGAACAGGTCGAGGGGCGGCCGGGGGATGAACGCAGCGACATCTATGCCCTGGGGTGCGTGCTGACGACGATGCTGACGGGCCGGCCGCCGTTCCAGGGGGACCATCCGCTCGCGGTCCTGCACCAGCACATGAGCAGCGTGGCGCCCCCCATCAGGGCGCGGAATCCGGGCGTGAGCGTCTCCCTCGACCAGTTGGTGGGCGAGATGTTGCAGAAGTCGCCCGACGAGCGTCCGGCTACCTGTCAGCAGGTGATCGCCCGGCTGCAGGAAGTCGGGACCGTCGGCGCGAGTGCTGCAGGGGACACCGTGGCCGCGACCCGTGTGATGCCCCCATCCGCCGCGGGTGGTACCCGGATGATGTCCCCACCCACCCTTCCGCTCGCTGCCGGAAGCGGGGTCGCCGGATCGGCCGGCTCCGCCCCGGGCAGGAAGAGTCCGATCCGAGCAGCGGTCGTCGCTGCCGGAGCGGTCCTGCTGGTGGCGGTCGTCGTCGCGGCGGTGCTGCTCGGTCGGCAGGGGGGCCGGTCCCAGGGCCCGCAGTCGGCCACTTCCGCCACCTCCTCCGCGACCGTGGCCGGCGTGCGGACGAACAGCACGCCGAGCCCGGCGCCGAGCACTGGGGCAGGCACGCCCACGACCCGGCGGAGCGCGACGGCGCCCAGTACGCCGAGTCTGCCGCAGGCGCTGGCGGGGCTGCACGATGCGGTCAACGCCGAGGTCGTCCGGGGGGTTCTGGACCCGAAGAAGGCGGAGGAGCTGACCAAGCGGGTGGACCAGCTGGACAAGCAGCTGAGCGCGGACGGCGGGAAGGACGCGGACAAGCAGGTCAAGGAGATGCAGAAGTACCTGGGCGAGCTCACCTCGAAGGGTGAGTTGAGCACGCAGGGGAGCAGGCAGATCACGACCGCGCTGGCCCAGGTGCGCGCCGCGCTGTGAACGACACGGCCGCCGGACCGGCGGCGTCGGGGTCGAACAGCGACCGGCAGCTTCAGTGGGCGCTGGTGCTGGCGCTCGACGTGGCCTCGGCTCCGACTGCCTCGGTCCCGTGCGCCGCGACCCAGGCCGGGGGCACGTACACGCAGCTCGGGTCGGAGGCGAGCGGATCCCCGCTCATCGCGTACGTACGCGCCCGCGAACCCCCGCAGATCCAGTTGAAGTCACAGACCCCGCACTTGCCGGAGTAGCCCGATGGCTGGCGCAGGGCCTGCATCATCGGCGCCTCCGCGTAGATCTCGTGGAAGGGGCGCTCGCGCACGTTGCCGCAGTTGAACGGCAGGAAGCCGCTCGGGTAGACGTCGCCGACGTGGTCGATGAACGCGAAGCCGTTGCCCGCATTCACCCCGATCGCCGGCCGCGGCGGGCGACGATTGCCACCCTCGCCGAGCAACTCGACCGTACGGGCCATCAACCGGGCGTGCAGCGGGCCGGTCGGCGGCAGCGGCGCACCGGCGGCGAGGGCGTCGTCGCGCTGGATGGCGACGCGCCGGTAGCTCTGGCCCTCCGTGGTCTTGACGGCGATCCGGTCGGAGACGTCGTGCAGCCAGTGCATGACGTCCTCCATCTCCTCGGGCTCCAGGCCCTGCAGGTCCGAACCGCGACCCATCGGGACCAGGAAGATCGTGTACCACAGGTGTGCGCCCATCCCCATCACGGTGGCGAGGATCTCGGGGAGCTCGTCCAGGTTGTTCTTGCAGATGGTGGTGTTCACCTGGAAGCGGAAGCCGTGCTCCACCACCAGCTTGGCGGCCTCGAGGGTGGCCTCGAACGTCCCCTCGATGCCGCGGAAGGAGTCGTGCGTCGCGGCCGTCGCCCCGTCCAGGGAGAGGGAGAAGGCCTTGACGCCTGCCTCGCGCACCGAGCCGAGCCGCTCGTCGGTCAGCAGCGGCGTGACCGAGGGGGACAGGGCGATCGGCAGGCCGATGGAGGTGCCGTACGCGATCAGCTCCTCCAGGTCGTCGCGCTCGAACGCGTCGCCACCGGAGAGGATGACGATCGGGTGCGGCGTGCCGTAGCCGGCGAAGTCGTCCAGCAGCGCCTTGCCCTCCGCCGTCGTCAGCTGGCGGGGGTCTGCCTTGGTGAAGGCGTCGGCGCGACAGTGCCGGCAGGCCAGCTGGCAGGCCCGGGTGACCTCCCAGACCAGCACGTGCGGACGTTCCCCCGCGTCGTGGCGGAGCGTACGAACGACACCGGAGTGACCGGCAGGATGCATCGACATGCCACTACGGTACCCGTAGTACAGATGGTCGTGCGGTGCCACCCGATCCTGCCGGCGACGGACGGGTCCTAGCCGTCGATGTCGTAGAGCGGCTCGTTCGACAGGTCGTCGGGAACCACCGGCTCGGGGCGCGGGATCGGCTTCATCCGGTGCGGGATCCGGTCGCGGGCGTAGGTGATCTCCTTGTAGCCGTGCTCCATCGGGCGGCCGCTCTCGTCCAGGGAGACCATCACGATCCGGTCCACGGTGATGATCGACTCGCGGGTGACCATGTTGCGCACGTTGCAGTGCAGGGTCAGTGACGTACGCCCGAACTTCACCGGGAAGATCCCCAGCTCGATGATGTCGCCCTGCCAGGCCGAGGAGACGAAGTTGATCTCCGACATGTACTTGGTCACCACGCGCTCGTTGCCGAGCTGGACGATGGAGTACAGGGCGACCTGCTCGTCGATCCACGACAGCAGGTGACCACCGAAGAGGGTCCCGTTGGCGTTCAGGTTCTCGGGCCGCACCCACATCCGGGAGTGGTAGCGCATCTTCGGTGATTCCATGGCGGTCAGTCTAGGACTCCGGGGACCAGCCCCGCCGGTCCGCCCGGGAACGCTCCGTCTCGCCGAACCAGCCCAGGATCGTACGTCCCACCCCGTCGTCGGCACACCCGGAGGCCGCGGCCTCGCCGATCCCGGCCAGCAGTGGATGCCGCGGCGGCATCACGAAGGCGCTGCCGGCCCACTCCAGCATCCCGCGGTCGTTCGGCATGTCCCCGAAGGCTGCGACGTCGCGGGCCTGCAGTCCCAGTTCGGCGCAGTGGCGGGCCAGCATCGCGGCCTTGTCGACCCCGCGGCCGCCGATCTCGACCAGGATGCGGTCGCCGACGGCCACGCCGTGGGTGGACCAGGTCAGCGTCAGGTCGTCCCGGGCGAACTCGGTGAGGGTCGCCACCACGTCCTCCAGTGAGGACCCGTAGGTCTGGAGCAGCACCTTCAGCACCGGGCCGCCGTCGAGCAGGTCGGGCAGGTCGGCGCACCGGTAGCCGGGGACGGTCGGTGCCGATTCCAGGTAGCCCGGCTCGTAGCCGAACCAGTCCTGGCGCTGCAGGCCGAGACGGGCGGCCGGCAGCCGCTCGTGGACGTACCCGCCGAGGGCGGCGATCAGTTCGGGTTCGATGCCGACGACCTCGAACACCTCACCGGTCGCGGCGTCGTAGCGGATCGCACCGTTGCACCCGATCACGGGGGCATGGTCCAGCCCGAGGTCGACGATCGGCTGCATCCAGGTCGGTGGACGCCCGGTGGCGAAGACCACGTGCACGCCGGCGTCCAGCGCCGTCCGGACGGCGTGGGCATTGCGCTGTGAGACGGCCCCGTCCGGGTGCAGGAAGGTGCCGTCCAGGTCGGTGGCGACCAGCCGGGGGATCACAGCTTGGACCTCTCCGGGTTACCGCTGCCGCTCGGGCTCGGGCCGGGCGACGGCGAGGCGGACGACGGGCTGGGCGAGGCCGTCGGCGAGGGCGAGGCCGTCGGTGACGGTGAGGCCGACGAGGGCGAGGGCGAGGCCGACTGCGGCGAGGGGGACGCCGACTGGGGCGACGGGCTGGCCGTGGACGGCTGCGGGGGCGGGGGGCTCTGCGGCGGCTCGTTGCGGAACAACAGGATCGCGACCAGTACCGCGATCGCGGCGACCACGACCATCAGCAGCCAGGACACGAACAGGGTCACCCAGCCGGCCCGGTCATGGCGCCCGGGCCACGGCAGCGGCCACTGGGCCGTACGACCGGGGGAGCGCTCGTCGGCCCAGTGCAGCTCGTAGTCCGGTCCGGCCGGCCGGCCGATCGGGCCCAGCATCTCCAGGCCGACACGATCCAGGATCCCGACCGCCAGCGCCGCCTGGTCTGCGGCCAGCGCCACCCAGGGCGCCTCCGGCACGTCGGTCGTGACCGGCGCCGACGAGGGGCGGAAGCGCCGCCCCAGCCGGCCGGCCTGCTGGCCCTGGCCGCCGCGGGCCACCACCAGGTCGACGTGCAGCGGGTCGACCTCGCCGCTGAAGCGGTCCCGCGCCACCCGGTCCGCCGCCGCTCCCCTGGACAGCAGCACGAGCACGACCTCGCGGACCGAGCCGTCCGGCGCGGTCTCGTGGGCGTCGTACACGACACCGGCCGTCTGCGCCTCCAGCCGGGCGTCGAGCCAGAAGCCGCCTACCCGGGGCGGGTCCTCGGGAAGGAGCGGCCGGGGGATCGGCTCGGGGGAGGCTGGCGTGGTCATCACCGACCATCTCACCACATCGACGCAACCGTGCCGGTCGGCCGGGGTTGTCCGGTGCCGGATGATGGGAGTGCCGTCTGCGAGGATGGCGGTGATCGCGGACGAGGGAGAGAGCGTGGACAACCAGGAGGCGGCTCAGCTGGCAGGTGAGGCCCTTGCGCAGGTGCGGCGGGTCATCGTCGGGCAGGAGCACATGGTGGAGCGCCTGATGGTTGCGCTGCTGGCCCGCGGGCACTGCCTGCTGGAGGGCGTGCCGGGCACGGCCAAGACGCTGGCGGTGCGTACGTTCGCCACCGTGGTCGGCGGCCACTTCGCCCGGGTCCAGTTCACCCCCGACCTGGTCCCCTCCGACATCGTCGGCACCCGGATCTACAAGGCCTCCCAGGAGGGCTTCGACGTCGAGCTGGGGCCGATCTTCGTCAACTTCCTGCTCGCCGACGAGATCAACCGCGCCCCCGCGAAGGTCCAGTCGGCCATGCTCGAGGTGATGGCCGAGAAGCAGGTCTCGATCGGTGGCACCACCTACCCCGCCCCGGACCCGTACATCGTGATCGCGACCCAGAACCCGATCGAGTCCGAGGGCGTCTACCCGCTGCCCGAGGCCCAGCGCGACCGCTTCCTGCTCAAGGTCGACGTCCCCTACCCGCACGGGAACGAGGAGTTCGAGATCCTGCGGCGGATGAGCGTCTCCGCGCCGACGGCGCTGCCGGTGCTCGACAATGCGATGGTGCTGGAACTGCAACGCCGCACCGACGAGGTGTACGTGCACAACCTGGTCGCGGAGTACGTGGTGCGCCTGGTGCTGGCCACCCGCAGCCCGGCCGACTTCGGCATGCCCGACCTGGCCGACGTGATCGCGATCGGCTGCTCCTCCCGCGCGACCCTGGGACTGGTCGCGGCGGCCCGGGCCCTGGCGCTGATCCACGGCCGCGACTACGTGCTGCCTACCGACGTCCAGGCCGTCGCCCGCGACGTGATGGCCCACCGCCTCCAGCTCAGCTTCGACGCGGTCGCCGACGACATCGACCCGATCCAGGTCGTCGACCGGGTCCTCGCCGTCGTCCCGGCCCCCACGCCGGTCTGGAACCAGCAGCAGCGGGAGGCGGCCCAGCAACAGCATGCGTACCGTCCGGAGTTCCATGGCTGAGACCGCCGCCTCCTCCCTGCTCCGGCCGCCGGAGCATCCGACCCTGCCGCTGGACCGGCTGGCCCCCGAGGCGGCGCTGCGGCGGTTGGAGCTGACGGTCGTACGCCGGCTGGAGGGCTTCCTGCAGGGCGACCACCTCGGCCTGCTGACCGGCCCCGGCACGGACGCGAACGATGCCCGGCCCTACCAGCCGGGCGAGGACGACGTCCGCAAGATCGACTGGCCGGTGACGGCCCGGACCCGGGTGACGCACGTCCGCGACACCATCGCGGACCGCGAGCTGGAGGTGTGGGGGTTGCTCGACGTCACCCCCTCGATGAACTGGGGGACGGCCGGCATCACCAAGCGCGACCTCGGCATCGCGGCCCTGGCCACCTTCGGCTTCCTGTCCCAGCGGATGGGGGACCGCTTCGGGGGCATGGTGATGCGCCCCGACGGGGTCCGCCGGCTCCCGGCCCGGTCGGGGCGTACGGCGCTCTACGCCCTGTTGCGCCGCCTGCTGGAGGAGCCCATCGTGCCCGACAGCACCGACCCGGGCATCCCGCTCTCCCGGGCGCTGGACGACCTGGGCCGGGCCCAGCGCCGCCGCGGCCTGCGGGTCGTGGTCTCGGACTTCATCACCCCCGGTGACGCCGAACTGGACGCCACCGTCCCGACCGAGTGGGAGCGGGCGATGCGCAGGCTCTCGGTCCGCAACCAGGTGATCGCGATCGAGGTACTGGACCGGCACGAGATCGAGTTCCCCGACGTGGGCGACATGCTGCTGCGCTCCACGGACACCGGCTTCGAGGGCTACGTCAACACCGGCGACCCGCGGCTGCGCCAGGCGATGAGCCGGGCGGCCACCCTGCAGCGCGAACGCATCCGGGTGGCCCTGCGCCGCTGCGGCGTCGGCCACATCCAGCTGCGGACCGACGGCGACTGGGTCGCCGAGATCGCGCGCTTCGCGCTGGCCTACCGGCGGACCGCCGCCCTGCTGCACCGTCCGCCCAGGGGGGTGGCCCGCTGATGGAGTTCTGGCGGAACCTGACCTTCGGGGACCCCTGGCGCCTGGTGCTGTTGCTGCTGGTGCCGGCCATCGTCGGGCTGTACGTGTGGGCCTCGCACCACCGCGGCCGGCGGGGCCTGCGGTTCACCACCACAGCGCTGCTCCAACTGGTCGGCGGCAGCCGGCCGCAGTGGAGACGGCACCTGGCCGTCGCGTTCTCGCTGCTCTCGCTCACCGCCGCGGTGGTCGGCTGGGCCCGTCCCACCACCATCACCGACGTCCCGCGGGAACGGGCCACCGTCGTCCTGGTGATGGACGTGTCGCTGTCGATGGAGGCCGTCGACGTACGCCCGTCTCGCCTGCAGGCGGCGGTGGCGGCGGCGACCCAGTTCGTCGACTCGGTGCCCGACCGGTACAACGTCTCCCTGGTCACGCTGTCCGGCAGCCCGGCCATCGTCGTGCCGCCGACCCTCGACCACGGGGCGGTGGTCCGGGCGCTCAGCGGCCTCAAGCCCCAGGAGTCCACGGCCATCGGTGACTCCATCGTCGCCGCGTTGCGGGCCCTGGAGCAGGCCCCGCGCGACCCCCAACGGCCCGACCAGCTCGCCCCCGGCGCGATCGTGCTGCTCTCGGACGGGGAGAACACCGTCGGCAGCACCGCCCAGCAGGGGGCGCGGCGGGCCGCCGACGCCAAGGTCCCGGTGTACACCATCGCGTACGGCACCGAGAACGGGTACGTCGACGTCGACGGGAAGCGGGAGCTGGTGCCGCCCGACACCGCCACGCTGCGCCAGGTCGCCGAGCTCACCGGCGCGCGGGCCTTCACCGCCGATACCGCCGGCCAGCTCGACCGCGTCTACAAGGACATCCGCTCGGAGGTCGGGGTGGAGAAGAAGTCGACCGACGTCAGCTCCACCTTCGCCGGGTACGCCATCGTGGCGGCGATGCTCGCCGCGCTGGCCGCCATCTCACTGGGGGCACGCTGGCCATGATTCCGATGATCGAGTTCCTGTCCCCGAACCGGCTGTGGCTGATGGCCCTGGTCCCGGTCCTGGTCGGCCTGTACGCGGTGCTGGCGGTCCGCGAGGCACGCGGGCGCGGACACCGCGACGCCCTGCAGCTGAAGCTGCCGCTGGACCGACCGTGGCTGCGCCACGTCGCCGTCGGGCTGGCCATCCTCAGCCTGGTCGCCCTGACCATCGCCTTCGCCCGGCCCAAGCAGGACGTGATGGTGCCGCGCGAGCGGGCCACCATCGTCGTCGCGATCGACGTCTCCCTGTCGATGGCGGCCGACGACGTCACCCCGAGCAGGCTCGGCGCCGCCAAGGAGGCGGCGATCGAGTTCACCCGCTCGCTGCCGCCCAAGTACAACGTCGCGCTCGTCTCGTTCGCCGGTACCGCCACGGTCGTCGTGCCGCCGACCCAGGACCGCGGAGTGGTCACGAACGCCATCGACGGACTGACCCTGCAGCCCTCCACCGCCATCGGCGAGGGCATCGCCACCTCCCTGGCCACCCTCAACCAGGTGCCTCCCGACCCCCAGCATCCCAACGACCCCCCACCGGCGCGGATCGTGCTGCTGTCCGACGGCTACACCACCGTCGGTATCCCCGCGGCGCGGGCGGCGCAGCGGGCGGCCGACCTGAAGGTGCCGATCTACACCATCGCCTACGGCACCACCCACGGCACGATCCTGATCGAGGGCACCCGCCAGCCGGTCCCGGTCGACTACAACGAACTGGCCAATGTCGCGCGGATCACCGATGGCACCGCCTACCGGGCCGAGAGCGCCGGGCAGCTCAAGGACGTGTACCGCGACATCGGCTCCTCGATCGGCAAGGAGCCGGTCGCGGTCGACGTCTCCAACCGCTACATCGGGGTCGCGGTGATCCTCGCCGCCCTCGCCTCGCTCGGGGTGGTCTCGCTGGCGTCGCGCTGGCCCTGAGCCAGGTCGGCCGGACGTGGGTAGATTGGCGTGTCATGGGAGACGTACACAGCAACCTGCAGGCGGTCCGGGACAGGATCGACGAGGCCTGCCGACTTGCCGGGCGTGATCCGGCGCAGGTGCGGTTGCTGCCGGTGAGCAAGACCCACGGCCTGGGGCCGATCCGGGAGGCGTACGACGCCGGCTACCACCGGATGGGGGAGAACCGGGTGCAGGAGGCCCTCGACAAGTGGGAGCGGACCCGTGACTGGCCGGGGATCGAATGGGCGGTGATCGGCCACCTGCAGACCAACAAGGCACGGGAGGTGGCCCGCTTCGCTGTCGAGTTCCAGGCCCTGGACTCCCTCAAGGTGGCCCGCGAGCTGGAGAAGCGGCTGCAGGCCGAGGGCCGCGCCCTCGACGTCCTGGTCCAGGTCAACTCCTCGGCCGAACCGCAGAAGTCCGGCCTCGACCCCGCGGACGTGCCGGCCTTCGCCGAACAGCTGCGCCCGTTCGACTCGCTGCGGGTGCGCGGGCTGATGACCCTCGCCGTACGCTCCGCCGACCGTACGCAGGTCGCCGCCTGCTTCGAGCGGATGCGTGACCTGCAGGAGGTGCTGCGGCAGGACGACCGGGCCGCCGGGAGCTACGACGAGCTCTCGATGGGAATGTCGGGGGACCTGGACCTGGCCGTGGCGCACGGCTCGACCTGCGTACGGGTCGGCCGGGCGATCTTCGGCGAGCGCACCGACCGGAACGCGTACTGGAAGACTGTGGAGTAGCCAAGGAGTCGCGCCACGGCTGGCGCTCGACCCTCCGGTGCACCACAATGAGGAGCAGTTCCACCGGGTGTGTGAGGTTGCTGGGGAAGGCAGATCTCAGCCTCGGGAGGAATGCACATGTCGAATACCAGGGGCGTCCTGTACGTCCATTCCGCGCCGTCGGCACTGCGCCCGCACATCGAGTGGGCGGTCGGTGGCGTCTTTGCCGAGCCCGTACGGCTCGAGTGGCAGGCCCAGCCGGCCGAGCCTGGCATGCACCGCTGCGAGCATGCCTGGGAGGGTGCGGTGGGCGTCGGTGCTGCCGTGGTGTCCGCGCTGCGCGGCTGGGACCATCTCCGGTTCGAGCTGACCGAGGAACCGACCGCCACCACGGACGGCCACCGCTGGATGTCGACCCCGAGCCTGGGGGTGTTCTGCGGCCAGGTGGGTCACAGCGGCGACATCGTGGTGCCGGAGGAGCGCCTGCGCTGGGCGATGGCCGAGGACGACCCGGGCGCGGCGCTCCTGGACCTGATGGGGGATCCGTGGGACGCCGAGCTCGAGGTGTTCCGCTGGGCAGGTGAGGGTGCTCCGGTGCGTTGGCTGCACCGGGCGGTCTGAGCTCCGCCGAACCCGGGATCCCCGGGGGCCTGAGCCCCCGAGCCGGAGCCCCGCCAGGGCTTGGATCCCGGAGGGACGGAATCGGTACCCGTGCGGCCGCAGCGGTCCGAGGCCGCGGCCGCACGGGTCCGTCGTCAGAGCGGGATGTTGGTGTGCTGTCCGCGCTGGCCGTGGTCGGCGGCCCTGATCGCCGCCGCGATGGTCGACCGGGTGGTGCCCGGATCGAGCACGTCGTCGATCACGCCCATCTCGCGGGCCTTCTCCACGCCACCGGCGATCCGCTCGTGCTCGACCGCCAGCTCCTCCTCGACCTGGGCACGCAGGTCCTCGGGCACCTCCGCCAGCTTGCGCCGGTGCAGGATCCGGACGGCCGCGACGGCACCCATCACGGCGACCTCGGCACCGGGCCAGGCGTAGACCTTGGTGGCACCCAGCGAGCGTGAGTTCATCGCGATGTACGCGCCGCCGTACGCCTTGCGGGTCACCAGGGTGACCCGGGGGACCGAGGCCTCGGCGAAGGCGTGCAGCAGCTTGGCGCCGCGGCGCACCACGCCGTCCCACTCCTGGCCGACACCGGGCAGGTAGCCGGGCACGTCGACCAGGACGACCAGCGGGATGCCGAAGGCGTCGCAGAGCCGGACGAAGCGGGCGGCCTTTTCCGCGGAGAGCGAGTCCAGGCAGCCGCCCAGACGCAGCGGGTTGCTGGCGATCACCCCGACCGTACGACCGCCGAGGCGACCCAGGACCGTGGCGATGTTGGGCGCCCACTTGGGGTGCAGCTCCAGGGTGCTCCCCGGATCGAGCAGCTTCTCCACCAGCGGGTGGACGTCGTAGGCGCGCCGGCGGTTCTCCGGGAGGATGCCGGCGAGGTCGACGTCGTCGATCTCGCCGTGCAGCTGGCCCTGGTCGGCCATCAGCGTGACCAGCTGGCGGCCGCGGGCCATCGCGTCGTCCTCGTCCCGGGCCACCACGTGGACGACGCCCGAGCGCCGGCCGTGGGTGTCCGGGCCGCCGAGGATGGCCATGTCGACGTTCTCGCCGGTGACCGAGCGGACCACGTCCGGACCGGTGACGAAGATCCGGCCCTCGGGCGCGAGCACCACGACGTCGGTCAGCGCGGGGCCGTACGCCGCGCCACCGGCGGCCGGGCCGAGCACGATGGAGATCTGCGGGATCCGGCCCGAGGCATTCGTCATGGCGCGGAAGATCTTGCCGACCGCGTCCAGCGAGCCGACGCCCTCGGCCAGGCGGGCGCCGCCGGAGTGCCAGATGCCGACGATCGGCACCCGGTCGATCAGGGCGCGGTTGTAGGCGCGGACGACCTCGTCACAGCCGTGCAGCCCCATCGCCCCGCCCATCAGCGTGGCGTCGGAGCAGAAGGCCACCACGCGGATGCCATCGATGGAGCCGGTGGCCGTCAGCATGCCGGTGTCCTCGGCGCCAGGGAGGTACTCGACGGTGCCCTCATCGAGGAGGGCGGCGAGCCGGAACCGCGGGTTGCGCGGATCCTCCTCCCGCGACGGCCGGGCCTTCCGGGCAGTGGGGACCACCGGGGGCGCGTCGGTCCCCGGGGCGGTGACCAGGTCGGTCACGATCAGGCCTCGGTGACGTTGGCGTTGGTGAAGGCCAACGCGACGTTGTGGCCGCCGAACCCGAACGAGTTGTTGATGCCGGCGAGGTCGCCGGCCGGCAGCTCGCGGGCGGTGGTGGCGATGTCGATGCCCAGGCCGTCCTCGGGGTCCTCGAGGTTGATGGTCGGCGGGACCACGCGGTTGCGCAGCGCCAGCAGGGTGAACACCGACTCCATCGCGCCGGCGGCACCGAGCAGGTGGCCGGTCTGGGACTTGGTACCGGTGAAGATCACCCCGTCGGTCGCGTCGCCCAGGGCCGCGCGTACCGACTGGGCCTCGGTGACGTCGCCGGCCGGGGTGGAGGTGGCGTGGGCGTTGACATGCTTGATGTCGGAGGGCTGCAGGCCGGCGTCGCGGACGGCGAGGCGGACGGCCTCGGACTGGCCGCGGCCCTCGGGGTCGGGTGCGACCATGTCGTACGCGTCCGAGGTGATGCCGGCGCCGGCGAGGGTGCCGTAGATCGTGGCGCCGCGGCCCAAGGCGTGCTCCAGCGACTCGAGCACCAGTACGGCCGCGCCCTCGCCGAGGACGAAGCCGTCACGGTTCTTGTCCCAGGGGCGGGAGGCGCGCTCGGGCTCGTCGTTGCGGCGCGAGAGCGCCTGCATCTGGCCGAAGGCGGCGACCGGCAGCGGGTGGATGACACCCTCGGCGCCACCGGCGACGACGACGTCGGCGCGTCCGGCCCGGATGATGTCCAGGGCCTGGGCAATCGCCTCGTTGCCGGAGGCGCAGGCAGAGACAGGGGTGTGGATGCCGGCGCGGGCGCGCAGCTTCAGGCCGACGGTGGCGGCCGGGGCGTTCGCCATCAGCTTGGGGATGGTGAAGGGGCTGACGCGGCGGTGGCCCTTCTCCCGCTGGGTGTCCCACTGGCCGATCAGCGTGTGCAGGCCGCCGATGCCGGTGCCGATGGACACGGCGAGGCGGGTGGGGTCGACCGGGTTCTCCTCGTCCAGGCCGAAGCCGGCGAGCCGCCAGGCCTCGAGTGCGGCGACGAGGCCGAGCTGGGTGGAGCGGTCCATCTTGCGGGCCTCGACCCGGTCGATCAGGGTGGCGGGGTCGACGACAGCCTCGGCGGCGATCCGGGTCGGGAGATCCGCGGCCCAGTCGTAGGCCAGGGCGTGTACGCCCGGGGTGCCCTTGACGACGTTGGCCCATGTGGTGGCGGCGTCACCGCCCAGGGGAGTCGTGGCACCGAATCCGGTGACGACAACGGTGGAGGACATGATTACGGGTCTCCTAGGGATCGCGTGTGGGAGGTCGGCGTGGGGCCGGCGCGGGGCCGGCCCCACGGCCAGGTGCGGCGTCAGTTGGTGGCGCGCTCGATGTAGGCCACGGCGTCGCCCACGGTCTTGAGGTTCTTGGACTCCTCGTCGGGGATCGACACGCCGAACTGCTCCTCGGCGGCGTAGATGATCTCGACCATCGAGAGGGAGTCGACGTCGAGGTCGTCGGTGAACGACTTGTCGAGCTTGACGTCCTCGACGGGAATGCCCGCGACCTCGTTCACGATCTCGCCCATGGCGGCCAGGATCTGTTCGGTGGTAGCCATACTTTTCTCCTTGTGTTGGTGGCTGGTCAGGTTGGAAGGTATCAGGGCAGGACGATGACCTGGCCCGAGTACACCAGGCCGGCGCCGAAGCCGATGATGAGACAAGTCTCACCCGAGTGCACCTTGCCGTCCTGGTACAGGGCCTCGATCGCCATCGGGATCGAGGCGGCCGACGAGTTGCCGGTGTGGGCGATGTTGTGCGAGACCAGCACCGACTCCGGCAGCTTGAGGGTCCGGACCATCGCCTGGGTGATCCGGTCGTTGGCCTGGTGCGGCACGAAGACGTCCAGCTCCTCGGGCTTGAGCCCGGCCAGTTCGAGGGCCTTCGCGGCGTAGTGGCACACGGTGAAGGCGGCCCACTTGAAGACCGGGTTGCCGTCCATCACCAGGACGGGCTGCTTGCCGTCCTCGACGGCCTGCGGCCAGTGCGGCACCTGCTGGATCAGGTGGCCCTGGTCGGCGTCCGATCCCCACACGACCGGGCCGATTCCCGGCTCGTCGGAGGGGCCGATCACGGCAGCGCCGGCGCCGTCGCCGAAGATGAAGGCCGTCGAGCGGTCCTCCTTGTTGGTCAGGTCCGAGAGGCGCTCCACCCCGATGGCCAGCACGTACTTGGCCGCTCCGGAGCGGACCAGCGCATCACCCTGGGCGATGGCGTACGAGTAGCCGGCGCAGGCGGCGGAGATGTCGTACGCGGCGGCCTTGCTGCCCAGGTCGCCGGCGATCACGCAGGCCAGGCTGGGGGTCTGGGTGAACCAGCCGACGGTGGCGACGATGATCGCGCCGATCTCCTCGACCGGGACGCCGGAGCGCTCGATGGCCTTCTTGGCCGCTTCGGCAGCCATGTACTCCACGGTCTCCTCCCCGGTCGCCCAGTGGCGCTCGGTGATCCCGGAGCGGGTGCGGATCCACTCGTCGGAGGACTCGATCCAGGTGCAGACCTCCTCGTTGGTGACGATCCGCGAGGGGGAGTAGCCGGACATGCCGTAGATCCTTGCGAAGGGCGAACCTTGCGAGGACTGGATCGGAGTACGGGGGGAGAAGGTCATCGGGTCACCTCGGTAGCGTCGGTGTTCTCTGTGGTGGGGTGGAGCCGCAGCAGCGGCTGGCCGGGGGAGACCGGGTCGTGGTCCTCGACGGCCCACTCGACGATGCTGCCACCCTCGACGGCCAGCACCGGCACGGATTCGCGCAGGTTGGAGACGGTGCCGATCTCGGTACCACGGGCCAGCGCATCGCCGACCCGAAGCCCCTCGGTGGCGCGGAACTCGCCCTTGGTCGGCGAGACGACCAGGCGCCAGGTCGGCGTGGAGGCCTGTGCCACGGTGGTGCCGGGGTCGGCGTGCCGGGCGACGAATTCCCTTGCGGCGGGCAGCTCGTCGGGGGTGTTCAGGGCGAAGACCTCGACGCCCTTGAGGTTGCGCTTGGCGATGCCGGTCAGGGTGCCCGCCGGCGGCATCTCGATCATCCCGGTGACGCCGAGGTCGCGCATGGAGTCCATGCACAGGTCCCAGCGGACCGGGGCCTCGACCTGGGCGACCAGGCGCTGCAGCATGTCCTGCCCGGACTGCACCACGTGGCCGTCACGGTTCTGCAGCAGGCGGATCCGCGGATCATGGGTGGTGATCGCCCGGGCGAGACGCTCCAGGCGGGCGGTGGCGGGGGCCATGTGGTGGGTGTGGAAGGCGCCGGCGACGCTGAGCGGGATCACCCGCGTACGGGCCGGGGCGTTCTCCTTGAGCACCTCGATCTGCTCCACGGTGCCCGCCGCGACGATCTGGCCCGAGCCGTTGTGGTTGGCGGGGGTGAGTCCGGCGGCCTCGATGGCGGCGAGGACCTCGTCCTCCTTGCCACCGATGACCGCGGCCATCGAGGTGGGGCGGAGCGCGGACGCCTCGGCCATCGCCTTGCCGCGCTCGCGGACGAGGACCATCGCCTGCTCGGCGGAGAGCACGCCTACCGCGGCGGCCGCGGTGAGTTCGCCGACGGAGTGGCCGGCCACCACGCCGACCTGGCGGAAGGCGTCGGCCGGGGAGCGGAAGAGGGCCAGCGCGGACACCAGGCCGGCCGCGACCAGCAGCGGCTGGGCGATCGCGGTGTCACGGATGGTGGCCTCGTCCGCCTGGGTGCCGTAGTACTCGAGGTCGAGCCCCGAGACGGCGGAGAGCCAGTTCAGCCGGTCAGCGAAGACGGGATCAGCCAGCCATGGTTCGAGGAATCCTGGTTTCTGAGCGCCTTGACCCGGCGCGACGACTGCGAGCACGCTTCCACTCTCCCGCTTTCCGTCGCCCGAAGGGGCCGCGACGCACACGAAATGTCGTGAGTCATTGTTGTCGGAACCCCACAAGACCCTGCCGGTGCGGTTATGCGGTCCCCGGTCCGAGCAGGCGGCCCAGGGTCAGGGCCAGCCGCAGGGTGTACGAGTCTCGCGGATCGGTGGGGGAGTACCCGGTCACCTCGTGGATCCGCTTGAGGCGGTAGCGCACGGTGTTGGCGTGCACGAAGAGGGCGCGGGCGGAGGCCTCGATGGACAGGCCCTCGTCCAGGAAGCAGGTCAGGGTCTCCAACAGGCCGCCGCCCGCCTCGGCGAGCGGGCCGTACACGTCCCGGGCAAGGGCACGTCGGGCGTGGCCGTCACCGGAGAGGGCCCGCTCGGGCAGCAGGTCGTCGGCGTGCACGGGGCGGGGGGCCTGGGGCCAGCCGGGGGCGGCGCGGAGGCCGGACAGGGCAGCGCGGGCACTGCCACCGGCGGCGGCCAGCTGTTCCACCCGGGGGCCGACCACGACCGGTCCCTCGGCGAAGCGTTCGGCGAGGGGTGCCAACACGGCCACCAGGTCCGCGTCGGGACCCAGCGGCGCTCCGCCGACGACCACGACCAGTCGGTCGGTGTGGACGGCGGTGAGGCAGTCCAGCCCGAGCGAGCGGGCCGTGCGGTGGGTGGCCTCGAGGGCGGTCTCGGCCCCGTCCGCGGGGCAGGTGCCGAGGACCACGGCCGCGCCGCTGGTGGAGCGCCAGCCGAGGGTGGCGACCCGCGACATGATCGCGTCGTCCACCTCGCCGCGCATCACCGCGTCGACGACGGTGGCCTCCTGGCGCAGGTCCCAGGCGCCCCGGACCTCGGCCGCCGCCGCGTAGACCTCGGCGGCGGCGAAGGCGACGTCACGGCTGTACTCGTTGAGGGCAGCATGGAGGTACGGGCGGTCCGCCCGCGGGAGTTGCTCGTCGATCTCGGCGTCGACCGTGTCGATGATCGTACGGGTGAGGTCGACCGTCTGCTTGAGGCTGAGGTGCCGGGACAGTTCCCGGGGCGCCCGCTCGAAGATCTGGACCGGGCGGTCCGAGCCCCCCTCGCCGAACCAGTTGATGAAGCCGTCGACGCCCGCACGGGCGACGAGGGTCACCGAGGCCCGGTGCTCCGGACTGAGGCGTCCGAACCACTCGTACCGCGCGTCGACCGCCGTGATGGCGGCCGTGGTGATCCGGGCCGCCGCCTGCCGCAGGCGGCGGGCGATCGACGCGCGATTCCGGGTCGAGGGGAGCTGGATCCACGTCAGTGCCATGGTCAGGCGCCGGCGCCTTCCTGGGCGACGTGTGCCACCGCGGTCGGGTCCCCGAGGTTGTACTTGGCGTACGCCTCGGCGGCCGCGCCGCGACGGTAGCCACCCTCGGTCTCCAGCGCCTCCAGTGCCGCCACGACCATCGACTGGGCGTCGATCTGGAAGTAGCGACGGGCGGCCGCGCGGGTGTCGGCGAAGCCGAACCCGTCGGCACCCAGCGAGGTGAAGGACCCCGGCACGTACGGCCGGATCTGCTCCTGGACCGCACGCATGTAGTCGCTCACCGCCACGACCGGGCCGGTCGTCTCGCTGAGCTTCTTGGTCAGGTACGGCACCTTGCGGTCGTCGGCCGGGTGGCCGAGGTTCCACCGGGCGCACTCGATCGCCTCGCGGTTCAGCTCGTTCCACGAGGTCACCGACCACACGTCGGCACCGACCGACCACTCCTCGGCGAGGATCCGCTGGGCCTCGAGGGCCTGCGGCACGGCGACGCCGGAGGCCATCAGGCGGACCCGGGCGAAGTCGTTGTCCTCGGCGCGGCGGAACAGGTGCATGCCCTTGAGCACGCCCTCGACATCCAGGTCGGCCGGCGGGCCGGGCTGGGAGACGGGCTCGTTGTACACCGTGAGGTAGTACATGACGTTCTCGCCCTCGGGGTACTCGGGATCGTCGTGCCCGTACATCCGGCGCAGGCCGTCCTTGACGATCAGCGCGACCTCGAACGCGAAGGCCGGGTCGTAGTGCACCACTGCCGGGTTGGTCGCGGCGATCAGCGGGGAGTGCCCGTCGGCGTGCTGCAGGCCCTCACCGGTCAGGGTCGTACGACCCGCGGTGGCACCGATCAGGAAGCCGCGGGTCATCTGGTCGGCGGCCGCCCAGATGAAGTCACCCACGCGCTGGAAGCCGAACATCGAGTAGAAGATGAAGACCGGGATCATCGGCTCGCCGTGCGTGGCGTACGCCGTGCCCGCCGCGGTGAAGGAGCCCAGGCCACCGGCCTCGGAGATGCCCTCGTGCAGCAGCTGGCCGTTCGTGGCCGACTTCCAGGCGAGCAGCAGCTTGCGGTCGACCGACTCGTACGTCTGGCCGGCCGGGTCGTACAACTTGGCCGTGGGGAACATCGAGTCCATGCCGAACGTACGGAACTCGTCCGGAGCGATCGGGACGATCCGCTGGCCGATCCCCTTGTCCCGCATCAGGTCGCGGAGCAGCCGGACGAACGCCTGGGTGGTGGCGACCTTGGCCTTCGGGTTGCCCGGGGCCATCAGCTCCTTGTAGATGTCGTCGCCGGGCAGGGCCAGGTGACGCGGCTTGACCCGACGCTGCGGGACCGGTCCGCCCAGGGCCAGACGGCGCTCGCGCATGTACTTCATCTCCGGGGAGTCCTCGGCGGGGCGGAAGTACGGCGGGTTGTAGGCGTCCTCGAGGGCGGAGTCGGGGATCGGCAGGTGCAGCCGGTCGCGGAAGGCCTTCAGGTCGGCCGACGTGAGCTTCTTCATCTGGTGCGTGGCGTTCTTCGCCTCCAGGGCGTCGATCGTCCAGCCCTTGACGGTCTGGGCCAGGATCACGGTCGGCTGGCCGACGTGCTCCATCGCCGCCTTGTAGGCCGCGTAGACCTTGCGGTAGTCGTGGCCACCGCGGCCCAGCCGCTGCAGCTGCTGGTCGGAGTAGCCCTCGACCATCCGCTTCAGCCGCGGGGTGTCGAAGAACTTCTCGCGGATGTACGAGCCGGCCGAGATCGAGTAGGTCTGGAACTGGCCATCGGGCGTGCTGTTCATCTTGTGCAGCAGCGAGCCGTCGTCGTCGGCCGCCAGGAGCGGGTCCCAGTCGCGCGACCAGAGGACCTTGATGACGTTCCAGCCGGCACCACGGAAGAAGGACTCCAGGTCCTGGACAACCTTGCCGTTGCCGTCGACGGGCCCGTCGAGCTGCTGCAGGTTGCAGTTGATCACGAAGGTGAGGTTGTCGAGCTCTTCGCGAGCGGCCCGGCCGATCGCGCCGAGGGACTCGGGCTCGCCCATCTCGCCGTCACCGAGGAAGGCCCAGACGTGCTGCTGGGAGGTGTCCTTGATGCCGCGGTTCTGCAGGTAGCGGTTCATCCGGGCCTGGTAGATCGCGTTCAACGGGCCGATGCCCATCGACACGGTCGGGAACTCCCAGAACTCCGGCATCAGGCGCGGGTGCGGGTAGGACGACAGGCCGTTGTGCGGGCCGCGGGAGACCTCCTGGCGGAAGCCGTCCAGGTCCCACTCGGAGAGGCGGCCCTCGAGGAAGGCGCGGGCGTACATGCCGGGGGAGGCGTGGCCCTGGAAGTAGATGTGGTCACCGCCGCCGGGATGGTCCTTGCCCCGGAAGAAGTGGTTGAAGCCGACCTCGTACAGGCTCGCGGCGCTCTGGTAGGTGGCGATGTGGCCGCCGACCTCCAGGCCCTTGCGGTTGGCCTTCGAGACCATCACCGCGGCGTTCCAGCGCAGCGCGCGGCGGATCAGGCGCTCCGTGTCCTCGTCACCGGGGAAGAGCGGCTCGTCCGCCGTGCTGATCGTGTTGATGTAGTCCGTGGACCGCAGCGACGGCAGTCCCACCTGGCGCTGCCGCGCGCGGGCGAGGAGTTCCAACATGATGTACCGGGCCCGGTGGGGCCCCTTCTCCTCCAGGAGCCCGTCGAAGGAGGAGATCCATTCCTGCGTCTCTTCGGGGTCCAGGTCGGGTAACTGGCTCGGGAGGCCCTGCGCACCGAGTGCGGGGCGGTCACCGCGAGTAGCCATGCATCGTCCTATCCGTTCGTGCCGACCGTGGTCGTCATCGTGTGTGAACGTCTGTCAGCGTAGTTTTGGTCAACGTGCAAAGACTACTGGTCCACGACAGCCCGTGGGATGGTCCACGTCGGCCCGCGGGACGTGACGTGGGCGCGCGGGTCTGGCAATGTGGTGTCCACACATGCCGTGGGTATGTGGACGTGAACCGTTGAAAGGGGTCGCCTCCGTGGCCAGGGAAGACGCAAGCCGAATGGGTCTTGCCGCCGGCCAGCTCGTCCAGGAGCTGGGTTGGGATGAGGACGTGGACGATGACTTGCGCATCGCGATCGAGGACGCCGTCGACGGTGAACTCATCGAGGAGGCGTTGGAGGCCGTCGACGTGGTCCTGCTGTGGTGGCGGGAGGACGACGGGGACATCGGTGATGGTCTGGTCGATGCACTGACCGACCTCAAGGAGGACGGTGTCGTCTGGTTGATGACCCCGAAGGTGGGGCGTGGCGGTCACGTGGACCCGGCCGACATCTCCGAGGCCGCGATCACCGCCGGCCTCGCCCAGACCTCGACGGCGAACCTCTCCGGCGACTGGACCGGCTCCAAGCTGGTGCGCCCGCGGGGTGCCCGGCGCTGATGCGGCCGGTCGCGCCCCCCATCGGCCAGCCTGTGGCCGACTTCCATGGCCATGACCAGCACGGTCGTGACTTCGAGTTGTCCTCCTGGCGGGGGACCCCGGTGCTGCTGGTGTTCTTCGCCTTCTCGTTCAGCTCGGTCTGCGGCGACGAACTGGAGCAGTTGCGGGACGCGAACTACCTGTTCGACGCCGCCGGTTGCCGGATCGTCGCCGTCTCCACCGACACGTCCTTCGTCCTGCGGGAGGTGGATCGCCAGCTGGGCCTCGACTTCACCCTGGTCAGTGACCACTGGCCGCACGGGGCGATCGGCGCAGCGTACGGCGCCTTCGACGACAAGTTGGGCTGCGACCGCCGGCACTCGTTCCTGATCGGTCCGGACGGGACACTGGCCTGGTCGAAGCAGGCCGACCTGCCGCAGACCCGGGACATGCACGAGCACCTGGCGGCGGTGCACTACCACTTCCCGGTCTGAGTGCCACGGCGGCGCGGGTGCCGCTATAGTTGGCCTCTGCTCGGGCGCATAGCTCAGTTGGTTAGAGCGCCTGCCTTACAAGCAGGATGTCGGGGGTTCGAGTCCCTTTGCGCCCACCAGGGCCGGATCCGTACGCAGCCGAAGGGCGTCCCTCCACCGAGGGACGCCCTTCGTGTCTTCGGGTCTCTCACCCGGGTGCGGTCTCGTCCACGCCGAGGTCAGTGCGCTTGATCCGGTCGTCGTTGAGCTGGGCTGCGCCCGTGTTGATGAAGGCTGGCGGCCTTCGCCGCCTCCGGGCACGTTCCGGCAGGGTCGGCGACGTCGACCGTTGTCCTGATGTTCACGTCGCGTCCTCCTGCCTGCCCGCCCCGTTTCACCGGGCAGGAGTGCGATCGGTTCCATGACCGACACTTCGTCCTTCCGCACCGTCCCCGTGCGCCGTCGCGCCCTGATGCAGGGGTTCGTGGCCGCCTCAGCCGCCGGCCTGCTCGGTACCGGCGGCACCCGTGCCGCCGCGGCACCGCTGGTGTCCCACCGGTTGACCCTGACCTCCGGCATCGCCTCCGGCGACGTCACCTCCGATTCGGCCGTGCTCTGGGCCCGCTCGTCCGGCGCCGGCACGCTGCGCGCCGTCGTCCGGGCGGTCGACGTCGACGGCAACCCGCTGAAGGGCAAGTACCACCAGGAGCGCGTGCTCACCGGACCGGCCGCCACCACCGGGACCGACTTCACCGCCCGCCTGCGACTCGACAAGCTGGCCCCCGCCACCCGGTTCGAGTACCGGCTCGGCTTCGTGGACGCCGCCGGGCACACCGGCCAGGAGGAGACCGGTACCTTCACCACGGCCCCCGGCTCGCGCTACGGCCGCAAGGCGGAGGACCTGGACCAGACCTTCGTGTGGACGGCGGATACCGCCGGCCAGGGCTGGGGCATCAACGAGGAGATCGGCGGCATGTTCGGGTACCGGGCGATGCTTGCCACCGCCCCCGACTTCTTCCTGCACTCGGGCGACACGGTCTACGCCGACGGCCCGATGGCCTCCGCCGTCACCGAGCCAGACGGCAACGTCTGGAAGAACCTGCTGATCGACGAGGTCACCCAGATCGCCCAGAGCCTGGCCGACTTCCGCGGCCGGCACCGCTACAACTACCTGGACGCGAACGTACGCGCCCTGGCCCGCGAAGTGCCCATTGTCGCCACCTGGGACGACCACGAGGTGACCAACAACTGGTACCCCGGCGAGGTCCTCGACGATCCCCGCTACGACAAGGTCCGCGACGATCCCCGCTACGACAAGGTCCGCGACGTCGACACCCTGGCCCGCTGGGGGCGCCAGGCCTTCGACGAGTACTACCCCCGCACCAGCCCGACGATCCACCGCCGGATCGCCCGTGGGCCGCAGCTGGACGTGTTCTGCCTCGACATGCGTACGTACAAGTCCCCCAACACGGCCGGCCTGGAGTCCACCGCCACCCGCATCCTCGGTGAGGAGCAGCTGCAGTGGCTGATCGAGGGCCTGCGAACCTCCACCGCGACCTGGAAGGTCATCGCCAACGACCTGCCGATCGGCCTGGTCGTCCCGGACGGCGCCGGCATGGAGGCCGTCGCCAACAACGACCCCGGCGCCCCCCTCGGCCGGGAGCTGGAGATCGCCCGCCTGCTGAAGGCGATCAAGGACCACGACATCAAGAACGTCGTCTTCCTCACCGGTGACGTGCACTACTGCGCGGCCCACCACTACTCGCCGGAGCGGGCCGTCTTCAAGGACTTCAAGCCGTTCTGGGAGTTCGTCGCCGGGCCGATCAACGCCGGCTCGTTCGGTCCGAACAAGCTCGACGCCACCTTCGGTCCGGAACAGGTCTTCGAGCGGCACGGATTCACCAACCAGTCGCCGCGCTCGGGGGAGCACCAGTACTTCGGGCACGTCGCAGTGGCCGGCGACGGAGCCGAGTTCGTCGTGAGCCTGGTCAACGCCAACGGTGACACCGTCTACACCAAGGCCCTCATCCCCGAGGCCTGATCGGCGGGCCTCCCTTGGGCCCGGGAGACGGTCGAGCGCCGCCAGGCACCCGGCCTGGCGGCGCTCGACTCCCCAGGGCCTCAGGCCCGACCGGCCTGCGCGCGCCGACGGCGTGTCGTCGAGTCGATGATCACGGCCAGCAGCGTGACGAGGCCGGTGATGATGAAACGGATGCTGGAGTCGAGGTTGAGCAGGTCCAGCCCGTTGCTGATGGACTGGATCACGACGATGCCCAGCAGGGCGGAGTAGGCCGAACCGCGGCCGCCGAACAGGCTCGTGCCGCCGATCACCGCGGCGGCGATGGCGTTCAGGTTGACGTCGCCGGTGCCCGTGCTCTGGTTGGCGGCGGCGAGCCGTGCCGCGAGCAGGACGCCACCGAGGGCCGCGAAGGTCGAGCACGTGACGAACACTGACAGGTAGACCGCCTTCACGTTGATGCCCGCTCGGCGCGCGGCCTCGACGTTGCCGCCGACGGCCATGATGTCGCGACCCCAGCGGGTGCGCTTGATCGTCAGGTCCATGATCGCGATCACCACGACGAACAGGACGAACATCAGCGGTACGCCTCGGTCCTGGCTGAGCACGAAGGTCGCCGCGGCCAGGATGGCAGCCAGGAACAAGGCGCGTACGACGACGACGGCGAGCGGGACGGTCGACAGGTCCGCGGAGGCGCGCCGGCGGTTGAGCTGCATCCCCGACAGGAGGACGGCGACCGCCGCGAGCACGACCAGGACGTAGCTGACCACCGGCGGGAGGAACGTGCCGTTGGCGAACTGCACCAGGGGAGAGTTGAACGGCACGTTCACCGTGCCCTCGTTGCCCAGGACCAGCAACTGCACGCCGAGGAAGGCCAGCAGGCCGGCCAGCGTGATGATGAAGCTCGGCACCCCGAAGCGGTTGAAGACCAGGCCGTACACCAGGCCGATGAGCGACCCGGAGAGGATCGCCGCCAGGATCGCCAGGACCAGCGGGAAACCCATGTTCACGAAAGTGACCGCGACCACCGCCGCTGCCACGCCGGCGACCGAGCCGGCCGACAGGTCGATCTGGCCCAGCAGCAGGACGAAGACGATGCCCAACGCCAGCGTGCCGATCGGGACCAGCTGGATGGCCAGGTTCACGAGGTTCTGCGCAGAGACGAAGGCCGGGTTGAGCACGGCGAAGATGACCCAGATGATGACCAGGCCGATGATGACCGGCAACGACCCGATGTCGCCGGTCCGCAGGCGCAGGCCCTCGGAACGGAGCCACCCGGAGAGGCCCTGCTGGGCGATCAGGCGTTCGTCGAGGAGGTCGGCCGGGGGACCGGCGGGTGGGAGTTCGCCGGGGGCCGTACGGGCCGGCTTGGTGGTGCTCATCAGTGGCTCGCTTCCGCAGGGGGGACGTCTGGTGCGGCGTGGACGACGGCGCCGGTGATCGCCCCGACGATCTCCTCGACGCTGGTGTCGGCCACTAGGTACTCGCCGTTGTTGCGGCCCAGCCGCAGGACGACGACCCGGTCAGCCACGGCCATCACGTTCGCCATGTTGTGGCTGATGACGACCACGGCGAGGTTGCGTTCGCGGAGTCGGCCGATCAGGCCCAGGACCTCCTCGGTCTGGGCCACGCCGAGCGCCGCGGTCGGCTCGTCGAGCATCACGACCTGGGGTTCTCCCAGCAGGGCGCGCGCGATGGCGACGGTCTGGCGCTGCCCTCCGGACAGGCTCGCGACGGCGATCCGTACGGAGGGGATCTTGGCGCTGAGCTCACGCAGCAGCCGCCAGGACTCCTTCTCCATCGAGACCTCGTCCAGGAGCGGACCGCGGGTGATCTCGCTGCCGAGGAACAGGTTCATCACCACGTCCAGGTTGTCGCAGAGGGCCAGGTCCTGGTGGACGGTGGCGATGCCGAGCCGCTGCGCCTGGGCCGGCGAGCCGATGTGGACCTGCTCGCCGTTGAAGTAGATCTGGCCAGCATCGGGCAGGTTGACGCCCGCGATGGCCTTGATCAGCGTCGACTTGCCGGCACCGTTGTCCCCGACCAGGGCCACCACCTCCCCTGCCCTGACCTGGAAGTCGACGTTGCTGAGCGCCTGGACGGCTCCGAATCGCTTCGATACGCCGGTCATCGACAGGACGGGGGGAGGGGAGGTGGCAGTCATCTCGCTGGGCTTTCCTGTGTCTCTTCCGATTCCTACTTCAGGCCGGCCGCACTGCAGGCGGAGGCGAACTGCGACGTGCAGATCTGGTCGATCGTGTAGAAGCCGTCCTTGACGACCGTGTCCTTGATGTTGTCCTTGGTCACGGCGACCGGGGTCAGCAGGGTGGCGGGCACGCCGTCCTTCGTCGTGGAGGACGTCGGGGCCGTGCCCTTCGCCAGGGCCACGGCGTTCTTGGCCGCGTCCGAGGCCTCGGGCTTGATCGCCTTGTAGACCGTCATCGCCTGGTCACCGGCGACCACGCGCTGGACGCCGGTGATCTCCGCGTCCTGTCCGGTGACCGGGACCATCGGGTTCACGCCGCCGGCCTTGAGGGCAGTGATGGCACCGCCGGCGACGCCGTCGTTGGCCGCATAGACACCGACGAGACCGGACCTGACGGAGGTGAGTTCGCCCTCCATCCAGGCCTGGGCCTTGTCAGGGCTCCAGTCGGGGGTGTCGTACTCGGCCTTGATGGTGAAGCCGGACGTGTCGAGGACGCTGTGTGCGCCCTTCTTGAAGTCGGCGGCATTGGCGTCCGTCGGCGAGCCGTTGATCATGACCAGGTCGCCGCTGGTCTTCCCGGACTTCTTCAGGATGTCCACCAGGGTCTGGGCCTGCAGTTCGCCGACCTTCAGGTTGTCGAAGGAGACGTAGTAGTCGGACCCGGCCACGAAGCGGTCGTACGCGACGACCTTGACACCCTTGGCCTTGGCCTCGTTGACGATCGTCTGGGCCGACTTGCCGTCGACCGCGTCGAGCACGAGGACCTTCGCCCCCTGGGTCATGGCCGACTCTGCCTGCTGCTGTTGCTTGGCCGCATCCTGGTTGGCGTTGTTGTAGATCAGGGTGCACTTCGGGCATTCGGTCTTCAGGGCCGCCTCGAAGTACGGCTTGTCGAAGGTCTCGTACCGGGTGGTCTTCGTCTCGGGGAGCAGGAGGGCGATGGTGGCCGAGACGTCACTACTCGCCGCTGTGGAGCCTGCGGGCGTCGGTGTTGTCTTGTTCCCGCTGCACCCTGCCATCACGGCGAGGGAGAGACCAGCAGCGGCGACGGCCGCGAATCGGGTGAATCGAGTGTTCACGAGAACTCCTCAATCGTGCGACGGCCCAGGGTTCTCCCGATGGGCCCTTCGACTGATCATCCGCCCATACGCCACTGGATGGGAAGCACTTCGGGCAATACAAGCGGGCCGGGTCGCAGCCCCTTGGCCCCGACCCGGCCCGCACCGGTTGTCCGACGGATGCTCAGAGCACCCGCATCCGCTCGGCAGTGATGTAGACACCCGACGAGGTGGGCTCCTCGGTGCCCTCGACCCGGTACACCTTGGCCTCGGTGTCCTCGGCCAGGAAGTGCTTGGGCTTCGCGTCCACCCAGACGATCGCCGCACCGTCGTCGACGCCGTAGCCGCTGGGCAGGGAGCCCTCGCCGACAGCCTCGGCGAAGATCGGGGCGCGGTCGCCCTCGGAGTGGTAGTGGGAGCAGAAGGAACCGGGCAGGATCCCCAGGCCGCCCCGCCAGGCCATCACCGGCCCGAACGAGTCGGTGGTGCAGCCCTCGAAGAAGGCACCGCCGCCGGCCGCGTACCCGGCGATGACGAGGTCCTTGCCCGACTCGACCAGTTGGCGGATCTTGGCCGACACCCCATGCGCCTCCCACAGCGCCAGCAGGTTCACCGTCAGGCCGCCACCGACGACGAGGACGTCGGCCTCGTCGAGCCGGGAGACCGACCGGGCCGCGTCCTGCCAGAGGGTCACCACGATCGGCCGGATCCCCAGGGCGCCGTACGCGGTCAGGAACCGGTTGACGTAGCGCGGGTCGTCGGCGGAGGCGGTCGGCAGGAAGGCCACCACGGGATTGGGCTTGCCGGCGAGGTCGACAACGTACTTGTCGAGCTTCGTTGCTGCCCCCGTGGCTGACGCGGAGAAGCCCCCGCCACCCAGGGTCACGATGTGAGTCGTCATGGCCTCAGCTTCTCACGCAGGCGTTCCACTCGGCGGGCGGGGCGGGACGTTATAGACTCCTGCTTCGTGGCAGCCGAAGACATCAGTGAGACCATCACGGCCCTCGATCGCGCCCTCGGGCAGATCGAGTCCGTTTCCGACCCGGCCGCCATGGCGACGGAGATCGCCGACCTCGAGCAGCAGGTGTCGGCCCCCGACCTGTGGGACGACCAGGAGAACGCCCAGCGCGTCACCTCCCGGCTGTCCTTCCTGCAGGCGGAGCTGAAGCGGCTCACCGGCCTGCGCCAGCGCCTCGAGGACCTGCAGGTCATGGTCCAGTTGGCCGAGGAGGAGAACGACGCCTCCGTCCTCGAGGACGCGGTCCAGGAAGCCGCCTCCCTGCGGACCACGCTGGACGCCCTCGAGGTCCGCACCCTGCTGTCGGGGGAGTACGACGAGCGCGACGCGGTCGTCACCATCCGCTCCGAGGCCGGTGGCGTCGATGCCGCCGACTTCGCCGAGATGCTGATGCGCATGTACCTGCGCTGGTCGGAGCGCCACGGCTACCCGACCGAGGTCTACGACATCTCGTACGCCGAGGAGGCGGGCATCAAGTCGGCCACGTTCCAGGTCAAGGCGCCGTACGCCTACGGCACCCTCTCGGTCGAGCAGGGCACCCACCGGCTGGTCCGGATCTCCCCGTTCGACAACCAGGGACGCCGCCAGACGTCGTTCGCCGGCGTCGAGGTGCTGCCCGTGGTGGAGGAGACCGACCACATCGACATCCCCGAGCAGGACATCCGGGTGGACGTCTTCCGCTCCTCGGGCCCGGGTGGCCAGTCGGTGAACACCACCGACTCCGCCGTCCGCATCACGCACCTGCCGACCGGCCTGGTGGTGTCCTGCCAGAACGAGAAGTCGCAGATCCAGAACAAGGCCGCCGCCCTGCGCGTGCTCCAGGCCCGCCTGCTGGAGAAGGCCCGCAAGGACCGTGAGGCCGAGATGAACGCCCTGAAGAGCGACGGCGGCAACTCCTGGGGCTCGCAGATGCGCTCCTACGTCCTGCACCCCTACCAGATGGTCAAGGACCTGCGCACCGACTGCGAGGTCGGCAACCCCGAGGCGGTCTTCGACGGCGCGATCGACGAGTTCGTCGACGCCGGCATCCGCTGGCGCAAGCAGCAGGAGCTCGCCGCGCGCTAGGGGCGCCTGCGGCGTGACGCGCCGGGGGGAGGGTGATGTCCGGGTGGCGGGGCCCGCTGTGCTTAGACTCACCGTGGGCCGTGTACGTCCCCCCAGTGAGCACCGGTATGCCAACCGGCACTTCCCCATCCTCCAGTCGGCCCTCCTCCCATGATTCGCTTTGACAACGTCAGCAAGAAGTACCCGGGACAACCCCGGGCAGCCCTGAGGAACATCACCCTCGAGATCGACAGGGGCGAGTTCGCCTTCCTGGTCGGTCGCTCCGGCTCGGGCAAGTCCACGTTCATCCGACTGGTGCTGCGCGAGCTGCGGCCCACCCGGGGGAGCGTCTTCGTCGATGGCGGTGACATCTCCAACCTGCCGTCCTGGCGGGTGCCCAAGTTGCGTCGCCAGATCGGGACCGTGTTCCAGGACTTCCGGCTGCTACCGGGCAAGACCGTGTGGGGGAACGTCGCCTTCGCCCTGCAGGTCACCGGCTACTCCCGGCGGGACATCCGGTCGATGGTGCCGGAGACGCTGGAACTGGTCGGGCTGGCGGACAAGGGGGACCGCCTGGTCGACGAGCTCTCCGGAGGCGAGCAGCAGCGCGTGGCGATCGCCCGCGCGGTGGTCAACCGTCCGATGATCCTGATCGCGGACGAGCCGACCGGCAACCTGGACCCCGCCACCAGCGTGGGCATCATGAAGGTCCTCGACCGGATCAACCGCCAGGGGACGACGGTGGTGATGGCCACGCACGACTCGACGATCGTCGACCAGATGCGCAAGCGCGTGGTGGAGCTCGTCAACGGTGACCTGGTCCGCGACCAGGGCAAGGGCACGTACGGCTACCAGGCCTGAGGAGGGGTGGGAATGAGATTCCGTCATATTCTTTCGGAGACCTGGACCGGGGTCCATCGCAACGCCTCGATGATGGTCGCGATCATCGTCACCATGTGGGTCTCACTCGTCCTGTTCGGGGGCGGCCTGCTCGCGGCCCAGCAGATCGAGCTGATGAAGGGGCGCTGGTACGACAAGGTCGAGATCTCGATCTTCCTGTGCACCCCTGACACGGCGGGGGACAACTGCACGCCGGGCCAGGGGATCACCCCCCAGCAGCGGGCCACGGTGGAGGCTGCCCTGCACGCCAACCCGCAGGTCAGCCAGGTCTTCGCCGAGTCCAAGCAGCAGGCGTACGACGACTTCGTGGCCTCCTACAAGGACAGCCCGATCCGTGACTCGCTGACCGTCGACCAGATGCAGGAGTCGTTCCGGGTCAAGTTGGTCGACCCGCAGCAGTACCAGGGCGTGGTCAACGACGTCGCGGGGATGCCCGGGGTGCAGGCGGTCCAGGACCTGCGGGAGGTGCTCGACCCGCTCTTCCAGTGGTTGCGTACGGCCCAGTGGGTGGCCATCGGGACCAGTGCGCTGCTGCTCCTGGCGGCCGCGCTGCAGATCGGCAATACCATCCGGCTGGCGGTGTTCGCCAGGCGCAGGGAGATCAGCATCATGCGGCTGGTCGGCGCGTCGAACACCTACATCACCATGCCGTTCGTCCTCGAGACGCTGCTCGCAGGGCTGGTCGGTGCCCTCCTGGCGGCAGCCACGCTGGTCGCCGGAATGTACTCGCTGGTCGTCCGTAATGCTGAAGTCTCGATCCAGACTTTGCCCTGGATCGGATGGACGGAGGCGGGTATCGCCATTGCCGGACTTGCCGGGGTGGCGGTCGTGCTTTCTATTATTCCGACATTGATCGCCACCAACAAACACCTCCGCGTGTGATCGGGGGACCCACATGCTGAGGGACAGGGGAACGACAATGACCACGACACCACGACGACGATTGGCCATCCGTATGGCCGCCGTGAGTATCGTCGCTGCGCTGGGTCTGGGGTACGCCATCCCGGCCTCGGCGGACCAGCTGGACGATCGCAAGCAGGAGCTCTCCAGCCAGATCGACACCGCCTCGTCGTCGATGGGGGAGTCGAGCCAGGCCCTGCAGGATGCCGTGGCGCGACTGGAGACGTCCCAGGGCCAGCTGTCCGCAGCCGAGGCGACCCTGGCCCGGACCCGCGACGAGGTCGCGGGGGCGAAGGCCGAGGATGCGCGACTGGCCGCCTCGCTCGTCGACGCGGAGGCGGAACTGGCCACCGCCGAGGCGGCCGTGGCCGCCGGAGAACGGGCGATCGCCGGGCAGCGGGCCATGATCGGCGGGATCGCCCGCGAGCAGTACCAGCGCCAGCACAACCTGATGGGGGTCGCTCTCCTCGTCGGGCAGGGCTCCTCCGCGGGGTTGCAGACCCGCATCCAGTTGTCGACGACCATGATGGACACCAACCAGGCCCAGCTGGACCGGTTGAACGAGATGCAGACCACCCTCGAGACGGCCCGGGCGGCCAAGGTCGAGGCGCAGCAGAAGGTCGCCGCGCAGAAGGATGCCGCGGCCCAGGTGCTCGCCTCGCTGAAGGAGCTGGAGGCCGCCGAGGCCCAGCAGCAGGCCTCGGTGTCCGCGGCCGTCGCGGCGAACAAGAGCGCCCAGCAGGCCGCCCAGGAACAGGTGGACGCGGACAAGAAGGCGTACGAGCAGCTCAGTACGGAGCGCGAGAAGGTCAACGCCGACATCGTCGCCCGTGACGAGGCAGCAGCCAAGGCCGCCGAGGCCAAGGCGGAGGCGGACCGAAAGGCTCGCGAGGCGGCTGCCGCCCAGGCCGCCGCCGAGGCGGCCAAGGCCGCCAGTGCGGCGAAGCCGGCCGCGCCGGCAGTCACCTCATCCAACGTGTCCGCGGGCACGAAGACCAGCTCGTCGGCCGCCAAGGTCACCAACAGGCAGTCCTGGGCCGGGCTGATCATGCCCGTCGCGGGCGCCCCGATCACGTCCGTGTACGGCATGCGGGTGCACCCGATCACCAAGATCTACAAGCTGCACGACGGCACCGACTTCGGTGCCGCCTGCGGCACCCCGATCCGTGCGGTCGCGAACGGCAGGGTCAGCCAGCGCTACTACAACGCCGGCTACGGCAACCGGCTGTTCATCGACCACGGGACCCTCGGTGGCAAGCGCACCACCACCGCCTACAACCACCTGTCCCGCTACAACGTCTCGGTCGGCCAGACGGTCAAGCAGGGCCAGGTCATCGGGTACGTAGGCACCACCGGCTACTCGACCGGCTGCCACCTGCACTTCATGGTCTGGCGCAACGGGCAGATGGTGAACCCGCAGACGGTCCTCTGACCCGGCGTCGACAGACAACCCCGAACGAGCAGATTCCCCGCACAGCGAGCGGCGCGCCGGACCGACCGGCGCGCCGTTTGTGGTCTCTGGGATGATGGCGCCATGGCGAAGGAGACCGGCACGAAACTCGTGGCGCAGAACAAGAAGGCGCGGCACGACTACACGATCCACCAGACGTACGAGGCCGGCATCGTGCTCCAGGGCACCGAGGTCAAGTCGCTGCGGGAGGGCCGCGCGTCGATCGTCGACTCCTTCGCGACCGTCGACGACGGCGAGGTCTGGCTGCGCCAGGCCAACATCCCCGAGTACAGCCACGGCACCTGGACCAACCACTCGGCACGGCGCACCCGCAAGTTGCTGCTGAACCGCAAGGAGATCGACCGGCTCGAACGCGACCTCAACGGCTCGGGCACCACCCTGATCCCCCTGAAGATCTACTTCAAGGACGGCTACGCCAAGGTCGAGGTCGGTGTGGCCACCGGCAAGAAGGAATGGGACAAGCGCCAGTCCCTGGCCGAGCGCGATGCCCGCCGCGAGACCGAACGCGTACTGTCCGCCCGTCGCAAGGGCCGTCGATGAAGCGCCGCTGCTCCGGTCGCCTCGGCGGGGTGCTCGCCGCCCTGTTCGTCCTGCTGGCCGTGGTTGCCCCCGGCCTCGCCACGCCGGCACATGCCGCCGGCGACCAGGTCGACTCCTTCGCGATCGACTACGTGGTCCGCACCGACGGCACCGTCGACGTCACCGAGCGCCTCGTCTACCGCTTCGGGACCTCCTCGGGCCGGCACGGCATCGACCGCTACCTCGTCACCCGCGAGCCGGAGAGCAACGACACCAGCAAGGACGTCTCGTACGAGTACAGCAACATCAGGGTCTCGAGCCCGGACGCGCCGGCCCAGTACAGCACCTCCCCGGTCACGGCAAGCCAGCCACGGACCGAGTACCTGCGGATCCGCATCGGCGACCCCAACCGGACGATCAGTGCCCCCACCGCGACGTACGTGCTCAACTACACCATGCGCGGGGCACTGCGCAGCCAGAGTGCGTACGACGAGTTCTACTGGGATGCCACCGGCTTCGAGTGGCAGGCGCCCCTCAATGACGTCGCCGTCAGCGTCACGGTCCCCCAGGGCGCCACGGACGTGGCCTGCTACGTGGGCCCGCCGAAGAGCACGACCCGCTGCGACAGCTCCACCCTCACCGATGGGGTCGTGCAGGTCAGGCAGCGGACCGTCCAGCCGGGTGAAGGGCTCACCGTCTCTGCGAAGATCAGGTCCGGCCTGATCAGTGACAACAAGCCGATCATCGTTCCCAGCGCCCAGGCACAGCAGCAGCGCCAGGTCACCACCGCCGCCGGCCTGACCGGGGCGAGTGCGCTGGTGGCCGCGGTCGGCGGCGCCCTCCTGGTTCGCTCGCGACGGGACAAGCGCTACGTCGACCTCCCACCGGGCGTCGTTCCCCCACGTGGCCAGGAGGGGCGGGTCGGCCCGTCGCCCCGTGGCATCCAGGTCCCGGTCTCGTTCAGCCCGCCGCCCATCTCGGTGGCAGAGGCGGGACTGCTGATGGACGGCAAGCTGGAACCGCGGGAGACCGCGGCCACCCTCGTCGACATGGCCGTGCACGGCGTGCTGAAGCTCTCCGGGGATGCGGAGAGCGGGTACGTGGTCACCCTGGTCGATCCGCTCGCCGTCCGGTCCCAGCACGAGGCGGTGCTCGTCGACACCCTCTTCCCGGGTGGACGTCCCGGCCGGTCCGTCCAGCTCGGCACCGCGGGGGAGCTGACGGCCGCGCACGACTCCATGGTCGCCTCGCTGCGACGCGAGGTGGAGTCCTACGGCTGGTTCACCCACGTCCCGGCGGGTGGTCGCCGGATCCATGTCCCCGGCTTCAGCCGGGGCATCTTCGGCCTGGTGGTGCTGAGCTCGTTCCTGATGAGCACCGGCATCCTGGGCAACATGGTCCTGCTGCTGCCGCTGGTCCCGATCGTGATCGCGGTACTGGTGGTCCGGCGCCTGCTCCAGCGCGGGCAGCGTACGGCCCTGGGACGCGCCCTCACCGACCAGGGCGAGGGGTTCCGCGAATACCTCGCGACGGCCGAGGCCGACCAGATCCGCTTCGAGGAGGGGGAGGACATCTTCTCGAAGTACCTGCCGTGGGCGATCAGCTTCGGGCTGGCGGACCGGTGGGCCAGGGTCTGTGAGCAGCTCGTCGAAGCCGGCCGGCTGCCAGAGGTCCACCCTGACTGGTTCGTCGGGCCGTTCTACCTGCAGACGTTCTCCTGGGTCGGGTTCGCCGACGCGGTCGGCACGACAGTGGGACCCCCGCCGGTGGACCTGTCGGGCTCGGGTACCGGCTTCGGCAGCGGGGGAAGCGCCTTCGGCGGCGGCGGTGGCTTCGCCGGCGGCGGTGGTGGCGGCGGTGGCGGCGGCTCCTGGTGATCCGGTTTCCCGGGTGTTCTTCAGGGGCGGAGTCAGGGCTGAGCCCGATTGGTCCGTTGTGTGGCTGGTGGCATGGTTGAAGGCATGAACCCGGCGTACGAACACCCCAGTCTCAACCTCCTCGTCTCGGACGAGCAACGGGACCGTGCCGTGGACTGGCTGCAGCGTGCCTACGCCGACGGCCGGCTCACCGAGAGCGAGCTGGACCAGCGGCTCGACCAGGTCTTCACGGCCCGCACCCGCAAGGACCTCAACCTGGCCTTCTACGGACTGGTACAGCCCTCCCAGCCGTCACAGGCCCTCGGGATCCATCCGGCGTACGCCCCGCTGGTCGGGGCTCGCACCCAGGACGTCGCCGGGCGTGGCATCGGTGCGTTCAGCCACTTCTCGGCCCTCTTCACCTGGATCTTCGGTCCGCTGATCGGCTACGTCGTCGCTCCCGAGGGATCGGAGGCCAAGCGCCAGGCCGCGAGCGCGTTCGACTTCACCCTGATCAGCACCGGCGGCATGATCGCCGGCGGCATCCTTGCCGCCATTGCGGACCCGTTGGGCTTCGTGGCGGGGATCGTGGCGCTGACCTGGTTCGTGCTCACCGTCGTCGGGGGCGTCAAGGCCGCGACCGGGGAGCCGTGGGAGAACCCGGTGCTGAAGCTCGTGCCGTTCCGGATCCTGTCCAAGCCGGAGCCCAAGCGGCTGGGCCGCTGACGCCTGAGCCGAGCGGGAATGGACGCCTGGTCCGATGCGTTACACTGGGTGTCGGCGTGGTCAACCGGTCCCTCAGGGGTATCGGCACCGCGCACAACTCAACAGGGGATGATCGGTTTCGACATGGGAGTGTTGTCCCAGGAGAAGCGGGCCGAGGATCCAGGGTCAACTCGTTAATGCCCCCTGGAAACCAATAAGTGCCAACAATAAGCGCACTGACTTCGCTCTCGCTGCCTGAGCAGTGATCGAAGGGTCAGCCCGGGAGTGTTTCCGACCCGGTGCCTGGCCTAATCAAGGAAACTCACCTATCGCCTTGCGTCACAGGGCGTGATGGGGACATTTACTGTGACTGGGCTCGTCCACCACTTGCTGGCGTGAGGGTGGGAGCCGAGTAGAACGCCTAGCCAGATGCGCCCGGAGAATGTCTGAGCTGCCTTTCATGGACCGGGGTTCGATTCCCCGCATCTCCACCCCTTGTTGACGAACAGGCGTCCCGCATCCGCGGGGCGCCTGTTCGCGTTTCGCCGGGTCCAAGCCTCCCCGGTGCCGAGCGTTCCCACGTAGTGGGCGTTCCATCGCGCTGATCGTTCCGTCGGGCCCGCACCGTAGGATCACTGCGTGCTCGATTCCCTCGTCCTCGCCCATCTGGTGGTCGCGGTCACGCTCGTCGTGGCCGCCGTCGGCAAGTGGCGCCACCCCGACCTCGACGACACGGCCTTCGCCGGGGCCGGCCTGCCGGAGTGGATCAACTCCGCCTTCGTCCGTCGGTGGCATCCCGTGGCGGAGCTGGTGCTGGGCCTGGGCATGATCCTGGTCCCGGCTCCGTGGAACCTGCTGTTCGTCGTCGGTGGCGCGGCCCTGGTCGCGGCCTACCTCGTCCTGGTCGTCGTGGCGCTCCGGGCCCCGGAGCCCGTCTCGTGCGGGTGCTTCGGTGCCGATGACAGCGCACCGGTCTCGGGCCGCACCCTGGCCCGCAACGTCGTCCTCGCCCTGGCCGCCGCAGTGGCACTCGTCGACGCTGCCCTCGGCGGCTCGGTGCTGGGCCGGCTGGCCGACGCGACTGTCTGGGGATGGCTCGCAGGTGCCCTGCTCGCCGTCGCGGTGACCTACCTGGCGACCTCGTCCACCACGGCTGCCCCGGCCGGCGCCGAGGCCGGCCCGGCCCCGCTCCCAGCCCTGCCGGAGGGGGAGGACGACCTGGAGGAGTACGTCCGGTCCGAGATCCCGGACGTGGAGATGCTCGATCCGGACGGCCACAGCGTCAACCTCCGCGGCATCGTCGCCGGCGGGGCGCAGCTGCTCGTCTTCCTGTCCCCGGGCTGCGGCTCCTGCCTCGGCATCGCCCGGGACCTGCCCCGCTGGCGGGAGCGGGACCTGCCGATCACCGTGCGCCCGGTCGTGCACAGCAACTGGATCGACTCGCCGGGGACTCCCGTCTGGGTGGAAACCGCCCTGGTCGACCAGGACGGTGCGGCCGCGGCGGCGCTCGAGGTCCGGGGAACCCCGGGGGCGGTCCTGCTGGGCGCCGATGGCCTCCTCGCCGGTGGCCCGGTGCTCGGGGCACCGGCAGTGCGCGAGTTCTACGTGGAGATCGCCGAACAGCTTGAAGGTGCGGCCGAGTCCTTCTGAGCGGGGCCACAATGGGTCCGTGGAGGTTCTGCGACCGCAACGAGGAGACCTGCTGGTCTCCTCCGTCGATGTGCGCGACGGCGGCTTCTTCGAGCAGACGGTGATCTACCTGATCGATGCCGATGACGACGGTGCGCTGGGAGTGGTGCTGAACAAGCGCGCCGACCTGGCCCTGGAGCGCGTCCTGCCCGACTGGGCCGACATCGTCAGCGTTCCCCGCGTGCTCTACCGTGGCGGCCCGGTACTGCCCGAGGGGGCCGTCTGCCTGGCAAGTGTCTCGGACATCGAGGAGGAGCCTCCGGGCTGGCGGCAGGTCTCGGACCGGATCGGCCTGCTGCACCTGGACACCCCCGTCGAGCTGGTCCGCGGGGCGTACGACGACATCCGGATCTTCGCCGGGTACGCAGGGTGGTCCCCCTGGCAGCTGGAGACCGAGATCGGCCGGGGGCTGTGGTACGTCCTGCCCTCCACGTACACCGACATCTTCGGCAAGTCGCCCTGGAACCTGTGGCGCGAGGTGCTGCGGCGCCAGGGCGGTGAGCTCGCGTTGTACGCGACCTGGACCGACTCCCCCCACCTGAACTGAGCTCGTGGCGCCGCCCCGGTTGGTCAGGAGGGGGCGGAGCCCGGACGGACGGCTAGGATGGGCAGGCCGAGCCAGACAAGGAGTACAACACTGTGCCGAACGGTGCCCGACCCGCCTCGCGGGCCATGATCCTCGTGGTGGACGACGACGCCGCGCTGGCGGAGATGCTGCAGCTCGTGCTCCAGCAGGAGGGGTTCGAGACCGCTTGGTGCGGCCGTGGAGACACGGCGATGGACCTGCTGCGGGAGGTCCAGCCCGACCTGGTGCTGCTCGACGTGATGCTGCCCGGCAAGGACGGCGTCCAGATCTGCCGCGAGATCCGTGCCGAGTCGGACGTCCCGGTGGTGATGCTGACCGCGAAGAGCGACACCACCGACGTGGTCGCGGGCCTCGAGGCCGGCGCCGACGACTACATCGCCAAGCCGTTCAAGGCCAAGGAGTTGATCGCGCGGGTGCGCACCCGGTTGCGCCGGCTGCCCGCCGAGTCCGCCCAGGAGACCCTGGCCATCGGTGACCTGGTGATCAGCGTCGAGGCGCACTCGGTCCGCCGGGGCACCACCGAGATCGCCCTGACCCCGCTCGAGTTTGACTTGCTGCTCGCCCTGGCGCGCAAGCCCCGCCAGGTGTTCAGCCGCGAGGTGCTGCTGGAGCAGGTCTGGGGCTACCGCCATGCGGCCGATACCCGCCTGGTCAACGTCCACGTCCAACGCCTGCGCTCCAAGATCGAGAAGGACCCGGAGCACCCGCAGATCGTGGTGACGGTCCGAGGGGTCGGCTACAAGGCGGGCGCCGTCGACCAGCAGGTGGGCTGACCCGATGAGCGTCGCCGGGGTGGTCGCCGGCCGGCGCCGCCACTGGTGGCGGCCGATGGGCGACGCCCTTGCTCGCTTCTTCCGCCACCCGCAGGCGGTGTGGCGCGGCTCGCTGCCACTGCGGGTGGTCGTCACCACCGTGCTTGCAACCACCGTCGTGCTGGTGCTGGCCGGGTTCCTGCTCATGCAGCAGGCGGCCGACGGCGTGGTGAGCGGCAAGCGACGGGCCGCGATGGCCGAGGCCGAGATCGCCTTCGACAGCGCCCAGGCCCAGATGTACACCGGCGACCTGGCCGCCGGAAACGTCAACGAGATACTCAGCAAGATCGCCATCGACCTCGACCAGCGCGGGGCGGTCGGTGGCCAGTACCACGTCCTGGTCCAGGGCTCGGTCTCCAGCTTCCGCTCCGGCTCGATGGAACCGGAGTCGGTGCCGGCGTCCCTGGCGACGCAGGTCGGCAGCGCAACCGGCATCTGGGCCGCCTCCACCCAGATCGTCTACACCGACGGACGGACCGAGGCCGGCTGGGTGGTCGGCTCCGCCCTCAACGCCCCCGGCGCGGGCAGGTTCCCCGTCTACCTGGTCTTCCCGATGTCCCAGGAGCAGGAGACCCTGCAGGTGCTCCGCGGCGCGGTGATCACCACCTGGGCCATCCTGGTCGTCGCGCTGGGGCTGATCTCCGCCTCAATCGCCCGGCAGGTCGTCATACCGGTCCGGGCCGCCCGGGAGGCCGCCGAGGCATTGGCCTCCGGCAACATGGCCGACCGGATGGTGGTCCGTGGCAGCGACGACGTCGCCCGCCTGGCCGCCTCGATGAACAATATGGCCTCCGAGCTGCAGACCCGGATCAGCCAGCTGGAGAACCTCTCCCAGGTCCAGCAGCAGTTCGTCTCCGATGTCTCCCACGAGTTGCGTACCCCCCTGACCACCGTGCGGATGGCCGGCGACTTCATCTACGAGGCCCGCGACGACTTCGACCCCGCGACGCGGCGCTCGACCGAGCTGCTGCACAACGAGCTCGACCGCTTCGCCTCGCTGCTGGACGACCTGCTGGAGATCAGCCGCTTCGACGCCGGGGCCGCGGTGCTCACCACCGCCACGATCGACCTCGTCGAGGTGGTCGAGGCCGAGGTCGAGGCCCAGCACGCGCTCGCCGAGAGCAAGGACACCCCGATCCTGGTTCATGCCGAGGGCCCCACGTACGTGGAGGCGGACTCGCGCCGGATCCAGCGGATCATGCGCAACCTCATCACGAACGCCATCGAGCACGGCGAGTCCCGGCCGATCGACATCACCGTGCTCGGCGACGAGCGGGCGGCCGCCATCACCGTCCGCGACCACGGCGTCGGTTTCGAGGCCGAGCAGGCCCGGATGGTCTTCCACCGGTTCTGGCGCGGCGACCCCTCCCGGGCCCGCACGGTGGGCGGGACGGGCCTCGGCCTGGCCATCTCGATGGAGGACGCCCGCTTGCACGGCGGCACGCTGAACGCCTGGGGGCGCCCCGGCCAGGGCGCGCAGTTCCGCCTGACCATCCCCCGGACCCCCGGCGGGGTGGTCGAGGTACCGCCGCTGCCCGTGGTGCCACGCGACATCCTCGAGGCCCAGGCCCTGGGCGGCGGCCGCCTGCCGTCCGAGGGTCCTGCCGGCGACGGTGCGGCGTGACCACCCGGGTCCGGCTGCTGCGCGTCGTCGCCGCGCTGGCCCTCACACTCACCCTGGCCGGCTGTGTCGCGATCCCGCGGACCGGTCCGGTCATCCGGGCCGACCAGACCACCACGCGCCCCAGCTCCCAGGTCGAGATCGCCCCCCAGCCCCCGGTCACCGATGCCTCCCCGCGCCAGGTCGTGGAGGGGTTCCTGCAGGCGATGGCCGCCTACGAGCCCGACTACTCCACCGCCCGGCTCTACCTGGCACCCGCCGTACGGGAGACCTGGCAGCCGGCCTCCGGCGTAACGGTGTATGCCGACGGACACGCCCCGACCGAGTCCAACGGCGCGGTCGTCCTCGACGCCCCCGTCGTCGGGCGGATCGACACGCGCAACGCCTACACGCCGGTGACCGACAAGATCAGTACCGACTTCGGCCTGCAACGCGGGGCCGACGGCCAGTGGCGGATCGCCCGGCCGCCGCAGGGCCTGCTGGTGTCCCAGTTCGTCTTCGAGAACTTCTTCCAGCACCTCAACCTCTACTGGCCCGAGCCCGGTGGCCAGTTCCTCGTCCCCGACCCCGTCTCCATGGCCCAGGGCCGGGTGTCCGCCACCACGCTGGTGGACGCCCTGATGGCCGGGCCCGGTGACTGGATCGCACCGGTGGTGCACAGTGCACTGCCCGGGGGTGGCCGCCTCAATGCCCCCGTCTCGGTCGACGGGTCGGGCGTGGCGAAGGTGGACCTCGCGGGGGAGATCGGCGCCCTGGACCAGCAGCAGCGTCGGCTGCTCGTCGGCCAGGTCACCTGGACCCTGGGACAGCTACCGACCGTGAAGGGCGTACGTTTCCTGCACGACGGCACGGACTACCCGGTCGGCGACCTGGCGGACCAGGGCGGGGTCGTCCCGATCGGCGCGCTGCCCACCCTGTCCGCAGTGCCCTCCGTCCTGGACAACCACTTGTTCGCCGTGTCCGAGGGGCGCGTGGTGCGCATCGACCAGGGCGATCCGACAGCTCCCGCCGCCCCCATCGCCGGGATCTTCGGGCAGGCGGGTCAGGGGCCCGAGGGACTCGCCGTCACCGCGGCTGGTGACGCCGTCGCGGTGGTCACCGCTGGGGCGACCAGGGTCACCGGGGTCGACCTGGCCACCGGCGACAGCACCTTCGACTTCTCCGGCTTCAGGCAGCTCCTGCGTCCCCAGTATGCCCGTACCGGGGAGCTGTGGCTGGTTTCCGGCGCGCCGGGGGAACAGCGGATCCAGGTCGTCGTCGACGGCCAGGTGCGCGAGGTGTCGGCCGACATCCCGCCGGCCGACCGGATCACCGCCTTCCGGCTCTCCCCGGACGGTGTCCGGCTGGCACTGGTGATCGAGAGTGGGGGCCGCAGTCACCTCGCCCAGGCCCGGATCGGCCGCCAGGACGGCAGGATCCACGTCGACGGCCTCCGGGTCGTGCCCTTGGTCACCACCGCCCAGACCGAACTGACCGGGATCAGCGACGTCGGCTGGATCGGTCCGGGACAACTCGTGGTGCTGGCGACCACGGAGGAGGCGACCCAGCCGAGCCCCTACCGGCTGGACCCGAACGCGATCACCGTGGCACAGATCGGCCAGGCGGACCGCTGGCAGGCGACCGGGATCGCCACGCTCGCCAACCCCGGGACGACCCGGATGGTCATCGTCGGCGACCAGGGCCGGGCCTGGCGCTACGAGGACGACTTCACCTGGCCGCAGGTCTCCCGCAACGTCACCGCTGCCGCCTATCCGGGCTGACCGTCCGCCTCTCCGTCCACCGACCGGCCCGGACCGCCGGGGTTCTCCACACCTGGACAGCCGGGCTGCCGCGATCGGGGTGGCACGGCCCACCCTCGCCCCATGGGGGGATCGATCGCGGATGCGGCGGCGGACCTGCTGCTCGGGCGCACCTGCGCCGGGTGCGGCCGGCCCGGGGCCCTGGTCTGCCCCGCTTGCCGGGTCTGGTTCGAGGCCTACGGCCCCAGGATCGTACGGCCCCGGCCCACCCCGCAGGGGCTTCCCATGACGGTGGCCTCGGCTCCCTACGCCGGACCGGTCCGCGGCATCGTCCACCGCTACAAGGAGGCCTCGGCATGGGCGCTCGCCGGGCTGCTCGCCGACCGCCTTGCACTGTCGGTGCTGGCCCTGCTGCACCGCTGCCTGGAGGACGGGCTGTGGCGGCCCGGCGCCGTCGTACTGGTGCCCGCCCCGTCCCGACGGTCGGCCGTGCTCAAGCGGGGCAGTGACGTGACGGCCAGGGTCGCCGCGCTGGCAGCCTGCCGGGTGGGTGCTGCCACCGGGCTGCAGGTCAGCAGCCGTCGTACGGTCACGATGGCCCGCCGCACCGAGGACCAGGCCGGCCTGGGGGCGGAGGCGCGCCTGGCCAACCTGCGGGGACACCTGGTCGTACGCCCCGGGCGCGCGGACCTGGGCGCAGCCACCGTACTGGTGGACGACGTGATCACCACGGGCGCGACGATGGCCGAGCTGGCCCGGGTGCTGCGGCAGTGCGGCGTACGCGTGCTGGGCGCCGCCACGGTCGCCGCGACGCCGCGGCAGGCGGACCGGACCCTCAGCGCGCCAGCCGGCGACGGGCAGCGGTGACGAACAGCTGGGAACGCTCGGCCCGCCAGACACTCCAGACCCCGGCCCCGGTGGCCCGGGAGTCGGCTTCGGTGAGGGCGGCGAGCAGGTCGAGCTGGTCCGGGTCCTCGTCGACGGCGGCGCACAACTGTGCCACGGCCGCGGGGTCGCTGCTGTCGGCACGGGCCGCGAGCAGGGAAAGGGCCAGGTGCTCGCGGACGAGCCGCACCACGGTCGCGGTCGTCTCGGGATCGGCGCCGAGGTCCGCCAGTGTCGTCGCGGCGATCTCCGCCCCCACGATGCTGTGGTCACCGGCCCCTGCCACCTTGCCGACGTCGTGCAGCAGCGCGGCCAGCAGCAGCAGATCGGGGCGCGCGACCCGGTCGACCAGCTCGGAGGCGATGGCGACGCACTCCAGCGAGTGCCGGTCGACGGTCCAGCGGTGCACCGAGTTGCGCTGGTGGCGCGACCTGATGGCCTCCCAGGCCGGGATCCAGCGGCCGATCAGGCCGGCATCGTCCAGGGTGTCCCAGACGACGAGCAGGGGCCGTCCGCTGGCCAGCAGGGCGACCAGGGCGGCCCGTGCCTCCGCCGGCCAGGGACGGGGCAGGTCGGGCACCTGGGTGGCCAGGTTGCGGGCGGTGACGGGGGAGAGCGGCAGGTCGAGGGTCGCCGCGTGCCGGGCCAGCGCGAGCGGCAGCAGCGGATCGTCGAGGTCGGCCCCGCGGCCGAGCACCACCTCGCCCTCGTGTACGTACGCACCGTCGCCCAGCGGGCGCAGGTCGGGGCGTCGGACGGAGGGTCCGACCCTCGGCGCGCGGGCACGCAGCGCCCGTCGCATGGTCTGCTGGAGTTCCCGGGCCACCGTGCGGCCGGCCTGCGAGACCCGCCGCAGCATCTCCTCGGTGTCGACGCCGAGCCTGGCGGCGACCGCGTCGTGCTCCTCCAGGACCAGCTTGTTGCGCGGCCGCCCGGTGGCGACCTGCAGGGCGTCCCGGGTGTCGAGCAGGACGTGGTGGGCGAGGTCCGCCTGGTCGTGGGCGTAGTCGGCCAGCCACGAGGCGGCGAGGGCACGCAGCAGGGTCATGTCGCGCAGCCCGCCCTCGCCCTCCTTCAGGTCGGGATCGAGGGTCTGGTCGACGTCACCGTTGCGGGCGTGGCGTTCCCGGATCGACTCCTCGAGCTCCGGCAGCCGGCGCCGGGCATCCGTACGCCAGTCGGCGGCCAGCACCGACCGCAACCGGCTGACCACCCGGTCGTCGCCGGCGATGCAGCGGACGTCCAGCGCAGCCGCGGCGGTGGCCAGGTCGGCCCGGGCGGTGCTCCTCGACTCCTCGACCGTGCGCACCGCGTGGTCCAGGCCGAGACGGCTGTCCCACAGCGGGTACCACAGGCGCTCGGCCAGCAGCGACACCTGCTCGGGCTCGAGGGTGCAGCGCTCGTCGAGCAGCAGCTCGAGGTCGAGGTCACTGAGCGGTCCGGACTCGCGCCGGGCCAGGCTCCCAGCGCAGGCCAGCGCGATCCCCGGTCCGGTCTGGATCGGGTCGGCATGCCCAGTGGTGGCCGCGACCCACAGGTCGTGCAGCCAGTGCTCCGTCAGCGCGGTGACGTGGGCCCGGGACAGGGCGCCGGCGCCCCGGCCCGAAGGCTGCGGGGCGCCGGCGATCCGGAGCCTGTCGGCGCGGATGGAGGAGGTGGTGGTGACCATGGTCACAGGGCGTCGACGCCTCGTTCGCCGGTCCGGACCCGGACCACCTCGTCGACCGGGGTGATCCAGGCCTTGCCGTCACCGATCTTGCCGGTGCTGGCCTGGGTGGTGACGGTCTCGAGGACGCGCTCGACATCGGCGTCGTCCACGAGCACCTCGAGGCGGATCTTCGGGACGAAGTCGACGACGTACTCGGCGCCGCGGTAGACCTCGCTGTGGCCGCGCTGGCGACCGTAGCCGGCGACCTCGGAGACCGTCATTCCGGTGATCCCGATCGCGAGCAGGGCTTCCTTGACGTCGTCGAGGCGGTGGGGCTTGATGATGGCGGTGACGAGCTTCATGCCTTGTGCTCCTTGGAGATGATGCCGGCGCTGGGGAGGTTCGAGCCGTGCGGGAGGGTCGTCCCGCTCGTCGCGGCGGTGAGATCGTACGCCTGCTCGGCGTGGATGGCGATGTCGAGGCCGGCCCGTTCGATGTCATCGCTGACGCGCAGGCCCATGGTGGCCTTGATGGCCAGGGCGATGACGAGCGCGACGACGAAGGAGTAGACCAGCACCGCGAACGATCCGACGGCCTGGCGTCCGAGCTGGCCCAGTCCGCCGCCGTAGAAGAGACCGGCGACACCGGCCGGCGAGCTCGGGGCCGCCAACAGGCCGATCAGCAGGGTGCCGACCAGACCACCGACGAGATGGACACCGACGACGTCGAGCGAGTCGTCGTAGCCGAAGCGGAACTTCAGCGGTACGGCGAGGGCACAGATGGCCCCCGCGAGCACACCGATGGCGAGCGCGCCGATCGGGGAGACCGAGTGGGCCGCCGGCGTGATGCCGACGAGTCCGGCGACCAGACCCGAGGCGGCACCCAGGGTGGTCGCGTGTCCGTCGCGGACACGCTCCACGATGAGCCAACCGATCACGGCTGCTGCAGCCGCGCCGAGGGTGTTGACGAAGGCGGTGGAGGCGATCCAGTTGGCGCCCAGAGCCGAACCGGCGTTGAAGCCGAACCAGCCGAAGAAGAGCAGGGCGGAGCCGGTCATCACCGAGACCAGGTTGTTCGGTCGCATCGGCACCTTGCCGAAGCCCTGGCGGCGTCCCAGCACCAGTGCGAGGGCCAGGCCCGCGGCGCCGGCATTGATGTGGATGGCGGTGCCACCCGCGAAGTCGATCGCCTTCAGCTGGTTGGCGATCCAGCCGCCGACCACCGAGCCGTCGGAGGAGCTGAAGGCGAACACCCAGTGCGCCACGGGGAAGTAGACCAGCACCACCCACGCGACCATGAACACCAGCCAGGCGCTGAACTTCATCCGGTCGGCGACAGCACCGGAGATCAGTGCCGGCGCGATCACGGCGAACGCCGCCTGGAAGACCACGAAGGCGAGGCTGGGCACCGTGCCCGAGACCGCCGACTGTGACATCAGCCCGCGCAGGCCGAGGAACTCGAGGGGATTGCCGAGGAGCCCGGCGCCCCCGATCGAGTTGCCGAAGCTCATCGAGTAGCCGAAGAGGACCCACAGCACCGCTACAACCGCCAGCGCCGAGAAGGACATCATCATCATGTTCAGGGTGTTCTTCGTACGGGTCATGCCGCCGTAGAACAGGGCCAGTCCGGGTACGGTCATCAGCAACACGAGCGCAGCGCTCATCAGCACCCAGGCGGTGTCGCCGGTATCGATCACGTTGGTCATGCCGATAGTCAATCCGGCGTCTGTTTCCGCGGACCGGTCCTCGTGTTACAGCCCCGTGAGCGGTCGGACCGATGTGTTGCGTTTCGGTTTCGGGATGGTCGTGATCATGTCAGGAAGCTGTCGAAACATATGACTTGGGGCAACGCGCTGGTGGGGGATCGGGGTCACGGGTAGCGTGGGTGCATGGCACCGGTATCCCGAGCATCCGGACGGCAGGACCCACGGGTCCTGGCAACCAGCGAGGGGATACGCGGTGTCTTTCACATGTCAGGGGCCGATCCGGAGCCTGTCAGCAGACGGGCAGTCGGCCGTTGTGGAAATTGGAGGTTGCCATGGACGTGAACGTCACTGGCCGGCACACCAAGGTGCCCGAGGATTACAGGCTGCACGTGCTGGACAAGATCGGGAAGATCGAACGCCTGCGGGATCGCGTGATCCGGGTGGACGTCCAGCTCTCGGCGTACGGAACCGAGAAGCAGCCCAACCAGACCTACCGAACGGAGATCACCCTCCTCTCGAGAGGGCCCGTCGTACGCGCCGAGGCGTCCGACGCGGACAGGTTCGCGTCCTTCGAGATGGCGATGGACCGGTTGCGCGCCCAGCTGCGCCGGGCCTCCGACCGTCGCAAGGTGCACCACGGACGCCACCGTCCCACCGCCCTGCACGAGGCCGCCGCGGAGCTGCCGGAGCTGTCGCTGGCGCCGGCCGACGAGGGCGGAGAGTCCGAGACGCACAACGTGGCCGGTATCGAGGTCACCGGTGACGGACCCCTGGTGGTGCGCGAGAAGTCGCACCCGACGACCCCGATGACCCTGGCACAGGCACTCGACCAGATGGAACTGGTCGGCCACGATTTCTTCCTCTTCCAGGACGCCGACGCCGGCGTCGCGAGCGTGGTCTACCGACGAAAGGGATACAGCTACGGCGTGCTCCGCCTCGACGGGGAGAACGTTGCGGAGAAGGTCGGCTGACCCCAGCCGCCCACCGCGGGTCGTGATGGCCCGAAAGCAGAGAACAGGGGGCCGGTCCCGGAAGGGGCCGGCCCCCTGTCTGTGCAGCGGGGTCAGTGGTGCGGCGTCAGTGCTGCGGGGTCGTGACCGGGATCAGCTGATCTTGGTCTCGGACCGGTCGGCGGACCACTCGGTGTGGAAGGTGCCGTCCTCGTCGATCCGCTTGTAGGTGTGCGCGCCGAAGAAGTCACGCTGGCCCTGGATCAGGAACGCGGGCAGGCGCGGCGAGCGGGCGCTGTCGTAGTAGGCCAGGGCCGAGGAGAACACCGGCGCCGCGACGCCGGCCTCGATCGCCCGGGTGAGCGTACGGCGCCACCCGGCCTGCACGTTGCCCATGTCCTCCACCAGCGAGGGGGCCTCCAGCAGGTTGGTCAGGCTGTTGGCGGCGTACTCGTTGGAGATGCGGTCCAGCAGCTTGGCCCGGATGATGCAGCCGGCCCGCCAGATCTTGGCGACCGCGGCGACATCGATGTCCCAGCCGTACTCCTGCGCGCCGACCCGGATCAGGTCCAGGCCCTGCGAGTAGGCGACGACCTTCGAGGCCCACAGCGCCTGGCGGACGTCCTCGACGAAGGCGTCCCGGTCCTCGACCTTGATGGTCTGGTCCGGACCCTGCAGCAGCGGCTGGAGGGCCTTGCGCAGCTCGGGGGCGGAGGAGACCGAGCGGGCGAAGACGGACTCGGCGATGGCGTTCAGGTCCACGCCGAGCTCGAGGGCGATCTGTGCGGTCCAGGAGCCGGTGCCCTTCTGGCCGGCGGCGTCGACGATGACGTCGATCAGCGGCTGGCCGGTCTTGGCGTCGACCTGGTCGAGCACCTCGGAGGTGATCTCGATCAGGTAGGAGTCCAGTTCACCGGTGTTCCACTCGCGGAAGATGTCGGAGATCTCCGGGACGGTCAGGCCGGCGGCGCGCAGCAGGGCGAAGGCCTCGCCGATGCCCTGCATGTCGGAGTACTCGATGCCGTTGTGGACCATCTTGACGAAGTGGCCGGCGCCGTCGGTGCCGATGTAGGTGCAGCACGGCTCGCCGTTGTACTTGGCGGAGATGTCCTCCAGCAGCGGGCCGAGGAACTCGTACGAGTGGGCGGAGCCGCCGGGCATGATGGACGGGCCGTTGAGGGCACCCTCCTCGCCGCCGGAGACGCCGACGCCCACGAAGTGGATGCCCTGGTCGCGCAGGGCGATCTCGCGGCGCTGGGTGTCCTTGTAGAAGGCGTTGCCGCCGTCGATCAGGATGTCGCCGTCCTCGAGCAGCGGGGCGAAGGTGTCGATGGTGGCATCGGTGGCCGCACCGGCCTTGACCATCATCATGATCCGGCGGGGCTTCTCCAGGCTGGCGACGAGCTCCTCGGGCGTCTTCGCCGCGATGAAGCCGGTCTCCTCGCCGTACTTGGACATCACGTGCTCGGTCTTCTCGTAGCTACGGTTGAAGATCGCGACCTTGTGCCCGTGGTTGGCGAAGTTGCGAGCGAGGTTGGAGCCCATCACCGCCATACCGACGACGCCGATGCTTGCGAGTTCACTCATGGGTGATGCCTTTCGTTGCGTTCCTATGGGGCGAGGCGCGACCTGCGCGCGAGGTAGGGAGGGGCGTCCACAGCCGCCGGCTGGGAGTCCTGCACCCGATCATGCCGAGCATCAGGCACCTGCGGGGGCTTGTTGCCAGGTGTTTTCCCAGATCCGGTCCCACCGGTTCCGACGACTTGGAAGTCGTTCGGCGGGATGGCGCCGCAGAATCGGTCCGTACCACTAGTCTGGGGGCTGACGAACCGACGACTTCCTTTGGCTATGGAGGCAATGCAACGTGGGGGCTGAAGCAGACGACGGGACGACCGGCGGGAGGCCGACCGCGGCTCCCACGATCTATGACGTCGCCCGCGAGGCCGGGGTATCGCCTTCGACCGTGTCCCGGGCGCTGTCCCGGCCCGGGCGGGTCAGCTTCGAGACGGCCGAGCGGATCAGGCACGTGGCGGCCGAGCTCGGCTACCACACCAAGGCCATCACCCGCACGATGCCCGAGCAGACCACCAAGCTCCTGGCCCTGGTCGTGGCCGACATCGCGAACCCGGTGTACCTGGGCATGATCCGCGGTGCGGAGCGTACGGCCAAGGAACTCGACTACACCATGCTGCTGGTCGAGACCCAGGAGAACGAGCGGTTCGAGTCCGCCCTGCTGGACCGGATGATCCCGGTCGTGGACGGCATCATCCTGGGCGCCTCGCGGCTCGCGGACGTCGACATCCGACGGCTGGCCAAGCAGATCCCGCTGGTGGTGCTGAACCGGCAGGTGGGGCAGGTCACCTCGGTGAGCAGCGACAACCTGCGGGCCGTCAAGCGTGCCGTCGAGCACCTGGGCGAGCTGGGTCACACGACGGTGACCTACCTGGCCGGCCCGGAGAACTCCTGGTCCGACGGCGTGCGCTGGCGGGGGCTGCGCGAGGCGGGACTGGAACTCGACCTGCGGGTGCGCCGGGTCGGGCCGTACATCCCCTCGATCAAGGGCGGGGCCCAGGCCGCGCAGGAGTGGATGGAGCACCGGACCAGCGCGGTACTGGCGTACAACGACCTGATGGCGATCGGCTTCATGCGCCAGTTGGCGCTGAACGGGGTCGACGTGCCACGGGACGTCAGCGTGATCGGCTTCGACAACATCTCCGAGGCGTCGCTTATCCGGCCGCGGCTGACCACGATGGCCGCCCCGCAGGTCACGCTCGGCGCGACCGCGGTGAACCACCTGCTGCGCCAGCGGCGCCAGCCGGTCGAGCAGGGGGATCCGGTCCTGCTGCCGGTCAGGCTGATGGTGCGCGAGTCGACCGGGCCGGCGGCGCCCGACGGTTCCACCGGCTCCGCCGTGCGCCGCTGACCCACTGCGATCCGTTCAGCCCTTCGGCCGCTCGGACTCCAGCCGGTAGAGCACCTCACCGGCGTGGGGTTCGACGAAGGTGCCGGGTTCCTTGGCCAGTTCGTCCAGGTCCATGGTCGCGGGGTCGATGTACTCCAGCGCCACCGACTCGACGACCTCGCGCGGGATGCCGGTCGCCAGGGCGACCCGTACCCGGTCGGTCTCGACGCCCGTCTCGGCGTCGTACGAACCGGGACCGCGCAGGTGGGTGGAGTGGGCGAGCTCGCCCCACGGGTGGTCCTTGAACTTGTCCCACTGCTTCACGAAGTAGTCGATCGTGTGGTAACCGATGTCGAGCAGACCCTTGTGCATCACCGAGATCTCGGTGATGTGCGGGGCGTAGATCACCAGCAGCCCACCGTCGGCGACGATCGGCTCGAGCTTGTAGAAGCCCTTGGCGGCGGTCCAGATGTCCTCGTACTTCTTCGGCATCACGGAGATGACCTTGTCGTAGGCCTGCTCCTTGTAGACCACGTGGGTCTGCACGGCCACGTCGGCGCAGGCGGCCCAGGCGTCCTCGGAGACGCCGAAGGAGACCGCCTGGAGGACCTCGGAGTTGGACTTCACCACGAAGCACAGCGCGTACCGGTCGGCCGGGATGAGCCGGCAGGCCTCGTTGATCAGGGCGCGCACGGGGCTGACCGGGCGGGTGCCGATCATCGCGTGGGTGCCGATCAGGGCACCGACCCAGTGCGACACGTCGATCACCGAGTGGACCGACAGCCCCGGGAAGAAGTACTTGTTGCCGCCGGAGATGCCGACCACCTCGTGCGGGAAGATCGGTCCGATCACGATGTCGATGTCGGCCTCGGCCGCATGGCGGTTCAGCTCCACCTTCATCGGCACGCCGTGCAGCCGGTCACCGGACAACTCGGTGACCCGCTCGGCCGGGACCGTGCCCAGGTCGGTGATCTGGTCGGCCTTCCAGAACTCGTGGTTGAGGATCTCCAGCCCGGGGTAGACGTCCTCGGAGTGGCCTGCCTCGTAGCCGAAGAAGGCTGCGATCGACTCCTCGGACATCGCTTGGTGCGTGCCGAGCGCGATCACGGCCTTCATCGAGGCGACGCGGCCCTGCAGGGCCTTGTGCACCGGCCCGAGCAGCAGGGGGAGGGGACACGTACGGGTGGCGTCGGGAACGATCAGGCACACGTTCTTGCCGTCGACGTCGAGCCCGTTGATCGCCTCGGTCACGAAGGCCTCGACCTGCTCGGTGGAGAGGATCTGGTCGGGGCCGCCGACGAAGGAGGCCTTGCTGGCGTCGCCGGCGTACGTGCCGTACGCGTGGTCGACGGGGGGATTGGTGGCGATCATGGCACCAACGTTCCACCAAACCACCCGACAGACAAGCAGATCCGCGCAAAATGGCGCCGAACGGGCAACTAGCGGCAACCCGTTGCCGCAATCTTCGGCCGATCGGAAACATGGGTGTCATGCCTGAGCCAATGATGGAACTGCACCCTGATCGCCTCCTGCCGCCGGACCCAGGTGTCCGTGACATCGCCAGGCGCCTCTATCAGTCGGTCCAGGACCTGCCGATCATCTCCCCCCACGGACACGTCCCGCCCCAGTGGATGGCGGACGACATCAACTTCGAGGATCCCACCTCGCTGCTGATCACTCCTGACCACTACGTGAACCGGCTGATGCACGCCCACGGAGTGGAACTGTCGACGCTGGGTGTCAACCAGAAGGACTTCACCGCCGACCAGAAGCGCGAGGCCTTCCGGACCCTGTGCAGCATGTGGCCCATCTACCGCGGTACCCCTGTCAAGTACTGGTTCGAGCACACCTTCTCCGAGGTGTTCGGCATCACGCAGGTGCCCAGCGCCGCGACGGCCGATGCCATCTATGACCAGATCGACGCCGCGATCAAGACTCCCGAGTTCTCCGTCCGCTCGCTGTACCGCAAGTTCAACATCGAGGTCATGGCGACGACCGATGACCCCTGCGACGACCTGCACTGGCACCAGCAGTTGATCGACGACCCGACCTGGGACGGTCGCGTGCTGCCGGCCTTCCGCCCGGACAAGTACCTCGAGCCGGCCCGCCCCGACTGGAACGAGAGCACGGACCGGCTGGCCGAGGTCTCCGGCGAGGACACCTCCACCTGGCAGGGCTGGGTGGCCGCGATGGAGAACCGTCGCGCCTACTTCAAGGCCCACGGCGCCACCTCGACCGACCACAGCCACTCCGACGCCGGCACCGAGGTGCTGCCGGTCACGGAGGCCGAGCGGATCTACCTGGCCGCCCGGGCCGGCACTGCCTCGGTCGAGGAGTGCACCGCGCTGCGTCGCCACATGGTCACCGAGCAGGCCCGGATGGCGTGCGATGACGGCCTGACCATGACCATCCACCCGGCTGTGGTGCGCAACCACGACCCGGAGGCTTTCGAGTCGTACGGTGCCGACGTCGGCGCCGACATCCCCCACGCCGTGGAGTTCTCCCGCGCCCTGCAGCCGATGCTGTCGCGCTACGGCAACCACCCGAACTTCACCTTCGTCGCGTTCACCATGGACGAGACCGTGTACAACCGGGAGCTCGGCCCGCTGGCGGGCTACTACCGGTCCGTGTACGTCGGCGCGCCCTGGTGGTTCATCGACGCCCCGGAGAGCATCAGCCGCTTCCGCGACAACGTGACGACCTCCGCCGGCCTGCTCAAGACCTCCGGCTTCATCGACGACACCCGGGCATTCTGCTCGATCCCGGCCCGCCACGACATGAGCCGGCGCCTTGACGCCGGGTTCCTCGCCAACCTGGTGGCCGTCCACCGCCTGACCGAGGACGAAGCGGTCGAAGGCATCCATGACCTCGTAGTGACCTGCCCCCGAAAGGCCTTCAAGCTGTGAGCACCGCACCCCGCCTGAACCGTTCCCTCCCGGGCATGCCGCCGGCACCGCCGGTCCGGATGATCCACATGGGCATCGGCAACTTCCACCGGGCCCACCAGGCCTGGTACACCGCCCACGCCGAGGACTCCGCAGACTGGGGCTACGCCGGCTTCACCGGGAACAGCCCGAAGATCTCCGACGCGCTGGCCCCGCAGGACGGGCTCTACACGCTGGTCACCCAGGGCTCCGACGGCGACCACCCGGAGGTCATCGGGGTCATCTCCGAGGTCCACCCGGCCTCCGACCACGCGGCTCTGCTGGCGAAGTTCGCCGACCCGCAGGTCGTGGTGGTCACCATCACCGTCACCGAGCAGGGCTACCTGCGCGGCCCCGACGGAGGCCTCGACCTGTCCCAGCAGGTCGTCCAGGACGACATCGCCGCAGCCAAGGCCGACCCGCGTGCCGTGGTGAGGTCCGCCCCGGCCCGCATCGCCGCAGGGCTGGCCGCCCGCCGCAAGGCCGGCGCCGGTGCGATCACGATCCTGTCCTGCGACAACCTGCCGGCCAACGGCGAGGTCGCCCAGCGCGTGGTCTCCGACTTCGCGGCGGCCGTCGACCCGGCCCTGGCCGAGTGGATCGCCGGCAACGTCGACTTCGCCACCTCCATGGTCGACCGGATCACCCCGGCCACCACCGAGGGGCTGCAGGCCCGCGTCGAGGAGCTGTGCGGCTGGACCGACGCCTCGCCGGTCCCGACCGAGCCCTTCCACGAGTGGGTCGTCCAGGGGTCCTTCCCCGCCGGCCGCCCGAAGTGGGAGACCGCCGGAGCAAAGCTGGTGGACGACGTCGAACCGTACGAGCAGCGCAAGCTGTGGCTGCTCAACGGGTCGCACACCCTCATGGCGTACGCCGGCCCGATCCGGGGACACGAGACAGTCGAGCAGGCGATCAAGGACCCGAAGGTCCGCGCCTGGGTCGACACGTTCTGGGCGGAGGCGTCGCGCTACCTGACGCTGCCGGCCGACGAGAACGCCGACTACCGCCAGGCGCTGGTGGAACGGTTCGAGAACCCGAACATCCGGCACAACCTCGCCCAGATCGCGCACGACGGCTCCACCAAGCTGGTCGTCCGTACGATCCCCACGATCCTGAACGAGCGTGCGGCGGGCAACCTGCCTCGCGGCTGCGCGACCACGGTCGCCGCCTGGGTGCTGCACCTGCGCGGACTCGGTGCCCCGGTCGCCGACAAGCTGGCGGGTCCGGCGCTGGAGGCGGCGAACTCCGGTGGGCTGGAGGTCGCGGTCCCCAAGGTCCTCGACACCCTCTCGCCCGGCCTCGGCCAGGATGCCGAGCTCGTCGCCCTGGTCCTCGAGCAGGCGGCGGCCATCCAGGCCGACTGATCGGCGCAGGGGCGCGAGCACGGCAGGCAGGTCCTCGGGGCGGGTTCCGACCCGTCACGGGACCTGCCTGTTCGTCGTCCCCGGGACCGGTGCCATTTGTTGCGGTGATCAGCACAACAGTCCTCCGGGGTACCGCCGGTGCGGCCACCCCATCCCGTACGCTCGGAGCGGAATCGAACCCACCGGGCCGCCGGAGCACCTGCGACGGCCACCAGGCCCACCACCATCCGACGAAGGAGAACACATGGGCACCGAGCACATGGAGGAACTGACCCCCGACGCGTGCTGGCAGCTGCTCGCCCAGCACGAGTACGGCCGGTTGGCCTACGTACTGGACGGTGAGGTGAACATCGTTCCGATCAACCATGCCGTGGTCGACGGCCAGATCGCCTTCGAGACCGGTCAGGGCTCCAAGCTGCTGGGCATCGACGAGCAGGTCACCGTGGCGTACGAGGTGGACGACATCACCGCGGAGCAGGGGACCAGCGTCGTGGTCCGTGGTTTCGTCGTCTCGTTGGAGGGTGACGAGGCCAAGGCGGCCGAGCAGGACGTCCACCCGTGGATCGGCACCGCCAAGATCGAGACCATGGCGATCGTGCCCTCGACGGTGACGGGACGCCGTTACACCTTCCCGCGCGACTGAGTCGGGTGGGACGGGCTTCCCGGAAGCCCTACGATGGGGGACGTCCGCCCTTGGCGGGCGTCCCTCGTCGTCCCATGAGAAAGTGCTGATTCCGTGGCAGTCCTGGACAAGCTCCTGCACATGGGCGAAGGTCGCATCCTTCGCCGGCTCAAGACCGTCTCGGAACAAGTGAACCTGATCGAGCCGGACTTCGTCGCGATGACCGACGAGGAGCTGCGCGGACAGACGGGCGAGCTGCGCCGACGGATCGACAACGGCGAGACCCTCGACTCGATCATGCCCGAGGCATTCGCCACCGTGCGTGAGGCCGCCAAGCGGGTGATGGACAAGCGCCACTACGACGTCCAGATCGAGGGCGGGGCCGCCCTGCACTGGGGCAACATCGCCGAGATGAAGACCGGTGAGGGCAAGACCCTGGTCTCCACGCTGCCGGTCTACCTGAACGCGCTCTCCGGCAAGGGCGTGCACGTGGTCACGGTGAACGACTACCTGGCCCGCCGTGACGCCGAGTGGATGGGCCGGGTGCACCAGTGGCTGGGCCTGTCGGTCGGCACCATCCTGGCCAACATGGACCCGGCAGAGCGGCGCAAGGCCTACCGCAACGACATCACGTACGGGACGAACAACGAGTTCGGCTTCGACTACCTGCGCGACAACATGGCGCTCACGCTGGATGCCTGCGTCCAGCGCGGCCACCACTTCGCGATCGTCGACGAGGTCGACTCGATCCTGGTCGACGAGGCCCGTACGCCGCTGATCATCTCCGGCCCGGCGGAGGAGAACCGGCAGTGGTACCCGGTCTTCGCGACCCTGGTCGGCCGCAAGCTGGTCCTGGATCGTGACTACGAGGTCGACGAGAAGAAGCGGACCGTCTCCATCCTCGAGCCCGGTATCGACAGGGTCGAGGACGAGCTCGGGATCACCAACCTCTACGAGTCGGCGAACACCCCGCTCATCTCGTACCTGAACAACGCGATCCGGGCCAAGGAGCTGTTCAAGAAGGACCGCGACTACGTCGTGATCAACGGCGACGTCCTGATCGTCGACGAGCACACCGGCCGTACCCTCGCAGGCCGGCGCTACAACGAGGGCCTGCACCAGGCGATCGAGGCCAAGGAGGGGGTCGAGGTCCGCGACGAGTACCAGACCCTGGCCACCATCACGCTGCAGAATTACTTCCGGATGTACGACAAGCTCGCCGGCATGACGGGCACGGCGAAGACCGAGGAGTCCGAGTTCCAGAAGATCTACGGACTGTCGGTCATCCCGATCGCGACCAACCGGCCCCTGGTCCGGATGGACGAGAAGGACCTGATCTACCGGACCGAGAAGGCGAAGTTCCTCGCCATCGTCAAGGAGGTCGTGGAGCGCCACGAGAAGGGCCAGCCGGTGCTGATCGGCACCGCCTCGGTGGCCAAGTCCGAGGTGCTCTCCACCCTGCTGCACCAGGTCGGGGTGCGCCACGAGGTACTGAACGCCAAGAACCACGAGCGGGAGGCCGCGATCGTCGCCGAGGCCGGCCGCAAGGGGGCCGTCACCGTGGCCACCAACATGGCCGGCCGCGGTACCGACATCATCCTCGGCGGCAACCCCGAGTTCCTCGCCGACAAGTCCCTGCAGGACCGGGGGATCGATCCGCTGGAGAACTCCGAGGAGTACGAGGCGGCCTACCCGGAGGTGCTGGCGCACTACGAGGAGCTCGGCAGGACCGAGCACGAGGAGGTCGTGGCCCTCGGTGGCCTGTACGTCCTCGGCTCCGAGCGCCACGAGTCCCGGCGCATCGACAACCAGCTGCGCGGCCGCTCCGGTCGCCAGGGCGACCCGGGCGAGTCCCGCTTCTACCTGTCGCTCGAGGACGACCTGATGCGGCTGTTCAAGTCCGACATCGTCGACTGGGTGATGCAGGCACTGAAGATCCCCGACGACCAGCCGATCGAGAACAAGCGCGTCTCGAAGTCGATCCAGCAGGCCCAGGAGCAGGTCGAGTCGCAGAACTTCGAGATGCGCAAGAACGTCCTGCGCTACGACGACGTGATGAACCGGCAGCGCCACGCCATCTACGGCGACCGCCGCAAGGTCCTCGAGGGCGTCGACGTCTCCCAGCAGTTGCGCGACGCGACCGACCAGGTCGTCGAGGGCTACGTGCGCGAGACCACCGCCACCGGCTTCTCGGAGGACTGGGACCTGGATGCGCTCTGGGCACAGGTCGGCACCCTGTACCCGGTCAGCCTCGACATCGAGGAGTACCGCGGGCTGAACCTGACGACCGACGAGCTGGTCCAGGACTTCCAGGCCGACGCCCAGAAGGCCTACGACGCCCGTGAGGAGTCCCTCGGCGAAGAGAACATGCGCGAGCTGGAGCGGCGGGTGCTGCTGACGGTGCTGGACCGCAAGTGGCGCGAGCACCTCTACGAGATGGACTACCTGCGCGAGGGCATCGGCCTGCGCGCGATGGCCCAGCGCGACCCGCTGATCGAGTACCAGCGCGAGGGTGCGGAGATGTTCAAGCAGATGATGTCCGCCTTCATGGAGGAGGTCGTCGGCTACCTGTTCAACCTCGAGGTCACCGTCACCGAGCAGCCGCGCGTCGGCATCGTCCGCAACGCCCAGGGACAGCCCATCGTGATCGGCGCGGCGACCGGCCAGGACCAGGACGGGTCCGGTCAGGCAGCGAACGAGTCCGGCCTGGCGCAGGACGAGGCGGAGCCGGTGACGGACTCGACGGTGGAGTCCCCGGAAGTGGGGTCCAGCGAAGCGGAGTCCCGCGAAGCGGAGCCGCAGGTGGCGGAGGCGCACGCCCCCGCCCCCGAGTTCCGGGCCCCCGGCCTGGAGAGCGCCGGCCGGATCCCGCTGACGTACACCGCCCCGGACGAGGGTGGCGCCGCCCAGCAGAGCGCCGACGTGCGCGCGCAGGTGCGGGCGACCGACCCGTACGCCGGGGTGGGGCGCAACGAGCAGTGCCCCTGCGGTTCGGGCAAGAAGTTCAAGTACTGCCACGGCAGGAAGGCCTGAGGGCACTCAGCGCGGACGTACGTCGGGTCGGTGCGGTGAGGCGATCCAGCCGAGGTGGCTGCACCGCCACCGACCGGCGTACGGCTCGACCCTGGCGGTGAGGACCCGCAGCGGCGCCCAGCCGCCGCGGGCCGGCACGCACGGCACGACGATCTCGGCGGCGCTGTCGCCGACCACCTGGACATAGGGGTGGACCGGTCGGACCGGGTGGCGGTGGACCGCGCGGGACAGCATCACCAGGTCGGCCAGCACCTGCTCGGTGGTCCAGCGGGCCAGCTGGTGGGGACCGCGCCGGCCGGTGAGGACGTCGACCAGGCCGGCCGCGCAGGCCTGCCCGGCCGCCCCGAGCGCCTCCACCCGCCGGGGTGTCTCCTGACGGGTGGGCGCCAGGTCAGGGCCGGCATCGAACAGCTCGGGCTGGTCGGCGGACCAGACCGGCTCGGGCGGCCCGTCGTACGGGCCGGTGAGGTCGATCAGCGGTGGGCGGGACTCGGGCACCAGGAGGGTGAGCACGCCACCACCCTTCCCGGACCGCGCCTCCTCCGGAAGGCCCGGACAACACATCTGTGGACGGTGCCGGAAACGGACAACACCGGCGGCCCTGCGGACAACACCGGACGGGTCGGGTCTCGACTAGCCTGTGGGCATGGCCAGCGCACCCGCCCTTCGTACCGTCTTCCTCGCCAGCGACCCCCAGACGGCCGAGGCCCTCCGCCGGACCGGAGGCCTGCAGGAGGCCGAAGGGGTCACCGTGGACGCCGCCTACGCCGCTGCCCGTGACCTGGACCTCGCCGTCAGCGACGACGAGGAGGAGGCCGAGTTCTGGGCGCTGACCGATGCAGCGCTGATGAGCCTGCGCCGCTCGGCGCTGGGGCCGCGCTTCGTGGTCGCCGCCCGGGTCCGGCCGGACCAGCTGGCGCAGGCCGGGCCCGAGGGATCGGGGCGGGTGACGGTCTCCTCGCTCGAGTGGGTCCAGGTCAGCGCGATCTTCGTCGACGAGGCCGATGCCCTGCCGGCCGTGGAGTCGGCCCGGGCAGCACTGGACGACCCGACCCTGGTGGAGGATCGGATCGCCCTGCTGGTCGCCGAGCACGACCTGCTCTGGTACGCCCCCGACGAGCTCGACGGCCTGCTCGGCTGAGTGCTCAGGACAGGTGGTTGCGGGCGACCTTCTCCTGGACCTCGACCCCGGCGGTGAGCGCCGGGGCCGCCGCCTGCTCCAGCTTCTTGCCCAGCAGCGGGATCTTCACCACCAGGTCGCCCGAGACGTGGATCTGGCTGCCGGAGGCGGTGGGCGAGATCTCGGCGGTGCCGTTCAGGTGCCCCGGGGTGCCCGGCACGTCGACCTGCAGGTCGGCCGTCCGGCTGCCGTCGGACGAGGCGGCCCCCCACACGTAGGTCTCGACGACCGTGATGGTGTCGCCGACGATCTTCCTGGCGATCTCGGGGGAGGGCATGCTGCGGGACAGCTTCGTACGGTTCCCGTCGATCTCGACGTCGTACGACACCGCGCCGCCGGCGCGGCAGACGTCCTCGAGGAACGCCCGATCGGTCTGGAGGGCATAGACACGGGCGGGATCGGCGGCGAAGTTCGCGGTGGCGGAGATCTGCATGGGACCCATCCTCGCATCCCCCTACGATGGGGCCATGACCGTCCCGGCGCGCATCGACCTGCACACCCACTCGACCGTGTCCGACGGTACGGACACGCCGCGGGAACTGGTCCGGGCCGCGCTCGACGCCGGTCTCGACGTGGTGGCGCTGACCGACCACGACACCTGGGACGGCCTCGCGGAGGCGGCCGACGAGGCGCGGGTCGTCGGGATCGAGCTCGTGCCGGGCGTCGAGGTGTCGGGCGAACGGGCCGGCCGCTCGGTCCACGTGCTGGCCTACGGCGGGGATCGTACGCATCCGGGTCTGGTCGCCGAGCTGGCGCGGATCCGGGAGGGGCGTACGGAGCGACTGCCGCGGATGCTGGCCCGGCTCGGCGAGCTCGGCATGCCACTGACCGAGGCCCAGGTGGCGGTGCACGCCCACGACACGCCCTCGCTGGGGCGTCCGCACGTCGCCGATGCGATGGTCGCGGCCGGGTACGTGGCGGATCGGGACGAGGCGTTCGCGAGTTTCCTGGCCGAGGGGGGCCCGGCGTACGTCGAGCGCTACTCGCCGGACGTGTTCGCGATCGTCCGGCTGATCCGCGCCGCGGGGGCGGTGCCCGTGGTGGCGCATCCGTGGGGCCGCGGGTCGCGCGAGGTCCTGCCGCTGGAGGTGCTGGGCGCGCTGGTGGAGGAGGGCCTGGCGGGCTGGGAGGTCGACCACGTCGAGCACACACCGCAGGAGCGCGCCGAGCTGGACGCGTACGCCCGCCGGCTCGGGGTGCTGGCGACCGGCTCCAGCGACTACCACGGGACGGGCAAGAGCCACAATCCTCTGGGTGCCCACCTGACCGACCCGGAGCAGTACGCGCGGCTGCGGGCCCTGCTCGGGTAGGGGCGGCGGAGGTCAGTCCAGCTGCAGGAAGTTGTGCACCAGGGCGCGGGCAGCCGCCTGCGGGCTGTCCTCCACCGGGTGGTCCTTGCAGCCCTTCAGCACCACGGGTTCGGCGTCCAGCCCGCGGGCCATCGCGATCTGGCCGGCGATCGGCCAGGAGTCCGCGTACTCCCCGAACACGATGTGGAAGTCGATACCCGTCTCGTGCAGCGCCTGGGTCCGGTCCGGGGTGTGCTCCGCCGCGTCGATCATGGCGGCGACCGCCCGGCGGTCGGTGTGGGCCAGTCGCTCGGCGACCAGTTCGGCCGGCTGGTCCTGTGACATGTGCAACATGTCCAGGAACTCCTGGTTGATCTCCGCCAGGGGGCGGTCGCCGGCCAGCTGCTCCTCGACGAAGGCGAGCGGCTCGGTCCGGCCGAGCCCGCCGGGGCCGGAGCTGACCAGGGTCACCGAGTCCCAGAAATCGGGCTCGAGCAGCGCCGCCTCCTCGACCACCAGGCCCCCGAATCCCTGGCCGACGAGGTGGACAGGGATGTCGGAGCCGATCTCCTCGACCAGGGCGATGACGTCCTCGGCGAAGGTCTCCAGGGAGAACGGACCCTCGGAGCTGGACTCGTAGCAGCCGCGCTGGTCGAGGGCGCAGACGGTGAACCCCTCCGCGGCCAGGCGCGGCAGCACCGCGTCGAAGTCCTCCTTGGATCCGAAGATCCCGTGCACCAGGACGACGACACCACGGTCGTCGTCGGGGGTACACGTGTGCAGGGCCAGCGACGTCCCGTCGTCGAGGTCGACGAAGGTCTTGCTGATGGGCTCCAACGCGGTGCGGTTCATGCCGTGGTCACTCCTCGTGCGCCTGGGCAGGCTGGCTCTCGCCGCCCTCGGTGCGGGGGCGGCGACGACGACGGCGACGGCGGGCGACGACATCGCCCTCACCCGCGACGATGTGCTCGGTCACCTTGACGACGTGCTCGGCGACCTTGGCGACGCGTTCGCTGACGGGCTGGGCCGTGGAGTGGTGGCCGTCGTGCGTACGATGCGTCCCCGGGCGGGTGCCCTCCGCGCGGGTCGAGTCGAGGCGCGGGCTGCGCCGGGAACCGGAGGACTGGGCCCCGCCGACGACCTTGCCGCCCTTGTGGCCGGCCGTTCCGCTGGTCGGGCGGGCCGGTCCGATCCGGCTCGCCGCTGCCGGGTCGATGCCCAGGTCGGTGAACAGGTGCTCGGAGGTCGAGTAGGTCTCCAGCGGGTCGGCCAGGCCGAGTCCGAGGGTCTTGTTGATGACCTTCCAGCGGGTCATGTCGGCCCAGTCGACCAGGGTCACAGCGACGCCGTCCGCGCCGGCGCGGCCGGTACGGCCGATCCGGTGCACGTACGTGTTGGAGTCCTCGGGGCACTCGTAGTTGATCACGTGGGTCACACCGGTGACGTCGATGCCTCGGGCCGCCACGTCGGTGGCGACGAGGACGTCGATGCGCCCCTCGCGGAACTTCTTCAGTGCCTGCTCGCGGGCGGCCTGGGTCCGGTCGCCGTGGATGGCGGCGGCCGAGAAGCCACGCTCGCACAGGTCGTCGGCGACGCGCTGTGCCTCGCGCTTGGTGCGGCAGAAGATCATCACCCGGTCCCGACCGTCGGCCTGCAGGATGCGGGCGACGAGCTCGGGCTTGTCCATCTGGTGGGCCTGGTAGATGTACTGCGTGGTGGCCGGGACCGTCTGGACGTCCTCCTGGTGCTCGGCCCGGATGTTGACCGGGGAGGACAGGTGACCACGGGCGAGCGCCACGATCGGCGCGGGCATGGTCGCGGAGAACATCAGCGTCTGGCGGTCCTTGGCGGTCCGGGACAGCAGTCGCTCGACGTCGGGCAGGAAGCCCAGGTCGAGCATCTCGTCGGCCTCGTCGAGGACGGCGACGCGGACCCGGGACAGGTCCAGGGCGCGGCGGTTGGCCAGGTCGAGCAGGCGCCCGGGGGTGCCGACGACTACGTCAACGCCGGCCGCCAGGGCCTCGAGCTGCGGCTCGTACGGCGTGCCACCGTAGAGCGTGAGGATGCGCGCGGTCGACTTGGCGGAGGCCGTCGTCAGGTCCTTGCCGACCTGGTTGGCCAGCTCGCGCGTCGGGGCGATGACCAGGGCCTGCGGACTGGTGCCGTGGCCGTCCTCGGCATCGGTCGGCAGGTCGATCCGCTGGAGCAGCGGCAGGCCGAAGGCGAGGGTCTTCCCGGTGCCTGTACGGGCCTGTCCGATCAGGTCGGTCCCGAGCAGGGCGATCGGGATCGCCATCTCCTGGATCGGGAAGGGGTGGACGATGCCCTTCTCGGCGAGCGCTTCGCAGAAGGGCGCATCGATTCCGAGATCAGCGAATGTGGGCTTGCTGGTTTCCGTCAGGGCTCTGGCCTTTGCAGTCGCGGGCGCAGCGCACGAGGGTGCGGCACCCTGCTTGGACGCGCTCTTCGGCTCGGCACGCCCGGGATGTACGGCGGCCGCGCCCTCGACAGAGGACGCGCCGCCCAGCCAGTGTAGCCCAGAGCCGAGAGGCCCAGTCTGGTCGTGCTGTCGTCAGAGGCTGCCGAAGCCCACCGGACGGGCGTTCTGCTGGCCGATCTCGATGTACGCGACACCATCGGCGGGGAAGATGTACTGCCGCCCATGGGTGTCGGTGAAGGTGAGGACGGTCCCGTCGGCCAGCGCCGTCCGGAAGGTGTCCGTGACCTGTTCGGACGTCTGGTCGAGCTCGACCACGACCTCACGGGGCAGGTTCTTCACACCGATCTTGATCTCCACGGGTGTTGCCTCTCTTCTCGGATCTGCTTGCCACCACCGTGCCACACCCGGCAAACAGGGCCTACTCCCGTTCGCTGTCGGCGGACCCGGCCGCCGCTGGGTGGCGGCCCCGGGAATTGTCAGTCGGGTCTGGTGGGATGAGCATGTGGACAGGACGACGGCGTTACAGCGGACCCCCGAGCGGGCGACCGGGGGGTCGATCCGGCTCGACCCAGGCCAGCAGGCAGTGGTCGAGCACCGTGGTGGACCTTTGCTGGTCCTGGGTGCCGCCGGGACGGGCAAGACGACGGCGCTGGTCGAGACGGCCGTCTCGCGGGTACGTGACCGGGGCATCGACGCCGGGCGGGTGCTGGTCCTCACCTTCTCCCGCGGAGCCACCCGCGTACTGGCCGAACGGATCGCGGACCGCCTCGGGCACACCGGTGCCGCCGTGCCGGTGCTGAGCATCCACGGTTTCTGCCACGCGGTGCACGCCGAGGCCGACCGTACCGACCCCTGGCGGGTGCTCACCGCCCCCGAGCAGGAGCTGCGGCTGCGCGAGATCCTGGCCGCCTCGGCCGGGACCTGGCAGGCACTGGACGAGGCGATCGGTACCCGCGCGTTCACCCGCGAGTTGCGTGACCTGGTCGCCAGGGCCCGGCAGCTCGGCCTCGACCCGGACGACATCGGTCGGTTCGGCCGGTCCGACGGACGCCCCGAATGGGTCCGGGCCGCCGCCCTGTTCGAGGAGTACCTCGACGTCCTGGACGCCGAGCGCGTCGTCGACTACGACGAGCTCGTGCACCGGGTCCGGATCCTGCTGGCCGACCCCGCGACCGGCGATCCTCTGCGCTCGCGGTGGAGCACCGTCCTGGTCGACGACCTGCAGGACGCCGTGCCCGCCCACGCCGAGCTGCTGCGCTCCCTGGCCCCGCCCGGTGGCCCCGTGGAGCTGGTCGCCACGGCCAACCCGGACCAGGCCGTGTACGCCTTCCGTGGTGCCGACGCCGGCGCGGTCGCGGAGTTCCCGGCACGCTTCGCCGACGCGCAGGGTCGCGGCGCCCCGGTCCGCCTGCTCGGCTCCGACCACCGCCACGGGCCCGCCCTGGCCAGGGTCGTCCACGCCCCGACGGCCCGGATGGCCCAGCCGGTGACGCTGCCCACCTGGCGGGCCCCGCAGTCGGCAAGGGACGAGGAGAGCCCGGGCCACCCTGGGACGGCGACCTACCTGGAGTGCGCCGATGCCCGGCAGGAGGCCGCCGCCGTGGCCCGGGCACTGGTCGCCGGGCACGAGGAGCACGGGTACCCCTGGCACCGGATGGCCGTCGTCGTACGTTCCCGGGGGCCGGCCGAGGCGGTCCTGCGCCGTCGCCTGCAGCGCGCGGGCGTGCCGGTGGCGGTCCCGGACGACACCGCCCTGGTCGAGGAGACGTCCGTACAGGTGCTGCTGGACGTCGTGACAGTGGCGCTCGGGCTGTCGGAGGCGGAGCCGGAGACCCATGAACGCCTGGCGCTCGGTCCCCTGGGGGCGATCGATCCGATGGACCTGCGCCGGCACCGCCGGCTCCTCGCCGCCGGTTCGGAGGGCCTGTCCGTGGTTCGGGCCCGCCTCGCCGCCGTCGACAAGGCCATCGCCGAGACGCGGACGTCCATCGAGGACGGCGGCAGCGCCGAGGAGGTGCTGTGGGCCGCCTGGGCGGCGACCGACTGGCCGACACGCCTGCGGGAGACAGCGCTCGGCAGCGGCCAGGAGGCGGATCGGGCCGACCGGGACCTTGATGCCGTGGTCGCACTGTTCGACTTCGCCGGACGCAGCGGCGCACGGCGCGGCCGGGCGGCGGCCGAGGAACTGCTCGACGAGGTCGGCCACCAGGAGATCGCCGCGGACTCCCGCACCACCCGCAGGCTGCGGCGTGATGCGGTGGAGGTGGCCACGGCGCACCGGTGCGGCGGCCGGGAGTGGGACCTGGTGGTGGTCGCCGGCGTCCAGGAGGGGACCTGGCCCGCGGTCCGGCGACGGCATTCACTGCTGGCGGCCGACCGGCTGGGCCCGGACGGCGCCACGCCGCCACCGACGGCCGGTGAGGCGCTGGCCGAGGAGCGCCGGCTGTTCCACCAGGCGTTGGCCCGGGCCCGCGACGTCCTGGTCGTCACCGCCGTCTCGGACCCGGCCGCTGAGGTCGGGCCGCCGTCCCGCTTCGTCGCCGAGCTCGGACTGGCCACGACGCGGTTCGATCCGGCCGAGCACCCCATCCCCTCGGCCGCGGCACTGGTCGGAGAGCTGCGGGGGGTCGGGGCCGATGCTGCTGCCGGCCCGCTGCTGCGTGAGCGCGCCGCGGTCGCCCTGGCCCGCCTGTCCGAGGATGTCGCCGCCGCGCGCCCGCGGCACTGGTGGGCCGCCCGGACCCGGACCGAGTGCCCTGAGCCCCTCACGGGTGCCGACGAACCGATCCGGCTGAGCGGAAGCAGCGTGGACATGTTGCGGACGTGCCCCCGCCGCTGGTTCCTGGAACGGCGTGCCGGAGGAGCCCGAACCGTCTCGGAGCACAGCGCGGTCGGCAACCTGGTGCACCGGCTGGCCCAGGAGTCCAGCCGGGGCGAGACCGACCTGCCAGGCCTCCGGGCGCGGTTCGACGCCGCGTGGGGGGAGGTCCCGGCCGGACCGGCGTGGCGCGATGCGGCCCGCAAGGAGCGGGTCTGGAGCATGGTCGAGGCGTGGTGGACCTGGCAGGCCGACCGTCCCGCCGACCAGCTGGTCGGGGTGGAGGTGCCGTTCAGCTGCGAGCTGGAGGTCGTACGCCCCGACGGGCTGCCCGATCGGGTACTGCTGACCGGGGTCGTGGACCGGCTGGAACTGGTCGACGACAGCCTGGTCGTGGTCGACTACAAGACGGGCCGCCGGGCGACCGCCCGGGAGGTGGAGACGATGGGACAGCTCGGCGCCTACCAGGCCGCCGTCCTGGCCGGCTCCTTCGACGACGTCACCGGCCAGGCGATCCGACGCCCGGGCAAGGCCCTCGCCGTCTACCTGGATGCCGGCGAGGGCACCCCGAAGGCGAAGGACCTCATCCAGCCGTCCGTGATCGACGTGCCCGTGCCGGAGGGCATCGACGTCGGGCCGGCCGCCGACTGGGTCACCGCAGCCCTGGGGGAGGCGGCACAGATCGTCCGGAACGAGGAGTTCTCCGCCCGTCGGGGAACGCACTGCCGGGGCTGCCTCTTCGCCGCGGACTGCACCGTCCGAGGGGGTCAGCTGTGAACGTCCTGGATCCCCGCGCGCTGGCCGCCCTGGTCGGCATCCCCTTCTCGGCCGAGCAGCTCGACGCCATCACAGCGCCCCTGGCACCCGGGGTGATCATCGCCGGGGCGGGCACCGGCAAGACCACGGTGATGGCTGCCCGGGTCGTCTGGCTGGTCGCCTCCGGCCTGGTCGAGCCCAGCCAGGTGCTCGGGCTCACGTTCACCCGCAAGGCGGCCCACGAGCTCGGGATCAGGATTCGCCAGGCCCTGGTGGCCGCCGGCCTGCTCGGCGACGACGACGCGGGCGGCAGCCCCACCGTCTCCACGTACGACGCGTTCGCCGGCACCCTCGCCGCCGAGCACGGTCCCCGGCTCGGTGTGGAGGGAGACCTGCGCCTGGTCGGCGACGCCGAGCTCTTCGCGCTGGCCGATCGCGTCGTCGCCGCACGGCAGGAGAAGAGCGCCACCCTCGCCGGGGTCGCGGTGAGCACCGTCGTCGAACGCGTGATCGCACTCAGCGGCCAGATGCTCGCCAACGGGGCGACCCCCGAACAGGTGGTGGAGCAGTGCGACGCGTTCGAGGCCGAGCTGCTCCAGGCTCCACTGACCCGGGGCAAGCCGTACAAGGACGTCACCCAGGCGCTGGAGGTCGTCGCCATGCGGCGCGAACTGCTCGGGTTCGTGGCCGACCTGTGGCGGGCCAAGGCCCGGGAGGGCGTGGTGGAGTTCGCCGACCGTACGGCTCTGGCGGCGCGCCTGGCGGCCTCGGTCCCCGCGGTCGGTGACCAGGTCCGCGAGGAGTTCCGGGTGGTGCTGCTCGACGAGTACCAGGACACCTCGGCGGCGCAGACCCGGATGCTGGCCTCGCTCTTCTCCGGACCCGACACCCGGTCCGGTCGAGGCTTCCCAGTGACAGCGGTGGGTGATCCGCTGCAGGCGATCTACGAGTGGCGAGGAGCGGCGGTCGGCACGATCGCCGACTTCCCGACCACCTTCCCGGCGGCGGACGGCGTCCCGTCCGAGCGCTACACGCTGCGCACCAACAGGCGATCGGGGACCACCGTGCTCGACGTCGCCAACGGGGTGTCCGCGCCGCTGCGTGCCGTCGGCGGACCCGCGTGCCCGGCAGCCCTGGTCGGTCCCGAGGGCGCCCCGACCGGCACCGTCACGGTGCACTGGGCCCGGACCTGGGACGACGAGCTCGCCCACGTGGTCCACACGCTGCTCGACGAGCACGAGCGCGCGGCGGTGCCCTGGTCGCGGATGGCCGTGCTGGCGCGACGCAACAACGACCTCGCCGTGTTGCACCGGACTCTCGAGGACGCCGGCATCCCCGCCGTACTGGTCGGCCTCGGCGGCCTGCTGGAGCTTCCCGAGTGCCAGCAGGTGGTCGCGGTGCTGCGGCTGCTGCACGACGTCACCGACAACCGGGCCGCCCTCGTCCTGCTGGCCGGCCCGCGCTGGCAGCTCGGCCCCCGGGACCTGGCGGTCCTCTCCCGACGGGCCCGACGGCTCGCGGCCGAGGACGAGGACCCGGTGCTGCTCGACGCCATCGACGACCCGGGCCCAGACGGGCTCTCTCCGTCGGCCCGCGAACGCGTGGCGGCGCTGTCCGCCGAGCTCGCACGCCTGCGCGAACACGTCACCGAGCCGGTGGGGGACCTGGTGGCGCGGATCGTCCGCACCGCGGGGATCCTGCCCGAGCTGCTCGCCGTCCGCGGCACCGAGGGGGCCGACCAGCTCGAGGCGCTCGTCGAGGCGGTGGAGGACTACGGCGCACGCCGGGGCGGCGCCGGGCTCGGCGGCCTGCTGGCCTGGTTCGACGCCGAGATCGAGGTCGGCACCGGCCTGGAGCAGGCAGCTCCGCGGGGGGAGGACGCCGTCCAGCTGATGACCGTGCACCGGGCCAAGGGATTGGAGTGGGACGTCGTCCTGCTGCCCTCCCTGGTCGATGACGTGTTCCCCAGCAAGCCCACCCCCGATGACTGGACGCGGACCGCCCATGTCCTGCCGTTCGAGCTGCGCGGGGACGCGGGCGGCCTGCCCGAGCTGGCCGAGGCGACCAGGGACGGGATGACGGAGCTGCGCGAGCGGCTGAAGGCGATGGCCCGGGATGCGGAGAAGCGGCTGGGCTACGTGGCGGTCTCGCGTGCCAAGCAACGCCTGCACCTGTCGGGGCATCGCTGGCACCCCGACACCAAGGGCGCCCGGAAGGTGTCGCCGTTCCTGGCGTCCGGCTATGCGGCTCTCGGGCAGGACCCCCCGGCCGACCCGGCGGAGGAGACCAACCCGTACGACGTGACCGGTCCGGGGACCCCGTGGCCGCCGCCGGAGCCCGCCGTGGCCGAGGCTACGCGAGACCTCGCGGCGCAGGTCACCGTCTGGCGTACGGCCCTGACCCAGGGCACCGAGCCGGCCCGTCCCGGCGACGCGGACATCGCGGCCCGCGCCGATCGGTGGGACCAGGACGTGGCCCGGGTCATCGCCCGCCAGCGGGCACGGTCGATGGCGGTGGACGTCCCCGTGCCCGGGCGGCTGTCGGTCACCGAGATCGTCCGTGGCGTGCGCGACCCGGCCGCCCTCCGGGCCGATATCCGTCGCCCGATGCCGGTCCGTCCGTCGCGCCGGGCCACCCTGGGTACCCGGTTCCACGCCTGGGTCGAGGAACGGTTCGCGCACCAGGGCAGTCTGGAACTGGTCTTCGAGGACGAGGCCGGCATCGCGGTCGGGCCCGCGCACCGGTCCGGGGCCGACGAGGAGATGCTCGCCGAGCTGGACCACCTCTGCCGCTCCTTCGAGGCCGGTGCGTTCGCCGAACGGCAGCCGCACGCCCTCGAGCAGCCCTTCGCGCTGTCCCTGGGGGGTCGGCTGGTCCGCGGACGGATCGACGCGGTCTACCGACAGCCGTCGGGGTCGGACACCGACTACCTCGTCGTCGACTGGAAGACCCACCGGGGCGGCAAGGCCGATCCCTTCCAGCTCGCGCTCTACCGGGTGGCCGCGGCCCAGGCCTACGGGGTCGGGCTCGACCGGGTGGCGGCCGCCTTCTACTACGTCCGCGCCGACCGGCTCGACGTGATCGAGGACCTGCCCGGGATCGACGACCTGGTCGCGCACATCGCTGACCTCACCGGGCCTGGCCCCGATGGCTAGGCTGGCCCGGTGATGGAGTGGGACGGAGTGAGCAGCCTGGACCGGGTCGAGGAACACCGCGACGACTTCGCCTGGATCGCCCGCCAATGGGCCGCCGGCGGCAGCGTGGTGCTGCCGGTCGGCCCCGGCGGACGGTTCCCCGTCACCAGCGGTGGCAAGCGGCTCGACTTCCGGGCCGCGACCGGCGAACTGGACCCGGCGACGGTCCACCTGCTGGGCCTCTCGGCCGGTCGGGCCGTGTTCTGCACAGCAGCGGAGGAGGAACCCTCCGGCGTGACCGCCAACGTCCGCGAGGCCGGCCATCTCTTGCCGGCGGACGAGTGCGACATTGCCTTCGCCGCCACCGCCCTCACCAACTGGCACCGCCACGAGCCGCACTGCAGTGCCTGTGGTGCGGCCACCGAGCCGCGCCGAGCCGGCCTGATGCGGCACTGTCCGGAGTGCGGGCGGAGCAGCTGGCCACGGACCGACCCGGCGGTCATCGTCGCGGTCACGAATGCGGACGACGAGATCCTCCTCGCCCACCAGCACACCTGGGCGCCCGGCCGAGTCTCGGTGCTGGCCGGGTTCGTCGAGACCGGGGAGTCCCTGGAGCAGGCGCTGCACCGGGAGATCTTCGAGGAGGCCGGGATCCGGCTCGCGGACCTGCAGTACGTGGCCAGCCAGCCGTGGCCGTTCCCCCGCTCGTTGATGCTGGGGTTCCGGGCGCGGGCGACGACCACCGACCTCGTGTTCGACCAGGAGGAGCTCGCCTGGGGCGACTGGTACAGTCGGGACCGGGTCCGCGAGGAGGTCGGGGCGGGACGCCTGTTCCTTCCGATGGCCTCATCCCTGGCCAACCTGCTGGTCAGGGACTGGTGGGGCGAGGACGCCCCACCAGTCTGAGGATCGCGGGCTCCGGGCGGAGTCGACCCAGCCGCGACGCCTTGCTCAGTCCCGGACGATGGCCAGGCCCGAGGCCCGGTTCGCCCGTCGGGTCACCGCCGTCATCAGCGCCTCGCGGGAGCCGTACAGGTGCACCGACCGGGAGGCCCGGGTAATCGCCGTGTAGAGCAGCTCGCGGGTGAGCAGGGGCGAATCCGCCTCCGGGAGCACCACCGAGACAGCCTCGAACTGGCTGCCCTGCGCCTTGTGTACCGTGCTGGCGTACATCGGCACCAGTCCGGACAGCTGCATCGGCGACAGGTGGCGTACGGAGGTGCCGTGCGGGTCCGCCAGTGCCAGCCGCGGGCCGGTCGGAGTGGCCACGATCGCGCCGACGTCCCCGTTGAAGACCTGCAGGGCCCGGTCGCGACGGGTGGCCATCAGTGGCTCGCCGATGGAGGTCAACTCGTCCGCGCCGCGGCGCAGCCAGGTGCGGGCCAGCCTGTTCCAGGTCGCCACCCCCGCCGGGCCGCGTCGGTGCGCGCACAGCAGGCGATGCCGGTCGAGGACGGCGAGCGCTCCTTCGGCATCGCCCAGCCGGGCCCGGTGCTCCAGTTCACCGCCCCAGGTCTCCAGCCGCTCGCGCAGTGATCCGTACGCCGGATCCTGGAGGCCCCGGGTGATCGGGGTGAAGGTCACGTTGTCGTCCGGTCCCAGGGAGTCCAGCAGCGCGCCGACGGCGGCCGGGTCGCCGTCGCGGACGGCGCGGGCAAGCTGCGCGATCCGGCCCTGGTCGGCGAAGCGCCAGTTGTGCGCCAGCTCGACCACGCCGGGCCGGGCGACGGCGGGCAGGTCGACCGGATCGACCAGCCGGACCAGCAGGTCCCTGGTGGCGGCCATGCCCAGGCCGGTCGGTTCCTGCGCGCGGGCCAGCGCCCCGATGTCGGAGAAGACGGCGCCGGCCTCCACCGATGCCAGCTGGTCGGGATCACCGACCAGCACCAACCGGGCGTCGGGTCGGGTGGCCTCCAGCAGCCGCGCCATCAGGGACAGCGAGACCATCGACATCTCGTCGACCACGACCACGTCGTACGGCAGCGGGAGGGTGCGGTCGTGCGCGAACCGGGTGGTGCTGTCCCGGCGCCAGCCGAGGAGCGAGTGCAGGGTCGTGGCATGGAGCCGGCCGAGCCGCTCGACCACCGCGGGGTCGGCCGTGCCGACGTGGGCCAGCGCCTCCTTCACCGCCTCGCCCATCCGGGCCGCCGCCTTGCCGGTGGGAGCGGCGAGGCCGATGTGCAGGTCCGGCTCGTGCGTGGCCAGGACGACCAGGATCTTGGCGATCGTGGACGTCTTGCCGGTGCCGGGGCCGCCCTGCAGGACGCACAGCCGTGTCGCCACGGCGGTGGCGGCCGCGGCGAGCTGGTGGTCCGGCTCACCGGCGGCCAGCCCGTCCGGCCCCTCGACGCGGGGGAACACCTGTCGCAGGGTCGCCGTGACCCCGGCCAGGTCGAGCCCGGCCCGGGGGGTGCTGCGTCGGATCGCGACATCGGTCCGGACCAACTGCTCGTCACGCCAGTACCGCTCCAGGTAGAGCAGGGTGCCGTCCAGGCGCAACGGCCTGCCGGCCGGGCCGTCGTGCCCGATGCTCACCAGCGGGGTGGACCGCAGGCACTCCAGCCACTCGGCGGTGTCCGGCCAGGGCAGGGAGGCCACGTCGACCTGGGTCTCGTCGCTCTCGAAGACGGCGTCCCGGACAGTGGCCAGGTCGATGCACACCGAGCCGCCGCGGACGGCACGGACCGCCAGGGCGATCGCCAGGGCGACGCGCGGATCCGTTGCGCCCCCGAGAAAGGCCAGTTGCTGGGCGGTGTGCACGTCCGCCGGGCCGAACACCCCGGCCTCGTCGAACTGCTGCACCAGCCCGGTCGCGATCACGCTGGTCATCTCGCAGGACCTCCTTCGGTCACCAGGTCGGACAGTTCGGTGACCAGCGCCGGCGTGGGACGCCAGGCGAAGACGCCGCACGGGACGCCGGCCACCATCGGGGTGTCGGGGCCCGCCATGCCGCGGACGAACAGGTACCGGATCCCGCCCAGGTGCAGCTCGGGTCGGTAGCCGGGCAGCCGCCAGCCGAGGTAGCGGTGCAGGGCGACGCAGTAGAGCAGCGCCTGCAGCGGGTAGTGCGCGGCCATCATCGCCTCGGCGAGCCGATCGGGGGTGTACGCGGCCAGCGGCAGGGGTGCCTCCCCGGCCGGTGGTCCGAGCCGGTTGGTCTTGTAGTCGACGACCACGAACCGCGGATCGGTCCCGGGCACCCGCAGCACGGCGTCGATGCTGCCGGTGAGGAACCCGCGCAGCACCTGGTCGCCCAGGCCCGGCTCGCGGAGCCGGTCGGCGTACGTGGCCAGGGGATCGTCCGGTGCCAGGTGCCGGTCCAGGCAGTCGGCGATGTCGGCGACCACCGTCGCGGGTCCGGGCCGGTCGCCGCCCGTCAGCGGCAGCTCGAAGTCCAGCTCGCTGAGCCGGTCGCGCAGCGGCACGTCGGCCAGCGACAGTCCGGACAGGTCGCCGCCCAGCGGCGTACGGGTCGCCCGGTCCAGGGCCGTGACCAGCAGGCCGGGGTCAAGACCCTCCACCGGTGCCCGGGCCGCCAGCGAAGGGACGATGCCCCCCAGGTCCGCGGCCGCCGGGTCCCAGGCCTCGAGGACCTCGTGCACCAGGGTGCCGAACCGCGCGCCGCTGGGCAGGTCGGTCCACGGCGAGGTGCCCGGCACCGTCGTGTCGGCGAGCGCCCCGATGTCCTCGACACCGGGCTCGTCGCCGGCCCCCGGGACCTCGTGCGGCTCGGCGTGCTGGGCCGCGGTGAGTCCGGAGTACGACGTCCGGCGCCAGGCGGTGTCGACCGGCCGTCCGAACCGCCGCAGCACCACCGGCACATCCGGCAGTGGCCGGGCGGCGGACGCGATCGGGGTGGGGTCGGCATCGACGTACGAGGTGACCACGCCGGCGAACTCCGGCGGACGCTGGTCGGCAGCGACCGGCACCAGCAGGGGGACCATTCCGTCGGCGTCGCGCTCCCCGAACAACACGCGGTGCAAGGGGGAAGCCGCCGCATGGGTCTCGTGCGGGGCCCACCAGAGCACCACCTGGGAGCTGGCCCGGGTCATCGCGACGTACAGCAGCCGCAGCTCCTCCCCGGCCTCCTCCTCCCGGGCCCTCTGGTGGCGGGCCCGGGACGACGTCTCGCGCCGGCCACCGACGTCGACCAGGCGATCGCCGGCCGGGTCGTGGACCGTGAATGCCTCGGGGACGTCGGTCCCGTGCCGGTCGGACTTGTCGGCCATGTCGGGGAGCAGCACGATCGGGAACTCCAGGCCCTTGGCCGAATGGACCGTGATCACCTGGACCGCCTCGGCCTCCGTCTCCAGCCGCAGCGTCTGCTCGTCGTCACCCGCCGACCGGCGCGCGCAGATCTGTCGCTCCAGCCAGGCGAGCAGTCCGCGGGGGGCGAGGTGGCTGCCGGTCTCGGCCTGGTGCAGCAGTTGCCCGACGTGTCGCAGGTCGGTGATCTCGCGCTCCGAACCGGTGCGACCGATCGAGGAGGCGGCCAGGTCACCCTCGCTGAGGGCCGCCTCCAGTACCGCCGCCACCCCGTGGGTCTCCCACAGCTGGCCCCAGCTGCGCGCCCGGATGAACAGCCCGGCAACGGCGTCCTCGTCCGCCCGGACCAGGTCCTCGAGCGGCCAGCCGACGAACGGGCCCAGCGCGAGCCGGTGCACGGCGGCCGGTTGGGGGTCGACCAGGGTGGCGAGCAGGTCGCGCCAGTGTCCGGCGGCGGGGGAGCGCAGCACGCTGTCGGCCCCGTTCACCACCGCCGGGATGCCGTGCCGGACGAGTCGCTCGGCGACCTGCTCGGCGGCCGTGTTGTAACGGACCAGCACGGCGATGTCACCCGGGTGGACCGGGCGGGGACCGTCCGCCGTGTCGATGGCGGTCCCGTCGGTGAGCAACCGTGCGGCGACGGCGACCACGTCGTGGCGGATCCGTTCGCGCTGGGCGGTGATGTAGCGATAGGGCTTGGTGACCACCCGCAACGAGACCCCCGGTGCGGGCGTGCCGACCGGGTCGTGCAGCCGGGTGCCGCGGTGCCGGGCGGTCACCGGGACGACGGTGATGTCCGGATCGCCGAGGGCCGTCCCCGCGAGCAGAGAGGTGATCCCACGGACGACCGACTCGTCGGAGCGCCAGTTGGTGTCCAGCGTGTGTCGCTGGTCGGCCTCCCGGGCCGCGGCCAGGTAGGTCTGGACGTCACCGCCACGGAACCCGTAGATGGCCTGCTTGGGGTCCCCGATCAGATACAGGTCGCTGTGCCCGTGGAACGCCGAGCGCAGTACCTCCCACTGTCGTGGATCGGTGTCCTGGAACTCGTCGACCATCACCACCCGGTAGGCCGCGCGCAGCCGGGCGGCGGTCGCCTCCCCGGTGCTCGGGTGCCGTAGGGCCGCCGCCAGTCCGCCGATCAGGTCGTCGTACGTGTAGCGGCCGGCAGCCTCCAGTCGGCGCCCGAACTCCTGGCGTGCCCGTGCGGCGAAGTCGACCCGCTCGGCCGCCACCGGGTGCTGGGCCGGATCCGGGACGATGGCGGCGAACGGGTTCGCGACGGCCCTGGCAACGATCTCGCCCGCCTCCTGCCGACTGAACGACGGCTTTGCCGACGCGCCGTAGCGGGCCAGGTACAGGTCGTCGGTGACCGCTGCGACGAGGGCCGACTCGTCGGCGAGCAGTTCGCTGTCGGGGCGGCGGTGGGCAAGCAGCCCGAGCCGGCCCAGCATCGAGCCGGCGAACTCGTGGATCGTGGAGATGGTGGCTCCGTCGAAGTCGGCCAGGCCGGCGCGGAGCCGGGCCGCGGAGAGCTCGCGGTCACCGGCGAGCAGCGCCTCCCACAGAGGATCGGCACCCTCCGGCCGGCGCCCCGCCAACGTCGCCAGCGCGTCGCCCATCCGCTGCCGGACCCGGTCACGCAGCTCGCGCGCGGCCTTGCGGGTGAAGGTGATCAACAGGACCGAACGCAGGGGGGTGCCCCGGGCGACGGTGAGGACGACCAGCGAGGCGATGGTGTGCGTCTTGCCGGTGCCCGCGCTCGCCTCCAGCAGGGTGGTGCCCGAGGGCAGGTCGGCGGTCAGGTCGAGGGCGGAGGGGTGCGGCCCCGCGTGCACGGTCATCGGCGTTCCTCCGCACGATCGATGGGGGACCACAGGCCTCGGGCCAGGTCGGCCATCCAGACCGGCTCGTCGCCGATCGGGTCCAGGCCCTGGGGTCGCGGGGCCCGGACGAGGTCGGCCAGGTCGGGTCCCCACAGCAGCTGCCAGTTGGCGTCCTGCTCGTCCTTCCAGGACTGGCGCAGGCCGCGCTGGCCGGCGAGGTCCGTTGCGCTGGTGCCGGATCGTACGGTCGTCGCGAGCAGCGCACCGGTCTTCAGTGGCAGTGGCAGCGGGGTGTCCAGGCCGACGGTGGCCACGCCCACCCACCGGTCGAGGAGGGCCAGCGCCGCCCCCCGGTCCGGGGCGGTCAGGCACAGGTGGTCCTTGCGACCGAACAGGTGGGCCCGGGAACCGTCCAGGGCACCGGCGGCGGCCAGCGCCAGCAGGTCGAACCATCCGGTCAACCGATGCCGGGCACTCACCCGCCCGTACGCCACGGAGACGACGGACCCGCCCCGGAGGGTGACGTCGGCGCTGAGCACCAGGCCGGTGGCCGGCAGTGGTACCCGGACATGCCTGGTCACCGGGGCCTCGGCCCGGAGCGGGCCGGACTCGCGAAGGATCCGCTCCACATCGGTGCGCACCCGGTCCAGGATCCCGGCCCCGGCAGCTCCCGGCGGCAGGGTGCCTCGCAGGTGCTCGGCCCGCAGGGCGTCGTCCAGCAGGTCACCACGCAGGGTGGCGGCCAGCACCCGGCTGCCCACCGCCCAGATCCCCAGGCCGTCCAGCTCGAGCGGGATCGCGTCCCGTTCGTCGTCCTCGGTGCGCCAGTGGGTGAAGCCGGCGCGGCGCTTCAGGAACGTACGGGCCGGGTGGGCCAGCATGTCCACGACGTCCGCCAGCGGCACGACGCCGCCCTCCCACTGCCAGGCCGGCACCTCGAGCCGGGTCGCCAACGGACCCTCGGGAGCGGCAGGCCGGGTCGCGGGCATGGTCCGCAGCAGCGTGCGGGCCGCCGCCGCGGCCGACGGGTCGAACCCCGACAGGGCCGCGGCGCGGTAGCGGGCGGTCGCCGGGTCGCCGAACGAGGCGGGGGCGTACGGCTGCAGCGGGTGGCGGGCGACAAGGGCATCCTGCACCCGGAGGCCGTCCGGCAGCGTGACCATCGTCTCGAGGGTCTCGAGCAGTTCCGCGACGGCGACGGCCGGCGGGCGATGTTCGCCCGAGCGGGGGTCGGCGCCGGTCCAGGTCAGCACCAGGTGGTCGCGGGCCGAGCGGAGCAGGTCGAGGAAGACCTGGCGGTCCCGGTGGCGGGGCCCGGGGTCGCCGGGGAAGGGCGCCAGGTCGACGACGTTGTCGCCGTCGATCCGCTCGGGGCGCGGCAGCATCCCGTCGTCGAGCCCGACGATGCAGACCACCCGGTGCGGGACGTGGCGCGCCGGCCACAGCGAGCAAACCGTCACGGCACCGGACCGGAAGGCCGAGCGGGGCACGCGTCCCCGGGCGGCGTCCGCCAGCAGGTCCAGCAGGTCGTCCAGGTCGATCCGCGGCGCGTCCGCGGGCGCCGCCTCCGCGATGTCGGCCAGCACCTGCCAGGCGTGGTCCAGCTGCCAGCCGTCGTCCGGGGCGGGTGCCATCAGCTGCTGGATCGCCTCGCGGCAGATGGCGAGCCACTCCGCCGGGGTGTGCGTCCCGGCCGCGTCGCGCGCGAGCCGGATCAGCCGGACCATCAGTTCGGCGACCGCACCGACCACGTCGATGTCGGAGGACCCGACGTCGTCCAGCGGCAGTGCGCTCCGCACGGCGTGCGAGCCGTCCTCCGACATCGCGATCCCGACCAGCATCCGGTTCAGGCCGGTCAGCCAGGTGTTCGCGCCCAGCCCCTCCAGGCCGAACCCGCTGCGGTGGGTCGTGTTCATCCCCCAGCGCACGCCGGCGGCGGCGACCAGGTCGTGGGCCCGGCGGACGTCGTCCTCGTCCAGGCCGAACCGCCGGGCCACCGGTTCGGCGGCGAGGAAGGACGCCAGTTCGGTCGCCGTGGCCCGGCCGCGGCCCAGCCGCAGGGCCTGGACCAGGCAGGCGACCAGCTGGTTGTGGTCGCGCAGCTCGGGGTCGGCGAACCGGACCGGCAGCGTACGGGCCGGGTGGCCGGGGGTCCCGGGCAGGTCGACCTGGGCGAAGGCGGCCTCGAGCACGGGGAACAGGGCCGGGTCGGCGACCGCGACGAGCACGTCGCGGGGTTCCAGGGTCGGGTCGTCGACGAGCAGGCCACACAGGACGTCACGCAGCACCTCCGCCTGCCGGTCCGGGCCGTGGCAGGAGTGCAGCGTGATGCTGGTGTCCCCCGGATCGAGGGGCTCGGCCGGGCCGCCGACACCCCGGGCCAGGTCCTGGCGCAGCCGGTCGAGCAGTCGGGGCCGGGTGGGGAAGGACGTCGCTCCGGAGCGGTTCGTCCTTCCCGGGGACGGCAGTCTGCGGGTCCGGGCCCCGGCGGCGGCGAGCGCCTCGAGGCCCGCGGAGGTCTCGCGGTGCAGCGCGGTGAGCAGCGGGTGGTCGGTGGTCTCCGGGAGCCCCGGCCACCACAGGTGGACCCCGTGGTGGTCGGCGAGCGCGCCGAGCAGGGCGATGTCGCCGGCGTTGAGGGCCCCCGGTGCCCAGAGGTGGAGGTCGTCGGGAAGGTCCGGCGCGGGCCCGGACCGCAGCGCGTCAAGGGCCGACGCGATCCGTGCCACCGGGTCAGGCACCGCACCCGTGGCGGGATCCGCCAGCAGGTCGCGCCACAACTGCGGCTGCCAGGCCAGCTCGACCGGGACACCGTCGTCGGCCCCGGCCGACCAGCGCGCCAGCAGGGCGGGTCGGCGGCGGGAGTAGTCCAGCAGGACGTCCGCCAGGTGCCCGGCCAGTGCCATGGTCCCGCCGGGGGTCCGGTCGGCCTCCAGCGGGGTACCGGCCCAGCGGTCGGCCCGCTCGAGCTGGGCCAGCACGTGCCAGGCCAGGCGGTGCGGGGCCCAGGGATCGGTGTCGGGATCGATCCCGGCCATCCGGCCGACGAGCGCGTACGCCCAGGACCGGAACGGCGGCATCGAGATCCCTGCGGCGATACCGAGCCGGCGGGTCAGCCAGTGGGCCAGCCAACGCTGGGTCCCGGGGCCCTCGCAGGTGACCAGCAGCTGGTCGAAGACGCCCACCGGGGAGGCGGCGAGGTGGGTGGCCAGGGCATCGGCGACGACCTCCGCATCGGCCGCCGTGTGGACGGTCGGACGGGTGGTCGTGGGGGTGTTCGTCATGATGGCCACCACTTTAGGGGAGGGCACTGTCACGACGGCCACCTAGAGTGAGAGCCATGCCTGTCCCTCCCACCTCCGACGTGCCCTCGGCCGAATCGCTCCTGGAGAACCTCGATCCGGAGCAGCGTGCCGTCGCCACCAGCATCACCGGACCGGTCGTCGTCATCGCAGGGGCGGGCACCGGCAAGACCCGTGCGATCACCCACCGGATCGCGTACGGGGTGGCCCAGGGGGCGTACGCGCCGACCCAGGTGCTCGCTGTCACGTTCACCAACCGGGCCGCGGGGGAGATGCGCGGACGGCTGCAGGAGTTGGGGGCGCACGGAGTACAGGCCCGGACGTTCCACTCCGCTGCGCTTCGCCAGGCCCAGTACTTCTGGCCCAAGGCGTACGGCCGTCCCCTCCCTCCGCTGGCGGACAATCGGTACGCCCTGGTGGTGGAGGCGGCCCGGCGGCTGCGGATCGAGACCGACCAGGGGATGGTCCGTGACCTGCTCGGCGAGATCGGCTGGTCGAAGGTGTCGAACGCCGACGCGGACAACTATCCGGCGGTCGCCCGCCGGACCGGCCGCGAGGTGTCCGGGCTGGAACCGGAGACGATCGCCCGGGTGTTCGCCGGGTACGAGCGGCTGAAGGCGGACAGCGGGGTGATCGACTTCGAGGACATCCTGCTGTGTTGTGCCGCCCTGCTGGAGGAGAACGCCGTGATCGCCGACGAGGTCCGGCGCACCTACCGGCACCTGGTCGTCGACGAGTACCAGGACGTCTCGCCGCTGCAGCAGGCCCTGCTGAACCTGTGGCGTGGTCCGTCCGAGGAGATCTGCGTCGTCGGGGACCCGGCCCAGACGATCCACTCGTTCGCCGGTGCCCGTGCGGACTACCTGACCGGCTTCACCCGCCGGCATCCCGATGCCACGGTCGTCCGGCTGGTCCGCGACTACCGGTCGACCCCCGAGGTGGTGAAGGTCGCCAACCTGGTGATCGGTGCGTCCGGGCCGCACGCCCTGGTCGCGCAGCGCCCGTCCGGGCCGGAGCCGGTCTGGGCCGAGGCAGCCGACGAGGAGGAGGAGGCCGCCGGGATCGCGGCCTGGCTGGCCGGTCTGGCCGAGGCAGGGGTCGACCATCGGGAGATGGCTGTGCTGTTCCGGATCAACGCCCAGTCGCCCCAGATCGAGAAGGCCCTGGACGCCGCCGGGATCCCCTACCTGGTGCGTGGCGCCGAGCGGTTCTACGACCGGGCCGAGGTGAAGCGGGGCATAGGCCTGCTGCGCGCCCAGTCGCGGACCTCGGACGACGAGGTGCCGGTGCTGGACCAGGTCAAGGCGCTGCTGGAGCCGATCGGCTGGCGCGAGACCGCCCCGACCGGCACCGGCTCCCGCCGCGAGAAGTGGGAGTCCCTCGCGGCCCTGGTCGACCTGGTGCGGGATCTGCTGGCCGAGGACCCGCAGGCCAGCCTGGCCGACGTCGCCGAGGTGCTGCAGGCCCGGGCCGCCGCCGACCACGCCCCCATCGCCCACGGGGTGACCCTGTCCACCTTCCACGCCGCCAAGGGCCTGGAGTGGGACGCCGTCGCGCTCAGCGGCGTCCACGACGGTTCGGTGCCCTTCGTCCTGGCCACCGGCGCGCAGGCACTGGAGGAGGAGCGGCGCCTGTTGTACGTCGGCGTCACCCGCGCCCGCCAGCACCTGCGGGTCTCCTGGTCCCGGGCCCGCTCCGGCAGCAACGGCCGGCGCCGCCCCTCGCGGTTCCTCGAGGGCGTGATGCCGGCGGCCGACCGGACGACGCCCACCCGGAGCGCCGGGAGTAGCCGTCGACGACGCAGCGCCCTCAGCGCCACCTGCCGGGCCTGCGGCAAGCCGCTCCAGGACGCCGCGGAGCGCAAGCTCGGCCACCACCACGACTGCCAGGTCGAGTACGACGAGGCGACCTTCGAGGCGCTGCGCCGCTGGCGCCGGATGGAGGCCAAGGGCCAGAGCATGCCGGCGTACGTGATCCTCACGGACGCCACCCTGCTCGCGATCGCCGAGGTCCGGCCGGGTGACGAGCAGGCCCTGCGCTCGGTCAGCGGGATCGGTGCGACAAAGGCCGAGCGCTACGGCGCGTCCGTGCTACGGATCGTCGCCGACCCGACCATCGTGGACGAGGACGGGGCGATCGAGGCCCCTGACGGGATGCTCTGAGCACTCCGGCAACACCCGCACCGGGGATGGGGTCGCCAGGGCCGCCACCGTTGCCGCCAGTCCTGGATGCCCATCTCCACCGTCCGGTCCACCAGGTCGGGAGAGCCGCCGGCCGACCAGCAGGCCAGCTGCGCCAGCACGGTGCTGACCGTCCACGGGACCAGGGCATCAGGGATGTCCGCCCGGGTGGCCGCGAGGCCAGCCCGCTGTTCCGCCCAGGAGGGGTCGCGCGAGGCCCGGGCCAGGTCGGCGCATGCCAGGCACGACGTGTGTCCCGGCACGACGAAGGGCCCCAGGAGCGCACCGCCGGGCCGGGGCCGCGCCACGACGTGCGGGTCGTCGTTGCGCAGCAGGGCCGCAACGTCGGCCGGGTCGGGCTCGAGCCTGCCGGGAGCCAGTACGGTCGGGGTCCCGGGCGGCGACGCTCTCCGGCCCAGGTGGTCCACCACCTCGACCCGGGACCGGAGGGCGGTGGCGTCCGCCGCTCGGCGCCGTACGAACTCGGGGAGCAGCGCCGCAGCCCTCCCGTGCCGGTCGACCACCTGCACCGTGCCTACCCCCGCGCCGAGCAGGCCGACGACCAGGTCCCCCACCGCGGGCACAGCACCGACCACCCGCACCAGGGGTGTTCCGGCCAGCGGATCGACCTGTGGACGGTTCACAGCGAGGAGTCGATGTCGCTCCAGCTCCCGCACCACGTCTTCAACAGCCTGCGGCGCCAGTCCACACCACTCGGCGAGTCCGGCGACGGTGCGCTGCCCGGTCAACTCGGTGAGGAGGCGTCGGATGCCGGGGTCAGCGGCGGCAGGGATGCGCAGGCCTCGATCGGTGTCACAACCGACCTGGACACTGCCGTCGCGCAGGTCGATCACCGGAACTCCGGCGAGGAGTTGGGGACGAGCGACCAAGGGCGCAGGGGTGAGGGCCACCGGAGGAACTACGGGGGCGGCAGGAGCGACGGGGGCTGGAGGTACGAGGATGCTCACGGGACCACTGTGGGCCGCCGCACGAGGCGACACCAGAGCCGGAGCGGCCGGACACGAGAACGGACACCACCGTCGTTGCGACGGACAACACGTCCCCTCGGTAGGACAACACCTGCCCTCCGGAGGACAACACCGGCACACCGGCACGGCCCTCGGGCAGCCCCGCGGCCGTCACCGGATCCCGACGGTCAGGGGCAGGACAGGCAGGAGGCCCTCACGCTATCGATTCTGCTCGCCTTCCCCTGCGAACATACCGACCACGAAGGGCCTCCTTCGAGTAATCTAGGCGGTCGCGCGAGCCTCGTCAAGATGAGCGAGCCAAAATCTGCTATTGACCGCCGGACAGCGACACCTTATCCACGGCCTGTGGACAACTTTGTGGAAATCTTGTGGTCAACGTGTGGACAGAAACCTGTAACCACCCGGTCCTGTGCGGTTAACCCTGTGTACATCCGGCGTGTCGTTGCTCGGCACGGGCCGGGCGATGGCCCTTACTCCTTGCCCCGCTCCTCCTCGGCCTGGTCGAGGAGCCGCTCCAGCTCCGCGTCCATGTCGTACGCCTCCGCCGGGGGGACGTCCTGGTGCGGCCGGGTGTCGACCTCGCCGGCGACGAAGCCCAGGGGGTCGTTCAGACCGGCGGCGGTCGGCAGGTTGTCCGGGTGCGACCACAGGGAGTCGCGGGCCTCGGAGCCGCGCGCCTCGCGGAGCGCCGCCCACAGGTTCGCTGCGTCCCGCATCCGGCGGGGGCGCAGTTCGAGCCCGACCAGGGTGCTGAGCGCCTCCTCGGCAGGGCCACCGATCGCGCGCCGGCGCCGGATCGTCTCGGCCAGGGCCGGGGCGGCGGGCATCCAGGCAGCGGTCGCCTGGGTGACGGTGTCGTCGACCCATCCTTCGATCAGGGCCAGCAGGGTCTCCAGGCGTTCCAGCACAGCCTGCTGCTCTGGCGTCCGGACGGGCTCGAACAGGCTGCCCTGCATCTTCTCGAAGGCCTCCTGCATGCCCTCCAGGTTCATCGTGGACGGATCGAGGTCGCGATAGATGTCCTCCATCGCCGACATGTCGATCCGGATGCCGGCCGCGTACTGCTCGAACAGGGAGAGGAGCTGGGGACGCAGCCAGGGGGTGGCTGCGAACAGGCGCTGCCGGGCGGCCTCCCGCAGGGCCAGGTAGACCCGGATGTCGGTCGCCGACTGGTCGAGTCCCTCGGAGAAGGCGTCCACGTTGGCCGGGACCAGGACGACCGCGCCGTCGTCACCCAGGGGTAGGCCGATGTCGGTCAGCCCGAGGACCTCGCAGGCCAGCCGGCCCAGGGCCTCGGCTACCTTCTGCCCGTACATCATCGCCCCGCTGGTGCGCAGCATCGGCTTCAGCATGCCCGCCATCTGTGCGAGCTCCGGGGCGGGGCCGCCCTCGTCGCCGGTCTGCAGCAGGGCGTCGGCCAGCGCGTCGGCGAAGCTCGTCGCGACGGGGGAGATGATCCGCTCCCAGACCGGCAGGGTCGAGGTGATCCACTCCGAGCGGCTCCATACCTTCGGGGGCTGCTCGGTGGCGGGGAAAGAGGTTGACCGGTCCAGCCAGGCATCGGCGATCCGGGCCGTCTCGGTGACGTTCTCACGCTGTTCGCGCGAGGGAGCCGGGTCGTCCCCCCGCTCGGCGCAGACCTTGCGGGCCACGGTGCTGACCTGGCGCCAGTCCACCTGGCCGGGCTGGCCGGGGGCGGCTCCGACGGGGCCGCCAGGGTGCGCGAACCCGGCATAACCGGCGGTCGGACCGGGGGAGCCGGCACTGAACATCTGGCCGAAGGCCTGCTGCAGCTGCTGCATCAGGGCAGCGAGATCGGGGGTGTCGCCGGATCCTGGGGCACCGGGGAGGCCGAGCTGGCGGAACAACTCCTCGAGGGGGTTCTCCTCCGGCTTGCCCTCGTCCGGGTCCTTGTCGTCGGGGCGAGGATCGTCGGCCATGTGTCACTCCTGCTCGTGGGCGTGCTGACTCCCTCCATTGAACCGCATCGGGCAAGGGGCCGGCGGGGCGGTATGGCGCTATTGGGTACAGTCGTGCGCATGCTGCGGACCCGATCTCGCGTCACGTCGGAGGCCATCGCCGTCGACGACCTCCTGCGCGCGGTCGCGGATCCCTCCGTCGGGGGCGTGGGCCTCTTCGTCGGACTGGTCCGCGACCATGACCAGGCCGGTCCGGGAGCCACTGTCCGCTGGCTGGAGTACTCCGCGCACCCCAGCGCCGAGGAAGCCATGGAGCGGATCATCGCCGAGGTCGCGGAGTCGTACGACGCCGTGGTCGCCGCGGCCGAGCATCGGGTGGGTCGACTGGGGGTCGGGGAGACGGCCGTCGTGGTGGCCGTGGGGGCCGCGCACCGGGATTCCGCACTCGAGGCCTGCCGGACGCTGATCGACCGGATCAAGACCGAGGTGCCGATCTGGAAGCGGCAGGCCTTCGACGATGGCGTGACCTCCTGGGTCGGCCTGTGAGGGCTCGTTCCCTGAACCCTGTCCGACTGTTCCGTCACGTCTTCGGTGGTACGCCGGTCACGACAGGCGCCTCGGCGATCACCTTCGTGGCGCTGGCACTGGTCCTCGCGCTGGCCCCGGTGCCGTACGTCACCTGGAGCCCGGGGGTCACCGCCGACGTCCTCGGCCCCGGCGCCTCCGGCGCCGGCCAGGCGGTGGAGGTCTCCGGACTGCGCACCTACCCGACGGAGGGCCAGTTGCGGCTCACCACGGTCGGCGTAACCCGGGCGGACGCCCATCTCACCCTGCCCGCGGCTCTGATGGCCCACTGGTTGCCGTGGCGCGAGGTCCTGCCGCGCGCTGCCGTGTACGCGCCCGGCACCACCGAGGAGCAGAGCACCGCCGAGAGCACCCGGATGATGGACACCGCCCAGCAGTCCGCCATCGCGGCCGGCCTGCGCAGCGCCGGGGTCACGGTGACCGAGGTGCCGATGGTCGTTGGGGTGACCACCGGTGCGCCGGCCGACGGGTTGCTGGAGCCGGGGGACACCATCGTCGCGGTCGATGGCAAGCCGGTCGATGCGCCGAGTCGTGCCGTCGAGCTGATCCGGGCGCGGCGGGTCGGGGACCCGGTCGCCCTCACCGTGGCCCGCGCTGACCGGCGGATCGAGGTCAAGGTGCCCACGCGGGCGGCGCCGGATGATCCCGCCCGCCCGGTGATCGGCGCAACGGTCGGCCTCGGCTACGACCACCCCGGTACCGTGCGCTTCGGGATCTCCCCGGACATCGGCGGACCGAGCGCCGGTCTCGTGTTCGCCCTGGCCGTCAACGACAAGCTCACCCCGGGGGCGCTGACCGGGGGACGGGTGATCGCTGCGACCGGCACCATCGCTGCCGACGGCACCGTCGGGTCGATCGGCGGGCTGGAGTCGAAGATCCGTGGCGCCGAGCAGACCGGGGCCGTCCTGTTCCTGATCCCGCGGGGCAACTGCGCGGAGGCCGACCAGGTGCGCTCCGACATCCCGCTGGTGCCCGTGGACACCCTCGACCAGGCGGTCAAATTGCTGGCCGACCCGGCCACCCCCATCGCCGACCTGCCGCACTGCTCGTGAAACGTCCTGAGGAGGACCGATGACAGAACCCCAGCCGACTCCCGACCACGCCTCGGATGCGCTGGTTGCCGCCCTGATGGAGATCGAGCGCCACGTGGCGGGTCTGGGATGGAACCAGCCGGCACGGCTGTTCGCCCTGGTCCGGACCGCCGACCTGGTCGCCGCCGAACCGCACCTGGCCGAGACCCTCGACGCCGCGCACCGGCCGGCGGACGCCTTCAGCTCCATCGAGCAGGACACCTGGCATGCCGGAGAGGACGTCGTCGAGGCGCTCCAGGGCATCATGTGGCCGGAGTCGGTCCAGGGCTGTGCGCTGGTGATCGAGCGGGCTTTCCTCCCGGCCGACGCGGAGGCGGACATCCCCCAGGACCCTGACGATGCGGCCCGCTACGTCGCCGAGCATCCCCGTCGCCAGGACATCCGGGTCGTGGCGGGCGTGCTGCGCACCGGCCAGCAGCAGAGCCTGGCCCGGATCGCGACCGAGCCCGACGACCTGCTCGGCGGCCCCGAACTCGCCCCGGGCCTGTCCGCCCTGCTCAGCCAGACGCTGCGCTGAGACCTGCGCCCTAGGATGGTGGCGGGCAGCCGTCCCACCATCGCCGCACCCGAGCAAGGAAGTGTCACGTGAGTACCGCCCCTCCGGCCACGCATCGTCGAAGGCCCCACCCCCTGTTCATCACACTGGTGGTGGTGGCGGTACTGATGGTGCTGGTGTCGCTCGCCGCGACCGTGTGGACCGACTTCCTCTGGTACCGCAACCTCGGCTACGAACGCGTCTTCACCACCCGCTTGGGCACCAGGTCGGGGCTCTTCGTCGCCGGCCTGGTGGTGATGGCCGGGCTGGTGATCGGCAACGGGCTCGTGGCCATGAAGCTACGGCCGGCCATCCGGCCATCGGCCCAGAGCAGCCTGCTGGAGAACTACCGCCAGGTGCTGTTCAGCGGCCGGTTCCGTACGGTCCTGATCGTGGTCGGGCTGGTGCTGGGCCTGTTCGCCGGCGTGGGGATGTCCGCCAACGTGGACACCGTGCTGGCCTTCGTGAACCGCACCCCGTTCGCGGCCCCCGAGGCGGGCTTCGGGCTCAACCCGGCGTTCTTCGTCTTCGACTTCCCGTTCTGGAAGATGGTGCTCAACTTCCTGATCACCTGCCTGGTGCTGAGCTCACTGGTGGCCGTGGTGATCCACTACCTGTCCGGCGCGCTGCGCTTGGAGCGCGGTGCCCGGTCCTCGATCGGCGCGCAGGTGCACCTGTCGGTCCTGATCGGCGTGGTGTTGCTGGTCTACGCCGCCCTGCGGATCTTCGACCGGTACGGGCTGCAGGTCTCCTCCGACCAGCTCCTCACCGGTATCGGCTACACCGATGACCACGTCCGGGTCACCGCCCAGTTGATCCTGGCCGCGATCACCGTCCTGTGCGCGCTGCTGTTCTTCGCGAATGCGGTGATGCGCCGCTGGACCATCCCGGTCGCCTCGGTCGTCCTGCTGATTCTTTCCAGCCTGATCCTCGGCCTGATCTACCCGGCCTCGGTGCAGGCCTTCTCGGTCAACCCGGACGAGCCGGACAAGGAGAAGCCATACATCGAGCGGCACATCGCCGCGACCCGTGAGGCCTTCGGGGTCTCCGACGTCGCGATCGAGGACTACAAGGCGGTCACCCAGACCAGCCCCGGCCAGCTGCGCGCCGATGCGGAGGCGCTGCCCGGTATCCGACTGATCGACCCGAACGTGGTCGCCCCCGCCTACGAGCAGTTCCAGCAGGTGCGCGGCTTCTACCAGTTCCCGTCCAAGCTGGACGTCGACCGCTACACCCTGAACGGCCAGGAGAGCGACGTGGTCGTCGCCGCCCGTGAGATCGACCTCGCCGGCCTGGACTCGCAGAGCTGGAACAACATCCACACTGTCTACACCCACGGCTACGGCATGGTCGCCGCGTACGGCAACCGCCGCCAGGCCGAGGGGGAGCCGGACTGGATCGCCAAGGACATCCCGCCGACCGGACTGCTGTCCGAGCACGAGCCGCGGATCTACTTCGGCCAGCTGCACACGGACTACTCCATCGTGGGTGCCCCTGCGGGCAGCCCCCCGGTCGAGCTCGACACCCCCGGCGGTGGCGACCAGAGCGGCGGGTCGAAGATGTTCACGTACAACGGCAAGGGCGGCGTGCCGCTCGGCAACTTCCTGGACAAGGCGCTGTACGCGATCCGCTTCGCCGACCCCAACATCCTGCTGTCCGACCGGGTGAACCAGGACTCGCGAATCATCTATGACCGCACCCCGACCCAGCGGGTCAAGGCAGCTGCCCCCTGGCTGACCGTCGATTCGAACATCTACCCGGCGATCGTCAGCGGCCGGCTGGTCTGGATCGTGGACGGGTACACCACGTCGAACACCTACCCGAACGCCCAGCGGGTCAACCTCAACTCCGCGATCGACGCCCGCCGGGCGACGGACACCGGACTCGGGGTGACCGGCACCTCGGTCAACTACATGCGCAACTCGGTCAAGGCAGTTGTCGACGCGTACGACGGCACCGTCAACCTGTACGCCTGGGACACCTCGGACCCGATCATGGAGACCTGGAGCAAGGCGTTCCCCGGCATGATCAAGGGGCGCGACCAGATCTCCCGGGAGCTGCTCGACCACCTGCGCTACCCCGAGGACCTGTTCCAGGTTCAGCGCGAGGTGCTGTCGCGCTACCACATGACCGATGCGCACCAGTGGTACCAGCGCACCGACCTGTGGCAGGTGCCCGACGACCCGGTCGCGGGCCAGGGCAACAAGGAGCAGCCGTACTACCTGTCGGTGAAGTGGCCCGGTGACGCCAAGCCGACCTTCAGCCTCACATCGGTGTACGTGCCGAACGGGCGGTCCAACCTGGCCTCGTACATGGCGGTCAACGCCGACGCGGCCAGCCCGGACTACGGCAAGATCCGGGTGCTGCGGATGTCCGACCAGACCCAGATCGATGGTCCGGGCCAGACGTTCAACGCCATGACCACCAATGAACAGGTCGCCACCCGCCTGCGGCCGTACCTGAACGAGGGGGCCGCGAAGGCGGCCTATGGCAACCTGCTGACCCTCCCGGTCGGTGGTGGCCTGCTGTACGTCCAGCCGGTCTATACCGAGCGGCAGGGATCGACCGGCGCCTACCCGGCCCTGACGTTCGTACTCGCCCGGTTCGGCCAGTCGGTGGGGATCGGCTCGACGCTGCAGGAGGCCCTCGACCAGGTCTTCGCCGGTGATGCCGGCGCCACCACGGGGGAGAACGGCGCCCCGGCGGGGGCGACGACCGGCGGCAGCACCTCGGGCAGCAAGACGTCCACTCCGACGACGCCGGGGGCACCCGACCAGGCGGCACTGCAGCAGGCCGTCGCGGATGCCGAGAAGGCGTTCGCGGATGCCGATGCGGCGCTGAAGGCGGGCAACCTCGCCGAGTACCAGAAGAAGACGCAGGACGCCCAGGCCGCGGTCGAGCGCGCCAAGGCGGCGATGGGCGGCTGAACCGTCCACGCCCGGGCCACCGGGCAACGGCGAGAGGGCCGGTCGGGGAAGACCCCGACCGGCCCTCTCGTCGTACGGTCCGGCGACTAGCCGACGATGTCCTCTGGGTGCACCACCTCGTCGGGGACCAGCCCGATGTCGGACAGCGGGTCCAACAGCAACTCCGCGTCGCCGGCGACGACGATGCTTATCCGGGCGGGGTCGGCCATCACGGTGTAGGCCCGGGTGGCCGATTCCGGGGTGACCGCCCGCAACCGGGCCAGGTGGTCGTTGACGTGGCCCAGCGGGAGCCCGTTGAGGACGTTGGAAGCGGTCTGGTCGACCACCCCCCGTGCGGTGGCGAAGCCCAGCGGAGCCAGACCGGTGGCGTAGGACACGGCGTCGGTCACCTCGTCCGCCGTCAGTGGGGCGTCCTCCAGCGACATCAGGCCCCGTGCCTCGTCCAGCGCTGCCGCTGCGACGTCGGTCCGGAAGCTGGAGGCGACGTTGAACGCACCGCCGCGGCGGAAGGGCAGCATCCCCATCGAGATGCCGTACGTGAAGCCTCGCTCCTCGCGCAGCACCCGGTTCAGCCGGCTCCAGAAGGCGCCGCCGACGGCGTGGGTGGCCACCTTGAGGTCGGCCCAGTCCGGGTCGAGGCGGTCCGGGCCGATGCCGCCGAGGGCGATGTTCGCCTGCACGGCGCCGGGCCGGTCGGCGAGCACGATGCGCGGCGGTCCGGGGGTGGGCATGGGGTGGGCGGCGGGCGGCAGGCCGATCCCGCGCCACGGACCGAAGACCGACTCGATCAGCGGCATCGGGTCGTTGCGGCTGAAGTCACCGCCGAGTACGAGGGTGGCCCGGGTGGGGTCGAGGTGGGTGCCGTGGAAGGCCCAGACGTCGTCGGGGCGGATGTTCGCCAGGCACGCCCGGTTGCCACCGATGAGGCGCTGGGCCCGGTTGGTCGGCTCGAAGACCACGGCGCGCAGCAGGATCGGCGTGAAGGAGGTCGGCCGGGAGAGCAGTTGCTCGATCTCGGCGAGCCTGAGGTCCACATGGCGCTCGATGTCCTCGGCCGCGAGCGTGGGGCGGACCAGGGCCTCTGCGAACAGCGCGAGCGCCCGGTCCATCCGGGAGACCGGGGCGTCCAGGAACACCTGCAGGCCCGCCTGCCCCACGGCCAGGGAGAGCGCGGCCCCCTCGCTGGCCAGCTCCTCGGCATAGCCGGTGCCGGGGTGGGTGGCCGTCCCCTCGTCCATGCAGCGGGCGGTGATGGTGGCGATGCCCTCCAGGTGTCGCGGCTCGCTGCTGAGGGGCAGCTCGACCACCACGCAACCCGAGACGATGTGCTGGCCGGGTAGGTGGTGGACCACCACCCGCATCCCGTTGTCCAGGTAGCGGTCGGTGGGCAGCGGGTACTGCCACGGTGCCGCTTCGGACAGCGCGGGTCGCTCCGGCAGCGGTCGCAGCAGGAAGTCGGAACTCATCGGCAGCATCCCGTTCAGAGGGTCGAGTGGTAGACGAGGGTGGCGCAGTTCTCCAGTCGGAGCAGGTACTGCGAGGTGAGGACCACGTCGGTGTCCGTCAGGCCCAGCACCTGTGCCAGGCGCTGGTTGACCAGCTCCGGGTTGTCGCAGAGCACGGTGTAGCCCGACAGCAGGTCGGCCCGGTTGGCGAGGGCAGCCAGGTTCTGCAGTGTCACGCGCTCGTGCTGGGCCCGGGCCCGGGTGAGCTCATCGGCGGTCGGGCCCTCGGCCAGGAAGAGGGCGACATGCTCGCGCAGGGCAGCTTCCAGCTGCTCGGCGGTGGTCTCGTCGCGCGCGCGGGCTACGACGAAGCCCAACGACGTTCCGTCGATCAGGCCGAGGGTGCCGCTGTCGGCAGACTCGGCCAGGTCGCTGTCTCGGACCAGGGCCCGGTAGAGCCGGGAGGTCTGCCCGTCGCCGAGCACGTCGAAGGCCAACCGCAGCGCATCGTACGCCCGGCTGTCCATGGCCGGCAGCCGCCAGCACAGGTACACCGCATCGGAGGGGACCGGCTGCTCCAGCTCGGTCCGCGGACTGCCGGTCAGTGCCGGCAGGGGCGGGGTCGTACGCCGCGGCGGCTGGGTGCGGGCCGCGATGGGGGAGAAGTACCGCTCGGCACGGGCCCAGGCCTGGTCGGGGGTGACGTCGCCGACGATCGTGAGCACCGCGTTGTTCGGCATGTAGTGGGTCTCGAAGAAGGTACGGACATCGTCCAGGGATGCCGCGTCGAGGTCCTCCATCGAGCCGATGGTCGGGTGCGAGTACGGGTGCCCGGCCGGGAACGCCAAGGCGAGCAGGTGCTGGAGGGTGTCCCCGTACGGCACGTTGTCGTACCGCTGGCGCTTCTCCTCCTTGACCACCTCGCGCTGGTTGTCCAGGTTCGCCTGGTCGAGCGCGGTGGGCAGCGTCCCGAGGCGGTCGGCCTCGAGCCAGAGGGCCAGGTCGAGCAGCCCGGCGGGCCCGCTCTCGTAGTAGTTCGTCCGGTCGAAGGACGTGGTGGCGTTGGCCCGCGCGCCGGCCGCCTCCAGGATCGCGATGTGCTGGGCCGGTTCCACGTGCGCCGAGCCCTGGAACATCAGGTGCTCGAACAGGTGCGCGAAACCGGTGCGTCGGCTGACCTCGTGGCGCGAGCCGACGTCGTACCAGATGTTGACGGCGACCGAGGGAGTGGCCGGGTCGGGGCTGACGACGACCCTTAGACCGTTGTCCAGCGTGCGCTCGTGGACCGGGTAGTCGAGGTGCACGGAGGGTCTGGCCATACCCTGCATCCCACCACATCCGCGCCATTCCGTGGCAGAGGTTGGCGAATGTTCTTCCCGTGGCGGCCCTCGAGCCATGCCCGCTGCCCTTTTCATGCGTCAGGGCCGGCTCCGAAGGAACCGGCCCTGACTGTGCGGTGTCGCAACCGCCTTGGTGGCGGGGGCAGGATTTGAACCTGCGACCTCTGGGTTATGAGCCCAGCGAGCTACCGAGCTGCTCCACCCCGCGTCGGCGACAAGAGGAGACTATAGCCCAGATCGGGCGGCCCCCTTACCGCTCGGGCGGCGGTGGACGGTCAGGCGGCGGGAGGGGCTGGGCCCGGAACAAAGCAGTCAGGGCCGGCTCCCGAAGGAACCGGCCCTGACTGTGCGGTGTCGCAACCGCCTTGGTGGCGGGGGCAGGATTTGAACCTGCGACCTCTGGGTTATGAGCCCAGCGAGCTACCGAGCTGCTCCACCCCGCGTCGGCGACAAGATGAAACTATAGTCCGGCGCTCGGAGGGAATGCAAATCGAGCCCCGCGGGCCCCATGGCGGGGTCGCCGGCCCTAGCGTGGACTCATGATCCCAGGCTTCTCCATCGGGCACCACACGGCAGCAGGCGAGGGATGGCTGACCGGGACCACTGTCGTCCTCGCCGGTGCGGGAGCGGTCGGTGGCGTGGACGTGCGCGGCGGCGGCCCGGGCACCCGTGAGACCGACCTGCTCTCGCCGGTGGCCTCGATGGAGCAGGTCCACGCCGTGGTCCTCACCGGTGGAAGCGCCTACGGCCTGGCCGCCGCCGACGGGGTGATGCAGGCCCTGGAGGAGCGGGGGATCGGCTACCCCGTCCGGATCATCGGGGGGCCCCAGCGAACTGCTGTCGTGCCGATCGTCCCCGCCGCGGTGGTCTTCGACCTGGGCCGGGGTGGGGACATCTCGCACCGCCCGGACGACGGATTCGGGCGGGCCGCCGTGGCGGCCGCCGAGCGGGCGGCGGCCACAGGGGAGCCGATCCCGGCGATGGGGAACGTCGGTGGCGGCACCGGAGCGGCCTCCGGAGGGCTGAAGGGCGGCTTCGGCTATGCCGAGACTGTCGTGGGTCCGCACCGGGTCGCGGCGGCGATGGTGGTCAACTCGGTCGGTTCCGCTGCGGACCCATCCGGCCGGCTGTGGGCCGACACGGCCCGTCGGCTGCCGACGCCCACGGCTGCCGAGGTCGCGGTCCTGGTCGAGGAGCGGCGGCGACACATCCCGCCCCTGAACACCACCATCGGCGTCGTGCTGACCGATGCGGTGCTGACGAAGCCCCAGGCCACGAAGCTGGCCCAGGTCGGCCACGACGGGCTGGCCCGGGCCATCCGGCCGGTGCACTCGATGTTCGACGGCGACACGATCTTCTGCCTGGCCTCCGGTCGGGAGCCGCTCGGCGTCGACGACCTGTCCCGCCGGATGCAGCTGTACGAGTTGCTTGCCGCCGCCGCGGACATGGTGGCCGAGGCCTGCCTGGCCGCGGTGCTGTCGGCCGAGTCGGTCGGGGACTGGCGGGCGTACGCCGACCTCGTCCACGGAGTCCGCTGACACAGTCCCGGAGCGACAGGAGCGGTTCGCGGCTGGGCCCGTCGCGCATCGTCCGCGGGATCCCGGCCGGCGTGGCAACGTCGCGCCACGGGAGTCACCCGTCTGGTTCGTCACGCGGACGGACGTCTGCGCGTGGGAAGATGTCCCCGGTACTCGGAGGTCCCGGGACCGGAGGTAGAGGTGGGCATGCGTCGTCGGCTGGGGTTTGTCGTGGCATGGGTGACCGGACTGGCGCTCGTGCTGGCCGGGTGTTCCGGACAGGCGAAGGACACCTCGGGGGGCCACGTCCCGGCCAACAGTCTGGTGATCGGGGCGACGGCCGAGCCGCCGACCCTGGATCCTACGAAGAACAATGCGGCCGCGATCCCGCAGGTGCTCCTGTACAACGTGTACGAGACCCTGGTGCGCGTCGACAGCAGCGGCAACCTGCACGGGCTCCTCGCCCAGGAGTGGCAGGTCAGCCCCGACCGTCGTACGTACACCTTCCGACTCGACCCGGCGGCAACCTTCGCCTCCGGGCGTCGCCTGACCGCCACGGACGTGAAGTGGAGCTTCGACCGGATCAAGTCACCGGACACCAGCTCGGTCCTGCGGACCCAGATGGCGGTGGTGCAGGACGTGCAGGCGAAGGACCCCTCTACCCTGGTCGTCAGCCTGAAGCGTCCGTCCAACAGCTGGCTGTGGAACATGAGTTCCACCGCCGGGATCGTGATCGATTCCCAGGCTGCCGGTGACCTGGCGGCCACGCCGGCCGGTTCGGGTCCGTACCTGGTGAATGAGTGGACCAAGGGGTCGCAGGTGGTCCTGGCCCGCAACCCGAAGTACTGGGCCACGCCGCCGCGGGTGGAGAACGTCACCTTCCGCTACTTCTCCGACGCCACCGCGATGAACTCCGCCATGCTCTCCGGCGACCTCAACGTGATCTCCAACGTCCAGGCGCCGCAGGCCCTCGACCGGTTCTCCGACCCCGAGAAGTACACAGTGCTCCAGGGCACCACCAACGGCGAGGTCGTGCTCGGGATGAACAACCGCAACAAGGCGCTCTCCGACCCGCGGGTGCGCCAGGCGCTCACGTACGCGATCGACCGCAAGGCCCTCCTCGACTCGGTCTGGGCCGGCAAGGGCACGCTGATCGGTTCGATGGTCCCGCCGACCGACCCGTGGTACGAGGACCTCAGTGGCGCGTATCCGTACGATCCGGCCAAGGCCAAGCAGCTGCTCAAGGAAGCCGGCTACGAGAGTGGCCTGACCCTGCGGATGCGGCTGCCCACCCTGGCGTACGCCAAGGGCGCCGGCCAGTTCATCCAGAGCCAGCTCGCGGCCGTCGGGGTCACCGTGGTGATCGACGAGCTGGAGTTCCCGGCCCGCTGGATCGACGTCGTGATGCGCCAGAGCGACTACGACCTGACCATCGTCGCGCACGTCGAGCCCCGCGACATGGTCAACTTCGCCGATCCCGAGTACTACTGGCACTACGACTCCGCCGAGTTCCGCCGGCTGATGGCCGCCGCGGACGCCGGCACCCCGCAGGAGTACATCGACGACCAGCGCGTGGCCGCCCGGGTGCTGTCCCGGGACGCGGCCGCCGACTGGCTGTTCCTGCTCCCCAACCTGGTCGTCACGACCCCCAATGTGAGCGGCATCAACGCCAACGCCACGTCGCTCAGTTTCGACGTGACCAAGGCATCGGTGGGAAGCTAACGGGGTGCCCCCTCGCGTTCCCCTCTCCGTGCCGCTGCGCCTGCTGCAGCGGCTCGGAGTGTTCGTGGCCAGTGTCGTGGTGGCCTCCCTACTGGTCTTCCTGGTCGCCTCGGCCCTGCCCGGCAACGTCGCACAGGTCGTCCTCGGCGTCCAGGCCACCCCCGAGGCGGTGGCCCGCCTGGAGCAGGAGTTCGGTCTGGACCGACCGTGGCCTGTCCGCTACGGCGCCTGGTTCGCGGGACTGCTGCGGTTCGACCTGGGCCGGTCCTACCTGACCGGCCAGCCGGTGCTCGACCAAGTACTGCCCCGCCTCGGCGTTACCTCCTGGCTGGTCGGCCTGGCCATGGTGCTCGCCCTGCTGGTGGCGGTCCCGCTGGGAATGTGGGCCGCCGTCCGGCGGCGCCACGCAGACGGCTTCCTCGCGTCGGCCCTGAGCCAGGTCGGCCTGGCCGTCCCCAGCTTCTGGCTCGGGATCCTGGCCTCGCTGGTCTTCGCCGTCCAGTTGGGGTGGTTCCCGGCCAACGGCTACGTCCCCCTCTCGGCCGGGTTCGGTCCCTGGGCCCGCCACCTGGTACTGCCCGTCGTCGCCCTGTCCGCGGTGCAGTCGGCGGTGCTGGCCCGCTACGTACGATCCGCGACCGTCGAGGTGCTGCACGAGGACTACTACCGGACCGCCCGCGCCGGCGGCTGGCGGACAGTCCAGGCCCTGCTGCGCCACGGACTGCGGAACATGTCGCTCTCGGTGGTCACGGTGGTGGGCCTCCAGCTGGCCACCCTGCTGGCCGGGGCGATCATCATCGAGTCCGTCTTCGCCCTACCGGGCCTGGGCCGGCTCCTGCTGGACGCCGTGGCCCAGCGGGACCTGATGGTGGTCCAGGGTGTCGTGCTCCTGCTGGTCGTCGCGGTCCTGGCGATCAACGCCCTGGTGGACATGTCGTACGCGCTGCTGGATCCCCGGCTGCGGATCGAGCGGGGGCAGGTCCGGTGAAGCGTGCCGCCCTGGTCATCGGCCTGGTCCTGGTCGCCGGCACCGTGCTGACCGCCCTGCTCTCCCTGGCCTGGACCCCGTACGACCCGCTCGCCGTGGTACCGGCCAACCGGCTGATGGGACCGGGACCGGGCCACTGGCTGGGCACCGACGGCTATGGCATCGACCTGCTCTCCCGGATCATGGTGGGCGCCCGGATCGCGGTGCTCGTCGGGGTGGTCGCGGTGGCGATCGCCGCCCTGGTCGGCGTACCGCTCGGGATCCTCGCCGGCACGGCGGCGAAGGCGGAGCGGTGGCCCCGGCTGGTCGCAGACGTCGTGATGCGCGGCAACGACATCCTGTACGCCTTCCCGGCGATGCTGCTGGCCATCCTGCTGGCAGCGGTCCTGGGTGGCTCGACGGCGACCGCCATGATCGCGATCGGGGTGGCCAACATCCCCCCGTTCCTGCGCGTGGCCCGGGCGGCCACCCTGCAGGTCAGCGTCTCCGACTTCGTCACCGCGGCCCGGGGGGCGGGCATCGGCCGATTCGGCATCGCCGTGCGGCACGTCCTGCCCAACATCGCACCCGTGGTCGCCGTTCAGGCGTCACTGGCGTTCGGCATGTCGATCCTGTCCGAGGCGGCGCTCAGCTACCTGGGACTGTCCACCCCGCTGCCTACCCCGACCTGGGGCCGGATGCTGAACGAGGCCCAGCCGTACGCCTGGTCCGACCCGCTGCTGGCGGTCTGGCCCGGCCTGGCCATCGGGCTGGCCGTCCTGGGCTTCAACCTGCTGGGTGACGGACTGCGGGACCTGCTCGATCCGCGGCTGCGGGAGAGCGTCCAATGACCCCGCTGCTGCAGGTCAGCGACCTGCGGGTCTCCTTCGGCCGACCGCGCCGGGAGGTGTTGCACGGGATCTCGTTCAGCATCGCCCCCGGCCAGCGCGTCGGCCTGATCGGCGAGTCCGGCTCCGGGAAGTCGGTGACGGCCCTGGCCGTCCTCGGTCTGCTGTCCGAGACGGCCGCCGTGACGGGGAGCATCCGGCTGGCCGTACCGGACGGTGACGGCCCTACCGGGCGGCAACTGGAGGTCACCACCGCCACCGAGAAGCAGTTGGCCGCCCTGCGCGGGGATGCGTACTCGATGATTTTCCAGGAGCCGATGACCGCCCTGGACCCGACCATGAAGGTGGGTCGCCAGGTAGGCGAGCTGCTCGGGCTGCACGGCCACCGGATCCCCGGCGGCTCCCGGTCCCGTGTGCTGGAGATGCTGCGCGAGGTGGACCTGCCGGAGGTCGGACGGATCGCCGACAGCTACCCCCACCAGCTCTCCGGTGGACAGCGCCAACGCGTCCTGATCGCGATGGCCCTGGTGAACGACCCGGTCCTGACGATCTGTGACGAACCGACCACCGCGCTGGACGTCACCGCCCAGGCCAAGGTCCTTCAGGTGCTGGACCGCCACTTCACCCAGCGGTCCGCGGCCACCCTGTTCATCACCCACGACCTGGCCGTTCTGGCCGGCGTGGTGGACGTGGCAATGGTGATGCTCGAGGGCCACGTCGTGGAGGCGGGCCCGATCCGGGAGGTCCTCGCGGATCCGTGGCACCCGTACACCAAGGGACTGGTCGCCACGTCCCGGCTGGAGCTGGCCCGGCCGGGGGAGCGCCTGCCCACGGTCGCCGACCACTTCGACCGCAGCATCCCGGTGCAGGGACTCCGCGAGGTCCCCGTCAGCTGGGAGCACCGTGCCCGGGTGCCGGGACGTCCGGGAGGAGGGGCATGAGCGAGCAGCCGCTGTACCAGGTCCGGGACGTCGTGCGACGGTACGGGCACGCGGCCCGGCCGGCCGTCGACCACGTCTCGCTCGACCTGGCCGCCGGCGAACGCCTCGGGATCGTGGGGGAGTCCGGCTCCGGCAAGTCCACGCTGGTCCGGATGATGGCAGCGCTCGATCGCCCCACCGCCGGCAGCATCCGCTTCCGGGACACCGAGATCTCCGGGCTGCCCGAGCGCCGCCTCGGCTTCCTGCGCGCCTCCGTCCAGATGGTCTTCCAGGACCCCCGCTCCTCCCTCGATCCGCGAATGACCGTCGGCGCCAGCATCACCGAACCGCTGCGCTCCCCTTTGCTCCGCCGCCGTGCGGGCGTACCCGCCGACACCCGGGCGCGGCTGGAGGAGGTGATGGCGCAGGTCGGGCTGGACCCGGCCGATGCGCGCAGGTTCCCCCACGAGTTCTCCGGTGGCCAGCGGCAGCGGATCGCGATCGCCCGGGCCCTGGCCCCGCGCCCCCAGGTCCTGGTCGCCGACGAACCGGTCTCGGCGCTCGACGTCTCGGTCCGGGCACAGGTGCTCAACCTGCTCGCCGACCTGGTGGCCTCCGAGGGCCTGACGCTGGTCCTGGTCAGCCACGACCTCGCCGTCGTCCGGCACCTGTGCGATCGGGTGGCCGTGATGAGTTCGGGCCGGGTGGTCGAGACGGGGACCGTCGAGCAGGTCTGGTCCGCCCCCCGGGACGCGTACACCCGGACCCTGCTCGCGGCGGTACCGCGGCTCCCGCTGCCGTGAGCGTCTTCCGTGCGGCCGTCGCCTGAGGAGTCGATGGGCCTGTGCGGAGCCGGGGCCGGGCACAGGAGGCCATGCGATCCTGATATGGCCAATCGGTCGAGGATTCGGCGGCCGCTGCCTAGACTCCTTGGGGTGAAGGCACTACTCCTTGAGAACATCCACCCGTCAGCACTCCAGGCCCTCGAGGCCTTCGGCATGGACGTACGCCTCGAAAAGGGCGCCATGGACGAGGACGAGCTGATCGAGGCCCTCGACGGCGTCGACGTCCTCGGGATCCGGTCCAAGACCCAGGTCACCCGCCGGGTGCTGGAGGCCCGCCCCGACCTGATGGTCATCGGCGCGTTCTGCATCGGCACGAACCAGATCGACCTGAAGGCCGCAGCCGAGACGGCCACCGCCGTCTTCAACGCGCCCTACTCGAACACCCGCTCGGTGGTCGAGCTGGCGATCGCCGAGATCATCGCGATGGCCAGGCACCTGACCGATCGCAGCAGCGAGCTGCACCGCGGTGAATGGTTGAAGTCGGCCAAGGGCTCCCACGAGATCCGTGGCCGCAAGCTCGGCATCGTCGGGTACGGCAACATCGGCTCGCAGCTGTCGGTGATCGCCGAGGCGATGGGCATGCAGGTCTACTTCTACGACATCGTGGACCGTCTGGCCCTGGGCAATGCGCACAAGTGCACCTCGCTGCAGCAGCTGCTGGAGACCGCCGAGGTGATCAGCCTGCACGTCGACGGCCGTGAGGACAACGCGAACCTGTTCGGTGCCGACGAGTTCGCGATGATGCGCGACCGTGCGCTGTTCCTGAACCTGTGCCGGGGGTTCGTCGTCGACCTGGACGCCCTGCGCGACAACCTGGTCTCGGGCCACATTGCCGGTGCTGCGGTCGACGTGTTCCCCGAGGAGCCGAAGACCAACGCCGAGCCGTTCCACTCCGTGCTGCAGGGGCTGCCGAACGTCATCCTGACCCCGCACGTGGGGGGTTCGACCCAGGAGGCCCAGGAGGACATCGGGCACTTCGTCTCGGGCAAGATCCTGGACTACGTCCGCTCGGGCTCGACCAACATGTCGGTCAACATGCCCGAACTGCACGTCGACAGCCACGTCGGCCAGGCCCGCCTGCTGCACCTGCACCGCAACGTCCCGGGCGTGCTGGCCACCGTGAACGGCGTGCTGGGCCGCCACAACGTCAACATCGAGCGCCAGCAGCTGTCCACCCGCGGCGAGCTGGGCTACGTGGTGACCGACACCCTCGCCCCGCTGGACCGTCCGCTGATCGACGAGCTGCTCGCCATGCCGGAGACGCTCCGGCTCGCCACGATCGGATGAGGCGTCAGGGAACTCGCGGCTGAGGCACCAGGGAGTGGTCAGCTGAAGTGGGCGAGGACGGCCTCGTGGAGCAGCCCGTTGGAGGCGACGGCGCTGCGGCCCACGGGGCCGTCCTCGCCGTTCAGGTTGCTGAACCGGCCGCCCGCCTCGGTGACCACCAGGCTGCACGCCGCCATGTCGTGCAACTCCAGGTCCGGCTCCGCGGCCAGGTCCACCGCACCCTCGGCGACCAGCATGTACGACCAGAAGTCGCCGAACCCGCGGGTCCGCCAGATCTGCCGGCTCAGGGCGACGAACCGCTCGCCCAGGCCGAGGTCGTACCAGCCGCCCAACGACGAGCAGGACAGCGAGGCGTCGGCCAGGTCCGCCACCGCGGAGACGTGCAGCGGGGCGGCGTGGCCACCGACCACGCGCAGCCAGGCACCCCGGCCGAGCCCCGCCCACCAGCGACGGCCCAGCGCGGGGGCGCTCACCACCGCAGCCACGACGTCGGGGCCGTCCATCAGGGCGATCAGCGTGGCCCAGACCGGGACACCCCGGACGTAGTTCTTGGTGCCGTCGATCGGGTCGATGACCCAGCGCCGGGAGGAGTCGCCCGAGTCGGCGCGCTCCTCACCGTGCACGGCATCGTCGGGACGCAGTCCGGACAGCAGCGCGCGCAACTCGTCCTCGACGGCCAGGTCGGCATCACTGACCGGGGTCAGGTCGGGCTTGGTGGAGATCTCCAGGTCGAGGGCGCGGAACCGCGCCAGCGAGATCTTGTCGGCGGCATCCGCCAGGAGCAACGCGACTCCGAGGTCGTCATCGACGGGGAAGGTCTGCTCGGCCGACTCGCTCATGTCAGCAGCCTAGTGGGCCCTCACTCCCAGTCGTGCCGGTTGGCCACCATGCGTCGGTAGGAGGTGACCCGGTCCGCGGACACCTCGCCCGCGGCCACGGCGGCGTCCAGCCCGCAGCCGACCGCTCCGGTCTCGTGCGTGCAGCCCCGGGGGCAGGAATCGGTCTGCGCAGCGAGGTCGGGGAAGGCGTGGATGATCTCGGCCGGCTTGACGTGCGACAACCCGAAGGATCGTACGCCCGGGGTGTCGATCACCCAGCCGGCGTGCTCGGGCAGCTCCAGGGCCACCGCGGAGGTGGAGGTGTGCCGACCACGGCCGGTGACCGCGTTGACCACCCCGGTGGAGCGGAGCGCCTCGGGGATCAGCCGGTTGACCAGCGTGGACTTGCCCACACCGGAGTGCCCGACCAGAACGCTCATCCGGCCCGTCAGCAGCTCGCGGATCGGGGCCAGGTCGGCCTCCGGGTCGATCACCACCACCCGGACGCCGAGCGGCTCGTACGCCTCCCGGAGCTCGTCGGGGGAGGCGAGGTCGGCCTTGGTGAGGCAGAGCAGGGGCTCCAGGCCGGCGTCGTAGCCGGCCACCAGGATCCGGTCGATCATGCCCGGTCGGGGCGGCGGATCGGCCAGGGCGGTGACGATCACCAACTGGTCGGCGTTCGCCACGATCGGCCGCTCGTACGGGTCGTCGTCGTCGGCGGTGCGCCGCAGCACGCTGGTGCGCTCCTGCACGTCGACGATCCGGGCCAGGGTTCCCTCGTCGCCGGAGACGTCGCCGTCCAGGTGGACGCGGTCACCGATGATCACGCCCTTGCGGCCCAGCACTCGTGCCTTGGTCGCGACCACGGCGGTGGAGTCCGCGTCCTCCACCAGGCAGGTGAAGCGGCCCCGATCCATCCCGATCACCAGGCCGATGGGCTTGTCGGCGTAGTTCGGCCGGTCCTTGGTCCGTGGCCGGCTACGGCGTCCGGGCCGCTCGAACCCGGCGTGCTCGTCGGCGCGGACGCCGTAGCGTGGCGTCACCGGCCGGTCCCGGTCGCGAGGGACTGCCAGGCGGCCGGGAAGCTGGGCATCGTCTTGGAGGTGCAGACGATGTCGTCGACCATCACGCCCGAGACCACGAGCCCCAGCAGGGCCCCGGCCTGGGCCAGGCGATGGTCGGCGTACGCGCCCCAGGGGCCGCCGTGCATGATCGAGGGCCGGAAGACCAGGCCGTCCTCGGTCTGGTCGACCTTGGCACCGAGGCCGCGGAAGTTGTCCTCCAGGGCCTGGAGCCGGTCGGTCTCGTGCCCGCGGATGTGGCCGACGCCCCGGATCCTGCTGGGGCCGCTCGCCAGTGCGCCCAGCACCGAGACCACCGGGGTCAGCTCGCTGGCATCGGACAGGTCGACGTCGAAGCCGGGCAGGTCCCAGTGGCCCGGGCCGGTGACCGACAGGGTGCCCGTGCGGCCGGCACCGTCGGGGCGCAGGTCGACCGTGGACCCCAGTTGCTCCAGCAGCGGCAGCAGCAGTGCTCCGGGCTGGTTGGTCTCCAGCGGCCAGTGCGGTACCCGGATCGTCCCGTCGCTGATCACGGCCGCGCACAGGAAGGGTGCGGCGGTCGAGAGGTCGGGCTCGATGGCGATGTCGCCGGCCCGGATCGGGCCGGGAGCGACCACCCAGCGGTACTCGTCGGGCTGCTCGACGACCACCCCGTGGTCGCGCAGGATGTCGACGGTCATCTGGATGTGTGGCAGGGAGGGCAGTGTCGGTCCGACATGGCGCAGGTCCAGGCCGTCATGGAACCGGGCGGCGCTCAGCAGCAGCCCGGAGACGAACTGGCTGGACGAACTCGAGTCGATGATCACCGGGCCGCCCGGCAGGTCGGGGCGTCCGGTGATGGTGAAGGGGACCCCGTACGCGTCGTCGGGGATCCCGGCGCCGATGTCGACCAGGGCGTCCAGCAGCGGGCGGATCGGGCGGGCCGCCATCGCCTCGTCGCCGTGGATGCGCGTCCGGCCGTGGGCCATTGCGGCGATCGGTGTCACGAACCGCAGCACCGTGCCGGCCAGTCCGCAGTCGATGTCACCGGCGCTGGTGAACTCCAGCGGCGGCCGCACCCGCCAGACCGCCGAGGTCAGCGGCGCGTCGTCCGCGCCGGCCCCGAAGGTGGCGTCCACCTTGGGGTCGGCGTGGAAGCTGGTGTGGATCTGAACGCCGAGGGCCCGCAGGGCATCGCGCATCAGCAGCGTGTCGCGGGCGTCGAGCCCACCGGTGATGGACGAGGGCCCGTCGGCCAGGGCGGCCACGACGAGGGCCCGCGCCGTCGCCGACTTGGAGCCGGGGATGACGACCTCGCGGTCGAGGGCATACTTCAGCTTCGGCGCCGCCCAGAACCCGTCGGTGGTGAGTGACTGGTCCATCGGGTCAGGATGCAAGAGCACTCTGCGCCTTCTGGCTGGCAGAGCGAGCGCGCCGGCGGGTGGTGCGGAGCACCTTGGCCGAGGCCTTCTGGGCGTCGGTCTGGGCGTGCTCGAGCGACTTCAGGGCCTTCTTGCCCTTCTTCTGGACCCGGGCGGAGGCGGTGTGGGCGCGGTAGCCGAGGCCCGGTCGGCCCTCGGTGTCCTGCGCTGCCAGCAGCAGCCCCCCGGTCAGGGCGACCTTCGCCAGGCCGTCGGCACTGGTGAGGCTTCGCAGCACCGGACGTCCGGTCGCCAGCAGGTCCTGGACGTTGCAGGCGGCCAGCACCAGCGCCGACCCGCGCCGACCCAGACCGGTTGACAGGCCGGCCGCGGCCACGACCTGGGCGATGCCACGCAGCCGGGACCACGCGAGGGTGTCCTCGGGGAGCATGCCGACCATGGAGGCGGGGGCCACGCGCGAGAGCAGGGGAGTGATGCGGTCGCGCATCATCTCTGCCTGGGCCCGGGTGGAGGAGGGATCGGTGACGGCCTTGATGCCCTGCGAGACGAAAACACTCGCCAGCATCGTACGGGCCACTGCGCGCGAAAGTGCCATGCCCCATTCTTACCGCCTCGCGGCCCACCGGCCAACAGCGGGGGCTATTACCTTGGAGACATGTGCGGTCGGTATGCGTCGGGCTCGAGCGTCGACGAGCTGGTGGAGGAGTTCGACGTCGAGCAGGTGCTGCCCGGGGTGCCGGGGCCGTCCTGGAACGTGGCACCGACCGATGTGGTCCGCGCCGTCGTCGAGCGGCGGGCCGCCCAGGGCGCCTCCGGCGTACGGTCGCTGGTCCCGATGCGCTGGGGCCTGGTCCCCTTCTGGGCGGAGGGGACCGCCGGGGCCGCCCGGCTGATCAACGCCCGCGGGGAGACCGCCGCGGACAAGCCCTCCTTCCGGGCCGCGTACCGGCGCCGCCGCTGCCTGCTGCCGGCTGATGGCTACTACGAGTGGCAGAAGCTCGGACAGCGCAAGCAACCCTGGTTCATCCACCGCCAGGACAACCGGCAGCTGGCGATGGCCGGGCTCTGGGAGACCTGGGTGGACCGCGAACTGCCGGAGGACCACCCCGACCGGTTCGTGGTCACCTGCACCATCCTGACCACCGCGGCGACCGATGCCCTGGGCCACGTCCACGACCGGATGCCGATGACCGTACGCTCCGATGCCTGGGCGGCGTGGCTGGACCGGGACCTGCAGGATCCGGAGGAGATCGCCGGCCTGCTGGTCCCCGACCCGGGCCAGGACATCACCAGCCACCCGGTGGCGGCCGCGGTGGGCAAGGTCTCCAACAATTTCCCGGGACTGGTCGACCCCGTCGCCCTGCCCGGGGAATAGACCGGGGATGCGAACCGTTCCACCGGACGTGAGTACTGCCATCCTCGATCGCCCGACAGCACCTCCGTCGTCGACCGCCGGGAACGGATTGCGGCTAGTCTCGTTGCTGATGACCGAGACTCACAGCGACGACAACGCCGACACGGCGTCCTGGGGGGATGCCGCCGAGGGCGCCCTCGACGTGCGCCCCTCCGATGCGGTGGCGGTGGACCTGGAGTCGGAGACCGACGACGAGCGTGCGGCCCGGTTCGAGCAGGACGCGATGCCCTACCTGGACCAGCTGTACGGTGCTGCGCTGCGGATGACCCGCAACCGCGCCGACGCCGAGGACGTGGTCCAGGAGGCGTACGCCAAGGCCTTCGCGTCGTTCCGGCAGTTCACCCCGGGGACGAACCTCAAGGCGTGGCTGTACCGGATCCTCACCAACACCTACATCAACAGCTACCGCAAGCAGCAGCGGCGCCCGCAGATCAGCGACGGCGAGGATATCGAGGACTGGCAGATCGCCCAGGCCGCCGGGCACGACCCGGTCGGGCTGAAGTCCGCCGAGACCGAGGCGCTGGAGCAGATCCCCGACGGGGAGGTCAGTGATGCACTGGCCCAGCTGAGCCCCGAGCGCCGGATGGCGGTCTACCTGGCCGACGTGGAGGGCTTCTCCTACAAGGAGATCGCCGAGATCATGGGCACCCCGATCGGGACCGTGATGAGCAGGCTCAACCGGGGCCGCAAGCAGTTGCGGGACCTGCTGGCCGACGTCGCCCAGGAGCGTGGGCTCGGACGCCAACGGGAGGGGGAGGCGTGAGCGAGATGGACTGTGGACGTACGCGCGAGCTGGTCTGCGCCTGCGTGGACGAGGAACTCGACCCGCAGCTGTCCGAGGAGGTCCGGACCCATCTGGCGCAATGCCCGAGCTGTGCCGACCTGTACCGCGTCCAGCGCACCGTCAAGGCGCTGCTGCACCGCAGCTGCAGCGAGGACACCGTCGCCCCGGCGGGGCTGCGCGAGCGTGTCTGGGCCTCGGTGCTGGCGCAGTGCCACCGGCCCGGCGAGACCTCCGTGACGGTCAACACCACGCAGACGACGATCTCGACCACCACGGCCTCGGGCGTGCTGGTGCGCCGGACCCTGTTCACCGGCACGGTGGTCCGCGCCACCTACCGCGGGCCCGCCACCCCGGGTGGGGCCGAGGACCAGCGCGACTGACCGCCGACGCAGGCGAGGGAAGACACAGGCGCGGGAATGCCGAAGCCCCCGGGATCGAAACGATCACCGGGGGCTGTTGCGGTTCCTGGCGCCTGAGGACTCAGGCGTTGGGACGCTTGCCGTGGTTGGCGCCCTTCTTGCGACGCGCACGGCGCTTGCGGCCGGTCTTACCCATAAGGGCCTCCCTGGTTGTGATGGACAGGTTGGTCTGCAAAGATCAACGCGTCATTGTCGCACAGACCACCCCGGGTGTCGCAAGTCGGCTCCACCGGTCGGCGCTGGGCGACCTCCGCGCCACCCGTCGTCCGCCGCTCGCGTAGGCTGCCCCCATGCCACAGATGTCGACCCTCCTGGCCACCCATACCGACTACGACGAAGAGGTCGTGGAGTGGCTGAGGCTATTGGTCAACGAGTGGCACCTGCTGGCCGACCTCTCCTTCTCCGACCTGATCCTGTGGGTGCCGGACCGCGACCCGAACCAGATGTGGGCCGTCGCGCAGATCCGCCCGACGACCGGGCCGACCGCCCTGCTCGACGACGTCGTCGGGGACTCGGTGCGCTACGACCCGGACTCGCTGGCACTGCAGGCCTTCTGGGCCGGCGAGCCGTGCGAGACCAGTGACAACAAGCTCGCCACCGGCATCCCGGTGGACATGCACGCGATCCCGCTGCGCCATGGCGGCCGCATCATCGCGGTGCTGGAGCAGCACACCAACCAGATGGGCGTACGTGCCAACGGGGCCCTCGAGGACGCGTACATCGCCATCGCGAAGGTGTTGCGCGACATGCTGATCCGTGGGGAGTTCCCCCTCCCCGGCGCGCGGTCCCACCCCACCCGGTCCCCGCGGGTGGGCGACGGCCTGCTCTGGCTGGGCCCCGGGGGCGAGTTCCGCTATGCGACGCCGAACGCCGTCTCGGCCTACCGCCGGGCCGGTTTCCTGGGCGACATCGTGGCGGCCACGCCGATGAGCTTCAGCAAGGAGTTCGGGGGCGAGGAGGAGGTGCTGCGGCTGATGACCGACCTTCAGGTGTCCGAGCGCGAGGTGGTGGTGGCCAACGTCGCCCTGCGCTTCCGGTTCATCCCGCTGCACGATGCCGACGGCGCGTCCGCCGGTGCCTGTGTTGTCCTGCGCGACATCACCCAGATCCATCGCCTGGACCAGCAGCTGATCACCAAGGACGCGACCATCCGGGAGATCCATCACCGGGTGAAGAACAACCTGCAGACCGTCTCGGCGTTGCTGCGCATGCAGGCGCGACGCGTCCAGTCACCCGAGGCCAAGCAGGCCCTGGCCGAGGCCATGTCGCGGGTGGCCTCGATCGCGGCGGTGCACGAGGTGCTGGCCTACTCGTTCGCCGAGGTGGTGGAGTTCGACGACGTCGCCGACAAGATCCTGGCGATGGTGGGCGACGTCGCCACCCCGGGACGCCCCGCGGTGGTGGTCCGCGAGGGGACCTTCGGCAAGGTCTCGCCGGTGGTCGCCACGAACCTGTCCCTTGTCGTCACGGAGCTGTGCCAGAATGCCGTCGAGCACGGACTCCACGGTTCGCCGGGAACTGTTCGCGTCGTTCCGCTGCGGGAGGACGGGCGGCTCGAGGTCCGCGTCCTCGACGAGGGCGTGGGGCTACCCGAGGGCTTCGACCCTAACCGTACGACGAGCCTGGGCCTGGGGATCGTGACGACGCTGGTGGCCGACATGCACGGCAGCTTCGAGCTGACCGCGCGTCCCGAGGGAGGTGTCGTTGCAGTGGTGCGGGTGCCCGCTCCTGAGAGGGAGTGACGAGCCCGGGACGGGGGTGGCAGGCAGGGGAGAGGCGGCCCCTCAGGCGGTCCGTACCCGCGAGCGAGCCTTCCGGCGCTTGAACGCCCGACGCTCGTCCTCGCTCATGCCGCCCCAGACGCCATGGTCCTGCCCGGCCTCCAGTGCCCACGCGAGGCACTCCTCCCGGACGCTGCATCGCTGGCAGACCTTCTTGGCCTCCTCGATCTGCAGGAGTGCCGGACCGGTATTGCCGATGGGGAAGAACAGCTCCGGATCTTCATCCAGGCAGGCAGCCTCGTGGCGCCAATCCATACCGATTTCCTACTCCCTGGTCGATGTACCGGACTACCCAAGCCTCGCAAGTAAACCACTGCGAGACAAGACCCGCGAGCCAACCGGTCGATGCTGGGGGTACCGGGCCCCCGATGGTCGGGGGCCAAAAACCAAACGGTAGTCTATGGTTTTCCTTTGGACATGACCATGCCTTGTGGCAACAATCACGTTACGACTTTCCGGAGGCGGTTGCGCGACGTCTAGTCTGGTCCGGTGATATCCCTGCCTTCCGCCCTCCGGTCGCGACTGGCCGCGGCACCCCGCCCGCTGCATGCCGCCGCCGCCCTCCTGCTCGTCCAGGCCCTCGGCTTCGTCGCCTTCGGGGGCTACGAGCTCACCCAGGTGGCGGCCGGCCGTGTGGTGTCGGGGATCGTGACGGCGTTGCTGCTGATCCTGTGGGGACTGGGGCTCGCGTTCGGTGGCTGGGCGATGCTGGGAGGACGGTTGCTGGCCCGGGGCCCGGTGGTCGCGGCCGAGATCATCCACCTGCCGATCGCCTGGAGCTTCCGGGGCGGGCAGACCACCTGGGTCACCCTGCTCCTGGGGCTGACCTCCCTGGCGGTCGTCCTGCTCGTCCTGGTCCCCGCCTCCACCCGTCACCTGACCGGAGCCGCCGGGCGCCCCTGAACGCCCCTGAGCGCGCCTGCCGCCCGGCAGGGCATGCGGAAGGGCCCGCCCCCACGAACCGGGGGGACGGGCCCTTCCACCATCGGACTGGTCGGTGCTCAGTCGTCCTGGGCGTCCTCGTCGTCGTCGAGGCGTGCCAGCCAGGTGGCCAGCCGCTCGACCGGCGTCTCGAAGTCAGGGTGCAGGTCGACGAAGAACCGCAGCTGCTCGGCGAGCCACGCGAAGGAGACCTCCTCCTCCCCGCGGCGCGCCGCCAGCTCCTCTATCCCTCGGTCGGTGAAGTACATGACTGATCATCCACGCGGAGCGAAGGCCGCATCCATCAGCTCTCGCTCCTCGGCGTCGTGGCGCTTCTTGCTGCCGACGGCCGTGGTGGCGGAGGCCGGGCGCGACACCAGCTGGATCGAGTCCCAGTCGCGGTCCGGAGCCTTTGCCTTCAGGTCGGGCAGCAGCGTGTAGAAGAGGAAGGGCCACGGACCCTGGTTGGCGGGCTCGTCCTGCACCCAACGGATGTCGGTCACGTGGGCGTACGGCGCCATGACCTGCAGCAGCTCGTCGGTCGACAGCGGGTAGAGCCGCTCGAGGGTGACGATCGCGACCTTGTCGTTGAGGCCCTTCTTGTCGCGGGCCGCGACCAGTTCCCACCGCACCTTGCCCGAGCAGACCAGGACCTGCTCGACCTTGGAGGGATCGGTGATCGTCGGGTCCGGCAGCGACGGGCGCCAGCTCCCGCCGGTGAAGTCCTCCGGCATGGAGGTCGCCAGCTTGTTGCGGAGCATCGACTTCGGCGTCGGCACGATCAGCGGGCGGTGCCAGCCGACCTGCGCGTGCTGGCGCAGCAGGTGGAAGTAGCTGGCCGGCGTCGACGGCTGGCACACGGCCATGTTGTCGTCGGCACACATCTGCAGCCAGCGCTCGATCCGCGAGGAGGAGTGGTCGGCACCCTGGCCCTCGTAACCGTGCGGCAGCAGCAGCACGACACCCGACTTCTGGCCCCACTTGGTCTCGCCGGAGGCGATGAACTCGTCGGAGATGATCTGTCCACCGTCGGCGAAGTCACCGAACTGGGCCTCCCACATCACCAGCGCATCCGGACGGGCGACCGAGTAGCCGTACTCGAACCCCATCACCGCGTACTCGCTGAGCAGCGAGTTGAACACGTGGAACTTGCCCTGGTCCTCGGTCAGGTGCTTCAGCGGCACCCAGGCGTCACCGTTCTCGGAGTCGATCACCGCGGCGAAGCGCTGCGAGAAGGTTCCGCGACGGGTGTCCTGGCCGGTGAGCCGGACCGTACGACCCTCCATCAGCACCGAGCCGATGGCCAGCAGTTCCGCCGTCGCCCAGTCGATCGGGCCCTGCATGATGGCGGCCGAGCGACGCTCGAGCTGGGGGCGGACCTTGCGGTGCGGCGTGAAGCCCTCCGGGTAGTCCACGTACGAGTCGGCGATCCGCTTGAGGACCTCGGGGCTGATCGCGGTGGCCTTGTCGAACTCCGACTTCTCCGGGTAGTCCGGGGTGGTCGTGTACGCGCTGTCGGTGCCGGTGTCCTCGCGGACCTCCTTGAACACGCTCTCGAGGCGCTCGTGGAACCGGTCCATCACCGCCTCGGCGTCCTCGACCGAGATCAGGCCTCGGCCGATCAGCGACTCGGCGTACAGCTTGCGGGAGGAGCGCTTGTTCTCGATCATCTTGTACATCGTGGGCTGGGTGAAGCTCGGGTCGTCACCCTCGTTGTGACCGCGGCGGCGGTAGCAGACGATGTCCAGCACGACGTCCTTCTGGAACTCGCGACGGAACTCGTACGCGAACCGCGAGGCGCGGACGACGGCCTCGGGGTCGTCGCCGTTGACGTGGATCACCGGGACGTCGAAGCCCTTGGCCATGCCGGAGGAGTAGAACGTCGAGCGGCTGGAGTCGGGCGAGGTGGTGAAGCCGATCTGGTTGTTCACGATGACGTGGATCGTGCCGCCGGTGCGGAAACCGCGCAGCTCCGACATCTGGAACGTCTCGGCGATGACACCCTGGCCGGCGAAGGACGCGTCGCCGTGCAGCAGCACCGGCAGGACCGGGAACTCGTAGCTGCGGTCGAGCATGTCCTGCTTGGCGCGGGCGATGCCCTCCAGGACCGGGTCGACGGCCTCCAGGTGGGACGGGTTGGCCGCCACCGAGGCCCGGATGGTCGAGCCGTCCAGGGCGGTGAAGGTTCCCTCGGCGCCCAGGTGGTACTTGACGTCACCGGAGCCCTGCACCGAGCGCGGGTCGAGGTTGCCGTCGAACTCGCGGAAGACCGAGCCGTACGACTTGCCGACGATGTTCGTCAGCACGTTCAGCCGGCCACGGTGCGGCATGCCGATCGCGACCTCGTCGAGCCCGTCCATCGCAGCCTGGTCGCAGATCTCGTCCAGCGCCACGATGGTCGACTCGCCGCCCTCGAGGGAGAAGCGCTTCTGGCCGACGTACTTGGTCTGCAGGAAGGTCTCGAAGAGCTCGGCCTCGTTCAGCTTGTCGAGGATCCGCAGGTGCTCCTCGGCGGGGATCTGGGTGTAGCGGCGCTCCACTCGGTCCTGGATCCAGCGGCGCTGGGCCGGCGACTGCAGGTGCATGTACTCGATGCCGACCGAGCGGGAGTAGGCGTCGCGCATCGTGATGATGATGTCGCGCAGCTTCATGAAGCGCTTCTGGTCCGGGCCGAGGCCGCCGACCGCGAAGGAGCGGTCCAGGTCCCAGATGGACAGGCCGTGCGACTCCAGCTGCAGGTCGGGGAACGAGCGCTGGTGGTACTCCAGCGGATCCACGTCGGCCAGGAAGTGGCCGCTGACCCGGTAGGCGTTGATCAGCTCCATCACGCGGGTCTGCTTGGAGATCGCATCCTCGTGCTGGTGGCCACGGTCGGCGGTCCACTTGTACGGGGCGTACGGGATGCGCAGCGAGGCGAAGATCTTCTCGTAGAAGTCGTCCGCACCGAGCAGCAGCTGGTGGATCCGGTTGAGGTACTCACCGGACTGGGCGCCCTGGATGACGCGGTGGTCGTAGGTGGAGGTCAGCGTGCAGATCTTGCCGACGCCCATCTCCTCCAGGCGCTCCGGGTCGGACCCCTCGAACTCCGGCGGGTAGGCGATCGAGCCCATGCCGATGATGGCCGACTGGCCGCTCATCAGGCGCGGCACCGAGTGATGGGTTCCCATCGGTCCGGGGTTGGTCAGCGAGATCGTGGTGTTCGCGAAGTCGTCGACGGTGAGCTTGTTGGTGCGGCCCTTCTGCACCAACTGCTCGTAAGCGGTCCAGAACTGGGCGAAGGTCAGGGTCTCGGCGGCCTTGATGTTCGGCACCAGCAGCTGGCGGCTGCCATCGGGCTTGGGCACGTCGATGGCCAGGCCGAGGTTCACGTGCGGGTGCTGTACCAGCGTCGGCTTGCCGTCGGTGGTCTCGTAGGCGTTGTTCATCGCCGGGACGTCGATGGCGGCCTGGACGAGGGCGTAGGCGATCAGGTGGGTGAAGCTCACCTTGCCGCCGCGGGCCCGGCGCAGGTGGTTGTTCACCATGGAGCGCTGGTCGATCACCAGCTTCATCGGGACCGTGCGCACCGATGTGGCCGTCGGCACGCTCAGGGACAGGTCCATGTTCTTGGCGGTGCGCATCGGCGCACCCTTCATCACCGTACGGACGGGCTCGTCAGATCCGGTGACGGGACGCAGCGAGGGGTTCGGCGGGTCCGCCGGGACGCCGGAGTCCTGGCCGGCGCGGACCGGGCGCGGGCCGGAGCGCGTCTGGTTCGGCTGCTCGACCCGCGAGGAGCGCGGCATCGTGGCGGCCGCGTTCGCCTCGGGGCTGGAGGCCGCCGAGGGGGTCGAGGGAGCCGTGGCCGGTGCGGGGGAGCTGGCGGCAGGAGCTGCGGGGGTGGCAGGAGCTGCGGGGGTGGCAGGAGCCGCGGGGGTGGCAGGAGCCGCGGGGGTGGCAGGAGCCGCGGGAGCCTTCGTGGCGGCTTCGCCCCGCTGCGCGAAGAAGGTCTGCCAGCTCGAGTCGACCGACTGGGGATCGGTGCGGAATCGTTCGAGCATGTCCTCGATGAGCCAGTCGTTGGCTCCGAAGTCTGCAGAGCTGGTCGTTGAATTTGATTCGGGCGCGGGGGCCACTGTCGCCTTCTTCCGGTCGCGGGTCGTTCACCTGGTCTGACGACGCCGCGTACGGGTCCTGCGAGGGGTACTCCGGATGACCCGTCCACAGCGGCGTGTCCAACATCCGCACCACAGACCTTGCCTGTGATGCCGCTGTCGATCGTAGCCGAAAGTAACCAGTCCGCAGAGTGGTGTGCACACTGTGGGGAACGCGGTTCCGTGTGCTGGCACGGTGTACCGGCTCAGGCGATCGAATCCCGCTCCCGGCCGCGGAACGCGCCGAGCATCGACCAGGCCTGGCCGAAGGCCATCACGGTGAAGGCGAGCATCCCGACGTTGCGCGCCGCGAGCACCAGGGTCATGGTCGTACGACCCTGGCCGGGACCGGCATCCGTGACCCAGCCGTAGTAGAGCGGGTACACCAGATGGGTGAGCAGGGCCAGGGCCAGTGCCAGTACGAGCATCGCGCGCTCCTGCACCGTCCGGGTGCGCTTCGCCCCCGTGAGCACGAGCACACTGAGCGGACCGGCCAGCCAGACCAGGTACTGGGGGCTGAAGGTCTTGTTGGTGACGACCATGACCGCGACGATGGCCGTCATGGTCATCGCTGCGGTGGCCAGGTCGTGACCGCGGGAGCGCCAGGCCTTCACTGCCAGCGCGATGATCGCCAGCCCACCCACGACGGTGGCCGCGGAGGCGACCACCAGCATCACCCCGACACCCGGGCCGAAGATCTCGTAGGCCTGGAAGGGGGAGAGCTGGATGTAGTAGCGGCCCGGGTGGGCCAGCACGTTGACCATGGTCGGGGTGGCCCAGACCGACTCGATCTGCAGGCCGCGCTCGCCCTGCCAGGCCAGCGGGGAGACCAGCCGGTCCCACCCGCCGGCGAGCAGGCTGGCGGCCACCAGCACCACGCCGGTGGCGCCGAAGCCCCACCAGACCCCGGCCCGCTTGTCTCGGCGCCCGAACAGGCCGGCGACCAGCAGCGCCGGCCACAGCTTGATGGCCGCGCCGAGGGCGACCAGTCCGCCGGAGACCGCGGGGACCCGGGTCAGCAGGAGCAGGGCGGCCGCGGCGAGGACGGCCGGCACGATGTCGAAGCGCAGGTAGAGCAGCGGGCCGACCAGGAAAGTGAAGAACATCCAGTAGGACGCCGCGCCCGAGCGGCTGCGGGCACCACGGTCGCGCCACCACAGCCACGCCGTCAGGCCTGCGTCGAGCAGCGCCATCAGCACCATGAACACGACCAGGTAGGAGTCGCCGTCTCGGGCGCCCAGCAGCCTCGGCAGTTGCAGCAACCACACGACTGGGGTCGGGTACTCGGTCAGGGTCCGGTCCAGGCCGACAGCGGGCAAGGCGGTGACCTTGCTGAAGTAGTAGCCCACGTCACCCCGGGCGTGCATCTCCTTGCCCAGGAACAGGGCCAGCATCACCAGTCGCAGTCCGACCCACAGCAGCGCGGTTCCGGCGGCGCCGAGGGCGGCGTTCCGGCGGGACGTGGGGGAGGGCTCGGTGAGGGTCACGGCAGACAAGGCTACCGGTGAAGTCCGCGGGGACCGCGATCCGTGCTCGCGTGGGATCTGAAGACAACGACCGCCCGTGGACCTCGGGTCCGCGAGCGGTCAGTGTGGTGGGCGCCCCCAGTAGGATTCGAACCTACGCTCCCGCCTCCGGAGGGCGGTGCTCTATCCCCTGAGCTATGGGGGCCCGTGCGTTCCGCAGGGCTTGCGCCGTGCGGTGGCAACTCGGGAACTATAGCACCATCTCGGGGCGGTTCCGTCCAGACGTCGGCGGGTGTGCCTCCGACGGGGCGAGGGCTGGCAGAGTATGGGGACATGACGCACATGCACGTCGCCGGCTCCATCCACGCCGACACGATCGCCCCGGGCCCGCACTGGTTGCGGATGCCGGAGGACGTGAACGCCCTGCTCCCCATCCTCTGGAGCACCACCGTCAAGCGTGGCGACGACGGGGTGCTGCAGGTGGGTGGCCTGCCGGTCACCGAGATCGCCGAGCGCTGCGGCACCCCTGTCTACGTCCTGGACGAGGACGACTTCCATGCGCGGGCACGCTCCTTCGTCGAGGCGTTCGAGGGCTGGGACGTCTACTACGCCGGGAAGTCCTTCCTGACCACCGCCGTGGCCGGCTGGGCACTGGCCGACGGACTCTTCGTCGACTGCAGCACCGGCGGTGAGCTGGCGGTCGCGCTGCGGGGTGGCGTACCCGGGCAGCGGATCGGGCTGCACGGCAACAACAAGTCCGAGGCCGAGATCGAGATGGCCCTGGAGGCCGGGGTGGGGCGGATCATCGTCGACTCCTTCGACGAGATCTCTCGGATCAGCCGGGCCGCCGCCGAGCGCGGCGCACGCCCGCGGGTGATGGTCCGGGTCACCACGGGCGTGGAGGCACACACCCACGAGTACATCGCGACCGCACACGAGGACCAGAAGTTCGGCTTCTCGATCGCCTCCGGGCAGGCGCTGGAGGCCCTGCGGGCCTGCGAGTCGGATCCGCACATGGAACTGATCGGCATCCACTCCCACATCGGGTCCCAGATCTTCGAGACCCTCGGCTTCGAGGTGGCGGCCCGGCGGATCATGGCGCTGCATGCCCAGGCGGCACGGGAGTTCGGCCGCCAGCTGCCCGAGATGGACCTGGGGGGCGGGTTCGGGATCGCCTACACCTCCACCGACCGGCCCGAGTCGCCGGCCACCCTCGCAGAGGCCCTCCGGGCCATCGTGGAAGAGCAGGCCCGCGATCTGGACGTCGACGTTCCGCGGATGTCGATCGAGCCCGGCCGGGCGATCGTCGGCCCGACCACGATGGCCCTCTACCGCGTCGGCACGGTCAAGCAGGTCGTGCTGGACGGCGGGGCGGCCCGTACGTACATCTCCGTCGACGGGGGGATGAGCGACAACATCCGCCCCGCGCTCTACGGCGCCGAGTACTCCGCGACGCTGGCCAGCCGCAGCTCCGCGGCCGCACCGCGGTTGTCACGGATCGTGGGCAAGCACTGCGAGGGGGGCGACATCCTGGTCCGCGACGAGTTCATGCCGGCCGACATCACCCCCGGCGACCTGGTCGCGGTGCCCGGCTCCGGGGCGTACAGCCGGGCCATGGCATCGAATTACAACATGGTCCCGCGGCCGCCCGTGGTGGCCGTCAAGGACGGCCGGATCCACACGCTGGTCCGCCGCGAGACGATTGACGACCTCCTGGGCCTCGACGTCGGCTACGACCCGGCGCCCTGAGCGCACCAATCCCGTGGAGCCGCCCGGATCCGTCAGGGGCACCCACTATCGTGGGCCGAGGACGGGCGCCCGTACGACGAACAGCAGTGAGGTCAACAGATGAATGAACAGGTCCGCCCCTTGGGCGTCGCGCTGCTGGGCTGTGGCGTGGTCGGCAGCCAGGTGGCCCGACTGCTGCTCGAGGACGCGCGTGACATCGGTGCCCGGGTCGGGGCACCGCTGCGGCTGGTCGGCATCGCCGTGCGCCGGGCCGACCGCGAGCGCGAGGGGCTGCCGGCCGAGCTGTTCACCACCGACGCGGAGTCGCTGATCGCGCGCGACGACGTGGACCTGGTGGTGGAGGTGATCGGTGGCCTGGAGCCTGCCCGGACCTGGATCCTGCAGGCCCTGAACGCCGGCAAGTCGGTGGTCACCGCGAACAAGGCCCTGCTCGCCGAGGACGGCCAGACACTGGTCGCGGCCGCGGACGAGCGCGGCGTCGACCTGTACTTCGAGGCCGCAGTGGCGGGGGCCATCCCGATCATCCGTCCGATGCGGGACTCGCTGGTGGGTGACCAGGTCACCCGGGTGATGGGGATCGTCAACGGCACCACCAACTTCATCCTCGACAAGATGCACACCGCCGGCGCAGGCTTCGCCGAGACGCTCAGCGAGGCCCAGGCATTGGGGTACGCCGAGGCGGACCCGACCGCCGACGTGGAGGGCTACGATGCCGCCGCCAAGGCAGCCATCCTGGCCACACTCGCCTTCCACACCCGCGTCACGCTCGGCGACGTCTACCGGGAGGGGATCTCCGACGTCTCCCGCGCCGACATCGCGGCGGCCGAGGCGATGGGCATGGTGGTCAAGCTGCTCGCCATCTGTGAGCTCGAGGAGGACGAGGACGGTACCCGGCGCGTCTCGGTGCGGGTCCACCCCGCGATGCTGCCCGTACGCCACCCGCTGGCCTCCGTCGGCGGAGCATTCAACGCCGTCTTCGTCGAGACCAAGTCGGCCGGCCAGCTGATGTTCTACGGCCAGGGCGCCGGCGGGGCTCCCACCGCCTCCGCGGTCCTCGGGGACCTGGTCACGGTGGCCCGGCACCGGGTCTCGGGTGGGCGCGGTGCCCGTTCGGCGGTCTACAACGAGCTTCCCATCGCGCCGATCGGCGACGTCATCACCAGCTTCCACATCGCCCTGGAGGTCGAGGACACAGTCGGAGTGCTGGCCAAGGTGGCCCAGGTCCTCGCCGACCACCACGTCTCCATCATGACCATGCGCCAGGAGGACGCCAACGGCACGGCTCGGCTGGTGCTGGGTACCCACGCCGCGCGGAACGCCGACGTCGAGGCGACGGTGGACGAGCTGGTCGCGATCCCCGAGGTGTTCGAGGTCTCCAGCCTGATGCGGGTCGAGGGCCGCTGAGATGCGCATCGCGGTTCGCGTGCCCGCCTCCTCCGCCAACCTCGGTCCCGGGTATGACTGCATGGGCATGGCTTTGGACTGGTTCGACGAGGTCACGCTGACGACGCTGGACTCCGGCATCGAGGTCGACGTCACCGGCGAGGGCTCCGAGGACGTGCCCCGGGACTCCTCGCACCTGATCGTCCAGACCTTCCTGACCGGACTGGCGTCGCTGCAGGTCCGGCCACCCGCCGGCCTGCGCCTGGCGGCCCACAACTCGATCCCGCACGGGCGAGGACTCGGGTCCTCCTCGGCCGCCATCACCGCCGGCCTGCTGCTCGCTTGGGCGTACGCCCACCCGCAGGCGCAGCCCGACCGCCAGTGGATGGAACGGATCGGCACCGAGCTGGAGGGCCACGCGGACAATGTCGCGGCCGTGATCCTCGGCGGCCTCGCCATCGCCTGGGGATCGGCGGAGGCCGGCCGGGCCGTGTCAGCCCCGCTCTCCGGTGACATGCGTGCCCTCGCCTTCATCCCGCACCAGGCCGTTCCCACGGTCCAGGCCCGGCGCGTCCTGCCGCAGCAGGTCTCGCACGCGGATGCCGCCGCCAACACCGGCCGTGCCGCGCTGCTGGTCCATGCCCTGGCCCAACGACCTGACCTGCTCTTCGACGCGACCGAGGACTGGCTGCACCAGCGCTACCGCGCGCAGCTGATGCCCCGGTCCGCCGAACTGGTCACGCTGCTGCGCGCCGAGAGGCATGCGGCGATCATCTCCGGGGCCGGACCGACGGTCGTGGTGCTGGGGACGGAGCCGATGCTGGACGAGCTCGCCCGTACACCGGTGCCGGGCTTCGATCGACGGCTGCTGCGCGTCGGTGGGCCGGCGCACATCGTCTCGGTGGCCGAGGCCTGATCGGCCCTCTCGCGGGTCGGTATACGGCCAGCGGGCAGTGGTGCTACTGTTGGCCCAGCGCTTCGCCCGTTCTGGGCGACGCATCGCGCCCAGATCACCATGATCGGATGGGTGCGCGTGGCGGCGCGGCTCCTGAACCCCGGACCAGAGATTCCGCAGGTCTTCCAGGATCCCCCGTGCCACCAGCTCCGAACCAGCGGGCCGTCGAAGGCCCAGGGCCGGTGTGACGAAGTTCGTCCCGGCCTCCGAAAGGAAACCCGTGACCGAAACGTCGAATCCGACGAACCCGGCGGTATCCGAGTCCAAGGCGCCCGCCAAGCGCGCCTCCGGTGGGCTCGAAGGCATGGTCCTGCCGGACCTGAAACGCGTCGCCGGTGGCCTTGGCGTCAAGGGCACCTCCGGAATGCGCAAGGCCGACCTGATCGCCGCCATTCGTACGGCGCAGTCCGGCCAGCGCGCCGAGGGGGGAGCAGGATCGACCACGGGGACGAAGCCGCCGAGCGGCCGCGGGAGCCGTCGTGGCCAGGGTGCACCCCAGGCCCAGGGCGAGACCGCAGCCGAGCCGCAACAGCGCGCCGCCGAGGCTCCGCGCCAGACAGCAGAGACCCCGCGCCAGGCCGGGAAGACCACAGACCAGGCCGCCGGCAGCCCTTCGCAGACCGAGCGGACCGGTCCGAGTAGGGCCGAGCAGGCAGCCGCCCGCGCCGAGCGTCGAGCCGCGCAGGCCGAGCGCTCCCGCGGTGAACAGGCCGTCGCAGGCGAGCAGAGCCGCCCCGACCAGGCCCAGGACCAGAAGCGGCAGGATGAACAGCCCCGCCAGGACGGCCAGGACGGCGGGAACCGCCAGGACGGTGGAACTCGCCAGGAGCGCCAGGAGGGTGGCAATCGTCAGGAGGGCGGCAACCGTCAGGATCGCCAGGAGGGTGGCAACCGCCAGGACCGGCCGGACGGTGGGAACCGCCAGGACCGGCAGGACGGTGGGAACCGCCAGGACCGGCAGGACGGTGGGAACCGCCAGGATCGCCAGGACGGTGGCAACAAGCAGGACCGCCAGAACCAGGGGCAGGACCGCTCCGCCGAGGATCGTGGCGGCGCCGAGGGCGGTGGCCGTCGGAGCCGACGCCGTCGTGGCCGCGACCGGGACCGGGGCGGGGAACGCGAGCGTGAGCGCCAGCCGCGCCGCACCAGTGGCCGCAGCAGCGGAATGGATCGCTACGAGAACGAACCGACAGTGGCCGAGGACGACGTCCTCACCCCGGTGGCCGGCGTCCTGGACGTCCTGGACAGCTACGCCTTCGTCCGCGCCTCGGGTTACCTCCCGGGTCCGGACGACGCGTACGTCTCGCTGGGCATGGTGAAGAAGTACGGCCTGCGCAAGGGCGACATCGTCACCGGCGCGCTACGCCAGCCGCGCGAGGGCGAGCACAAGGCGAAGTTCAACCCCCTGGTCAGGATCGACACGGTCAACGGGGCCGAGCCCTCCACGATGCGTGAGCGGCCCGAGTTCCAGAAGCTCACGCCGCTCTACCCCGACGAGCAGCTGCGCCTCGCCACTGACCCGGGCAACCTGACCGGCCGGATCATCGACCTGGTCGCCCCGGTCGGCAAGGGCCAGCGTGGCCTGATCGTCTCCCCGCCGAAGGCCGGCAAGACCTTCGTGATGCAGTCGATCGCCAACTCGATCGCGCGCAACAACCCCGAGGTCCACCTGATGGTGGTCCTGGTGGACGAGCGTCCCGAGGAGGTCACCGACTTCGAGCGCACGGTCGCCGGCGAGGTCATCTCCTCGACCTTCGACCGGCCGGCGGACGACCACACCACGGTGGCGGAGCTGGCGATCGAGCGGGCCAAGCGTCTGGTCGAGCTCGGCAAGGACGTGGTGGTGCTGCTGGACGGCATCACCCGACTGGGCCGCGCCTACAACCTGGCCGCGCCCGCGTCGGGTCGCATCCTGTCCGGTGGTGTCGACTCGGCAGCGCTGTACCCGCCGAAGAGGTTCTTCGGCGCCGCGCGCAACATCGAGAACGGCGGCTCGCTGACGATCCTGGCGACGGCGCTGGTCGAGACCGGCTCGCGCATGGACGAGGTCATCTTCGAGGAGTTCAAGGGCACCGGCAACATGGAGCTGCGCCTGCGCCGCGAGTTCGCCGAGAAGCGGATCTTCCCGGCCATCGACGTGGCCCAGTCCGGCACCCGCCGGGAGGAGCTGCTGATGGGTGCCCAGGAGCTCGCCGTGGTCTGGAAGCTGCGCCGGGTGCTGGCCAACATGGATGGCCAGCAGGCACTGGAGATGCTGCAGAAGCAGATGAAGAAGACGCAGTCCAACGCGGAGTTCCTGATCCAGATCTCCAAGAACACCCCCAACCGGGACGGCTTCTGATGCACGGCGCGGGCGACCATTTGGTGGATCGCCCGCGCTAGGGCATAATCAATCCTCGGTCCGGTTCACGCCTGCAGGTATCTCCACCCTGTGCGGACGACCCGGCGCCACCACACGACTAGGAGCACACCATGAAGCAGGGTATCCACCCCGATTACCACGAGACGAAGGTCGTCTGCACCTGCGGCAACACCTTCACGACCCGTTCGACGGCCCCCGGTGGTGAGATCCGCTCGGACGTGTGTTCGGCATGCCACCCCTTCTACACCGGCAAGCAGAAGATCCTCGACACGGGCGGCCGCGTCGCCCGCTTCGAGCAGCGCTACGGCAGCTTCAAGAAGGGCAAGAAGTAGTCTTCCCGGGACGCCGGGGTGCAGCGTGGCTGCGCCCCGGCGTTCGTCGTCTCCACCCTGTCTCCCCGCTCCACGTCAGCACCAAGGAGGGTCCTCCATGTCCGAGCCCAACGAGCGCCTCAGGTCGTTGCTCGCCGCGGTCGATCCCCTGCGGGCGGAGTACCGCGAGGTCGAGGCACGGATGTCCGACCCGTCCGTCGTCTCCGACCAGCGGGCGATGCGCCGGGTCGGTCGCCGCTACGCCGAGCTCGGCCCGGTGGTCAAGGCAGCCGACGAGCACCGCCGGCTGAGCGAGGACCTGGCCGCGGCCCGCGAGTTCGCCGACGAGGACGAGTCGTTCGCCCAGGAGGCCGCCGAACTCGAGGAGCAGCTCGCCGTCGTGGACGCCAGGCTGACCCGGTTGCTCGCCCCGCGCGACCCGAACGACTCCGCCGACGCGCTGGTCGAGATCAAGTCGGGGGAGGGCGGCGAGGAGTCCGCACTCTTCGCCGGGGACCTGTTCGGGATGTACCGGCGGTACGCAGAGTCGCGCGGCTGGAAGATCGAGGTGCTGGACTCCCAGGACACCGACCTGGGCGGGTACAAGTCACTCACCTTCGCCGTGCACGCCCCGTCGGCCGGCGACCCGGACCAGATGCCGTACGGGACGCTGAAGTTCGAGGGCGGCGTGCACCGCGTCCAGCGGGTACCGGTGACCGAGTCCCAAGGGCGGATCCACACTTCGGCGGCTGGCGTCCTGGTGGTCCCCGACGTGGACGACGATGACGCGATCGAGATCAATCCCGACGACCTGCGCATCGACGTCTACCGCTCCAGCGGCAAGGGTGGCCAAGGGGTGAACACCACCGACTCGGCGGTCCGGATCACGCACCTGCCCAGCGGCATCGTCGTGACCTGCCAGAACGAACGCTCCCAGTTGCAGAACAAGGAGCAGGCGATGCGCATCCTGCGCGCCCGGCTCGTGGCCCGCGCCGAGGAGGAGGCGGCGGCCTCCGCCTCCGAGGCCCGTCGCTCGCAGGTCCGTACGGTCGACCGCTCCGAGCGGATCCGTACCTACAACTTCCCGGAGAACCGGATCGCCGACCACCGGATCGGCTACAAGGCCCACAACCTCGACCAGGTCCTCAACGGCGACCTCGGTCCGGTCGTCGCGGCCCTGCAGGAGGCCGACACCGCCGACCGGCTCCGGGCGGCGGGGGCATGACGGTGGGGGAGCGCCCGACACTGCGGGCGCGGCGTGGGGCCGAGATCCTGCGGGGCCACGTCGCCTCGCCGGAGGTCGATGCCCGCCTCCTGCTCAGCCACGTCCTGCAGTGCCGCCCGGGTGACCTGGTGGCGGCCGGTACGGCCACGCCGGCACAGGAGCAGCGCTACGCCGAGCTCCTGCAGATCCGGGCCTCCGGGGTGCCGTTGCAGCACCTGACCGGGGAGGCCTGGTTCCGCGGTGTCCGGGTGGAGGTCGGCCCCGGCGTCTTCATCCCGCGCCCCGAGACCGAGTCGGTTGCCGGCGCCGCGATCGAGCGGGCCGGTCGGCTCCGCTCCGTCGGCCGTATGCCCCTGGTGGTGGAGTTGTGCGCCGGTTCGGGAGCGATCAGCGCAGCCCTGCTCGACGAGGTCCCCGGCTGCCGGGTGGTCGCGGTCGAACGTGACGCCGCCGCGGTCCGCTGGTGCCGCCGGAACCTGGCCGGCACCACGGCGGAGGTCCGCCACGAGGACATGGCCGAGGCAGCCCATGACCTGGACGGCCGGGTCGACGTCGTGGTGGTCAACCCGCCGTACGTCCCGCTCGCGGTCCGAGACGACCTGCCGCGCGAAGTCACCCTGCACGACCCGGAGGCGGCGGTGTTCTCCGGCCAGGACGGGCTGGAGGCGATCGTCGTGGTGGAGGAGGTCGCCCGCCGCCTGCTGCGGCCCGGGGGCCTGGTCGTCTGCGAGCACGACGACACCCACGGGACGTCCGCCCCGGCCATCTTCCGGGGGCTGGCCTGGACCGACGTCGCCGACCATCGCGACCTGTCCGGCAGACCCCGCTGGGTCACCGGGACGCGCAGCGAGGTGGCAGGATGAGCGCGTGAGCGAGATGTCGGAGGACAGCAACAACATCGAAGCATCGGTCATCCCACCACTGCCGCAGCCGCGCATCGTCGACTGCACCACCGGTGGCGACCTGGGACCGGCCCTGCAGGCCGCCAAGGAGGTCATCGCCGGGGGGCACTGCCTGGTGATGCCGACCGACACGGTCTACGGCATCTGCGCCGACGCCTTCGACGCGCACGCGGTCCAGCGCCTCCTCACCGCCAAGCACCGTGGCCGGGACATGCCGCCGCCGGTCCTGATCAGCGACGACGGCGTCATGTCGGCCCTGGCCCGGGAGGTGCCGGAGGCCGCCCAGCGCCTGGTCGCCGTGCACTGGCCGGGCCCCCTCACCATCATCTGCAAGGCCCAGCCGAGCCTGCGGATGGACCTGGGCGAGACCCGTGGAACGATCGCGATCCGGGTGCCCGACCATGATCTCGCCCGTGACATCCTCCGCCGCACCGGCCCGATGGCCGTCAGTAGCGCCAATGTCTCGGGGCAGCCGTCGGCCACCAACGTCCGGGACGCGGCCGACCAGCTCGGCCTCGACGTGGCGCTCTACCTCGACGGCGGTCCCACCCCCGGTCCGGTGCCCTCGACGATCGTCGACTTCACCGTCGAGCCCGAGGGACGCGTCGTACGCGAGGGAATCCTGACCCTCGCCGTCCTGCGCGAGACCGCGCCCGGGGTCCTCGGAGCCCTGGAGACCGAGGTGCCCGCGGCCGAGCCGGAGCCCACTGGGCAGTCGGTAGCCGCCGAGAAGTCGGTAGCCGCCGAGCGGCCGGTAGCCCCTGCCGACCAGGAGCCGGCGGGGACCGAGGTGCCCGTCGAGGAGACCGGTCCTGCCACCGTCGACGGGGAACGCGACGCCCGCTAGCCCATGCGCGAATACATCCTCGTCCTGCTGACGGCCGCGGCCGTCACCTACCAGCTCAGCGGCTGGGCCAGACGGGCGGCCATTCGCTTCGGGGCTGTGGCCAAGGTGCGCGAGCGCGACGTCCACGTCGTGCCGACCCCCTACTTCGGCGGACTGGCGATGCTGCTCGGCGTCGCGGTGGCGTTCCTGCTGGCGATGAACCTGCCGTTCCTGGGCCGCCACGAGATCGTCCGCCACGATGCGCTGTGGATCCTGGTCGCAGTCGCGGTGCTGTGCGCCGTCGGGATCATCGACGACCTGCTCGACATCGGAGCGGTGACCAAGTTCGCCGGCCAGGTGCTGGCCGCCGGCATCGTGGTCCAGGCCGGGGTCCGGCTGTTGTGGATCCCGCTTCCCGACCGGGTCGTGTCGTTGGACTCGGCATCCTCGATCGTGCTGACGGTGTTCTTCGTGGTGCTGTGCACCAACGCGGTCAACTTCGTCGACGGGCTGGACGGCCTGGCTGCGGGGGTGGTGGGCATCGGTGCTGCGGCCTTCTTCGTCTACTCCTACGTCCTGGCCGTGGAGCAGGACCTGGTCCGGGCCACCACGGCCAGCGTGGTGTCGGTGGCGATCGTGGGCGTCTGCCTGGGCTTCCTGCCGCACAACTTCCACCCGGCTAAGATGTTCATGGGTGACTCGGGGTCGATGCTGCTCGGCTTCCTGCTGGCCATCTCCACCGTCAGCCTGACCGGCCAGTACGACTCCTCCAGGATCCAGCCCGGCGGCGGCGACCTGCTGCCCGCCTACCTGCCCCTGGTCCTCCCGGTCGCCATCCTCGGGCTGCCCCTGCTGGACCTCGTGCTGGCCTGGATCCGCCGGGCGAACCAGGGCAACTGGTGGTTCGTGGCGGACAAGGGCCACCTGCACCACCAGCTGATCAAGCGTGGTTACTCCCACCGTGGGGCCGTCCTGGTGATGTACGTCTGGAGTGCGGTGCTGTCCTTCGGGGTGATGACGATCGGCCTGAGCCAGAACCGCTGGGTGATCATCGCCTGGGTCGTCGCCGCCGTCGTGACCCTGGTCTCGACCGTCGGGTCGACCGGCCGGCGCGTCCGCGGATCCGCCGATCGCGCAGCGGCACGCAGAAGGCAGCGGTAGGTACTTTGTGTTACTTTTCACAAGCGGGCGCCGAGGGGTGCCGAACCGCACCAACGTGGGAGTGGGAATCACCGCAAGATGAGCACGGTCATGGCAGTGGATGAGCAGCCGGGGGTCGTAGATCCGACCCCGGCCGGCCCCGTTCCGGACCGTCCCGCCACCGGCGCCGCCACCGCGTACGCCCGCCACCTGCTCTTCGCCGGCCTGCTCGGCGGCCACCTCGGCCTGATCGGCTCGGTGGCCGTGTTCGCCGCGGTCCGCGGGGGAGTGGCGGCAGCCTCCGCCGCCGTCGGGTCGGTGGTCGCGATCCTGTTCTTCAGCCTCGGCCAGGCGGTCGTGCTCCGCTACGCCGAACGCAACGGCTCCGGACTCCTGGTCGCCGCCCTCGGGTCGTACGGCGTACGGATCGCCGGCCTCGCCGGTGCCCTCTCCCTGTACGAGGGAGCGGGACTCCAGATCCTCGATCGGACCGCCACCTCGCTGGGCGTCGTTGCCACCGTTCTGCTCTGGACAACGGCCGAGGTGGTCGCTTTCGCGCGGATGCGGATGCCTGTGTATGACCTCGGTTACACCCCCCGTCCGCCCCGTTCCGGAAAGTGACGCCAAGACATGGCAACTGATAGTGTCCGAAGCGCGATGAAGGACGAGGAGGTCACCACCGTGGAAGCTCGGCGCCGCAAGTCCGGCAAGCCCGACGCCTCCCTCCTCCCCGGTAGTGAACCGGTCGGGATGGAGACGGGGTACCGCATCCTCTCCTACATCGCAGCCGGCCTCCTCTTCTACGGAGGGCTCGGTTGGCTCGGGGACAAGTTCCTGGGCACGAGCTTCCTGCTGCCCCTCGGGCTCATCATCGGCGTGGTCCTGGCCATGTACGCGATCATCAGGCGTTTCGACCAGCCTCCAGAGACCAAGCCGAAGAATTGAGCCGAGACGAAACCATGACGTACGACATCGATGTTGAGGAGGAACGGTGGGTCCGATGACACTGCCGGCCCTGGTGGGCGCGCTCGTCCCGCTGGAAGGCGGACACTATGAATCCCCGGGCGTGAAGGACTTCCGCTACTTCTGTGCGGACAACCCCGAGGTCACCAGCGGCCACGCGCTCGCCGGCTGTACGTTCGGCGTCGACTGGATGAACAAGCCGTTCTGGCAGGCCGTCATCGGTGCCGCGCTGGTCATCGTGCTCTGGCTGATCGCCTCGCGCAACCTGAAGAAGGTCCCCGGCAAGGGACAGTTCTTCGCCGAGTACGTCTACAGCTTCATCCGCAACGGTGTGGCCCGCGACATCCTCGGTCCGGAGTACCGGCGCTACCTGCCGTACCTGCTCGGCCTGTTCAGCTTCCTGCTGGTCAACAACTGGTTCGGCGAGACCTTCCTGTTCATGCTGCCGACGTTCTCCAACATCGGCTACGCCTGGGCCCTGGCGATCATGTCCTGGCTGATCTACATCGGCGCAGGCATCCACCGACACGGCTTCGGCCACTACATGAAGATGCAGCTGGTCCCCGCGGGAGTGCCCGTGTACCTGCTGCCGGTCATCATCCCGCTGGAGTTCCTCTCGAACTTCATCACCCGGCCGCTCACGCTCGGCTTGCGTCTCTTCGCCAACATGTTCGCCGGCCACCTCGTGGTGCTGGTGTTCGTCGCCGGCGGCGCATTCCTGCTGACGTACGAGAGCAACCTGTTCTACAACGTCTCCGGTGCGGTCTCGCTCCTGTTCAGCTTCGCGATCCTCTTCCTTGAGCTGTTCATCGGCGCCCTGCAGGCCTACATCTTCACGGTCCTGACCGCCCAGTACGTCCATTCCTCCCTCGCCGAGGCGCACTGACGCCTGGCAAGGGTTTCCCTTCCCACCCCAGTTCTCTTCTCACTGCACCTTCATCCCTGAGAAGAATCATCCGAAAGGAACAAGAATGACCCCGTTGGAAATCGCTGGCAGCATGAACATGCTCGGCTACGGCCTCGCCACCCTGGGCCCGGCCATCGGCGTGGGCTGGATCTTCGCCTCCGTCATCAACGGCACCGCGCGCCAGCCTGAGGCCCGTGGCGCGATGATGAGCACCGCGTTCATCGGCTTCGCCGTCGTCGAGGCCCTCGCCATCATCGGCATCGCCCTGGCGTTCGTCCTGCAGTGATGATTCAAATGGTGCCGATGGCAATCGACCTCGGCCCGCTCCTGCCCACCCACATCTCGGAGCTGATCGTCGGCGCGGTGCTGATGATCCTCATCTTCCTCGTCATGTGGAAGAAGGTCGTGCCTGCGTTCGAGAAGATGTACGAAGAGCGCACCGCGGCCATCCAGGGTGGCATGGAGAAGGCCGAGAAGGCCCAGGAAGAGGCGCAGGCTGCGCTGGCCGACTACAAGTCCCAGCTCGCCGAGGCCCGTACGGAGGCGGCTCGCATCCGCGAGGACGCCAAGAACCAGGGCGCCCAGATCATCGCCGAGATGCGCGAGCAGGCGAACGCCGAGGCGGAGCGTATGCACGCGACGACCCAGGCGCAGCTTGCGGCCGAGCGTGTGCAGGCCATGGGTGAGCTCCGCACGGAGCTCGGTGGCCTGGCCACCACGCTCGCCGGTCGCATCGTCGGGGAGTCCCTGGACGACGACGAGCGTGCCCGCCGTACGGTCGAGCGTTTCCTGGCTGATCTGGAGTCGCAGACGGAGACGGAGAAGGCATGAGCCCCCAGACGGATCGCATCGATGAGCCCCGGCTGAACAGCCTGGACCTGGTCCTGGACGCACGCAATCCGCATCCGGGCCTGGCCGAGGAGCTGTTCATGGCCGCCGACCTCTTCGGTTCGGACCCCGCGCTGCGGCGTGCGGTCACGGATCCGGGGGCGCCGGTGGAGGCTCGTCAGCAGCTCGTCAGCCGGTTGCTCGGCGGCAGGGTCTCCGAGGAGGCCCTCACCGTCCTGCGGGAGGCTGCCGGACTGCGGTGGCGCACGGCGGGGACCTTCGTGTCCGCTGTCGAGCGCCAGGCGATCCGCGCTGCTCTCGCCCAGGCACAGGTCGCAGGCCAGCTGGACCAGGTGGAGGACGAACTCTTCCACGTCAACCGGACGGTGGCCGGATCGCCGGAGCTGCGCGACGCGCTCTCCGACGACCGGCGCCCGTTGGTGGCCCGGCAGGACATGGCGGCCGGACTTCTCGCGGGGAAGGCCACGCCCGTCACGATCACCCTGGTGCGTCGTGGCGTGGCGGCTCATCAGCGGACCTTCGCCAACACCGTGGACGGGTATGTCGCTCTCGCGGCGGCCCAGCGCAACCGCGCTGTCGCCACCGTACGGGTGGCCCGCCCGCTGACGGGTGTGCAGTCCGACCGACTGCACGCCGCCCTGACCAAGCAGCTGGGTCGCCCGGTCACCATGCACGTCATCGAGGATCCTACGGTCCTCGGCGGCGTCAGCGTGGAGGTCGGCGACGAGGTGATCGACGGGACCGTGGCGTCTCGCCTGGACGAGGCTCGCAAGCTCTTCTCGTGACGGCGCCGCGGCCCCGCCGCACAGGGATGCATGGCCTCCCGCACCGGTCTCTCCGACCCCTGAACTACGACACTCACTGACAACGAGAACAAGGACGCAGAAGATGGCGGAACTCACTATTCGTCCGGAGGAAATCCGGAACGCGCTGGACCAGTACGTCCGGCAATTCACCCCGGAGACCTCCTCTCGTGAAGAGGTTGGCACGGTTGTCTCCTCCGGCGACGGCATCGCCCGCGTCGAGGGCCTGCCCTCGGCCATGGCCAACGAGCTGCTGCGCTTCGAGAACGGCACGCTGGGCATCGCCCAGAACCTCGAGGCCCGCGAGATCGGTGTCGTCGTCCTCGGCTCGTCCGAGGGCATCGACGAGGGCCAGACCGTGTACCGCACGGGCGACGTCCTCTCGGTCCCCGTCGGCGAGGGCTACCTCGGCCGTGTGGTCGACGCGATGGGCAACCCGATCGACGGCCTCGGCGACATCGCCGACATCGAGGGGCGTCGTCCCCTCGAGCTGCAGGCTGCCGGCGTCATGGACCGCCAGGAGGTCCGCGAGCCGCTGCAGACCGGCATCAAGGCCATCGACTCGATGACCCCGATCGGCCGTGGCCAGCGCCAGCTGATCATCGGTGACCGCAAGACCGGCAAGACCGCCATTGCCATCGACACGATCATCAACCAGAAGTCCAACTGGGAGTCCGGCGACCCGAAGAAGCAGGTCCGCTGCATCTACGTCGCCATCGGCCAGAAGGGCTCGACCGTCGCCGAGGTCCGTGGCGTGCTGGAGAAGGCCGGCGCGATGGAGTACACCACCATCGTCCACGCCCCCGCCTCCGACCCGGCCGGCTACAAGTACATCGCCCCCTACGCCGGCTCGGCCATCGGCCAGCACTGGATGTACCAGGGCAAGCACGTCCTGATCGTCTTCGACGACCTCACCAAGCAGGCCGAGGCTTACCGTGCCATGTCGCTGCTGCTGCGCCGTCCCCCGGGCCGCGAGGCCTACCCCGGTGACGTGTTCTTCCTGCACTCGCGCCTGCTGGAGCGCTGCGCGAAGCTCTCCGACGCCAAGGGCGGCGGCTCGATGACCGGCCTGCCGATCATCGAGACCAAGGCGAACGACGTGTCGGCGTACATCCCGACCAACGTCATCTCCATCACCGATGGCCAGATCTTCCTGCAGTCCGACCTGTTCAACGCGAACCAGCGTCCCGCCGTGGACGTCGGTATCTCGGTGTCCCGTGTTGGTGGCGCGGCCCAGACCAAGGCGATGAAGGGTGTCTCCGGCACCCTGAAGATCGACCTGGCCCAGTACCGCGACCAGCAGGCCTTCGCGATGTTCGCCTCCAGCCTGGACGACGCCACCAAGCGTCAGCTGGCCCGTGGCTCCCGCCTGACCGAGCTGCTGCGCCAGAAGCAGTACTCCCCGTACGCGATGGAGGACGAGGCCGTCTCCATCTGGGCCGGCACCACCGGCAAGCTCGACGAGGTCGAGGTCGAGGACGTGCTGCGCTTCGAGGCCGAGTACCTCGAGTACCTGCGTCGCAACACCGGCCTGCTGGCCACGATCCGCGACTCCGGCAAGCTGGACGACGAGTCGAAGGCCGGCCTGGAGCAGGCACTCGGCGAGTTCCGCAAGGAGTTCCGCACCAGCGAGGGCCACATCCTGGGCACCGAGGCCGAGCCGACCAAGATCGGCGACGAGGACGTGGACCACACGCAGATCGTCGTGAAGAAGGCCTGACGTGGCTACCCTTCGCGAACTACGTGATCGGACGAAATCCGTCCAGACCACGAAGAAGATCACCCATGCGATGGAGTTGATCGCGGCGAGCCGGATCCGGAAGGCCCAACAGGTCGCCGAGGCGGCGGACCCGTACACCCGTGAGCTGACGCGCGCCCTCGCGGCCGTCGCCAGCCGTGGCGACATGGACCACCCGCTCCTCACCGAGCTGGAGCATCCCCGTCGCTCCGCGGTGCTGCTGGTCACCTCCGACCGTGGCCTCGCCGGCGGCTACTCGACGAACGTGCTGCGGGCCGGCGAGTCCGTCCGGCACTACCTGACCGTCAAGCACCACCGGGAGATGGACACCTACATCACCGGCAAGAAGGGCGCGGCGTTCTACGAGTTCCGTGACCGCGAGGTCACGCAGGCGTGGGAGGGCTTCTCCGAGGCACCCGGCTACAAGCATGCCGAGGAGATCTCGAGGGTCCTGCTGGATGCGTTCCTCACCCCCACGGAGGAGGGCGGGGTCGACGAGATCTTCCTCGTCTTCACCCGTTTCGTGTCGCGCGTCAAGCAGGTCCCGCAGATCATCCGGCTGCTGCCGCTGGAGGTCGTCTCCGAGGAGGAGGCCGCCGAGCGTGCCGAGAGCGGTGCGCGGATGACGGAGCTGCACCATGCGCCGGCCGACCAGGAGAACAGGGTCGAGACCCCGTTCGACTTCGAGCCGGACCCGGAGGCGGTCCTGGACCACCTCCTGCCGCTCTACATCGGCAACCGCGTGTACTACGCGCTGATGCAGGCCGCCGCATCCGAGCTGGCTTCCCGCCAGGCCGCGATGAAGTCGGCGACCGACAACGCCAGTGACATCATCAGGGACCTGACGCGCGAGGCCAACCAGGCGCGCCAGGCATCGATCACCCAGGAAATTACCGAAATCGTGGGTGGCGCCGCCGCGCTGTCCGAGAGCGCGTGAGAGCGAAGTGAGTGGAGAATATGACTGCGATTGCTGAACAGAATGCCGAGGCGAAGCCCGGCGCCACAGGCCGCATCGTGCGCGTCATCGGCCCGGTGGTGGACGTCGAGTTCCCGCCGAACGGCATGCCCGCGATCCTCAATGCGCTGACCCTCGAGGTCGACGTGATGGGGCACAAGCGGACCATGACCCTCGAGGTCGAGCTGCACATCGGTGACAACACCGTGCGTGCGATCGCCCTGAACCCGACCGACGGCCTGGTCCGCGGCCAGGAGGTCAAGGACACCGGCGCTCCCATCTCGGTCCCCGTCGGCGAGGTCACCAAGGGCAAGGTCTGGAACGTGACGGGCGATGTGCTGAACATCGACCCGAACTCGTTCGAGGTGACCGAGCGCTGGCCGATCCACCGCGACCCGCCGCCGTTCGACCAGCTCGAGTCGAAGACCGAGCAGCTGTACACCGGCATCAAGGTCCTCGACCTGCTGACCCCGTACGTCAAGGGCGGCAAGATCGGCCTGTTCGGCGGCGCCGGCGTCGGCAAGACCGTGCTGATCCAGGAGATGATCTTCCGTATCGCCCACAACTTCGGTGGCACCTCGGTGTTCGCCGGCGTGGGTGAGCGGACCCGTGAGGGCAACGACCTCATCTTCGAGATGGAGGATGCGGGCGTCCTCAAGGACACCGCCCTCGTCTTCGGCCAGATGGACGAGCCGCCGGGCACGCGTCTGCGCATCGCCCTGACCGGCCTGACGATGGCGGAGTACTTCCGCGACGTCATGGGCCAGGACGTGTTGTTCTTCATCGACAACATCTTCCGGTTCACCCAGGCGGGTTCGGAGGTGTCGACCCTGCTGGGCCGCATGCCCTCGGCCGTGGGCTACCAGCCCACCCTGGCGGACGAGATGGGCGCCCTGCAGGAGCGCATCACCTCGACGCGTGGTCACTCGATCACCTCGATGCAGGCCATCTACGTGCCGGCCGACGACTACACCGACCCGGCCCCGGCCACGACGTTCGCCCACCTGGACGCCACCACCGAGCTGAGCCGTTCGATCGCCTCGCGTGGTCTCTACCCGGCCGTCGACCCGCTGACCTCGTCCTCGCGCATCCTCGACCCGCAGTACGTGGGCCAGGAGCACTACGACGTGGCCACCCGGGTGAAGTCGATCCTGCAGAAGAACAAGGAACTGCAGGACATCATCGCCATCCTGGGCATGGACGAGCTGTCCGAAGAGGACAAGATCACCGTCAACCGTGCCCGTCGCATCCAGCAGTTCCTGTCGCAGAACACCTACACCGGTGAGAAGTTCACCGGTGTCCCGGGTTCGACGGTGGAGATGCCGGCGATCGTGGAGTCCTTCCGGATGATCTGCGACGGCGAGGTCGACCACATCGCCGAGCAGGCGTTCTTCAACGTCGGTGGCATCGAGGACGTCTACCGCGCCTGGGACAAGATGAAGAAGGAAGGCTGAGCCATGGCGACGAGCACCCTCCACGTCGAGGTTGTCTCGGCCGAGCGCAGCATCTGGTCGGGCGAGGCCGTGAACATCATCGCCCGCACCGTCGACGGTGACATCGGTATCCTCCCGGGGCACTCCCCGGTCGTCGCGCTGCTGCAGCCGTCGGCCGTGGAGATCTACACCCCTGAGGGCAACCGGGAGATCGTGGCCGTGGACGACGGATTCATCTCCGTCGCCCAGGGCCGGGTCTCGATCCTGAGCTCGTTCGCACGACTCGGTGGCGAGATCGACCTCGCGGAGGCCGAGCGGGAGTACCTCGAGGCGAAGGATCGCCTCGACCACGAGACCGACGACGTGGCGACCCGCGAGCAGATGGCGCGGGCCCGCGCCCAGGTGCGTGCGGCCGAGAAGTTCACGGGGAAGTCCAGTGCCGCCCTGGCCGTCTGAGGCCGGGGACAGCTGCAACTGACCGCACACGGGGGCGGGACCACTACGGTGGTCCCGCCCCCGTGGCGTGCGCGTTCAGTGGCAGGGAACGTTCAGCGGCAGGGAAATTGTCAGTAGACTGTGCCGCATGCTGCTGGCCATCCTCAAGCTCGCCCTCGTGGTCCTTGTGGTGCTGGCCATCCCCGCCGTCGTCCTGATCGTCCGACGAATCTGGCTGCTGCGCGCGGACGGGGCCTTCGACTGCAGCGCCAAGCTCGACTCCGCGACTCCGGGCGCCCTCTGGGTGTCCGGAGTCGGGCGTTTCAGGGGTGAGGAGCTGTGGTGGTACCCCGACTTCGGCTGGTCATTCGTGCCGAAGCTCCGCTTCCCGCGCGACCGCACCACAGCCCTGCCGAGCCAGGCCCTGGCCGAGGACCACGAGGACGGCGAGTTCGCCGAGTACCGGGTGGTCCCGTTGCGCCGCCAGATCGGCGGCGGAACCGCCGTCTGGGACCTGGCGATGGCGCCGGAGGCCGTCACCGCCGTCCTCAGCTGGCTCGAGGCGGCACCGCCCGGGAGGGGGCACCGACGCCGACCCGAGCTGGACGCCGGGTGATCCTCCGGCCGGTCGGCCGCGGAGGGGTCAGGACGGTTCGCCACCCGCTTCGTGGGCGGCGTCCATCGCGTTCGGCCGGGAGGTGATCCGCTCCCGCCGGCGCACCGCCCGCGGGTCCTGCGGGCGGCGGTCCCCACCCGGCACCCAGAGGATGTCACCGGCCTCGCCGTTGACCACCCTGGTCAGGATGAAGAGCAGGTCCGACAGCCGGTTGAGGTAGGTCAGCGCCAACTGGTTGACACCGCCCGGCACGTCCTCGGAACTGCTCGGGTCCGTCCCGTACTCCTCCACGGCGGCCCAGGCACTCCGTTCGGCCCGGCGGGTCACCGTGCGGGCCTGGTGCAGGTGGGCGGCGGCCGGGCTGCCGCCCGGCAGGATGAAGGAGGCCAAATTGGGCAGCCGCTCGGTGAACTCGTCGCACCATGCCTCGAGCCGGTCGATCGAGGCCTGCTCGATCCGGAGCGGGGGATAGGGCGGGTTCTCCGAGAGCGGGTTGGACAGGTCGGCGCCCAGGTCGAACAGCTCGTTCTGGACCAGGCGGAGCAGGTCGGCCACCTCATCGCTCAGCCCGCCCATGGCCAGTGCCAGGCCGATCACCGAGTTCGCCTCGTCGACGTCCCCGTACGCCCTCACCCGGGCGTCGGTCTTGCGCGCCCAGGACATGTCGGAGAGCCGGGTGGAGCCCGCATCGCCGGTCCGCGTGTAGATTCGGTTGAGGTTGACCATGGGGCCAGCGTACGGGATGCGTACGTCGGCGACGGAGGCTGGAGGAGTGCGGGATGCCCGGTTCAGGTGTGCGTCGCAGGATCGAGCGCCGCGTGCGGACCGTGTCCGCACTGGCCCTGGCCGGACTGGCCGCCGTCGCCCTGGGCGCCTGTGCCCCGCGGGGCAACGAGGCCGCGGCGCCGGCCGCGGGTTCCGCTCCCACCGCAGCGACGACGGGTGGCGCCCCCGCTGCGACGAGCACGGTCGCCACCGTCACCTGCAGCTACCGGCCGAGCGGCGAGCCGGCCAAGCCGGTGGACCCCCCGCCGGCCCAGGCGCCCTCGACCGGTTCTGCGGCCGTGACGCTGTCTTTTGCCGTGGGCGACGTCGTGGTCACGATGGACCGGGCCACGGCACCGTGTGCGACCAACAGCTTCGAGTCCCTGGCCGCCCAGGGCTTCTACACCGACACCGCCTGCCACCGGCTGGCCGACAACGGCCTGTTCATGCTGCAGTGCGGGGACCCGACCGGGACCGGGATGGGCGGTCCGGGCTACCGCTTCGTCGACGAGGTCGATCCGGCCACGGTGTACACCGCAGGGACGGTCGCGATGGCGAACGCCGGTGCGGACACGAACGGCTCCCAGTTCTTCCTCGTCTACCAGGACTCGCGGCTCCCTCCCCGGTACACCGTGCTGGGGCACATGGACCAGGCCTCCACCGGGGTGGTCACCCGGATCGCCGCCGAGGGCCAGGACGGCTCGAACGCCGACGGCACAGGTAGGCCGAACAACGCGGCCCGGATCACGGCGGTCAAGCTGGGCTGAGCGCCGCCGGCGGGGGACCTCCCCCCAGGCCCGGCCGGGCATGGGCCCGCTCGTCCCGGGCCAGTTCGTTCCGGGATCAGCGCGCAGCGGCGGGGGCGGGCGCCGGCAGGACGAAGCGCTCCACCGTGCTGGTGAATACCTCCCGCTGCTCGGTGTGCACCCAGTGGCCGGCGTCCTTGATCGTGACCTTCAGCGTGGCCGGGAAGTAGCTCTTCATCACCGGCGTGTACTCGGGCAGCACGTAGTCGCTGTCAGCCCCCTTGATCCACAGGGTGGGACCGGGCCAGCTGCCCTCGACCCCCTCCGGCCACCCGAGGACGCGGTCCAGTTCGGCGTCGAGCAGGTCCAGGTTCGGCAGCCAGCGCCACGACCTGCCGTCCCGTGCCAGGTTCTGCAGCACCCACGCCCGGATGGCGTGGTCGGGCAGGTACTGGCGCAGGACCTCGGAGGCCTGCTCCCGGTCCTTGAGGTTGGCCAGGTCGAGGTGCTTGATGGCATCGACGATGTCGCGGAACGCGTGGTTGCGGCGGTAGGTCACCGGCGACATGTCCGCCACGACGAGCCGGTCCACCAGTTCGGGATGCTCCAGGGCGATCAGCATCGCGATCTTGCCCCCCATCGAGTGCCCGACCAGGACGGCGGGCTCCCCGCCGACCTCCGGGGAGGCGGTCAGCCAGCGGGCCACGATGTCGGCGGTCTCGCGGTAGTCGAAGTGCTCGGTCCACAGGGAGCGGCCATGGTTGGGCATGTCGAGCAGCACCGTACGGGCTCCGTTGAGGCCCAGGTGCTTGGCCACCATGGCGAAGTTGCGCCCCTGCCCGAGCAGGCCGTGGCAGAACACGACCAGCGGACCGCTGCGTCCGAACGTGATGGAGAACAGGTCAGGTACAGGGCTCATGGGCGTCGGCTCCAGCAGGCGGTGTGCCAGTGGCGGCGTTGCCCCACGGCGCTGTCGGTTCCCGGCCCCGGGTCATGGGGCCAGACGACCAGGTGCGGGGTGCCCGGCCGGATCTCGTGGTTGCAGCCCGGGCACACGTACGACTTCACCGCGTGCTGGCCGGCCATCGTCCGGACGACCCAGCGGCCGTCGGCCTTGCTGTCCGCGCGAGCATGGCTGGCGCCCAGGGGCCGCGGGGCCTGGAGGTGCTTGCTGGGTCGCCGCTTCATGCTCCTCCTCGGTCGCCGCTCATCGGTGGTCGTGCGCCCCCAGCATAGTCAGGTAGCGTGGAACGGTGCGATTGGTGATTGCTAGGTGTCAGGTCGACTACGCGGGGGCCTTGACCGCCCACCTGCCGATGGCGAATCGGCTCATCATGGTGAAGGCGGACGGTTCCGTGTCGGTGCATGCCGACGACCGCGCCTACAAGCCGCTGAACTGGATGAGTGCGCCGTGCACCCTGGAGGTGCGCCCGGCAGAGGCGGACGAGGCGGCGGTGGTCGCCGACCTCGACCCGCAGATCCTCGAGGTATGGACGGTGCGCGGCTCGGGCAAGGAGCCCTCGCAGCTGCAGATCTCGATTGCCGAGTTCCTGCACGACTCCGAGCACGAGCTGGGCATCGATCCCGGCCTGCAGAAGGACGGCGTCGAGGCGCACCTGCAGGCCCTGCTGGCCGAGAACCCGGAGACCTTCGGGGCCGGCTGGACGACCGTCCGCAGGGAGTTCCCGACGGCGATCGGCCCGGTCGACCTGCTCTGCAAGGACTCCGACGGGGCGTACGTCGCGGTCGAGGTGAAGCGCCGCGGCGAGATCGACGGCGTCGAGCAGCTCACCCGCTACCTGGAGCTGATGCGGCGCGACACGAGGCTGGGCAAGGTCCGGGGCATCTTCGCGGCCCAGCAGATCAAGCCCCAGGCCAGGGTGCTCGCCGAGGACCGCGGCATCACCTGCGTGACAGTCGACTACGACGCGCTGCGCGGGATGGACCACTCGGAGGACCGGCTCTTCTGATCCGCCGGGCGGTCCCGCCCCACGCCGTCAGGGCCTCCTGGCCGCCGGTTCACCGTCCTGCAGCTTCTTGTCGCCCAGGCGCTGCTCCTCCAGCCGCTCGGCAGACTCGCGGTCGAGAACCACCGTCGCCTCGTCGCCGTGCTCGGACTCGTGGTCGTCCGGGTCGTCGGGCAGGTCGATGACCGGATCACGGCTGAAGTCGTCGAGCGCGCCGAACTCCATGTCCGGGAAGTCCTCGGCACTGGTGCCGGCCAGCGCCGACAGGCTGGACAGCTGGGCGAGGATGGCGCGCTTGCGCTGGGCCAGCATGTCCGCCTCCCGGCGGAGCTTGCTCTGGCGCTCCTGCCATCGGTCGGCGACCTTCTGGTGGGCCGTCTCGGCCTCCTGCTGGGCCTGGTGGACCAGCTGCTGGGCCTCCCGGGACGCGAGCACCTTCGTCTGCTCCGCCTCGGCCAGTGCTCCGGTGCGCAGGCGCTGGGCACGCTCGGACTCCTCGGCGACCGAGGCCAGCAGCGCCTCGTGCCGGGCGGTGGCGTCCTCGAGGAGCGTCTGCGTCTGCTCGCGCACCCGCACCACCTCGTCCCGGAGCAGTGCCAGCGTGGCGTCGCGCTCGTCGGATACCTGGCGGCGGGTCGTGCGGGCCTCCAGGGCGACGCTCTCGCGCAGGGTGGCGGCCTCTGCCGACGTCTCCTCCTGCAGTCGTGCGGCCTCGGCCCGAGCCTCCTCGAGCAGGCGCCGCGAGCGGTCCTCGGCGTCGGCCAGCAGCGTACGGGCCTGGTCGCGGGCGCCCTCCAGCGTCAGTCGCGCCTTCTCGGCCGCCTCGTCCCGGATCCGCCGGGCGTCGTCCTCCGCGGCGGACCGGGTGGCTGCGGCCTCGGTGGTGGCGGAGTCGCGCAGTTCGGTCGCGGCACGGTCGGCGTCGGCGAGGATCGTCCGCGCCTCGACGTCCGCTCCGGTCCGTACCATCTCGGCGTGGGCGTCGGCCTGGCCCTTGACCGCGTCCGCGTGCTGGGCGGCAGCGTTGACCATGGCCTCGGCCTCGGCGCGGCTGCGTTCGAGGATGGCCTGGGTCTCCGCCTCCCAGCGCTCGCGCAGGGCAGTGGCGTCGACGAGTGTGGTGGTGCGCAGGTCCTCGGCGTCCTGCTGGGCGGCATGACGGGTCTCGGCGGCCTGGTGGCGGGCCTCGGCCAGCAACTGCTCGGCCTGCGAGTTGGCCCGATCGGTGATCTCGCGAGCCTGGGCCTCGGCGGTCGACAGGATCTGCGTGGTGTGGCCGCCCAGGCTGGAGAAGTCCATCTGCACCGGCTTGTCCAGCTCCGCGCGCTGCTGGTCGACGGTGTGACGAAGATCCCGCTGCACCCGCTTCAGGTCGGCGATCTGGACCTCGAGTGAGTGAAGGTACTCGTCGACCGACGCCTTGTTGTAGCCGCCCCATGCCGCAGTCGGGAAGCTCCCCGCTGCGCTGGCGTTCTCGTCGAAGAGATCGAGTCCCTCGTTGTCGGTTGCCACGTACGTCTCCTGTTCCTGGTCTGACGTCTGCCCCCTAGGCTACCCAGCCCCGGGGACGAAACGACGCACCACCGCGCGGGGCCCCGGATCGGGCGGCGGCGGTGGTGCGTGGACGGGGTGCGGTCAGGCGATCGGCTGGAAGCCCTCGGGCTCGGCGGGCCGCTCGACCAGCTCCAGCAGGATGCCGCCGGTGCTCTTGGGGTGGCAGAAGTTGATCCGGGAGCCGTACGTGCCGTGCTTGGGTGCGTCGTAGAGCATCGTGACCCCGCGGGAGGTGAGGATCTCGGCCGCCTTCTCGACGTCGGCCACCCGGTAGGCGACCTGCTGGATGCCGCCACGGCCGCCGTTCTTGGCCAGCCACTTGCCGATGGTGGAGTCCTCGTTCAGCGGGGCCAGCAGCTGGATCTCCGCGTCGCGATCGGTGTAGTCGTGTCCGTTGGTGCCGAGCATGACCTCCTCGACGCCCTGCTCCTCGTTCCGGCCGCGGAAGACCACGTGCCAGCCGAGCACCTCGGTGTGCAGCTTGATGGCGGCCTCCATGTCGGGCACGGCGAAGCCGACGTGGTCGACGCAAAGGAAGACGTCCTGGTTCTCACTCACAACAGATGACTCGCTCATGGCCCCCATTTTTTCACGGGCCCCGGGCGCGTCGACGGTGGGGGCGGTGAAGCGGGTGCAACCGTCCCACTAGGCTGGTGGGGATCCGTAGACGTAGGCGTGACACCGGAAAGGACGTGCCCTGTGGCCCGCACCCAGCCCACCGTGACCGAGCTGATCGAGGGAGCACGCCAGCGCAAGCCGCGAGCACTGGGGCGCCTGATCACCCTGGTCGAGAACAACTCGCCGAGGCTGCGGCAGGCGATGGAGCTGATGGCCCCCGACACAGGCCGGGCCCACATCGTCGGGATCACCGGTTCCCCCGGGGTCGGCAAGTCGACCAGCACCTCCGCGCTCGTCACCGAGTTGCGGGCCCGGGGCCAGCGGGTGGGGGTCCTGGCCGTCGACCCGTCCTCGCCGTTCTCCGGAGGGGCGGTGCTGGGGGACCGGATCCGGATGCAGAAGCACTCCCTGGACCCGGACGTCTTCATCCGCTCGATGGCGACCCGCGGTCACCTCGGTGGACTGTCGGCCGCGGCGCCGCAGGCCCTGCGGGTCTTCGACATCGCCGGGTTCGACACCGTCATCGTCGAGACGGTGGGCGTGGGCCAGTCCGAGGTGGAGATCACCCGGACCGCCGACACCGTGCTGGTCCTGAGCGCCCCGGGGATGGGCGACGGGATCCAGGCTGCGAAGGCTGGCATCCTCGAGATCGCCGACATCTTCGTCGTCAACAAGGCCGACCACGACGGCACCCAGTCGCTGATCCGCGAGTTGCGCAACATGGTGGCCCTGGCCTCGCTCGGCCCGGAGGACTGGAAGCCGCCCATCATGAAGACCGTCGCCAGCAAGGGCGAGGGGATCATCGAACTGGTGGACCAGATCCAGGCCCACCGGGTACATGCGGAGCGTACGGCCGCCTGGCAATCCCGTCGGCTGGAACGTGCCCGGGCCGAGGTGGAGGCGCTCGCCCTGGGGAACGTACGGCAGCGGTTCCTGCACTGGGGCCAGGACCGGCTCGAGTCGATCGCGGCGGACGTGCGCGACGGTCGGATGGACCCCTACAGTGCGGCCGATGCCGTGCTGGCATCACTCGGCCAGGACCCCACGACCTGACCCCACGACCTCGGCCATGACGGTCCGGGTCATGCCCTCTCGGGGTCCGTCAGCCGGGGTCGCGACCGCACGTCGGCAGGATCCGGGCCCGAACATGCGACCGCACACCTGGTCTACGGCACTGGTGTGCGGCTGGACCACGGTGTGCGGGCGAGTTCGTTGGGGGGCGATGGGGGGCTGGCGGCGCGGGAGGGGATCGGATCAGCGGAAGAGATAGCGGGCGACCTCATCCAGCGTCATGCCGCCTTCGGAGACGGCGAGTAGGCGATTCGTGCGCACGCTGTACAGGTAGTAAGGTGCGGCGACGGTGGAGACGCAGGTCTTCGCCAGGCGAAGACCTTCTTGGGCGGCCTCGAAAGCGAGTCTGTGCTCGACGAGCCTGTCCCACTCGGTAGGCGGCGGCTTGGGCGCGGTGTGACTGCGGTGGCGGCGGATGGGTGCGGCCAGAGTCATGGTGAACCCCCTTGTTAACAGGACTCACGCCGAGATGCGGACCACAAAAGGCTGCGGTTACCAGACGTTGACTTTCCGCGTGTGCGTTGAATCCCCCTTCTGGTTGAATTGATCCAAGATTACTCCGTATCGGCGTGGGACGATAGGGGACCGCCTGTGCATGCGATAGTGATGTGCTGTGGCATGTCTGCATCCCTTCCCTTCCCCCTGCCCCGATCGGAGGTCGACGTGTTGAAGTGGCTCAGAAAGGTGATCGTGGTCATGGCGATCGCGTTCGCCGTGTTCTACCTGTTCACCAACCCGACAGGGGCAGCTGCTGCGGTCCGCGGGTTCTTCGGGCTCTTCGGGTCGATCGCGACCTTCTTCACCGCCCTGGCCAACGGCTGATCGGAGGCCACGGTGAGGCGACGTGGGTTCCTGGAGCGCTGGCTCGATCCCCGGATCGACCGCCACCTGATCTCCGACGAGGGTGAGGTGGTGATCGACGAGGTCGCGCACCACTGGGTCGTGATGATCAAGCCCGTCGGTGTGGTGCTGCTCGGCGTGGCGGCCATCCTCGGCATGCCGTTCGTCGGCCAGTTGTGGTGGCTGCTGCTGGTGGTCGGGATCGGGGTCGTGGGGCGTGGCCTCTACCGGATCCAGGAGGAATTCATGGACCGGTTCGTGATCACCAACATGCGGGTCTTCCGGGTCCACGGCGTCTTCAGCCAGCGCATCGCCACCGTCCCGATGACCCGGATCCTCGACATCGATGTGCACAAACCGGTGGTCGGACGGGTGCTCGGGTACGGCCACTTCACCTTCGAGTCGGCGGCCCAGGACCAGGGGCTGCGCGACATCCGCTACGTCGGCCGCCCCGACGAGCGTGACCTGACCATCCAGCGGGTGATCCAGCGGTCCGGACAGCGCAAGGCCTTCCGGGTGGCGGTCGAGGATCCCGCCGACGACGGCACCTGAGCACGACGGCACCTGAGCACGACGGCACCTGAGCACGACGACACCTGGGTCCTACGGACATGGTCGGACGTGGGTCAGTGCCGGCGGTGGCGGTGTCGGCGCCCCTCCAGGACGAGCCGGCGCCGGCGGGCCGCGAAGCCGGAGGATCGACGCGTGTCGATCGGCGGGGACAGCTGGTCGTCCTCGGCCGGGAGCCCGGCGGCGAGCCGGCGGGCCCGGGCCAGTTCGGCATTGACCACCCCGCCGGTGATCACTGCCAGGTTCGTCACCCACAGCCACATCAGCAGCACGATCAGTCCGGACAGGGCGCCGTAGTTGAGGTCCAGGCGGGGGGACATCCGGGCCACGTACACGGTGAGGGCCCACGAGGCGGCCCCGCCCAGGGTGACCGCGACGATGGCGCCCGGCAGGAGCCAGCGGGTGCCCTGGTGCCGTACGTTGGGCGCGGAGCGGTAGATCACCATGACGGTGAGCAGCGAGATCACGATCAGTCCTGGCCAGCGCAACGCGTTCCAGAACTTCAGGATGGTGTCCGGGATGCCGAGCAGGTTCCCGAAGGCACCGACGATGACGGGACTGCCCAGCAGCAGCGTGACCATGGCCGCGGCCCCGGTCACCAGTGCCAGCGTCGTGGCGTACTGGATCGGGGGGAGCAGCAGCAGCGGGCGACCCTCCATCACCTCGTGGACGCGATTGAGCATGCGTGCCGTTGCCCCCAGGTAGAGGCTGGCGGTGGCGACCGTGAGGAGCAGGACGACCGCCAGCGTCAACGGGGGCAGGCCGGAGTGGGTGAACCCGTAGAGCGGATCTGCGAGGGACTCGGCGACGCTGTCGGGTGCGACGGCGTCCAGGACCGACAGGATCAGCCGTACGGTCTGCTGGTCGAGGTCCAGGAAGCTGAGCAGGTGCACCAGGATCATGAAGGCGGGCACCAGGGCCAGTACCGAGTAGAACGTCAGTGCGGCGGCCAGGTCGATGCACTGCAACCGGAGGAAGCTGTCGAAGGAGCGCCGGGCCGCGTACCACCACAGCGTCCCGCCGAGGTCCCGCCACCGTCGGGGGAGCTCGCCGTGCGTGGGGAGCCCACGGCGTCGTCCTGGCCCGACTGGTCCCGCGCCGGGCATGTGCACCATGCGTATGTCGTACCACGAACCGGTCCGGGGGTCGAAGTTGCACCTTCGGTCGGCGCGTGCCCCCGAGCTGGTGCCGGCCTGCCGGCCCATGGCGTACGCGACCGCCCGGTGGATCCCGAGGAACGGGACCACCGGGCGGCCGGGGTGGGGCGGATCAGGCGTCGAGGACCGCGGAGACCAGCTGCTGGGCCTCCTGCTGGACCTGCGCGAGGTGTTCTGCGCTGACCAGCGACTCCGCGTAGATCTTGTACTTGTCCTCGGTGCCGGACGGGCGGGCGGCGAACCAGGCGTGCTCGGTGGTCACCTTCAGGCCGCCGATCGCGGCGCCATTGCCGGGCGCATCGGTCAGGATCGCCGTGATCGGCTCCCCGGCCAGGGTGTCGGCCGTGACGTCGGCGGGGCTGAGGGCCTTCAGTCGCGCCTTCTGGTCCCGGGTCGCGTCGGCGTCGGTGCGCGCGTAGTACGGCTGGCCGTGGGTGGCGACCAGGTCGGCGTAGAGCTCCGAGGGCGTACGACCGGTGACGGCCTTGATCTCGCTGGCCAGCAGGTCGAGGATGATGCCGTCCTTGTCGGTGGTCCAGGTCTGCCCGTCGAGGGTGAGGAAGGACGCGCCGGCGGACTCCTCGCCGCCGAACCCGACCGAACCGTCGCGCAGGCCCGGGACGAACCACTTGAACCCGACCGGGACCTCGATCAGCTCCCGGCCGATGTCCTCGGCGACGCGGTCGATCATCGAGGAGGACACCAGGGTCTTGCCGATGGCGCAGCCCTGCGGCCACTGGGGGCGGTGCGTGTACAGGTACTGGATGGCGACCGACAGGTAGGCGTTCGGGTTCATCAGTCCCGCATCGGGGGTGACGATGCCGTGCCGGTCGGCGTCCGCGTCGTTGCCGGTGGCGATGTCGTAGGTGTCCTTGTTCTGGATCAGCGAGGCCATCGCGTTCGGCGAGGAGCAGTCCATCCGGATCTTGCCGTCGGTGTCGAGGGTCATGAAGGACCAGGTCGGGTCGACCTTCGGGTTGACCACCGTCAGGTCCAGCCCGAGGGTCTCGGCGATGTACTGCCAGTACTGTACCGAGGCGCCACCCATCGGATCGGCGCCGATCCGGACCCCTGCCTTGCGGATCGCGTCCAGGTCGATCACGTTGGCGAGGTCCTCGACGTACGCCGTCCGGTAGTCGAAGCGGGTCACCTGGGGGTCGGCCTGCTCGTAGCTGATCCGCTTGATGTCGGACGGGTCCGCGATCAGGGCGTTGGCGCGGCTGGCGATGACGGACGTCGCATCGGTGTCGGCCGGCCCACCGTGCGGCGGGTTGTACTTGAAGCCGCCGTCACGCGGCGGGTTGTGGGAGGGGGTGACGACGATGCCGTCGGCGGGCGCCGCGGAGTCCGCCTTGTCGCGGTTGTGGACCACGATCGCGCGCGAGACGGCGGGCGTCGGGGTGTACTCGTCCTCGCGCTCGGCGCGGACGTCCACGCCGTTGGCGACCAGGACCTCGATCGCGGTACGCCAGGCGGGCAGGGACAGCGCGTGGGTGTCCTTGCCGATGTAGAGCGGGCCGGTGAAGCCCTGCTCGGTGCGGTACTCGACGATCGCTTGCGTGATCGCGGCGATGTGCGCATCGTTGAACGCCCGGTCCAGGCTCGAGCCCCGGTGGCCCGAGGTGCCGAAGACGACCTGTTGGTTCGGGTCTGCGGGGTCCGGCGTCAGGTCGTAGTAGGCGGAGAGGACGTCGTCGACGTCGATGAGATCTTCGGGGAGTGCTGGCTGACCAGCGCGTTCGTGAGCCATGAGGTCATCATGCCCCCTAGTAGGGTTGACCCCGCAGGCCTTCACCCGGATTCCGGGGGCTGTTGCCTACTCTTTTCTCGGATGACCAGGAGCACGGAGCAACGATGACTGATCCCACCTTCAACCGACCCGGTGCCGTCGACCTCTCGGGACTGCAGCGGCCACGCCCGACGGCGGGGGCCCGCGGCACCAGGCACAGCTGGGTGGTGTCGGTCGACGAGTCCAACCTGGAGGCGACGATCCGGCGCTCCATGCAGTACCCGGTGGTGCTGGAGCTCACCTCCTCGCGCGCCCAGGGTGCCGATCGGCTCTCGGCCGACCTGGCCGCTCTGGCGAACGCCGCCGAGGGCCGCTGGCTGCTCGGGCGGGTGGACTGCGACGCCCACCCGGAGATCGCCGGCGCCCTCCAGGTGCAGGCACTGCCGACCGTCCTGGGCCTGCTCGCCGGCCAGGCCCTGCCGATGTTCCAGGGTGTCGTCTCCCGGGACGACATCGCGGGGGTGATCGACCAGCTGCTGCAGGCCGCGCTGGCGAACGGCATCGCCGGCCGGGCCGAGCCCGTGCTGGTCCAGACCGATGAGGACGCGCCGGAAGCGGCCCGCGATCCCAAGTACGCCGCGGCCGACCAGGCCATGGCGACCGGTGACTTCGCGGCGGCGGAGGAGGCCTTCGCCGCCCTGCTGAAGGTCCAGCCCTCGGACTCCGAGGCCCGCCTCGGCAAGGTCCAGGCCGGCCTGTGGGCGCGCGCCGGTCGGCTCGACGAGGCCGAGGTCCGGGCCCGGCTGGCCGCGCAGCCGAAGGACGTCGACGCCGTGCTGGACGGTGCGGACCTCGCCCTGGTCCAGGGGCGCCCGGAGGAGGCCTTCGGCCTGATCATCGGCCTGATCCGCACGACGTACGGTGAGGACCGCGAGCCGCTGCGCCAGCGACTGCTGGACCTGTTCGAGACCCTCGACCCGAACGACCCGGCGGTGCTGAAGGCCCGCCGCGACCTGGCCAGCGCCCTCTTCTGAGCTCCGGTAGCACCACGAGGGCCGCCCTCCCCGTTCCCGGGAAGGGCGGCCCTCGCATGTCCGACAGAGCTGCGGGTGGTGGCCGATGACGCGCAGCGGCCACCGGTGGTCAGCCCTCGAGCACGTTGTCCGCCTGGTGGGTGAACCAGACCGCCCCCAGCGGCGGTACCACCACGGAGGCGCTCTGGCGCAGGCCGTTGTTCGAGACCTCCTCGGTGTGGACCTCGCCCAGGTTGCCCCACTCACCGGAGCCGTCGTAGATCTCGGCGTCGGTGTTCAGGACCTCCTTCCACACTCCGGGCATCGGCAGGCCGATGCGGTAGTTGGCGTGCGGGACGGGGGAGAAGTTGAGCACCGCGGCCAGGGCGTTGCCGCTCTTGTCGAACCGGACGAAGCTGAAGATGTTCGCGGCCGCGTCGTCTGCGTTGATCCAGCGGAACCCGGCCGGGTCCTGGTCCAGCTCCCACAGGGCCGGGGTGGCCTTGTAGATCGCGTTCAGGTCCTTGACCAGCTCCTGCATGCCGTGGTGGCCCCAGTGCGGCTGGGCCAGCCAGTCCACGCCCTGCTGGTCGTTGAACTCGCCGCGCTGGGCGAGCTCGCAGCCCTGGAAGAGCAGCTGCTTGCCCGGGTGGGACCACATGAAGGCGTAGTAGGACCGCAGGGTGGCGAACCGCTGCCAGTCGTCCCCATGGATCTTGCCGAGCATCGATCCCTTGCCGTGCACGACCTCGTCGTGGCTGATCGGCAGCACGAAGTTCTCCGAGTACTGGTAGACCATCGCGAAGGTCATGTTGTTGTGGTGGTACTGGCGGTGGATCGGCTCGTGCCCCAGGTAGCGCAGCGTGTCGTTCATCCAGCCCATGTTCCACTTGAACCCGAAGCCCAGGCCGCCCTGGTCGACCGGCTTGGTGATGCCGGGGAAGGAGGTGGACTCCTCGGCGATCATCACGCAGCCGGGCTCACGCTCGTACATGTGGCGGTTGGTGTAGCGCAGCAGGTCGATGGCCTCGAGGTTCTCGTTGCCGCCGTACTGGTTGGGCACCCACTGGCCCTCCTCGCGGGAGTAGTCCAGGTAGAGCATGGACGCCACCGCGTCGACGCGCAGGCCGTCGACGTGGAACTCGCTGAGCCAGTAGAGCGCGTTGGAGACCAGGAAGCTCTTCACCTCGTTTCGACCGAAGTTGAAGATGTACGTGCCCCAGTCCGGGTGCTCGCCCAGGCGCGGGTCCTCGTGCTCGTACAGGGCGGTGCCGTCGAAGCGGCCGAGCGCCCAGGCGTCCTTCGGGAAGTGGCCCGGGACCCAGTCCATGATGACGCCGATGCCGGCCTGGTGCAGCCGGTCGATCAGGAAGCGCAGGTCGTCCGGGCTGCCGTACTTCGACATCGGGGCGAAGTAGCCGGTGACCTGGTAGCCCCAGGACCCGGAGAACGGGTGCTGGGCCAGCGGCATGAACTCCACGTGCGTGTAGCCCTGCCACTTGACGTACTCGACCAGGTCCTCGGCGAGTTCCTGGTAGGTCTTGCCGGGCTTCCAGGAGCCGATGTGCACCTCGTAGATGCTCATCGGTTCCTGCCAGAGGTGCGACTCGCGGCGGCGTTCCATCCAGCCGTGGTCGTGCCAGGGGTAGTTGTCGACGGTGACGATGGACGCGGTGTTCGGCGGGCCCTCGGCCTTGCGGGCCATCGGGTCGGCCTTCTCGTGCCACTGGCCGTCCGCACCGAGGATCTTGAACTTGTAGAGTGCCTCCTCGCCGACGCCCTCGACGAAGGCGCCCCAGCAGCCGGATCCGGGGATCAGCTGCATCTGCTGGGCGCCGTGCTGCCAGCCGTTCCAGTCGCCGACCAGGTGGACCTCACGGGCGTTGGGCGCCCAGACGGCGAAGCGGGTGCCGTGCAGCGTGCCTCGCTCGTCGTCCTCGACGGTGCACAGGTGGGCCCCCAGCCGGCGCCACACCTCAGTGTCGCCGCCCTGGTGGAACCCCTCGAGGTCCCACCCCGTCAGCCCTCCAAAGTAGTCATGCATGGCGTTACTTCTCCTCATGGATCGGTGACTGCCCGTCGTTGGTGATCGGCGACGGTGAGACGAGCTCCGCGACCGCGCCGAGCGGGATGGATACCCAGTCGGGACGGTTGCGGATTTCATAGACGACTTCGTACACGGCCTTGTCGGCCTCGTACGCTCGCAAGACTGCCAGATCGAAGCCCGTCGGGGTGCCCTGGTGGTACGCCTCGAGGAACGAGTCTCGGCAATTCTGCCGCCACTGGCGCGGCGTGAGCCCTGGTCCGGCGGAGCCGGGGTCACCGGCGGCGGCCGCTGCCCTGGTGCGGAGCTGGGCGCCGGTCGCGGCCGCGTAGTCGAAGGAGCGGAGCATGCCCGCCACGTCGCGCCACGGCGAATCGGGGGCCCATCGCTCGGTGAGCGTCTTGAGCGGCTCGCCCTCGAAGTCGATCACGCGCCAGCCGTCGGGGGTGCGCAGCACCTGGCCGAGGTGGAAGTCCCCGTGCACGTGCTGGACGTCCAGCACGTGCTCGTCCAGCGCCGCGAAGATCGCGCCCAGCCCCGTGCCGTACGGCAGCAGCTGCGGTGCGATGCCACAGGTCTGGTCGAGCCGCTCGCCCATCCGCGCCCCGATCGGGCCGGCATCGACCCGGGCGGTGGGGAAGTGCCGGGCCAGCCCCTCGTGGACCTCGCGCAGGGCACGTCCGAGGGCGGCGGCCTCCGTGGCGAAGTCCTCCCCGGCGGTGCAGGCCGCGCAGGCCAGGTCCCAGCCGTCCTCGGCCTCGCGGAAGCGCTCGACCAGCATGGCGAGGTCGGCGGTCGTCTCGTCGGTGCCGTGGCGCCAGTGGCCCTCGGTCCAGCCGTACAGCACCGCGGTGGAGCTGGCGTTGTCCTTGCCGAGGGCCGCGTGCACCGCGATGTCGAGGTTGTGGCCCGCTTCCAGCCGCCGGAAGACCTTCAGCATCAGGGCGTCGCCGAAGAAGACCGACGTGTTCGACTGCTCCCCGCGGAACGGGTGGGGGGAGAGGTCGGTGTGGGGCAGCTCGACCAGTGAGTGGTGCCTGATCGTGCCACCCGGGGTCGGGTCCGGCTTCTCGGCGGTGGAGATCGCGGCCAGCACCATCGCCATCGCCTCCGGGTCCTGGGTCGCATCCGCGACCTCGAGCGGCTCACGGCTGTCGGTCACCCGGCGATCGGCGCAGGTTCCGTACGAGCCGGGCGCGGGGGCCCGGCCCGGGTGCCTGACCGCCAGCAGGAACTGGTAGGTGTCGACGTCCGCGGGTCGCACGTCGTCATGCCCGACGGTGACCAGCACGGGACGGACGCCGACCAGGCCGGTGCCCTCGTCGGCTCCGGGACGGCCCGGGCCCTCGCCGTACCACGGCAGCGCGGTCACGGCGATGATGCGCAGCGGCCGCCCCTTGCCGGCGTACCACCGGGCCGAGCCGAGGGCCCGCGTCGCGAGGTCATCGAAGCTGTCGACCACGTGCTGCCTCCTGGGGGTTCTGTCCATCATGGCGTCGGGACCCGCCGCTGTGGGCGTGTTCGCGATGTGTTCCCGGCGACACCGCCGGAGCCGCCATCACGACCGGCGGCAGTTGTTCCTGCTCCTCCAGCACCAGCCAGCTGAAGCCGTGGCCGGGCAGTTGGATGGTGTACGGCTCGGTGCCGATCCTCGGGTGCACCTCGTCGCGGGCCAGGTGCCGGGGCGTACGGCCCGCATAGGCAGACAGGTCCAGGCTGACGGACTGGGGCTCGGGGGAGAGGTTGTTCAGGCACAGCAGCGTCTCGTGCGCGTCGTGGCGCAGGAAGGTGAACACCGCGGTGTTGTCCCCGCCCAGGTCGGTGAAGTCGCCGGTCCCGAAAACCGGATGGGCGCGGCGGATCACCAACATGGCCCGGACCCACTGCAGCAGCGAGCCCGGATCCATCATCTGCGCCTCGACGTTGACCATCGAGCGGTCGTACTCCGGGTCCACGATCAGCGGTAGGTAGAAGTCCTTCTCCTCCGCCGTGGAGAAGCCGGCGCCGGGGGCGTCGCGCCACTGCATCGGGGTCCGTACCCCGTCCCGGTCGTGCAGCCAGATGTTGTCGCCCATCCCGATCTCGTCGCCGTAGTAGAGGCACGGGGAACCGGGCAGGGCGAGCAACAGGGCGTGCAGCAACCGGATCCGGGTGTGGTCCCCGTCGACCAGGGGGGCCAGCCGGCGACGGATCCCGATGTTGCACTTCATCCGCGGATCGGGGGCGTACTCGTTCCACATGTACTCGCGGTCCTCGTCGGAGACCATCTCCAGCGTCAGCTCGTCGTGGTTGCGCAGGAACGTCCCCCACTGGCATCCCTCCGGGATCGGCGGGGTGTCGGCGAGGATGTCCGAGATGCAGGTCCGGTCCTGCTGGCGCAGCCCCATGTAGAGCCGCGGCATGACGGGGAAGTGGAAGGCCATCTGGCATTCGTCCCCATCCCCGAAGTACTCCACCACGTCGTGCGGCCACTGGTTCGCCTCGCACAGCAGCACCACTCCCGGGTAGTGCTCGTCCAGCTCGCGGCGCACCGCCTTGAGCAGGTCGTGGGTGCCGGGCAGGTTCTCGCAGTTGGTCCCGTCCTCCTCGACCAGGTAGGGGACCGCGTCGAGCCGGAACCCGTCGATGCCCATGTCGGCCCAGAAGCGCAGCGCCGACAGCATCTCGTCGAGGACCCGGGGGTTCTCGAAATTGAGGTCGGGCTGGTGGTGGTAGAAGCGGTGCCAGAAGTACTGGCCGCGCACTTCGTCGTAGCTCCAGTTCGACGGTTCGGAGTCCACGAAGATCACCCGCGCGTCGAGGTACTCCTCGGCCTCGTCGCGCCACACGTAGTAGTCGCCGTACGGACCCTCGGGGTCCCGGCGCGACTCCTGGAACCAGGGGTGCTGGTCCGAGGTGTGGTTCATCACGAAGTCGATGACGATCCGGATGCCTCGCTCGTGGGCGTTGTCGACGAACGTACGGAAGTCGTCGAGCGTCCCGAGCTCGGGCATCACCCCGCGGTAGTCCTTGATGTCGTAGCCGCCGTCCGCCAGCGGAGACGGGAAGAACGGCGGCAGCCACAGGCAGTCCACCCCCAACCACTGCAGGTAGTCGAGGCGATCTGCCAGCCCCGCGAGGTCGCCGATGCCGTCGCCATCGGAGTCCGCGTAGTTGCGGATCATCACCTCATAGAAGACAGCGGTCCTGAACCACTGTGTATCGGCTGCCGCCGTCATGGTCCCCCGGTCAGTCCTGGTGCTGTTCGGTCGAGATGACAGCCAGCACGTGCGCCGGCTGCTGCGGGGTGAGCCGCACGAAGTCGTGGGCCCCCCAGTCGAATTCCTGTCCCGTGAGCTCGTCGCGGACGCGGAGCTTGTCGGCCTCGCCCAGCCCGAACAGGCCCATGTCGAGGTGGATCGTCGACTCCTGGGTGTGCTGCGAGTCCAGGTTCACCGCCACGATCACCGCGTCGGCGTCGTCCCCCTCGCCGGTCCGCTTGATGTAGGCGATGACCTGCGGGTTCTCCGAGTTCTGGAACTGGATGTTGCGCAGCCGCTGCAGGGCCGGGTGGGCCTTGCGTGCGGCGTTGAGCTTGCCGACGAGCAGCTTCAGGTTGGGCTGCTGGTCGTAGTTGCGCGGGCGGTACTCGTACTTCTCGGAGTTGAGGTACTCCTCCGACCCCGGGCGTACGGCCTCGTGCTCGAACAGCTCGTAGCCCGAGTACATGCCCCAGCTGGGCGAGAGCGTGGCCGCCAGCACGGCGCGGATGGTGAACGCCGCCGGGCCGCCGTACTGCAGGTACGCGTGCAGGATGTCGGGGGTGTTGACGAAGAAGTTCGGCCGCACCCACGCTGCGGTCTCGTAGGCCAGCTCGTTGACGTACTCCTCCAGCTCCCAGCGCTCGGTGCGCCAGGTGAAGTAGGTGTAGCTCTGGTGGAAGCCGATCCGACCCAGCGACTGCAGCATCGCCGGGCGGGTGAACGCCTCGGCGAGGAAGAGCACCTCGGGGTTGGTCCGGTGCACCTCGGCCAGCAGCCAGGCCCAGAAGTTCAGCGGCTTGGTGTGCGGGTTGTCGACGCGGAAGATCGTCACGCCGTGGTCGATCCACAGCCGTACGATCCGCAGGACCTCGTGGTAGATCCCCTCCGGGTCGCGGTCGAAGTTGATCGGGTAGATGTCCTGGTACTTCTTCGGCGGGTTCTCCGCGTACGCGATGGTGCCGTCGACGCGCTCGGTGAACCACTCGGGGTGCTCCTTGGCCCAGGGGTGGTCCGGCGAGGCCTGCAGGGCCAGGTCGATGGCGACCTCGACGCCGAGCTCCTTGGCCCGACCGACGAACCTGTCGAAGTCCTCGAAGGTGCCCAGGTCGGGGTGGATCGCGTCGTGCCCGCCCTCGGCGGAGCCCACCGCCCAGACCGAGCCGGGGTCGCCCGGCTCCGGGGTCAGGGTGTTGTTGCGGCCCTTGCGGAAGGCCTGGCCGACCGGGTGGACCGGTGGCAGGTAGACCACGTCGAAGCCCATCGCCGCGGCGTCCTCGAGCCGCTCGATCGAGCCGGCGAAGGTGCCGGAGTGCCACAGGCCGTCCTCGTCCTGGTAGGCACCCTGGGACCGCGGGAAGAACTCGTACCAGCTGGAGAAGAGGGCGCGCTCCCGGTCGGCGCGCACCGGGTACTCCGGGGACGGGGAGACCAGCAGGCGGGGCCCGTGCAGTCGCATCGCCCGGCGGACTCCGTTGCTGTCGATCAGCTCGACCAGTTCGTCGACGGGGCGCTCGGCCAGCAGGGCGATCGAGGCGCCGCGCAGGACCGCGGCGTCGGAGCGCTTGCCGGCCTGCTCGGCGCGGAGTGCCGCGCCCTCGAGCAGCAGCTGTCCCTCCGCGCAGACCAGGTCCACGTCGATCTTCTTGGTGAGCTTGATCTCGGCCGCGTGCAGCCAGGTGGCCCAGGGGTCGTCCCAGCCCTCGACGCGGAAGCGCCAGTCACCCTCGGTCGGCAGCGTGACCCAGGCCTCCCAGCCATCCAGCCCCGGCGTACCGGCGCGCTGCATGTCGGTCCGGGTCTCCTCGCCCTCCGGGGAGATGGTGATCACCGAGGCGCTGACAGCGTCGTGGCCCTCGCGGAAGATAGTGGCGCGGACCGGGAACGCCTCACCGGCCACCGCCTTCGCGGGGTAGGCGCCACCGGCAAGGACGGGGGAGACATCCGTCACCGGGATGCGCCCGAAGCGGCTGCCGACGGCAGGGGCCCCGGGCTCGACCGCGGACAGCTCGGTCCGGGGGGCCGGTGCCGCGGGGGTGTCGGCGGCGAACTCCTCGGGGGTGTGCCGGGCCGGGAACTTCCCTCCGGCGACCGGCGTGTCGGAGACCGCCGGTGCGGGGGCGTCGGCCGGTGCGGCCGCTGCTGTCGCCGGCGTCGTGCCGTCGGTCTCCGTGGCCGCGGCCGTGGAAGTGGACCTGCGCGCGGTCGTGCTCGCCTTCTTCGTCGCGGCCTTCTTGGCCGGGCTCTTCTTGGCGGCGGCCTTGCGGGTCGTGGCCTTGGCGGTCGGCTGCGGGGTGGTGGTCTCGTCTGAGGGCATCTCGGGAGTCACGGGTCCAACCTAGCGGGCCCCGAGGCCGGTGAACAGGAAGGGGGTCTGATCGGGCGGTCGGTGGCCCCGTGGCAAGTTGCGGCTCCGAGGTGCGAGACGGGTCGGCCGGGCCGATAGGCTGCATCCGTGCGAGCAATCCGACGATTCACGGTTCATCCCGTGCTGCCCGAGTCCCTCAAGCCCCTCGAGGAGTTGGCCCTCAACCTTTCCTGGTACTGGAACGGGCCGACCAAGGAGCTGTTCCGGGCGATGGATCCGTCCCTGTGGGAGTCCACGGGTCACGATCCCCGCAAGATGCTGTCCCAGATCGACGCCGGGCGACTCCAGTCGCTCGCCAAGGACACCCGGTTCACCCGACAGGTCGAGTACGCCCAACGGGACCTGCACGACTACCTGACCATGGACCGCTGGTACCAGAAGTACTCCGCGGACGTCGAGGACGCCCCGGAGCGGATCGCATACTTCTCCGCCGAGTTCGGTGTCTCCGAGGTGCTCCCGCAGTACTCCGGCGGCCTGGGAATCCTCGCCGGCGACCACCTGAAGGCGGCCTCCGACTCCGGGGTGCCGATCATCGGTGTCGGCCTCCTCTACCGGCACGGGTACTTCCGCCAGTCCCTCGACGCCCAGGGCTGGCAGCAGGAGCGCTACCCGCTCCTCGCGCCCCTGGACCTGCCGCTGACCCTGCTGCGCGACGCCGACGGCGAGGCGGTCACCGTCGAGGTGCCGCTGCGCCAGGAGACCTACCGGGCCCGGATCTGGATCGCCCAGGTCGGGCGTGTCCCGCTGCTGATGCTGGACTCCGTCGTGGAGGGCAACTCCGACGCCGCGCTCTCGGTGACCGACCGCCTGTACGGCGGCGGCGTCGAGCACCGGCTGGCCCAGGAGGTCCTGCTGGGCATCGGTGGCGTCCGTGCGCTGCGCGAGTACTGCCGCATCACCGGCGAGCCGACCCCGACGGTGTACCACGCCAACGAGGGCCACGCCGGCTTCCTCGGCCTGGAGCGCATCCGCGAGTACATGAACGACGGCATCGACTTCCCGACCGCCGTCGAGTACACCCGGGCAGGCTCCCTGTTCACCACCCACACCCCGGTGCCGGCCGGTATCGACCGGTTCCCGCGTGACATGGTGGTGGACCAGTTCCGCAACTTCGCTCCGCTGCCGCTGGACCAGATCATGGCCTTCGGCACCGAGGACTACGTCGGGGGTGACCACGGCGTGTTCAACATGGCCGTGCTCGGCTTCCGGCTGGGGCAGCGTGCCAACGGCGTCTCCCAGCTGCACGGCGAGGTGTCCCGGGAGATGTTCCAGGGCCTGTGGCGCTCCTTCGACGTCTCCGAGGTCCCGATCGGGTCGGTCACCAACGGCGTGCACCACAAGACCTGGATCCACTCCGGCCTGCTGGAACTGCTGGAGACCCCCACCGGTGACAGCGAGACCGTCATCGACGGCTACGACTGGTCCGCCCTGGACCGGGTGGACGACAACACCATCTGGAGCCTGAAGCAGCGGATGCGTGGCGAGCTGGTCAACATGGCCCGCGAGCGCCTCGCAGCCTCGATCCGGAACCGGGGACTCTCCGGCAACTCCGAGTGGGTCGAGCATGCGCTGGATCCGAACATCCTGACCTTCGGGTTCGCCCGCCGCGCCGCCTCGTACAAGCGCCTGACGCTGATGCTGCGCGATCCCGAGCGGCTCAAGAAGCTGCTGAACGACCCGCAGCGCCCGATCCAGATCGTCATCGCAGGCAAGGCGCACCCCGCCGACAACATCGGCAAGGGCCTGATCCAGGAGATGGTCCGCTTCGCCGACGCGGCGGACGTGCGCGAGCGACTGGTGTTCCTGCCGGACTACGACATGTCGATGGCCCGCCCGCTCTACCCGGGCTGCGACGTGTGGATCAACAACCCGCTGCGCCCGCAGGAGGCCTGCGGCACCTCGGGGATGAAGGCCGCCATGAACGGTGCCGCCAACCTCTCGGTCCGGGACGGCTGGTGGGACGAGTGGTACGACCCGAAGTTCGGGTGGGAGATCCCCTCGATGGAGAACATCGCCAACGCCGACCAGCGCGATGCGCAGGAGGCCGCGGCACTGTACGACATCATCGAGAACGAGATCGTCCCGCGGTTCTACGAGCGCGACGGCAACGGGCTGCCCACCAAGTGGATCCAGATGATCCGCGACATCACCTCGGGCCTCACCCCCAAGATCCTGGCCTCGCGGATGGTACGTGAGTACACCGAGACGATGTACGTGCCGACGGCGAAGGCCTCGGCCAAGATCGCCCAGGGTCGTACCGCGGCCGACACCGCCGCATGGAAGCAGCGGATCCGCGCAGCCTGGCCGCAGGTCTCGGTCTCGCGGGTCGAGGGGCTGGAGCAGAGCGCGATGTCGCTGGGCACTGCCCTCGAGATCAACGCCCTGGTCAACCTCGGCGAGCTCACCCCCGACGACGTCGACGTCCAGATGGTCGTCGGCGAGGTCGACGACGACGACGAGCTGCACTCGATCCGCACGATCACGGCCACCGCTGGCGAGGTGGTGGACGGAGCCCGTCGCTACCGGGCGACGATCGAGCTGGACCGGCCGGGTTCGGTCGGCGTGACCTGCCGGGTCGTGCCCAGGCACGACCAGCTGTCGAACATCGCCGAGATGGGCCTGGCCGCCCTCTCGACCGACTGACGGTCGGCGCGCCGACCGCAGGCGCGCCCCGCCGGACGACGGAGGCCGGCACCCCGCGGGGTGCCGGCCTCCGTCGTGGTCGGATCGTTGTTGCTGGGCCGTTGTTGCTGGGCCGTTGTTGCTGGGCCGTTGTTGCTGGGCCGTTGTTGCTGGGCCGTGGTGGCCGGACCGTCGGGTCTGGTCGGTCCTGCAGGACAGTCGGGCCCGGGCTCAGGCCTCCTCGGCCTCGTCGTCGGAGAGTCCGACCTGTCCCTCGGCGCCGACCGGGTCGACGTCCGCCAGGGCCTCGGCGGGCAGCAGCGCCTCGGGGCTCGGGAGGGTCACCGCCAGCACGGTCACCGAACGCCCGGGCAGGCCCAGTCCGGCCCCGTGGGGCAGCGGGCCGACCGGCAGCTCGTCGGGCTCTCCGGTGTGCGCGACGACGGTGTAGCTCTCGGCCCAGGGGGTGCCGGGCAGGGGCACCTCGGTCGGCTCCTCGCCGCCGTGCACCCAGACCAGGAACGCCTCGGTCTCGTCGGAGACGTACATGCCGAGGGTCCGGCGGGTACCGTCGCGCCAGTCCTCCTCGTCCATCTCCATCACGTCACCGTCGAACCAGGCGAGGTTCTTGCGTCCCAGGTCCTGGCCCTCCGGACCGAGGACCGGTTCGCCGTTGCGCCACTCCGAGGGCCGCAGCACCGGGTGGTCCGCCCGCAGCCTGGTGAGCGTACGCACCAGCTCGGTCACGTCGGCCCACTCCTCGGAGGTGTCCCAGTGCACCCAGGAGATCGGGGAGTCCTGGCAGTAGGCGTTGTTGTTGCCGATCTGGGTCCGGCCGATCTCGTCCCCCGCGGTGATCATCGGGACGCCGGTGGACAGCAGCAGGGTCGCCATCATGTTGCGGACCTGGCGGTGTCGCAGCGCGTTGATCTCGGGGTCGTCGGTCTCGCCCTCCACGCCGCAGTTCCACGACCGGTTGTCGTCGGAGCCGTCGCGGTTGGCCTCGCCGTTGGCGTTGTTGTGCTTCACGTCGTACGTGACCAGGTCGCGCATGGTGAAGCCGTCATGGGCGGTGACGAAATTGACCGAGGCATCGGGCAGCCGTCCGGAGTGCTGGAAGATTTCACCGGACCCGGACAACCGGGTGGCCAGTTCCTGCACCCCGTGCACGGCGCCACGCCAGAAGTCGCGGGTGTAGCCGCGGAACCTGTCGTTCCACTCGCTCCACCCGGGTCCCCAGGCGCCGACCTGGTAGCCGTACGGGCCCATGTCCCACGGCTCGGAGATCATCTTGATGTCGCGCAGCACCGGATCCGCGGCGACCAACTGCTTGAACTCGTGTTCCTGGACGACGTAGTGCTTGTCGTTGCGGATCAGCTCGGTGGCCAGGTCGAAGCGGAAGCCGTCCACGCCCATCTCGGTGACCCAGTAGCGCAGCGAGTCCAGCACCATCTGCAGCACGCCGGGCTGGGAGGTGTCGACCGAGTTGCCGCAGCCGGTCACGTCGTAGTCGTTGCGCATGTCGGAGGTGAGCCGGTAGTAGGCGCCGTGGTCGATGCCACGCCAGGACAGCGTCGGGCCCTCGTGGCCCCCCTCGCCGGTGTGGTTGTAGACCACGTCGAGGATCACCTCGATCCCGGCCTCGTGCAGGGCACTGACCATGGACTTGAACTCCGCCACCTGCTCGCCGCGGGTGCCGACCGAGCAGTAGGCCGCGTGGGGGGCGAAGTAGCCCAGGGTGTTGTAGCCCCAGTAGTTGACCAGGCCCCGGCCGATGATGAAGGGCTCGGAGACGAAGTGGTGCACCGGCAGCAGCTCGATCGCCGTCACCCCGACGTCCTGCAGGTGCTCGATCACCGCGGGGTAGGCGAGGCCGCCGTAGGTGCCGCGCAGGTGCTCGGGGACGGCCGGGTACAGGTGGGTGAGGCCCTTGACGTGGGCCTCGTAGATCACGCTCTCCGACAGCGGGCGACGCGCCGCGATCGGGGTGGGGGGCGCGGTGTCGGCGACCACGACGCTCAGCGGCACCGAGGCGAACGAGTCCATCGGGTCGGGCAGGTAGTCCGACTCGGCGGTGTGGTCCAGGATCGGGCCGGAGTAGTCGACGCCACCGGTGATGGACCGGGCGTACGGGTCCAGCAGCAGCTTGGCCGGGTTGTACCGCTCACCGGTCTCGGGGGACCACTCGCCGTGGACGCGGTAGCCGTACTGCTGGCCGGCCGGGACGCCGGGAACGAAGACGGTCCAGACGCCGTCCTCACCGCGGTCCATGTCGAAGTTCTTCTGGCTGCGGTCGAGGGCGGCGACGAGGGCCAACTCCACACGCGTGGCCCGGGGCGCCCACAAGCCGAAGCGGACACCGCCGTCGAGCATCCGCGCGCCGAGCACGCTGGAGTCGGTGGGAGCCGGAAGGGTGACGCCACTCATGACACGTCCTTAGATTCGGATGGGACAGTCGCGGGCCGGCGCCGTTGCCGTGGGATCGACTGGCCAAGAGCCATGCGAGAATACCGTACAGTTCTGTTTTCGGTCGAAAGGGACACGATGGACGTTCCACGTACGTACCTCGACCATGCCGCCACAAGCCCACTCACCGCGACCGCTGCCGCAGCGATGTGGGCGCGATCGGGCCTCGTGGGCAACGCCTCGAGCCTGCACGCCAGCGGACGCGCTGCCCGCCGCGTGCTCGAGGAGGCCCGCGAGGAGGTCGCCGCGGCCCTCGGTGCCCATCCTACGGAACTGGTGTTCACCTCGGGCGGGACGGAGGGGGACAACCTGGCCGTCCACGGGTCCTGGATCGCCCGGCGTGCCGCCGGCCCCGGCGAGCCGCACGGCCGCCCGCGCGTCCTGCTGAGCAGCATCGAGCACCACGCCCTGCACGACCTGGTCCCCGCCCTGGTCCGGGACGGGGCAGTGGTCGACCGGCTGCCGGTCCGTCCCGACGGCATCGCCGACCCGGCGGTCCTGGCCGGGGCGCTGGCCGGTGCGGCCGGGCGCGAGACCGCCGTGGCATCCCTGATGTGGGTCAACAACGAGACCGGCGCGGTCCAGCCGGTCCAGGCCCTCGCCGAGGCCTGCCGCAGCGCAGGCGCCTGGTCGCACTCCGACGCCGTCCAGGCGGTGGGGCACGTCCCCTTCGACTTCGCGGCCAGCGGGCTTGACCTGGCGACGGTCACGGCACACAAGGTCGGCGGCCCGGTAGGTATCGGCGCCCTGCTGGTCCGCCGTGGCGTGTCCCCGGCGCCGATCGTCTTCGGCGGCGGCCAGGAGCGGGGGATCCGTTCGGGCACGCTCGCGCCGGTGCTCGCCGTCGGATTTGCCGCTGCGGTGGTCGAGGCGGTGGCCCGGCTCGAGGAGCACGCCGCCCGATGGCGGCGCCTGCGTACCCGGCTGCTCGACGGACTGGCCGGACTGCCCGACGTACGCCCCCACCTGCCGGAGACCGCCAGCCCGTCCTTGGTCAACGTGGCCTTCCTCGGCTGCGAGGCCGACGACCTGCTGCTGCTGCTGGACGCCGCCGGCGTCGACGCCTCGGTCGGGTCGGCCTGCACCGCCGGGGTCAGCCGGACCAGCCACGTGCTGCTCGCCGCCGGGCTGGCCGAGGACGAGGCCCGCTCCACCCTGCGCTTCTCCTTCGGCGCCGAGACCGGCGAGGCCGACGTCGACACCCTGCTCCGGGTGCTGCCCGAGGCACTCGAGCGGGCCCGACGGGCCCGCGGCGCGACGTTCGGATCCAGGCGGTGAGGGCCCGCGCTACCATCGGTCGGCACCATCAGGGAGGAGACCGGCGATGAAGGTTCTGGCGGCGATGTCGGGCGGAGTGGACTCCGCCGTGGCGGCGGCACGGATGGTCGACGCCGGCCATGACGTCACCGGGGTGCACCTGGCACTGTCCCGCAACCCCCAGTCGTTCCGCACCGGGGCGCGGGGATGCTGCTCGCTGGAGGACTCCCATGACGCCCGGCGGGCGGCCGACGCGCTCGGCATCCCGTTCTATGTCTGGGACCTGTCCGAGGAGTTCCGGGTCGACGTGGTCGAGGACTTCATCGCTGAGTACCGCGCCGGGCGTACGCCCAATCCCTGCTTGCGCTGCAACGAGTCGATCAAGTTCTCCGCGGTGCTGGCCCGCGGGCTGGCGCTCGGCTTCGACGCCGTGGCGACCGGTCACTACGCCCGCCTGGTCCAGGGGCCCGACGGCGTCGAGCTGCACCGGGCGGTCGACCCGGACAAGGACCAGTCGTACGTGCTGGGCGTGCTGACCGCCGAGCAGCTGGCACATTCGCTCTTCCCGCTGGGCGACTCGCCCAAGTCGCAGGTGCGCGCCGAGGCCGCCGCCCGCGGGCTGACGGTGGCGAGCAAGCCGGACTCGCACGACATCTGCTTCATCCCCGACGGGGACACCGCCGCGTTCCTGGACCGCGAGCTCGGCACGGCCGAGGGCGCCATCGTCGACGCCGACGGCACCGAGGTGGGCCGGCACGACGGGGCCCACCACTTCACCGTCGGGCAACGCAGAGGGCTGCACCTGGGCATCCCCGCCCCCGACGGCCGCCCCCGGTACGTCCTGGACATCAGCCCGGTCACCAACACGGTGACGGTCGGGCCGCACGAGGCACTGGCGGTCGACACCATCACCGCCGGCCGGCCCAGCTGGGCCGGCCCGAAGCGTCCCGGCCGGTGGCGGGCCAGCGTCCAGGTCCGCGCCCACGGTGAGCCGCTCGGCTGCAGCGTGGAGGCGAGCGACGACGGCGTGAGGGTGTTGCTGGACGCTGCCGCGCACGGGATCGCCCCCGGACAGGCCGTGGTGCTGTACGACCAGGACCGGGTGGTCGGTTCGGCGACCATCGACTCCACCGCACATCGGGCCGCGGCATGAGCGTCACCCACAGCGGCGTCGGCTCCTGGCCCGGCGCGGACATGGCCGCCACCGTCCGCCTCACCCTGGGCGAACTGCCCACGGGCGCCTACCTGCCCGAACTGCCCGGGCGCGGGCCGGGTTCCGACATGGTCGGCCGCACGTGCGGTGCGATCCGAGCGCTCGCCTTCGACCTGCAGCCGGCCGGCTGGCGACTGACCGACGGCAGCTCGCTGGCCCAGCGCGGGGCCCGCTCGCTGCTGCGCCAGGACCTGGACGTGCTGGAGGAGCAGTCCCAGGGCTTCGCGGGCCCGCTGAGGGTCACCCTCACCGGCCCGTTCACCCTCGCCGCCGCCGTGGAGCTGCCCCGCGGGGGCCGGGTGCTGGGCGATGCCGGCGCGACCCGTGACCTGCGCGATGCGCTGGTGGAGGCCTCGGTGGACCTGGTCAGCCAGGTCCACCGCCGGGTGCCCGGCGCCGAGGTCGGCATCCAGTGGGACGAACCGCTGCTCGGATCGGTCCGCGAGGGCGCCGTCCCGACGGCGTCGGGCCTGCGCCGCTACCCGGCCTGGGGCGCCCACGAGACCTCCGAGCACCTGCGGGTGCTGGTCGAGGAAGTCGTCGCCCGGGGCACCGCCCGGGCCGCCACCCTGGTCCACTCGTGTGCCCGCCATGCCGGGATCGGTGACCTCGTCGCGGCCGGGATCGGCGGGATCGGGGTGGACGCCGACATGCTGGCGCGCCCCGACCTGGACCAGCTCGCAGCCCTGCTCGAGGGCGGGCTCGTGCTGCACCTGGGGGTGGCGCCCACCGCCGTGCCGGACGTGCTGCCGACCGTCGACGCGCTCGCCCGTCAGGCCCTCGGGGTGCTGCGCCCGCTGGAGCTCGGGCCGGCGATCGCAGACCAGGTGGTACTCACCCCCGCCTGCGGGCTGGCGGGCTGGACCGTACGTCCCGCGACCGAGCTGTTGCGCCGGCTCGGTTCCGCCGCCGCGATCGTGGACGAGGAGCTGGCCCGCTGAGCCTGGTGCCGATCCGGCGGCGTCCTCACTAGATTGGGGCCCGTGACCGACTCCCGCCCGGACCCTGCTGCCCCATTCTCGGATCCTGACTCGCCCTCGGACCCCGTCTCGCCCGCGGACCCCGCCGCCGCGCCGGACGAGGTGGTCCGCGAACGCCACGACCAGCTGGCGACCGAGATCACCGAGCACCGGCACCGCTACTACGCGCTGGATGCCCCGACGATCTCCGACGGCGAGTTCGATGCGCTGATGCGCGAGCTGGAGCAGATCGAGGACCGGTTCCCCGAGTTGCGGACCCCCGACTCGCCGACCCAGCAGGTCGGGGCGCCCACCGGCGCGACGTTCTCCCCGGTCACCCACCTGCAGCCGATGACCAGCCTGGACAACGTCTTCAGCAAGGAGGAGCTGTTCGCCTGGGTCGACCGGACCGTCGACCGGTTGGGGGAGCATCCGGGCGCGGGAGGCTTCGTCTGCGAGCTGAAGATCGACGGGCTGGCGGTCGACCTGGTGTACGAGGACGGCGCGCTGGTCCGCGCCGCCACACGCGGCGACGGCCGGGTGGGGGAGGACGTGACCGCCAACGTACGGACGATCCAGGTGATCCCCGACCGGCTGGTCTCCCACTCCGGGCAGCCCGTGCCGGCCCTGCTGGAGGTGCGCGGCGAGGTCTACCTGTCGCTGGAGCAGTTCCGGCGGATCAACGAGGAGCTGGTCGCCTCGGGCAAGGCGCCCTTCGCCAACCCCCGCAACAGCGCAGCCGGATCCCTGCGCCAGAAGGACCCGGAGGTGACCCGGTCACGCCGGCTGGGCTTCACCGCCCACGGCTGGGGCGCCAGCTCCGACGAGCCCGGGACCCGGCTGGAGCTGGCCCGCCAGTCCCACGCGTACGAGGTGCTCGCCGACTTCGGCCTGCCGGTCAGCCAGTACTCCCGGCTGGTCGACGACAGCGAGCAGGTCTGGGCGTTCGTGGAGGAGGTCGCCCAGCGTCGCCACGACTTCGTGCACGAGATCGACGGCGCGGTGGTCAAGGTCGACGACCGGGCGCTGCAGGACCGGCTGGGCTTCACCTCGCGCGCCCCGCGATGGGCGATCGCCTACAAGTACCCGCCGGAGGAGGTCACCACCAAGCTCCTCGACATCCGCGTCGGGGTGGGACGGACCGGTCGGGTCACCCCGTACGCGGTGATGGAGCCGGTCGTGGTCGCCGGGTCGACGGTCGCCCAGGCCACCCTGCACAACGCCACCGAGGTGGTCCGCAAGGGCGTGCTGATCGGCGACACCGTGGTGCTGCGCAAGGCCGGCGACGTGATCCCCGAGGTGCTGGGCCCGGTGGTCGACCTGCGGGACGGCACCGAGCACCCGTTCGTGATGCCGACGCACTGCCCCGAGTGCGGCACCGAACTCGCGTACGAGAAGGAGGGGGACAAGGACCTGCGCTGCCCCAACCAGCGCTCCTGTCCCGCCCAGCTTCGCGAGCGGCTGTTCCACCTCGGTTCCCGGGCGGCGCTGGACATCGAGATGCTGGGGGAGAAGGGCGCGGACGCCATCCTCGCCGCCCACCTGATCACCGACGAGGGCGACCTGTTCGACCTGACCGCCGAGGACCTGCTGCGCACCGACTTCTACACCCGCAACGCCAACGCCCGGGAGAAGAAGGCCGGTACCACCGGCCGGGTGCTCTCGGCCAACGGCACCAAGCTGCTGGAGAACCTGGAGGCCGCCCGGACGCGGCCCTGGGCCAAGTTCCTGGTGGCGCTGTCGATCCGGCACATCGGCAAGGGGAACGCCCCCGACGTGGCCGCGGCCTTCCCCTCGGTGGAGGCGCTGCGGGACGCCTCCGAGGAGGAGCTCGCCGGCGCCGAGGGCATCGGGCCGGTGACGGCAGCGGCGATCCGGGAATGGTTCGCCACCGACTGGCGGGCCGAGATCGTCCGCAAGTGGCAGGCCGCCGGCTGCGTCCTCGGAACGTACGCCGCTGCCGAGGCCCGGGCCGCGGAGCAGCCGCAGACCCTGGCCGGGCTGACCATCGTGGTCACCGGCACGGTGCCGGGCTACAGCCGTGACGAGGCGCAGGAGGCGGTTGTCGCCCGTGGGGCCAAGGCGGCCGGGTCGGTGTCGAAGCGGACCGACTACGTCGTCGTCGGCGAGGGCGCCGGCTCCAAGGCCGACAAGGCCCGCGACCTCGGCCGGCCGATCATCGCCGCCGAGCACTTCCAGCGGCTGCTGGACGAGGGCCCCGAGGGCCTGCCACTGGTCGAGGACTGAGCGCTGGGCCACGCGACGTACGCTCGTGGCGTGGCCAAGCTCTTCTCCGACCCCGACCTGCACGGTGATGCGCCTGCCCGGGTGCGTCCACGCCTGGGCGAGTGGGGTCCCACGTTGGTGCCCAGCACGCGCAGCAAGCGCCGCCAGCGTGTCGTGGTCAGCGTGGTGTTCGTGGTGGCCCTGGCCGTGCTCGTCACCGCCTGGTGGGTCTTCTACTGGATGATGACCGGCAAGGGCGCCCTGCTCTGACGCTCAGGCGAGCAGCGCCACCAGCCCGGTGCCGCCCCAGGCCAGCAGGGCGAAGCGCAGGCCCCGTGCAACGGTCATCGTGAGCGCGAAGCTCGCCGCCGGGATCGGGGAGGCGCCGGCCACCAGCACCACCGGGTAGAGCGGCGGGAAGCCGACCAGCGAGGCCAGGAAGATCAGCGGCAGCCCCCAGCGGGTGTCACCGACCAGCCGCAGCGAGACCCGGACCGTACGTGACCACCAGCGCCGGACGGTACCCAGCTCGGCCTCGGCCCTGGGAGGGGTCTCGACCGCGCCGCCGGTGGCCGGCCCGGCGTGGAAGAAGCGCAACTCCTTGCCCCGGCGTACGCCCCAGAACATCAGCATCTTGCCGATGCTCTGGCCGAGGGTGACCCCGAGGATCGCGAACGCCGAACCGGCCGGGTGCAGGGCTCCGGCCGCGATGGCGTACGCCTCGGCGTTGAACACCGGGACGACGGCGCCGACCACCCCGTACGCGGCGGCGACCAGGAACTCGACCAGCCAGACCGGGACGAGGGCCTCCGCCGGCACCGTCCGGCTCAGGCCGCGAGGGCGGACAGGTGACGCAGCCGGGCGATCTCGGAGGGCAGCCAGTCCGGCCCACCGGTGCGACCGACCATGATGGCCCGCTCGTTGCCGATACAGGCCCAGGCCAGGGTCGACTCGCTCCAGGCCGGGACCCAGCCGGAGGGCACCTCCGCCGATCCGGCGGTGGCCAGGTCACCGACGGACGCCAGCACCTCACCGTCCAGGTCGGGGGCCATCGCCGTAGCGTAGGAGATCGTCATCGGCGTGGCGGCCCGGTCGACCAGCACGGCCCACTGGCAGTGGAAGACGCTGGGTGCGCTGTCCACCAGCACCTCGGCGGCATGCTGCGGGTCGCGGGTCATCTGCTCGAGCGTCTCCAGGTCGCTCTGCAGGGTGCCGCTGTCGTGGTGCCGGGAGATCCACAGGACGTGGACGTCGGACACCTCCTGGCAGGCGCTCACCACGGTGTCGGGGAGCACGCCGGTCGGGATGTCGAGCATGAAGTCGTCGATACCGTGGCCGTCCTGGGTCTCGACGATCTCGATCGACTTGATGTCGCAGCCCACCATTCCGACGGCGGAGGCGACGGCGCCGAGGGCACCGGGACGATCGGGCATGGATACTCGCATCAGGAACACGCCCCATTGTCTCCCGGCGGATCGCTGCCGAGCGCATTCGGACGCATCTGTCGCCTGTGTGTCGACAGATCTTTACCTTGGTGTCATCTGTGCCGGCCCGGACCGGCGCGGGCAGCCCCACGGTGGGCTGTGCGGCGGCTGCGGGACCCGTACGATCCGCGTGCACGGACCGGCCACGTTGTCGATCGGCCCTAGGATGAGGGTTCGTACGACCCGCGAGGGCGTACGCCGTCGATCCGTACGCAAGGAGTAGCACCGTGGCGTTGAGCCCAGACGAGGTGGCGCGGCTGGCCCAGCTGGCCCGCATCGACCTCTCAGCGGAGGAGCTGGCCCATCTGGCCCCGCAGCTGGACGTGATCCTGGAGTCGGTCGCCCGGGTGGCCGACGTGGCCACGGCCGACGTGACGCCGACCTCGCACCCGGTGCCGATGACCAACGTGTTCCGCACCGACGCGGTGGCGGAGTCGCTGCCGCCGGCCGAGGTCCTGGCGATGGCGCCCGACCACGAGGACGGCCGGTTCCGGGTCCCGCGGATCCTGGGGGAGGAGCAGTGAGCATGGACATCACCAGGTCCACCGCCGCCGACCTGGCGGCATCGATCGCCGCTGGAGAGGTCTCCAGCGTCGAGGTCACCCGCGCGCACCTGGACCGGATCGGCGCGGTCGACGACAAGGTGCACGCCTTTCTCAGCGTGGACGAGGACGGTGCGCTGGCCCAGGCCGCCGCCGTCGACGCCCGGATCGCCGCCGGCGAGCAGGTCGGCCCGCTGGCCGGCGTGCCGCTGGCACTCAAGGACGTCCTCACCCAGCGGGGCGTGCCGACCACTGCCGGCTCGAGGATCCTGGAGGGCTGGCGCCCCCCGTACGACGCGACGGTCACCCGCCGGCTGCTCGAGGCCGGCGTGGTCATCCTCGGCAAGACCAACATGGACGAGTTCGCGATGGGCTCCTCCACCGAGAACTCCGCTTACGGCCCGACGTACAACCCCTGGGACCTGTCCCGGGTCCCCGGCGGCTCCGGTGGCGGCTCGGCCGCCGCACTGGCGGCCTTCGAGGCGCCCCTGGCGATCGGCACGGACACCGGCGGTTCGATCCGCCAGCCCGCCGCCTTCACCGGCACCGTGGGGGTCAAGCCGACCTACGGCGGCGTGTCCCGGTACGGCCAGATCGCGCTGGCCTCCAGCCTGGACCAGCCCGGCCCGTGCGCACGTACGGTCCTGGACACCGCCCTCCTGCACGAGGTGATCGGCGGCCACGACCCCAAGGACCAGACCTCGCTGGCCGCCCCCGTCCCGGCGGTCGTCGAGGCGGCCCGCCACGGCGACGTCAAGGGCCTGCGGATCGGCGTGGTCAGGGAGCTCGGCGGCGAGGGCTACGCGCCCGAGGCCGAGGCCAACTTCCATGCCACCGTGGAGCGGCTCGCCTCCCTCGGCGCCGAGGTCGTCGAGGTGTCCTGCCCGAACTTCGAGTACGCGCTCGCCGCCTACTACCTGATCCTGCCCAGCGAGGCCTCCTCCAACCTGGCCCGCTTCGACGCGATGCGGTACGGGCTGCGCGTCGGCGACGACGGCACCCGGTCGACCGAGCAGGTGATGGCGCTCTCGCGCGAGGCCGGCTTCGGTGCCGAGGTGAAGCGCCGCATCATCATCGGCACGTACGCCCTGTCGGCCGGCTACCGCGACGCCTACTACGGCTCGGCCCAGAAGGTCCGCACCCTGGTCCAGCAGGACTTCACCGCAGCCTTCGCCAAGGCAGACGTGCTGGTCTCCCCGACGACGCCGACGGCGGCGTTCGGGATCGGCGAGCGCCTGGACGACCCGATGGCGATGTACCTGAACGACCTGTGCACCATCCCGACCAACCTGGCCGGCAACTCCGCCGCGTCCTTCCCGTCCGGACTGACCTCCGACGGGCTGCCGCTGGGCTTCCACGTGATGGCCCCGCACCTGGCCGACGACCGGCTCTACCTGGTCGGTGCCGCGCTGGAGCGCTCCCTGCAGGACAGCTGGGGCGGTCCGCTGCTGGACCGCGTCGCCGACCTGACCGCCCCGGCCACTACCGCGACGGAGGTTGCCCGATGAGTGATCCGCTGCTGTCCTACGAGGACGCCCTCGCGGCGTACGAGCCGGTGCTCGGGCTCGAGGTGCACGTCGAGCTGAACACCGAGTCCAAGATGTTCTGCGGCTGCTCGGCCGAGTTCGGTGCCGCCCCCAACACGCACACCTGCCCGGTCTGCCTCGGCCTGCCCGGGTCGATGCCGGCGATCAACGGCAAGGCCGTCGAGTCGGCCATCCGGATGGGCCTGGCCCTGAACTGCTCGATCGCGGAGTGGTGCCGGATGTCGCGGAAGAACTACTTCTACCCCGACATGCCCAAGGACTACCAGACCAGCCAGTACGACGAGCCGATCGCCTACGACGGCTACCTCGACATCGAGCTGTCCGACGGGGAGGTCTTCCGGGTCGAGATCGAGCGCGCCCACATGGAGGAGGACGCCGGCAAGCTCACCCACATGGGTGGCGCGACCGGTCGCCTGCACGGTGCCGACTACTCGCTGATCGACTACAACCGGGCCGGCGTGCCGCTGATCGAGATCGTCACCAAGCCGATCCTGGGGGCCGGCGAGCGCGCTCCCGAGATCGCCCGTACGTACGTCGAGGCGATCCGTGACCTGATGCGCGCCCTGGGCGTCTCCGACGTCCGGATGAACGAGGGCTCGCTGCGCTGCGACGCCAACGTCTCCCTCAAGCCGTGGGGCCGGGAGCGACTGGGCACCCGCACCGAGACCAAGAACATCAACTCGTTCCGCTCGATCGAGAGCGCGGTGCGCTACGAGATCCAGCGCCAGGCGGCCGTGCTGTCCGGGGGCGGCACCATCCAGCAGTGCACCCGCAACTGGCTGGAGCACATCGGCGAGACCTCCTTCGGCCGCTCCAAGGAGGAGGCGGAGGACTACCGCTACTTCCCCGAGCCCGACCTGGTCCCGATCGCACCCTCCCGGGAGTGGGTGGAGGAACTGCGCGCGACCCTGCCGGAGAACCCGGGTCTTCGCCGCAACCGGCTCCAGGAGGTGTGGTCCTTCAGCGACGCCGAGATGCGTGACGTCGTCAACGCCGACGCCCTCGACCTGGTCGAGGCGACGGTCGCCGCCGGCTGCGCGGCACCGGCGGCCCGCAAGTGGTGGACCGCCGAGCTGTCCCGGCGCGCCAACGAGGCGGGCATCGGCCTGGACGAGGTCGGCGTCACGCCGGTCCAGGTCGCCGCCGTGCAGGCGCTGGTGGAGGCCGGCACGATCAACGACAAGCTGGCCCGCCAGGTCTTCGACGGCGTCATCGCCGGCGAGGGCGAGCCGGCCGAGGTCGTCACCCGGCGCGGACTGGCCGTCGTCTCCGACGACGGGGCCCTGGGCGACGCCGTGCAGAAGGCCATCGCCGCCAACCCGGACGTCGCCGACAAGATCCGGGCCGGGCGCGTCCAGGCCGCCGGTGCCCTGATCGGTGCCGTGATGAAGGAGATGCGCGGCCAGGCCGATGCCGGCCGCGTCCGCGAGATCATCCTGGAGCAGCTGTCATGACCGAGCAGGACCGCCCCGTACCGACCCCGGCCACCCTCGACGCCGACATCGCGGCGCTGCTGAAGCGCACCCCGGACGGGCTCGTCCCGGCGATCGCCCAGGACGCGACCACCGGGCGGGTGCTGATGATGGCCTGGATGAACGACGAGGCGCTCGCCCTCACGCTGGCGACCGGGCGCGGCACCTACTGGTCGCGCAGCCGCTCCAGGATGTGGGTCAAGGGCGAGGAGAGCGGCCACCAGCAGTGGGTGCGCCGGGTCGAGCTCGACTGCGACGGCGACGCCCTGCTGCTGCAGGTCGACCAGGTCGGTCCGGCCTGCCACCTCGGCACCACCTCCTGCTTCGACACCCACCTGCTGCCGCTGGCCGGGGCAGACGGTACGGGTGGTGAGCGGCGATGAGCCGGCCCACCATCACCCCCACCGCCGAGGGGTTCCGCGAGCTGGCCCGGGACACCCGGGTGATCCCGGTCTGGACCAAGGTCATCGTCGACGCCGAGACCCCGGTCGGCCTGTACGCCCGGCTGGCCCGCAACGCGCCGCACACCTACCTGTTCGAGTCCGCCGAGGACGGCGTGTTCTCGCGCTGGTCGATCATCGGCGTACGCAGCGGGGCGACGCTCACCGAGCGCGACGGGACGGCCCACTGGACCGGCACCCCGCCGGTCGGGCTGCCGACGCAGGGGGACCCGATCGAGGTGCTCCGGTCCTCGCTGCAGGTGCTGCGGACCGAGCGTCCCGAGGGACTGCCGCCCTTCGTCAGCGGGTTCGTCGGCTACCTGGGCTACGACATCGTCCGCCGGCTGGAGCTGCTGCCCGACGAGAACGTCGACGACCTGCAGGTCCCCGAGCTGGTGATGATGCTCGGCACCGACCTGGCCGTGATGGACCACCACAACGGCGAGCTGTGGCTGGTCGCCAACGCGATCAACCACGACGCCACCGACGAGCGGGTCGACGAGGCGTACGCCGATGCGGTCACCCGGATCGAGGAGATGGTCCGCCGGCTGGCCGAGCCCGGGGAGGCTCTGGCCCGCGTGGTCGACGACGGCGTCGCCGAGCCGGCAGTGGTCGAGCAGCGTACGCCGGAGGAGTTCGAGGCCGCGGTGCACGCCGCGGTGGAGGAGATCCGGGCCGGCGAGGCCTTCCAGATCGTCGTCTCCCAGCGCTTCGACATCCGTACGCAGGCCGACCCGCTCGACATCTACCGGGTGCTGCGCCGGATCAACCCGAGCCCCTACCTGTACCTGCTGCGGCTGGACGGCTTCGACATCGTCGGGTCCAGCCCGGAGGCCCTGGTCACCGTCACCGACCGCGAGGCCGTCACCCACCCGATCGCCGGCACCCGGCCCCGGGGCCGGACCGCGGCCGAGGACGTCGCGCTGGAGGCCGAGTTGCTGGCCGACGAGAAGGAGCGCGCCGAGCACGTCATGCTGGTCGACCTGGGCCGCAACGACCTGGGCCGGGTCAGCGACCCCGGCACGGTCAAGGTGATCGAGTTCATGAAGGTACGCCGCTACTCCCACGTGATGCACCTGGAGGCCGGCGTGACCGGGCACCTGCGCGACGACGTGGACGCGGTCCAGGCCGTGCTGTCCTGCTTCCCGGCGGGCACCCTGTCCGGTGCACCGAAGGTCCGCGCGATGCAGGTCATCGACGAGTTGGAGGTCAGCCGCCGGGGCGTGTACGGGGGAGTGATCGGCTACTTCGACTTCGCCGGCAACGCCGACGTCGCGATCGCGATCCGGACCGCCCTGGTCAAGGATGGCACCGCGTACGTCCAGGCCGGTGCGGGCATCGTCGCCGACTCCGTTCCGGCCACCGAGAACCAGGAGTGCCGCAACAAGGCGATGGCGGTCGTCCGGGCGATCGGCGCCGCCGAGCGGTTGCGCACCCTGGACGGGAGTGCCCGGTGACGGCGGCCACCGGTCGCCTGCTGGCCTACGCCACCCTGGCCCTCGGCGCCCTGGTGGCGTTCGTCACCGGCGCCCAGCCGTGGTGGAACGCCGTCGTCGCCGAGGGGCGCGGACCGGTCAGCGGGAACCTGTCCAGTGGCAGCCTCACCCAGGCCCTGGCCGTCGTGACAGTCGCCGGGGTCCTGCTCTCGCTCACCCTGGCCGCTCGTGGGCGCCAGGTGCTCGGCGCGGTGCTGGCCCTGGCCGGGAGCGGCATGGTCTGGGTCGGGGCCGCCCGGCCGCGCCCGTCGCAGGACGTGGTGCAGCAGGCGCTCCGCTCGTTCAGCCTGTCGGTGGACGGCACGCTGGAGGCCACGCCGTGGCCCTGGGCGTACGCGGCCGGTGGCGTGCTGGTGGCGGTCGGTGGCGTGCTGTTGGTGGTGCTGGCCCCGCGCTGGGGCAGCCGGCGCTCCCGGTTCGAGCGCGGCCCGGTGGCGGTCGACCTGGAGGATCCGACGGCGATCTGGAAAGCACTCGACGCGGGCGTCGACCCCACCGACCAATCTGCGATAGCCTCGCCTGAGCAGGTCGAGAAACAGGACAGGAAGAGTCAGAGATGAGTCACAGCGCCATCGGGCACGCTCCCGAGGAGAAGTACCACCACGGCAAGTCCCCGGCCGCCATGGCCTTCGCGGTGATCTTCATGATCGCCACCATCGTCGGCGTCGTCGCGATGATCCCCAGCCCCAAGATCTCCCTGCTGATCGTCGCCGGCGTCCTCGCCCTGGTGGCGTGGATCGTCTGGGCCGTCCTGCGTGGAATGGGCCGCGACAACGTCTGAAGACGCGACGTCCGGGCCCCGCGCCCGGTAGACGTTCCCGGGCGCCCGGACCACTGGTCCGTGGCGCCCGTGGCGTCTCACGGCGCCTGGCGTGCTGCAGGCCGGCACGACAATGAACAGCACGAAGAGCAGCACGACGACGGATGGCGAGCCACCGGCAGGACCGGTCGGCCGCCGTTCGGGTCGGCACGGGTACAACCGAAGTGGAACCAGGAAGGGAGAGGCCGATGGGTGTCCTCGATGAGCTGAACGCCGGTGCACGCGCCGACATGGAGGAGCGCCGCGCGCTCGTCGGGCAGGACGAACTGGTGCGCCGGATCGCTGCCCTGCCCGCCACCCGCGACCCGCTGCCGGCCTTCCGCGCCCCCGGGATCGCGATCATCGCCGAGGTGAAGCGGTCCAGCCCCTCCAAGGGCGCCCTCGCCGAGATCGCCGACCCTGCGGCCTTGGCCGAGGCATACGCCCACGGCGGCGCCGACGCGATCTCGGTGCTGACCGAGAAGCACCGCTTCGGCGGCTCGCTGGACGACCTGGCCGCCGTCCGCGCCCGGGTCGACGTGCCGGTCCTGCGCAAGGACTTCATCACCGACGCCTACCAGCTGTACGAGGCCCGGGCCGTCGGCGCCGACCTCGCCCTGCTGATCGTCGCCTCGCTGTCCGACGCCGAGCTGGCAGCCCTGCACGCCACCGCGCTCGACCTCGGCCTCACCCCGCTGGTCGAGACCCACACCGCCGACGAGGTGCGCCGCGCCGCCGATGCCGGCGCCGTCCTGGTCGGCGTCAACAACCGCAACCTCAACACCCTCGAGGTCGACATCCGTACCTTCGCCCGGCTGGCCCCGCTCGTCCCGGAGGGGACGGTCCTGGTCGCCGAGTCCGGGGTACGGACACCCGAGGATGTCCGGGCCTTTGCCGAGGCGGGCGCCGACGTGGCGCTGATCGGCGAGGCCCTCGTCACCGGCGGCGATCCCGTCGCCGGGGTGCGTGCCATGAAGGAGGCAGTCCGTGGCTGAGAACGTCCGCAACATCGCCGGCCAGAAGCCGTGGGACGGGCGCTCGATGCCCGACGCCCGCGGCCACTTCGACCGCCTCGGCGGCAAGTTCGTGCCGGAGGCGCTCTACGCGGCGCTGGCCGAGCTCGAGGAGGCCTACGAGAAGGCCGTCATCGATCCTGACTTCGTCGCCGAACTGGACTCGCTGCGGGTCAACTACGCGGGCCGTCCCACCCCGCTCACCGAGGCGAAGCGCTTCTCCGAGCACTGCGGCAACGCCCGCATCGTGTTCAAGCGCGAGGACCTCAACCACACCGGGTCGCACAAGATCAACAATGTGCTCGGCCAGGCCCTGCTGACCAAGCGGATGGGCAAGAAGCGCGTCATCGCGGAGACCGGCGCCGGCCAGCACGGCGTGGCGACGGCGACTGCGGCCGCCCTGTTCGGGCTGGAGTGCCGGGTCTACATGGGCAAGGTCGACACCGACCGGCAGGCCCTGAACGTCGCCCGGATGCAGCTGCTCGGTGCCGAGGTGATCGCCGTGGAGTCCGGCTCCGCGACGCTGAAGGACGCGATGAACGAGGCGATGCGCGAGTGGGTCGCCACCGTCGACACCACGCACTACCTGATCGGCACCGTCGCCGGCCCGCACCCGTTCCCGAAGGTCGTCCGCGAGTTCCAGCGGGTGATCTCCACCGAGGCCCGCCAGCAGTTCCTGGACACGTACGGGCAGCTGCCCGACGCGGTCTGCGCCTGCGTGGGCGGCGGCTCGAACGCGCTCGGCTCCTTCGCCGACTTCATCCCCGACGACTCGGTCGCCCTGTACGGCTTCGAGGCCGGCGGCGACGGGGTCGAGACCGGCCGGCACGCGGCGTCCATCACCGGCGGCAGCGTCGGGGTGCTGCACGGCACCCGTACCTACCTGCTGCAGGACGAGGACGGCCAGACCGAGGAGTCGCACTCGATCTCCGCCGGGCTGGACTACCCGGGCGTCGGCCCCGAGCACTCCTACCTGCACGACAGCGGCCGGGCGACGTACGAGCCGGTCACCGACGCCGAGGCGATGGAGGCCTTCCAGCTCCTCACCCAGACCGAGGGCCTGATGCCGGCGATCGAGTCGGCGCACGCGATCGCGGGCGCGATGCGCCTGGGCCGCCGGATCGCCGAGACCGACCCGCAGGCCCGGCCGCTGATCATGGTCACCCTGTCCGGTCGCGGCGACAAGGACGTACGTACGGCCATCCGCTGGTTCGGGCTGACCGGCGAGGTCGACCAGACGATGGGCGGCGACCCGGTCGAACTGCCCGAGGACGTCACCGCCCATGCCGAGCCCCGGCCCGAGGAGATCTGAGATGACAGCACCAGGCAATTGCACCCCGGTCTTCGACCGTGCCGCCGCCGAGGGCCGCTCCGTCTTCATCGGCTACCTCCCCGTCGGCTACCCGAGCGTTCCCGGCTCACTGGACGCGATGCGAGCCCTGGTGAGCCCCGGGGACGGCCCCGGTGCCGACATCGTCGAGATCGGCATCCCGTACTCCGACCCGATGATGGACGGGGTGACCATCCAGCGTGCCGCCACCCGGGCGCTGGAGCGGGGCGTCCGGGTCCGCGACGTGCTCGCGGCCACCGAGGCCGTCGCCGCCGCCGGCGCCACCCCGTGCGTGATGTCGTACTGGAACCTGATCGAGCAGTACGGCTGCGACGCCTTCGCCCGTGACTTCGCCAACGCCGGGGGAGCCGGGGTGATCACCCCCGACCTCACCCCCGACGAGGCGGACGAGTGGACCCCGGCGACCGACGAGCACGGTGTGGACCGGATCTACCTGGTCGCCCCCTCCTCGACCGACGACCGGATCGCGCTCACCGCCGGCGCCGGTCGCGGCTGGCTGTACGCCACCGCGGTGATGGGCGTCACCGGTGCCCGGGAGACCACCTCGGACGCCGGCCGGGTGCTGACCGAGCGGATCCGCCGGATCTCGCCCGAGACTCGGATCGGGATCGGCATCGGGGTCTCCGACGGTGCCCAGGCCGCCGAGATAGGGGCGTACGCGGACGCCGTCATCGTCGGCTCGGCCCTGGTCCGGACCCTGATCGAGGCCGACGACGCCGGCCACCCGGAGGACCTGGCCGCCCTGCGGGCCCTGTCGCTCGACCTGGCCAGGGGTGTCCGCGCGGCCCGCTGAACGATCGGACGTCGGTGCCACTGGCTAGAGTGACGGTGGCCCGACGAACCGAAAGGCGGCCAGATGATCCTCCCCCCGGAGATGATCCCCGGGGTGCTCGCACCCCTGTCGATCCCCAGCCCCCCGCAAGGGGTGTGGTACGTTCCGCTGCCCTTCGGGGACCTGACCATCCCGATCCGCGCCTACGCCCTGTGCATCCTGGTCGGCATCGGCGTGGCCTGGGTGGTCGGGTCCCGCCGCTGGCGGGCCCGCGGCGGTACCCAGGACACCTTGGAGACGGCCCTGCTGGTGGCGATCCCCCTGGGGATCATCGGCGCCCGGCTCTACCACGTGATCACCGACCACCAGCTCTACTTCGGTCCCGGCAAGCACCCGGTCGAAGCGCTCTACATCTGGAACGGCGGCCTGGGCATCTGGGGGGCGGTCGCCGCCGGTGCCCTCGGCATCTGGCTGGTCTGCCGCCGCAAGGGTGCCTCCTTCGCCGCCATGGCCGATAGCCTCGCCCCCGGCCTGGCCATCGCCCAGGGCATCGGGCGGCTCGGCAACTGGTTCAACCAGGAGCTCTTCGGACGTCCGAGCACCCTGCCGTGGGCCCTGGAGATCGACCCGGCCCATCGCCCCGCCGGGTACGAGCAGTACGCGACCTTCCACCCCACCTTCCTCTACGAGCTGCTGTGGGTCCTGCTGGTGGCCCTGGTCCTGGTCCTCGTCGACCGGCGCCTGCGCCTCGGCCACGGCCAGGTCTTCCTGCTCTACGTGGTGCTCTACACCTTCGGCCGGTTCTGGGTCGAGGGCCTGCGGATCGACAAGGCGAACACGATCGGCACGTGGCGGATCAACGAGTACGTCTCCGTGATCGTCTTCGTCGCCGCCCTGGTGGCCCTGGTGCTGGTGCGGCTGCGCCACCGGGACCGCGAGGCCCCGGAGGCCGTCGACCCGGACGGGCGCAGGGAGGTCGTCGAGGCATGACCGGGCCGGCGGCCGCTGGGCGGCGGCAGGCCTGGGCCGTGGTGGGGGTGCTGGCACTTCCCGTGGCGGTCGTCGTCGCCCTCGAGCAGGTCCTGGTCGGCTGGGCCCTGCGCGACGCCGGCCTGCTGTCGGCCTCCACCCTCGCCCCGGCGCTGGGGGTCGGCCTCGTCCTGGCGCTGCGGCGACGGTTGCCCGGACTGCGCACGCAGTTCGACGCGCACGTCGATGCCCGAGTGCTGCGCCGCGGCCTGGTCGCCCTGCTGCTGGTCATCGGCCTGCTCGTCGCCTGGAACCAGCTCTGCCTGCTGCTCGGCTGGCTGTCCGTGCCCCGGATCGACCCCGATGCCGGGCTGCCGTTCATCGCCCGGCTCGGGCTGTACCTCCCACTGGCAGTGGCCCAGGAATCGGCCTGGCGTGGCATCGTCCGGCCGACCCTGCGCGCGACGTACGGGTGGATCGCCGCCGCGGTCGGCACCGGCCTGGTCTGGGGCCTGCTCACCGCGTCGACCTGGCGCTTCGGCCCGGGGCTGGGCATCCTCGCGGTGGTGACCACGATCGGCTGGTCGGTGCTGCTGGCCAGCGTGCTGGAGGAGATGCGCCACGGCCAGCTCGTCGTGGCCTCGCTGTTCCAGTGGGGACTGATGGTCGCCCTCTACCTGCTGCTGCCCGAGGAGACCGGGGCCTGGCACGGGGCGGTGGTACTGGCCACCACCGGTGTGCTCGCGGGAGCCGGCGCCATCTGGGCGTACGCCCGCTCGCGGGAGGGCCGGGGGATGGCCCCGTACGGCTGAGTGGCGGCCTTCGCACCGGATGAGGTCGCCGGCCTCGATAAGGCGTTGGCCAGGGCCTTTCCCACGCCATGCGCGGTTGCCCCTGGGGTCCTCGGGATCCGGCCCCTTGATGACGCGCCCGTGACGTCAGCGGAGGCCGCCCACCGCCTGTCCGGGCGCCGCGGTGGGTGTTTCCCTGTGCCGGACGGCAGTCCGGTGATCCCAGCAGTGGGGCGGCACAACCGAGTACCTGCTCAGCTAGGCTCCTTCGCATGGATCTTGAACTACGCGATCGCGTGGCCCTCGTCGTGGGCGGCACGGGGTTCATCGGGCGGGCAGTCGTCGCGCGGCTCCGGGCGGAAGGGGCCCTGGCCATCGCCGCGTCTCGCCATGTCGAGGACGGCATGGTCCTCGACGCGGGTGACCCGAACGCGGTGAGGGAGGCGCTGGACCACGTGCTCGAGCAGTACGGCCGTCTCGACGTTTTGGTGGTCGCGGCTGCCCCGAGCGCCCAGACCCTCGATGCGTCCCGCAATGCCGACCCGGACCAGGTCCTGTCCGCGGTCGAGGCGAAGGCGATGTCCTTCCTTCGTCTGGCGAACGCGGCGCTGCCGATCATGACCGGGGCGGGCTATGGGCGAATCGTCGGAGTGAGCGGCCAGAACGCGTACCTCACGGGCAATGTGACCGGTTCGGTCCGCAATGCCGCCCTCATCGTCGCCGCCAAGAATCTGGCCGACAGCGTGGCCGGGTCCGGCGTCACCGTGAACACGGTCAATCCCGGGACTGTCTCCGCCTCGCCATCCTCTGACGTGGCGCCGGGCCGTGGAGGCGAGTCGAGCCCCGAACAGATCGCGGACCTCATCGCCTTTCTCGTGTCGCCTCGAGCAGGAGCGATCTCGGGCGAGTCGATCGCCGTCGGCCACCGGGTGCGCGGGGTGGTAGCGCTCTGATCACACACGCGCTCCGGGACAAACTGAGGATCCACTGAGGCCTGCCTGAGACCTGACCGTGACGATCGTGTTACATGTGTGCACAATCATGTAACGCCGTGGTTCCCGGCCTTTACTTGTCGACCGCCGATGCTGAAAAATGGCGGATTGGAAGTCTGTCGTCGTGCAACGGCGCCGACGGCTGGCTCCGCATCCGCGCGTTGCGCTGCCGGACCCCCTCCCTGGTGAGGTCCGGTCCCGGCGTACCGACTCATCGCCCGTTCTCACCGCAGAGGTGACGACGTGGCCTGTCCGAGGGGAGAGAAGTGGCTCCTGACAGTGCGCTCCAGACACGAGAGAGCATGGCCCGTGAGGGTCTCTACGACCCGATGTACGAGCACGATGCCTGTGGCGTGGCGTTCGTCGCCACGCTCAGCGGTGACCCGTCCCACCGGATCGTCGAGCAGGGGTTGGAAGCCCTCCGCAACCTCGACCACCGTGGCGCCACCGGCGCTGACGTGGCCGCCGGCGACGGCGCGGGGATCCTGATGCAGGTCCCTGACGCCTTCCTGCGCGAGGTCTGCGACTTCGAGCTGCCGGAGGCAGGGTCGTACGCCGTCGGCCTGGCCTTCCTGCCCGCCAAGGAGCCGCGACGCAACGCCGCGCGGCGCCAGATCGAGGACATCGCCAACGAGGAGGGCCTGCGCGTCATCGGCTGGCGCCCCGTCCCCGTGGTGACCGACACCCTCAGCCCGATCTCCCTGCACGTGATGCCGCACATGGAGCACCTCGTGGTGGCCCCGGCGTCCGGCGACAAGCACGGCATCGAGGTCGACCGCTGCGTCTACGGCCTGCGCCGTCGCGCCGAGCGCGAGGCCAAGGTCTACTTCCCCTCGCTGTCGGCCCGCACCCTGGTCTACAAGGGCATGCTGACCACCGCGCAGCTGGAGGAGGTCTTCCCCGAACTGCATGACGAGCGGATGGCCTCTGCCCTGGCAGTGGTGCACTCGCGCTTCTCCACCAACACGTTCCCGGCCTGGGAGCTCGCCCACCCGTTCCGGATGGTCGCGCACAACGGCGAGATCAACACCGTGCGCGGCAACAAGAACTGGATGCGCGCCCGTGAGGCGCTGCTGGACACCGACCTGATCCCGGGCTCGCTGGACCGGCTGTTCCCGATCTGTGACCCCACGGCGTCCGACTCGGCCTCGTTCGACTCGGTCGTCGAGCTGCTCGACCTCGCCGGTCGCAGCCTGCCGCACGCGGTGCTGATGATGATCCCGGAGGCCTGGGAGAACAACCCGGACATGGCGCAGGAGGTCCGCGACTTCTACGCGTACCACGCCTGCCTGATGGAGCCGTGGGACGGCCCTGCCTGCATGACCTTCACCGACGGCACCCAGATCGGTGCGGTCCTGGACCGCAATGGCCTGCGCCCCGGGCGCTACTGGGTCACTCGGGACGGGCTGGTCGTGCTGGCCTCCGAGTCCGGCGTGCTGGACATCCCCGACCACGAGCTGCAGGCCAAGGGTCGGCTCAAGCCGGGCGAGATGTTCCTGGCCGACCTGGCCGAGCACCGGATCGTGCCGGACGCCGAGATCAAGAGCGGGCTGGCCGGCCAGGCGCCGTACGGGGAGTGGCTCGAGCAGGGCCGGCTCAACCTGTCCGACCTGCCCGAGCGCGAGCACGTCGTGCACACCCACGCCTCCGTGACGCGCCGCCAGCAGGTCTTCGGCTATTCCGAGGAGGACCTGCGCAAGATCATCGCTCCGATGGCCAACTCCGGTGCGGAGCCGATCGGCGCGATGGGTACCGACACGCCCATCCCGATCCTCTCGAAGCGGCCGAAGCTGATGTTCGACTACTTCGTGCAGCACTTCGCGCAGGTCACCAACCCGCCGCTCGACGCGATCCGCGAGGAACTGGTCACCAGCCTGTTCAACTCGATCGGCCCCGAGCAGAACCTGCTCGAGCCGAGCCCCGCCTCGTGCCGCCAGATCGTGCTGCCGTTCCCGATCCTGAACAACGACGAGCTGACCCAGATCGTCCGGATCAACCAGGACGGCAACCTGCCCGGCTACCAGTCGTACGTGCTGCGTGGCCTCTACTCGATCGAGCAGGGCACCGAGGCGCTCGAGCGCCGCCTCGAGGAGCTGTGCCAGGAGGCGTCCGCGGCGATCGCCGACGGCGCCCGGATCCTGGTGCTGTCCGACCGGCACGCCAAGCAGGAGTGGGCCCCGATCCCGACGCTGCTGTTCACCGCCGCCATCCACCACCACCTGGTCCGGGAGAAGACCCGCACCAAGGTCGGCATCGTGGTCGAGGCCGGTGACGTCCGCGAGGTCCACCACGTCGCCACCCTGATCGGGTACGGCGCCGCCGCGGTGAACCCCTACCTGGCCTTCGAGACCGCCGAGGACCTGGCCCGGACCGGCACCTTCGTCACCGTCGATCCGGACAAGGCCGTCGCCAACCTGGCGAAGGCCCTGGGCAAGGGCGTGCTCAAGGTGATGTCCAAGATGGGCGTCTCCACCGTCGCGTCGTACACCGGTGCCCAGATCTTCGAGGCCGTCGGCCTGTCCCAGGCGATCATCGACCGCTACTTCACCGGCACCACCTCCAAGATCGGTGGCATCGGGATGGAGGAGATCCACCTCCAGATCCGTGCCGGCCACGACCTGGCCTACCCGATCGACGGCATCCCGCTGGCCCACCGCCAGCTGCAGATCGGTGGCGACTACCAGTGGCGTCGCGAGGGTGAGGAGCACCTGTTCGACCCGGAGACGGTCTTCCGCCTCCAGCACTCCACCCGCAACCGCCGGTACGACGTCTTCAAGCAGTACACCAACCGGGTGAACGACAGCTCGGAGCGCCTGATGACGCTGCGTGGCCTGCTGAAGTTCCGGCAGAACCGCCAGCCGATCGACATCGACGAGGTCGAGCCGATCGAGTCGATCATCAAGCGGTTCGCCACCGGCGCGATGTCGTACGGCTCCATCTCGCAGGAGGCGCACGAGACGCTGGCCATCGCGATGAACCGGATCGGCGGCAAGTCGAACACCGGTGAGGGCGGCGAGGACGCCGACCGGCTGCACGACCCGGCCCGCCGCTCCAAGATCAAGCAGGTGGCCTCCGGCCGCTTCGGCGTGACCTCGGAGTACCTGTCCTACGCCGAGGACATCCAGATCAAGATGGCCCAGGGTGCCAAGCCGGGCGAGGGTGGCCAGCTGCCCGGACCCAAGGTGTACCCGTGGGTCGCCAGGACCCGTCACTCCACGCCGGGTGTCGGCCTGATCTCCCCGCCGCCGCACCACGACATCTACTCGATCGAGGACCTCAAGCAGCTGATCCACGATCTCAAGTGCGCCAACCCGGCGGCCCGGATCCACGTCAAGCTCGTGGCCGAGTCCGGGGTCGGCACGGTCGCGGCCGGCGTGGCCAAGGCCAAGGCGGACGTGGTGCTGATCTCGGGCCACGACGGTGGCACCGGCGCGGCGCCGCTGACCTCGCTCAAGCACGCCGGCACCCCCTGGGAGCTCGGTCTGGCCGAGGCGCAGCAGACGCTGATCGCCAACGGCCTGCGCGACCGCGTGGTCGTCCAGGCGGACGGGCAGATGAAGACCGGCCGCGACGTCGTGGTGGCCGCGCTGCTGGGCGCGGAGGAGTTCGGCTTCGCCACCGCCCCGCTGGTGGTCGAGGGGTGCGTGATGATGCGCGTCTGCCACCTGGACACCTGCCCGGTGGGCGTCGCCACCCAGAACCCCGAGCTGCGCAAGAAGTTCACCGGCAAGCCGGAGTTCGTCGAGACGTTCTTCGAGTACATCGCCGAGGAGGTCCGCGAGATCCTCGCCGAGCTGGGCTTCCGCTCCATCGAGGAGGCGATCGGCCGCTCCGACCAGCTGGACACCCGGGTGGCGGAGAACCACTGGAAGGCCGCCGGCCTCGACCTGCGCCCGATCCTCTACCAGCCGTCGGTGCCCGAGCACACCGCCCGGCGCCACGTGGTCGACCAGGACCACGACCTGGACAAGCAGCTCGACGTCCAGCTGATGGACCTGGTCGCGCCGGTGCTGGAGGCGGCCCGCGAGGGTCGTACGCCCGAGCCGGTCACAGCCTCGATCAAGGTGCGCAACGTGCACCGTACGGTCGGGACGCTGATGGGCCACGAGGTCACCATGGCGACCGAGGGCAAGGGCCTGCCCGACGACACCATCGACATCACGTTCGACGGGTCGGGCGGCCAGAGCTTCGGCGCGTTCGTGCCCAAGGGCATGACCCTGCGACTGGTCGGCGACTCGAACGACTACGTCGCCAAGGGCCTGTCCGGCGGCCGCGTGATCGTGCGCCCGCACCCGGACGCCACGTTCGTCGCCGAGCAGGAGATCATCGCGGGCAACGTGATCGGCTACGGTGCCACCTCCGGTGAGATCTACCTGCGGGGCCAGGTCGGCGAGCGCTTCTGCGTCCGCAACTCCGGCGCCACCGCGGTGGTCGAGGGCGTGGGTGACCACGGCTGCGAGTACATGACCGGGGGCACCGTGGTGGTGCTCGGCCCGACCGGGCGCAACTTCGCCGCCGGCATGTCCGGTGGCCTGGCCTACGTGCTGGACATGGACCACCACCGTCTCAACACCGAACTCGTCGACGCGCACCCGCTGGATGCCGACGACGTGGCCCGGGTCCGCGACCTCCTGGAGCGCCACGCCAAGGAGACCGGTTCGGCGGTGGCCGGCCGACTGCTCGAGGGCGAGGCCGTCGATGCGGTGATCGGGGAGCGCTTCACCAAGGTGCTGCCCCGTGACTACGCGCGGGTGATGGCAGCCCGCGCCGAGGCCGAGGCCCAGGGCCTCGACGATGATGCGACGACCACGATGATGATGGAGGCAACCCGTGGCTGATCCCCGTGGCTTCATGAAGTACGAGCGCGAGCACCCCACGCGCCGCGACCCTGCCGAGCGCATACGCGACTGGAACGAGGTCTACCCGGGTGGTCCGGCGGCGGCACTGCTGCCGATCATCAAGACCCAGGCCGCCCGCTGCATGGACTGCGGCATCCCGTTCTGCCACCAGGGCTGCCCGCTGGGCAACATCATCCCGGAGTGGAACGACCAGGTCTGGCGGGACGACTGGGAGGCCGCGTCCGACCGCCTGCACGCGACCAACAACTTCCCGGAGTTCACCGGCCGGTTGTGCCCGGCGCCGTGCGAGACCGCCTGCGTGGTCGGCATCAACGGTGACCCCGTGGCGATCAAGGGCATCGAGGTCTCGATCGCCGAGCGTGCCTGGGACGACCGCTACATCCAGCCGCAGGCCCCGGACTGGCACACCGGCTACACCGTGGCCGTCGTCGGCTCCGGTCCGTCCGGCCTCGCCGCCGCCCAGCAGCTGACCCGGGCCGGCCACACGGTCGCGGTGTTCGAGCGCTCGGAGGCCCCCGGCGGCCTGCTGCGCTTCGGCATCCCGGAGTTCAAGATGGAGAAGTCGGTCCTGGACCGGCGGATCCGGCAGATGAAGGACGAGGGCACGATCTTCCGTACCGGCGTCACCATCGGCAAGGACATCACCTGGAGCGAGCTGCGCTCCCGGTACGACGCGGTCGTGGTGGCGATCGGCTCGACGAAGCCGCGCGACCTGCCCGCCACCGGGCGCGAGCTGGACGGGGTCCACTTCGCGATGGACTACCTGCCCCAGGCCAACCGGGTCGCCCGCGGCAAGAAGGTCGAGAACCAGATCCTGGCCACCGGCAAGCACGTGGTCGTGATCGGCGGCGGCGACACGGGCTCGGACTGCATCGGTACCGCGATCCGCCAGGGGGCCGCCTCGGTGACCCAGCTGGAGATCTTCCCGGCACCGGGGGAGGACCGTCCGCCGCACCAGCCGTGGCCGACCTACCCGGCGGTCTGGCGCGTCTCCACCTCCCAGGAGGAGGGCGGTGAGCGCATCTTCGAGGCGTCCACCTCCGAGTTCATCGGGGACGAGGAAGGCCACGTCCGGCAGCTGAAGTTCGTCGAGGTCCGGCCCAACGGTGCCCGCGGGTTCGCGCCCGTCGAGGGTTCGGAGAAGGTCATCCCCGCCGACCTGGTCGTGCTGGCGATGGGCTTCGTCGGCCCCGAGACCGATGCCCTGGTCAGCGAGCTGGGTGCCGGACTTGACCAGCGTGGCAACCTCGCCCGCGACGACGCCTACATGACCGACGTGGAGGGTGTCTTCTGCTGCGGTGACGCCGGTCGCGGCCAGTCGCTGATCGTCTGGGCGATCGCCGAGGGACGTTCCTGCGCCGCAGGCGTGGACGCCTTCCTCAGCGGTGGCAGCAAGCTGCCCCGCCCGATCGGCCCGCAGGAACGGTCCATGACCGTCTGACCAGCCGGCCTCCTGGCCACCCGGTCCCGTACGGCACGGACCCCCGGCCCCCCGCGAGGGGGACCGGGGGTCCGTGCCGTTCCGGGTATGCCTGCTGGCGGTCAGTCCCCCCAGCTGTCCGGTCCGTGGCGGACCGCCCGCTTCAGGGCCGCCCTGGCCTCCGGCAGGTCGCGGTCCAGGTTGCCCATCTGGGTGCCGAACAGCACGCCGTACGTGAAGGTCGGCTCGTCGGCCGCGGTGGCCGCCTCGGCCAGGGCGAGCAGGCGTGCCCGGGCGACCACGGCGTCGTTCATCTCGCCGAACACCTCGGTGACCGCCTCCCAGTCGCGGGCCGACGAGGCGGCGGACTCCCCGTAGGCGGGGACCAGCGCCTCGCAGGCGTAGCGGACGATCTTGGCCTTCTTGCGGACCTCGTGCAGGGCTGCCAGCTGCTCCTCGCCCTGGGAGGCCTCGGCCTCCGCGTGCGCGCGACGCACCTTCGTGATCGCCTTGTCGACCAGCTCGACCGCTCGTTCCGCAACGGTGCCGCCCGCGTCCGGGGCCAGCGGGGGATCGCTCAACCAGCGGCCCAGGCTGATCATCAGGGCGCGGTAGCGGTCGTCGGCCAGACAGGCGGCGACCCCGGCCAGGGCGGCCTGGTGGGTGGCCTCCAGCTCGGTCTCCATCCGGGCCCGGACCGGACCGACCACGGACTCGGAAGGCAGCGAGTCGAGCTGGTCGAGCAGGCGCGCCTTCTGCACCTCGGCGTCGCGGGCGTGGCCGAGCTCGGTGGCGTACCACTGCAGCTCGTCGCGCAGGTCCTGGACCGCATCGGCGTCGAAGAGGTCGCGGAACACGCGCAGGATGCTGCGCAGCCGCCGGGAGGCGACCCGGGCCTTGTGCACCGCGTCGGGCGCGTCGACCGCGACGGCCTCCTCGCGGCCCTGCAGCACCCCGACGTGGGTGGCCAGGGCCCGCAGCACCGTCTCGACCAGCTCGTCCTGCGTGGACGGCTGCCGGGCGGCCGCGGCGGCGGGGGCATCGCCGAGGGCCTGCGAGACCTTCGAGGGGGACTGGGAGGGCACGATGCCGGCCCACTGGAGCTTCTCGGTGACGGCGTCCAGGAACGCGACGTCCCCCTCGAGCAGCTCCACCTCGAGCTCGCGCCACGTCGTCGAACGGCCGGCCGTCCCCGGCAGGGCGAGGCGGGTCGCCGTGACGGTGTCGTCGGCCAGCTCGGCCAGCCGCTTGCCGGTCGCGGCGTCGGAGAGCACCCGGACCGTACGCCTGGTCTCCAGCAGCGCCACCGGCACCAGGGCGACCGTGCCGACGCGCTCGTTGACCACCGACCGGAGCCCACGGGGGACCAGCATCGGGTCGTCGGTGGGCTCCAGCGGGACGTGCAGCTCGGTCCGGGCCCCGTCCTCGGCGGGCAGCTTGAGGTGCCAGGCGGCATCGGTGCCACCGGTGCGGCGGCGCAGCGTGATCCGGGCCCGGTTCAGCTCGTACGTGGGGGAGTCGATGTAGGTGGCGGACAGGTCAAGGACCACAGGCTCGCCGACCGCGGCCAGACCGCTGAGGTCGGGCACCTCGGCTCCGGGGAGGAGGGCGAACTTGCGCTCGGTCTCGGTCTGCTGGTGCGGACCGGGTGACGCGCTGGCCGAGGACTCGGGCACGACAGCTCCTTGGAGATCTTGTGGGTCGCCCCAGTCTAGCCGCCCGGCACCGCCGACCCGCCCGATCGGGGCCGCGCTCGGGCCGCCCTCCCAGGGGGCTTCGGCTCGTCCCCGGCGGGTCCGTCCGGGCCGGGCTACTCTGGTCCCTGCTCGTCCCGCCGCGCGAGGTCCGCGCACACCGAGTTCCCCACTCCAGGAGGTGGCAGCCGCCCCATGGCCGGTTCCGTCGAAGACTCGTTCGTCCACCTGCACGTCCACTCGGAGTTCTCCATGCTGGACGGCGCAGCCCGGCTCCCGGACATGTTCCGCAGGGCCGAGGAGCTCGGCATGCCGGCGATCGCCGTCACCGACCACGGCAACATGTTCGGCGCCTACGAGTTCTGGAAGACCGCCCAGAACTTCGAGGTGAAGCCGATCATCGGCTGCGAGACGTACATGACCCCCAAGACGCACCGCTCGGAGCGCAAGCGGGTGCAGTGGGGCGACGGCACCGGCGACGACGTCTCCGCCAAGGGCGCCTACACCCACATGACCCTGTGGTCGGAGACCACCGAGGGCATGCACAACCTGTTCAAGCTGGAGTCGTACGCCTCGATCGAGGGCTTCTTCTACAAGCCGCGGATCGACCGCGAGCTGCTGCACCGCTACGCCAAGGGGCTGATCGCCACCACCGGCTGCCCCTCGGGGGAGGTGCAGACCTACCTGCGGCTGGGCCAGTACGAGAACGCGCTGGCCTCGGCCGCCGAGTTCCGCGACATCTTCGGCAAGGACAACTTCTTCGTCGAGGTGATGGACCACGGCCTCGACATCGAGACCCGGGTCCGCCAGGGGCTGCGCGACATCAGCAAGGAGCTGTCCCTGCCGCTGGTCGTCACCAACGACTCGCACTACGTGTCCAAGGAGGACTCGCACGCGCACGACGCGCTGCTGTGCGTCTCGGCGGGCGCGCACCTGGCCGACACCAACCGGTTCCGCTTCAACGGCGACGGCTACTACCTCAAGTCGGCCCGGGAGATGCGCGAGCTGTTCCACGAGATCCCCGAGGCCTGTGACAACACCCTGGCGATCGCCGAGCGCTGCGAGATCACGTTCGACAACGCGATCGGCAAGTACATGCCGCAGTTCGAGGTGCCGGCGGGGGAGACCGAGGAGACCTGGTTCGTCAAGGAGGTCAACCGCGGCCTGGCTGACCGCTACCCGAACGGGTACTCCGCAGAGGTCCGCGACCGCGCCGACTACGAGACCGGCGTGATCCTGCAGATGGGCTTCCCCGGCTACTTCCTGGTCGTCTCGGACTACATCAAGTGGGCCAAGGCCCAGGGCATCAAGGTCGGTCCGGGCCGTGGCTCGGGCGCCGGGTCGATGTGCGCGTACGCGCTGCACATCACCGAGCTCGACCCGATCGAGCACGGCCTGATCTTCGAACGGTTCCTCAACCCCGAGCGCATCTCGATGCCCGACTTCGACATCGACTTCGATGATCGCCGCCGCGGGGAGGTGATCCAGTACGTGACCGACAAGTACGGCGCGGACAAGGTCAGCGCGATCGTCACGTACGGCACCATCAAGGCCAAGCAGGCGGTCAAGGACGCCGGCCGCGTGCTCGGCAAGCCGTACTCGCTGGGTGACCAGATCACCAAGGCGATGCCTGACCCGGTGATGGGCAAGGACGTCCCGCTGCAGAAGTTGTTCGACGAGAGCCACGACCGCTACCTGGAGGGCCAGGAGTTCCGCGCGCTCTACGACACCGAGCCCGAGGTCCGCGAGGTGGTCGACACCGCGATGGGCCTGGAGGGCCTGAAGCGGCAGTGGGGCGTGCACGCCTGCGGCATGATCATGTCCTCGGAGCCCATCATGGACGTCGTCCCGCTGATGAAGCGCGAGCAGGACGGCCAGATTATCACCCAGTTCGACTACCCGAGCTGCGAGGCCCTGGGCCTGATCAAGATGGACTTCCTCGGGTTGCGCAACCTGACGATCCTGGCCGATGCGTTGGAGAACATCCAGCTGAACAAGGGCCAGGAGGTCGTGCTGGAGGACCTCACCCTGGACGACCCGGCGACCTTCGAGCTGCTGCAGGCCGGTGACACCCTCGGCGTCTTCCAGCTGGACGGTGGCCCGATGCGGGCGCTGCTGCGCTCGATGCAGCCGGACTGCTTCGACGACATCTCCGCCGTCGGTGCGCTCTACCGCCCCGGCCCGATGGGCGCCGACTCGCACAACAAGTACGCCCGGCGCAAGACCGGCAAGGAGCCGGTCGAGCCGATCCACCCGGAGCTGGCCGAGCCGCTGTCGGAGATCCTGGGCGAGACGTACGGCCTGATCGTCTACCAGGAGCAGGTCATGGCCATCGCCCAGAAGCTGGCCGGCTACACCCTCGGTGGTGCCGACATGCTGCGCCGGGCGATGGGCAAGAAGAAGAAGAAGGAGTTGGACGCCCAGTACGAGACCTTCGAGGGCGGCATGCTCGAGCGCGGCTACTCCGCCGAGGCGGTGAAGACGCTCTGGGACATCCTGCTGCCGTTCTCCAACTACGCCTTCAACAAGGCGCACTCGGCGGCGTACGGGCTGGTCTCGTACTGGACCGCGTACCTGAAGGCGAACTTCCCGGTCGAGTACATGGCGGCGCTGCTCCAGTCGGTCAAGGACGACAAGGACAAGATGGCCGTCTACCTCGGCGAGTGCCGCCGGATGGGCATCGAGGTGCTGCCGCCCGACGTGAACGAGTCGGCCTCGCACTTCACCCCGGTCGGGGAGTCGATCCGCTTCGGCCTGACCGCGATCCGCAACGTCGGCGAGCACGTCGTCGACGAGATCCTCGCGACGCGCGAGGAGCACGGCCACGCCACCTCCTTCAACGACTTCCTGGACCACCAGCCGCTGGCGGTCTGCAACAAGCGGCTGATCGAGTCGCTGGTCAAGGCCGGGGCCTTCGACTCCCTCGGCCACCACCGCCGGGCGCTGATGGAGTGCTTCGAGGAGGCGATCGACAAGATCACCGGCCGCAAGCGCAACGAGGCGAACGGACAGGACGACCTGTTCGGCGTCGTCGAGGCCGAGGACGACCCGACCACGGTGGTGGTCCCCGACGTGCCCGAGTGGGACAAGCGCACCAAGCTCGCCTTCGAGCGCGAGATGCTCGGCCTCTACGTCTCCGACCACCCGCTGCAGGGCATGGAGCCGGTACTGGCCCGGCTCTCCGACTGCGGGGTCGAGCAGTTGCTCGACGAGGACGGGCCCCGCGACGGGGAGACGATCACCGTGGCCGGGATGATCACCCAGGTGGTCCGCAAGCAGAACAAGCGCGGCGACCTGTGGGCGGTGATCTACGTGGAGGACCTCGGCGGCTCGATCGAGGTCAAGTGCTTCAACAAGGTCTACCAACTGGTCGCCCCGATCCTCGCCCCGGACACCATCGTCCAGGTCAAGGGCACCCTGCGCCGCGAGGAGGAGGCGGTCTCGATCTTCGCCCGCGAGGTCCTGCTGCCCAACATCAGCGAGGACGCGCACGGTCCGGTGATCATCACCATCCCGTCGGTCAGCTGCACCCAGCCCAGGATCGAGCAGCTGCGGGACGTGCTGGCCGCCCACCCGGGCGCCACGGAGGTCCGGGTCCGGCTCAAGGGCGGCAAGGGGACCAGCGTCTGGCGGGTCCAGCCGGGGCTGCGGGTCGACGCATCCCCGCCCCTGATGGCCGACCTGAAGGCACTGCTCGGGCCCGCCAACGTCAGCGCCGCCGGATGAGGATGCTCGCCCCGGGCCTGTACCTGCTGGGCTCCCTGGCGACCGGGGCACTGGGCGGGCTGGTGTGGCGGACGACCACGGTGCTGCCCGGCTACACCGTGCAGCCCGACGGCAAGGCGGTGCTCAGCGAGTACGCCCTGACCCGGGTCTTCGAGGCGACCGCGGCATACTGCCTGGTCGGGATCCTCGGGGGCCTGCTGCTCGGCCTGCTGGCCGTCCTGGTGCTCCGGCGCCAGGGCCGGTGGATCGTGGCCTGGGCGGTCGCCGGACCACTGCTGGCCGGGCTGGCCGCCTGGGCGGCCGGGGTCCTCGGAGGCACGCCGGTCTCGGACCGGATCGCCGCGGCCTCCCCCGGTGACGTGGTGCCGATCGACCTGGCCCTCGGGACGCCGGTGGCCGTGCTGGTCTGGCCGTTCCTGGCGATGCTCCCGGTGCTGCTGTGGAGCGCCTTCAGCCCCGATCCGGACGGCACGGCCCGCCGGTCGGGGCTACGTACGGATCGGCGCGACGACGGCGGCGCAGAGCTCGACCAGGTCGGCCGGGGCGATCTCGAGCTTGAGTGAGCGCTTCCCGGCCGAGACGAAGATCGTCTCGTGGTCCAGGGCCGAGTCGTCGACCACCGTCGGCAGCGTGGTGCGCTGGCCCAACGGCGAGATCCCGCCGACGACGTAGCCGCTGGAGCGCTCGGCGACCGCCGGATCGGCCATCTGTGCCTTCTTGGCGCCCATCGCCCGGGCCAGGGCCTTCAGGTCCAGGTGGTGGCTCACCGGGACGACCGCGACCACCAGCCGGCCACCGCAGTCGGCGACCAGGGTCTTGAAGACGCGGTCCGGACTGACCCCCAGCTGGCGGGCCGACTCCGGGCCGATCTCTCCCTCGGCGTGCACGTCGGTGGCGTGCTCGTGCAACCGATGGTCGACGCCGGCACGCTCGACCGCCAGGAGTGCCGGCGTACCGGCCGGCTCATGGGCCCGTCTCGTTCTCTTGGCCATGGGGACATTCTCCCCGACGCGATACCCGGCCGGGCATCGCCTGGGATACTGGAGCCGCCGACGTGAGGAGTGGGGATGGGTGCCCGGGTGCTGGTGGTCGACGACGAGGCCGCTATTCGTGATGTCCTGCGTGGATACCTCGAGGCTTCCGGGTACGAGGTGGCAGAGGCCCCGGACGGCGCGGGCGCGGTGGAGTCCGTACGCCACGCCCACCCGGACGTCGTCCTGCTCGACCTCGGGCTGCCCGACCGGGACGGCCTGGAGGTGATGCAGCAGATCGAGGCGGCCTGCGAGGCGTACGTCCTGCTCGTCACCGCCCGGGCGGAGGAGGTCGACCGGCTCGTCGGCCTACGGCTGGGGGCCGACGACTACATCACCAAACCTTTCAGCCCCCGGGAGGTGGTGGCCCGGGTCGACGCCGTGCTGCGCCGGGGACGCCGGACGGCCCCGAACCCGGACCGGCTGGAGTGCGACGGCCTCGTGGTGGACCGCCTCACCCGGGAGGTCCGGGTGGACGAGCGGCCGGTCGAGTTGTCGGCCCTCGACTTCGACCTGCTGGCCGCGTTGTGCGAGGCTCCGGGGCGGGTCTTCTCCCGCCGCCAACTCCTCGAACGAGTCTGGGGCGGGGACTTCTTCGGTGACGAGCGCATCGTCGACGTCCACGTCCGGACGATCCGCGCAGCCCTGGCGGACGACCCGTCGGCGCCACGGTTCCTCGCCACTGTGCGCGGGGTGGGGTACAAGTGCCGGGCGGGTTCCCGGTGAGTCGCCTCAGCACGCGGCTCCTGCTGTCCCACCTGACCGTCGCCGTGGTCGGGGCCTCGGTGACCCTGGTCCTCGTCCGCCTGCTCGCCCCGGCCGATTTCGCCTACCGGGCGGGTGTCACCGGTGCTGCCGGACCGATGGGTCCCGGTCCCGGGACGGGGAACGCCGGGCGCGGCCAGGCACTGCTCGCCGCCTTCGACGCCGCCATCAACCGTTCCCTCGCGATCGGTCTGGCCGCGGCGGTGCTCGTGGCCGCCGGACTGGCCTGGGTGATGGTGCGTCGGCTGCTGCGTCCCCTGGACCGCGTCCGGGCGACCACCCGGGCGCTGGCCCGCGGTGACTACGGCACGCGAGCCGAAGTGCCGCGCGAGGTGGAGCTCGCCGCGCTGGCCATCGACGTGAACAGCCTCGGCGGGGCGATCCAGGAGTCCGAGCGGCGGCGGACCCGCCTGATCGGTGAGGTCGCGCACGAGATGCGTACGCCGCTGACCGTCATCGACGGCTACGTGGAGGGCATGATCGACGGGATCTTCGCCCCCGATCCCGAGCGACTGGCCGCCCTCGGGGCCGAGACCCGGGTCCTCCGTCGCCTGGCGGAGGACCTCTCGGCCCTGTCCCGGGCGGAGGAGGGCCGCCTCGAGCTGCGCCCCGCGCCCCTGGACCTGACCGGGCTCGTCGCGGACACGGTGGAGCGGCTGCGGCCGCAGTTCGACGACGAGGGGGTCGCCCTGGTCCTCGAACCCGCTCCGACCGTGCGGGTGGTGGCCGACCACGACCGGATCCGGCAGGTAGTGACGAACCTGCTCGGCAACGCGCTGCGCGCCTGCTCGGGGGCGGGCCGCGTCACCGTACGCGTCGGGGCCGACGCGGGACGGGCCGTCGTGGCCGTCGAGGACACCGGGCAGGGTATCGCGCCCGAGGAGCTCGAGCGGATCTTCGAACGGTTCTACCGGGTGCCCGACCCGCGGGCCACGCGTCGTGCTCGGTCGGGTTCCGGAATCGGCCTGACCATCTCCCGCAGCATCGCCAGGGCGCACGGTGGCGAGGTGACCGCGGCGTCGCCCGGACTCGGCGGGGGAGCCACGTTCCGGCTCGTCCTCCCGACGGCCTGACGGGGACGGCCTGACGCGGGCGGGCGCGGCAGGGCCGGTCCGCGGCTCCGCGGACCGGCCCCTTTCTGTCACCAGGTCCTGTCACCAGGTCCTGTCACCAGGTGTCAGTTCTGCAGGCAGCTGCCGTCGTGGGCACCCTGGCCGTTCATGCCGCCCCGGCCCTGGCCGTTCATGCCGCCCTGGCCGTTCATGCCGCCCTGGCCCTGGCCGTTCATCCGGCCCTGTCCGGTCCCCAGCGCGGTGGCGCCGCCGGGCCCGGCGCTGAAGGCCTGTTCGTGGCGCTGGGAGGCGGTCAGCAGCCGGCCGTAGACCTGGTCGAGGTCCGCGTTGTCGGACTGCTTGACGGCCGCCTCGAGATCGGCGACGTCTGCCTTCTCCAGGTCGACGCCGACCTTGTAGGCCTCGTCCTGCGACTTCTGGGCCTGCTCCCACCAGGCGTTGTACAGCTTCTGCACCTCGGCGTCGGCGTACGTGCCTGGCGTGTCGGACGGCTTGGTGAGGTGGTAGGTGTCGAGGAGTGCGAGGACCCGGTCGTAGTGCATCTGTTCGCTCTTGGCGACCTTGCTGAACTGGGTGGCCTCGGGGTACTTCTCGGCGATCTTCGTGTAGAGGTCGCGGGCCATCCGCTCCTCGTCGGCCATCCGGAGCAGCGTGGCCTTCTCGGCCTCGGACAGCGGGGAGGTCGGGAGCGCGGACGCGCTGGCCTGGGTCCACGGCTGGTTCGTCGGCGGGGCGGCGAAGGCCCGGTCCAGGGCCGGCCCGGCGATGCCCAGACCCAGAGCGGCGGCGGCGATCCCCGCGACGAGACGTGTGCGCTTCATGATGGTTCCTCCTGAGTGGTGGTGATGGATCCAGTCCACCGCGCCGATGTGGAGCATCGACGGGAGTCCTCGTGAAGATTCCGTGAAGCGGGGGGCCCGCTCAGCGGAACACGACCACCAGTTGGACCAGGAACGGCGCCACGACCAGGGCCGGCAGCAGGTTGGCCACTGGGACCTTCTTGACGTCCAGCAGGCGCAGCCCCAGGCCGACCAGGATCAGGCCGCCGGCCGCGGACAGCGCCATCAGGTGGGGTTCGGGCAGCACGTCACCGATCGCCCAGCCGGCGAGGGTGAGCAGTCCCTGCACCACCAGCACGACCGCCGAGGAGGCCAGCACACCCACCCCGAGGCTGGCGGCGAAGGCGATGGAGCTGAAGCCGTCCAGCAGCGCCTTGACCAGCAGCTGGTCGGGCCCACGCCCCAGGCCCTCGTTCAGCGAGCCCAGGATGGTCAGCGGTCCGACGCAGAACAGCAGCGAGGCAGACACGAAGCCGTTGACGAAGCGGCTCTCGGCGTCGTGGGAGGTCTCCTTGCCACGCACCAGCCTGCGCCGCACCCAGTGGCCGAAGCCGTCCAGGCGCTGCTCCAGGTCGAACACGGAGCCGATCACCCCCCCGATCAGCAGGCCGCCCAGCACGATCAGCACCGGGGCGCTGGACCCGGTGGCCCCGGAGAGGGCGGGGGAGAGCACGTCCACCGCCGAGAGGGCACCCAGCAGCAGGGTGATCAGGCCGAGCGCGTCGACGACGGTCGCCTGCGTACGCTTCGGGAAGCGATTGCCGACCAGCAGGCCGATCGAGGAGCCCACCACCACGGTGACCACATTGGCGAGGGTGCCGAATCCGATGAACACGCCCCGTAGACTATCCGCGTGCTGAATGTTGTCGATCTTCGTGACCAGGTGGACGCCGAGGTGGACTACTCCACCATGGTGCCCCGTGCCCCCTTCGACGTGACCGCGGCGCTCGACATCGTCGCGCCGGTGTGCCAGGACGTGGCCGCCCACGGCGTCGATGCGCTGAACCGGCTCTCGGAGAAGTTCGACCATGTGGTCCCCGAGCACCTGCGGGTGCCTGCTGCGGCATTGCAGGACGCCCTCGAGGCCCTGGACCCGACGGTGCGCCAGGCGTACGAGATCGCGATCGAGCGCCGCCGCATCGTGGCCTACCAGGAGCTCGGCCCCGAGCAGGTCGACGTCGAGGTCGCGACCGGCGCGATCATCAGCCAGAAGATGATCCCGGTCAACCGGGTCGGCCTGTACGTGCCGGGCGGGCGGGCCCCGCTCGCCTCCTCGGTGATCCACAACGTGGTACCCGCCCAGGTCGCCGGCGTGAAGCAGATCGCGGTGACCTCCCCGCCGCAGGTCGACTTCGGCGGCCTGCCGCACCCCAGCATCCTGGCCGTCTGCGCCCTGCTCGGCATCGAGGAGGTGTACGCGGTCGGCGGCTCCCAGGCCGTCGCGATGTTCGCGTACGGGGTGGCTGACCTGTGCCGCCCGGTCGACATGATCTGCGGGCCGGGCAACATCTACGTCGCGGCCGCGAAGCGCTACGTGCAGGGCAAGGTCGGGATCGACTCCGAGGCCGGCCCCTCCGAGGTCGCCATCCTCGCCGACGGGACTGCCATTCCCAGCCACGTCGCCGCGGACATGGTCTCCCAGGCCGAGCACGACCCGATGGCCGGGGCGGTGCTGATCACCGACTCGGAGGAGCTGGCCCGCCGTGTCGACGAGGTCGTCGCCACCCAGGCCGCCGATGCCCGCCACGCCGATCGGATCCACGAGGCCCTCAACGGCAAGCAGTCCGGGATCGTGCTGGTCCGCGACATGGAGCAGGGGCTGGCCGTCGCCGACGCGTACGCCGCCGAGCACCTGGAGATCCACACCCGGGACGCCTACGCGTTGGCCCAGCGGATCACCAACGCCGGTGCGATCTTCGTCGGCACCTGGTCGCCGGTCTCCCTGGGTGACTACCTCGCCGGATCGACGCACGTCCTGCCGACCGGCGGTGGGGCCAAGCACTCCTCGGGCCTGAACGTGAAGTCGTTCCTGCGGGCGGTGCACCTGATCCGCTACGAGCAGGGCGCCACCGACGCCGTCGCCAAGGACGTCATGGTGTTCGCTGACTCCGAGGACCTGCCCTCGCACGGCAACGCGCTGCGCGTACGCATCGAGGACCCCGACGGGACCCGGTCGTGACGGGCTCTACCGCAGCCATCACGCTGGCGGACCTGCCGCTGCGGCCCGAGCTGGTCGGCCAGGAGCCGTACGGCGCCCCGCAGCTGGACGTCCCGGTCTGCCTGAACGTCAACGAGAACCCGTACGGCCCCAGCGAGACCGTCCGGGCCGAGATCGGCCGCGCGGCTGCCGAGGCCGCGACGACGATGAATCGCTACCCGGACCGGGAGGCGACCGCGCTGCGCACCGCGCTGGCCGGCTACCTCAACCGGGGCGGGTACGAGCTGACGGCCAACCATGTCTGGGCCGCCAACGGGTCCAACGAGGTGATGGTGCACCTCCTGCAGGCCTTCGCCGGACCGGACCGGGTGGTGATGGCGTTCACCCCGACGTACTCGATGTACCCCGAGTACGCCCGGGACACCCACAGCCGCTACGTGGCCGTGCCGCGCCGGGCCGACTTCACCATCGACGTGGACGAGGCGATCGCCCAGGTCAGGCTGGAGCGCCCCGACGTCATCATCATCTGCTCGCCGAACAACCCGACCGGCACCACCACCGGGCTGGAGGACATCCGGCGGATCTGCGAGGCGACCGAGGGGATCGTGGTGGCCGACGAGGCCTACCAGGAGTTCGTCCGCGACGGCGTCCCCTCGGCGCTGGACCTGTTGCCGACCTGCCCGAACCTGGTCGTCTCCCGGACCATGTCGAAGGCGTTCGCGTTCGCCGGTGGCCGGCTGGGCTACCTGGCCGCGGCCCCGGCGATCGTCGACGCCTGCCGGATCGTCCGGCTGCCCTACCACCTCTCGGCGGTCACCCAGGCCGTCGCCCGGGTTGCGCTGGAGCACGCCGACGAGTTGCTGGCCCGGGTCGACGACCTGCGCCGGGAGCGTGACGCCCTGGTCACCTGGTTGGGGGAACAGGGCCTGCAGACCGCCCAGACCGACGCCAACTTCGTGCTCTTCGGCCGCTTCGCCGACCGACACGCCCTGTGGAGCGGCCTGCTGGAGCGCGGGGTGCTGATCCGCGAGGTCGGCCCCGAGGGGTGGCTGCGCGTCAGCGCGGGGACCCCCGAGGAGATGGCGGCCTTCCGGACAGCGCTGCTCGAGGTCCTGCCGGACGCTGCTCGCCTGGCCGACGAGACCCGATGACCGAGGGAGCCGCGATGAGCGAGGGAGCCACGATGACCACCCGCACCGCCGAGATCGTCCGGGAGACCTCCGAGTCCTCCGTCCGGGTCAGCATCGACCTGGACGGCCGCGGACGCACCGCGATCAGCACCGGCGTCCCGTTCTACGACCACATGCTCACCGCCCTGGGCAAGCACGGCCTGTTCGACCTCACCGTGCAGACCACCGGTGACGTCGAGGTCGACGCCCACCACACCGTCGAGGACACCGCGATCGTGCTCGGCCAGGCCTTCCTGCAGGCGCTGGGCGACAAGAAGGGCATCCGCCGGTTCGCGGACGCGTACGTCCCGCTGGACGAGGCGCTCGCGCACGCGGTCGTCGACGTGTCGGGCCGCCCGTACGCCGTCATCGCCGGCGAGCCCGAGGGCCAGCCGTACGCGCTGATCGGCGGCGGGGGAGGGTCGGTGCCGTACGCCGGCTCGATGACCCACCACGTGCTGGAGACCTTCGCGGCCAACGCGCAGATCTGCCTGCACCTGCGACTGCTGGCCGGCCGGGACCCGCACCACATCGTCGAGGCCCAGTTCAAGGCGCTGGCCCGGGCGCTGCGCGACGCCGTCGCCCTGGACCCCAGGGTCGAGGGTGTCCCCTCCACCAAGGGAGCACTCTGATGGCGCCGGGCGCCCAGCCCGTCGTCGCGCTGCTGGACTACGGCTCGGGCAACCTGCGCTCGGCCTTCCGCGCCCTGGAGGCGGCCGGCGCCGATGTCACCCTGACCTCCGATCCCACGCTGGCCCACGAGGCGGACGGGCTCGTGGTGCCGGGGGTGGGCGCCTTCGCCGCCTGCATGGACGGACTGCGCTCGGTCGGTGGTGACGAGGTGGTCCGGGCCCGCGTGGCGGAGGGACGACCGGTGCTGGGCATCTGCGTGGGCCACCAGATCCTGTTCGGCCAGGGCGTCGAGCACGGCATCGAGGCCGTCGGAGTCGGCGTGCTGCCCGGGGTCGTGGAGCGGCTGGCGGCGCGGCGGCTGCCGCACATGGGGTGGAACACCGTCAGCACGCCGGAGGAGCCCGGGGTGTTCGAGGGCATCACCGACGGCTGGTTCTACTTCGTCCACTCCTACGGTGTGCACGCCTCACCGGAGCTGCTCGCCCTGCCGGGCGTCCGGGTGACGTACGCCGAGCACGGGGGCGACCGGTTCGTCGCCGCCGTGGAGTACGGGGCCGTGACCTCCACCCAGTTCCACCCGGAGAAGTCCGGGGACGCGGGCGCCGTGGTGCTGCGCAACTGGCTCGGTACGCTCGGGGCCTGAACCCGCCCCTTCCGTCTGTCCCATGTCGTTGGCCACCCCGTGTCTGCCCCGTCGGGTAGGGTTCCCTGCGTGAAACCCTTGGAGATCCTTCCCGCAGTCGATGTCCGCCACGGCCAGGCCGTCCAGCTGGTCCAGGGGATCGCCGGCACCGACAAGCGCTTCGGTGACCCGCTCGCAGCGGCCAGGCGATGGCAGGAGGCGGGCTCCGAGTGGCTGCACCTGGTCGACCTCGATGCCGCCTTCGGTGAGGGCAACAACGCCGACGTGCTGGCCGAGGTGGTGGCCGCCGTCGACATGAAGGTCGAGATGTCCGGCGGCATCCGCGACGACGCGTCCCTGGAGCGGGCCCTGTCGACCGGCTGCACCCGGGTCAACATCGGCACCGCCGCGCTGGAGCGGCCGGAGTGGTGCGCCGAGGTGATCCGGACCTACGGCGACAAGGTCGCCATCGGCCTGGACGTGAAGGACGACAAGCTGGCCGCGCGCGGCTGGACCAGCGAGGGCGGGGACGTGTTCGAGGTCCTCGACCGGCTCAACGACGAGGGCTGCGCCCGCTACGTCGTGACCGACGTACGCTCCGACGGCATGCTCTCGGGACCGAACCTCGCCCTCCTCGGGGCGATCTGCGCCCGCACCGATGCCCCGGTCGTCGCCTCCGGTGGCGTCTCCAGCCTGGAGGACATCCGGCAGCTGTCCGGCCTGGTCTCGATCGGTGTCGAGGGCGCCATCGTCGGCACCGCCCTGTACCTGGGCAACTTCACCGTGGAGGACGCGCTCGCCCTGACGCGCAGTATCTCCGCCGGCCTCGAGCAGTAGGAGTCCCGTGACGATTTCGACCGACACCCCCGACGTGGCGGAGGCCCCGCCGCTCGAGGGCCGGCTGCGTGACCTGCTCGCCGGCAAGAAGATCGTGATGACCGGTGCCACCGGCTTCATCGGTGAGCAGCTGCTCTGGAAGATCCTGACCGAGCTGCCCGACACGACCCCCGCCGTCCTGGTGCGCCGCAAGGGCTCCGCCGGGGCGCGCGACCGGGTGATCACGCTGGTCGGCAAGCCGATCTTCCGCGAACTGGTGCAGGCCGCCGGCGGCAAGGCCGAGCTCGTCGACTCCCGGATCGAGGTGATCGAGGGTGACCTGCCCAACGTCCCCCCGCTGCCCCGGGACCTGGACATCGTGCTGCACTGCGCCGGTGACGTCTCCTTCGACCCGCCGATCGACAAGGCGTTCGCCACCAACACGGTCGGTACCAGGGCGCTGATGGAGGCCATGCTCGAGGCGGTCACCGACGAGGCCGGCACGCTGGTCAAGGTGCCGCACTACGTGCACGTCTCCACTGCCTACACCGCCGGTCGCCGGCGGGGGATGATCCCCGAGGCCCAGCACGTCCACGACATCGACTACGACACCGAGACCACCTGGGGCCTGAAGCTCAAGGAGACCATCGAGCTGGAATCACGGACCCCGGAGCGGCTGACCCGGCTGCGCCGCCAGGCCGAGCGGGTGCACCGCAAGGCCGGCTACCTCACCACGGCCCGTGACACCGAGGAGCGTCGTCGTACGTGGGTGCACGACAAGCTGGTCGAGGCGGGCACCGAGCGGGCCCGGTCGCTGGGCTGGACCGACTGCTACACCTTCACCAAGGCGCTCGGTGAACGCGTCGTCGCCGACCTCGGGCGCAACATCATGGTCTCGGTGGTCCGGCCGGCGATCGTCGAGTCCTCGCTGAAGCACCCGTACCCGGGGTGGATCGAGGGCTTCAAGATGGCCGACCCGATCATCCTGGCGTACGGCAAGGGCAACATGCCCGAGCTGCCGGCCTCGCCCGACTCGGTGATCGACATCGTTCCCTGCGACATGGTGGTCAACGCGACGCTCGCCGTCTGCGCCACCCGGCCGAGGATCGGCGAGCCGGTGTTCTACCACGTGAACTCCGGCGCGAGGAACCCGCTGACGTTCGCCGACATCTACGACCACGTGCGCCACTACTTCCTGGAGCATCCGCTCACCCCCGGCGGGCAGGGTGCCGCCCAGCTGCCGACCTGGAGCTTCCCGGGGGCCCAGCGCGTCGACCAGTTGCTCAACACCTCCACCAAGGCGTACGAGTTCGCCGACATGGCCCTGAAGATCGCCCCCCGCTGGGAGGTGTTCCGCCAGCTCGCCCGCGACCTGGACAAGGGAGGGGAACAGATCGCCTTCCTGCGCCGCTACCTCACCATCTATGGGGAGTACCTGCGCTCCGAGGTCACCTACCTCGACGACAACACGATCGCGCTGCACAACCGGCTGGACCCGGCCGACCTGGACGCGTTCGCGTTCGACTCCTCCGTGTACGACTGGAAGGAGTACCTCGAGGACATCCACATCGCCTCGATCACCGCTCCGATCCGCCGGATGGAGGAGCTGAAGCGCAAGCGCAGGGCCCGTCCGACCACCTATCGCGAGCTCACCCCCGCCAAGCAGCCGGGCACCGTGCTGGCGGCCTTCGACCTCGACGGCACGGTGCTGAACTCCGACGTGATCCAGAGCTACCTGTGGGTCCGGCTGCCCGAGCTCGGCCCCTGGGGTCGGTCCAAGGCCGTCCTCGGTCTGGTCCGGGACCTTCCCGGCCTGCTGTGGACCGAGAACCGGGACCGCGGCGCCTTCCTGCGCGCGCTGTACCGGCGCTACCGCGGGGCCGACCTGGCCGCACTGGAATCCTTCGTCGACGACACGCTCACCGACCTGATCATGGACCGGCTGGCCCCGGAGGCGATCCGCCGGATCCGGGAGCACCGCGATGCCGGGCACACCACCGTCCTGCTGACCGGCACCATCCGCCCCTTCACCCGGCCACTGACACCGCTGTTCGACCACATCGTCGCCGCCGACCTGGCCACCGACGAGCAGGGGCGCTGCACCGGCTACCTGACCGGCCCGCCGCTGGTCGGCGAGGCGCGGCCCGCGTGGTTGCGCCACTACGCCGCCGCGAACGGGATCGACCTGGCCAAGAGCTACGCGTACGCCGACTCCCACGCCGACGAGTCCATGCTGCGGGCCGTGGGCAACCCGGTGGCGGTCAACCCTGACGTCCCGCTGATGCGGGTGGCGCAGGCCGACCACTGGTCGATCGTGGAATGGAGCTCCCACAGCGCGGGGAGCCGACGCAACCGGCCTCTCGGCCGCTAGAGGAGGAGACGGAACATGTCGCGACCGGGATTCGTCCTCGAAGTCGAGAAGCGTACGCCGCCACTGCTGGTCGGTGACGGGGGAGCCGGACACCTGGCCACCCTGCCGCTGGGTACCCAGGTGGTGTACGCCAACGAGTACGACAGCGCCCTCCAGGACGTCGAGCAGGCCATCGGGTCCGCCCTCGGTGCGCCGAAGGGCACCACCCCGCTGGCCGACCTGCTGGAGCCGAGCAGCTCCCTCACCGTCGTGGTCACCGGCCTGGCCGTCGCCCCGATGGCCCAGGACATCCGCGGCCGGCTGGTCGAGCGCATCCTCGACGTGGCCGCGGAGCGGCGCGTCGACGACGTCCAGGTGCTCCTCGCGATCGGGACCGGCCGCAGGCTCGGCGCCGCCGAGCTCGCCGCCGTCCTCGGCCGGCGCGTGGTCGACGCGCTCGGCCCCGACCACCTGGTCGTCCAGCACGACCTGGCCGATCCCGCCGGTCCCGCCGACCTCGGCAGCACCGACCGGGGCGAGCCCGTCCTGGTCAACCGGCGCCTGGCCGCCTCCGACGTCGTGGTGACGGTCAACGTGGCGCGCACCGCGGCCGACGCCGGTGCAGGCTTCCTCGCCGAGGGCGTCGTCGCCCGCGAGACGCTGGACGCCATGCACGGCTTCTCGGCAGCACCGGACGCGCAGCAGCGGGTCGCCGCCGTGCTGGCCGACAGGCTGCCGCTGTTCGCCATCGACGTGGTGACCGACCAGCAGGACGTAGCGGCCCCGTTCGGCTACCTGGGCCGGCGCGAGTGGGAGTGGTCGGTGCCGCAGCGGCTCGCGCTCACCGCGGCCCGCCGGGCCGGCAAGGTGGCCCCCGAGCGCCTGCACAAGGCCATGTGGGAGGGCATGCAGGCCCGCGAGATCTGCGCGCTCACCGCCGGCGCCCCCGACCAGGTCGCCGAGGCCACCCGTACGGCCCTGGCCGACCAGCAGATGGTGCAGGTCCCCGGCCAGGCCGACGTCCTGATCACGACGGTGCCGGGACGGACCCCACACAACGCAGGCCTCCCGGCCGACCCCCTCACCGCAGCCTGGGCGGCCCTGGCGGGCCTGGCCGGAGCGGGCAGCCCGGTCCGGGCGGGCGGGGCGGTCATCATCTGCCACCCGCTGCGGCCCGACTTCAGCCCGACCGAGCACTCGGCCGCGGGTGACTTCTTCACCCAGGTCCTGACCCGCACCACTGACCCGCAGGTCGTCCACGACGAGCACGAGCAGCGCTTCGCCACCGACGACTGGTACGGCCACCTGCACCGTGACGAGCACGGCTACGCGGGTATGCTGCCGGTCTACCAGTGGTACGCCATCTCCCGGGCCCGTGAGCACTGCGGGGACATCGTCTGGGTGGGGGCGGACCGCGACAGTGCTGCCCGGCTGGGGATGCGCGCCGCGACCTCGTTGGCCGATGCACTCGAGATCGTCTCGAACGGCGTCGGACCGGACCCGCAGCTCACCTACCTGCACCCCGGACCGACGATGGTGACCGATGTGGTGGGAAGCCGCGTCGCGGAGACCCGCGGCACGACAGGACGGGGGTGACAGTGATGAGCACGGACATCGCAGGCGGACGGGTGCCGGACCCCGGCGGGACGCCGGAACCCGGAGCAGGCTGGGCCGACAGGTTCACCGGCCGGACGGCATCGGCCGTCGAGGACGGCGCCGCACCGTGGCGCCGCCGCTGGGCACAGTCAGTGCCCACCACCCCCGAACACCCCCGCATCTGGGGCTGACGCCCCGGCGGTTCGACAGACAGGAGCACCCCATGAGTGGGCATTCCAAGTGGGCCACCACCAAGCACAAGAAGGCCGTCATCGACGCGAAGCGCGGCAAGCTCTTCGCCAAGCTGATCAAGAACATCGAGGTCGCTGCCCGGATCGGCGGCGGCGACCCGGGCGGCAACCCGACCCTCTACGACGCCATCCAGAAGGCGAAGAAGTCCTCGGTCCCCAACGACAACATCGACCGTGCTGTCAAGCGCGGCGCTGGTGAGGGCAGCGATGCGGTCAACTACGAGACGATCATGTACGAGGCCTACGGCCCGGCCGGCATCGCCCTGCTGATCGAGTGCCTCACCGACAACCGCAACCGCGCGGCCTCCGACGTCCGCGTCGCCATCACCCGCAACGGCGGCACCGTCGCCGACCCGGGATCCACCTCGCGGATGTTCCAGCGCAAGGGCGTCGTGTCGGTGGCCAAGAAGCAGGACGGCAAGGAGATCAGCGAGGACGAGCTGCTCGAGGCCACCCTGGAGGCCGACCCGGAGGACGTGCAGGATGCCGGCGAGCAGTTCCGGGTGATCTGCGAGCCGAACTCGGTCGTCGCCGTCCGCCAGGCGATCCAGGCCGCCGGTCTGGACTACGACTCCGCCGAGGTGGAGTTCGTGCCCGACTTCTTCCAGCAGGTCGACCTGGAGGTCTTCGAGAAGGTCGAGAAGCTGGTTGACGCCATCGACGACCTGGACGACGTCCAGAACGTCTACGGCAACTACGAACCCGACGCCGAGGCCCTGGCCTCCCTCTCCGAGGACTGAGGCCCGACCCCAGCGTGCGAATCCTCGGCATCGATCCGGGCCTGACCCGGTGCGGTTTCGGCGTCATCGACGGCGACCGCTCCCGGCGGTGCAGCCTGGTCGATGTCGGGGTCTTCCGCACCCCGGCGGACCTCGACACACCACGCCGCCTGGTGCTGCTGGAGCGCGAGATCGAGGCGAAGCTGCGCGAGCACCGGCCCGACGTGGTCGCCGTCGAGCAGGTCTTCGCCCAGCACAACAGCCCGACAGTGATGGGCACCGCCCAGGCGGCCGGCATCGCCATGCTGGTGGGCGCCCGGAACGGACTCCCGGTCCAGCTGCACACCCCCTCGGAGGTCAAGGCGGCGGTTACCGGGTCCGGCCGCGCCGACAAGCAGCAGGTCGGCACGATGGTCGCCCGGATCCTCGGGCTGGCCGAGATGCCCAGGCCCGCGGACGCCGCCGACGCGGTCGCCCTGGCCGTGTGCCACCTGTGGCGCAGCGGCATCGTCGTCGGCGATGCCGTACCCAACCGCTGGCAGCAGGCGATCCAGGACCACGCCGGCAACAGACGTACGACATGGAAGGAGGGCGGTCGGTGATCGCACACCTCACCGGGACGGTGAGCGCCATCCGGGCGACGACCGCCGTGATCGACCTGGGCGGACTGGGGCTGGAGGTGCAGTGCACCGCCCGCGCCCTCGCCGGGCTGCGGCTGGGGGAGCGCGGCCACCTGGAGACCTCCCTGCAGATGCGCCAGGAGACCTTCACCCTGTTCGGCTTCGTCGACCCGACCGAGCGCGAGGCCTTCGAGATGCTGCTCGGGGTGAACGCCGTCGGGCCCAAGCTGGCGCTGGCGGTGCTCTCCCTGTTCGACCCGCCCGCGTTCGTGGCCGCCATCCTCGCCGAGGACCTGGCCGCCCTGACCCGGGTGCCGGGGGTCGGCAAGAAGTCGGCCGAGCGGATGCTGGTCGAGCTGAAGGACAAGGTCGTCCGCCTCGGGGTGGACCCCGTCGGCCATCGGCCGTCGGTCCCGGCGGACGAGCGTCCGCTCTGGCGCCAGCAGGTCGCCGGAGGCCTGCAGGGGCTCGGCTGGTCCGCCAAGGAGGCGGAGCTGGCCTGCGACGCCGTCGAACCGCTCGTCGTCGAGGACCCCTCGATCGGCGTGGCACAGTTGATGCGGGCGGCGCTGCAGTCGCTGGCCAAGTGAAGCGGGAGGTGGTGCGGTCGTGACCGACCGTGGCGCGGTCGACCCGCACGCGTTCGCCGAGGAGAGTGTCGTCGAGGCGGCGCTGCGGCCCAGCCGGCTGACCGATTTCGAGGGCCAGCCGCGGGTCAGCGCCCAACTCGGTCTGGTGCTCGCCGCCGCCCGGCAGCGCGGCACCACCCCCGACCACGTCCTGCTGTCCGGCCCGCCGGGGCTGGGCAAGACGACCCTGGCGATGATCATCGCCGCCGAGATGGGCGTCCCGCTGCGGATCTCCTCCGGCCCGGCGATCCAGCACGCCGGCGACCTGGCGGCGATCCTGTCCGGACTGGTCGAGGGCGAGGTGTTCTTCCTCGACGAGATCCACCGGATGTCCAAGCCCGCCGAGGAGATGCTCTACCTGGCGATGGAGGACTACCGGGTCGACGTCGTGGTCGGCAAGGGCCCCGGCGCCACGGCCATCCCGATCGAGATCCCCTACTTCACCCTGGTCGGTGCCACCACCCGGGCCGGACTGCTGCCCGGCCCGCTGCGCGACCGGTTCGGGATGACCGCGCAGCTTGAGTTCTACGCGCCCGAGGCGCTGGAGCACATCGTGCAGCGCTCCTCGCGTGTCCTCGACGTGCCGGTCGACGCCGATGCCGGCGCCGAGATCGCCCGGCGCTCCCGGGGCACGCCCCGGATCGCCAACCGGCTGCTGCGCCGGGTCCGCGACTACGCCCAGGTGCACGGCACCGGTGACGTGGACCGGGCCACCGCCCGGGCCGCCCTCGACCTGTACGAGGTCGACGAGCTGGGCCTGGACCGTCTCGACCGGGCCGTCCTGGTCGCGCTGTGCAGCCGCTTCGGTGGCGGTCCGGTCGGGCTGTCCACCCTGGCGATCGCCGTGGCCGAGGAGCCTGACACCGTCGAGGAGGTCGCCGAACCCTTCCTGGTGCGGCTCGGGTTCATGATGCGCACGCCGCGCGGACGCGTCGCCACCCCGGCTGCCTATGCCCACCTGGGACTGCCCGTCCCGGGCCAGGAAACCGGGGCCCCGTCCCTGTGGGACTAGACTCGCCCCCGTCCGTCCCTGACCCGAGAAGTGAGATACATGAACAACTCCACGAGCACGCTGCTGATGATCGCGCTCTTCGTCGCGCTCGGCTACTTCATGCTGGTGCGCCCCGCGCGGGTCCAGCAGAAGAAGCAGGCCGCCCTGATGGGCGAGCTCGAGCCCGGTGCGCGCGTGTCGACCCAGATCGGTGTCTACGGGACGCTGGTCGAGCTGGGCGACGTCCAGGCCCGGGTGGAGGTCGCCCCCGGCGTGGTGATGACCGTCGACAAGCGACTGGTGACCGGCGTCGTGCCGCGCAGCCGCGACGAGTTCTGGGCCTACCCCGAGGAGCCCTCTGACGAGGTCCTCGAGGACACGACGGACGACACCTACGTCGAGCGGACGGATCTCGAGCGGACGGACCTCGAGCGGCCCGACACCGCAGCCGGAACCGACACGACCGACACGACCGACACCACCGGGACCGATCGCGACACCGACGGACGCCTCCACGGCCCGGACGACCGGAAAGCCTGAGCCCCGGACCCCATGGCATCGACGAACCGACGATCGTCCCATCCCGTCCATCCCTGGCGACCGCTGCTGGCCCTCTTCGTGGCAATTGCCGCGATGGTCGGCGGGATGGCTGCGAGCGGGAGCTGGGTGCCCAAGCTGGGCCTCGACCTGCGGGGCGGCACCACCATCACGCTGACCGCGTCCAATTCCACCGGCGGGGGACAGGTCGACAAGGCGAGCCTGGAGCAGGCCCGTACGATCCTCCAGCAGCGCGTCGACAGCCTCGGCGTCGGCGAGTCCGAGGTCACCACGGCGAACAACAACCAGATCACTGTCAGCGTTCCGAACGTCAGCCAGGACCGGTTGCGGGACATGGTGGGCCAGACGGCCCTGTTGAACTTCCGAGTCGTCTACTACGCCGAGCCGATCGCCGTCCCGGCGGCCACCCCCAGCCCGGGCGCGACGCCGCAGGCCGGGTCCGGCAGCACGGCCCCGCAGGCCTCGGTGGTTCCGCAGGCCTCGACCACGCCGAAGGCCAACAACCTGCCGACCGCTCCGGCGGCCCCGGCGAAGCCCAGCGTTGCGCCGTCGCCCTACCCGTCGGTGGCGGGCAAGGGCGTGCCGCAGGACAAGGCACTGACCTGGCAGCCGGACCAGCAGGCAGTTGCGAACTTCGCCGCCTACCACTGTGGTGACCCGGTCAACGACGTCGCCGACCAGCCGCTGATGACCTGTGACCGCGAGGGCACGGCCAAGTACCTGCTCGGTCCGACGGTGGTCAGCGGCCAGCAGGTGCAGACCGCCAGCGCGGGCATCCCCCAGGGACAGCTGCAGTGGGTCGTCACGATGGACTTCAACTCCGAGGGCGCCCGCCTGTTCGCCGACGCCACCGCCCAGCTCGCCCAGGGCGTGCCGACCAAGCAGTTCGCGATCGTCCTGGACGGTCGGGTCGTGTCGGCTCCGCAGGTGAACGAGGTGATCCCGAACGGCCGCGCCCAGATCGACGGAGGCTCCCAGGGCTTCACCCAGGAATCGGCCCAGAGCCTGGCCTCCGTGCTCAAGTACGGCGCCCTGCCGCTCGCCCTGACGATCGACTCGGTCGACACGGTCTCCCCGGTCCTGGGCGGTGAGCAGCTGCGCGGCGCCCTGATCGCGGGACTGCTCGGCCTGATCCTCGTGGCGGCCTTCGCGGTCGCCATGTACCGCACCCTGTCCTGGATCGTCATCGCGACGATCGCCCTGGCGGCGGTGATGACGTACTCCCTGATGGTGCTGCTGGGGCAGGGCCTCGGTGTCGCGACCAACCTGCCCGGTGTGGCGGGTGCCATCGTCGGCATCGGCGTCACGGCCGACTCCTTCATCATCTTCTTCGAGCGGATCAAGGACGAGGTGCGGTCCGGACGTACGATCCGCTCCGCGGTCGAGTCCGGCTGGGAGAAGGCCCGCGGGACGATCCTGATCTCCGACGGGGTGCAGCTGCTCAGCGCCCTGGTGCTGTTCATCCTCTCCATCGGCGCGGTCCGCGGGTTCGCCTTCATCCTCGGGCTGGCCACGATCATCGACCTGGTGGTGACCTTCCTGTTCACCAAGCCGGTGATGACGCTGCTGATGCGGACCCGGTACTTCGGTGAGGGACGGCGTGGCTCGGGGCTGGAACCGGCCTCGATCGGTGTCGAGCGGCTGCCCACCAGCCGGCGGCGCCCGCGCGATGCCGCTCCTGCCACCAGCCGTGTCGCGACCAGCAGCCCTGTCGCCAGCGCTCCTGTCGCCAGCGCTCCTGTCACCAACTCTGTTCCCACCACCGAGGAGGCATGATGGGCGGCCTGTTGGGCAAGCTCGTTCGGCTGTCGCACGGCGAGAACGTCTACGACGTCATGGCCCACCGCCGGCGCTGGTACGTGATCAGCGCCGTGGTCCTGGCGATCTGCATCCTCGGGGTGCTGGTCCGTGGCCTGAACCTCAGCATCGAGTTCCGGGGCGGCTCGGAGTTCAGGGTGCCGTACGCCGTCACCGACACCTCCGTCAACGACGCGCGCGCCGCCATCGAGAAGCTGAGCATCCCCGAGCTGAACGAGATCACCGTCACGACCATCGGTGCCAACACCGTCAACGTGCAGACCCGCGCGCTGACCAGCCCCGAGGTCACCGAGATCCGCCAGGCCCTCGGGTCCTGGGCCGGGGTATCACCCGACCAGGTGTCCTACAGCCTGATCGGCGCCTCCTGGGGCAAGCAGATCACCCAGAAGGGCATCATCGCACTGAGCGTCTTCCTGGTCCTGGTAGGTCTGCTGATCGCGGTGTACTTCCGTGACTGGCGAATGGCGGTCGCGGCGATCGCGGCGGTGCTGCACGACCTGGTCGTCACCGTCGGGGTCTACGCCTGGGTCGGCTTCTCCGTCACCCCGGCGACCCTGACCGCACTGCTCACCATCCTCGGCTACTCCCTCTACGACACGATGGTCGTCTTCGACCGGGTCCGGGAGAACGTCCGGGACCTGGGCGTACGCAAGGAGACCTACACGCGGGCTGCGAACCGGAGCCTCAACGAGGTCCTGCTGCGGTCGATCAACACCACCATCATCGGCGTGCTGCCGATCGTGGCGCTGCTGGTCGCCGGCATCTGGGTGCTGGGCACCGGCCCGATCAAGGACCTGTCGCTGGCCATGGTCGTCGGCATGATCGCCGGCGCCTACTCCTCCATCTACATCGCCACCTCGCTGCTGGTGGACATGAAGGAGCGCACCTCGCAGATGGCCGACTGGCGTTCCCGTTTGGCCCGGGACGAGGAGCGGCAGCTCCGGGCCGAACAGGAGGCGGCCCTGGTCACCTCCAGCCCCTCACCGGTCACTGTGGCTGTCGACGTGACCGACCACGTCCATCACGGCGTCCGCCACCAGCCCGAGCACCGCCCGCGCAGCCAGCGCCGGACCGAGCACTGAGCGTCCGAGGAGATCGAGGAACCATGACCACCGCAGTGCCTGCCCGCACCTCGGCGGAGAACCGCAGGTTGATCGCCTCGCTGATCCGCGACATCCCGGACTTCCCCCAGCAGGGGGTCGGGTTCAAGGACATCACCCCGCTGCTCGGCTCCGCGGAGGGCTTCCGGGCCACCGTCGACGAACTGGTCGCGGCGGCCCCGCCCGCCATCGACGTGGTGGTCGGTATGGAGGCGCGGGGATTCATCGTCGGTGCCCCGGTCGCCGTCGCGCTGGGGGCGGGTTTCGTGCCCGTCCGCAAGCCCGGCAAGCTGCCCGCCGCGACGTACGAGGTCAGCTACGACCTGGAGTACGGCAGTGAGACGCTGACGATCCACACCGACGCGATCAAGCCCGGATCGCGGGTGCTGGTGGTCGACGACGTGCTGGCCACCGGCGGCACCCTGGCGGCCACCGCCGAACTGATCCGGCGTCTCGGCGCCGAGCTGGTCCACGTGGCGGTGGTGATGGAGCTCGCTTTCCTGGAGCCGCACCGCCGGCTGGCGGAGGCCGGTCTGGGCGAGACGGCGATCACCGCCCTGGTGACGGTCGAGGGCTGACCGTCCCGCTCCTCGGTCAGATCCGGGCCGTACGGGGGAGATCTGCGCTCGGGGGACTAGAATTCCGCCAATACGCGGATGCACCGTGAGGAGGCCGAGCATGTCCGACGACACGTTGCCCGTCGCACTGGGCGATGCGCCGCGCCTCTCGATGCGCCAGCGCTTGGCACGCCTGGGCACCAAGCCCCAGCAGCCGAACGTCCTGGACCCCCTGTTCCAGGCGATCCGGGCCAGCCACCCCAAGGCGAACCTCCAGCTGGTCGAGCGCGCCTACGTGACCGCTGCACACTTCCACTCCGGCCAGAAGCGCAAGAGCGGTGACCCGTACATCACCCACCCACTGGCGGTGGCGACGATCCTGGCCGAGTTCGGTGCGGCCGAGGACACGATCTGTGCCGGGCTGCTGCACGACACGGTGGAGGACACCGACTACACCCTCGCCCAGCTGACGGCAGACTTCGGTCCCACCGTCGCGCTGCTGGTGGACGGGGTCACCAAGCTGGACAAGGTGACGTACGGTTCCTCGGCCAAGGCCGAGACGCTGCGCAAGATGATCGTCAACATGAGCCAGGACATCCGGGTCCTGGTGATCAAGCTCGCCGACCGCCTGCACAACATGCGGACGCTGCACTACCTGCGACCCGACAAGCAGAACCGGATCGCCGAGGAGACCCTCGAGGTCTACGCGCCGCTGGCGCACCGGCTCGGCATGAACACGATCAAGTGGGAGCTGGAGGACCTGGCGTTCTCCACCATGCAGCCCAAGCTGTACGACGAGATCGTGCACCTGGTCGCCCAGCGCGCACCCTCCCGGGAGAAGTTCCTCAAGCAGGTCACCGAGATCGTGGACAACGACCTGCGCCAGGCCGGGATCCGCGCGACAGTCACGGGCCGGCCGAAGCACTACTACTCGATCTACCAGAAGATGGTGGTGCGGGGACGCTCGTTCGACGACATCTACGACCTGGTCGCGCTGCGCATCATCGTCGACTCGATCCAGGACTGCTACGGCGCGCTGGGGGTGCTGCACTCGCAGTGGAACCCGCTGCCCGGGCGGTTCAAGGACTACATCGCGATGCCGAAGTACAACATGTACCAGTCGCTCCACACCACGGTGCGCGGTCCGGAGGGATCCCCGGTCGAGTTCCAGATCCGGACCTGGGAGATGCACCGCCGCGCCGACTACGGCGTCGCTGCCCACTGGAAGTACAAGGAGGGCAAGGGCGACCGGTCCGACCCCAGCGAGCTGACCTGGGTACGGGCGCTCAACCAGTGGCAGCGCGAGACGGAGGACCCCGAGGAGTTCCTCGACGACCTGCTCTTCTCGATCAACGCCGACGAGGTCATCGTGTACACGCCCAAGGGCGACATGCTGACCCTCCCGGTCGGAGCGACCCCGGTCGACTTCGCCTACCTGGTGCACACCGAGGTCGGGCACCGCTGCATCGGCGCACGCGTCAACGGCCGGCTGGTCCCGCTGGAGTCGAAGCTGCAGACCGGCGACCGGGTCGAGATCCTGACCTCCAAGGCCGAGGGGGCCGGCCCCTCCCGGGACTGGATGAACTTCGTCGCCAGCCCGCGCGCCCGCGCCAAGATCCGCCAGTACTTCAGCCGGGAGCGGCGCGACGAGGCGATCGAGGGCGGCAAGGAGTCCCTGGCCCGGCAGATGCGCCGGATGGACATGCCGATGCAGCGCCTGCTCACCATCGAGCACCTGACCGAGGTCGCGGCGTACTTCCGCGTCGCCGACGTCAACAGCCTCTACAAGGCGGTGGGCGACGGCTCGGTGTCGCCGCAGGCGGTGTGCCAGCGGCTGGTCGAGATCGCCGGCGGACCGGAGGAGGTGGCCGACGAGACCAGCGAGGACTCGATCGTCCTGCGCCGCCCCAGGACCGTCCCGTCGTCCTCCGAGACCGGGGTGATGGTGGACGGAGACAAGGGCCTGTGGGTGAAGCTGGCCCGGTGCTGCACGCCGGTCCCCGGTGACGACATCCTCGGTTTCATCACCCGCGCGTCCGGTGTCTCGGTGCACCGCCGCGACTGCAGCAATGCGCTGGACCTGGTGGAGAACTCGCCCGAGCGCATCGTCGACGTCTCGTGGGCTCCGACCTCGGCCAGCAGCTTCCTGGTCACCGTGCAGATCCTGGCGCTGGACCGCAACGGCCTGCTGTCCGACATCACCCGGTCGATCGCGGAGGAGCACATCTCGATCAGCGCGGCCAGCGTCAACACGCGCCGGGACCAGACGGCGAAGACCACCCTCACCTTCGAGACGCCCGACCCGACCCACCTGGACCACGTGCTGAACGCGATCCGGCGTGTTCCGGGCGTCTACGACGTCTACCGGGTCCAGGGCTGAGCCGGCGCACCCCTCGTACACCAGCGAACGACCGCGGCCGCCGTCGGGTGACGGCGACCGCGGTCGCGTTCGGTCCGGTGGTGATCAGGCGCCGTAGTCGCGGGCGGCCCGCTCGGCCTGCTCCAGCCACGTCTGGTAGGTGGAGATCGCGTCGCGGTGCTCCTTGGCCCGGCGGGCGTCGCCGCGGGACTCCGCCTTGTCCGCCTTCTCCGCCAGGTCGTCGATCTGGGCCTGGATCTTGCGGGCGGTGTCGGTGGCCAGCTCGCGGGCCTGCGGGTCCGTACGCTTCCACTCGGCGTCCTCGCGCTGCTTGACCGACTGCTCGATCTTGTGCAGCCGGCTGTCCAGCCCGCGCATCGAGTCGCGCGGCACCATGCCGACCTCGGCCCACTTCTCCAGCAGCTCCCGGTACAGGCGCTTGGCGCCGGGCAGGTCGTCCTCGGGGCGGATCTGCGGCTCGTACTCGTCCAGGAGCGCCTCCTTGGCGACCTGGTTGCCGCGGAACTCCTCGTCCTGGACGCTCTGCGCGTTGTTGCGCGCATTGAAGAAGGTGTCCTGCAGGGTGCGGAACTGCTTCCACAGCTTGTCGTCGATGTCGCGCGGAGCCGAACCGGCCGCCTTCCAGCGCTGCATCAGGTCGCGGAAGTCGCGGGAGGTCTGGCCCCAGTCCTCGGAGGTCGCCAGCGGCGTGGCCTCGGCGATGATCGCCTCCTTCAGCGCCTTCGCCCCCTCGCGCTGGGCGTTCTGCTCGGCGAACTGGTGCTTGCGGCGCCGGGTGTAGGTCGTCCGGGCGGTCGAGAAACGGTGCCAGAGGGCATCGTCGGTGGCCTTGTCGATGCGGGGGAGGGCCTTCCACTGCTCCAGCAGGTCGCGGAACCGGTTCACTCCACCGCGCCAGTCGCTGCCGGCGGCGATCTTCTCCGCCTCCGCGACCATGGCCTCCTTGGCCTGGCGGGTCTCCTCGTTCTGCACCGCCCGGGCGGCCTTGCGCTCCTCGGACTTCTCCTCGATCAGCGGCTGCAGTCCCTCCAGGCGGGTCTCCAGCGCGGCAAGGTCACCGACGGCGGCGGCGTCGTGGATGCTCTCCTTGACCTGGGCGATGCGCTTGCGTGCCTCGTCGGGTGACAGGGCACCGCCCCGGAGCCGGTTCTCCAGCAGGTCGACCTCGACCGAGAGGTTCTCGAAGCGGCGCACGTAGAACGCGAGGGCCTCGGCGGGGTCCGCATCCGGGACCTGGCCCACGGTGCGCTCTCCTTCCGGGGTGCGTACGTAGACCGTGCCGTCGGCGTCGACGCGACCAAAGGAAGCTGGCCCTGACATCTCACTCATGGGGTACATCTTGCCCGATAGGGTGCGAGTTGTGTTCATTGCCTCATTTCCGGCGGGTGCCTGGCAGACGAACTGCTACCTTGTCGGGCCCGCTCCCGGCGGCGAGTGCGTCGTGGTCGATCCGGGCGTGACGGCGATCGACACGCTCCGGCGGATCGTCCGGGACCAGGGGCTCGTCCCGGCGGGTGTCCTGCTCACCCATGGACACATCGACCACATGTTCTCGGCGGCGGCCGTGGCCGAGGAGTACGGCATCGGCTGCTGGATCCACCCGGCCGACCGGCCCTCCCTGACCGACCCGTACTCGATCCCGGCCGCCCGTGAACTGGTCGCCCGGACGTTCGGCGAGGCCCCGGACTTCACCGACCGCGAGCCCTCCCCGCTGCACGAGGTGGCCGACGGGGACCGGATCGAGTTGGCGGGGCTGGAGTTCGAGGCCCTGCACGCCCCCGGGCACACCCCCGGATCCACGATGTACCGGTTGGCCTACCCCGACGACGACCGGTACGACGCGCTGGTCCTCACCGGCGACGTGGTGTTCGCCGGCAGCGTCGGGCGCACCGACCTGCCGAGCGGCGACCCCACGGTGATGGCGGAGACGCTGCGCCACGTCGTCCTCGGCCTGGCCGATCGTACGGTCCTGCTGCCCGGCCACGGTGGGCAGACGCTGGTGTCCCGCGAGCGCGCCACCAATCCCTACCTGCAGTTGTAGGGACTAGGCTCGTGGGGTCGTGCGTACGCCCTCGCGTACGCAACCCCGTCCCGAAAGGCCGCTGTCCGCATGAGCCGCCCCAAGCCGATGTCCGGCTTCCCCGAGTTCCTCCCCGCCGAGCGGATGGTCGAGCTGCATGCGTTGCGGATCCTGTCGTCGACCTTCGAGCTGCACGGCTTCGCCTCGATCGAGACCCGGGCCGTCGAGCCGATGGACCAGCTGGCCCGCAAGGGCGAGATCGACAAGGAGATCTACGTCGTCCGGCGGCTGCACGCGGCCGAGGGCGACACCGACGAACTCGGCCTGCACTTCGACCTGACGGTGCCGTTCGCCCGCTACGTGCTGGAGCACGCCGGGCACCTGGTCTTCCCGTTCCGCCGCTACCAGGTCCAGAAGGTCTGGCGCGGCGAGCGCCCGCAGGAGGGCCGCTACCGCGAGTTCCTCCAGGCCGACATCGACATCGTCGGCCAGGGCACCCTGGCCGACCACCACGACGTCGAGATCCCTCTGGTCGCCCTCGACGCGTTCGAGAAGCTGCACGTCGACCTGGGCATCCCGCCGGTCGTGCTGCACGTCAACAACCGCAAGCTGTCCGAGGGCTTCTACCGCGGGCTCGGCATCGAGGACACCGCCGCCGTGCTCCAGCGGGTCGACAAGTACGACAAGATCGGCCCGGACGCGGTGGCCGAGCTGCTGGTCACCGAGCTCGGCCTGGAGACCGGGCAGGCAGCCAAGTGCGTGGCACTGGCGGGCATCGCGACCACCGACGAGTCCTTCGTCGACCGGGTCCGCGAACTCGGCGTCGAGCACGCGTTGCTCGACCAGGGCCTGGAGGCGCTCGCCGCCGTGGTCCGGGTGGCCGAGCGCCAGGTGCCCGGGCGGATGCTCGCCGACCTGAAGATCGCCCGCGGCCTGGACTACTACACCGGCACCGTCTACGAGACCGTGCTGCAGGGCGCGGAGAAGATGGGCTCGGTCGCCTCCGGCGGCCGGTACGACGCCCTCGCCTCCGACGGCAAGAACACCTTCCCCGGGGTCGGCTACTCCTTCGGCGTCACCCGGCTGCTGGCCCCGATCCTGGGCCGTGGGGAGCTCACCGCGTCGCGTTCGGTGCCGACCTGCGTCCTGGTGGCAGTCGACAACGAGGAGAGCCGCGAGGTCGCGCTGCGGACCGCCGACCGGCTGCGCCGGCGCGGGATCCCGACCGAGGTGGCCCCGAAGGCGGACAAGTTCGGCAAGCAGATCCGCTACGCCGACCGCCGCGGCATCCCGTACGTGTGGTTCGGCGCCGGGGAGAACGACGAGGTGAAGGACATCCGTTCTGGTGAGCAGGTCGGCGCCGATGCCGATGCGTGGACTCCGCCGGCCGAGGACCTCTTCCCCCGTACAGTGCGCGGGCCGCTGGGCTGACGGCTAGGTCAGTTCGTCGGCCGAGAGGGGGAGCTCGGCCCGCACCAGCCAGTCCGAGCCCTCCTGGCCGGCACGCAGCTGACCGCCGAGCAGGTCGACCCGTTCGGCGATGCCCCGCAGGCCCCAGCCGGTCGGCCCGTCGTTCAGGTCCTCGCGCCCGGCCACCCGACCGAGGGGGTTGCGGACGGTCAGCAGCACCGAGCGCGGACCGAGCCGCACCTCGCCCCGGCAGGTGCACCCGGACGGGGCGTGCTTGACGATGTTGGTGCACGACTCCTGCATGATGCGGATCAGCGTCCGGGTGAGCGTGGAGGGGAGCCCGTCGACCTCGGGGGAGACCACGAACCGGGCATCGAAGCCGAGCTCGTCCAGCCTGGCGGTCAGTCCCTCGACGGCGCGCAGCACCGACGTGTCGTCGTTGAGGTGCCCGAGGTCGGAGTCGTCGCCCGGGTCGTCCTCCCGCAGCACTCCCACCAGCAGCCGCAGCTCGTAGAGGGCGGAATGGGTGGCCTGCCGCACGCTGTCCAGGACCCGGTGGAGCTCGGCGGGGTCGTCGGTGCGGCTGCGGCTGGTGATCTGCAGGGAGATCAGCGAGAGCTCGTGGGCCACCACGTCGTGCAGCTCGCGGGCCAGCGCTGCCCGCTCGTCCTCACGGATCCGCCGGTTCTCCTCCTGGAGTTCCAGCAGCCGGCGCCGGTCGTGCGACAGCTGGACCTGGAACCGGCGCACCGCGGTGCCGAGCACACTGCTGAGGAAGAACACCAGCATCGCCAGCCAGAAGATGTCGCGCCAGGCCGATCCCTTCAGCACTGCGGCCAGCACCGCCCACCCCAGGAACAGCAGCCAGGTCGCGAGCGTGACCGGCAGGCGCGTCGTGATCGGGGCCAGGCCGACGACGGCCGCCCCGCTCAGCAGCACCACAGACGAGTCACCGGTCGTCAGCGCGACCACCAGGGTGGGTATGAAGGCCAGCACCGCAGCAGTGGTGCGCCAGGTGGACAGGTACAGCACCAGGTAGCTGAGCAGCAGGCCGATCTGGACCCACACCTCGTGCTGGTCGCCGCGGATCGTGGCCCAGTCGCCGAACGACCCGCGCAGGTCGTCCACGAAACTCAGCGAAATGGTGACGACCATCGCGACACGGAGCCACGTCGGCAAGGGACGTGACTCCAGCAACTCCTGCAAACGGGAGGGAAAGGACGTGATGGTATCCGGATCAGGCGCAAACGGACGGGAAGTACCGGCAGATCATGTCGCGAAAACCCAACGGCTGGGCGATGGCGTTCTCGGACGTGGCTGCGGGGGAGAGGGGGGCCGTGATGAACATGACTGCCAAGGACACTACCGAGATCCTGGCGATCCTGCTGATCCCTTGCGCCCTGATGTTCTTCTTCACGGCCCCCACCTCCCTGCGCTGACAGCACCCCCCGGCGCCGAGATCAATGCTGGTCCATCACGACCGGGCTGGCCATCACCTTTTGTCTACATTCCGGGGGCTTAGTCTAGGGGCGTGACCGAGCCCACCAGAATCCTCGTCGTCGACGACGAACCGGTCGTTCGCGACGCCTTCCGCCACATCTTCGCGGACCATCCGGAGTTCGTCGTGGTCGGTGAGGCCTCCGACGGGGCGGAGGCGGTTGGCCGCTACGGCCAGTTGCGCCCGGACGTGGTGCTGATGGACCTCAAGATGCCGCGGATGTCCGGGGTCGAGGCGATGACCGCCATCGGACGCCAGCACCCCGACGCGTGCATGGTCGCGGTCACGACCTTCGTGTCGGTCGACTACGTGGTGCCGGCACTGCGCGCAGGTGCGGCCGGCTACCTGGTGAAGGACTCCTCCGCCGAGGAGCTGATGGACGGGATCCGGCAGGCGCTGGCGGACGAGATGCCGTTGAGTCCCCGGATCTCGCGCGCCCTGGCCCGCAGCATCGCCGAGGGGCCCTCGGCCACTCCGGCGCACGCCCAGCTGCCCCGACGGGTGCCCGCGCCGACGGCCCGTGAGCACGAGGTCCTCGACCAGTTGGCGCTCGGCCTGAGCAACAAGGACATCGCCGAGCGGTTGTGTATCTCCGAGGCCGCGGTGAAGGCGCACCTGCGCCACATCGGGGACAAGCTCGGGGTCCGTTCCCGTACCCAGATCCTGGTGCTGGCCTACCAGTACGGACTGGTCACGCCGCAGCGGACGGCGCCCTGATCCTGTCACGGTCGCCCGGTCGATCGGCGGTAGGCTGGCCAACCGTACGATGCCCAGTTCCCGGAAGGACACCCTGTGATTCGCACCCATGACGCCGGTACCCTGCGTGCCGAGCACGCCGGCCAGACCGTCACCCTTGCCGGCTGGGTGGCCCGCCGGCGGGACCACGGCGGCGTCGCGTTCATCGACCTTCGCGATGCCAGCGGCGTGGCCCAGGTCGTGGTGCGGGACGAGATCCTCGAGTCCTCCGGCGCCCATGACCTGCGCAACGAGTACTGCATCGCCGTGACCGGTGTCGTGGAGGAGCGTCCGGAAGGCAACGCCAACCCGGACCTGCCGACCGGCGAGATCGAGGTGGCGATCACCGACCTCGACGTGCTCAACACCGCCGCCCCGCTGCCCTTCCAGATCGACGAGCACGTAACCGTCGGCGAGGAGGCCCGGCTGAAGTACCGCTACCTCGACCTGCGCCGGCCCCGCCAGGGCGCCGCGCTGCGCCTGCGCTCCCAGGTATCCCGGGCGGCCCGCTCGGTGCTGGAGGCCCACGACTTCGTCGAGATCGAGACCCCGACGCTGACCCGCTCCACCCCGGAGGGCGCCCGTGACTTCCTGGTCCCGGCCCGCCTGGCGCCCGGCTCCTGGTACGCCCTGCCCCAGTCCCCCCAGCTGTTCAAGCAGCTGCTGATGGTCGCGGGGATGGAGCGCTACTACCAGATCGCCCGCTGCTACCGCGACGAGGACTTCCGCGCCGACCGCCAGCCCGAGTTCACCCAGCTCGACATCGAGATGAGCTTCGTCGACCAGGACGACGTGATCGCCCTGGCCGAGCAGGTGATGGTCGCGGTCTGGAGGCTGGTCGACGTCGAACTGCCCACCCCGTTCCCGCGGATGACGTACGCCGACGCGATGGACCGGTACGGCTCGGACAAGCCGGACCTGCGCTTCGACCTGCAGATCACCGAGATGACCGACTACTTCCGGGACACCACCTTCCGGGTGTTCAAGGCGCCGTACGTCGGTGCCGTCGTGATGGCCGGCGGGGCCTCCCAGCCGCGCCGCCAGTTCGACGCCTGGCAGGAGTGGGCCAAGCAGCGCGGGGCCAAGGGCCTGGCGTACGTAACCGTCGGCGAGGACGGCACGCTCGGCGGGCCGGTCGCCAAGAACATCACCGAGGCCGAGCGCGACGGCCTGGCCGCCGCGACCGGCGCGCAGCCTGGCGACGCGATCTTCTTCGCTGCCGGGGGACGCAAGTCCTCCCAGGAGCTGCTCGGCGCGGCCCGGCTGGAGATCGGCCGGCGCACCGGGCAGGTCGACGAGTCGGCCTGGAGCTTCCTCTGGGTGGTCGACGCCCCGCTGTTCGAGCCCGCCTCCGAGGCCGTCGCCGCCGGTGACGTCGCCGTCGGCGAGGGCGCCTGGACCGCCGTGCACCACGCCTTCACCTCCCCGAAGCCGGACTCGATGGAGACCTTCGACACCGATCCGGGCTCGGCCCTCGCCTACGCCTACGACTGCGTGTGCAACGGCAACGAGATCGGTGGCGGCTCGATCCGTATCCACCGCCGCGACATCCAGGAGCGGGTGTTCAAGGTGATGGGCATCGGCGAGGAGGAGGCGCAGGAGAAGTTCGGCTTCCTGCTCGACGCGTTCAAGTTCGGCGCCCCCCCGCACGGCGGCATCGCGTTCGGCTGGGACCGGATCGTGTCCCTGCTCGCCCACACCGACTCGATCCGCGACGTGATCGCGTTCCCCAAGTCCGGCAACGGCTACGACCCGCTGACCGGTGCCCCGGCGCCGATCACGACCAAGCAGCGCAAGGAGGCCGGGGTCGACTCCAAGCCGAAGAAGAAGGACGAGGAGAGGGTCGCGGCGGCCACGTCGCAGGCCTGATCGCCACGCGTCGGGGGACTGCGGGTCGTGGGTAGGCTGAACGTACGATGCCTCACGACCTCTTCTCCGACAACGACGAACCCGAGCCCACCGGCCGGGGCGTGCTCGGCGGGACCGCCAGCGGCCAGGAGCCGCTGGCGGTCCGGCTCCGTCCCCGGACCCTCGACGAGATCGTCGGCCAGGACCACCTGCTGACCCCGGGCTCCCCGCTGCGCCGACTGGCGGCCGGCGAGCCCGGGTCGGTCTTCCTGTGGGGACCGCCCGGGGTCGGCAAGACGACCATCGCGGCGGTGGTGTCCCGGTCCACGAACCGGCGCTTCGTGGAGCTCTCCGCCGTCACCGCCGGCGTCAAGGATGTCCGCGCCGAGCTGGACACCGCCAAGCGCGAGCTGGCCCGCGGCAACCCGACGGTGCTGTTCGTCGACGAGGTGCACCGCTTCTCCAAGGCCCAGCAGGACGTCCTGCTGCCGGCCGTGGAGAACCGGCTGGTCACCCTGATCGCCGCCACCACCGAGAACCCGAGCTT
>NZ_FMYF01000016.1 GCF_900092135.1 Raineyella antarctica | reverse complement strand
CCTGGGGCGTCAAAGAAGGCCTGCGGCTCCTGCTGCACACGACCACCCTTCAGGCCGCCCGACAGGCCTGGACGCGGCTCGAGGACTGGGTGGAGGCCGCTGACACCGACGAGACCCGCCGGCTCTGGAACACGCTGAACGTGTGGTGGTCGGCGATCGAGGTGTTCATTACCAGCCGGGTCACCAACGCCCGCACCGAGGCGGCGAACACCGCGATCAAACACATCAAGCGGACCGGGCGTGGCTACCGCAACAACGAGCACTACCAGGCACGTATCCTTCTGCGCAGCGCCCGCAGAACCTGCGGCGCCGCCCATTGACCAGCCAAGGCACCACGGTCAACTACGAATAGCCCCATTGACCAGGATGGTGTCGCCACCGACCCAGATCCGGGCGCCATCGTGATACTTGGCGTTGATCGTGAACACGCCGGCCGGACCGACGACCACGTGGTCGATATCGGATCCGTTCGTTCCCACCGGAATGGAATTGAGGAATCCCCATCCGGCGCGGGAATCCAGTTTCCTCAATTCCTCCCAGACCAACCGTTCACCGATCGCTCCGCGTTCCCAGGTGGAATAGGCGTCCTTGCCCAGCACGATCCTGCGGAGCAGCGTCGGGCGCTGTCCTTCTGCGCGGGCAGCTGCGATGTTCGGCAGGAGTTCCTCGCCCGGTGGCCGGTAGATCAGGTCGCGGACGATCGGGAAGGGAACGGGGTCAGTCGCAGTGACCGGGGCCGGGGCTGGGGCCGGGATCGGCTCGGGCCTGAGCGTGACCGCCGTCGGCCCCCTCGAAGGTGTCGGCCCTGTCGGAGGCGGCGTGGGCGCCGTCGCGACGGTTGCCGCCGCCTGCGCTGCCTGCGGGTCCGCGACGCGCTCCGACCGCCACTCGCGGACTGCCTCCTGTAGCTGGGGCATGGTGGAGGGCTCCGCGCAATGTCCTTCGCCCGTCACCAGGTCCCACCAGCCGATATCCGCCCCGTTGTCCTCGCGGACATAGAGGCGGTCCTTCCCGTAACGCCGCCACCTGGTGATCTGCACCTGCCGAGGCTATTGCCTCGACGGGTCAGGAATCCCGCCAAGGGGCTTCCGGGAATGTCGGAGACGCTTCCCCGCCTTCCGGGAAGGGAACGGCAACGGTGCATTGTCCGTGCCCCCGGCCTCAGAACTGCACGAGGTCCCAGCCGACGTGGATTCCCGCCAGCAGCGGGATGCTGCCGCCACACGCGCGGACCAGGCCGAACACCGCTCCGACCAGGGACAGGGTGGCGAGGATCCACAGCGGGGAGTGCTGGGAGACCAGCGCCGGCAGGTGGGAGAGCCCGAACAGGGCGGAGTTGACCAGCAGCACCCAGACCTTACGGTCCAGTACCGCCTCCAGCTGTCGCCAGATCACCCCACGGAAGAGCGTCTCCTCCGGCAGGCCGACGGCCAGCACGTAGAACGAGACCTGGGCGAGAGCGGCCGCCCAGGACAGGTCGAGCGCGACGATCCGGACAGCGGAGCCCGCGACGACGCAGCCGATCCCGACCAGCCACTGCCACGGCCGGGCATGGAAGTCGGCGACCACCCTCCGGGCCAGGACCAGACACCCCGCGGTGACCACGAGACCGGCCGCGATGCCCGATGCCCGCAGCTGCCATGGCGCGGTGACCGCGGGATAGATGATGAACTGGAGCAGGGCGAGCAGGGCGGTGTACGCGATCCAGGTGCCCGCCACGGCGGACCACACGACTCCTGCGTGGGGAGGGCGTTGCGTCATGGTCGGTCGCACGCGCCTGTTCCGAGGTCTTCCCGGTCAGCCAAGGAGCACCGGGACCCTGCTCCAACCGCCCACCGGCGGGGTCTCGCGAACCGCCTCCTGACCCGGCGCGTGCTCGATCCGGCTCGTCGCCACCAGCAACTCACTGGTCGCGACCGCCAGCTCCATCAGTGACAGCGCCCTGCCCGGACAGGCGTGCGGACCGGTCCCGAAGACCAGGTTGTCGGCGGCGTGGGCCGGCGGATCGTAGGCGTCCGGGTCACCGAGGACCGCCGGGTCGCGGTTCGCTGCGGTCCAGTTGAGCACCACGCGCTCGCCGGCCCGGATCGTACGACCAGCGACCTCGACGTCGACTGTGGCGAGCCGCCGGTTGGCGACGAACGGGTCGTCGATCCGCAGGATCTCCTCGACTGCCGCCTCGAGGACCGGCCGGTCACCTGCCACTGCCGCCGTACGCAACTGATGCTGCAGGTCGGGATGGCTGGCGAGGAAGTGCACGACGACCCCGAGGGAGACCGCGATCGAGCCGAGGTCGCCGGCGGTCCAGTTGCGCAGGATGGAGACGACCTCCTCCTCTGTGAGGTGGCGTCCGTCGACCCGCTCGGCGAGCAGTTGGGTGGTCACGTCGTCGCCCGGGGTACGCCGGGCTCGGTCGATCAGGGAGCGGATGATCGTGTCGAAGCGCTGGGCGACCTGGGCGGTGAGCACGTGGTCGCCCGAACGGGTGGCCGCGTGGTTGTCGGCCATCCACTCGACCAGGGTGTCCTCCAGCTGGGCCGGCCAGCCCAGCCAGGCGCTCTGGGCGCGGACGGCGAACCGGGCGCCGAGGGTGACCGCTCGGAACACCTCGTGCCGCGGGGTGGAGGCGATGACGTCGGCGGCGATGGCGTGGCAGGTGGGGGCGAGGGCTTCGACGCGATCGGGGCCCATGTACCGCTCGACGATCCCCCGGTAGGCGGCGTGCTCGTCCCCGTCCATCCCGTTCGGAACGTTGAGATGCGACGAGACCCGACTGGAGAAGGTCTTCGCATCGTTCGCCGCGGCCACCACGTCGCCGTGCGCGAACAACGTCCACGTCCCGCTCCCGTCGTGGGCCACCGGGCAGGTGGTGCGTTGCCGGTCGTACGCGACCCGCTGGTCGCGGTGGACATCGGGGGAGCCGGGGTCCCAATCAGCGCTCACGGGTGACCCCTTTCGCATCAGTGGTCTCGGGGTCCTCATGCTAACGGCCGCGCGTCGGCGCCCAGGACGTGGGGCGGTCATCTCGCCGCTGAATCCCTGTCCGGCGCGAGGCCGCCCGCGGGGAGGTCCCGCGGGCGGCTGCGTGCTCGTTGGTCGGATCCTCAGCTGGCCAGGATCGCATCCATCTGGCCGATGGCCGCGCGCATGCCCTCCTCCATCCCCATCCGGCTCATCGCCTCGAGCTGTTCGCGGCTCTCGAAGCTCGTCGTGATGGTCATCCGGGTGCCACCGCCCTCGCGCTCGGCGAGCGTGACGACGCCGTGGGTCGCGCCGAGATCGCCGGTGGGCTGCCCGTTCTCGTCGGCGAAGCCGTCGTCGAACTCCAGCCGGTGCGGGGCGTCGATCCGGGTGATGGTCCACCAGCCGCGGGGCTGCTCCCCGTCGGGTCCGGTCATGAAGTAGGACGCCCGGCCGCCCTCCTCGAACTCGTACGTCTCGAAGGTGGCCGGCCATCCGGGCGGGCCCCACCAGCGCTCCAGCTGGCGCGGATCCTCCCAGAGCTGCCAGACGCGCTCCACCGGAGCGTCGAACTCGGCCACGAAGCTGAGGGTCAGCTCCTCGGTGCTCTTGCGTGCGTCGGTCACGGTCATGGTTCTGTCCTTCCGGGTGCCTCTGTGGGCTGTGCTGTTGCGGGGCGTACGACGTCGGGGGCCTCCGCCAGGATGTCGCGCATCCGGTCCGTACGATCCCGCCAGAGCTGCTCGAAGCGGTCGAGCGCGTCGCGTGCCCGCAGGATGCTGTCGGGATTGCCGGACACGATCTGCTCCCGTCCGCGCCGCCGCTTGGACACGAGCTTCGCCCGATCGAGGACAGCCACGTGCTTCTGGACCGCGGCGAAACTCATGTCGTACCGCACGGCCAGGGATGACACTGACTGCTCCTGCTGCATCACCCGCGCCACGATGTCCCGGCGCGTCGCGTCGGAGAGGGCGTGGAACAGGCGATCCAGGTCGTCGCTCGTGACTTGATCTACAACCATTTGGTTGTAGATTACGCCTCATCCGCGCATAGGGCAAGAGCGCGGGCTCCACCGGGTCGGCCTACCAGCTGCTCGATGTGGTGGCCAGTCTTGCGGCGGCGAAGACCGCCACCTCCTCGGGCCCCGATGTTCGCGCCCCTGCTCGGCTAGTGTCAGGCCCACATCCGACAGCGAGGGGACCATGTCCGGCTACTACTATCCGCATCAGGGGCAGCCGTCCCGGATGTCCTACACCCAGCCGACCGGATACCAGGCGCCGCCGATGGTTCCGCACTGGCCCGGGCAGCTGTTCCGGTTCGACGGAAGCGCCGGCGACTTCTTCTGGATGCGCGTCAAGGCAACGCTTCTGGTGATCCTCACGCTCGGACTCGGGTATCCCTGGGCCATTTCGATGTGGTTCCGGTGGAGGTGTGAACACACGATTCTGGGCGGCCGTCGTCTCCGGTTCACCGGGACCGGTGGTGAGCTGTTCGGTACGTGGATCATCTGGTGGGTTCTGATGTTCCTGACATTCGGGATCTACATCTTCTGGGTGATTCCCCAGATGGAGCGATGGGGGCTGGAGCACCAGGTGTACGCCTGAGCGCCCGAGGATGCGCACCACCCCGGCGCCCGACCAGAATCCTGGCGGGTGCCGGGGTGGGAGGGACAGGATCGACCTCAGTCGACCAGGTCGGTCTCCTGCGGATCGTTCTTGGCGTCCTCGGCGGTCTCGTGCCGGGTACCGGGGGTGTGCTCCGGCGGCGCGTACAGCGAGTAGAGCTTCAGCGGCTCGTCGCCGACGTTGATCACGTTGTGGTACTTGCCGGCCGGGATCAGGATGGCCCAGTCGTCACCGACCACCTGGTCGAGCGTGTAGTCGCCCTTGGCCGGCCCCATCACGACGTGTGCCTTGCCCTGCTCGATGCGAATGAACTGGTCGTGGTCCTCGTGGATCTCGCCACCGACCTCCCCGCCCGGCTCGATCGCCATCACGGTCATCTGCAGGTACTTGCCGGTCCACAGGGTGTCGCGGAAGTAGGTGTTCTCCAGCGTGGCGTCTTCGATGTTCACGACGTACGGGTTCGGTCCGGAGTCAGCCATGGTGTCGTCCTTCCCTCGGGTGCTAGGTGTTTCGAGACTAGCGCGTGGGGTGCCGGGCCCCGTCGTGAAGCGGTGAACTCCTCGCGCCGGGTGGTACGGACTTCTTCTGTCCATTTCCGCCAGTTCTTGGTCTGGCCGGGAGCTATCGGGAAGGCTGGGGACGTGGATGAGGTGGACCGCCAAGCGCTCGACGCGGCGTGGGCGCTGGTCGAGGCGCGCAGGGCGCCGGCCCAGCTGTGCGTGATCAGCCGGGGTGCGGTCGTCCTGGACCGCTGCCTCCGGACCGGGCCGGACCGGCTGTTCTGGGCATTCTCGGCGGGCAAGCCGGTGACCAGCGTGATCGTGTGGCGGCTGGTCGAACGCGGATTGCTCGACCTCGATGACCCGCTGTGCCGCCGCTGGCCGGAGTTCGTCGGGGGCGGCAAGGAGGAGATCACGGTCCGCCACGTCCTGCAGCACCGTTCCGGGCTGCCGACCGCCGGCTCGCTGCTCGGCGACGTGTTCGCGATGACTGACTGGGAGACCTCGATCCGGCGGCTGGAGCGCGCGAGCTGTCGCTACCGGCCGGGCTCGGTGCCGGCCTACCAGTTCCTGAGCTACGGGTTCCTGCTCGGCGAACTGGTCCAGCGGGTGACCGGGCAGACCTTCACCGAGCTGGTGCAGCTGGAGGTCTGCGGCCCGGCCGGGCTGGCCGACACGTACGCCCACCTGGTCGACGCCCTGCTGCCACGTGCGCAGCTGATGGTCCGCCGCGGCGGGGGAGCGGTCGTCGGCAGCTGGGTCAATCGGCGCGACGTACGCGAGGCGGTCATCCCGGCCGGCGGGATCTCCACCACCGCCCACGACCTGGCCACCTTCTACGCGGCGCTGCTGCCCGACCACGCCCCGGGCACGCTCCTCGCCCCCGCGACCCTCGCCGAGGCGACCCGCCCCACCACCGAGACCGAACTGGACCGGTTCGCCCGACTGCACATCCGCTGGGCCCAGGGCTTCCAGCTCGGCGGGCCCCGTCCCGGGCGGATGCCGATCCCGCTCGGCGCCACCAGCAGCCCGCGTGCCTTCGGCCACAACGGCAGCCACGTCTGCCTGGGCTGGGCCGACCCGGACCGTGGCCTGGCGGTCGGCTACGTCACCGCGGCGATGACCAGGGCAGACCGGGACATGGCGCACATGCAGCAGCTCAGTGACGCCATCCTGGCCGCGACACGGGACCGGAACCATCGACAGGCCCCCGGGCGTCCCTCATAGGCCGACCTTCGACAGGATCACCGATCGGATTTCGTCGGTGTACTCGTGGAGCATCGCGATCTCGCCGCGGCGGGGGCGCTCCCGGGAGTCGCGTCCGCGGCGCCGATGTCAGGGAGGCAGGGATCTCCTCGTGCCCCGCTGACGTGCGTACGCTCGTCGCATGCTGTGCGACACGACGAGGCGGCCGAGATGACCAGGTACGTGGCGCTGCTGCGCGGGATCACGCCGAGTCTGCCGAACATGGCCAACGACAAGCTGCGCGGGGTGTTCGAGGGACTCGGTTACGAGGACGTCGGCTCGGTGCTGGCCAGCGGCAACATCGTCTTCCGTACGGAGGAGACCGACGGGCCGGCCCTGGAGGAGCGGATCCAGCAGGCGCTCAACGACGAGCTTGGGATCGCGGGCGGGACCATCATCCGCTCGCACGCCGAACTGCGTGCCCTCCTGGACGCCGACCCCTTCCCCGGTCTCACCCACGGCCGGGGCACGTACCTGACCGCGACCTTCCTCAAGGACGGCGCGCTCAAGGACGGCGCTTCGCCGGAGCAGTCGCCCGAGCAGCCCGACCCGCGGACCCGGATCGTCGGCGACCCGGCGGCGCGGGTCTTCCTCGCCGTGATCGACAACAGGACTCCGGGCACCACCCCGGACTTCATGGGGTGGCTGGATCGGACCTACGGCAAGGACATCACCACGCGTACGTGGCTGACCGTGCAGCGGATCGTCAAGAAGATGGAGGCCTGAGCCCGGCTGCTCCTGTCGATCGCCGGCGTCGCCTCGCGGGCTGATCGGTGCAGACGATCCCTACGCCCGCTACGGTGCGGTCATGGCGGTCGAACTCATTCCCGAGGAACCCACGTACGTCACCGAGTCCGAGCGCCTGGTCGGCCAGCGCCTGGTCGAGCAGCTGCCGGACGGGTCGGTCGTCTTCGCCGGGCTGCGGTTCACCGGGGAGCGCGACCACGAGGTCGACTTCGTCTGCCTGATCCCGGACGCTGGCATCGCGGTGGTCGAGGTCAAGGGCGGAAGCGTGTACCACGACGGCGGCGAGTGGTGCGTCGGGGCGGGTCCGGAGCGGCGTACGTTCCACATCGACCAGGCCGAGCAGAACAAGTACGCGGTGCGCGGCTACGTCGAGGTCGACGAGCGCTGGCGGGGCCGGTCGCGGCTGCGGACCGAGCACGTGCTGGTCACTCCGTACACCGACTGGGCCGAGGACTTCCATGCCCCCGGGCTCGAGCGCTGGCAGGTCGTCGGCAGGCGCGACCTGAAGCACCTCGGGGATCGGCTGCGCGACATGTGCATCCAGCGGGGCGGGGGAGGGCGGGTGCCGACCGCCGAGGACCTCGACCTGGTCCGTACGATCCTGCGCGGCCACCACCACCCGGTCGCGAGTGTGGAGGCCGATGCGGACCAGCGCGAGGGCCGGGCCGACCGGCTCACCAAGGAACAGGCGATGCTGCTGGGCATCACCCGGTTCGTCCCCCGCACCGAGGTGCGCGGCTGCGCCGGGTCGGGCAAGACGGTGCTGGCGCTGACCCAGGCCAAGCAATTGGCCCGCGGCCACTGCGACCTCGCTCCGCAGCGGGTGGCGCTGCTCTGCTATTCCATCGGCCTGGCCGAGCACTTCCGGCGGGAGCTGGCCAAGGTCGGGCGCAAGCATCGGCCCGCGTTCGTCGGCACCTTCGCCGCACTCGGCAGGTCCTGGGGTGCGCCCGACGGCACCCGGGAGGACAGCGACTTCTGGGAACACCGGCTCCCCGAGCAGATGCGCGAGCTGGCCGAGGCACTGCCGTGGGAGGAGAAGTTCGACGCGATCATCGTCGACGAGGGCCAGGACTTCGCCGACTCCTGGTGGCTGCCGCTGCTCGCGGCACTGCGCGACGAGGAGACCGGCCGGCTGCACGTCTACAGCGACGAGCAGCAGCGGGTGTTCCAGCGGTTCGGGCGCCCGCCGGTCAGCCTGGTGCCGCTGGTGCTCGACCACAACCTGCGCAACACCAAGCAGATCGCCACAACCTTCCTGCCGCTGGCCGGCGCGCGGATGGAGCTGCGCGGGGAGTCCGGGCCGGAGGTCGAGTTCGTCGCGACCACGACCGAGGACGCGCTCGATGCCGCCGACGACCAGGTCGATCGGCTGCTCGACGAGGGTTGGGACCCGGCGCACGTGATGGTGCTGACCACCGGCAAGCGGCACCCGGTCCAGCTGGAGCGGCAGCAGTCGTACGGCCAGGAGGGCTACTGGGCCACGTTCTGGGAGGGAGACGATGTCTTCTACGGGCATGTGCTGGGGTGCAAGGGGCTGGAACGGCGTGCGGTGATCCTGTGCCTGAACGAGCACGGCAGCCGCGACCGCGGCAAGGAACGGCTGTACGTCGGGCTGTCCCGGGCCACCGACCGGCTCGTGGTGGTCGGCGACCCGCAGGTGGTTCGGGCGATGGGCGGGGAGGCGGTCGCGCGGCAGCTGGGGATCTGATGGTGGGCGGCGACCGGCACTGGGCGTTCCTCAGGCAGGAACGCTACACGATTCATGTGATGTGCATCACCTAGGCTCGGTGGTCTGGGACGGATGACCAAGGAGCAAAGGAGCTTCGATGAATCGCCACGAACAGCACCACGACGCACACGACCACGACCCCGCGGCCCACGCCTGCGTCCACGGCCACGAGACCGAGCATCGCGCGGCCTCGGTCCGGGACGAGGCCCTCGATGAGGCGCGTCGGGGCACCGGCCTGACCCGCCGCTCGATCCTGGCCGGCCTCGGCCTGGCGGCAGGCGGCGGTGTCCTCGCCCCCACGCTGGCCGCAGCCCAGCCGAAGGTCGCTCCGAGGGGCCAGGTCAAGAAGGAGCACAACGCCGAACTGGTGCTGCTCGGTACCCGTGCCGGACCGCCCGTCGTCGCCAACCACAAGGGCGCCGCGTCGGCGCTGGTGGTCAACGGGGCGACGTACGTCATCGACTGCGGTCGCTCATCGGTCACCCAGTTCGCCGAAGCGGGGCTGCGGTTCGACTCGATCAAGGCGTTCTTCCTCACCCACCTGCACGCCGATCACCTGGCCGACTACTACAACTTCTTCATGCTCGGCGGCCACATTCCCAACCCCTTCGGCGACCACATCGCCGGACCGACCCCGATCTACGGCCCGGGTGCGGCGGGCGGCCTGCAGCCGAAGTTCGGCGGAGGGACCGCACCGACGGTGAATCCGAGCGACCGGACGCCGGGCACTGCGCAGATGACCGAGTCGCTGCATGCGGCGTACGCGTACAGCACCAACGTCTTCCTGCGAGACATGAACATCCGCGACATCCGCGACTTGATGCGGGTGCACGAGATCGCGCTGCCGTCGGGGGTCAACGCGACCTACCTCAACACAGCGCCGTCGATGGACCCGTTCCTGATCTACCAGGACGAGAACGTCACCGTGCATGCCACGTTGGTCCCGCACGGGCCGGTGTTCCCGGCGTACGCGTTCCGCTTCGACACCGAGTACGGCTCGGTGACGTTCTCCGGCGACACCCGGCACTCCGACAACCTGATCGCCATGGCCCAGGACACCGACATCCTGGTCCACGAGGCCATCGGGGTGAAGGGGGCCAGCCTGCCATCGGCCGTGCTCGACCACATGCTCCAGTCACACGTGCCGGTCGACCAGGTGGGTGCGATCGCCCAGGCGGCACGCGCCAAGAGGCTGGTGCTGGCCCACTACGCCGACCTGGTCCAGCAGCCGATCGACGTGAACGACTGGCGCCGGCAGGCGCAGGCCGGCTACACCCTGGGCAAGGCCACCGTCGGGTTGGACCTGCAGAAGTTTGCGCTGGGCAAGTGAGGAGTCCGCTCCAGGGATGACGGGGGCGCGGGCCGCGTCCCCACCCCGGCCCGGGCGTCCGTCGTACGCCGGTTCTGGGTGTGGGTCGTGCGCGGCGTCCCGGTCAGCCGCTATCTCGACGTGTCCGAGCCCCTGCGGTCGAGCTCGCCCTGCTCGCGCTCGGCGACCTGTGCCAGGCGCTCCAGGGTGGTGGTCATGCCGGTCCGCAGTTCGGCTGCACGATCGGCGCTGCCGGACAGCCGGAGCAGAACGTACGCGGCGCGGGTGAGGGGACGGGTGACCGTGTAGGACTCGACCACCCGGGTGGCGGTCCCCTCGGGGACGAAGCGGTAGGACCACTCCAGAGTGCCGAAAAGGGGCTCGGTCCGGCTGATCGCGAACTCCCGGCCGGGGTCGGCGGCGATCACGACCGGGAAGTTCGGCCAGGTCTTCCAGCCGCCGAGGGTGTTCAACGCGACGAAGCGAGCCCCGACCTGCGGACCGGTGGCACCCCGTACCCATCGGCACCGCTTGATCTCGGGGGACAGCTCAGGGGTCCGGGTCACGTCGGAGACGATCGCGTACAGCACCCCGGGGGAGGCCTGGATCGTCCGCTCCACGGTGTCGCTGGTCAGGATCTGGCTCATCGTCGTACCTTTCTCTGGGCACGGGAGTAGTGGGTGACGAACATGCCGAGCACCTCGTCGGTGAGAGAGGTGAACAGGCCCTCGTCGAAGGGGACGCCGGGCTGGTTGGACACCTGCTGGGAGAACACGCCGGAGACCAGGATCGTGAGCAGGCGGGCCGCGTCGTCGGAGTCCGCCTGCTCGGCCAGTTCGCCGCGCTCGACGGCGGTGTGCAGCTCGTTCCGGGTCGCCTGCCAGATCTCCTGGGCAGGGGCGTAGGAGGCCGGGCTCGGCTCGAACCCGGGGACGGGACGCCAGAACAGCAAGGAGGCCAACCCGGGCTGCTCGATGGTCCATCGCACCCAGGCGCGCAGCCCCGCCAGGAGCCGGTCCAATCCTGGCTCCTGGTCCTCGACCGCCCGTCGGATGTGGTCGGCGACCTTCTGTTGGCCCCGGGCGAACAGGCCGTCGTAGATCGTGTGGAGGGAGTCGACGTACTTGTAGATCGACGGCGATCGCATGTCCATCCGGCGGGCGATCTCGGCGACAGTGATCGCGCCCGCTCCGCTCTCGCGGAGGATCGCCTCGGCGTGGTCGAGGATCTCCTCCATCGTTGCCCGTCGGCGGGCGGTCGTACGCGACGACGATGGTGACGGGCTAATGGGAGTAGCCATAGCTACATGGTGTAGCCAGCTGGATGGCGATGTCAAGGGTGGCCGCGATGCCTGCAGGTGACGGCGGCGTGCCGGCTCACAGCGGTGCTTCGTGCACCTCCACCGTCACGTCGGGATAGCTGGCGCGGAGCCGACTCAGGTCGGCGTGTCCGTTGCCACCCAGGTGTCGCTGGAAGAAGGCGAGCACTGGTGGTTCGTGGCGGTGCCGTACGACGACCATGCTCGATCGCTCCGTCAACTACGGGCCGGGAAGACGCCTACGGTGCAGATCGAGTAGGTCAGGCCGTTGGGCGCGGCTGCGGCCAGGTTCGGCAGCGCGAACGTCGTCTGCCCGTCGCCGCCGTACATGGTGCCGAGGAGGGCGAAGAGGGCCTGGTTCTGGCTGATCGGGAGGATCTGGCCGTTCGCCGGAACGCCGTTCGCCACGCTTCCAGCGGTGAGGAGGACCTCGCCGATAGTGCATTCCGTACCGCGCCCCGCGGCTGCGTGCTGTGTGCCGGTGCCGAACTGGTCGGCTCCCGGACCCGCAGGTCCCTGCGGTCCTTGGGGACCGGTGGCGCCGGTATCTCCCTTGGCGCCTTGGGGCCCGGTCGCGCCGGTGGCACCCGTGTCTCCCTTGGGGCCGGCGGGGCCCATCGGGCCTGTCTGGTTCCAGCTGATCGCCTGGTCGCCGGAGCGACAGGCCCCCGAGGCGTCCCCGATGCCCACGTTGTAGATCGTCCGCTGTCCGCTGTCGGACAGGCAGCCGGCGTACACCGCCGAGGTCGCGGTGGTCTGGGCGAAGGAGACCGCCACGCCCGCCATGGTGAGCGGAACGGTGGCGGCGATGAGGACGAGACGACGGCGATTCCTGAACGTATGTCCCGGCTGCGGGCGAGGGGTACGCGCGGACTTCGTGCCGCTCTGGGAGCTGGCTGCACTCATGTTCGTTGCCTTTCGCTGGGCCCATCGCAGGAGGGCGGCCGGTGCGGATGAGGATCCGCTTGTCGAAGTCTCGGCTCCGAGCAGGCCCGGTGGAATAGACCTAGGTCCCCACCGGGCTGGCCTCTACGACCGGCCCGACAGGGGCGGGCTCGGGCTGCCTCCCCAACGGGAGGGGCGCGAATTCGCGGGCTCCCGGCGCCTCTGGGGAGCACACCTGAGTCGACCCCTCAGCTCCCCGCAACGGTCCCGTAACACCCTGCTCATCGGGCCGTCATCGTCGGCAACATGCGCGAAATACGTGTCGTGCAGTCTGATCTGCGTGGTGGAACTTCAGATCAACACGGGCGACACCGCCTGGCTCCTCACCAGCGCTGCGCTGGTGCTGCTGATGACGCCTGGCCTTGCCTTCTTCTACGGCGGCATGGTCCGGTCCAACGGCGTGCTGAACATGATGATGATGAGCTTCATCAGCATCGGCACGGTCGGCCTGGCCTGGGCGGTCGTCGGGTACAGCATCGCGTTCGGCAACTCGGTCCACGGGCTCTTCGGCAACCCGTTCCAGTTCGCCTTCCTCGATCCACTCGTCGCCGGGGACCCCGCGGTGGGCACCGTCCCCGCGCTGGCGTTCGCCGCCTTCCAGGGCTGCTTCGCGATCATCGCGGTGGCCCTGCTGTCCGGGGCGATCGCCGAGCGGATGTCCTTCCGCAGCTGGACCACCTTGTCCGTGCTGTGGCTGGTGCTGGTCTACGCCCCGCTGGCCCACTGGGTGTTCGCCGTCGACGGGCTGACCGCTACCTCGGGCGGCTGGATCGTCAACCGCCTGCACGCCATCGACCTGGCCGGCGGCACCGCCATCGAGGTCGCCTGCGGCGCCGGCGGCCTGGCCCTGGCGATCGTGCTCGGCCCACGCCTCGGCTTCCGCTCCAACCCGATGCGCCCGCACAACATGACCCTGGTGATGCTCGGCACCGGCCTGCTGTGGTTCGGCTGGTTCGGCTTCAACTCCGGCTCGGCGCTGGTCGCCGGCAGCTCGGCCGCGCTGATCTGGGTGAACACCCTGCTGTCCCCATGCGCGGCGATGCTGGCCTGGCTGTTCGTCGAACGGCGCCGCGACGGCCACCCCACCTCCCTGGGTGCCGCGTCCGGTGCGGTCGCCGGCCTGGTCGCGATCACCCCGTCCGGTGGTGCGGTCAGCCCGATGGGGGCGATGCTGATCGGCCTGGCCGCCGGCGCCATCTGTGCCTGGGCGGTCAGCTGGAAGTACCGCTTCGGCGTCGACGACTCCCTCGACCTGGTCGGCGTGCACATGGTCGGCGGCATCGTCGGAACCGTCGGGATCGGGTTCCTCGCCGACCCCCGCACCGCCACTCACGTGGCTGGCCTGTTCTTCGGCGGCGGTCTGGACCAGCTGTGGCGCCAAGCGGTGGCCGTGCTGGGGGTGGGGACCTTCTCGTTCGCGATGACCTGGCTGCTCGCCATCATCCTGAAGCGGACCATGGGCGTACGCGTCAGCCCGGAGGCCGAGTCCGCCGGCATCGACCTGGCCGAGCACTCCGAGGCCGGCTACGACCTCGGATTCACGCAGCAATCGGCGTTCCGCGGCATCGGGGTGGGCACCACCATCCACCACGACGCCCAGGAGTAGGGCACCGCCCAGGAATGCGAGACCGCCAGGCCTGGCGGCCAGGCATGACACGTGCGGGCCGTCGACCGATGTGGTCGACGGCCCGCACGTGCATCCTGCTGACGTGCCGTACGTCCCCCCAATGCGTCGTACGTTCCCCCCCGGTAGCCAACTGGACACAGGAGGGACCACGTGGTGCTCAGCGGTCCCGGGACCTGCAGGTCGGGTGCCCGGCCCTGGGCCGCGTCCCGATGAATGAAGTCTGCAACCCCCGGGGACGCGAGCGGAATGGACCTGGGTCTACAGTCGGCCGCGGCTACGCGGCTACGCGGCAGCCGGTGCCGGAGCCGCCGGCTGACGACGTCAAGGCCGCTCCGGCTTCATTGAGGTGCCACCGCACACCTGCAGCCAGTCGGACAGGGAATCGCTCAACGATTCATGACGATGGGCTGAGTGCCTGCATAGGTCTGCATCCAGCCTTCAAGGTGGTTGGGGGCCATGTATTGGAGGGATGCCGTACCTGCCACGCCATTCACGGATTGGAAGGTGAAGGAAAACGTGGTGCCCGTTACATTGCCTTGGCCATAGAGCGTGATTCCGTAGGGGCTGATCTGGCTGATCGCCCCCGTACTGCCGGACTGCACGATCTCATATGTCCAGCTATCGCCACCCACCCAGTATCCGCTGAAATCTGCAGTGGTGGCCGGAGCTGTGGTTGGTGCAGCCTTGACCTGTTTCTCCAGGGCGTCCACCTTGCGCTGCAGTTCCGTCTGCGCCTCGGTGATCTCGTCGGTCGACACGCCCTGTGTCCCGAAGATCACGCCGTCGTTCACCGTGATCTTCTCGACCGGCTGGTGATTCACCATCGCGTAGATCAACGTAACCGCAGCAAGCAGGACACCCGACATGGCCAAGAACCACTTGATCCCAGAACCCGCCCCTTTGCGGGCCTCAGCTGTTCGGGCCATGAGGGAACCCCCTGTCGAAATGCGGGCTCACACATCACGGTACGCGGCGCCTCGGAGGATTGCGTGGCGTCGGCCAGAGGCCCATTCCCTCCTCAGCTCATCCCCAGAAAAATAGTCCAGACAACTTCGGTCATCTGGTATCAGTCATGGCTGGGTCCGCCGTTTCCTGCAATGCGGTGCCTGACGCCCGCCGATCACTCCACCCGGGACGACAGGGTGTCCAGGTCGGCGCGGATCCGCGCGATCACGCCGGGCGTCGAGCTGTCCAGAGTGGCCAGCTGGGCGATCAGCAGTTCGCCGGCCAGCGTGGAGACCGGGAGGCCTCGCTTCTCGGCCTCGGCCACCACCGCCTCCCAGGCCTCGACCGGGAGCCGGACCTGGAGCGTCTTGTCCCAGCGACTCTCCCGTCGGGGCCGGTTTCCCGGCGGCATCGCCGTTTCGAGGTCGCGCTCGACCACCTCGGCATTGGAGTCGTCACGGACATGCATCTGTTTCGCTCCTCCTGGTCGGGACGATGCTCGGTTGCGGAGGAGCCCTCGGGCTGACTCCTCGAGCCCCTTCCCGGGGAGTCTAGGGTCGGCCGGCCGCGCCGGGGCGTCCCGACACGGCCGACCGAGCGATGCGTCGGGGAGGAGGAAGAGGGTCGGCCGAGCAGACCGTCGAGGCCCAGCAGACCGGCGAGGCTCAGTGGACCGGCGACGCCTGGGTCACCGGGCTCCCGACCCCCGAGCCGGTGCGACGTACGTAGTACGCGTACACCGCCACGGCCAGGGCCGGGCCCCAGACGGGCGTGGGGATCATCGGCAGCAGGAACCAGGTGCTATCGGCCGCCAGCATCACCATGCTGATCGACGAGGCGCACAGCACCGCGGCGACCAGCCCGCCGGGCACGACCGCCGCCATCACCGGGACCGGGCGCCGACCGATCACCGGCAGCCAGGCCGGGAAGACCTCACCCCACCGGGCGACCAGGCCGATGGTCAGCAGGGAACCGCCGACCGCGGCCAGGCCCAGCAGCAGCCCCATGATCCGCACCGTGGGCGGTAGCTGGTCGGCCTGCTCCGGCACGCCCAGCGGCCACGGGGTCAGCCAGGTGGCGCGGACCAGGATGTAGGGGACCGGGCCGGCGGCGGCCACCCAGGTGGCGATCGTCCCCCAACGCTGCAGCCGCACCCGGGCCTCGCGCTCCTCCTCGACCGTCCGGGCGGCGGCGCCCTGGCGGGACACGACCCAGGTCAGCAGGCCGAACAGCACGCCACCGGCCAGCAGCAGGGCCAGGTACAGCGGGCGCGGACCGACGCGTCCGAAGCCGGCCACCACCTCGCGGAGCAGGTTGACCACGGGGCGGCCGGTCCCGGCGACGGCCAGGCCGAGCGCGACCACCAGGCCGACCAGGGCCAGGTAGAGCAGGTTGCGCGGGTTCCGTCGGGCGCCCAGGAGCAACAGCGCCACGATCACGACCGGTCCGGTCAGGGCCAGCAGGTAGCCCAGCGGGCTGAGCACCTGCAGGTCGGGCACCAGGAGCCCGAACACGACGGCGTACGCGGAGCCGATGGCCAGCAGGGGGCGGCGCCCGGCCCTGGCCGGACCGAGGCGCCCGAGACCGTGCGCGACGAGGAGTCCGGCCAGGGCGAGCGCGCCCAGGGTGATCGTGACCAGGCGTGCCGGCAGCAGGGCGGTCAGGCCGTTGACGCCGCCGTTGCCGGAGAGCGGGTAGGCGCCGGGGTCGAGGAGCCACCACAGGGCCAGGGCGGCGACCACCGCCGACCACAGGGCGGCGAGCCGGGAGAGCACGGGGAGCGTACGGACGGGGTGGCGGCCCTCGGTGTGAGGGGCGGGGGTCTGGTTGGTGTTCATGGCATCGACGATCCGCCGTTTCGGCCGCCGGCGAATCAGCCGGCGGGACCGTGCACGTACGACCCCGGTATCACCCGCGCTGGGTCACGGCACGACCGCGAGCGGATGCCGCCCGCACCCGTGCTGCCTAGAGTGTGGTCATGGACACTGCCGGTCGCCACGGGCTGGACCGCGTCGATGCCTGGCTGGGCAGGAGCTGGTGGCTGACCGGGCCCCTGGTCGCAGTCGTGCTGGTCGTGCTGCTCGGGCCGGCATCGGTCAATGCCGTGCTGGAGTCGTCCCTGGTGCCGGCGTGGACGCAGGCGCTGCTGGTGGCGATCGTGGTGCTGCACGTGGTGGTGTCGTTCCGCAGCGTGTGGCCGGTGATGGCGTTCGGCGTGCTCGCCGTGGCGGAACTGGTGCTGGCGATCGCCCCGCCGCTCAGCGAAGTGCAGGCCGGGGTCTATCCGGCGGTCCTGCTGCCGGCCAGCCTGGCCTACCTGCTCGGCGCCCACACGGTGAGTGCGATGGCGCCGCGGCCCTGGCCGGCGGTGTCGCTGGTGGTGGGCGCGGTCGGTTCATTGGTCGCGGCGGGGCGGCTGTGGGTGGCAGACCAGGCGTTGACCGGCACCGTCCCCGGCGGCTCGTTGACCTTGCTGGCCACGTTCCTGGCCTCGGTCGTGGCCGTGTGGGCGCTGGGCCAGTACCGCAGGCTGCGCGCCGACCAGGTCGCCACCCTGGCCGAACGGGCGCGCCGGGCCGAGGCCGACCGCGAGCAGCGCGACCGCCAGGCCGCGGCCGACGAGCGGGCCCGGATCGCCCGCGAGATGCACGACGTGGTTGCGCATGCGCTGTCGGTGATCGTTCGCCAGGCCGATGCGGGCCGGTACGTGGTGCACGAGGATCCGGCGGCCGCCGCGACGGTCCTGTCGACGATCGCCGAGACCGGCCGGGAGGCCCTCACCGACATGCGTGCCCTGCTCGGTATACTGCGCGAGGGCGAGACCGGGCACGCCGAGGCGACCGCACCGCAGCCCACCTTGGACGACCTGCCTGAGCTGGTCGAACGGATCCGGGCCTCCGGGCAACCGGTCACGTTGGTCGTCGAGGGTCGTCCCCGGCCGCTGGACCGGACCGCGCACCTGGCCGGCTACCGCCTGGTCCAGGAGGCGCTCACCAACGTGGCCAGGCATGCCGGGCCCGCCGCGGAGGCCGAGGTCGTGCTGACCTGGAGCCGGCGCGGGGTGAGGCTGCAGGTGACCGACACCGGCGGTGGACGTGTCGGTCCCGGGGATGAGGGGACCGAGAGGCCGGGTGCGCCCGGCCAGCACGATGCCGGGGGAGGCGGTCTGCTCGGGATGCGCGAACGCGTCCAGTTTGCCGGCGGGACCCTGCGTGCCGTGCCACTGCCGGGCGGGGGCTGGCAGGTGCAGGCGGATCTGCCTGCCGGTCGTACGAGGGGGATCGCGGGCCGCACGGGGCAGCGGGGCCAGACGACACCGACCGGGACGACGGGGGAGGGCTGAGTGGTGGAGGAGCAGATCCGGGTGCTGCTGGTGGATGACCAGGAGCTGGTGCGGACCGGGCTGGCGATGATCATCGACTCCCAGCCCGACATGCGCGTCGTCGCGCAGGCCGGCGATGGCCACCAGGCGCTGGAGCAGGCCGCCACCACCACCTGCGACATCGTGCTGATGGACGTACGGATGCCGCGGCTGGACGGGGTTGCTGCGACGAGGGAGTTGCTCGCGCGTGACCCGGACGGACCGAAGGTCCTGGTGCTGACCACCTTCGACCTGGACGAGCATGCCTTCGCCGCGCTGCGGGCCGGTGCGAGCGGGTTCCTGCTCAAGGACGCTCCGGCCGAGGACGTGCTGGCCGCGATCCGTACGGTCGTCGCCGGGGATGCGGTGATCGCTCCCTCGACCACACGTCGGCTGCTGCAGCACATCGCGGCCGACCTGCCGGTGTCCGGGCAGGACGAGCCGTTGGCGGTGCTGACCGACCGGGAGCGCGAGGTGATGGTCCAGATCGCCCACGGAGCGACCAACGCCGAGATCGGCGAGCGGCTCTACCTGGCCGAACCGACGGTCAAGACGTACGTCGGGCGGATCCTGTCCAAGCTGGGGCTGCGGGACCGGGTGCACATCGTGATCGAGGCGTACGAGACCGGGCTGGTGCGGCGCGGGGAGGGGTGAGAACCCGCCGCGCGCTGGGTCGCTCCTGCGAACATGCGGGCGGAAACTGCGGGTCCCGCCGACCACACGCCACCAGGATCGGTACCGCGATCCCCTCGAGACATGGCCTGTAGTCCAGGCGCCGCGCGATCCGATGCCAGTTCGTACGGCCTCGCCGGGGGCGCCACCAATCGCCGACGGTGAGCGGCAGGCGCTCGGCCACGGAGGAGCGCAGGCGAAGTGGAGCGTCTGCCCTTGGTCCCCGCCTCACGGAACCGACGGATTCGCCGCCTGCCGCGCGATCATCTGCCCGATCGGCAGCGCCGACGTCGCGGCGGGGGAGGGCGCGTTCACCACGTGCACCATCCGATCGGTGCGACGGATCAGGAAGTCGTGCACGAACGTGCCGTCGTTCATCACCGCCTGGGCGCGGATGCCGGCACTGCGTTCCTGCAGGTCGTCCAGCCGGATCGCCGGCAGGTACTTGCGGCACTCGCGCAGGTAACCCCGCTTCCACAACGAGTTGCGCATCTCCTTGGCTCCGGTGACGAGGTTGGCGGCAGCCACCTTCAGCAGGCCGGGGAACCGCAGCATCTCCGCGACGTCGCGTACGTCGATGCCGAGGGGCTGGTACTTCTCCCGCGCGAAGCCGAGCACCGCGTTCGGCCCTACGGTCAGCCGCCCGTGGATCGTGGGGCTGACGTGCACGCCGAGGAACGGCAGGTCGGGGTCAGGGATCGGGTAGATCAGGTGGCTGACCAGGTCCGACCTCTCCGGCGGCAAGGTGTAGTACTCGCCGCGGAACGGGAGGATCTGGAAGTCGATGTCCAGCCCGGCCAGCGCCGCGATCCGGTCGGACTGCAACCCCGCGCAGGCGATGAGCGTACGGCAGCGCCACGTGCCGGTGCCGGCCGAAACGGTGACGAGATCGGGGCGCTCCACGATCTCGTCGACCTCGACCCCGGTGACGACCTCTGCCCCGGCGCGCACGATGTCCTCGGCCAGGGCCTCGGTCACCCGCGTGTAGTCGATGATGCCGGTCTCGCGCAGGAAGAGTGCCCCGAGGCCGCGCACGTTCGGTTCGCGCTCGGCCAGTTGGGCGGCGTCGAGGCGTTCGTACGTGATGCCGTTGCGCTCGGCGCGGTCGACCAGCCCGGCCATCCGGTCGAGCTCGAGGGCATTCGTGGCGACCAGCATCTTGCCGCACTCGCGGAACGGGATGCCCTTCTCGGTGGCGTACTGCTTCGTCCAGGCCGAGCCCTGCCGGCAGAGCCTGGCCTTCAGGCTGCCGGGTTCGTAGTAGATGCCGGCGTGGATCACACCGCTGTTGTGCCCCGTCTGGTGGGCGGCGAGGCGTCGCTCCTTCTCGAGCAGCACGACCGACGCTGTCGGGGTCTCGCGCAGGATGTTCCACGCCGTCGCGACGCCGACGATCCCCCCGCCGATGATGCAGTAGTCGAAGGTCGCGTCTGTGGTCATCGTGCTTCCTGTCGCTGCGGTCGGTCCCCGGTGCCGGGTCGGCGACCAGTCACGCCGACTCCTGCCTGCATCCGGCGGCGTGGTCGGTCTGGCCCCAGTGTCCGCCCCCGTTCCCGACGGCGCCACCGCTTCCGGTCGGGGCGGGGGCTGCGGGCGGACCATACGTTCGTCAGCGGGTTGATCATGCGCTCGTTGGCGGGTGGATCACGCGGTCTTCAGCGGTGCGCCCGATTGCTCGGTAGTTTGGGACGAGCACACGCAGCCCTTGCCGCCGGTCCGGCGCCCCGATGACGAACGCTGATCCGCGACCACCACCGCGAACGGTTCCCCGGCAGGACATCCTGCCTTCAGAGGAGGGGCCCTGGTGACCATCATCGCGTTGCTGGGCGGCCTGGTCGCCCTGGTCGCCGGAGCCGAGGGCATCGTGCGGTACGGCACCAGGCTCGCCGAGAGGCTCGGGGTCTCCCCGCTGTTAGTCGGCCTCACGGTCGTCTCGGTCGGCACGTCCGCGCCGGAGCTCGCCGTGGGCATCCAGGCGATGAGCCGGGGCGAGGGGTCGCTGGTGCTCGGCAACCTCTCGGGCAGCAATATGGTCAACCTGCTGCTCGTCCTGGGCCTGGCCGCGGTCTTCCGGCCTGTCGTCCTGCAGCGGCAGACGCTGCGGCTGGACCTGCCGGCGATGGTCCTCTCCTCGGTGCTGGTCCTCCTCCTGTCGTTCGATGGTGCCCTGTCGAGGTGGGAGGGCCTCGTCCTCCTGGCGGTCGCCGTCGGCTACACCGCCCTGCTGATCCGTACGGCGCGCCGGCAGGCCGGGGCGAGGGTGGCGATGACGGTGGAGAGCGGGATGGCGGAGGTGCTACCGGCCCCCGACCCGAGGGCCGTTGCCGTCGATCTGGTGCTGCTCGTCATCGGGATCGCCGTCGTCGTGGTGGGGGCGGACTGGCTCGTCAGGGGTGCCGTCGGTATCGCCGTGCTGTTCGGGGTGTCCGAGAGCCTGATCGGCCTCACCGTCGTCGCGATCGGCACGTCGCTGCCCGAGCTCGCGACGACGATCTCTGCGCTCATCCGCCACAACCACCACATCGCGGTCGGCAACCTCATCGGCTCCAGCACCTACAACCTGACGTTCGTCCTCGGCACCTCCCTGCTGTCCGGTCCGGGGGTAGTGGGCCTCGATCCGGTCCTCGTGCGTGTGGACCTGCCGCTCATGGTGGCGGCGGTCCTGTTGTGCATCCCCGTGTTCGTCATCGGCCGCCGGATCACCCGGCCCGAGGGTGTTCTGTTCGTCGTGGTGTATGCCGGGTACCTGACGTACCTGATCGCCCTCCGGAGCTGAACGCCACATCCGCCTTGAGCTGCAAGATGGCGTCGAGGGCGATCAGTCCCGATTCGGTGGTGTCCACATGGGTGCGGATGTGCCCGACGCCGTGGGCGACCTCGGATCGTACGGCCGCGAGCGCGTTGGCGTAGACCCTGTCGTGGTCGACCAGGCCGGCGGCCTTGTGGTCGGCCCAGACCCGGATGCCCTCGAACAGGGTGCCGGAGGCATTCTGACGCGGCTGGCCGACGGTGTTGGCGTGGGGGACTTCTTGGCCGCCCGTTCTACGCTTCTTGTACGACAGGTCGCGATATGTCGTGACGACGATCAAGGGAGACGTCATGTACCGCCATCACCACCCGGGCCCGCGGGCCCGCGGCTTCCAGTCCTTCTCCGACATGGCCGCCCGCTTCGAGGGTTTCGCCCCCGGATTCGCCCCCGGTGTCGGCCGCGCGCGCCGCGGCGACGTACGCTCGGCGATCCTGCGGCTGCTGGCCGAACAGCCGATGCACGGCTACCAGATCATCCACGAGCTCGCCGACCGCAGCGGCGGCGTCTGGACCCCCAGCCCGGGATCGGTCTACCCGACCCTCCAGATGCTGGCCGACGAGGGCCTGGTCGACGCCGAGCAGTCCGGCGGCAAGAAGGTCTACCACCTGACTGAGGCCGGTCGTACGGCCGCCGCTGGCCTGGAGGGGAAGAGCGCGCCGTGGGAGGACGCCGCTGCGAGCACGCCCGACATCAGCCGCTACCGCCAGGCCGCCGCACGCCTGGCGCAGGCCGTTTTCCAGGTCGGCACTACCGGCACCGAGGCGCAGCGGGCGGCCGCGTACGAGGTGATCGAGTCCGCCCGCAAGCAGATCCACACCATCCTCGCCCAGGACTGACGAGCAAGTGGGCTGGCCAGCGACCGGCTGGCCAGCCCCCGCTGGCCAGCGACCCAGCTGACCAGCCACCAGCCGATCAGCAACCCGCGGGCCGGACCCGGCCCGCCCACCACCGTCCGGAGGATGCATGAAGGAGTCGGTCCTGCGCGCCCGCTATCGGCGGATCGTGTGGTTCTTCGCCCGGGTCACGGCGAGCTTCATCTGGTGGGAGGTGGTGCTGCGCCGCCTCGGCTTCGGCCGCCTCGCGGACCGTACGCGGTCCCGGCGCAACGTCCGCACCGCCGCGCGGTTCCGGGCGCTCGCCATCTCCATGGGTGGGCTGATGATCAAGGTCGGCCAGTTCATGTCGGCCCGCCTCGACGTCCTGCCACCGGAGATCACCGAGGAGCTGGCCGACCTGCAGGACCAGGTGCCGCCGGAGGAGTTCGCCGCGATCCGCGAGGTCGCCCTGGCCGAGCTGGACCTGCCCCTCACCGATCACTTCGCCTGGTTCGACGAGGAACCACTCGCCGCGGCCTCACTGGGCCAGGTGCACCGGGCCCGGCTGAAGGATGCCGACGCCGCCGAACTCGGCTACGGCGACGTGGTGGTCAAGGTGCAGCGCCCGCACATCCAGCGGGTGATCGAGGTGGACCTGTCAGCGCTGCGCCGGGTCGGCCAGTGGCTGACGCACTACCGGCCGGTGGCGTCCCGGGCCGATGTGCCGGCGCTGGTGGAGGAGTTCGCCACCACGACGCTGGCCGAGGTCGACTACCTGGCCGAGGCGGGCAACGCCGAGACCTTCACCGCGAACTTCGCCGACGACCCGCGGGTGTCGGTACCCCGGGTGGTGTGGGAGCAGACCACGCGACGGGTGCTGACCCTGGAGGACGTCAGTGCGATCCGGATCGGCGACCACGACGCCATCACCGCCGCCGGCATTGACCGCGGCGAGGTCGCGAACGTGCTGGCGGACACCTACCTGCAGCAGATCTTCGTCGACGCGTTCTTCCACGCCGACCCCCACCCGGGCAACCTGTTCGTCACCCCCCACCCGGGCTCCGGGCCAGGGGAGCCGGACTGGACGCTGACGTTCATCGACTTCGGCATGGTCGGCCGCGTCCCCGACACGTTGCGCGAGGGGCTGACCGAGGCCCTGATCGCCGTCGGCACCCGCGATGGGGCCCGACTGGTGCACAGCATGCAGACCCTGGACGTGCTGCTGCCCGGCGCCGACCTGCCGCTGATCGAACGTGCGACGATGCAGGTGTTCGACCGGTTCGGCGGGATGAGCATGGACCAGTTGCGCAATGTCGACCACGCCGAGATGATGCGGTTCGGGCTGCAGTTCCGCGAGCTGATGCAGGAGATGCCCTTCCAGTTGCCGGAGCACCTGTTGATGCTCGGCCGGTCGATCGGGCTCTTGTCGGGGATGTGTACGGGACTGGACCCGGACTTCAACATCTGGGGCACGATCACCCCGTACGCCAAGGAACTGGTGGCGGGGGAGGGCGGCTCCACGACCGAGACGATCGTGGCGGAGGCCGGCAAGCTCGCGATGCTGGCGCTCAGCCTGCCAGGGCGCGCCGACCGTGTCCTCACCCAGGTCGAACGTGGCGAGCTGAACCTGCAGACCCCGCAGCTCACCCGTCAGGTCCGCCGGCTGCAACGTACGGTCAGCCGGACGAACGGGATCCTGGTGTTCGCGGCGCTGTTGATCGCCGGGGCTCTGGTGACCGGGACCGAGCCGATGCTCGGCCGGTGGCTGATGGGGGCCTCGGTGGTGCCGCTGCTGTGGGCGATGGTCGCGGGAAGAGGCGGCCCGCACGGGCGGTGACCGGGACCGGTGAGCGCGCCGGCGCCGGGTGGCAGGTGTGCCATCCGGCGCCGGCGTGGATGAGGCCTGGAAGCCCAGCATGCCCCGGAGACGAGCGCGCCTAGAAGACCAGGACCTTGTCGGCCTCCAGGGTGTGGTCGGTCAGTGCTTCCATCGTGGAGCGGCTGGCGCCGGGAACGAGCATCTCGGCGGTGATGCCGCGGGCGTCCATGCAGGTGCCGCAGCACAGGATGTCCCCGCCGCTGCGGCTCACGGAACCGAGCATCCGGTCGAGCTTGTAGTAGCCGTCCGGGGTCTTCTGGCCGGCCATGGCCGCGGTCACCCCGTCGCCCATCAGGAAGACGGTGAGTTCCACGCCGTCGCGCTTGGCCATGGACGCCGCGAGGCGCAGGGCGTTGTAGGTCGAGTCCAGCCCGTAGGCGGAACCGTTGATGATCATCAGGGCCTTCATGGTGTGTCCTTCCGGGGCGCGGGTCAGGCGCGTTCGACGGTGGTGGTGAGGGTGATCGGGTTGACGACGGTGTAGACGAAGGGGCACTTGGCGCGGGCGGCGTCCTGCCAGCGGGCGAGGGTGGCGTCGTCGACATCGGCGGCGACCTGCACGCTTACGCTGATCTGTTCCATCAGCGGCCGCGCTCCATCACGCCGGCCAGGACATCTAGGTCCAGTTGTTCAGTCTCACGCCCAACACTCCTTATTCAATGATTCATTTGAATAGTTCGGAGCGTAGCAGTCGTCCCGCCGTGGTGCACTACTATTCACGTGAATCGTTGAGGAGGTGGAGCATGGACGGGCGACAGTTCAAGGACGAGGTCTTCGGGCACTTCGCGCGGATGGGGGCCGCCTTCGGGCACGCCAAGCGGGTCGAGATCGTGGACGTGCTGGCCCAGGGCGAGCGCAACGTCGAGTCGCTCGCCGAGCAGATCTCTGCCAGCGTGGCGAACACGTCGCGCCACCTGCAGATCCTGTCCGCCGCCGGGCTGGTCAGCCGGCGCGTGGAGGGGACCGCCCGCGTCTACCGGCTGGCCGACCCCGGGGTCGAAACCGCCTACCGTACGTTGGTCGCCCTCGCTGAGAGCCGGATCGCCGAGGTCGCCGCCCTCACCGAGGCGTTCTTCGCGGATGCGGACGGCACCAGCCCGATCGGGTTCGAGGAGCTGGATGCGCTGAGCCGGTCGGGGGACGTTGTTCTGGTCGATGTCCGTCCCGCCAACGAGTTCTCCAGCGGCCATGTCGACGGCGCCCTGAACATCCCCCTCGCCGAGCTGGCGAACCGTCTCTCCGAGCTGCCCGACGATGCCACCGTCGTCGCCTACTGCCGCGGCCCCTACTGCGTGATGGCCTCCACCGCCGTCACCCGGCTCCGCGAAGCCGGCTACGAGGCCCTCCGGCTGGAGGGCGGCTATCCGCAGTGGCGCGATGCGGGACGTCCCACCCGCTGACCGGACCACGCTGACCCGCGCGGGCCGCCCTACGGGTCAGTTCTTGTTGTTCAGGTGCACGTCCACCCAGACCAGCCGGTGGTCGCTGGAGATGGCCGGCCAGCCGTTGCCGGTCGGGTCGGTCAGGTACGAGAACTCCTCGTCCGGAGTCGGCCAGAAGATCCCGGCGTCAAGGATCGGGAGCTGGCGGGAGGGCAGCACGTAGTCGGCGCGCAGGTTGCCCGAGGTGCCCGGCGCGTCGTTGAAGTCGGCGGTGTCCTGGGCATCCGGGCCGACGTGGCTGTCGTTGCTGCCACCCTGGGCCGCCGCGGCGACCCCGCCCTGCGACTCCGGGGTGACGCTGGTGTTGATCCGCGGGTGGTCGAGCAGTTGGTGGATGGCGTTGTCCATCGAGTCGCCGTCGTACGGGTCGGCGTTCTGGTCACCGGCGATGACGAACCGCTCGCCCGGGGCCAGGCCGCCGCGGACACCGTTGTCGTCGTACAGGTAGGAGGCCGTCGTGCCGCCGCTGATGTAGTCGGCCCAGAGGCGGATCTCGTCGTGGTTGCGGGTGGCGTTGCGCTTCTCCGGGCCGTCGAAGACCGGCGGGGTCGGGTGGGACACCAGGAAGTGCACGGTGGTGGCCGAGGCGCCGGTGCCGATCCGGATCGGGAGGTCCCAGTGCGACTTCGACGAGAGCCGGAAGACGTCCAGCTCGTCGGGGGAGTAGTAGTCGGCGGGGATCGGGGTGGCCGGATCGTCGGGGAGCAGCGCGCCCGGCATGTCCTTCCACAGGAAGTTCTGGAACGTACGGATCTGCTCGGTGGCGATCGGGTACTTGCTGTAGACGACCATGCCGTACTGGCCGGGGAAGAGCCCGAAGCCGTACGCATCGCCGGGGCCGCCGACCGAGCCGTTGTTGTCCAGGTCCTTGCCGCTGGGGACGCCGGTGTTCACCGGGGCGACGTAGTAGTACGGGTAGTCGACCGGGGTCGACCCGTGGTGGGAGACCGCGAGGTAGTTGTCCCGGAACAGTTCGGCCGCCTGGCCACCCGCGACGTAGTCGAACTCGTTGATCAGCAGCACGTCGGGGGCGCTGCGCTGGATGATCTCGGCGACAGCGGCGGCCTGCGCGTTGGTGCCCGTGGACAGGTCACGGACCAGTTCACCCTCGGCTCCGCGGTTCAGCGAGGCGTTGAAGGTGGCGAAGCGTACGGCGGTGTCGACGGAGGCGGTCGCGGACGTGGGGGTGGCCAGCGCGGGGGAGACGGCGCCGAGCGCCAGCCCGGTCGAGAGGAGGGCCGCGGCGACCGCGCGGCGGGAGAACGAGGAGGTCATGGGGGCACCGTAGGGCGCTCAGCGGAACCTCAGGTTAACTGGCGGAGAACGAGGGCGGAACACGGAGGGCCCCTCGACACGTCCGGCCCGTCGTAACCGCTGCGGCACGACCGGCCTCAGGGCGCCGGTGGAGGCGCACTCCCCGCCCCCGCTGACCCCGCTCCCTTCGCCGCCCCCTTCGACGGCGATCCGGCGATGGCCAGCCGTGCCACCGATCCCGACAGGACGGCGACCGCGGTGACGGTCACGATGGCGCTCAGCAGCAGCGCCGCGTCCTCGCCGGGTCGGAGCACGCCGAGGTTCGTCCCCAGGGTGGCGGCGCCGACCGGGACGCCCATCTGCGCGGCCGTGATCGCGGCCACCGGCAACGGCTGGCGGGTCAGGGTCGCCAGAGCGTGGATGACGAGGGCTCCCAGGCCCAGCGCCAGGCCGAGCCCGATCGCCGCCGGGTGGGCCCCGAGCAGCCGCAGGTTCAGCGAGGCCCCCAGCCACACGAAGAAGATCGGTGAGAAGAGTCCCTCGGTGACGGCGAAGATCTGGTGCGAGAGCCGGCGGGGCTCACCGATCGCGGCGTACGCCAGGCCCAGGGCGAACCCGGCCAGCATGATCGAGACGTGCATGGTGCGGGCCAGCGCCGCGAGGGCGAACAGCAGGGTGAGCGCCAGCCGCAGTTCGATCGCCAGCCTGTGGTCCTGGGACAGGTGGTGGATGGCCTGGCGCCGGCCGCTGCGTTCGAGCCAGTACAGCACCCCGTAGATCGCCACGGCGGCGACCAGCACCGCCAGGGCGCCCAGGCCGGCCCGCAGCACGTGGGCGGGGTCGATCACCAGGGGGAGCAGGACGATGCAGGACGCATCGGCGATCGCCACCTGCGGCAGCATCTGCTCGATCGCCTTCGCATCCAGCGGCAGGCCGCTGAGGGCCGGCATCACCATGGAGGCGGACGAGGAGGCCAGGACGACCGCGTAGAGCGCCGGGTGGCCGGTTCCGAACGCCCTGGCCAGGCCGGCGCCGAGCAGCGTGGCCAGTGCCCCGATGGCCAGGGCCCGCAGGACGCCGATCCCCAGCCCCTTGCGCAGGGCCGGGTCACGGACCGGGACATGGCTGCCGGCCACGAACATCACCAGCCCGAAGCCGATGTCGGCCAGGAACGCGAAGGTCGGGTCGGAGGCCGGCAGCACCCGCAGGCCGGTGGCCCCCAGCGCCAGGCCGACGGCCAGCTCACCGACCACCACCGGCAGGTGTGACCCGCGCGTGAGCGACAGCACCGGTCCGGCGAGGGCGACCAGGCAGATCAGCGCCAGCACCGAGAAGCTCATCGGTCAGGCCTGGTCGTCGCCGGTCGGGGCGGAACCCGGGTAGTCGTGTTCCTCGCGGGTCAGGATCCACCGCACCACGGGACCGGGGTCGGCGTCCTTGCCGGCCTTCGGGCGGTGGCTCTTCGGCGGATCGGACTGGGACATGGTGCTTCCTTCCCCTGGGAGCTCCGGCAGGAACGCCTGCTTCCAGAGTGGCCCCATCAGGGCGCTCCGGTCAGGGCTTCACGGTGGTGACCCGGCGGCGGCGATCTGCGCCAGTCGCTGCGCGAACCAGCCGTCCAGCCGTTGCGAGAGCCTGGGGCTGTAGTCCCGGTAGAAGTCGGCGTGGGCCTGGAAGAGTTCGGTGAGGTTGGCGAACGGCTTCACCGATCCGTCCGGCGCGGTCTGTCGTGCCTTGAGGAAGTCCTGCAACTTCTTGGTCAGGGAGACCTCCTTCTCGGCGCCCAGCAGGTTCAGGTTCGTGGCGAGCTTCTCGCCGCTGCGGATGTGCCATTCAGTGTGCAGCGCGATGGCATCCATGTCGCCGCTGGCCTCCCAGCCGAAGACACGCTTGAACTCCGCTGCGTGCTTCTCGAACCAGGTGGCCTCGACGATGTGCTGTGCGTCCAGGCGCATCGCGATGTAGCCGGTGTCGCTCACCTTCAGACCCGCGATGTCGCGGACGGCGGAGTTGAAGGCGCCTGTCTTGCGCTTGAGCCTGTCGTAGGCGCGGATCTCCGTCGCCAGCTCCTCGTAGATCTGCTGGGCCTCCCTGGCTGCCCCCGAGGTTCCCTTCCCCGTCGCGATGATTCCCGGAGCGGCCTTCTCAGCCCGGGCCGCGGCAGTGGCCAGCTCGGTGGCGGACAAGGACTCGCGTACGGCCCGCAGGACGTCGGAGGCCAGGTGGGCGGCACCCCGGACGAGCGCGTAGAGGTCCATCGCCAGGAGCACGGCCTCGATGATGACACGGGCCAGGACACGGCCGATGGTCCGGCCCTGTGCCTGCGGATCGCCCCGGTCCGCGACGAGCTGGTCCACCGACGGCCGGAGGAGCTGGCCCAGGACGCCGGGCAGGTCCACCAGCCAGTCGGCGACGTACGCCTGCGCCCGGGTCCAGTTGAAGTTGCCCGGCTGGGAGGTGTCGGTGAGGGAGGCCGTCAGTTCGTCGAACTTCCTGACGAGCGTCCGGAAGTTCCGCATGGCCTCGTACAACGCGGGGTGGTCCTGCTTGATCCTGTCGACGACTCCCTCGATGCCGGTGCCCTGCGGGGCGGTCCAGGCGCTGATGAGCTCCACCCACAGCGAGATGTCGTAGACGAAGGCGTAGAAGTCGACGACGCTGGTGATGCCGGACAGGATCAGCCGGACGCGGTCGCGGACGATGTCCTGCACCGCGTCTCCGACGCCTTCCACGACACCGAGGGAGAACGCGCCCGCCTCCTCAGCCCCGGGCAGGGCCTCCTGCAGGCGACGACCGTCGTCGCCGAGGGCGGCCACCACTCCGCGCTGAACCGCCCAGAGGGCACGTTCCGAGGCGTCGAAGGGACGGATGTCGGCCGCAGTGAGCGGCTTGGTACCCGCCACGGCCTCGCTTCCGGGGCTGCCCGGGAGCAGTGCGCCGGTGCTCGCTGCGCCCGACTCCAGGACTGTCGTGGTCGCTGCAGTGCTGCGCAGGATGCGGGCCCCCGCGTCCGACCAGTCGTCCCCGGGCATGGTTCCCCTCCCTCCTGATCGCCTGCGGTCAGGGCTTGCCGGCCGGGCGCTGCGTGGTGGTGGTCGAGGTCGGCGCCAGGGGTGGGGGCGGGAAGACCTGGGCGAAGATCTCTGCCCCGGCCTTGTCCCTGTCCGTGACCAGCTTGCGGGCCAGCTTCTCCCGCTCCACCTGTGCTTGCCGCTCGGCAACCGCCACCTGGCGTTCCGCCACGGCCACGTCCTGCAGATTGCGCGAGTAGTCGTCCAGCCCCTGGCCCTGGCCGAGCACCGAGTCGACCATGACGCCTTCGGTGCGCATGACGATGTGGTCGTAGGCCAGGACGATGCCGGGAACCGAGATCACCTGGTGGCTGACGGGGTCGGTGAAATCCGTGCTGAGGTTGCGGGGGAAGCGCACGTAGGTGGCGCCGTCGACAGGCTGGCCGTCCTTGGTCGGAGTCACCCATTCGAAGACCTGGCGGAGCTCGTCCTGGTAGTCGGGGATGCCGGAGAGGGCGAACGTGATGGCGTCACGGACCTTGGCATGCCAGACGGGACTGATGGCGGTGTCGAGGAGGGTCTGGAGCTGGGGCAGTGGCACCTCCTGGTAGTTGCGCCGGATGTCCAGTACCTGTTCGCCCGTGACGGGATCGGTGACATGGGCCGGCTTGTGCTCGGCGTCCAGGGCAAGGTCCTCGGTGTAGAGCGCGATCCGTACGTTCGTGAGGTGGATCAGCGTGATGTGCTCCTGGTTCATCTGCCGGAAGACGAAGTTCAGCGTCCGCGACGCGTTGATGTTCGAGATCGTCCGGGCGGTCGACTCCTCGGTTCCGGTCTCCTGCGAAGCGGTGTACTCGGTGTTCACGGTGACGTTGCGGTTCGAGGATGCCTTCATGGAGTGCTTGCGGGTCGCGGCGCTGACGTTCTTCACGGCTTCCTCGCGGGCCGAGTTGGCCGAGCCGCTGACCTCCGCGTTGATCGAGGCCGATCCCCATCCCCACGTCGCCGAGGCCGTCGCACCGACCTTGTAGGCGAACGCCTCCGATTGGACCTCCTTGCTGGTCTGCTCCGCACTGAGCGAGTCCTCGAAGGAGTCGGCCGCCTCGGTGGCGTCGGAGTCGACGATGCTCGACCCGGTCTTGCGGCTCTCGGCCGACTTGGTCCACGACTTCAAGCTGATGGTCGTCTCCTCACCGGGGAGCAAGGAGAACGTCTTGATCACCCGGCCGGCACCGAAGGAGCCCAGGAACGACGAGAGGTTGAGCGTCTCCACCAGCATGAGCCGGTTCTTCAGCCGGCGGAAGGGCTGCGTTGCGAGGATCCGCGCCATGACGGTGACCGGGGCGGATTGCCTCTTCAGGCCGTCCGTCGCTGTGATGCTGATGGAGTGGCGCCCGACGCCGTCCAGGAGGATCTCGGTCGACCACTGGCCTGCCCCGTCGGGAGCGACGGTGGCACTCGTGCCGGTGGTCTGGTCGACCACCGTCACGCCGGTGACTGTGGTGCCCGGGCCGGAGGTCGTGGTGCCCGCGACCGTCACAGCGACGACGCCGGACGGCTCGACGAAGGACGTGTCGGGTCCCGGCTCCGAGAGCGTGACCGTCGGAAGGACGGGAGCGGGATTGGTGTCACCGGTGTCGAGCGTCACCGAGATCGAGGCCGTGGCCGAGTCCTGGACATTGACCTGCCGCTTCTGGATGCTGGACCAGCCGCTGCCGGTGATCCGGGCCACGATCTGGTGGACCCCGGGCTTCGTGAAGGTCAGTTGTGTCGACCAGCCTCCGTCCGACTGCAGTTGCACGGCGCCGGGGGTGCCGCCGTCCACGCTGACGGTCAGGGCCAGGGAGGACGCGTTGTCGGCCTCCCAGGTACCGGTCACGGCGATGCTCACGCCAGCCGCACTGCCGCGGATGCTCGCGTTGTTGCCCGGGCTGCCGATGAAGACTCCGACCATCGGGATGACCGGCTCGATGCCGCCCGTGCCCCCGTCGAGGCCGTCGTCGTCGCGCATGGCCATCAAGCGGAAGTCGAGCTGCCCGGCGATGTTCGGGTACAGGACCGTCTGCAGTCCGGATGCGGCGGCCTTGCCGACGTCCGTCCTCGACAGCGACTGCAGGCGGTCCGTCAGCGGCAGGGGAGCCGACCTGATCGGACTGGAGCCGGGACCTGACCCGTCCACGATGACGTCCTGCGGCGCACGGATCGACTCCGCGGCCAGGGCCACGGGCGGGTCGTCGGGCGGGTCGATCGTCGATTCGTTCTGCGGCGCTGCGGACAGGGTCGGCAGCGTCGGTGGCGGGAGGACCACTGTCGAGAAGGCCTCGGGCCGCAGGGGCATCTCGACGAAGTTCCGTCCGCTGTACGAGATCGGCTCCGGGACGTTGTAGCTCAGCACTGTCGCCTTGCCGGCGGGGTCGAGTGATGCGAGGGGTTCAGGCACGGTTCTGCTCCTTCGGGGTAGGCGCTCGGGTGCTGCGGCTCGGCCATCTGTTGATGATGTGCTCGGGTAGCAGGTACGAAGAAACATCCGCACCTTGATGAAACCAGGCGTTTCAGCGCTTCTCCGGTCCGGGCCTGCTGCCAGAGTGCCGATTGATCGGACGGGTTATTCACCAGCAACAGGAAGGTGATCCGTCCAATGCGTCGCATTGTCGAGGATGTTCCGGCCGTCTGGGGCCGCGGGCGCCGCGACGGTCATGGCGGATGAACTCGAGACTATTCCGGTCCCCCATTCATCCTGCAGGGGTACCCCGTTCGTACTAGCCACTTCTAGCCAGCCCTCACGTGACTTTTGGGTCTGTTCGATACATGTGGCGGAGCTTGTCGATGGCCCTCGCGCACAAGAAAATGGTCCCTCCGGTGCGGTTGGTCGGTCAAGGTCGAGGGTATTATCGAAAGGAGACAATGTGCCATTCCTGACCCTTCCGATACCATTGTTCGCGGGGACTCGGATATTGCCCAGCAGGCTCCGACCTGCTCCTACTGCGAGGACCCCTCCGAGCCTGCTCGGTACCCGTACGACGAAGCGGTGGGCACTCGGGCGACGACCTGACGGACGAGGATCGGCTCGTGCTCGAGGCCTGGCGGAGTTCACCGCAGGTGCCCTTCGCCCTATGGGTGATGCCGCCCGGGCGAGGATGGGCCATGATGGGGACCACGAGGACCGCCACCAGCACCGGGAGCCGACGATGTCCGTGCGCGTAGACCTGAACATCTCCCTTGACGGGTTCATGACCACCACCGACCAGACGCCCGAGAGTCCGTTCGGGGAGGACTGGCCGCGCCTGGTCGGGGCGTACGTCGCCACGCGTACCTTCCGCCGCCGGGTGCTCCACGACGAGAGCGGTGAGGGGACGACGGGTGTCGACGACGCCTACGCCCAGGCGTACTTCGCCGAGGTCGGGGCCGAGATCATGGGGGCCGGCATGTTCGGCCTGCACGACCACCCGGACGATCCGGACTGGCGCGGCTGGTGGGGGGACGAGCCCCCGTTCCGGGTGCCGGTGTTCGTCCTGACGCACACGCCACGGCCGGCCCTGGAGATGGCGGGCGGCACCACCTTCCACTTCCTGAGCGCCGGTCCCACCGAGGTGCTGGAACGAGCCCTCGAGGCCGCCGGGGGCAAGGACGTGCGGATCGGCGGGGGCGCCGCGGTGGTCCATGACTTCCTCAGGGCCGGACTCGTCGACCACCTCCACGTCGCCATCGCACCGATCCTCCTCGGCCGGGGCGCCCGACTGTGGGACGGCCTGCGAGGCCTCGAATCCGGCTACGCGGTCACGGCCGAGACGGCTCCCAGCGGGACCATCCACCTCACCTTCCAGCGCTGACCCGACACCCCGGCCGGCAGTGCCGGCGCGCGGCCCGCGGACCGCCTCCGTACGAGAACGGGGATGGGTACGCCTGAGCCGGGTCAGGTCGCGATGCCCGTACGCGTACGGCCCATCAGGGCGATCGCCGCGCCCAGCAGGGTGGCCACCGCGAGGAGCGCGACCGTCATCGACACCGTCATCCCCATGGTCAGGCCGGTCGGCAGGGTCACCGGACCGGTGGCGCCGGGACCGCCGGTGAGTCGCCAGGCGGTGGCACCGAGGACCTTGAGGGTGCCCATGCCGATCAGCATCACGCCGCCGGCGACGGCGACGACCGCCTGCAGCCTGTGCAGGTGGCGGACGAGTACGACCAGGACCACGAGCCCGAGCACCGCCCAGAGCAGGGCGTCACCCACACCGGACATCACCACGGGTGCGGGCATCCGGCCGGCCCCGGGGGCGCTGCGCCGGATCACGGCCGCCTGGACGACCTGCAGGGCGGACATCAGCAGTGCCACCGCGAGCAGCAGGATCCCCATCCGGGCCAGCGCCGGGTCGGAGGGGTGCAGCAGTCGCAGGCCGAGCACGACCAGGCCGACCAGCCCGGCGACGTACACCAGGCCGAACGTGGTGGTGCCTATGTCCAACGCCATCCGTGCCGCGCCCTGGAGGGCCTCCTGGTCGTTGTTCATCCCGGTGCCGAACGCCAGGCCGACGACGCCGAGCAGTCCGATGGCGACCAGTGCGGTCCACAGCCAGCCGGCCCGCCGCGTGCCGGGGGAATGCCACAGTCCGACGAGCATCAGGGCCACACCCAGGACGGCGACCGGGAAGATCGCCGCCGGGATGTACCAGAGGGCAGTGAGCGCCTGGTTCCCGGCGTCGTTCGTGGGGGCGGTGATGGCCGACAGCGCCAGCGAGAGGCCCAGGAAGGGTGGGACGCCGGTGAGGAGGACCCCCAGCCAGAGCAGGATGCCACGGGGGGTCGATCCTGCCTGCGGAGCGGCCTGTGGGGCGATGTAGGTCGTCATGGCGACCACCTTCTTCGAGGACGTCACTGTCCTTGAATTCTCCCGCCGCCGCTCCGGTGACGTACGACGGTGTGGGCGAGGTCACACCGTCGCAGGCCCGGCCGGTGGGCCGGTCGCCCGGACTCAGGCCTCCGGGATGACCCGCGCGAAGGCCTCCGGACGGGGCTGGTCCGGGTCGGGTCCGTTGCGTACGCCGGTGTCGAGGGCGTCGATCCGGGCGAGCTCGTCGGTGCCGAGTTCGAAGTCGAACACGTCGAAGTTCTCGGCGATACGGCCCGGGTGGGTCGACTTCGGGATGGCCGAGCGGCCCTGCTGCAGGTGCCAGCGCAGCATGACCTGGGCGGGACTCTTCCCGTGCTCCTGGGCGATGGCGGCGATCGCCGGGTCCTGCATCACGTTGCGGCGGTCCTCGCCCCAGCCGGGATAGAAGGTGATGCCGCCGATCGGTGACCACGCCTGGGTCAGGATGCCGTGGCTGGCATCGGCCTCCTGGACCCCTCGCTGGGCGAAGTAGGGATGCAGTTCGACCTGGTTCACCGCCGGGACGACGTCGGTCGCCGCGAGCAGCCGGTCCAGGTGGTGCGGCATGAAGTTGCTGACGCCGATCGCGCGTACGCGTCCGTCGGCGAGCAGCGCCTCCAGCGCCCGGTAGGCGTCCAGCGTCTTCTCGAAGCGGTCCGGGGCCGGCTGGTGCAGGATGAGCAGGTCGAGGTACTCGACGCCGAGCTTGGCCGTGGCCTTCTCCCAGGCGTGCAGCGTCGGCTCGTAGCCGTAGTCGCTGACCCAGACCTTGGTCTCGATGAACACGTCCTGCCGGTCCAGGCCCGACCGTCGCACCCCCTCGCCGACCTCCCGCTCGTTGCCGTACGCGGCGGCGGTGTCGACGTGGCGGTAGCCGGTGGCCAGCGCCGCCTCGACCGCCGCCGTCGTCTGCTCCGGCGGGCTCTGGAAGATGCCCAGCCCGAGGGCGGGCATCGTGACGCCGTTGTTGAGGGTGAGTTCCATGACCATGGATGGGACGTTACTGGGGCTGCTCCGCCCGTGGGAGGTCCTGCCGGTACCCCTTTCACCAGGGTGTCGTGCCCAGCGCTGCCCGATCAGGCGGCGGCCCCTCCCGCGGGCGGCGTCACCAGCCCGTGCCCCAGCGCGTACAGGCTCGCGCCGACCCGGTTCGTCGCACCGATCTTGGCGTACGTCCGCTCGACGTGGTTGCGTACGGTCTTCTCGCTGAGGACCAACGCTTCGGCGATCTGGCGATTGCTGAGGCCACGGGCGACGTAGCCGAGCACCTCGCGTTCCCGCGGGGTCAGGACGTCCTCCCGCCCTGCCCGGGGTATGCGGTGGCCAGCCGTCGCCAGCACCGCCTCCGCGCACTCGGGGTCGAGCTGTCCGGTCGCGATGCGCTCGTGCAACCGGCGCGCCGCCCCGGCGGCGTCGAGGGCCGCCCGGTACGGCCGCGGTTCCAGCGCCGACTGGTAGGCGACGGCCGCTGCGAGGATCCGCTCGCCGCTCCCCAGTGCGGCGCCCGCGATGCCGAGCGGGTAGCCGCTGCCGTCGAGGTGCTCGTGGTGGGCCCGCGCGTACGTACGTTCCCGCTCCAGGCCGTTGATCCGGCTCAGCACCCGGTCGGTCAGGTACGGGTGCATCCGGACCCGCTCCCACTCGGAGGCGCTGAGCGGGCCCGGCTTGGACCACACCTGGTTGGACACGCCGAGCCGGCCGATGTCGTGCAGATAGCCGGCACGACGCAAGGATCGTACGTCGCTCGGATCGAGCCCCAGCTGCTCGCCGGCCCCGGCGGCCAGCGCCGCGACACCCCGGGAATGTCCCAGCGCGAACGGACACTTGAGGTCGGCGAAGTCCCCGACCGCGCACACCAGCAGGTCCAGGCCGGCCAGGTCCAGGCGGATCTCGGCGTCGGGAGCGGCGGCGATCGCGGCCGTCCAGACATCCGAGCCGGGCACGTCGGCCAACACCTCGCCCGGCGCTGCGAGCAGCGCCTCGACGACCGCCGGGTCGAAGTGCCCGCCACTACGGCGGCGCGCCATCGCCACCGCGGCGTCGACCCCGAACAGCCGGTGGTGGACCTCGGCCGTATCGGCCAGCTGGGCGATCCGCATCTCGATCGGGATGGCGGCCCCCGGACAACCTTGCGGCAGCCCGCTCCCGTCGAAACGTTCGAACGTGTAGGTGACCGCACGCTCCACCTCCGGCGGCAGCCCGAGGTGGTGGGCCAGCGCCGCCGCGGACAAGCAGTGCGAGTGCATCAGCGCAGCGAGCTGGCCGCGGGCATCTCGGAACAGGGCCGCTGTGGTCAGCAGGCGTTGGGCGAGGGGCTCACCGCGGGCGACGTTGCCGAGCAGGAAGCGCAGGAACGGCAGCCCGGCCCAGTCCACCAGGTAGGCGTCGCGACGCACGGCGATGTCGTCGCCGAACCAGCGCGCATACTCCTGGGAGTCCGCGTGGCAGCCGATCCACATGATCAGCGACGTGTAGTACGTGGTCGCCCGCTGGTCCCGGGTCAGCCCGAGCCGGTCGGCCAGGCGGCAGGCGATGATCGCCGAGCGCAGCATGTGCTCGGCCGGCTGGCCCAGGCCGAGGTCGATCGCCACCGACAGGCCGGCCAGGACCTCGACGCGGCGCGGCAGTGCCCCGTCGAGGTGCCTCGCGGTGGGGTCCATGGCTCAAGTGTGCTCGCTCCACGTCACGCCAGGGCGGTGGTGCTCGCCAGGACGGGTGTGAAGCTGGCCCGGCCCACGAAGAAGATGCCGCGCTGGGGGAGCCAGAAGTCTCCCAGGTGGTCCTGTTCGGACAGCGGCCCGATACCTCCCAGATCCTCGCCGTCGAGCCCGGCCTGCCCACCGACCACCCGCCAGACCTGTTGGGGGGCGGCCTTGTAGAGCGGCCCGTTGGGCGTGGCGCCGTGCAGCCGGGTGCGGCCGATGCCCAGGAACGCCGAGGCCATCGGGCCCATCGAGCCGAGGACGGCGTTGCTGTTCCAGGCGCCGTCGGGCATGGCCCCACCCATCGACGTCATGATACGGGTCGCCGAGGTGCTCGCCAGCTCCAGCCGCCAGGAGAGCCGCTCACCCATCGTCACCTCGAGCGTCCAGTCATCCGGCCAGCTGACATCGATGGCCGGCACCTGTTCGCCCGGTGCCTCGGAACCGAAGTACCGGGGGCAGCTCACCTCCGGGGCGGCGGTGGTGAAGATCTCCCAGCGCCCGTCCGGCGCGCGGTGCCAGACCGCCCGGTAGGCCGGTCCCACCGAGGTGGCCACGAAGCAGCGCAGGGCCAGGTAGTGACCGGTCGCGTACGGCAGGCCCATCACGCCGTACCCGGTGAAACGTTCGTCGGTGCCCTCGATGAGCCGAGGGTCGGCCGTCAGGATCGCTACGGCCTCGCGAGGTGTGGTGTTCATGACTCCAGCGTGCGTCCGGATCGGCTGTAACACCTGAGGCATCGGCCTCACATCGGGGCGCGAGACCTCACCGGCCCGCTGACGCCGACCGGGCACGGGCAGCAGGACCGGTCCACGTACGTCGCGGCGTACGTGGACCGGCCCGTTGGGTCAGGATCGGATCAGAAGAAGCCCTGGGCCTTCGGGTCGTACGACACGAGCAGGTTCTTGGTCTGCTGGTAGTGGTCGAGCATCATCTTGTGGTTCTCGCGGCCGATGCCGGACTGCTTGTAGCCACCGAACGCTGCATGCGCCGGGTACTGGTGGTACGTGTTGGTCCAGACCCGACCGGCCTCGATACCGCGGCCCATCCGGAACGCCTGCGCACCGTCGCGCGACCAGACACCGGCGCCCAACCCGTAGAGGGTGTCGTTGGCGATCTGGAGGGCCTCGGCCTCGTCCTCGAACGAGGTGGTCGACAGGACCGGCCCGAAGATCTCCTCCTGGAAGATGCGCATCGAGTTCTTGCCCTCGAAGACCGTCGGCTGCACGTAGTAGCCACCGCTGAGGTCTCCACCGACCTCGGCCTGGGATCCACCGGTCAGTACCTTGGCGCCCTCCTGGCGGCCGATGTCCAGGTAGGACTTGATCTTCTCCAGCTGGTCGTTGCTGGCCTGGGCACCCATCATCGTCTCGGTGTCCAGCGGATCGCCCACGGTGATCTTCTCGACGCGGGCGATCGCATCGGCCATGAAGTCGCCGTAGATGGACTTCTGCACCAGGGCACGCGACGGCGCAGTGCAGACCTCGCCCTGGTTGAAGGCGAACATGGTGAAGCCCTCGAGGGCCTTGTCGTAGTAGGAGTCCCTCTCCTGGGCGACGTTGTCGAAGAACACGTTCGGCGACTTGCCGCCGAGCTCCAGGGTGACCGGGATCAGGTTCTCGGTCGCGTACTGCATGATCAGCCGGCCGGTGGTGGTCTCGCCGGTGAACGCGATCTTGCGGATCCGCGGGCTGGACGCCAGCGGCTTGCCCGCCTCGACGCCGAAGCCGTTGACGATGTTGAGGACGCCGGCCGGCAGCAGGTCACCGATGATCTCGGCCAGCTTCAGGATCGACCACGGCGTCTGCTCGGCAGGCTTCAGGACAATGGCGTTGCCCGCGGCCAGGGCCGGGGCGAGCTTCCAGACCGCCATCAGGATGGGGAAGTTCCACGGGATGATCTGCCCGACCACGCCGAGCGGTTCGTGGAAGTGATAGGCGTACGTCTGGGAGTCGATCTCGCTGATCGAGCCCTCTTGGGCGCGGATCGCGCCGGCGAAGTAGCGGAAGTGGTCCGCCGCCAGCGGGATGTCGGCGTTCAGGGTCTCGCGGACCGCCTTGCCGTTGTCCCAGGACTCGGCGACGGCGAGGTCCTCGAGGTTCGCCTCGATCCGGTCGGCGATCTTGTTCAGGATGTTGGCGCGCTCGGTGGGGGAGGTCCGGCCCCAGGCCGGAGCGGCGGCGTGCGCCGCGTCGAGGGCGGCATCGATGTCCTCGGCGGTCCCGCGCGCGACCCGGGTGAACACCTCGCCGGTGCTGGGCGCGTAGTTCTCGAAGTACTGGCCCTTCTTGGGGGCGACCCACTCGCCACCGATGAAGTGGTCGTAGGAGTCCTTGACCTCGATCTTCGAGCCGGAGGTTCCCGGCCGGGCGTACACAGTCATGTCATGTCCTCTCGTCCGAACCACGGTGTCCGGTGGTCTGTGATGCTAGTCACGGCGAGGTTGCATGAACGTTGCGCGCGGGCGTGCGGTCCGTCGATCAGCGGTGGCGCGGCGGGGTCGGTGCCGCCAGCTCGCGGTCGAGCCGGCTGACCTGGGCCGTCACCAAGGGGCGCAGTGCTGAGGTGGCGGGCAGCCGCTGGGCCTGGGCGGTCCACATCTCCAGGTCGTCCGCGCCCTCCGCGGTCCGGGTCCAGGAGGCCATCAGGTCGAGCCGGCCACTGTCGAGGACCGCCGCACGCAGGGACCACTCGAGGTCGTCGGCCAGCGCCTCGACCGCCGGGGAGGTGGACCGGGGCAGCAGCCGCCCGCGGTAGCAGCGCAGCGCGCCCTCGACGTCTCCGGCGGCGAGCAGGCACTCGACCAGGGACCAGTCCCCGCTGATCCGCGCCCGCAGGCGGTACGGGCGCGACTCCAGCACGTCGGCGCCGACCAGGGCGCGCAGGCGGTTGACCTCGGCGCGGACCGTTGCCGGGCTGACCCGGTGCGGGTAGACGAGTTCGGCCAGTTCGGTGCCGGTCAGGCCGCCGGGGTGGGTGGCCAGCAGGACGAGCATCTCGCTGTGGCGCGGCCCGAGGCGTACGGCCCGGGCACGGTCGGTGGTCGGGACGAGCACGGCCTCCGTACGCCCCAGGGCCTCGAGCACGAAGTCGGCCGGCCCCTCGGGCCGCGGTGTGGCGGGCAGGGTGCGGGTGAGTTCGGTCTCGGCCATCCGGGCGGCGGCGCGGATCATGGCGAGGGTCTGCGGGACCGCGATCTGCTCACCGCCGGTGACGTCGAGGACCCCGAGGACCGATCCGGTGGCCGGGTCGTGGATGGGGATCGCCGCGCAGTTCCAGGCCCGGACGGCATCCAGGTAGTGCTCGCCGCCACGAACGACCAGGCCGATGTCGAGCCGCAGGGCGGTTCCGGGCGCGTTGGTGCCGGCGAAGCGCTCGTCCCAGTTGCTGCCGGCGACGAACCCGATCCGTTCGGCGCGGCGCAGGGCCTGCCCGGTCCCGGTGACCCACAGCAGGTGGCCGTCGGCGTCGCCGAGGGCCAGCACCGCGCCGCAGTCGCGGACCGCCTGGCCGAGGACGTCCTCGAGCAGGGGCTGCACCCGGCTCAGCGGGTGGTTGCCGCGGCGGCGCTCCAGGGCGACGTCGTCGAGCAGGACGGGTGCCGCTGGCAGGTCGATCCTCACGCCGGTGGCCGCGCTGCGGTGCCAGGAGTCACTGATCTCGGCGCGCAGGTGCTGCGGGCGGTCGGTCATGGGCCTACTCCTCACCTCGGCGGAAGGACGTGACCCCCATTACACCCCGTGGGCGAAATCCCGGCCAGCCGCTGCGGTCCGTTCCCGGCGGATCCGGGGAGTCGACGGGCGTGGGGGTCGGCGGCCGTGGGCGGGTGTGCGGGGCGGCGGGTGCGGGGGTCGGCGGGTGCGGGGGTCGGCGGCCGTGGGCGGGTGTGCGGGGTCAGCGGCTGAGCAGTCCGTACGCCTCCAGTTCGTCGTCGGTCATCAGGCGCGAGCGGATGAGGAAACGTACGCCCTCGGGGGCCTCCAGGGAGAAACCGGCGCCGCGCCCCGGGACCACGTCGACGGTGAGGTGCGTGTGCTTCCAGTACTCGTATTGCGAGGAGGACATCCAGAACGGGATCGGGTCGAGTCCTTCGACCTGGAGGTCCTGCAGGTGGACGTCCTGACCGCCGGTCCGGAACTCACCGGCCGGGAAGCACATCGGGGAGGACCCGTCACAGCACCCGCCGGACTGGTGGAACATCAGCGGGCCGTGCTGGTCCGCGAGCTTGCGCAGCATCTCGGCCGCGGCGGGGGTGAGGTCAACGCGAGTGAAGTTGCCAGCCATCGTTGGCTCCGATCATTCCTTGGTGCCGCGATGCTAGCCCGCATGGTCGGGGATGGATAGGGGAGCGCTGGGGGGGTGCTCCCGGGCTGGCGCGCCACCGGCGCGGCACGGGGGACACGGGGCGGCACAGGCGATGCTCTGCGGGGGCTCTGGGTTCTTGATTGCCCGTTGTCTGGGACGGGGGATCAAGAACCCGGGCGTCCGGGATGGCGGGGGATCAAGAACCCAGAGCCCCCGGGGGCACGGGGGATCAAGAACCGTGGCGCCCTGTGGTTTGCCCGCATCCCAGCCTGCCGGTGCTCGCTGCTGTTGGCCACAGCTACCATGCTTGGCCGGAACCGGTGGGCTGGCCTGGCCCGATCTGGCGCGCTGGCCGTGCCGGGCTCGCTGCTGTTGGCCGGGCTTGCTGCCGTTGGCCGGGTTCGCTGCCCGGGTACTGGCAGTGAGCTGGGAAGTGGGCAGTGAAGTTGGCGAGGGGCAGTGAACAGCGCCGTGCGCCCGGCCCAGACGCAGGGTTTCGGGCTCCGGCGTGGAAACGCGGACGCCGTCCGGGCCCGTGGGGGGCCGGACGGTGTCCGCGCATCAGCAGTCGATCAGGGGGGGCCGGTCAGGCCGGGTCCGGTGGGATCGGTGGTGCCGGGGTGGTCAGGCGTTCTTGATCGCGGAGATCTCGAACTCGAGGGTGATCTTGTCGGAGACGAGGACGCCGCCGGTCTCGAGGGCGGCGTTCCAGACCAGGCCGAAGTCCTTGCGGTCGACGACGACGGAGCCTTCCAGGCCGAGGCGGGTGTTGCCGAAGGGGTCCAGGGCGGCACCGGCGTACTCGAAGTCGATGGTGACCGACTTGGTGACGTCCTTGATGGTCAGGTCCCCGGTCACGGCCAGCACGTCGCCGGAGGCGGTGATGTCGGTGGAGGTGAAGGTGATGGTGGGGTAGGAGGCGACGTCGAAGAAGTCGGCGGACTGCAGGTGGCCGTCGCGGTCGGGCGACTTGGTGTCGACGGAGGCGACCTGGATCGTGACGTCGATCTTCGCACCTTCAAGGTTGCGGCCGGTGGTGGCGGTGCCGACGAACTCGCCGAAGGAGCCGCGGACCTTGGTCACCATCGCGTGGCGGGCCACGAAACCGATCGTGGTGTGGGAGGCGTCGAGGGTGTAGGTGCCCTCCAGGTCGTTCAGCGGGCTCGAGGC
>NZ_FMYF01000012.1 GCF_900092135.1 Raineyella antarctica | reverse complement strand
ACCCGTCACGAAACGAGCACCCGTACTCGAAGACCAATAGATCGACCCGTGCTGGAAATGCTGGTAACACCCACCCTGCGCCAGACCACACCCCTCATCCACAGTCGGATAACCCAGGAAACCCTTCTCCCAACCCATCCACGACCACTTCGCACGGATCCCACCCGTCGTGTAGTGCGCCCCCGTACTCGGAGACCAATAGATCGACCCGTACTGGAAATGCTGGTAACACCCACCATCGACCAGCCCACAATAAATCGCCGTCACAGGCGTACCGACCACCGAAACCGACGCCGCCGCCTTCACCTGAATCGCCAACTCGCCCTCCGACAGCGCAGCAGCCGTGACGGTGGCCGACGGCTCGGTGGTACTGGCTGCGAGCTGGGGTGCGGTGGACTCGGTGGCGGGTGCCGCCGCGGGCGCCCGCGCCGCGACGGTCGGAGCGGCACTGGGGCTCGTGGTGGGCGAGGTCTCCGGGGACGGCGGGGCCGTGACATCCGTTCCAGGAGTGGCCGTGGCCGGAGTTGATGCGGAGGCGTCGGGCGGCGGTGCGGCCAGTGCGGCCACGGTGCCCGGTAGCGCCGTTGATAACCCGAGGACGATCGCTGTCAGGACAGCTCCCACCCGACGTCTGATGGTGGACATGTCTCCCCCTTGGGGGCAACCGACCCATGAACACCGGAAGGTCCACGTAGACGCACCCCGCGCACATCCAAGTCTAGGCTCGGGATCGCGATCCTGCACCGGTCAGAATTGTCCGAGGGTGCTCCGGGCTCCCGACGCGGGCCAGGAACCGGCACTGCCACATGGAGCCACCTACCGGAATCGAACCGGTGACCTACGCTTTACGAGAGCGTCGCTCTACCTACTGAGCTAAGGTGGCCTGCCTGCGGGGTCAACCCTCGCGGACAAGCGACAACTATAGCGATCGATCCCGCACAGCTCCAATCGCTGGGATGCGGCGTGCCGGGTCCCGGTTCAGTTCCGAGGTCGGGTGTCGAAGGCCTTCCGTGCCGGGCACACGTCGGCCTGCAGGCACCGGGTGACCTCGCCGGTGCCGTCGACGCGGACGACGACCGAGTCGGAGGGCACCGAGTGCCCGATCACCTTGCCCTCGCCCTCCGGTGTCTTGACCCGCGAGCCGATCTTGGGTGCCTTCTTGACGAAGTCCTGGTAGAGCGGGTGCTCGTACTTCAGGCAACACATCAGCCGCCCGCAGGCACCCTGGACCCGCAGCGGGTTGGAGGGCAGGTCCTGGTCCTTCGCCAGCCGCATGGCAACGGGCTCGAAACGGGTCAGGTGGGTGGAGCAACACAGGTCGCGGCCGCAGTTGCCGATCCCACCGGTGACCCGGGTCGCGTCCCGCGCCCCGATCTGGCGCAGGTCGATCCTGGCCTGGAGCACCTTGGCGAGGTCCCGTACGAGCAGCCGGAAGTCCACCCGGTGCGGCGCGGTGAAGTAGACCACGACCTCGCGGTGGAACTCCTTGTGACGGTCCAGGTAGTCGATGCCGACCACCTTCATCGGCAGTTCGTGCTCGCGGACCAGCCGGTTGACCACGACCCTGGCCTGCGAGCGGAACTTGCGGTTGGCCTTGTCCCGAGCCAGGTCGGCATCCGAAGCCGGTCCGAGGCAAGCGGGCAGCTCACCGAAGTCGGCCTGCTGGACGCCCTCGGGGGCCCAGACGCACTGCGCGACCTCGGGCCCCTCCTCCGTAGGGACCAGCACGTGGTCGCCGACGCTGACGTGGTGCCCTGCCGGATCGACGTAGTGGAGCTGGCCGTGCTTCTCGAACGTGACCGCCATCACCTGTTGCACGCGCCCAGCGTAGTCGCTCCACCGATGAACCGGCCGGACCGGGGATCTTCGATCCTTGAGTACAGTTGCCCGGGTGGCTCGCGATCCTGCAGGCCGTCAGAGCAGAGGAAAACGATGAGCACTCCCCGCGCGACCTCCAGCAAGCAGATGACCATCATGGTGACGATCGCCGTCGTGGTCGTCGTGCTCGGTGTGGTCCTGCTGGTCGGCTGGCTGTCCTCCCAGGCCGGTTCGCGGTCCGGGTCGGCCAATCCTGCCACCAACCCGCTCGTCCTGCCGGAGACGCCCGGCGACTTCCGGATCGATCCGAACCAGAAGCCCGAGCCGACCACGATGCCGCTGGGATCCGGCCAGGCCCAGTCGGTGACCGGCACCTACTATCAGGGCAACGTCAAGTCCCTGCTGGTGATGGCCGTACGCCCGGTGGACCAGCTGTCCGAGCTGGTGACCGAGCTGGACATCAGCGCCGCCCGGACGGTCGGTGACGGCCTGTGTGGCCGCTACCCGACCGGGCAGGACGTGTGCGTGGTCCGTGCCGACAACGTGGGTGTGGTCGGTGTCGGGCTGGACGGCCAGACCCTGGAGCAGGTGGTGGAGCAGAGCACCACCGTCGCCAAGACGATCGTCTCCCAGTAGTCCCGAGCCGCAACAGCCTGCGACTCGCAGGGTTGGACCGCCGCCCGGACGGTCAGAACCGCTCGAGGTGGCGGCTGTGGGCCACGTACGACTCGCGCGACAGCGGTCGCGGGGAGCCCTGGTACAGCTCGTCGACGAGAGTGCGGGCCGCCTCGACCACAGCCGGGTTGCTGGCCGGCGCCACGACCAGGTGGCCGGAGTCGGGCAGCCAGACGACCGCCGGGGCGTCGAAGATCCCGAGGGCCGCCTTGAGGACACTGGGGTAGAAGGCCCAGGCGCTCGCCGTCCAGTCCTCCGAGGCGATCTCGACGACTCCTCCCTCGTGCAGGATCGGCTCGAACGGCGTCAGCGCGAACCGGCTGCGGACCGCGGAGAAGACCCGGTCGGCGTCGACCTCCCAGGCCGACAGGTCCGCCTCGGAGACGTACCCCTCTCCGTGGACGATCACCTCCAGCAGTCCTTCCCCGACCGGGCGCGACAGCACCCAGCCGGGCAGGTCGGTGCCGACGATGCTGGGGGCGAGGTCGTTGACGGGCACGTGCGAGGGCAGCGGGCCGGTGCTGACCAGCATGGCGTACGTCCAGTCGTGGATCGCCTTGTCTGAGAGGTTGCCCACCTTCAGGAACCCGCCGATGTCGAGGATCCGAAAGCTGCCGTCCTTGTAGGTCACCCGCAACTGCTGCTCGGTCAGCGGCGCCACCTGCGCGCCCGCCCCGTTGGGGGCCTGGGGGAGGATGCTGCGCGCCTGCTCGGCGACCTTGTCCCGGATGTCCTCGACGCTCTCGTTCACGGGCGCCAGCCTACGGGCCGGACCCCCGCCGGGCAGGCTCAGGGCCCGTCGCCGGACGACCCAGCAGCTGGCGGACGCCGTCCTCGACCTCGGCCAGACTCGGCCACCAGGCCCGGGTGGTCCGCAGGTCCATCCGCAGGCGGGAGCCGAACACTCCCTTGCGCACCACGCGGAAGCCCTGCTCCAGCAGCCACTCCTCCGGGGGCGCCAGACAGGTCGGGTCCGACCGCGAGGCACGGATCTCGATCCCCCCGACGTGCCGGCGCACCAGCATGGCCGCCAACTCCTCCAGCATCCGGCGACCGACCCGACGACCCCGGTACTCGGGATGGACGTAGAACTGCAGGATCACCGCGGCGTCCGGACTCACCCCGGCCGCCGCGTACGGCCCCCGCACCGGGGCGTGCAGGGGAGGGGAGACCAGGATGTGCCCCACCGGGGTGTCACCGATCCGGGCCAGGACCCCGCAGCACCCGTACGCCTCGGCGGCGGCCGCGACCCACGGCTGGTCGGTGCCCGGCGGGCGGTCGTGCGGCAACGGGCAGCGGTCGCACACCTCCGGGAGCCGAGGCACCCCGCCGGGTTGCAACGGCTCGACCCTCAGCTGCTGCGCGCCGGCCATGGGCCCATGGTAGTCGCGGAGCGCCGCCCCGGTTCTGGCTCCGGCGACCCCGCGCGCGTGCGGCGTGGCACACTGGTGCGGGTGAGCTCGATCGAACCTCCTCGCCACGACACCCGCCTCGACATGTACCACGACCGCTATGCCGCTCGTGCGTTCAGTATGAAGGAATCAGCGGTACGAGCTCTCTTCGCCGTGGCCAACCGTCCCGAGGTGGTCTCGCTCGCCGGTGGCATGCCGAACATCGCCGACCTCCCGCTGGACATCGTCGGCGACGCGGTCAGGGACATGATCCAGTCCGCCGCCGGCCCCCGGGCGCTGCAGTACGGCTCCGGCCAGGGGGAGCAGATGCTCCGCGAGCAGATCTGCGAGGTGATGGCCGAGGAGGGGATCCGCGCCCACCCCGACGACGTCACCGTCACCGTCGGGTCCCAACAGGGCCTGGACCTGCTGACCAAGATCTTCTGCGACCCCGGCGACGTCATCCTCGCCGAGGCGCCGAGCTACGTGGGTGCGCTGAGCACCTTCTCCTCCTACCAGGCGGAGGTCGTCCACGTCGAGATGGACGACCATGGTCTCGTGCCCGAGCGCCTGCGCGAGGCGGTCGTCACCCTCGCCGCGCAGGGCAAGCGGGTGAAGTTCCTCTACACGATCCCGAACTACAGCAATCCCTCCGGCATCACCCAGACCCTCGAGCGCCGCAAGGCGATCCTCGAGGTCGCCAAGGAGACCGGGCTGCTGATCGTCGAGGACAACCCGTACGGACTGCTCGACCTCGAGGGTGGCCGGCTCCCCGCCATCCGCTCGATGGAGCACGAGCAGGTCATCTACCTCGGCTCGTTCTCCAAGACGTTCTCCCCCGGCATCCGGGTCGGCTGGGTACTCGCCCCGCACGCGGTGCGCGAGAAGCTCGTCCTTGCCCAGGAGGCCGCCACCCTCTCCCCGCCGACCTTCTCGCAGTACGTGGTCTCCACCTACCTGCGGGTCCACGACTGGCGCCAGCAGATCACCGTGTTCCGGGACATGTACCGCGAACGCAGGGACGCGATGCTGGCCGCGCTGCCCGACTACATGCCCGTCGGGACCACCTGGACCCACCCGCTGGGCGGCTTCTTCGTCTGGCTCACCCTGCCCGAGGGCATCGACTCGCAGGCGATGCTCCCGCGAGCGGTGACCAACCGGGTCGCGTACACCCCCGGTACGGCGTTCTATGCCGACGGGCTCGGGGCACGGAACATCCGGCTGTCCTACTGCTACCCCACACCTGAGAGGATCAGGGAGGGCGTACGGCGCCTCGGCGAGGTACTGAACCGGGAGTCGCAGCTCAACCGGACCTTCGGCGTACGTCACGCCGGGCCACACTTCGGCCTCGCGGAGCTCAACACCCCGCAGCCGAACCAGGAATGACCCAGCGCAGCAGCAGGAGGACCACCATGACCGCCACCGATTCCCTCCCCACCACCCCTGCCGGTTCCGACCTCGGCACGATCGTCGTCCTGGCCGGCGGCCTGTCCCATGAGCGCGACGTCTCGTTGCGCTCGGGCCGTCGGGTCTCCCAGGCCCTGCGGGACCGCGGCTGCACAGTCGTCGAGTCCGACGTGAACTCCGACCTGGTCGCCCTGCTGCGCCAACTGGACGACCCGATCGTCTTCCCGCTGGTGCACGGTGCCACCGGCGAGGACGGCTCGCTCCGCGAGGTGCTGGGCCTGCTCGGCGTCCCGTACGTCGGCTCGACCGCCTCGGCCAGCAGGATCGCCTTCGACAAGTCGATCGCCACTCCGGTGATCGCCGGACTGGGCCTGGCCACCCCGATCCAGATGGCACTGCCGGACGAGGTCTTCCGGGAACTCGGCGCCCGGACGCTGATGGACGCGATGGGCGAGAGCATCGGCTTCCCGATGATGGTCAAGCCCTCCCGCTCCGGCTCCGCACTCGGCTGCACCCGGGTCGACGACGCCGAGCAGCTGCCCTCGGCCATGGTCGGGGCGTACGCGTACGGTGACGTCGCCGTCGTCGAGTCCTTCATCATCGGCACCGAGGTCGCGGTGACCGTGGTCGACCGCGGCAACGGCCCGATCGCGCTGCCCGCCGTGGAGATCCGCCCCGACTCCGGCGACTACGACTACAGCTCGCGCTACAGCGCGGGGACCACCCGATTCCTGACCCCGGCCGAGGTGCCGGACGAGGTGGCCGCGGCCTGTGCCGACATGGCCCTGCGCGTCCATGATCGACTCGGCCTGCGCGACATCTCGCGTACGGACATCATCATCCGCGACGGCGTCCCCGTCTTCCTGGAGACCAACGTCGCCCCCGGCATGACCGAGACCTCCCTCGTCCCGCTGGCTCTCGAGGCGGCCGGGCTGGAGCTCGGTGAGGTGTGCGAGGACCTCGTCCGACAGGCGTACCTCCGCTGACCATGATCAGGACCCGAGTACAGCAACTGCTCCTGGTGATCATCGGAACCACCCTTGCCGGCATCATGATCATGCTCGGCCTGTGGCAGATGCAGGTCTTCGAGAACCAGGGCCAGGACAGCGCGATCGCCCGGATGAACGAGCCCGCGGTCCCCTTGTCCTCGGTCGCCTCCCCCGGTGCCGAGATCACCGACGGCTACGGACGTACGGTCACCTTCGAGGGGACCTACCAGCCGCAGGAGCAGCTGTTGATCCCGGTCGCACAGGAGCCCGGCACGTACCGCGTCCTGACGCCGCTGAAGACCGCCGACGGCGCCCTCATCCCCGTCGTCCGCGGGGAGACCACCGGTACGCAGCCACCCGCTCCCCCGGCCGGATCGCTGACCCAGTCCGGGGTGCTGCTGGCCTCCGACGGCTCGGTCGACGCGAACCTGCCCGACGGGCAGATCGGCTCGGTGTACCTGCCGGTCCTGGTCCAGCGCTGGCAGGACCCGATGATCGCCGGCTACGTCACGCTGCCGCAGCAACAGGCCACGGCCCAGGGACTGCAGCCGGCTACCCCGCACCTTCCCTCCGGCCGCGGGAGCGGGCAGAACTTCGGCTACGCGCTGCAGTGGTGGGTCTTCGCGGCGGCGGCGCTGGGCTTCTCGATCTACCTCGCCGGGCACATCGGCCGTGCCGCAGACCGGCGTCGTCTCGCCGAACTTGGTCTCATCACGCAAGATGAGATCGGACCCGATCCCGATCGGATGTCCTGACCCCGGGAGGAACAGAGGAACATGGATCCCCAGCAGCACAAGGCAATCTCCGGCGCACTCCTGCGCTACCGCATCATGGCGTGGGTCGTCGGATGCCTTCTCGTCGTCCTCGTCTGCGTCGGCGTGCCCCTGGAGTACATCTGGGGCAACGGCAAGGTCGATGCCACCTTGGGCGTTGCCCACGGGTGGCTCTACATGGTCCTGCTGATCACGGCCTACGACCTGGGTCGCCGCGTGAAGTGGCCCTGGAAGAACCTGCTGCTGATCGCGCTCGCCGGTACCGTCCCGTTCCTGTCCTTCGTGGCGGAGCACTACGCGACCCGTGACGTACGTCGCCGCCTCGCGGCCGAGTCTGCTCCGATCGGCACGGAGGACGCCGCGCAGGTGCGGTGATCGGCCTCTATTCGTCTATCTAGACATCGGACTAGATAGACGAATAGAAGCAGATCCGTGGTGTGCCTCGAGCGTGGGCGGTAACGACCGCCACTCTCTCCGTGATGGACTGACGCTGGCCAGGCACCGGCCACGGTCGGGTCTTGGCGTTGGTTCGCCGCTGCCCGGTTCGCGGTTGCCCCGGCCCGCAGGCTCTGCCCTGGTTGGCGCTCACTGCCCTTGGCCGCCCTCACTGCCCTTGGCCGCCCTCACTGCCCTTGGCGGACCTCGATGCCACTGCAACGGCAGCGATCCCGGATAGGAGCAGTGAGGTCGGCGAAGGGCATCGAACCAGGCCGAGAGGGCGTGGCCGCGGGGCGGCGCGTCGGGGCCGACCGGTCTGGGGCCGACCGGTCGCGGGCCGACCTATGGGGCCGGGGACTGGCCTCACCCGCGCAAGGAAGGCACTGACCGCGAACCCTTCAGGGTCGCAGCAGTGAAACGATCCTGTCCAGGTCGTCCTCGGAGGCGAACTCGACAACGATCTTCCCCTTGTTCCGGCCCCGAGTGACCTCCACCCGAGTGTCGAAGTAGTCCCCCAGTTCCGAGGACAGCTCCTGCAGGCGCGGATCACCGCCCCGAGGATTGCGACGTCGCGGCTTGGGCCGGTCCTGGCCCCCGAGGGCGACGATCTCCTCCGTTGCCCGGACAGACAGTCCCTCGGTCACGATCCGCTTGGCGAGTCGCTCCTGGTCTCGTACGTCCTGCAGACCCAGGAGCGCACGGGCGTGTCCGGCCGACAGCACCCCACCAGCCACCTGGCGCTGAACCGTTGGTGGCAGATTCAGGAGACGCACGGTGTTGGCGATCTGGGAACGGGAGCGCTTGATCCGCTGTGCCAACTCCAGTTGGGTGCACCCGAAGTCCCCCATCAGTTGCTGGTAGGCAGCCGCCTCCTCGAGTGGATTCAGCTGGACGCGGTGGATGTTCTCCAGGAGGGCGTCCCGGAGCATATCGTCGTCGGCCGTGGCGCGGACAATCGAGGGCACGGCCTCGAGCCCGGCCAGGCGGGAAGCGCGCCACCGGCGCTCGCCCATGACCAACTCGTAGGCCCCTTGACCGTCACTACGCACCACGATCGGCTGCAGCAGGCCGACCTCACGGATCGAGCCGACGAGCTCCTCGAGGGAGTCCTCCTCGAACACGTTGCGCGGCTGCTTGGCGTTCGGGTGGATCAGGTCGATCGGGATCTCCGCATAGAACCCGTTGCTCGGGTCTACGGTCGGATGTTCGGCTCCGTGGTCGGCACGCTCGCGCGGGGATGCTCCAGGCAGCTCCTGCTGAACATCCGCGTCTGCGATTTCCCCCGTACGGAATGGCGTGTCGGCTGACGAATCTTCCGGCTGCACTGACACGTCAGACGCCACCTCGTCTGCTGTTCCACGTGAAACATCCGCGCTGTTCGCCGGCGTGGGTGTGGCAGTCTCCATCTCCGTCGCCGTGGCCTTATCCGTCTCTCTTGCCGTCGCGGGCACTGTCGAGACGTCGGGTGCCGTCAGGGAACCACCAGTTTGCGGCGTTGTTTCACGTGGAACATCGACCTTGTCGGCGTCCCGGACAGCGGTTCCGAACCGGGACGAATCAGCTGCACCTGCGGCGCGCTGGGAGTTCCGACCCAGCTTGTCCACGATCACATGCTGATCCACTGGATGCGGTGCCGCGTCAAGATCGGTCCGCTGGAAGAGCTCGCCCAGACCGCGACCCAGTCCCGCCCGTCGTTCTGCCATTAGTCACCCTCCACTGCGCGTAGCGCCAGTTCTTCTGCCGCCTTGAGGTAGGCCTCGCCGCCGGCCGAGGCCGGCTGGTAGGTCAGTACCGTCTGTCCATAACTGGGAGCCTCCGCCACACGGACCGACCGGGGAATGATGGTCTCCATGGTCTGGCGGGGGAAGAATTCCCGCACCTGCTCGACGACGTCCGCGGCCAACCTGGTGCGGGCGTCGTACATGGTGAGAAGCACCGTGCTGAGTTCCAGCTCGGGGTTGATGCTGGCCTGGACCAGGTTGATCGAACGCTTCAGCTGGGACAGTCCCTCGAGCGCGTAGTACTCGCACTGGATGGGGATCAGTAGTTCTCGAGCGGCCACAAACGCGTTGACCGTCAGGATCCCCAGTGACGGGGGACAGTCGATCAGGACGTAGTCGATGTCGTGGGTGGAGACGTACTCATCGATCGCGCGCTTCAGTCGTGTTTCACGTGAAACAACCGAGACGAGTTCGATCTCTGCCCCGGCCAGGTCCATCGTGGCAACCAGGACATGGAGGTTGGGCGCCTCGGGGGACAACTGCACGTGGTCGGCGATCGAATCCTCATCGAGGAGCACCTCGTACGTACCAGGCTCGGCATTGCGGTGCTCACCCCCGACGGCGGTCGAGGCATTGCCCTGGGGGTCGAGGTCCACCAGCAGGACGTTCAAACCTCCGAAGCCGAGCCCGGCGGCCAGGTTCACGGCCGTCGTGGTCTTGCCGACACCGCCCTTCTGGTTGACCACGGCCATAATCCGCGGCGCGGGCGGCCGAGGAAGCGGCTTGTCTGTTTCACGTGAAACTCCGTCGAGGTCGTCAGTCTCGACAAGCTCCGGGGTTTCACCGGAGTCGTACAGAGCCCTCTTCGGACCATCCGGAACCTTTTTGCGACGCCTGAGCAGGGCCATACAATCGTCCTCTCACAGTTGCGAGTGGGGGAAGGGGACGGCGGCAGCGAACCGCCGCACACCGGCCTTCAGCCTAGTACAGAGCAATGCCACTCACGCGATCCCGAATCCGCGTGGTGCGATGTTCGCAGATGTTTCACGTGAAACGGAGTCAGTGACGGTGGCGGGGAGGTGTAGTTGGTGGAGGTCACTCTCCACCGCACTCCCCTACGCCGATATTCAGGTATCTAGCGTTATTCACATACTAAAGAAGATACACCGATGATCATCCACGGCCAGTTGAGAAAGTCCGCACGGATCAGAGCAATGTTTCACGTGAGACATTCCGCCGGACGGGAGATGGGCCGATCACCTCGCCCAGGTGACTAACCCCTCCAGGTGTCCACATCGCCGAGGAGACCACGATGCCCTCCTTGTGGCATGAGGCTTTGAAGGGCGCACCGGCACGAAGGTCCGGAAGGCCGGGCGAATGAGGGTGAAGAACCCGATCCCGCAGGTCAGAGCACTGAATATCTGCCGGGCCGAGGCGCGACTCAAGGCCAGCCAACATCGCTCAAAATCGTTCCTGACGAACTTCTCGCCGATGGCTCCGCCACCGAAGCGCATGGAGGAGAGTGCCCGATCTCGAGTAGCCGACCTCGAGTAGCCGACCTCGAACCGCCGGGTGCATCACCACCGGGTGTATCACCACCGGGTGTATCACCACCGGAGAGCCCGAAGGACCCGGGACGTCTCAGTTCCGGGTGACTCGGCGCAGCCGTACCACCGACGTCGCCTCGGTACGAGGGTCGGCGCGAACCTGGAGAATGTCGGCCACCAGTCCCGCCTTGCGCAACTCCTTGGTCGCCTTGTCGATCTCGTCGGCGGCGGAGGCGCCCTTGAGTGCGAGCACCTCACCGTTCCGACCCATCAACGGCGCCGACCAACCCACCAGCTTGGACAGCGCGCCGACGGCCCGCGAGGTGACGACGTCGAAGCCGGCCCCGGCATGGAAGTCCTCCGCCCGCCCGTGGAGCACCTCGACCCGGGAACCGAGGGCCAGCTCGTCGATGGCCTGCTCGAGGAAGGCGACGCGTCGCTGGAGCGGCTCGACCAGGGTGACGCGCAGGTCCGGGCGCCCGATCGCCAGCACCAGGCCGGGCAGCCCGGCACCCGAACCCACGTCACAGACGACGGCCGATGGCGGAAGGAGTGGCAGCAGGGCTGCGCAATTGAAGAGGTGTCGTTCCCACAGGCGCGGCGTCTCGCGGGGTCCGAGCAGTCCCCATTCGATCCCACGGGTCGCGAGGATGTCGGCGTACGCCCTGATCACCGGCTCCTGGGAACCGAAAACCGCCCGGACGACGTCCGGGTCGGGGATCTCGACCTGGGCTTCGCCGAGCGGCATCGGTGCGGTCATGCTCAGTCCTCGGCCATCACCACGACGCGGCGCTGCGGCTCCTCGCCCTCGGACTCGGAGAACAGTCCGGCAGCGGCGACGGCGTCGTGCACGATCTTCCGCTCGAAGGGGTTCATCGGGCTCAGGCGGACCGGCTCGCCGGTCTGCTTGACCTCCTCGATCGCGTCGGCGGCGAGCTCCTGCAGGATGACGCGCCGGCGCTCACGGTGCCCGCCGATGTCCAGCATCAAACGGCTCCGGTGGCCGGTGTCGACGAGTACCGCCAACCGGGTCAGCTCCTGGAGCGCCTCGAGGACCTCCCCGTCGCGGCCGATCAGCACGTCGCTGTCGGTCAGGATCGACACGTGGGCGCGGCCCGACTCGACATAGGTGTCGATGTCGCCGTCCAGGTCGGCGATGTCCAGCAGCTCCTCCAGGTAGTCCGCGGCCACCTCGCCCTCAAGGTCCAGCGGGCCCTCGTCGTCCTCGCTGGCCTCGTCGTCCCCGGCCTCGTCAGCCTCGGTGTCGTCGCCGGCGTCGGTGTCGTCGCCAGCGGCGTCGGACGGCTCGGTCAGGGCAGCGTCCTCGGCCGGCGCGGACCGGACCTCGTCGGTGCCGGCCTCGTCAGCGGCCGGCTCCACGACCTCGGCGGTGATGTCGTTATCGCTCATGGGGAACTCCTCGATGGAACAGTGAATCCTTGGGGGCAGGACGCGTCGACCGGGGCCGGATGGACCGGCGCCGGAGCGGTCGACGGACTACTTCTTCTTCTGGTTCGGGCCACGCTGGGCCCGGGGCTTCTGTGCCGGCTGGTTCCGCTGGACGGTCGGCGGGGCGGCCTTCAGCTTCTTCGGCTGCTTCCCCGCCTCCTCGGCACGGGCGGCGGCCTCGACCGCCTCCTCCTCCTTGAGCTCGGCGATCCGGGCGCGGGTCAGCTTGTCACCGGGACGCACCTTGCGGGGGTTGATGCCCTTGGCTGCGAGCCGCTCCTCCCAGGCCAGGTAGGCGGGGGTGCCGGCGGTCGGGTTGTTGCGGATGATCCACTCCTGCTGGCCCATCGACCACAGGGTGGTGGTGAGCAGGTAGATCAGCACGCCCAGCGGGATGGTGGCGCCGAAGAAGATGTACATCGCAGGGAAGAGGTACAACATCATCTTCTGCTGCTGGGCCATCGGGCCCTCCATGGCCTGCGGGGACATGTTCTGGGTGAACATCTGCCGCTGGGTCAGGAACTGGGCCACCACCATCACCAGGGTCATCAGGCCGGTGAGGACCTGTACGCCGGAGAAACCGTCGACCATCGGCCAGAACTTGCCCGACAGCGGCACACCGAAGATGGTCGCGTGGGTCAGGGAGTCCAGCAGCGCCTGGTGCTCGGGACCGGAGAGCCAGGACCCGCGGGCAACGCCTCGCGAGGCCCCGTCGATGACCCGGTACAGGGACAGGAAGAACGGCATCTGGATCAACAGCGGCAGACAGGACGCCATCGGGTTGACACCCTCGTCCTTGTACAGCTTCATCGTCTCCTGGCCGAGACGGTCGCGGTCGTCCGCGTACTTCTTCTGCAGCTCCTTCAGCTTGGGCTGCAGCTCCTGCATCCCTCGCGTGGACTGGATCTGCCGCATGAACAGCGGGATCATCGCCACGCGCACCACCAGGGTGAGCAGGACGATCGACAGACCCCAGGTCCAGCCCGAGGAGGTGCCGAGAACCGGAGAGAGCAGCTTGTGGAAACCGACCATGATGCCGGACACCACCCAGTACAACGGCTGGGCCACGGTGCTGAAGAAATCGTTGATGCCGGCGAGCGGAATCAGGAGCGGCTGGAGGAGTTCCATCAGTGATGACCTCTAGGACGTCGAGCGGGTGGACAAATCTTCGGGCGCAGCCGTCACCCCGGGCTCGTAGTGGAGCCCGTTCTCGGCCGAGCGGGCCTTCTCGGCCTGCTCCTCGGCCCACTGCTCGGCAGCAGGTGTTCCCGGTACTGGATCGTACCCACCGACGGCCCATGGGTGACAGCTGGCGAGGCGCCGTCCGGCCAACCAGCTCCCTCGGATCGCTCCGTGCACGGTCACGGCCTCAAGGGCGTACGCCGAACAGGAGGGGTAGTAACGGCACACCGGTCCGTAGATCGGACTGATCACAGCCCGGTAGACCCTCAGCAGGGCGATCAACAGGTACTTCATGGCGTGCTCAACGTGCCTTCGCCACCGCGCGGTCCCATGCCGCCGCGAAGTCATCGACGAGCCGCTCGGGCTCGGCGGACGCGGCCGGCAGGGCGCGCACGACGATACGAGCGGTCGCCGGCAACCCGGCCAGCCTCTCGGCCGCCAGGTGGCGCAGGCGTCGCTTCGTACGGTTGCGGGTCACCGCGTTGCCCACCGCCTTGGATACGACGAAGCCCACCTGGGCAGGCGGGCTGTCAGCGATGCGTGCATGCACGACGAGACTCGGCCTGGCGGCGCGGACGCCGCGTCGGACCGTGAGCCGCAGCTCATCGGAGGAGCGCATCCTCGCCGCGTTGGGCAGCATCGGGGTAGGTGCAGCGCTCAGGCGGTGAGGCTGGCGCGGCCCTTGCTGCGGCGGCGAGCGATGGTGGCGCGCCCGGCACGGGTCCGCATCTTGGTGCGGAAGCCGTGGACACGGGCCCGGCGCCGGTTGCTCGGCTGGTAGGTGCGCTTGGTCACGAAGAACTCCCAAAGATCTCGACGGCACGTGCCAAGGGGTCGACACGCTGATGGACACCACGGTGGTGACCGGTCCACGGTACGCGGAGGCGCACAGAAGCGCAATTCGGCGTCCGGCTGACAGGCCGGTCCTCCGGTGCGATCATCCCCGCCGACGCCCCCGTCGATCGGGATGCGGATCCGGCCGACAAGGGCCCTCCTCGTGTTGCACGACAGGCGAGCACCCGAGTAACGTCGACGTCCCGGCCTCACCCGAACAAGCGCAAGCACTTGCACCCTGACTGTCCCTCATGGCCCGCCATGGAGGGCCGGTCAACCTTTTCCACACCTGTGGAAAGATGTGTGGACGCGGCTGACGCAGCAGAGTCGAGGACAGGAGAGGTACGCGTGCCAGAGACTTCCCGAGACGTACCGATGTTCACCTCCGACCAGCTTCCCGAGGCCTGGGCCTACATCGTGAAGCAGACCCCGGCACGGCATCGCGGGCTGCTCCGCAACACCAAGCCGCTGACGGTCGTGCAGAACACGGTGATGGTGGCGGTCCCCAACGACTACACCCGCGACCAGCTCGAGAACCGGCTGCGCTCCACGATCGAGGAGTCGCTCTCGGACTGCTTCCGCCACATGACGCGGCTGGCCGTCACCGTGGACCCGGACGTCATCCTGGACCTGGCGGCCGAGTTGCCGCTGGAGTCGGACGACTCCTCCAGCGACGAGGAGCTCGACGACGAGTGGTCGAACGAGGACGACCACCGCGCGTCCGGCCCATTCGTGCCCCGCCCCCATCGGCGCAGCGCCGGCGACGGGAACCTGACCGGCGACGTGATCCAGTCGACGCGGCTCAATCCGCAGTACACGTTCGACAACTTCATCATTGGCCCCTCCAACCGGCTGGCGAACGCGGCCGCCCGCGCCGCCGCCGAGACCCCCGGCAAGGTGTTCAACCCGTTGGTCATCTACGGCGGTTCCGGGCTGGGCAAGACCCACCTGATGCACGCCCTGGGCCACTACGTGCTGCACCTCTACCCGGACGTACGGGTGCGTTACGTGTCGACCGAGGAGCTCACCAACGAGTTCATCAATGCGATCTCGGAGAACAAGACCGTCGAGTTCCGGCGCCGCTATCGCGAGGTCGACGTGCTGCTGATCGACGACATCCAGTTCCTGGAGGGGAAGATCCAGACCCAGGAGGAGTTCTTCCACACCTTCAACACGCTGCAGAACGCCGAGAAGCAGATCGTGATGACCTCCGACCGGCCGCCCAAGCTGCTGGAAGCGCTGGAGCCCCGGCTGCGCTCGCGGTTCCAGTCCGGCCTGATCGCCGACGTCCATGCCCCCGACCTTGAGACCCGCATAGCGATCCTCTACAAGAAGGCCCAGCAGGAGCACCTGTCGGTCGACCCCGAGGTGCTGCAGTTCATCGCCGAGCGGATCCAGACCAACATCCGCGAACTGGAGGGCGCCCTGATCCGGGTGGCGGCGTTCGCCTCGCTGAACGCCCAGCCCGTCGACCTGCCGTTGGCCCAGGTCGTGCTGCAGGACCTGATCCCGGCCGGCGCGGACACCGAGATCACCCCCGGCCTGATCATGGCCCAGACGGCCACGTACTTCTCCCTGACCGTGGACGAGCTGTGCAGCACCTCGCGTACGCAGAACATCGTCACGGCCCGCCAGATCGCGATGTACCTGTGCCGGGAGCTTACCGACCTGTCGCTGCCCAAGATCGGCCAGCAGTTCGGCGGCCGGGACCACACCACCGTCATGCACGCGGACCGCAAGATCCGGCACCTGCTCTCGGAGCGCCGGGAGGTCTACACCCAGGTGTCGGAGCTGACCAACCGGATCCGGCAGAAGGCGGCCCAGGGGTGAGGTCGACCACCACTCCTCCGCACGATTTCCGGGACGGCTCCGCGTGACCACGCGGAGCCGTTTTCGTACGTAGAAGCAATTGTCAACAGCTGTGGATTCGGTTGTGGACAATTGTGCACAGGTCATCCCGGGCCTGAGGACAACTTGTTGACAACTTCGTCGGGACGCTCTGCGCGTCCACAAGCCGCTCCCAGAACCATTCGAGTTGTCCACCGCGCCTGTGGACAGAAATTGCATCCGTGACAACCACGGATACGGCTTCTCCACACTGTGCACAGGGCCTATGACTACTGCTGTATCCATACATATAGAAGAGAGGTAAAAGTAGGGTCGGGCGTGCGGGACCGAGGACGTCCCGGAGTCGATATGATCGAGGACGCCGGAGAAGATACCGCCGGCCAGGGGAGCCGATCGCCCAGGAGGCAGCCAGTGAAGTTCGAAGTCGACCGCGACGTGTTTGCGGAGTCCGTCGCCTGGGTCGCCCGCAGCCTGCCGACCCGGCCGTCGATCCCGGTCCTGGCCGGACTGATGATCCACGCGGAGGGCGAATCGCTCACGTTGTCGAGTTTCGACTACGAGACCTCCGCGCGCGTGGACGTGCCGGCCCGCGTGCACGACGAGGGCACCGCCCTGATCTCCGGCCGACTGCTCGCCGAGATCACCCGCTCGCTCCCCCACGTCGGGGTATCGGTCGCCACCGACGACTCCTCGATGGAACTGGATTGCGGCAGCGCGCACTTCACGCTGCAGCTGCTGCCGACCGACGACTACCCGGTCCTGCCGGCGATGCCGGCCGAGACCGGCAAGGTGGCCAGCGGCGACCTCGCCGAGGCCGTCTCCCAGGTGGCCGTCGCTGCAGGGCGGGACGAGCTGCTGCCGATCTTCACCGGTGTCCGGATCGAGATCGACGGCGAGACGCTGTCGATGCTCGCCACCGACCGCTACCGGATGGCCCTCAAGGAACTCACCTGGACCCCGGTCCGGTCCGACTTCAGCGGCAACTCGCTGGTGCCGGCCAAGGTGCTGTCCGAGGCTGCCAAGTCGATGGCCGGCGGGGAGTCGGTGAGCATCGCCCTGTCCCAGCCCGGCAACGGGCAGGGCCTGATCGGCCTGGCCGGCGAGGCCAACGGCACCAAGCGCCGGATCACCACCCGGCTGCTGGACGGGGAGTTCCCCAAGGTCCGCCACCTGATGGACGTCAGGTCCACCCTCACCGTCCGCTGCTCCACCTCCGACCTGATCGATGCCGCCAAGCGCGTCGCCCTGGTCGCCGAGCGCAACTCGCCGCTGCGGATGGTGATGGGGACGGACTCGATCACCCTCGAGGCCGCCAGTGGTGACCACGCGCACGCCTCCGAGCAGATCGAGGCCGTGATGGAGTCCGACGGCGACCCGATGGCCGCGGCCGGCTTCAACCCGCAGTACCTGCTGGACGCGCTGGGCGCCCTCGACGCGGCGTACGTGAACTTCTCGTTCACTGCGGCCGGCAAGCCCTGCCTGCTCACCGGCATCGGCAGCCTAGACGGGGACCCCCTGCTGGACTACCGCCACGTCATCATGCTGATGCGACTTCCTGACTGAACGGAGAACCTCATGTCACTCGGACTTATCGGCCTGGGACGTATGGGTGGCAACATGCGTGAGCGCTGGCACGCCGCGGGGATCGACGTCGTCGGCTACGACGTCAACCCGGACGTCAGTGACGCGACCGACCTGGCGGACCTCGTCGGCCGCCTGGAGGCCCCGCGGACGGTCTGGCTGATGCTGCCGGTCCAGTTCATCGACGGGACGCTGGAGCAGCTGCTCCCGCTGCTCGCCGAGGGCGACGTCGTGGTCGACGGCGGGAACTCCAAGTACACCGACGACCAGCGCCGGGCGGCCGCCGCAGCCGAGCACGGCGTACGCTTCGTCGACTGTGGCGTCTCCGGAGGGGTCTGGGGCCGGGCCGACGGCTATGCGCTGATGGTGGGGGGCGAGGACGAGGTCGTCGCCGGCCTGATGCCCTACTTCGAGGCGCTGAAGCCGGCCGGGGAGTACGGCTTCGTGCATGCCGGCCCGGTGGGTGCCGGCCACTTCTCCAAGATGGTCCACAATGGCATCGAGTACGCGATGATGCAGGCGTACGCCGAGGGCTGGGAGCTGCTCGAGGCCACCGACCTGGTCACCGACGTGCCCGAGGTCTTCCGCTCCTGGCGCGAGGGCTCGGTGGTGAAGTCCTGGCTGCTCGACCTGATCGACAACGCGCTGACCGCCGACCCCGACCTGTCCGAGATCCGCGGCTACGCCGAGGACTCCGGCGAGGGGCGCTGGACCGTCCAGGCCGGGATCGACCTGGGCGTCCCGACGCCGGCGATCAGCTCCTCCCTCTACGCCCGGTTCACCTCCCGCCAGGACGACTCCCCCGCGATGAAGATGGTCGCCGCCCTCCGCAACCAGTTCGGGGGCCATGCCGTGCTGCCCGAGGACGACTGAGGTCCGTGTACGTCGACCACCTCACCCTCGCCGACTTCCGGTCCTACCGGCACGTCGACCTGGGGCTGGACGCCGGGGTGGTCACCTTCGTCGGTGCCAACGGCCAAGGCAAGACCAACCTGGTCGAGGCGATCGACTACCTGGCCACGCTCGGCTCGCACCGGGTCAGCTCGGACCTGCCCCTGGTGCGCCACGGCGCCGACCAGGCCACCATCAAGGCGCGGGTACGGGCCGGGCGCGGTGACGAGCGGGCCCTGGTGTTGGAGATCGACATCGTCGCCCGCCGGGCCAACCGGGCCCGGCTGAACCGGTCGCCGTTGCAGCGGCCCCGCGAGCTGCTGGGCATCCTGCGGACGGTGGTGTTCTCCCCGGAGGACCTCGCCATCGTCAAGGGCGACCCGTCGGCCCGCCGGCACTTCCTCGACTCCCTGGTCGCCACCCGTTGGCCCCGGATGGCCGGCGTTCGCCAGGACTACGACAAGGTGCTCCAGCAGCGCAACAGCCTGCTGAAGACGTTGTCCGGCCGGGGCGGGCGCACCCCCGACCCGTACGCCGAGGACACCCTGAAGATCTGGAACGAGCAGCTGGCCGCACTCGGCGCGGAGGTGCTGTCGGCCCGCCTGGACACGCTCGCCGCGCTAATGCCCCACACCTCCCGGGCGTACGCGGACATCGCCCCCACCAACAACGTCGCCACCGCCGGCTACCGCAGTTCCCTGGAGCCGACCAGTAGCGACCGGGCCGAGCTGGCGGCGGCCCTGCTGGCGCAGATGGACAGCCGCCACGCCGAGGAGGTGGCCCGCGGGGTGTCCCTGGTCGGGCCGCACCGCGACGACGTCGAGCTCGTCCTGGGGGACCTGCCGGCCAAGGGCTACGCCAGCCACGGGGAGTCCTGGTCGTACGCCCTCGCCCTCAAGCTAGGCGGCTTCCAGCTGTTGCGGGCCGACGGCATCGAACCGGTGCTTATCCTTGACGATGTCTTCGCCGAACTGGACGCCACCCGCCGGGAACGACTGGCCGGCGGCGTCCTGGGCGCCGACCAGGTGCTGGTCACCGCCGCGGTGGCCGAGGACCTGCCGGCGGCGCTGGCGGGACGGCGCTACCGGGTGGCAGCAGGGGAGGTGACCGAGGATGACGACTGAGGATGCCGAGCGCGAGGAGAACGCCGGTCGGGACGAGAACGCCGAGCAGCTCGACCCCGACGGCCTCGACCTGGCCCGCAGGATCGCGCGGCAGGTGAACGCGGGGACCCCTCCCCCGGCCCAGCAGCGGCGCAAGAAGCAGCGCCGCCGCTACGTCGACCCGCTCTCCAGCGGAGCCCGCCCCGACGACCGCGACCCCCAGCTGATCGGCAACGTGCTGCACCGGCTGGTGGAGGAGCGCGGCTGGCGCACCGACCTCGACATCCACGCCCTGATGGGACGCTGGCCCGAGCTGATCGGCCCGGCCAACGCGGCGCACTGCCGGGCGGAGGAGTTCGAGGACGGCGTGCTCACCGTCCGGACCTCCTCGACCGCCTGGGCGGTACAGATGCGCAACATCGCACCCGCGGTGATCGCCCGGATCAACAAGCAGCTCGGCAACGACGTGGTGACCCGGGTGGTGGTCAAGGGGCCGGACGTCCCGACCTGGAAGCACGGCCGGCTACGCGTCCGCGGCCGCGGACCCCGGGACACGTACGGTTGATTCTGAGGTTCGGGCGCCGCTCGATGGGGTGACCCACGACACCTACCTCCCCAGGGCCCTGAAACGGCGCCCAGGGGCCTCAAATCGGATGTGTGACGTGGATCACCCCGGCGGTACGGTAGGATAGGCGGGTGACCGAACCCGAGCAGAACACCCATGTCGCTCCGAACAACTACGACGCCAGCTCCATCAGCGTCCTGGAGGGACTGGAAGCGGTTCGCAAGCGTCCCGGCATGTACATCGGCTCCACCGGCGAGCGCGGCCTGCACCACCTGGTGTACGAGGTGGTCGACAACTCCGTCGACGAGGCACTGGCCGGCTACTGCGACACGATCAGCATCGAACTGCTGCCCGAGCACGGCGTCCGGGTGGTCGACAACGGCCGTGGCATCCCGGTCGACATCCACCCCCAGCAGGGCATCCCGGCGGTCACCGTCGCGCTGACCATCCTGCACGCGGGCGGCAAGTTCGGCACCGGCGGCTACAAGGTCTCCGGCGGCCTGCACGGCGTCGGCGTCTCGGTGGTGAACGCCCTGTCGGAGCAGTTGATCGTCGAGGTGTACCGCGACGGGTACCACTGGCGCCAGACCTTCCATTTGGGCGTGCCGGACGGGGAGTTGGAGAAGCTGGAGCCGACCGATCGCACCGGCACCACCGTCACCTTCTACGCCTCCGACGAGATCTTCGAGACCACCGACTACTCGTACGACACCCTGGTCAACCGGTTCCGGGAGATGGCCTTCCTGAACAAGGGCCTGACCATCTCGATCACCGACCTGCGCCCGCACGACGACGCGGCGGACGTCGACGACATCGAGCAGGCGGCCGTGCCGGACGCGGCGAAGAAGGCCCCCAAGGGTCCGCGCACCAACACCTTCCGCTACGACGACGGCCTGATCGACTACGTGAAGTTCCTGACCGGCAACAAGGAGCCGGTGCACTCCAGCGTCGTCGCCGTGGAGGCGCACGACCCCGACCACGCCATGGGCCTCGAGGTCGCCATGCAGTGGAACCAGTCGTACACGGAGTCGGTGCACACCTTCGCGAACACGATCAACACGCAGGAGGGTGGCACCCACGAGGAGGGCTTCCGCTCCGCGCTGACCAACACGGTCAACAAGTGGGGCGAGCAGTGGGGCCTGATCAAGAAGCGCGAGGACCGCGTCTCCGGTGACGACATCCGCGAGGGCCTGACCGCCGTGATCTCGATCAAGCTCGGCGAGCCGCAGTTCGAGGGCCAGACCAAGACCAAGCTCGGCAACACCGAGGCGCGCTCGTTCACCCAGCGCGTGGTGAACGAGAAGCTCGGTGACTGGTTCGAGCAGAACCCGTCCGAGGGCAAGGACATCGTCCGCAAGTCGCAGGCCGCCGCCGCGGCCCGGATCGCGGCCCGCAAGGCCCGCGACATGGCGCGCAACCGCAAGAGCCTGCTCGGCGGCGGGTCGCTGCCGGGCAAGCTGGCCGACTGCTCCTCCACCAACCCGGAGGAGTGCGAGGTCTTCATCGTGGAGGGTGACTCCGCCGGTGGCTCGGCCAAGGGTGGCCGCAACCCGCGCACCCAGGCCATCCTGCCGATCCGCGGCAAGATCCTGAACGTCGAGAAGGCCCGGATCGACAAGATCCTCCAGAACAAGGAGGTCGAGGCCATCATCAACGCCCTCGGCACGGGTGTGCACGAGGAGTTCGACGTCGCCCGGCTGCGGTACTACAAGATCGTCCTGATGGCCGACGCCGACGTCGACGGCGCGCACATCCGTACGCTGCTGCTGACGCTCCTCTTCCGGTTCATGAAGCCGCTGATCTCCGCCGGCCACGTCTACCTGGCCCAGCCGCCGCTGTTCCGGCTGCGCTGGACCAACTCCCCCCACGAGCTGGCGTACACCGACGAGGAGCGCGACCAGTTGCTGGAGGCGGGCCGCGCCGCGGGCAAGAAGCTGCCGAACGTCAACCCGATCCAGCGCTACAAGGGTCTGGGAGAGATGGACCCGGGCGACCTCTGGACCACCACCATGGACCCGGACAGCCGGGTGCTGCTGCAGGTCACGCTGGACGACGCGGCGGCCGCCGATGCCATGTTCACCATCCTGATGGGCGAGGACGTGGCGGAGCGGCGGGCGTTCATCCAGCGCAACGCCAAGGACGTCCGTTACCTCGATATCTGATCGGAAGAACTGAACAATGAGCGAGATCCCCCCGCAGAACGAGGACGCCCAGGGCCAGGAGCCCGAGGAGCAGGCCAGCGCCGCCGAGCAGGCCGACGGCCAGGCCGCACCGGACGAGCAGGCAGCCGCCGCCGAGCAGGGCCTGGCGGTCGACGTACGCACCGACAGCGTGGTGCAGGTCGACCTGGAGGCCGAGATCCAGAAGTCCTACCTGGACTACGCGATGTCGGTCATCGTCGGGCGCGCCCTGCCGGACGTCCGTGACGGCCTGAAGCCGGTGCACCGGCGCGTGCTGTACGCCATGTTCGACGGCGGCTACCGGCCCGACCGCGGCTGGTACAAGTGCGCCCGCGTCGTCGGTGAGGTGATGGGTACCTACCACCCCCACGGCGACTCGGCGATCTACGACACCCTGGTCCGCCTGGCGCAGCCGTGGGTGATGCGGGCCGTCCTGGTCAACGGCCAGGGCAACTTCGGCTCCCCCGGCAACGACCCGGCCGCCGCCATGCGGTACACCGAGTGCAAGATGGCGCCGCTGTCGATGGAGATGGTCCGCGACATCGACGAGGGAACCGTCGACTTCCAGCCGAACTACGACGGCCGCGACATGGAGCCGACCGTGCTGCCGGCCCGGTTCCCGAACCTGCTGGTGAACGGCTCGACCGGTATCGCCGTCGGCATGGCCACCAACATCCCCACCCACAACATGCGCGAGGTCAACGACGCCGCGCAGTGGGCCCTCGCGCACCCGGACGCCTCCGAGGAGGAGCTGCTCGAGGCCGCGATGGAGCGGATCAAGGGCCCGGACTTCCCGCTCGGCGCGCTGATCGTCGGCCGCAAGGGGATCGAGGACGCCTACCGTACGGGCCGCGGCTCGGTCACCATGCGTGCGGTGATCGACATCGAGGAGGACGAGAAGGGCCGTGCCCAGCTCGTCGTCACCGAGCTCCCCTACATGTGCAACCCGGACAACCTGGCGCTGAAGATCGCCGAACTGGTCCACAACGGCCGGCTCAACGGCATCGCCGACATCCGCGACGACACCTCGGCCCGTACCGGCCAGCGCCTGGTCATCGTGCTCAAGCGCGACGCCCAGCCGCGCGTGGTGATGAACAACCTGTACAAGCACACCCAGCTGCAGGACACCTTCGGCTGCAACATGGTGGCGCTGGTCGACGACGTGCCGCGTACGCTGCGGCTGGACCAGTTCATCTCCTACTGGGTCGAGCACCAGCTCGAGGTGATCCGCCGGCGGACCGAGTACCGGCTGCGCAAGGCCGAGGAGCAGGCGCACATCTACCGCGCCCTGGTCAAGGCGCTCGACGCGCTGGACGAGGTCATCGCCCTGATCCGCCGCTCCCCCACCACCGAGGCGGCCCGCGAGGGCCTGAAGGACCTGCTCGAGATCGACGACGCGCAGGCCACCGCCATCCTCGACATGCAGCTGCGGCGCCTGGCCGCCCTGGAGCGCCAGAAGATCATCACGGCGCTGGAGGAGCTCGAGGCCCGGATCGCGGACTTCAAGGACATCCTGGCCACCCCGCAGCGCCAGCGTGACATCGTCTCCGCGGAGCTGCAGGAGATCGTCGACAAGTACGGCGACGAGCGGCGTACGACGATCGTGGCGGCCGATGGTGACCTCTCCGACGAGGACTTCATCCCCGACGAGGACGTCATCATCACCATCACCCACGGCGGGTACGCCAAGCGGACCCGTTCGGACCAGTACCGGGTGCAGAAGCGTGGCGGCAAGGGCGTACGAGGCGCCACCCTGCGCGCCGACGACGAGGTCGCGCACATGTTCGCGACCACCAGCCACCAGTGGATCCTGTTCTTCACCAACATGGGCCGGGTCTACCGGGCAAAGGCCTGGCAGCTGCCCGAGGCCAACCGGGACGCCAAGGGCAGCCACGTGGCCGGCCTGCTCAGCTTCCTGCCGGGGGAGGAGATCGCCCAGGTGCTCTCGATCCCCTCGTACGAGGTGGCCGACTACCTGCTGCTCGCCACCAGGAAGGGCCTGGTCAAGAAGACGGCGTTGTCGGCGTACGACTCGCCGCGCCAGGCCGGCCTGATCGCGATCAGCTTCCGGGACGAGGACGACGAGCTGATCGGTGCCGAGCTGACCAAGGCCGAGGACGACGTCCTGCTGATCTCCCGCAAGGGGCAGGCGATCCGCTTCAGTGCCGACGACGAGCAGCTGCGCCCGATGGGGCGGGCCACCTCCGGTGTCACCGGGATGAAGTTCCGCGAGGGTGACGAGCTGCTGTCGATGATGGTGGTCCGACACGACTTCCCCGAGGACGACCGGTTCGTCTTCACCGTCACCGACGAGGGCTACGGCAAGCGCTCCCGGGTCAGCGAGTACCGGCTCCAGGGGCGTGGCGGCCTGGGCATCAAGGCGATGAAGCTCAGCTCGGACCGCGGCCGGCTGGTGGGCGGCCTGATGGTGCAGGAGGGCGACGAGGTCATCGCGATCAAGAACTCCGGACAGGTGACACGGAGCGCCGTCTCCGAGGTTGCGGTCACCTCCCGTGACACCATGGGCGTGAAGTTCGTCGGTGTCGCCAAGGACGACGCGGTCGCGATCATCGCCCTCAACCCCGAGGGTGACGAGGCCGAGTCCGGGTCCGAGGATGACGTCGAGGTTGAAGAGACCGTGGCTGACACCGACCTGACCGATGATGGGACGGCGGACGACGCGACGACCGAGGAGGAGACCTCCAGTGAGTGATGCCCGACCTGACAGCGACGTCGACGCGACCGCGGTGCGGTCGACCGAGGAGTTCTACGGCCCTGCCGGGATACCGGAGTCGCCCCAGTCGCCCACGCCGCTGCGGCGGGCGTCCCAGCCCGATGCTGCGGCCCGTACGCAGGCGCACCGTACCCGCAAGGCCCGGCTGCGGCTGAGCAGCGTCGACCCGTGGTCGGTGATGAAGACGTCCTTCGTCTTCTCCGTCGCCTTCGGCGTGGCTGCGCTGGTGCTGGTGCTGCTGGTCTGGGTCGTGCTGTCGACCTCGGGGGTCTTCGACCTGATCAACCAGACGGTCGGGACCATCCTGAGGTCGCCGGGTGAGAACACGGCGTTCCGGATCCAGGACTACTTCGGGCTGTCCAAGGTGATGGGGCTGACGATCCTGCTGTCGGTGCTCAACGTGGTCATCCTGACCGCGATGGCGACGCTGATGGCGTTCCTCTACAACACCGCCTCGCGCCTGATCGGTGGGCTGGAGATCACCCTCGCGGAGGACTGAGGACGCGATTTTGCGTGGCGCCGGGGAATGCGCTATCGTCATTCCTCGGCGCCGCAAGCGCAGCAGAAGGGCCCATAGCTCAGGTGGTTAGAGCGCTGTCCTGATAAGACAGAGGTCGCTGGTTCAAGTCCAGCTGGGCCCACCAAGATGAGCCCTCACCCTGTCGGGTGGGGGTTTTCTGGTGGTGGAGGGTGAATCCCGGGGATCGCACGGTGAGGGCTCCGATCCACCGCTCTCTCGTCACGATCAGCGAATTCCTTGATGCTGCGCGATGTCTGGGCCACCGCCAACAACCCCAGCAGCAGCTGCGAGTAGCTGTGCACCCCCACGGCCACCACCAGCGCCGCTTCGTCCCGCGATCCGGCGGACTGCACGACCCCGATGTCCAGCGCAGCGGCACGGTCGGCCGCCTCCGCGTACGTCGACATCGTCCGGGCGTCCACGGCGATCCCCAGCTCCCGCATCTGCGCCACCTGCGCGTCCAGCGCGGTCCGCGCCCACGAGGGGACGTCGGGCCAGCCCCGCTCGGCGAACACGTCCGTGACCACCGGCTCCTCGTCGGCCTGCAGGGTCGCGTCGGCCGCCTCCTGGCCCAGGGCCAGTGACTGGGCGTCGGCCAGGATCTGCAACAGTGCCACCTCCGGATCGTCGATCCGGTCGGTGAGGGCCTTGATCCGGTCCAGCGGTGCCCCCAGAACGGTCCGCAGGGTGGCGACCAGTTCCAGCCGCCGCAGGTGACTCTCGTCGTACTCTGCGAGCGTCGCGTTGACCCGCCTCCCGGGCGGCAGCAACCCCTCGCGCAGGTAGAACTTGATCGTGGCGGTGCTCGTGCCGGAACGTACGGCCAGCTCCTTCATCCGCACAGGGATCACCTCTGGAGAGTGGACGGTGTCTGGACTATCCATGTTGGCAGCACTGGATAGCGTCACTATCTTAAAGCCATGGAACTGAACGACATCGCGCCGCTCATCGCCGTCCATCTCGTCGCCGCCACCTACGTCCTGGTCCTCGGTCCGGTCCAGATCCTGCGTCGCCGCCGCGACAGGATGCACCGGATGCTCGGCGCCGGCTGGGTGCTGGCCATCGCCGTCACCTGCCTGACCAGCTTCGGGATCAGGTCGACCGCTGGGTTCTCGTGGCTGCACGCCTTGTCCGTCTTCACCCTGGTCACGGTGACCCTGGGGGTGCTCGCCGCCGTCCGCCACGACTCGCGCGCCCACCGGGGCAACATGATCGGCAGCTACTTCGGCACCGTCGCTGCCTTCGTGTGGGCCGCAGCGGATCCCGAGCGCCTGATCCGGCAGGTCAGTACGGCGGATCCCCTTGGTTTCCTGCTTGCTGCGGGGCTTGTGCTGGCCACCGCGGGAGCGCTGGTGCTGACCCTGCAGCGTACGCTCGGACGCCCGCGGCGTGGGGTGCCCGCGGCCTGACGGCTCACCGCAACCAGAGCCAACCCGCGAGGAAGAACCCGCCGGCCGCCACGATGATCCGGAGCAGCGTCTCCGGGATCAGCCGCTGGATCACCGGCCCGAAGTTCCCGCCGACCACGCAGCCCAGCCCGAGCGCGATCGCCGCCGCCCAGTTCACCGGGCCGAAGCCGATGAAGATCAGTGAGGCGATCAGGTTGCTCACCCCGAGCAGGAGGCTCTTGATCACCATCGCGCGGGTGAACAGGTCCGAGCTGGCGATCAGCGCCAGCGCGAGGTACATCACGCCCGCGCCGGCACCGAAGTAGCCGCCGTAGCAGCAGACCAGGAAGAGGCCGACCCAGTACACGACCGGGTTCGGGCCCTCCCTGCGCATCCGGCTGATCCGGGGACTGAGCAGCAGCAGGGCCGAGGCGAGGACCACCAGCCACGGCACGATCGCCTCGAAGCTCGACTCGCCGGCCACCAGCAGCAGGGTCGCGCCCAGTCCACCCCCGACCGCGGCCACCAGCAGCTGGGCGGCCAGGGTCCGCCCGCTGCCGCCGGTGACCGTACGCATCGCCCGGGCGGTCGAGCCCACGCCGACGCCGACCAGGCCGAGGGTGTTGGAGACATTCGCCGCGACCGGCGACAGGCCGGCGGCGAGCAGGACCGGGTAGCTGACCAGGGAGGCCAGCCCGGTGAGGTAGCCCACGATGCCGGTGCCGACGCCGGCGAGGACGATGAGCCCCAGTACCCCGATGTCCATCCCGAGGATGTCGATCCCGGTCATCCGCGCTCCTCGTCCCGGCCCGGACGCTCGCCGGGCTACAAGGAACCTACTCCAGGTCGGTCACCGCGGGTCCCTCCAGGAGTGTGCCGTCAGCGGCGAAGCGGGAGCCGTGCAGGGGGCAGTCCCAGGACTTCTCGGCGTCGTTCCAGCCCACGATCCCTCCGGCATGGGTGCAGACGGCCGAGATCCGGCAGGTGTGGCCGTCCACCGTGGACATCGCCTCCGGCCGCCCGTGGCGGCCCCGGCCCACGACGCCGGTGCCCTCCGCCGGGGGCTCGTCGGGAAGTGCGCCGACCTCTGCCTGGACCCACGACCTGGTCGCCTCGACGGCGACGGCGGCGTTGGGCCCGACGGCGCTGACCAGGCCGGCCGGCTTGGTGATCCGGTGCCCGAGCGTCTCGGCCCACGGCATCGACCCGCCCAGGATCTGCCCGGCCAGGTTCACGGCCGCGGCCACGGCGTTCGTCATGCCCCACTTGTTGAATCCCGTGGCGACGTAGATGTTCCCGCCGCCGCGCGGCATCGGGCCGACGAACGGCACCCGGTTCACCGAGCGGTAGTCCTGGGCGGACCAGGCGTACGTCCGCTCGGCACCCGGGAAGTGCTGGCCGGTCCACTCGACCAGCCCGCTGACGGCCTCCGACGCGGAGGCGGAGCGGCCGGTGACGTGGCCGTTTCCGCCGACCACCAACTGCACGCCGCCGTCCACCTCCACCGTCCGCAGCGAGCGGGTCGGGTCGTCGGAGGACAGGTACATCCCCCGCGGGACCGGTCCGGGCACCCGGTAGGTGGTCACGTACGAGCGCAGCGGGGTCAGCTTGGCGAAGTAGGCGCCGCGGTCCAGGATCGGGGTCCCCGTGGCGAGCACCAGTCGGTCGGCCGTCATCCGGCCCTGTGTGGTCGTCACGGTGACCGGGGAGCCCGAGTCGGCGGCGGTGACCCGTACGCCCTCGACCAGCACGCCCCCGTGCTCGGCCAGCTGGGTGCGCAGCATGTCCAGGACGGCCAGCGGGTGGAGCTGGACCTGGTTGGGCAGCAGCAGGGCTCCGCGGATCGGGAAGGGCAGCTCGGTGTCCTCGGTCCACTCCACGTCCAGCCCTGCGGTCCCGCAGGCGTCCCGTTCCGCCTGCAGCCGCTTCAGGCCGTCGTCGGTGGTGGCGTACGTGTAGGCGGGCCGCCGCTCGTACGCCACGCCGTGGTCATCCATCAGGCGGACCAGGAGGGCCTGTCCCTCCCGGTTGCCCTCCACGTACGCGCGCGCCACGTCCTTGGAGTGGTGGGCGAGGATGCCGGAGAGGGTCAGGCCCTGCAGCAGGGACAGTTTGCCGGTCGTCCGGCCGGTGGTGACGGCCCCGACGCTACGGGCCTCCAGGACCACCACCTGGTGGCCGGAGCGGGCCAGCATGACGGCCGTGGCCAGGCCGGCGAGCCCGGCGCCCGCGACGATCGTGTCGGCGTGGGCGCCGTCGGTGAAGGTGTCGGTGGCCGGGGTGGAGGGATGGGTGGCGAGCCAGACGGATTCCATGGTTCCATCCTGTGCTCGTCGGTCCGGGGTGTGAAGTACCTCACAGGATATTCGTCGACCGGTCCGGCTCACCGGTCGGCGGCCTGCGGCACTCCTTCGATACGGGTGGACTGTAGCCACGGATGGGCCGCCAGGCTCGGACCGGGGTCGAAGCTCATGTCGATGGTGTCCATCAGCAGGGCCTGCTTCACGATCCGCGCCTGGGCGGGGTTGACCAGCGACATCACCAGGGACATCACTCGCAGGGCGACCCGGGGGACGTGGCGGGGCGGGTGGGCATCGCCGACGACCCGGGAGGCCAACTCGTTCATGGTCAGGTTCTCGGGGCCGCCGACCTCGATGACCTGGCCTCGCAGGGTGGGGTCGGTGACCGCGCGCGCCACCGCCAGGGCGACGTCCTGGACCGACACGAAGTTGATCGGGGTGTCCCCCCGGCCGAAGACCGTCGTCACCCCGGACTTGCCGGCCATCTGTGCCAGGAGGCCGGCGAAGAGTTCGGCGTAGGCCGAGGCCCGCACGATGGTCCAGTCGTCCGGCCCGGTGCGCAGCACCTGCTCGGCGGCCGCCTTCATCCGGAGTTGCTCGATCGGGTGGTCGGGGCGTGCGCCGATGATCGACATCAGCACGATGTAGGCGCCGGCGGACCTGGCGGCCCGGATCAGGTTCGCATTGCCGTCACGGTCCACGGACTCCGGGGACTCCTTGGCGGCAGGATCGACGCCGTGCATGGCGGACACGACGACTCCTGCGCCCTCGAATGCCGCGGTCAGGGTCTCCGGGTGCCGTACGTCGGCGGCGACGAACTCGGCTCCGGGCACCGGCGTGGCCGGGACCGAACGGGCCACCACCCGTACCTGCCGTCCCTCGGCGAGGAGGCGGGCGGCGACGATGCGTCCGAGGCGGCCGGTACCACCGACGATGACGACGAGATCTGATGTGTTCATGACCGAACATCTCCCTTGGTGAGGCTGCCCACGTACTCGTCGTTGTCCATGCCGGCGGGGCTTTCGGTCGGTTCGACGTAGAACCGGTTGGCCCGGATGAGGTCGGAGGCCTCGGGGCCCACCGTGAAGATCATCACCCCGCGCATGAGATGGGTGGTGCCATCGCTGCGGGTGCCTCGCATCTCCCACTCGGTCCACCACTCGTCGGGGGTCCCGGCATCGTGGCAGACCCGGGTGATCGACGTGGTGATGTCGGGGATCTGGGTGAAGAACATGGTCCAGTTGCGCCGCACCTGCTCGGTGCCGGTGAAGTCGCGGGCCGGATGGTTCGGCATGACCAGTTCGTAGTCGGGGGCGAAGCACCCGACCAGGCCGTCGATGTCATGGGCGTTGGTCACGGACACGAGGCGAGCCAGGGTCTGCGGCAGTTGGGTGATGTGGGACATGGTGACCACCTCGTGCGATGTGCTGCAGTTATTGGCTACAGTTGGTTGTATCCAATAACCAAAGGATGCACTCCATGACGGGCGAAATCAAGGGGTCGGCGCGGCGATCGCGACCCTATGACGCGAGCCGCCGCCAGCACGCTGCGCAGCGGCGGCGCGACCAGGTGGTGGACGCTGCCGGTGTCCGCTTCCGGCGTGATGGGTATGCCGCCACGACGGTGGCTGACGTTGCCGCGGACGCCGGGGTCAGCGTGGAGTTCGTCTACAAGGCGTTCGGCTCCAAGGCCGGTCTCGTCCGCGCCATCTGGGACCGGGCCCTGCTGGGACAGGGGAGGCGCCCGGCGGAGGAGCGTTCGGACGAGGTGTCGCGTACTGCCGAGGACCCCGAGGACATCCTGGCCAACTGGGCCCGGTTGTCGGCCGAGGTGAGCGCACTGGGGGCCCCGGTCCAGGCCCTGATCAAGGCCGCAGCGGTCACCGACGACGGCGCCGCCGCGCTGCTCGAGGAGGTGGAGGCGGCCCGTAGGGCCCGGATGGAGCACAACGCCGACTACCTGCTCCGCGGCGGTTTCGTACGTCCGGAGCTGACGCCCGACCAGGTCAGGGACATCCTGATGCTGGGCGCCGGTGAGCTGTACGAGATCGTCGTGCTGCGCTACGGCTGGTCCGCCGAGGCGTACGTCGACCTGGTGCACCGGTTCCTGCGGGCCGAGCTGTTGCCGGACCCTACGAGGCCAGCACCGTGATCAGCAGGATCTTCACGATCATCCCCAGGGCGAACAGCGGCGCGTACCCGGCGTCGATCCGCGGATCGGTGCTGCGTGACGTCGCGTACGCCAGGATCGCAGGCTGGCCGACCAGGCCGGCGAGGGCGCCCGAGGACCGCTGGGCGCTGAACCCGGACAGCCGGACCGCGGCCAGGAACAGCACGGCAGCGACCAGCACGATCATGGTGGCGAAGCCGATCACCTTCAGCCCGGTCATGCTGAACGCCTGCGAGGCGAAGGCCTGGCCCGAGGACAGGCCGACCGCGGCCAGGAACAGCAGCAGTCCGAGCTGGCGGATGGTCAGGTTCGCGGCGTGCGGCAGGCCCCACACCAGCGGTCCGGTACGCTCCAGCCGGCCCAGCAGCAGGCCGACCACCAGCGGGCCGGCGGCCGCCCCGAGGGCGAAGCTGTTGCCGCCGGGCAGCGGGACGGTGACCAGGCCCAGCAGCAGGCCCAGCGCCATCCCCACCCCGATCGAGAGCGCGTCGAACTCCGAGATCTTGCGGACCGAGTCGCCGAAGTAGTCCGAGACCGCGTCCATCTGCCCGCGCGGGACCACGGCGACCACCCGGTCGCCCAGTTCCAGGACCACGTCGTCGGTGGCCAGCAGCTCCGAGTCGGCCCGGATCACCCGGGTGATCACCCCGCCGAACCGGTCCGGGACGTTCAGCTCGTGGATGGTCCGGCCCGCCACGGACGGGTCGGACACGAGGAAGCGCCGGAAGGCGACGATGCTGCGGTCGTCGGCCAGGTGGGATTCGATCCGGTGGCCGAGGTGGGCCTCGGCGCGGTCGATGGCCTCGGGCTGGCCGACGACGACCACCCGGTCGCCGGGGAGCAGTTCCTCACCGGGCACGACCACGCGCTGGCGATCACCGCGGGCGAGGTAGGAGAACCGTACGCTCTGCTCGCTCCACCCGGGGATGTCGCGCATCATGGCGGCGCGCTCGACCTGCAGTGTGGTCGCGGTGATCGGGTCGCCGGCGGCGGGGTCCTTGGCGGCCGGCCAGCGCCGTCCCACGGTCAGGGCAACGATGACGATCGTCACGATGACACCGACCGGGTAGCCCAGGGAGTAGCCGACCGCCGGGGTGGTGCTGCCGGTGACGGCGGTGGCGGCGGCCAGCGCCGGGGTGGAGGTGAGGGCGCCGGCGAACGCGCCGGCCTGGAGGGCGACGTCCAGCCCGAGCACCCGGCCCACCGCGATGGCGGCGACCGCGGTGAGGACCAGGACGACCACGGCGAGGCCCATCATCTTGCCCTGGGTGCGCAGGTCGCGGAAGAACGAGGTGCCGGCGGCCAGGCCGACGGTGTAGACGAACAGGGCCAGGCCGAGGGACTGGACCAGCCCGAGGCCCTGGCCCAGCCGCGGGTCGAGGGCCCCCACCGCCAGGCCGACGAACAGGGCCCCGGCGGCGCCGAAGCGGATTGGTCCGAAGCGTACGGCGCCGAGGAGCGCGCCGAATGCCACGACCAGGAAGATCGTCAGCAGGGGGGATGAAGCCAGGACAGCCAGCATGCCCTCACCCTACTGAGAGGTCACCTGCCCACTGGTAGGGCTTGCCCTGACTTGGCAGCCGTGCCGAGGCGGACTAGGTCTCCTGCCGGCCGGCAGCCCCCGCGAACGCGACGGCGGTGAGGTCGGCCATCTCGCGCTTCCAGGTGGCGATCTCGCCCTCGTCGACCATCACCGCGTCGGCGTCCGTGTCGACCCAGGCGGTGAACTTCTGCAGCGCCTCGTCATTGGCGTACGCGCTGACGCCGGTCTCGACGCGGTAGTCCCAGCCGTGCACCCCGCAGACCAGGTCGTCCCCACGGATCGAGCCGTCGGCCAGCAGCGATCCGCGGTGCAGGCAGCGCCCGTAGAGCACCGAGACCTCGTCCCCGTACCGGATCACCACCAGGTCCACGCCGGCCACCAGCGCATAGGTGGGCGTACGATCCGCCAGTTCGCTCCACGTCGCGATCGTCAGTCCCGAAGACAGGGGAGGCATGGCCCAGACTAACCCGGCTCGGTGCTCCGATAATGGCGACATGACCTACGACGTGGCCCGGCTGGCCCTCGACGAACGCCACACCCAATTGGTGAAGAAGAGCGTCGGGCCGGTGCTGCTGCAGTTCCGGGCGTACGCCACCCTGCCGCCCGGGGATCGGATGGTCGACCACGACGAGTTCTACATGATGTGGATGGACCTGGACCGCCGCGGCGTCCCGGTCCCGGCGGTGATCCGCGGCGCCCTGGCCCTCGCCACGGCGACGGCGATGACGGCGCGCGTCTTCGGTGGTGGCGCCGATCCCGTCCCGGAGAGGATCGGCTGGTGGCAGGCCGCCGAACTGCTCGGGTCCCCGCGGGAGTTCCTGGTCCGGGCGACCGCCCGGCTGGCCTGGCTGGTCGACGAGGACATGGGCGCCTTCCTGCGCTGGGACGCCCCCGATCCGCACGAACTGGTCGACACCGAACCGGCCCCGGACCCGGTCGACCCGCTCGGCCGCTGGATCTTCGATCGCTTCACGCTGAGCGATCCGGCCTCATGGGCGCCCAGCAGCCGGGCCCTGGAGGACGATCCGCCGTCGGGGGTGAGCCGCCGCCTACTGGCCCTGCGGGTGGGCGGCTCCGGCCCCGAACCGACGACCGTGGCGGACGAGCACGTCCGGGCCCGTGCCATGCTGGCGGCCGGGGAGCGGGAGGAGGCCGCCTCGGTGCTCACCGCGCTCAGCATCGTCCGGCCGTTCGACGCCGCCCTCCTGCTGGACCTGGCCGAAGTGGTCTCCGACCCCGAGCGGGCCGCCCAGCTGCGGCGACGGGCAGCGAGTCTGCACGTTCTGCCGACCCCCTGAACCTATTGGTCAGACCAAATGTTTCAATAGAGGCATGCCTCCAACAGTCGGTAACAGGATCCTGCTCGTCGGCGCCGGGGACGTCGGTGCGGCGTACGCGTACGCCTTGGTGAACCAGGGCATCACCCACGACCTCGCGATCATCGACGTGAATGAGCAGAAGGCGCGCGGTGAGGTCGAGGACCTCAACCACGGCGTCGTCTGGGCGCCCTCGCCCACCAATGTCAGGGTCGGGTCGTACGAGGCCGACTCCGCGCGCGCCGGCCTCCTCGTGATCACCGCCGGGGCGGCGCAGAAGCCCGGGGAGACCCGGCTGCAGCTGGTGGAGAAGAACCTGAGGATCACCGGCGGCATCATCGAGCAGGCGATGTCCAACGGCTTCAACGGGATCATCCTGGTCGCCACCAACCCGGTGGACATCCTGTCGTACGCCGCCTGGAAGACGTCCGGCCTGCCGAGCGCCCAGGTGATCGGCTCGGGCACCACGCTGGACTCGGCGCGGTTCCGCTACCTTCTCGGCCAGCTGTACAACGTGGCCCCGATGAGCGTGCACGCGAACGTCGTGGGTGAGCACGGCGACTCCGAACTGCCCGCGCTGTCCAGCGCCACGATCGCCGGTGTCCCGATGAACGACGAGCTGTCGCGCCATCCGGAACGGCGGCTGGAGATCGAGGAGGCGTTCCACGAGACCGTCACCTCCGCCCAGCGGATCATCGCGGCGAAGGGGTCGACCTCGTTCGGCATCGGGATGGCGCTGGCCCGGATCACCCGGGCGATCCTGGAGGACCAGCGGGTGGCGCTACCGGTCTCGACCCTGCTGACCGGCCAGTACGGCCAGCGCGACGTGTACATGGGCACCCCGGCGGTGCTCTACCGCGAGGGTGTCGAGCGGGTCGTGCAGATCCCGCTGAGCCCGGACGAGCAGGAGCGCTTCGCAGCGAGCGCGAAGGCCCTGCACGCCGTCCAGGACCCCTACTTCCAGAGCTCCGCGAGCAACTGAAGGCTGCGCAGGCGGACCTGCGGGTCATGGGCGTACGTCACCACGACCAGCTCGTCCGCCTCGGTCGAGGCGACCAGCTCCTCCAGCCGGGTGCGCACCGTGGCCGGGGAGCCGACGGCGCGACAGGCCAGCATGCCCTGGGCCGCCCGCCAGCCCCCGTCATGCGGCAGCTCGGCGCGCGGCGGCTGGAGCGGCCGGCGGTCACCGGTCGCGTTGCCGATCGACATCTGGACGTGGGTGGAGTACTGCAGCTCGGCCTCCGCATCGGTGTCGGCGACCAGCACCGAGACGCCCACCATGGCCTGCGGACGCTCGAGCCGGGCGGTCGGGGACCCGGTGGTGAACGAGCTGCGGTAGACCGACAGCGCCTGGTACAGCTCGTCCGGAGCGAAGTGCGACGCGACCGAGAACGGCAGGCCCAGCTGGCCGGCGATCGAGGCGCCGTTGGTGGTCGACCCGAGCACCCAGATCGGCACCTCGGTGCCGGCGGCGACGATCGAGGAGACCCCGCGCGGCGAGTCGCCCGAGGCGAACCACGACTGCATCTCGTAGATCTGGTCGGCGAAGGACTGGGCGTCCGAGGCGCCCCGGCGCAGCAGCCGTGCCGTCATCGGGTCGGTGCCCGGGGCGCGGCCCAGGCCCAGGTCGACCCGGTCGCCGTGCAGCTGGACCAGTGTGCCGAACTGCTCGGCGACGGTCAGCGGGGCATGGTTCGGCAGCATCACCCCGCCGGAGCCCACCCGGATCGTGCTGGTCAGCGACAGCGCGTGCTCGATCAGCAGCGAGGTGGCCGAGCTGGCGAAGGTGGGGGAGTTGTGGTGCTCGGCGAACCAGTACCGCCGGTAGCCCGCCGCGTCGGCGAGGCGAACGGCCTCGAAGCTGGCCTCCAGGGTCTCGCGGACCCCTGAGCCTTCGCTGACGGGGACGAGGTCGAGGATCGAGAGCGGTACGTGGGCGGTCATGCCCCGATCGTACGCGGGGTGCGCCGGCGCCCCGGAGCCGTCTTCCGGCCGATCGGGTTGGGGCCGAAGGTGCCGGTGGCCGTCCTCAGGGCGGCCGCGACGACCGCCTCGGTGTGGTCCTGGGCGCACTCTCCGGTCTCCCGGCGGAGCTGCGCGTCGCGGAGCGCGGCGTCGAGTTGCTCGCGTACCTGCTCGGGCATCGGCGGCAGCGGTGCCCGGCGCAGGCCGACGATCACGGCCTGCTCGACGTCGTCCTCCCGGTCCATCGGGTCATCTGTCACCACGGCTCCTGGCTGTGCGAAGTACCCCCGTACGGCCAGAAACTCTACTGGCCGTTGGACCATTCTGGCCCGGCGAGGGGTCAGCGGCCGTTCAGCGAGGGGTCAGGAATCGGTTCACCGGGAGGCCAGGAGTTCGCGCAGGACGGGGGCGAGCCGGGCCCGTCCGCGGGAGCACCGGGACTTGACCGTCCCCGGGGGACAACCCAGCATCTCGGCGGCCTCCTCGATCGAGAACCCCTCCATGTCGACCAGCACCAGTGCGGCGCGCTGGTCGGGGGAGATCTGTGCCAGCGCGTCGGCCACCACGTCGGTCAACCCGTCGTCATCCGGGCCGGTCAGCCCGGCGAGCTCGTCGTCCAGCGGATCGGTCCGGCGTCGGGCCAGGTAGCGGATCCGGTCCAGGCAGGAGTTGATCACGATCCGGTGCAGCCAGGTGGAGACCCTTGCATCGCCCCGGAAGGTGTGGGCCCGCCGGAAGGCACACACGTATGCGTCCTGGAGGGCATCCGCGGCATCGTGCGGATTGCGCAGGGTCCGGAGGGCTACCGCCCACAATCGGTCCTGGTGGCGACCGATCAGCACGGCAAAGGCCTCGGGATGCCCGCCGACGTGTGCCGCCAGCAGCTCCGTGTCCCCCATGCCCTCCAGCGCGGGCGTCATGGCTCGACCTGCACCTCGTTCACGCCTCCGCGGTACGACCCGCCGTCCGGCGCCAGCCGGGTGAAGTAGAGCATGACGTAGCGGGTCTGTTCGGCCGGCTGCGTGCGCAGTTCGACCGTCCCGCTGGCATCGGTCGCCGTGGTCAGCACCCGCCACGAGTTCGCGCTGTCCATCGGCGGGGACGTGACGGCCGGGTCCGAGGGAACCCGCACCTCGATCGTGGAGCCGGTACCGAAGACGTCGACCTTCACCGAGCCGACGCTGCGCTGCTGGCCCAGGTCCAGGATGAGGCCGACGCCGGGCTTGAGCTTGCCCAGCCGGGGATCACCGATGTACTGCATGGTGCGCCAGCCGGTGGTCGGGTCGCCGTCGTACGCCAGGGCGGCCGTACCAGGGTTCTCGTCGCCGTTGCCGCCGTCGGCGGTCGGGTCGAACGTCGTCGCGTCGACGATCGGCCAAGGTGCGGTGGCGGCCGGGGAGGGCGTACGGACATCGGGGCTGCCCGGAGGGGTGACGGCGCCGTTGCGGCCGGTGTTGATGGCCACCCCGATCAGCCCGACCACGATCGCCAGCGCGACCAGGACCAGCAGCCCCAGCACCCAGCCGCGCCGGGGGCTCGAGCGCGGGACGACCCGCAGCGGTTGTTCGGCGGGGCTGAACAGCTGCATGCCGGGGGCCTGCGGGCCGGTCTGTGGGTCGGCCGGTACCGGCGCCTGTATGGCGGTGGCCTCCATCGGCGATTCCGGCCGGTGGCCGCGGACCCGCTGCTCCAGCCGGTAGGACGCATCGGTCACGCCGAGCACCGAGGACAGTGCGGCGACCAGACCGGCGGCGGTGGTGATCGCCGGACGGCCGGTGGTGTCGGCCATCAGCGGGCTGACCCCGCCGATCACCTGCTGGGTGATGCGGTCCAGGGCCGGCGGTACGTCCGGGCGGACGTCGCGGGGGGACAGCCACATCGCGCCCCGACGCGGCGCGTCCGGCAGACCGTGGGCGGGCCCACCGGGCCAGTAGCCGGTGAGGCAGGCGTACAGCAGGCGGCCCAGGTCGAAGACGTCGGTGCGCTCGGCACCCTCGACGCCGGTGTCCGGGGTGGGGGGCAGCAGGGCCTCGTCGATCTGGAAGCCGACGATCTTGACGTTCCCTGTGTCGGTCATCGTCACGGCGTCCGGGTCCAGGCGCTGGTGGTACCTGTCCTGGGCATGTACGGAGGCCAGGGCGTCGGCCACCTCGCGGACCAGCCAGGCCGCCTCGATCCCGGTCAACGGACCGTCGGCGAGCAGCGTGGACAGCGCCAGGCCGGGGGCGAACTCCCGGACCACGTACGGCTCGGCGCCGTCGGCGAAGTCGAGGATCCGCACGAAGCGGGAATCGGTCACCTGGGCGGCGCGCTTGGCCGCGGCGAGCAGCAGCGGGCTGCGCTCGTCGTCGGCGGGGAAGAACTGGCAGACGACCGAGCGCTTCAGGGTCAGGTCGGTGGCCCGCCACAGGTCGTTGCGGCCCGGGCGCAGCGTCTCCTCGAGGCGGAACCGGCCGCCGAGCAGCCGACCCACGTGCTCGGCCCGGTCGTCCTCCAGGGCCTGGTCGACAGCGGGCTCGCTCGGGCCACGGGCCGGCCCGTGGCCCTCGTCGGTCCTGTCCGCCACGACGCTCCCCTCCTGCTCCGCGGTGGAGGAGGGTGCCGCGGCCTCCACGGGCTTGCCGCCCCTGCGCCGCGTCAGTGCATCCACCACCGCACTGACCTCCTCGATATGCAGCGTACGTGCCATCAGCAGGAAAATCCCAACGGCGACGGCACCCGCCAGCACCAGCGAGCCGAGGAGCAGGAGCTGCCCGTGGCCGGCTGTGAAGCGCATCACCAGCCAGGCCAGCAGGCCGGCCGGGGCGGACGCGACCGTCAGCCGGACGAGCAGGCCGGCGACCCGTCCGAAGCGCAGTTCGGGCAGCTTGCGGCGCAGCAGCGCGACGGCGATGGTGAGGCCGACCACGTACGACAGGGCGTACGCCCCGCCCAGTCCGGCCGCGACCCAGCCCGGGGCGTTGAACGGCAGCACCAGCGCCATCGCGAGCACGATGTTGGTCGCCACGATCGTCGACTGGATGTAGAAGGGCGTACGGGTGTCCTCCAGCGCGTAGAACGAGCGGATCACCAGGTAGTGCAGGCTGTAGGGGACCAGCCCGAGGGCCATCACCAGCAGGGTCCGGCCGATGAAGTCGGAGTCCCGGGCGCCGGCGCCGTTGCCGAACATCAGGTGGCTGATCGGGAAGGCCAGGGCGAGGAAGGCGATCGCGCTGGGCACGATCACCGTCATCGCGCGCCGCATCGTCTGTTCGGTCTCCTCGGCGACCCCGGCCATGTCACCCTCGGCGGCGAGCCGGGAGCTGCTGGTCATCATCTGGGTGGCCAGCGACAGCGTGATCAACGAGTGCGGCACGATCCAGATCAGCGAGGCGGTCTGGTAGGCGGTGATGCCGGCGCCACTGCCCGAGGAGCTGAGGACGGCGGTGGAGCCGAGCCGGTTCACCACGAAGATCGCCAGCTGGTTCACCAGGACGAAGTAGAGCGTCCACTGGGCGAGCTTGAAGGTGTGGCCGAGGCCCACCCCCCGCAGGTCCCAGCGGGGCCGGTAGCGGAACCCCGCCCGGCGCAGGAAGGGCAGCAGCATGAAGAACTGGGCCGCGATGCCGGCGGTCGAGCCGAGGCCCAGCAGCAGCATCTGGTTCATGGTGAACGGCTGGCCGTCCGAGCTTCCCCAGACAACCAGGTAGAGGCCGAACACCGCGATGGAGATGACGTTGTTGGCGATCGGCGCCCACATGTACGGGATGTAGACCTGGCGGGAGTTCAGCACCTGGCCGACCAGCACGGTGGCGCCGTAGAAGAAGACCTCCGGCAGGCAGAGGTAGGCCAGGACCACCATGTTGTGCCAGTACGCCTGCATCGCCGGCTCGCGCCAGCCCTCGGCAGTGTAGATCTGCATGATCCATGGCGCAGCGACGGTGACGAGCACCGTCAGCACGCCGAGCGCGGCCAGGAAGGCGGTCATGATGCGGTTGGTGTACGCCTCGCCGCCGTCCTCGTCCTCGTCCATGGCGCGGACGATCTGGGGCACCAGGACGGCGTTCATCACGCCGCCGGCCAGCAGGATGTAGAGGCTGTTGGGGATGGTGTTGGCCAGGTTGAAGGCCTCGGCCGGCCGGCTGCCGTTGCCGAGCACCACCGCGATGAGCGCGGCGCGGACGAAGCCGAGCACGCGCGAGGCGAGCGTGCCGGACGCCATCAGGGCGGTGGTGGAGATCACCGAGCGGCTCATCCGCGACTCCGTTCCGTGCGGACCTGCTTGATTCGCAGGACCGTGGTCCCGATCACGACGATGCCTGACACGATCATGAGGATCCATCCGACCCTTCCGGCCTGGGTGGCCTGTACATCGATGTCCACCGGTTTCCCGACGGGGCTCCCGGACGGAGTGGTCAATTGGGCCTGGACGGTGTAGCGGCCGTTGGCCTGCACCTCCGGCACCGCGTTGATGCCTATCGCCTCGCCGGCGCCGATCTCGGGGACGTCGACGGCCGGCACGTGCAGCCGGTCGTTGTTCTCCGAGGTGAACTCCAGGCGGACCGAGACCGGCTCGTCGAGGTTGTTGGTGACGGTGACCGGGAACCGGATGTCCTGACGGGCGGTGAGCAGCACCGGCTGGGCGCTGATCGTCAGCGCGTTGCCGCGCAGGATCGCCGCGGTCTGGTCCCGTTCCCACTTCCGGAAGGCGCGGTAGCCGTCGGCGTGCCCCGGCCACTGGGAGCTGGCCAGGGAGGAGACCACCCGCGAGGTCATGTCGGCGGCGAGCCCGGGATCGGCGAACATGCTCCCCAACCCGGCCCTGTCGGTCGCGGCGGCGACCACGTCGCCACCTTGGCCGACGGGTGCCGACGGGGCGGGGGTCGCCGGGGCGGGGGTCGAGTCGGGTTCGGGTAGCAGAAGGCCGTCGACGGTCACCGGTCGGCCCGCGGTGGCCGGCACCGAGGACAGTGGCGTGCGGCTGGTGGGGTCGTTGTCGTCCACGCTCGCGGCGGCCGCGTCGGTGACCAGGCGGACCTGGGCGGTCCTGCCCTGGACGGCGTCCAGGAAGGTGGTGGCGGCGCTGGCCTGGCGCAGCTGGGTGGCGGAGCGGGCCATCTCGGTGCCGATGGCCAGGGCGCCGGGGTCGTAAGGCACGACGGTGCGCCCACCCGCGGACGAGGCGTCCTCGCGCAGGTTGGACGCCAGCACCGTGACCGGGCCGTCCAGCCCGGCGAGCGCGGACAGGCCGTGCGCGGTGAGGAGGCCCCCGGCCGGCCAGACCGCCAGCGGCAGGCGGGCCACCTCACCGGGGAGGGCGGAGGGGTCGGCGGCCTGGCGCAGGACGTCCGGTCGGGCGATCGAGCCGACCAGGTCGATGTCGGTGGTGCCGTACGGGAGCCGGTAGCCCTCGGTCCGCAGCGCCTGGAACTTCTGCAGCCAGGCCCGGGCATCGGCCTGGCCGGTACCGGCGGTGCCATCGGTCAGGGTGTACCCGTCGTCGGCCATGTCGGCCACTGCCACGACCAGGGCCGGATCGACGATCCAGGTGCGTCCGGTCTCGGCGGCGGTGTCGAGCAGGGCATCGAGCCGGCCGCCACTGGCGAGCTCGCCGGCCAGGTGGTCGTCGACGAACCTGTCGGGCCCGACCCGGGAGGGCGGGGAGGTGAGGGCCACCACGGTGGTGACGTCGATCGGCTTCCGTGTGCTGCCGACGTCCTGCGGCAGCCAGGTGCGGACGCGTCCGAGGGTGGTGTTGCCGGAGCCGTCGGAGCCGCGGACCTGCGCGCCGACCATGGTGACCCCGTCGCGGGCCGGTACGCCGAGCGCGGAGGTCGGCATGGTCACGGTGAAGTCGGCACTCTCGCCCGGGGCGAGCGTGCCGTTGGTGCCCAGGATGGCGAAGGTCGGCAGGTACCGGGCCCCGACGGGGGCCGCGGTGGGATCCAGTTCGTCACGGGTGGTGAGCAGCCGCTGGTCGCGCCAGAAGTAGGCCTGCAGGGCGGTCAGGGTGGTGGAGCCGGTGTTCGTCGCCCGGCCGCTGAGGGTGATCGTCTGGCCGGGCGTGGCGATCCGCGGGCTCAGCGAGGTGAGGTCGACCCGGACCGGGTCGGCCGCCTGTGCCGGTCGGACCGGCCCGCCGGCGACGTATGCCAGGGCCAGCAGCAGCGCCGCGAGCATGCCGAGGGTCCGGCTGCCGAGGGGGCGGCGCCGGGAGGGCACGGGGCGTGGACTCACTGGGCCATCGTAGGGCGCTCCGGCCGGTAGACTCGGTCAGCGTGCCCTCCCTGACCCAAGCCCAGGACAACGCCGTTGCCGAGTTGATGCGGATCTCACCCGTGGTCGACAGGCTCGGAACGGTCTTCGCCGCGGCCGGCCACGAGCTCTACCTGGTCGGCGGATCGGTCCGTGACGCGCTGCTCGGCAGGCTGGGCCACGACCTGGACTTCACCACCTCGGCGCGACCGGACCAGATCGAGCGGTTGCTGAAGAAGGTCTCCCGCGAGGTCTGGGACATCGGCAAGGCGTTCGGCACGATCGGGTGCAACGTCGAGGGCGGCTGGGTGGTCGAGGTCACCACCTACCGGGCGGACACGTACCACGAGGACTCCCGCAAGCCGGAGGTCGCCTTCGGGGACAGCCTGGAGGGGGACCTGGTCCGCCGTGACTTCACTGTCAACGCGATGGCCGTCGACGTGCGGACGAGGCGTTTCGTCGATCCCCACAAGGGACTGCAGGACCTGGCCGCCGGCGTGATCCGTACGCCGGGGACGCCGGAGCGGTCCTTCTCCGACGACCCGCTGCGGATGATGCGGGCGGCCCGCTTCACCTCCCAGCTCGGGTTCACGCCGGCCCCCGAGGTGGTCGGGGCGATGCAGGCGATGACCGAACGCCTCGACATCATCTCGGCGGAGCGGGTCCGCGACGAGCTCAGCAAGCTCGTCCTCACCGACCGACCGCGCGACGGCCTGAACGTCTTCGTCGCCACCGGACTGGCCGACCGGGTGCTGCCCGAGCTGCCCGCCCTCCGGCTGGAGGTGGACGAGCACCACCGGCACAAGGACGTCTACGAGCACTCCCTCACCGTGCTCGACCAGGCCATCGAACTGGAGAAGGAGCGTGGCCACGAGCCCGACCTGGTGCTGCGGCTCGCGGCCCTCCTGCACGACATCGGCAAGCCGGCCACCCGCCGCTTCGAGGAGGCCGGCAAGGTCTCCTTCCACCACCACGACATCGTCGGCGCCAAGCTGGCCCGCAAGCGGATGCGCGCACTGCACTTCAGTGGGGACGAGACCAAGCAGGTCTGCAAGCTGATCGAGCTGCACCTGCGGTTCCACGGCTACGGCGAGGGCGACTGGACCGATTCGGCGGTGCGCCGCTACGTACGCGATGCGGGGGAGGAGCTCGAGCGGCTGCACATCCTGACCCGGGCCGACTCCACCACCCGCAACCGCCGCCGCGCCGCGTCGCTGCGGGCCGCGTACGACCACCTGGAGGAGCGCATCGAGCTGCTCTCCGAGCAGGAGGAGCTGGACGCGATGCGCCCGGACCTGAACGGCGACCAGATCATGGCCATCCTCGACGTGTCGCCGGGCCCGGCGGTCGGCAAGGCCTACAAGTTCCTGCTCGAGCTGCGGGTCGACCGCGGACCGCTCGGCGAGGAGGAGGCCGCGCAGCTGCTCCGGGAATGGGCGGCGGACAACCTCTGAGTCGGCCCCTGGCCTGGAATCGTACGGGTGTAGCAAAAATTGTCAGTGGGGCTCCATAGGGTCGTGGACATGGACGAGCCACTGTTCGACCCGCCCCCCGACGACGAGCCCGGCGAGCCTCCGGCCGCCGATCCCACCACGTACGATCCCGCCTTCTTCGAGCCGCACCAGCCCCCGGCGCTCGGCGACCTGATGGAGGGCGGGTGCATGGTCCGGGAGGGTCCCGATGCGCCTCCGCGCGCCGTCACGCCGGGGTACGGACTGCCCGAGGACCCGGCCGACCACATCGTCCAGCTGCGTGAGGTCGAGGCGCTGGCCCGCTTCGCAGAGATCCGGCGGGTGGCCCTGGTTGCCGACCTGGTCGAGGCCGCACCGCCGGTCGAGCGCGAGCGGGTGGTCGGCTGCGGGGGCGAGGGCACGCCGGACGTGCCGGAGTTCCTGCCGATGGAGATCGGCGCCGCCCTGGGCATGGCCACCGAACGCGCCCGGCTCCTGGTCTCCGACGCCCTCGACCTGAAGTGGCGCCATCCTCGCCTGTGGAACCGGATGGTCGAGGGGGACATGCCTCCCTGGCGCGCCCTCACCGTGGCCCGGATGTGCCATGGACTCACCCTCTTCCAGGTGACCCGGATCGATGACGCCGTCGGCGACGAGCTGCCGGACCTGGCCTGGGCCCGTGCCCGGCGACTGGTCGAGGGCGAGATCGCCGCGGCCGATCCGGTGGCCGCCGCCGAGCGGGAACGGGCCCGGCTCAACCGGCGCCATGTCGGGGTCGGGCTGCGGCTGGGGGCGACCGGGGCGATGGACCTGTTCGGAGTCCTCGACGTCGCCGATGCTCGCCAGCTCGACGCCACCCTCGCCCGGATGTCCGAGGACCTCGCCAAGGCAGGCGACGAGTCCGACCTGGATGCCCGCCGCGCCCGTGCCCTGGGCCTGCTCGCCTGCGGTGGCCTGCAGGGTGCCGCCCCGGTGGTGCACCTCTACCTGCACGCCTGGGCCGACGGTGAGGTGGCCCGCCTGGAGGGCCACGGCCCGCTCCCGGTGGGGGAGCTCGGCCGGCTGCTGGAGCGGTGCACCGTACGGTTCACCCGGGTGATCGACCACCGCGAGTCGGTCCCGACCGACGCGTACGAGGTGCCGCCGAGGATGCGCGAGCAGCTGAACCTCGCCCAGCCGTACGAGGTGTCGCCGTTCGGGTCGGTCCGAGCGCGCCACTCCGACATGGACCACACCGTTCCGTTCGCGATGGGCGGGGAGACGGCGCCGCACAACCTGGGGCCGCTGGGGCGTGCGAGCCATCGGGCCCGCACCCATGGCGGCTACGCCCTGAGCCAGCCCACCCCGGGTCGGTGGCAATGGCGTACGCCCCGGGGCCAGTGCTTCGAGGTCACCAACCGCGGGACGAGGCGCCTGCCCGGATGAGGAGCAGGAGGACCAGGCCGAGCAGGATCATCGTGACGCCGATCGAGACGAACAGCGCCACGGAGTGGCCGTCAGCCGGCGCTAGGGCGACGACGAGGAAGGCTGCGACGACGAGCGTGCCGTTGAAGAGCATGTCGGAGATGATGAAGGCGCGGCCCTTGAAGGCCTGCTGCACGTGCCGGTGCAGCAGCGTGTCCACCGAGATCTTCATCGACTGGGTCTGCAGCCCGACCGCCAGCGCGCCGACCAGCATCCCCCACAGAGTGAACGTCGACCCCGGGATGATCTGCAGCACGCCGCCGCCCACCAGCAACAGCGCCATCCAGCGTCCGACACCGATCCGCGAGGCGACCTGGGGTGTGATCGCTGCGCTGAGCAGCACCCCGACGCCGTTGATGCCTGCCCACAGGCCGATGTCCCGCATCGCGGCGCCGATGTCGTCGGTGGGGTTGAACCAGTTGCGGTACAGCAGGATCGCCTCGACGAAGATCATGCCGAACAGCACCCGCTGGGCGGCGAAGAAGAACAGCCCGACGGCTGCGGCGCGCTGCCGGGCCAGGTGGACCACCGCCCGGTACATGCCCCCGAGGACCTCCCCGGCCCGGGGTCGGTGCACGACCGTCGGCCCGAACGCACGCGGTGGGACCCGGGTGCCCAGCCCCACCGTTCCCAGGAAGAGCGTCGCGGAGACGGCGAAGATGAGGCTGTCGGCCACCCAGGTCGGCAGGAGGCCGGCGGTGCCCAGCCGCAGGCCCCCCGCGACGGCCCCGCCGACGACCACGCCGAGGGGCCCGACCATCGGCAGGATCGAGTTGGCGATGAGGAAGTCGCGACCGTGCACGGCCAGCGGGACGGCGGCCTGGAGGTTGGCCATGAGGAACCGGTTCAGGCTCATCGCCACCAGGACGATGCCGTAGAAGAGCACGGTCTGACCGCTGCCCAGGGGTCCGCTGGCCACGAGGACCGCCAGGCCCCCGACCAGGACCGCTCGGACCAGGTCGGTGACCACGATGACCGTACGACGGTCCCAGCGGTCCAGTACCACGCCGATGATCGGCCCGATGATGGAGAACGGCAGGAGGGTGACGGCGAGCACCGTGGCGATGGAGATGGCGTCGGCCTGGTTCACCGGGGACAGCACGACGTAGGAGGCCAGACCCATCTGAAGGATCCCGTCGGCCGATTGCGTGGCGAGGCGCACGGCGAGCATCTTCCGGAAGAGCGCGCCGTGCATCAGCCGTCGGCCCTCGCGCCACAGATCCACCTGCACACAATAGTTCGGCGCGTGCCCAAGGAATCGCATCGGTGTCCCGCCCTCCCACCATTGCGGACCCAGCAGCACCCGGACACAGCACCAGGGACCGCCGGTACGACACCGAACGGCCCCTGGGAGTTCTGTGATCTCGCTAGGAGATAACCAGAAAGCTACCGGCGGATGGCTTGGGCGTGTAGGGGCCTGCGGGATTTGTGGCCAACATCTCATTGCCACCCGCGGCGGCCGGGCACTCCGGCAGCGGGTGCACCGGCCAGGAACGGAACGTGGCGGAGTGGGGCCGACCTGAGATGGCCGATCCGAGGTCCTGCGGGCGAGTGGAGGTGCTCGATCCCGGGGCAGCACCAAGGGCCGCCGGTACGACACCGAACGGCCCTTGGGATTTCTTTGGTCTCGCTACGAGATTAGGTCCAGCTTACTCAGTCCGCGACTTTTGGCTAGCCCCAGTTTCGAAGTGTCCGGAACCGGAAGCGCAGGGCCTCAGGGGGCGCACAGACGCATCGTGGCCTCCGGACAACACCGACGGTGATATGGACAACACCGGGCATGGTCCGGACAACACCTCGGGCAACACCGGGCCAGCAGCATGGGGACGTGCCCCAGAACACGTCTCGCAGCCCCCGAACGTCCCATGCCGCCCCTGATGTTCACCGCGACTTCACCATCGCAGCCGCTGGACCTGACCCGCTGTCTGCCTAGCGTCAGCCTCGACACCCTCTATCGGATGCCACGGAGACCTGATGACGACCACTCAGACCACCTCGCCGCTGCCCGCGCCGCCGTCGCTCCCGGACGCGGCCCCACGTACGTCAACCGCCGGCGCGCCGCTGCCCGGGCTGCGTCGCCGCCAGCCCCGGTGGATCCTGGCCGGGGTCCTGGCACTGGCGCTCGGCGCGCTCGGTTCGGTGCTGTTGTGGAACCGGGTCGCGGAGACGACGACCGTGCTGCGCGTCAACGACACGCTGTACCGGGGGCACGTGATCACGTCGCAGGACCTCAGCCCGGTCAGCGTGGGTCGCCTCGGCGGGGTGGATGCCCTGCTCTCCGACGACCTGGCCTCGGTCATCGGCCAACAGGTGCGCACCGACGTCGCCGCCGGGAGCCTCCTGCCACGGGAGGCGATCGGTCGGCCCGAACTCGAGGCGGGGACCGCGGTGGTCGGACTCCGCCTGGAGGAGGGACGCGTCCCCCGAGTGCCGATCGAGCCAGGTACCCCCGTCCTGCTCGTCGAGGCAGCGGCCGAGCAGCCGGTCGCCGGCGGCGCGGCCGGCACCGCGCGGGCCTTCCGTGCCGAGGTGCACCGGCCGATGGAGACCAGCGCCGACCAGGTCGCCATGCTCGTCGACGTCACGGTCGCCCGCCGCGACGTGGAGGCCGTCGCCCGCCTCGCCGCCGAGGACCGCATCGTCCTGGTCAGGAGTGAGTGATGCCCGTCCACCTGATCGTCGGCCCTGCCGGCTCGCCCGGAGTCACCACGACCGCTCTGGGCCTCGCGCTCCAGCACCAGGGCCCCGTGCTCCTGGTTGACGCCTCCCGTGATGCGGCCCAGGCGGTCCTCGCCGGGTACCTGCGCGGCACCGCCGCCGCGAGCAGTGGTCTGGAGGAGTTCGCCCGTCGGCGCCGGATGGGGGCTCCCTTCGACCTCGAGGCGGCGACCGTGCCGCTGGACCGCGACGGCGAGCGTCGCTTCCTGCCCGGCATCGGCCACCTGGGGGCGGCCGAGCTGTTCGAGTCCGCCTGGCCCGACCTCGCCGACGTCCTGCGTCGCCTGGCGGACGAGGGCACCCACGTCGTCATCGACGCCGGCCGGGGAACCTCGGCGCGAACGGCCGAGCCCCTCGTACGCATCGCCGACGAGGTCCTGCTGGTGGCGCGGACCAGCCTGCGGCACCTGGCCGCGGCGCGGCCGGTGGTCGACGTGCTCGACCCGCTGGTGGCCCGATCGCCGAGGGGCACGCGTGCCGGCCTGGCGCTGGTCGGTGAGGGGATGCCCTACGACCGCCACGAGGTGGCCGCGCAGTTCGGCTGGCGTGTTGACCTGGTACTGCCGTTCCTGCCCGACCACGCCGCCGTGCTGTCGGATGGAGCGCCACCACCGCGCCGCTGGGAGCGATCGCCTTTGCTCGAGGCCCTGCGTGACTTCGAGGCATCCCGCCTCGGGGAGGCGGTGGCCCGATGACACAGCACATGCCACTGGACCGCCTGCCGCTCGACCAGGTCCCCCTGCTGGGGCGGCGCGCGATCACCGAGGTCACCCCGGTCGACCTGCCACTTCCAAGCGCCAAGAGGGTCGTCCCCCCGCAGCGCGAGACCGTCGACTGGGGCGTGGTCGTCACGCTGCGCCGGCGCGCCGCAGCGGAGATCAGCGATCGGGTCGAGCACCACCAGGACGAGTACGCCCGCGCCATGCCGGAGGGTGATCGCCGGTTGATGGGTCGGGCCGTCATCCGGCAGGTCGTACGTTCCCATGCCGAGCAACTCCAGGCGTCCGGGGCGGCACTGTGGGACCTCGACACCGAGGAGTCTTACGTCCGCGCAGTCTCCAGCGCCGTCTTCGGCTACGGGAGGATGCAGCCGCTGTTCGACATCCCGACGGCCGAGAACATCGAGATCCACGGCTGTGACTCGGTGGTCGTCCAGTACGGGGACGGAAGGCGTGAGCAGCACGCCCCGGTGGCGGAGTCCGACGAGGAGCTCGTGGAGGCCATCCGCTTCCTTGGGGAACAGGCTCGGCCGAGCCGCCCCTTCGACGACGCGCATCCGACGATGACGCTGGCACTCGGGGACAGGTTCCGCCTGCACGCCATCGGGTTCGGGCTGTCGTACCGACCCTCGGTCACCATCCGCCAGCACCTGCTCACCGACATCGGCCTGCCCGAACTGGTGGACAGCGGGATGCTTCCCGAGGAGCTCGCCCGTTACCTGCACGCCGCCGTGATGTCGCGCCGATCCGTGGTGATCTCGGGCGACCAGGGCGCCGGGAAGACCACCCTCCTTCGGGCACTGATCGACGCCATCCCGGCCAACGAGCGCTTCGGCACCCTGGAGACCGACTACGAGCTGCTCACCCACCTGCTGCCCGAACGCCGCAACATCGTCGCCCTGCAGGCCAAGACCGGCCAGGGCGAGGTCGTCGCCGGCCGCCGGATCGGCGAGGTGACGGTGGCGGACCTGCTCCCCGAGGCCCTGCGACAGAACCTGTCACGGATCGTCGTCGGCGAGGTCCGGGGCGCCGAGGCCGGCGCGATGTTCGAAGCGATGCAGTCCGGCGCCGGGACGCTCAGTACGACCCACTCGCACTCGGCCGCGTCGACCATGGACCGGCTCGCCTCACGGGCGGCCCAGGGCGGCGTCCTCACCGTCGAGGAGGCATATCGGCAGATCGCGCACAACATCGACCTGTTCGTCCACGTCCAGCTGATCGACGAGACCTGGCGCGGCGGCACCCGCCGACGCCTGGTCAGCGAGGTGCGCGAGGTCACGGGGGCACTGGAGAACGGTCGCCCCGTGACCCACCTGACCTACAACGCCATTCCCACCGCACGGACGCCACAGGTCTTCGATCCTGTGCCGGAGTCCCTCGCGGAGCTGGAGCGGTTCCGTCCGGCCTGGCCGGGTGCCCTATGACGGCACTGGTGGCCCTGTGTGGCGCCCTCCTCACCGCGGGAATCGGTCTCGTGGTGCTGGGTGCCGTCCCGCGCGATCAGGTGGTCGTCATGGCGCGGCCGCGGAGTTGGGCGCAACGCTGGGCAGATGTCACCCGACGCCCAGAGGGGCCGGCCGGCCGACGCCGGGACATCCGGCTGGCGGCTGCGGTCGTCGCCGGGATCCTCGGGTACGCGCTCACCGGCTGGGTGGTCTGGCTGTTCATCGTCCCGCTGGCTGTCTTCGCCCTGCCAGCCCTGCTGGCCGATCCACCTACTCCCTCGATCGACCAGCTCAGTGCGCTTGATCGCTGGGTCCACAGCCTGGTCGCCACGCTGCCGACCGGGCAGTCGATCGCCGACGCGATCCGCACCTCCCGGCGGAACGCCCCGGCGCTACTGGCCCCCCACATCGACCGGGTGGTCCGGCGGCTGGACCAGCGCTGGAGCGTCCGGGACTCCCTGCGCGAAATGGCCGACCACCTGCACACCCCGGAGGCCGATGCCGTCCTCGCCGCCCTCGGTCTGGCCGCCCACCGCGGCGGGACCGGTGCCACCGCCACGCTCACCTCGCTGTCCGACACCATCGAGCAGACCCTGGCCGCCCGGCGCGAGATCGAGGCGGAGCGGGCCAAGCCTCGGATCGTGGTGCGCCAGGTGACCACGATCACCCTGGGCATGCTCGGCGTTGCCCTGGTCTTCGGCGGAGACTTCTTCAGCCCCTACTCCACCCCGCTCGGGCAGGCCCTCCTGCTGGGGCTGGTCGGTGCGTACGTCGGGTCCCTCGCGATGATGCGCCGGTTGACCAGGCCTCGCGAGCGCCAGCGCATCCTGGCCGGAGCTACCCGATGACGTCCGCCGCGTGGACGCTGCTGGTGGCCGCCATCGGCGCCTTGGTCGGCCTCGGCGCCGTGGCGGTCGTACGCGGGCTCCGCGCCCCGGTGCCATCCCTGGCCGCCGGTCTGGCGTTCCTCGACACCAGCCGCCCGGCCGACACCGCGGCCGACCTGACGACCGCCGGACCGGCCTCGCGCAGCGACCGCCTCGGAGCCTGGCTGGCCCGGCATCCGCTGGCACCGCTACCCGCCTCGCAACGCCGGGCCCTGGCGGCCCGGAACATCCCGATCGCCGACTTCATGGCCGAGAAGGCCGTCTTCACAGTGATCGGAACCATCGTCCCGGGTGTGGTGGCGGGCTGTATCGGATTCCTTGCCGGTTGGACGCCCTTCGTGCCGGTCGGGGTGGCACTGGCCGGCGCGATCATCGGGTGGTTCGTCCCCGACGTGACGTTGCGACGTCGTGCCCCGGCCCTGCGCGCCGACATGGCCGAGTCTCTCTATACCTACTTCGACCTTGTCACCCTGGAACGGTTGGCCAACCTGTCGGCGCCCCAGGCACTCGCCTCCGCCGCGTACGCCTCGGACGCGCCGCTGTTCCTGCACCTGCGCTCGGCGCTGGACCGGGCCCGCCTCGAACAGCGCCCCCCGTACGCCGAGCTCCGCGCGCTGGCGGAACGGCTCGAGCTGCCCGAGCTGGCCGACGTCGCCGACGTGATGCAACTCGAGGAGTCGGGCGCCTCCCTGACCGGCGCGCTGCGGGCCCGGGTGCGAGAGCTGCGCGATTCCCACCTCAGCGCCCAGAAGATCAGCGCCGCGAAGGTCTCCGAACAGATGACCGTCTTCATGGTCATCCCCTCGATGGTCTTCGCGCTGGTCTTCCTCGTCCCGCCGCTGCTGCGGCTGACCGGAGCAGGCGGCACACCATGACTCCCACCGGTACGACCTTCACCGGCACGACCTCCACCACCGCCACACCACCCGAGGAAAGGAACTACCATGTCCACCATCTCCACCGCCCTCAGCACCCTGCTGCTGCTCGTCGTCGGACCCCGGACCCGCGACGAGCGCGGACTCTCCCAGAGCACCGAGAACGCCATCCTGCTCGCTGGGGCCGTCACCGTCGCGACGATCGTGATCACGGCGGTCACCGCGTACGTCAAGTCCAACATGCCCTCCTGACGAGGGACGAACGTGGGCTGACCGAGAGCCTGCAATGGGCCGTGCTGTGGCCGCTGGTCATGCTGCTGGTGCTGGGTACCATCCAGCTCGGCGTCTGGTGGCACGCGCGGCTCACCCTCACGTCGGCCGCGGCGACCGCCGCGGACATGTTGAGCGTCGAACGCGCGAACCCGGCCACCGCCCGCGCGGCGGCCCTCCGGGTCGCGGGTGCCGGCGGCGTGGAGGACGTCGATGTCCGCGCCGAGCGCGGTGGCCGCCAGGTCGAGGTCGTCGTCACCGGCTCGGCCCCCCTTCTGGTCGACCTGGGACTGGGACGGATCGAGGTCAGTGCATCGGCTCCCCGGGAGGTGCCCCGATGAGGCGGGACCAGCGGGGGAATGCGGCCGTCGAGGTCGTCGTCCTCGTGCCCGCCCTGATGGCACTGGTCGGGCTGGTGGTGGCGGGCGCCCGGGTCTGGTCGGCGCGGGCCACCGTCGACGAGGCGGCCCACCGTGCGGCCCGGACGGCGACTGTCATCTCTGATGCCCGGACGTCGGCTGCCCTGGGCCGCGAGGCGGGCCTGCGCAACCTCGCCGACCTGTCCTGTCGGCCGTCAGCCGTCGTCGTCGACGCCACCGCCCTCAGCCGGCCCCCCGGCTCACCGGGGGAGGTCACCGCGACCGCCAGCTGTACCGTCGCCCTGGCGGACCTGCTGCTGCCGGGGCTTCCAGGGCGGATCACCATCACTGCCGACGCGGTCAGCGTCGCCGACAGGTATCGGGGGCGCTGATGCGCGTCGTACGTGGACTCCTCGCCCTGGCCGCCCTGCTGGCCTCGCTCCTCGTGGTGCCGTGGCTGCTGCTGGCGGTCGGCCACTATCCGGATCCCTCGGAGCTGACCTGGGACCTGCTCCGTACCCCGGATGACGGCCGGGTCCTGCTCTGGGCCGTGACGGCCCTGGGTTGGGTGGTGTGGGTGCTGTTCACCGTGTCCACCGCCCTGGACCTTGCTGCCCTCCAGGGCCGGCCTGCCGTCCGGCTCCCGGGCCTGCGATGGATGCAGGGAGTGTCGGGGGCACTCCTGGTGGCGGTCCTGGTGATGCTCGGCTCCAACGAGGACCACCCCGGGACCGATGGGCTCCCGCCCGCACCGATGGTGGTCGCCGCCCATGCCGCCCCCGTCCACCCCGTCCAGCCCGGGCCGCAGGTCCAGCCGGTGGCGGCGATGTCGGCGCGTGTCGCCGAGACGGAGGCCGCGCCCGCCGCGACCTCGACCCTACTCGAGTACACCGTGGTGCGCGGTGACGACCTGTGGACCCTGGCCGAGACCTATCTGGGTGACGGGATGCAGTGGCGGCAGATCCTGGACCTCAACCGGGAGCGGCTCGCCGGTAACCCCGAACACCTCGAACCCGGCTGGGTCCTGCAGATCCCGGTCCCGGCGGCTGCTTCGCCGACCGAGGGACCAGCGCCGACGGTCAAACCTGATGCCGAACCCCAAGTCCAGCCCGAAGTCCCGCCCGTACCCGAAGCCCTGCCCGTACCCGCAGCACCGGCTCCGGGCGCCCCGGCCCCGGCATCCCTGTCGGACATCCCGATCTCGACCCCGGCCAGCTCCGAGGCAGAAGCGTCCGACACCGTCGCACCCGACCCCAGCCTGCTGCTCGGCGGCACCGGGGCCCTGGTCGCCACCGGCATCACTGCCATGCTGGCGGCCCGACGGCAACGCCAGCTCGTGCAGCGACCCCTCGGGCAGCTGCCGGAACGCCCCACCGACCCCACCGTCCGGCTGCGCGGCGCACTCCTCTCCACGCCCCTGCCACCTGCGGTCGAGCTGGTGGAATGGGCGGTCCACATGGTCGCGCGGGACGCCCTACGCCGTGGTCGACTCGCCGGGCTCGACTGGCTGCGCGCCGGCCCGGACGGGATCGAGTTCCACTGGGACGACAACCCGGCCGGCCGGCCACCCGCGCCCTTCACCCGCACGCCCGATTCGTGGAGCGTCGGACTCGCCGAGGTCGCCGCCGACCGCCGGGAGCGGATCGAGGAGGACGTGCTGCGGCTGTGGCCGACCCTGGTCTCGATCGGTACCCGGGGGGAGGACACCTACTTCGTCGACCTGGAGCGCTGGGGGCGGGTCAGCGTGCAGGCCGACACTGCCCGTCGTGCCGGAGAGGTCCTCACCTCGTACGTGATGGAGCTGGCCACCAACCCCTGGGCCGGAGGCGCGCGCGTCCTGGTCGTCGGCGACGACGGCGGGTTCGTGGACGTCGGCGAGGCCGAGAATGTCGTACGGGTCGCCACGCTCGAGGAGATCCTGCCGGCTTGGGAGTCCACCGCCGCCACCCAGCAGGCCCTGGCGGCGGTGGCGGACGAACCGGTGCCTCTGCTGCGCCTGGACCCCGACTACGCGGAGGCGTGGGCCCCGCAGGTCCTGGTCCTGCTCGCCGACATCACCCCGGCCGAGCGCAGCCGGCTCACCGCGCGCTTCGACCGTACGCCTCGCGGGCCGCTGGTCCTGCTCTCCGAGCACCCCGGCGCGGACGCGACGCTGCTGGTCGACGAGGAGCCGCTGCGCGGAACGTTCGAGCCGGTCGACCTCGACCTCACCCCCCAGCTCGTGCCCCGCTCCGTGCGGGATGCCGTGGTGGAACTGGCCCGGGTGAGTGCTCCCGACGCCCTCGTCCCCGCCCCCTGGTGGGCCCCCAACACTGACCAGACCGCCCCTGAGGAGCTCACGATGGCAGACGATCCGCGGCTCCTCCTGCTCGGTCCGGTGGTCCTCGAGGGGGCACGCGGTGTCCCGCCGACGAGGGCCCCGCGCCAGTGCCTGGAGTATTGCGCCTGGCTGCTCGAGCACCCCAACGCCTCCTCGGTCGAGATGGCCCGTTCCCTGCTGGTCGCCGAGGCGACCCGGCGCTCCAACATGAGCCGGCTGCGGGGCTGGCTCGGGGCCAGCGCCGACGGTGCGGCCTACCTGCCCGAGGCCTACTCGGGCCGGATCAGGCTGCACCCGGCGGTCCGCTCCGACTGGCAGGAGGTGCAGATCCTGCTCGGCCGCGGGGTGGAGATGGCCAGTGACGCGACCCTGGTGGCGATCCTGGAACTGGTCCGCGGCGCGCCGCTCGCCGACGCGCCACCCGGAGGCTGGACCTGGGCCGAGGAGCTGCGGATCGAGGCCGCCTGCGCCCTGCGCGACGTGGCGTACGTCCTGTCCGCCCGGGCGCTGGAGGGCTCCGACCCCGACCTGGCCAAGTGGGCGATCGGCCGGGGCCTGGTCGCGGCGCCCGGAGACGAGGCACTGCAGCGCCAGCTGCTGGTCTGCGAGAGCAGGTCTGGCAACGTACGGGAGGTGGAACGCCTGGTCTACCGGCTGAATGCCCAGGCGCGTTCGCTCGGGGTCGACCTGCTGCCCGAGACGGTCACCACGATGCAGGAGGTGCTGGAAGGGGGGATCCGGGCCCGGGAGGCCACCGGCCCGGCCCGGGCGGCGGGCTGAACCCGGCCCGACTAGCGGGGATGCACCCCCTACCTACCCCCGACACGCCACCCACTTGCCATATGTCCGCGATGTCCCTCGCTCATCTGCCTAGACTTTCGTAATGGCCTGAGCACAGGGGGAGCGATGGGCGCAGGGGCGGAGCGGCGGGTCTCGTTGGACGCGGAGCCGGGCAATTTCGGGGCCAGGCTGGCGCGCACCGACGTCGAATCCCGCGGTGACCCGTACTTCCCCTATCTGCGACGGGCAGTGGACGACCAGCTCGCCGGCGCGTTGGACCGCCGGGCGGATGGTTCGGACCACCGTCCGCTCGTCATCGCCGGCCACGCGATGGACGGTACCTCCCGGACGATCGCCGAGGCCCTCCGGACCCACCCCGTGGTTTCCCGATGGACACTCCTGGTGCCGGAGGCCGGGGCCGACCCCTCCGAGATCATCGCGCAGGCCCCGGCCGAGGGGGCGGTGGTCTGGCTCGACCACGTCGGGGACGCGACCGTCCGGTGGGACACGCCGACCCTTCGGGACTGGGCCTCCCGGGAGCGGCTGATCGTCGTGGCGAGCGTCCGCACCGAATTCCTGGACCAGGTGCTGGACGACCGCGACTTCCACGGCCCCTGGTCCGTCCTCGCCGACCCCGTCGTCGTCGAGTTGGTGCGCCTGCCGCCCTGGTCGGTGCAGGACCTGCCGACCACCGGCCTGCCGGGGCTGCTCGGGCGGCGGATCGCCCAGGGGCAGTCCCTGGGGCAGGTCCTCGGCGCTGCGGGCGAACTCCTCGACCGGCTGGAGGAGCTCGACCCGATCGCCAGGGCCGTCGCCCGCGTCATCGCCGCGTGGAGCCGGATGGGTCTGCCCGGGGGCATTCCCGTGCAGGTGGCCGAGCAGGTCTGGCTGCCCGTGCTCTCCCGCCAGCGCCAGCAGTCGCTGGTCGAGGGGACCGGCCACGAGCGCCGGGAACGCTTCGAGACCGCGATCGCCGAGCTGACGGCGCCGCTGGCCATCAGTGCCGCCAGTCCGGTCACCTGGGTAGGTCCCGATCGGCTGCATGCCGACGGCTACGTGGTCGCGCATCCGCCGCCCGAGTGGGGAACCATCGACCAGGAGGTCTGGTCCGCGGGACTCGCTCACGCCCTGGCCACCGGTGACCCGGTGACCCTGCTCGGCTTCGGGCTGCGGGCGTACGTGGCCGAGGTCCACGACGTCGGGCACGGCGCCTGGGACGCTGTGGCCAGGATGACGACCACCCCGCTGGCGGCCTGGGGTTCGGCGCTGGTCGGTGAACTCGATGCCGCCCAGGACGACCAGGAGGAGGCCATCGCCGCGCTCCGGCGGGCGATGGGATCCGGCCACCCCGACGCCGCGCCGGCGGCCGCAACCGCCCTGGGCCGCCTGCTCGAGGTTCGCGATCCGGTGGTGGCGCGGGAGGCGTACGAGTCGGTCGAGCACGGGGACAACCCGACGCTCGCGGCGGAGGCCGCCCTGCGGCTCGGCTGGCTGCTGGAGTGGGACGACCCGCCGGCGGCACGGGAGGCGTACGCGGCGGCGATCCGCAGCGGACACCCGGACCTGGCCCCCGAGGCGGCCGTCTACCTGGCCTGGATGCTGGAGTCGGAGGACCGCGCCGCGGCCCGCGAGGCGTACGAGACGGCGATCCGCAGCGGCCAGCCGGAGTGGGCCCCCAGGGCCGCCGCGGATCTTGGCTGGATGCTCGCCGAGTCCGATCCGGAGGCTGCCCGGGCGGCGTACGAGACGGCGATCGCGAGCGGGCACCGGGAGTGGGCCCCGCGCGCCGCGGTCCGGCTGGGGCAACTGCTCGCCCGGACCGACCCGTCCGGGGCGGCGGAGGCCCTGGAGATCGCCGTCGCGAGCGGGCACGGCGAGTGGGCCCCGCTCGCGGCGGTCCGGCTCGGCCAACTCCTGGCCCAGAGCTCCCCGATGACGGCCTGCGCCGCCTTCCGGGTGGCGATGTCCAGCGGGCACCACGAGTACGCCCCGATGGGGGAGTTGCTGTACGGCGAGTGGTGCGTCTCCCCTGCGGATCCCGCCGCGCGGCGACGGCACTGGAGCCGCGCTGCCGCCTCGGGCAGCTCCCGGGTGCTGGTCGACCTCGCCTGTCTGTGCAGCGCCGAGGGGGCCCCGGACCTGGCCGAGCAGGCGCTGGCGAACGCCGCGAAGGCGGGCTCGTCCTTCGCCCAGGACTACCTACACGTCCTGTCGCTCGGCGCCGCGGACCTGGCCGAGGACGAGTCGTTCCTGCGCGTGCGGACAGCCGCCGAGTACGGCGACACCGCCGGCCTGAACGTCCTCGGGCTGCTCGCGCTTCGTGCGGGTGACGTACGGGCAGCCCGCAAGTGGTGGTCCCGGTCCGCCGCGGAACACGATCCGATCGCCCCACTGCTACTGCGCCACCTCCCCTGATCCGCCCCGGCCGTTACTCAACTGTTATAGAAGTCAGCAAGTCGGTACCAGTAAGGGCTTACATATCTGAACTGGTATTAGTAGTGTGACGCGGGTCGCACACTCGATACAGGAGCGGATCATGCTAAGTCCCGAACACTACAGAGAGGTAGAGCGGTCGGCTGACTTCGTCGAGCTGCGGAAGAAGTTCCGCAACTTTGCGTTCCCGATGACCATCGCCTTCCTCGTCTGGTACTTCCTCTACGTCCTGCTGTCCGTCTATGCGGTCGGGTGGATGAGCACCCGGATCGCCGGCAACATCACCACCGGCCTGCTCATCTCCTTCCTCCAGTTCGTGACCACCTTCCTGATCACCTGGCTCTACATCCGTCATGCCAACCACTCGCTCGACCCGCTGTCGAGCAAGCTGAAGGCCGAGATCGAAGGAGTGAACGATGCTTCCGCTTGAGACCTTGGGCAATCCCACCGTCAACATCGCCATCTTCGTCGCCTTCGTCGTCATGACCATGACGATCGTGATCATGGTGACCCGCGGCGGCCTGAAGAAGTCGGGTGACTTCTACACCGGTGGCGGCTCGTTCTCCGGCCGCCAGAACGGCTTCGCGATCGCCGGTGACTACCTGTCGGCCGCCTCGTTCCTGGGCATCGTCGGCTCTGTCGCCTTCTACGGCTACGACGGCCTGCTCTACTCGGTCGGCTTCTTCGTCGCCTGGCTGGTGGCACTCCTGCTCGTCGCCGAGCCGCTACGCAACACCGGCCGCTACACGATGGCCGACGTGCTCTCCTTCCGCGTGCAGGATCGGCCGGTCCGGATGGCCGCCGCTGTCTCCACGCTGCTCGTCTCCTTCTTCTACCTGCTCGCCCAGATGGCCGGCGCCGGCGGCCTGGTGGCCCTGTTGCTCGGTATCTCGAACCCTGTCGGCCAGAACATCGTCATCGTCATCGTGGGCCTGCTGATGGTGGCGTACGTCCTGATCGGCGGCATGAAGGGCACCACCTACGTGCAGATGATCAAGGCGATCCTGTTGATCGCCGGCGTCATCGTGATGTCGGTCTGGGTCATGAGCAAGGTCGGCTTCAACCTGTCGACCCTGATACAAGGCGCCATCGACCACGTGAACACCGTGAAGCCCGGCCACGGCGACGGCCTGCTGCAGCCGATGGGCAAGTACGGCACCAACAAGCTCGGCTTCATCTCGCTGTCCATCGCACTGGTCCTGGGAGCCTCCGGCCTGCCGCACGTGCTGATGCGGTTCTACACGGTGCCCACCGCCAAGGAGGCCCGCAAGAGCGTCACCTGGGCGATCGTGCTGATCGGCCTGTTCTACCTGCTCACGATGATCCTCGGCTACGGCGCGGCCTGGCTGGTCGGCGCGGAGAAGATCAAGGCGATGCCGGGTGGTGCCAACGCGGCCGCTCCGGCGCTGGCCTTCGAGCTCGGCGGCACGGTCCTGATGGCGCTGATCTCCGGCGTCGCGTTCGCCACCATCCTCGCCGTGGTGGCCGGCCTGACGATCACCGCGTCCGCGTCCTTCGCGCACGACATCTACAACTCGGTGATCAAGCACGGCAAGGCCGACCCGAAGGAGGAGCTGCGCGTGGCGCGGATCTCCTCGGTCGTGATCGGCCTGATCTCGATCGTGGGCGGCGTGGTCGCCAACGGGCAGAACATCGCCTTCCTGGTCTCCCTGGCCTTCGCCGTGGCGGCCTCGGCGAACCTGCCCTCGATCCTGTACACCCTGTACTGGCGCCGCTTCAACACCCGCGGTGCGCTGATGAGCATCTATGGCGGCCTGATCTCCGCCCTGGTGCTGATCGTCTTCTCCCCGGCCGTCTCCGGGAACGCCGGCGCGATGTTCCCGGACATGAACTTCGCCTGGTTCCCGCTCGACAACCCGGCGCTGGTCTCGGTGCCGATCGGCTTCATCCTCGGGTGGATCGGCACGATCACCTCGTCGGAGCACGATGCCGACAAGGCGGTCGAGATGGAGATCCGCTCCCTCACCGGTGCAGGTGCCGGCGGGGCGATCGACCACTGATCGAATCTATCGACCACGGATCGTATCTGTGGTGTGATGGCTCTCGGGGCCGTCCGGTGCACTCTTGCGTCGGGCGGCCCCGATCGTTATGGTTGAATCGTCAACGTCCAAGGAGGGTACATGACCATCAAGGTTGGCTACTTCGTCGGTAGCTTGTCGGCCCAGTCCATCAACCGCAAGGTTGCGGAGAAGATCGTCGAGCTCGCCTCGAACGACCTCGAGTTCGTCGAGATCCCGTACCAGGACCTCCCGCTCTACAACCATGACCTCGACGGTGACTATCCGCAGGCCGCCCTCGACATGAAGGCAGCGATCGCGGCCAACGACGCGATCATGTTCGTCACCCCGGAGTACAACCGCTCCGTCCCCGGCGCCCTCAAGAACGCGATCGACTGGGGCTCCCGTCCGTGGGGGCAGAACGCCTTCGCCGGCAAGCCGGCCGGTATCGTCGGTGCCTCGATCGGTGCCCCGGGCACCTCGATGGCCCAGCAGCACCTGCGCAACATCCTCGGCTTCCTCGACATGCCGACCATGCGTCAGCCGGAGGCGTACGTCCAGTACGAGGAGGGTTGCCTCGACACCGAGCGCACCCAGAGCTTCCTGAAGGCCTGGGTGGATGCGTTCCAGAGCTATATCGAACTGTGGCACAGGGCCAACGCCTGATTTTGTCCGATGATGCCTGAGAATCTTGCGTGTCCCCTGTTGTGCCGCAGATCTTTGGGCTAATCTAGGTCGGCAGGTGTATGAACACCCCCCCGAGTCGTCGCGCGCTGACAACATCCCCCCCCGTACGCCAGCGCTGCGACAAAGCAATGGCCGACCGCACCAGCGGTCGGCCATTGTGCTGTCCCCGCTCACGTAGGCTGGCCGGGTGACTCCTGTCTCCATGTTCATGCTGGTCGCCGGTCTGCTCGTCACCGCGCTCACGATCGTCGCCATCATCCGCTCGCGGCGCGAGGGACTGGACGAGATCTACGAGGGAGTGACGCCCGGCCAGCTCCCCCGGGCGGGCGAGGAGGCGGACACCCGCCGGGTGCCCGAGACCGCCTACAGCAAGGACGTGGCGGTCCAGTTCACCCCTCCCGGCGGCCTGCGGCCCGGGCTGGTCGGCACGGTGTACGACGGGGTGGCCGAGAGCCGCGACGTGACCGCGACGATCGTCGACCTCGCCGTGCGGGGGTACGTGAAGATCACCGCCGTCGAGCCGGAGGAGGACGCCGGCGAGGCGCGGGGTCCCTCCCGCAAGCCGCTCGGCCGGAAGAAGGCCGACTGGGAGGTCACCGCCCAGGACCCGCCCGCGGATGACGAACTGTCGGTGATGGAGGCGCACCTGCTCAACGGCATGTTCGCGTACGGCCCGAGCGTGCGGATCTCGCAGCTGACCTCCGACTTCGGCAGCGTGATGCGCGAGGCGGTCCAAGCGCTCTACACCGAGGCGGTGCACCGCGGCTGGTACCGGCGCCACCCCCGCACCAAGCGGGGCCTCAGCGGATTCGGCCTGTGGGGCCTGGCCGGTGGGGCTGCGATCGTGATGCTGGTCGCCGGCGGCTGGGCCGGGGCGGTCGCCGGGGTCCTGACGCTGGGGTCGGCGGCGGCCTGGCAGAAGCTCGGCCGGGTGCTGCCGGGACGTACGGCCACTGGTACGGCGGTCCGGATCCAGGCCCTGGCCTTCGAGGAGTACCTGCGCACCGCCGAGGCCGACCAGATCAAGTTCGAGGAGGCGGCCGACATCTTCTCCCGCTACCTGCCGTACGCGATCGTGTTCGGCGTGGCGGACCACTGGGCCAAGGTGTTCGGCGAGATCGCCTCGCAGGCCAAGCTGGAGGGCTACGACGACCTGGACTTCGGCCTGGACTGGATCGACATGGTGATCCTGGCCGACCTGCTCGACCTGCCGCAGCTGGCCTTCCTGGCCGGCGAGGGCCTGACCGAGCTGATCGGCGGCCTGGACGTCTCCGGGGTGGCCGACGTGGTGAGCGGAGGCTTGGGCGCGTTCAGTGACGGGGTCGGCAGCTTCGTCGACTCCGTGGACGGGCTGGACACCCTCGGCGACGGGTGCGACGGGTGTGACCTCGACTTCTGAGCGGGTGCGTCACTCCAGGGGCGGCGGGTAGGCCGTCGGCGGCTCGATCCCGGCCTCGTGCAGGGCGGTGCGGATCCGGTTCAGCGCCTCGCGCTGGAAGCCCCACTGCTGGTTGGCCAGCGTGTCGGCGGTCGCCCGGAGCTTGGTCTGGCGGGGGTCGATGCTCTCCACGCCGAGCACCACAGGGTCGGCGATCAGTACCTGCTGCCACTCCGGCTCCCCGGCCATCTGGGCCAGCACCTCGCGGATGATCGAGATGGCGTGGCCGGAGTCGCCGTGGACGGCGATCGGCACGTCGATGATCGCCGTCGAGGTGCCCTGGGAGGAGTTGCCGAGTTGGACGATGTCGCCGTTGCGGATGTACCAGACGACACCGGAGAACGCCCGCACCCGGGTGACGCGCAGGCCGACCTCCTCGACCCGCCCGGAGACCTGGTCGTTGATCTGGATCCAGTCGCCAACGCCGAACTGGTCCTCGGAGACCATGAAGATGCCCGAGATGTAGTCCTTCACCAGCGACTGCGCGCCGAAGCCGATGGCGACGCCGCCGATGCTGGCGCTGGCGAGCAGCGGGCCGAGCGGAACGCCGACCACGTTGAGGATGGTCATCACCACGACCACCACGATGATGATGTCGACCAGGTTCTTCAGCAGGCCGGCCATGGTGTGCGTACGTTGCTGGTGGCGCTCGTCCGACATGTCGGCGGCCCGGCGCAGGATCTCACTGGCGCGGTTGCGCCGGCCCTTGGCCTCGGCGACCACCGATCGCTCGATCCGGCGGATCGTACGGATCAGGAGTCCGCGGGCGATGAACGCGATCAGGACCGTCACGACGATGACGACCGCGTTGTTCACCCACTGCTCGGGCAAGGTCCAGGACAAGGGTCAACCTCCGATGGGATCGTTCATGCTGGCGGTGCGGACACCGGTCGATCCTGCCACGACGACCAAGCCGCCCCGCTCAACGGGTCCAGGCCGCCAGCAGCTCCTCCGCCGCCCGGCGGGGCTCGGGGGCGCAGCAGATCGCCGAGACCACGCTGATCCCGTCGATCCCGGTGTGGCGCAGGCTGGGCACCCGGGCGAGGTTGATCCCGCCGATCGCCACGCTGGGCCACGGGCTGGCCGCGGCGACGGCGGCGGTGTGGGCCGGGCCGCCGGCGCGGGCGGCATCGGGCTTGGTGGCGGTGTCCCAGACCGGGCCGATCCCGATGTAGTCGACCACCCCCGGGCCGAGCTCCCGGGCGGCCTCGACGTGGGCGACGGTCTGCACCGAGAGGCCGAGCAGTCGGTCCGGGCCGAGCACCTGGCGGGCCTGGTCGGCCGGCAGGTCGTGCTGGCCGATGTGCGCGCCCTCTGCGCCGATCGCCTCGACCAGGTGGACCCGGTCGTTGACCAGCAGCGGCACCCGGCCGGCCAGCGCGGCATGGAGTTCGCGGCCGATCCGCACCAGCTCGTCGTCGTCGGCCTCGGGGTCGCGCAGCTGGACGATCCCGACGCCACCGGCCACGGCGTCCAGCACGGTCGGGACGAGTCCGTACGCCGCGGTCATCGCCCGGTCGGTGACCAGGTAGAGCCGCAGGTCGGGCAGCGGAGCGCTCACCGCTCCTCCAGGCGCGCCCGGTCGGCGAGCTTGTCCGGGGTGATCGTCGACAGGGCATCGAGCAGCCCGACGGCGAAGGAGCCCGGGCCGTTCTTGGGAGCCTCCTCGGCGGCCAGGCAGAGCAGGGTGGTGGCTGCTGCAGCGGCCACCAGGGCGTCGGGGGTGGCTGCCGCGAAGCCGGCCATCAGCGCGCCGAGCGCGCAGCCGACGCCGGTCACCCGGGTCATCAGCTCCACGCCGTTGCCCAGCGCCAGCACCCGGTGGCCGTCGGTGAGGTAGTCGGTCGGCCCGCTGACCGCGACCACCGAACCGAAGTCCTGGGCCAGCGCCCGGGCGGCCGCCAGGGCGTTCTCGGAGGTCTCGGTGCTGTCCACGCCCTTGCCGCCGGAGCCGCCGGTCAGGCCGAGCACCTCGGAGGCATTGCCGCGCACGATCGTGGGGCGGTTGTCCAGCAGCTCGACGGCGACCTGCGTACGCCACGGCAGGCCGCCGGCACCGACCGGGTCCAGCACCCACGGGACGCCGTGGTCACGGGCCGAGGCCGACGCCAGCCCCATCGCGGCCACGGTGTGCTCCTGCGGGGTGCCGAGGTTGACCAGCACGCCGCCGGCGATCGCGGCGAAGCCGGCCGCCTCCTGCGGGTTGTCCACCATGGCCGGGGCACCGCCGGAGGCGAGCACCACGTTCGCGGTGAAGTTCGTCACCACGGTGTTGGTGAGGCAGTGGACGAGGGGGGAGGTCCGGCGGTACGCCTCGAGGGCGAGGGCGAGTTGCTCGTGCATTCCTGCAAGATAATCCACGGCCGATCTCGATCGACATCTGCGTCACTATCGGTCCTGCGGTAGAGCGGACCATAGAGTGTCATCGTGGACCCGATCCAGAACCCGTACGCCCCCGGGGCGGGACAGCGCCCGCCCGCCCTGACCGGCCGTGACGAGGAGTTGCGCGCCTTCGACGTCGTGCTGGCACGCGTCGCCAAGGGCCGCCCGGAGCGCTCGATGGTGCTCACCGGACTGCGCGGGGTGGGCAAGACGGTGCTGCTGAACACGTTGCGGTCCTCGGCGGTCCGCGCCGGCTGGGGCACCGGCAAGCTGGAGGCCCGTCCCGGCCAGTCGCTGCGCCGCCCGCTGGGCGCCGCCCTGCACATGGCGATCCGAGAGCTCGGCCATCCCTCCCAGACCGAGCTGGTGCTGGGCACCGTACGGTCCTTCGTCGAGGCGGACGCCAAGCCCGGCACCAAGCTGCGGGACCGGTGGAACCCGGGCATCACCGCCGCCCCCACCCGCGGGCGCGCCGATTCCGGGGACATCGAGATCGACCTGGTCGAGGTGTTCTCCGACGTCGGAGGGCTGGCCGCCGACCTGGGCACCGGGGTGGCGGTGTACATCGACGAGATGCAGGACCTGGAGCCCGAGGACGTCTCCGCGATCTGTGCGGCCTGCCACGAGCTCAGCCAGCAGGGCCTGCCGCTGGTCGTGGTCGGGGCCGGGCTGCCGCACCTGCCGGCCGTGCTGTCGGCCTCCAAGTCCTACAGCGAGCGCCTGTTCCGCTACGTACGGATCGACCGGCTGGCCCGGGAGGCCGCCGACGCCGCGCTCGCCGCACCCGCCGCCGACGAGGAGGCCGCGTACGAGCCCGAGGCGCTGGCCGCGCTCTACACCGCCACCGGCGGCTACCCCTACTTCATCCAGGCGTACGGCAAGGCCGTCTGGGACGTCGCGACCGCCTCGCCGATCACCGTCGACGACGTCCGGGTCGCGGTGCCGCAAGCCGAGTCCGAGTTGGCCGTCGGCTTCTTCGGGTCGCGCTACGAGCGGGCCACCCCGGCCGAGCGGGAGTACCTGCGGGCGATGGCGGAGGTCGGCGGGGAGGAACCGGCCAGCACTGCCGAGGTCGCCGCCCACCTGGACCGCAAGCCGCAGAGCCTCTCCCCGGCCCGCGACTCGCTGATGAAGAAGGGCCTGGTCTACTCGGGGGAGCGCGGCAAGGTGCAGTTCACCGTGCCGCACTTCGGTAGGTACCTCCGGTCGACGCCGCCGGTGGAGTGACCTCTAGGGTGGGGGCCGTGTCCACCACGACCTCACTCGTACGCCCCGTCGACCCGGTCGACGCGGTGCCCCCGGTCCCGAAGCTCGCGGTCCTCGGCCTGCAGCACGTGCTGGCCTTCTACGCCGGCGCCGTCATCGTGCCGCTGGTCGTCGCACAGGGCCTGGGCCTCTCCACCCGGGACACCATCCACCTGATCAACGCCGACCTGTTCACCTGCGGGATCGCCTCGATCATCCAGTCGGCCGGCCTGGGCAGGCGCATCGGCGTACGCCTCCCGCTGCTGCAGGGCGTGACCTTCACCGCGGTCTCCCCGATCATCGCGATCGGCCTGGCCTCCGGCGGCGGCACCGACGGCCTCGCCGCGGTCTACGGCTCGATCATCGTGGCCGGCCTGGTCACCTTCTTTGCCGCCCCGTACTTCGCCCGGCTGCTGAAGTACTTCCCGCCGGTGGTCACCGGCACCCTGCTGACCGTGATGGGCACCACCCTGATCGGCGTGGCCGCCGGCGACATCGTCCGCTGGGGCCAGACCGAGCCGACCCTGATGGTCCCCGGCCTGCTCTACGCGTTCGGCACCCTGGCCGTGATCGTGCTGGCCCAGCGGATCTTCAAGGGCTTCATGGCCACCATCGCGGTGCTGATCGGCCTGGTGCTCGGCACCGGTGTCGCGGCGCTGCTGGGGCACACCGACTTCTCCGGCGTCGGGACCGCCGCCCCGATCGGCTTCACCACCCCGTTCTTCTTCGGCTGGCCGGCGTTCTCCCTGACCGCCATCATCTCGATGGTCATCGTGATGGCGATCACCGCCGTCGAGACGACCGGCGACGTCTTCGCCACCGGCGAGATCGTCGGCAAGCGGATCACCCCGCACCACATCTCGGCGGCCCTGCGCGCCGACGGACTGTCGACGACCCTCGGCGGGGTGCTCAACTCCTTCCCGTACACCTGCTTCGCCCAGAACGTCGGCCTGGTCCGGCTCACCCGGGTCAAGTCCCGCTGGGTCGTCACCGCCGCCGGCGTGCTGATGATCGTGCTCGGGCTGCTGCCCAAGGCCGGCGCGATCGTCGCGGCGATCCCGGCCCCTGTCCTCGGCGGGGCCTCGCTGGCGATGTTCGCCAACGTCGCGGTGGTCGGCATCCAGACGCTCGGCAAGGTCGACATGCACGACAACCGCAACGCGGTGATCGTCTCGACCTCGGTCGGCCTGGCCATGCTCGTCACCCTGCAGCCGGGCATCGCCCAGGCGGTGCCGCCGTGGCTGGCGATCATCTTCGGGTCCGGGGTGACGATCGGTGCGATCGTCGCGATCGTGCTCAACCTGCTGTTCTTCCACGTCGGCCGCCGACGCGGTCCCGACGTCGCGGTCCAGTACGGCAGGCCCGTCCGTCTCGACGAGGTGAACGCGATGTCGCGCGACGAGTTCGTCGGCACCTTCGGCACGCTCTTCCCGCTCCCCTGGCCGGTCGAACGGGCCTGGGAGGACCGCCCCTTCGCCAGCACCGAGGAGTTGCGCGACGCCTTCCAGCAGGTCGTGCTGTCCGCCGACCCGCAGGAGCAGCGCGCCCTGGTCTCCAGCTACTACGACATCAGCGAACTGGTGCTCGCTGACCCCGACGCGGCGCCCGAGGACATCAAGGCCCTCCAGGAGACCGGCTCGATCGCCCTGGACCGGCTCGACGATCGGGATCGTACGGAGATCGCGGCGGTCAGCGCGGCCTACCAGGACAAGCACGGACTGCCCCTGGTGGTCAGCCTGGCCAACCTGGCCGGCCGCGACCAGCTCATCCGCGACGGCTGGCACCGGGTCGCCAGCTCGCCGGCCCGGGAGCTGGTCACCGCGGTGGCCGCGGTCGGCGACATCGCCGATGCCCGCTTCGACGCGCTGGTCGCCGACGCCAACCCGATCCGGTCGGCCTGGGCGCGGAAGTTCGAACAACTCACCTAGGAGGACATCGTGCGGTTCGCAGTCATCGGCGCCGGGGGTCTCGGCGGTTTCTTCGGCGGCCTGCTGGCCGCGGGCGGCCACGAGGTCAACTTCGTGGTGCGGGAGCGTACGTTGCGCAGCCTGCTCACCGGCGGGCTCACCGTCAGCGGCGGGTTCCGGGCCCGGCTGGAACGGGTGATGGCCACCGACGACGCCCGTACGGTCGGCCACGTCGACGTGGTCCTGGTCACGGTGAAGGCCGACCAGCTCGACGACATCGCCGACCAGCTCCCCCCGCTGGTGGGGCCCGGCACGATCGTGCTGACGATGCAGAACGGGGTGGACGCCCCCGACCGGATCGCCGCCGTGGTCGGGCGCGAACACGTCGCCCCCTGCGTGGTCCGGATCTTCACCCAGCGGGATGCGCCGGGCCGGATCAGCCACCACGGCGGGCCGGGGACGGTCACCTTCGCCGGCTGGGACAACGTGGAGACGCCGGTGCTGGAGGCCTGCCGGGCCGCGTTCGAGGGCGTCGGCATCCCGGCCCCCGAGCCGGCGGACATCTGGGTCGACCTGTGGGCCAAGGCGATGTTCATCATCCCGTCCGGCCTGCTCGGGGCCCTGAGCGGCCGGGCGATCGGGGAGCTGCGCACCGGGCTGCGCGAGGAGCTGGCGGCCTGCATCGCCGAGGTGGACGCCCTCGCCCGGGCCAGGGGAGTGGCGCTGCCGCCGGACGCGGTGGATCGTACGCTCGCCTTCGTCGACGAGCAGCCTGCGGACGTGACGACCTCGCTGCAGCGCGACCTGCTGGAGGGTCGGCCCTCGGAGCTGGACGGCCAGGCCGGGGCGATGGTCCGGCTGGGCCGCGAGCTCCGGGTGGCGACCCCACGGCACCAGCTGATGTACGCGGTGCTCTCGCTGCGCGAACGGGAGGCCCGGGCCTAGGGGCTGGCGGCCGGGGCGCCGCTCCAGCGCCGGATGCATCAGCCGAGCCACTCGTCCGATCAGAACGCGAGGTGCGTCATCCAGGGCAGGACCGGGACCATCAGGCCGGTCGACATCCAGAACATGCCGAAGTTCATCGCGAACGCCGCCAGGGCGGCCAGGCGGAAGCTGGTCGAGGCGACCGTACGCGGCTCGTGGCAGCCGGTGGCGTGGACCTGGGGGACGCCGGGGACCTCGGCGAGCGGGGCGCCGGCGCCGACCAGCAGCGGGGCCGCGTGCGGGGCCGCTGCCGGGGCGGGCGCGGACCGTACGACGCGGACCAGGTCGAGCACGGCCGCGACCAGCAGGTAGGCCATGAGCGGGGCACCCACCACGGCCACCCACCACATCGGGTCGGCCGGTCCGGCCGCCGCGGCCATCGGCAACCTGGCGTGGGCGTGGCCCCCCATCGGGCCGGACGGCATCGCCTTCGACATCGAGGCCATCTTCACCTCCATCCCGGCTAGGTGCCAGGTCATCGCGCCGAACATCGCGGCGTGGCCGGCGAAGTGGGCGCGGGAGCCGCGGCCGGTCAGCGCCAGGGCGACGAACCACAGCACCGCGGCGGCGAAGAAGCCGACCAGCAGCCAGGCCGGCACCGTGCTGGCCAGCGGGCGCCAGGTGGCCCGCGAGACCATCAGCAGCATCACCACCGACATGACCAGGTGCAGCGTGTTGGACACGGCCTGGACGCGGTCCTGGCGACGGGTGAGCTCGTAGAGGCCCCAGGCGAGGCTGAAGGCGAAGAGGATGAACAGGCCGATGAACGTGACAGGCGTGTCGGCGTACGTGAACACAGCGGATACCTCCCGATGGGTGACGGAAGTCATCGGGTCGCGACGTGTGGGAACGACACGCCAACGCTGGGACGACGATTGCGGAGCCAGCCTAGGGCTGCCCGGATCGGCCGATACCCCCCGTACGTAGCCGAAACGGCACGTCAGCCGAAGTGGTAGAGCACCAGGTCCTCGTACGAGGTGATCTCGACCACCACGGTGTCACCGGAGGAGCCGGCCCGGACGGCGGTGCCGCCGACCTGCCAGGTCCGGGCCAGCCGTCCGTGCGAGTCCGCGGCGGACCCCCAGGGGGTGCCGTACGCCTCCTCGAGCAGGTCGAGTAGCCGGTGCGCGTGGTCGGACACGTCGGCCGTACGGTGCCGGCCCTCCACCAGCACCAGGCGCAGGGCGCCACTGCGCACCCGGACACGCCAGCCCGCCTCCGCCCGGAGTTCGAGCCCGGCCGGGGGCCGGCCGGCGGCCAGCGCGTGCTGCTCCAGGAAGGCGGGGACGCCGCCGCCGACCGCCTCGCGGACCAGGTCGGCCCCCTCCTCCGGCGTGGCGTACGCGGCCAGGAAGGCCTCCTCGGGCTCCGCCGCGGGTGGCAGCCGTCCGGGGGCGGCGGCCCGGCCGGGGACGTCCAGGTCGGCCAGGTCGGTGAAGGAAGCCGGCTGCAGGTTCTCGTCGACCGGGTCGGTGCCGGCCGGGGCGGCGAGCAGGGTGAAGGGACGCGCCGGCGAGGTCGTGCTGATCGCCAACTCACCGGGGGCCCGGCCCGCGTACGCGGTGGCCCAGGCCCGTCCGATCACCGTCCCGGCCCGCTGGGCGGCCTCCGCAGCCAGGTGCAGCGCCGTGCCGGGGGCGTGCACGGTCAACCCGCGCCGGTCGGCCACCACCTCCACGTCGATTCCGGCCAGGCTGCTGCACAGCCCGATGCGACCGTCGAACCACGTCGGGGGGACGGTCGCCAGGTCCCTGGGGAGCATCCCCACCAGGTAGCCGAGCTCGTCGGCGACGTGGGCCCAGCCGAGCAGCGGATAGACCGGCGGGAGCCACGGCCCGGGCGGCGGATCCGCCAGCTCCAGCGACCACTCGTACGGGGGCGCGACGTCCGCGACGCCGGACCGGAACGACAGGTGCTCGCCCCACCGGACGTCGGGCTCGTACGGGAACGCCCGGTAGCCCAGCTCCCAGGTGCCCCGGAAGTGGTCGATCCCCACCTCCACCATCAGCGCGTCGAACAGCCAGCGGAACCGGGCCCGTGGACCGATCACGGCATAGGGACGGCGGCCGAGGACCTCGGCCAGCTCGAGCAGCACCGGGTGGGCGTCGGAGGGGTCCAGCACCCGTCCGGCAAGGGCACCGATGGCGGTCTCGACCCGCTGCAACGTACGGTTGATTGCCATCCCACCCCCCTGCGCCACGGTCGTCGGCACCGTGCGCCGGCGGAGGACCCGTACAAAAAGAGGTTGCCACGACGAGCCCGGCCGGTCAGCCGGTTCGCGAGCCTCGTCCCGCGCGGTGGCGCGGATCAGGACGGGGCAGGCTCAGGAGCGGCTGGTCACCACCGCGACCGGGCACTTGGCACTGAGCAGGGCGTGCTGGGCGACCGAGCCGAGGTTGAGGCCGCGGAACCCCTCACGGCCCCGGCGACCGACGACCAGCAGGTCGGCCTCCGCACTGAGGTGCACGAGGACGTCCCGGGGGCTGCCCGGTCGGGCGACCAGCTCGATCGTGACGCCCTCCTTGTTCCGGCCGTCGAGGGTCTGCTCCAGCATGGCTTGGGCCACGGCGGGGACCGGATCGGTGGAGTCCTCGGGCATCGTCGACCAGGCCAGCACCAGGGACACCGTGCTGCCCTCGCCGACCAGCGAGAGCGCGAAGTCGAGGGCCGCGGTGCTGGAGGACGAACCGTCCGCACCGACGATGACCCGGCGCGGGGCCCGGTCGTCGACGTCGTCGCCGTGGATGATCACCACGGGGCAGCCCGCGTGCTGGGCGGTGGTCATCGAGACGGTGCCGAGCAGGGCGGAGGACAGCCGGCCGCGACCGCGGCTGCCCATCACGACCAGGGCGGCGTCCTCGCCGGCGCGGACCATCACGCCGGCAGGGGATCCGATCGGGTCCTCGCCGGTGACCTCCAGATCGGGCTTGGCGGCGTGCACCGCCGCCACCGCCTCGGGGCTGCGGACCGGCGCAGCCTCGTTCTCGCGGGCGGCGACCACGCGCAGCGGCAGGCCGAGCCGTTCGGCGGCACCGGAGGCCCAGGACACCGCCCTGTCGGCGATGTCGGAGGAGTCGTACCCGACGACGACGGGGCTGGCAGCGCTGCTCTCGCTCATGGGCCCATCCTAGGGCGGCCGGGCCCCACGTGGGTCAGCTGCTGACCTCGATGGTGATCTTTCCGGCCGTGTGGCCCTCGATGCTGGCCGCCACCGCTGCTGCCGCGTCCGCCAGGTCGAACGTCCGCGCGACGTTGACGACCAGGTCGCCGGCGTCGACGAGTTCGGCGAGGTGGTCCAGGTCGTCGGCGTCGGGCCGCACCCACATCCACTGCCCCCCGGCCTGCACCACGTTGCGGTCCGCCACCGAGGCGTGGCGGCCGTCCTCGGCCAGCACCGCGGTGGTGACGTCGAGGACGCCGCCCACGAAGTCCGCGACGACGTCCACCCCCGCCGGGGCCAGGGCCCGGACCCGATCGGCCAGGCCGTCGCCGTACGACACCGGTTCGGCCCCCAGCGAGCGCAGCAGGTCGTGGTTGTGCTCCGAGGCGGTGGCGATCACCCGGGCGCCGGCGTGCCGGGCCAACTGGATGCCGGCCTGGCCGACACCCCCGGCGCCGCCGTGCACCAGGACGGTCATGCCCGGCCCGGTGCCCAGCCGGTTCAGCACCTGGTAGGCGGTCAGCCCGGCCAGCGGCAGGCCGGCGGCCGCGTCCCAGTCCATTCCCGACGGCTTGCGGGCCAGGGTGCGGACCGGGGCACTGACGAACTCGGCGTACGTGCCGCCGTGCACGAAGTCCTTGCGGACATAGCCGATCACCTCGTCACCGGGGGCGTACTCCGGGACGTCGATGCCGACCGCCTCGACGACGCCGGCCATGTCCCAGCCGGGGATGATCGGGAAAGTGGACTCCAGCATGCCGTCCAGGCCGCCGGCCATGATCTTCCAGTCGACCGGGTTGACCGCCGCCGAGCGGACCCGCACCAGTACCTCGCCGGGCGCCACCTTGGGCAGCGGCTGCTCGGTGAGGGACAGCACCCCGGGGCCGCCGAAGGTGCTGTAGGTGGCTGCGTGCATCGTACGGGTCATGGGAGCAAGCCTAGGACCGGCAGACGGGACGTGCCTTGATAATCAGATTCCGTGATGGTATCCATAAGGCAGGATGTATCTCGACGTCGGCCTCAGACCGCGCCGGGCATAGCGAGAGGACATCGGCGATGACCGACCACATCTGGGAACGCATTCGCGAAGAGGTCGCGCGCGACGCGGCCGAGGAGCCGGCACTGGCCAGCTTCCTCCACTCGGTCGTGCTCGGCCACCCGGATCTGGAGTCGTCGCTGGCCCACATCCTGGCCAGCAAGCTGAACAGCACCACGCTGACCGAGCTCACGCTGTTCGACATGATCAAGCACGCTCTCCAGGCCGAGCCGGCCATCGGTGACGCTGTTCGCGAGGACCTCTCCGCCGTGCTGGCGCGGGATCCCGCCACCCGGGGCTATGCCCAGCCGCTGCTCTACTTCAAGGGCTTCCACGCCCTGCAGGCCTACCGGATCGCGCACTGGTACTGGGTGCACGACCGGCAGGCGCTGGCCCTCTACCTGCAGAGCCGTACGTCCGAGACGTTCGCGGTCGACATCCACCCCGGTGCCCGGATCGGCAAGGGGATCCTGTTCGACCACGCGACCAGCATCGTGATCGGCGAGACCGCGGTGATCGGTGACGACTTCTCGATGCTGCACGAGGTCACCCTCGGCGGTACCGGCAAGATCGGCGGCGACCGGCACCCGAAGATCGGCCGCGGCGTGATGATCGGCGCGGGCGCGAAGGTGCTCGGCAACATCAAGGTGGGCGAGGGTGCCAAGATCGGCGCCGGCAGCGTGGTGCTGTCCGACGTGCCAGCCTTCACCACTGTCGCCGGTGTCCCGGCCCGTCCGGTCAGCTACCCGGCCAACGCCCACCCGGCGCTGGACCTGGAGCAGGAGCTGATCGAGTCCGAGCGGCGCGAACGACAGAACGCCTGGGGCGCCGGCCCGGCCTGATCCCTCGCCGGTACTAGGCGCTGAGCTCGCCGGCGAGCAGACCGTCGATCGCCTCGGTGAGCTCGATCTTGGTCCGTGCGCCCTGGAACCGTGCGACCTCTGCGCCGGACCGGAACAACTGCACCGTCGGCACCCCGTGCACGCCCTGGGCCTGCGGGGTCGCCGTGGCGGCATCGGTGTCGATCCGGACGATCCGCACCCGGTCCCGGTACCACCCGGCCAGCTCCTCCATGATGGGCAGGAGCTGGCGGCAGGGGGCGCACCAGGTGGCCCAGTAGAGCACCACCACGGGCACGTCGGCATCGAGCACGCGGTCGGTGAAGGTGGCGTCGGTCACCACCTCGAGGGGAAGCGATTCCACGCGATCAGAGCCCCTGGCCGATCAGCCAGCGCTCGGCATCGAGGGCGGCGGCACACCCCGTCCCGGCGGCGGTGATCGCCTGCCGATAGGTGTGGTCGACCAGGTCGCCGCAGGCGAAGACGCCGTCGAGGTTGGTCGCGGTGGTGTCCTGCCCGACGCGCACGTAGCCGGCCTCGTCCATGTCGACCTGTCCGCGGAACAGCTCCGAGCGCGGGTCGTGCCCGATGGCGATGAACAGCCCCTCGACGGGCAGCTCGCGCGACTCGCCGGTCACGGTGTCGCGCAGGGTGACCTTCTCGACCTTCTGGTCGCCCTGGATCCCGATCACCTCGCTGTTCCAGGCGAAGGAGATCTTCGGGTCGGCGAAGGCCCGCTCCTGCATGATCTTGGAGGCGCGCAGGCCGTCGCGGCGGTGGATCATCACCACGGAGCTGCCGAAGCGGGAAAGGAAGGTGGCCTCCTCGACGGCGGAGTCGCCACCGCCGACCACGGCGATCGGGCGGTCCCGGAAGAAGAAGCCGTCACAGGTCGCACACCACGAGACGCCGTGCCCGGAGAGGCGCTGCTCGTCCTCCAGCCCGAGCTTGCGGTAGCCCGAGCCGGTCGCCAGGATCACCGCGCGGGCGCGGTACTCGTTGTCGGCGGAGTCCCGGACGACCTTGACCTCACCGGTCAGGTCGACCTCGACGACGTCCTCGGTGACGAACTCGGTGCCGAAGCGCTCGGCCTGGGCACGCATGTTGTCCATCAGCTCCGGACCCTGGATCCCCTCGGGGAAGCCGGGGAAGTTCTCGACCTCGGTGGTCGTCATCAGCGCACCCCCCGCATCGACGGCGCCCTCGATCACGAGCGGGTTCAGCTGCGCCCGTGCCGCGTACACGGCGGCGGTGTAGCCCGCCGGGCCGCTGCCGATGATGATCAGGTTGCGTACGTCGCTCATGGTGTTCCTTGCTCGGGGGTCGGTCGTCGGGACAACCGTTCTGCCGCTGCCATTATTCCGGAGGCCCATCGTGGCCGCGTCGGCGGGCGGACCGATGGGACGTCACCGGACCATGCTCAGCCCTCCGGGTACTTGGCCCGGTACTGGTCGACCGTGTCGTTCTTCAGCGCCGCCTGCAACTCGGCCAGCTTGGCCTGGTCGACGATGTCGATGGACTGCCCGTCGGCCGAGGTCCCGGTGCCGGAGACCGGGGCCTGCATCAGGTAGATGTCGTTTTCGGTGATCCCGCGCATCGACATGGCGGTGGACAGCAGCTCCTGGTCGGTCAGGCTCGCGTCGACCGTCAGGTAGCGGGAGAACGTGCCGACGAAGTTGGTGAACTGGCCGGGATTGGTCAGCACCTCGGTGCTGACCGCCTTGCGCATGATGGCCTGGACGACCGTCCGCTGCCGCTCGGCCCGGTCGAAGTCGCCCCGGGGCAGGTCGTAGCGCTCCCGGACGTACGCCAGGGCCTGCGGCCCCTGGATGGTGATCTGGCCCTGCGGGAAGGTGAAGCCGTCGGAGCTGGAGTGGTTTGGGTTGTTGACGGTGACCCCGCCGAGGGTGGTGGTGATGTCCTGGAAACCCTGGAAGTCGGTCACGGCGACGTGGTCGATCGGCACCTGGTTGACCTGCTCCATCGTGCGCACCGTCAGCGGGATCCCGCCATAGGCGTACGCCGCGTTGATCTTGGCGGTGCCGTGGTCGGGGATGGGCACCCACATGTCACGGGGGTAGGAGATGATGTACACCGCCTTGCGGTCACCCGAGACGTGCACCAGCATCAGGGCGTCGCTGCGGCCGCGGTCGTTCTTCGGGTCGCGGCTGTCGGACCCCATCACCAGGTAGTTCAGGCTCTCGCCCTTCGCCTTGGGTGTCGCGGTGACCAGTCCGTCGACGCGCTGCACGTTGTCGTCAAAGCTGTTGCGGATGGCGTTCAGGTAGATGCCGATCGCGCCGACGACGACCAGGACCACCGCCAGTACCCCACCCAGGGACATCATCAGGACGCGGCCGGTGGACGGCCTGTCCCGGTCGGCCTGGTCCGCTCGCTTCGGAGTCTGTGCCATCGTTCCTCGTCGCTCCCTGCCGGTTGACGTGCGCCCTGGTGGCCGCCGCCGACCACCAGTCTCCCTTTCCCGGGGTCAGTCACCAAGTGCGGGGCCCTGGAAACGGACCGGGTCGTGGGTGCCGTCGTGCGGATCAACCACGATCGTGACGTCGCCGGCGTCCGCCGCGGGGACCGCGAAGCCGACTCGGGCCTTGTGCTGCTCACCGCGCGGAACAGCCTCGCTGAACCCCGTCCCGAGGGTGCCGTTCGCATCGGTCAGCATGACCGCCCCCACGTTGCCCCGGTAGTAGCCCTGGACCACCACGGTGGTGGCGTCGAAGTCGGACCTGGAGTGGTTGGTCACCACGACGTCGGCCAGCACGACCTGGCCGCTGGTTCCCTGCGCGCCGTCCACGCCGTCCGCCGCGGTGGTGGCCACGACGTTGTCGACCTGGATCGACAGTCCGTCCGGGTAGTCGGCGGCCTTGTCCAGGGTGAGGAGCTGGCCGACCGGCGGGGTGGTGGGGGCGCTGGTCAGGTCGGGCTCGGGCGTGGCGGGGGCCTCGCTGGCCGTGGCAGAGGCGCTCGGGGTGGCCGCGGGTCCGGTACCTGGCCCGGGCGCGGAGCAGGCCGTGAGCACGGGCAGGAGGATGGCGAGGACGGCCACTGCGATGCGCATGACCCGACGGTAGCCCACCGGGGCACCCCACCCCGAAGAATCACTCCTACTTATGGAAAACGAAAGATGTATCACGTAGAATCGCCCCATGATTGAGGTCAAGCACCTGCGGCTCATGGCGGCCATCGACCGGCACGGCACCCTTTCCGGCGCCGCGCGCGAGCTCGGCCTGTCCCAGCCCGCCATCACGCAGCAGATGCAGCGACTCGAGCGTGACCTCGCCACCCCACTGGTCACCAAGCAGTCCCGCGGCGTCACGCTGACGTCCGCCGGGCGCGTGCTGCTGCGGCATGCCGCGCAGGTGCTGCCCGCCCTCCAGCGCGCCGAGTCGGAGATCGCCGCGATCGCCGGGCTGCGGGGCGGGGAGATCCGGATCAGCGCCTTCGCCTCCGGCGCCGCCGCCCTGCTGCCCAAGGCCCTGGCGCGGATGGCCCAGGAGCACCCCGGCATCAGCTTCCGGCTGGGCGAGGCCGAGACCGAGCAGTCCCTCGAGCTGCTCCGCAAGGGCGACTGCGAGATCGCCCTGGTCTACGAGTACCACTCCGAGGGGATGACCATGCGTCGCCCCGACCTCCAGCACGACCCGGACGAGATCTGGCAGATCGCGATGGAGGAGCACATCTGGCTGGCGATGCCCAGGTCACACCCGCTGGCCGCCGACGCCGAGGTGAACGTCGCCGACCTGTCCGGCGCGCGCTGGATCTCTGGTTGCCCCTCCTGCCAGGGCAACCTGGTCGACGTCTGTTCCGTCGCCGGGTTCCGCCCGGACATCACGTACGAGACCGACGACTACATCGCCCTCCAGGGCCTGGCCGCCGCCGGGCTTGGCGTGGCCCTGCTGCCTGACCTGATGCTGACCGTCACCAGGCGCGACACCGACCTCGTGTTGAAGCCGTTGTCCCAGAAGCGCTACCGGCGCGTCTCGGTGGTCACCACCAAGGCCCTGGGCGCCGTGCCCGGCGTGATGGAGACGATGCAGGCCATCGTCGACGTGGGCGGCAGCCTCCTGCTGCCCCAGAGTGTCACCCAGGACTCCTAGACTGGGCCGACGTAGGCTCGGCCGGCGTCGGGAGGGGGTCTGATGGGCGACAGCCAACCTGTCGGGGGAGGGCGGACCGGGGCGGACGCACCCGCACCCGCGGCACTGCTCCCCGAGAAGGGCCCGCTGCCCCTGGGGATCACGCTGATCTTCGTCATGGCGGGCCTCGTCGTCGTCGCGATGGGGCTGCGGTACACCGCCTCGATCTTCGGCCCGACGTTCTTCGCGATGACCCTGGTGGTCACCCTCAGCCCGATGCGGCAGCGCCTGACCCGCTGGCACGTACCGGCCTGGCTCACCAGCGTGCTGATGCTGGTGGTGCTCTACGCGATCATCTTCGGCATCCTGTACGGCTTCGGGGCCTCGATCGCCCAGCTGGTACAGATCCTGCCGCGCTACGCGGGCAGGTTCAACACCCTCTACACCGATGCGCTGGTGTGGTTGGACGGGCGCGGGGTCGACACCTCCAATGCCGACCTGCTGCTCAGCCAGCTCGACTTCAACCGCATCATCGGGGTGCTGCAGAGCGTGCTGGACGGCGTCTCGTCGGTGGGCACCATCATCTTCGTGCTGGCCATGGCGGTGGCCTTCCTGCTGGTCGACTCGACCGCCATGGACGGGCGCCTCGGATCGCTGCGGACCGACCAGCCCCAGCTCGCGGCCTGCCTGGCGGACTTCGGCTACCGGGTCCGCCGGTACTGGGTGGTCAACACGCTCTTCGGGGTGATCGTCGCGGTGCTCGACACCATCGTCCTGATGGGGCTGGGGGTGCCGTTGCCGCTGGTCTGGGGACTGTTCGCCTGGGTCACCAACTACATCCCCAACATCGGCTTCGTGATCGGCCTGGTCCCGCCGGCCCTGGTGGCGCTCCTCGATGGCGGTCCGGTGGACGCGCTGATCGTGGTGATCGCCTACTCGGTGCTCAACTTCGTGATCCAGTCGATCATCCAGCCCAAGTTCACCGGCGACGCGGTCGGGCTCAACACCACCGTCACCTTCGTCTCCCTGCTCTTCTGGACGGTCGTGCTCGGGCCGATCGGCTCGATCCTCGCGGTGCCGCTCACCCTCTTCGCCAAGTCGCTGCTGATCGACTCCAGCCCCCGCCTGCAGTGGCTGAACATCTTCCTGCGCTCCCGGGACATCGAGGAGCCCCCCGTACGCCCACAGTGGCCGCTGCACCACGTGCCCTCGCTGCCGCGCTGGATGCCCTGGTCGCCGGGCTCGGACGTACGCCCCACCGCGCCACCGCTGTCGTCCGGGCCGGGCGCGACCACCGGGGACGGCACGTCGCCCGGTCCCGGCGGCGACGTGGAAAAATGACCCCAACACCGTGACTTTGCACGAAGGAGTGTTCCGTGACCGAGTTCTTCTATGAGGACATGTTGCCGGCCGTCGGGCCGGACGAGACCCCGTACCGTCTGCTCACCACCGAGGGCGTACGGACAGTGGAGGGACCCGGCGGGCGGACCTTCCTCGAGGTCGACCCCGACGCCATCACCCTGCTCACCGAGACCGCGATGCATGACATCGCGCACTTCCTGCGGCCGGCGCACCTGGCCCAGCTGGACCGGATCCTGGAGGACCCCGAGGCGTCCAACAACGACAAGTTCGTCGCGCTGGACCTGCTGAAGAACGCCAACATCGCCTCCGGCGGCATCCTGCCGATGTGCCAGGACACCGGTACGGCGATCGTGTCGGCCCACCGCGGCCAGCACGTGCTGAGCTCGGTGCAGGACGAGGTGCCGATCTCCCGCGGCGTGTACAACGCGTACACCCGGCTCAACCTGCGCTACTCGCAGAACGCGCCGCTGACGATGTGGAACGAGAAGAACACCGGCACCAACCTGCCGGCGCAGATCGACATCGCCGCCGACACCCACCCGGGCCACGAGACCGAGTACGAGTTCCTGTTCATGGCCAAGGGCGGCGGCTCGGCCAACAAGTCGTACCTGTACCAGGAGACGAAGGCGATCCTCAACGAGGAAGCCATGATGAAGTTCCTGGACGAGAAGCTGCGCACGCTCGGCACCGCGGCGTGCCCGCCCTACCACCTCGCCGTGGTGATCGGCGGCACCTCCGCCGAGGCGGCGCTGAAGGCCGCGAAGTACGCCTCCGCGAAGTACCTCGACACGCTGCCCACCGAGGGCTCGGCCACCGGCCACGGCTTCCGTGACCTGGACATGGAGCAGAAGGTCCTCAAGCTGACCCAGGACTTCGGCATCGGCGCGCAGTTCGGGGGCAAGTACTTCTGCCACGACGTACGCGTGGTGCGGCTGCCCCGCCACGGCGCCTCGCTGCCGGTCGCGATCGCGGTGTCCTGCTCGGCCGACCGCCAGTGCAAGGGGAAGATCACGCCCGAGGGCGTCTTCATCGAGCAGTTGGAGTTCGAGCCCGCGAAGTACCTGCCCGACGTCACCCACGAGCACGTCGGCAGCCACGACGAGGCCGTCCAGGTCGACCTGAACCGCCCGATGCGTGAGGTGCTCGCCGAGCTCAGCCAGTACCCGGTCAAGACCCGCCTGTCGCTGACCGGCACCCTGGTCGTCGCCCGCGACATCGCGCACGCCAAGATCCGGGAGCGCCTGGACGCCGGCGAGGAGATGCCGCAGTACCTGAAGGACCACCCGGTCTACTACGCCGGCCCGGCCAAGACCCCCGAGGGGATGGCCTCCGGTTCCTTCGGCCCGACCACGGCTGGCCGGATGGACTCGTACGTCGACCAGTTCCAGGCCGCCGGCGGCTCGATGATCATGCTGGCCAAGGGCAACCGCTCGAAGGCCGTGACCGACGCCTGCGCCAAGCACGGCGGCTTCTACCTCGGCTCGATCGGCGGCCCCGCCGCCCGGCTGGCCCAGGACTGCATCAAGAAGGTCGAGGTGCTGGAGTACCCCGAGCTCGGCATGGAGGCGATCTGGCGCATCGAGGTCGAGGACTTCCCGGCCTTCATCATCGTCGACGACAAGGGCAACGACTTCTTCGCCTCGGTGAGCAAGCCGGTCGCGCTGCGCATCCCGGTGCGCGAGGGCGCGAAGTAGCGGTCGCGGGTAGCAGTCGACAATTCCTGAACAGCACGGAGCCACGCCATCGAGGATGGCGTGGCTCCGTGCTGTGGCAGGAGTTGCGGACGTGGGTCCGATGGGCGGGTCGTCAGCGGTTTGTCAGCCGGCGGGTGCCGGAGCGGGTGTCAGTGCGCGGACTTTACGGCGCCCCGGAAGCCCGCCTTGTTGATGGTGGTGGCGTACGCCTGCTGGCCGTCCACGGTCGGGTGGAACGCGGCGGCCGGATTGCCGACGGCCACCGCGGTGTTGAAGTCGAACAGCCAGGCGGTGGAGGTGTCACACAGGCGGTGGCCGGTGAAGGCCGGGGAGGCGTCGACATACGTGACCTTGGCCCCCTGGGCCTGGGCAGCGGTCACCCCACCCTGAATGGCGAGGTTGAGCGCGTCGACCAGGGCGTTCACGCTCGCGCCCTGAATCGTGTTCGCCTGAACCTCAACCGGCAAGCCAGTGTCTGGGTTGATGGTCCAACCGAGATCGCATGTCGTGCCCGGTGCGATACTACCGAACAGCTCGGGGTAGCCGGTGACGAAGATCTTGGCCTTGGGGTTGGTGGCCTGGGCAGCGGCCACGTCGGTCACGATGCCCCCCGGAACGGCCGCCAGCGCGACGCCCAGCGTCGAGTTCGCGAGGTTGCAGCCCGTTGGACTGGTCAGGCAGGCCCCGAGCACCGTGGTCCAGCCGACATCGTTGGCGCCCACGGTTATGGTGATGGCGTCCGGGGTGGGATTGGCTTGCCCGATCTGCAAAACTACCCCCGCCGTGGTGGCGCCGCTGGCCGCCTTGTTAGTCACCTCCAGCTGGGAGTACTTGGCGCCGAGCAGTGCCGGGTAGGAGTCGGTCATGCCGACGCCTACGCCGGCCGGGTAGGAGTCGCCGAGGGCGAGGTAGTCGACAGGGGCGGGGATAGGGGGGGCAGCCTGTGCGGAACCCGCGGCTCCGAACACGGAGGCCACGAGCGCCGTGGTGGCGAGGAGGGTGGAGAGGGCTCGCTTCATCGAAACACGTCCTTTGGAAGGGATACCGGAGGTCGGACAGGTGCAAACCCGGTGGGGCTTGCGTCATTTCGTGTAGGTGAGATGCGCGCCAGGTCATACGCCAGTCGCAGGTGCTGGGCGGAATCCGGACACGGCCAGATTCGCACGCCACGGGACGTGGCGCTAGGCATATTGATGGATCCGAAGTGATCTTTCTGTGGACTCGCACAGCAGTGACGCCGCCGATTGCTTCCCATAGAAGGTTCTAGCTTCCCTGGTAGAAAGGCGTATCGAGGGCTCGCGAGCGGTCGGCGACCCGGACCCGCCCTACGGTGAAGCCATGCAGGAGTCGACGGGCCCCACCGGCGCCCAGGAACCGCTGCTCATCGACTACCCGTTCCGCGGCACCTGGCTGGCCCGGAACAGTCCCGCGCGCCGAGTCCCCAGCCACGGCACCCACTTGATGGGGACCACCTACGCCATCGACTTCATCCTGGTCGGTCCGAACGGACGCTCGGCGCCACGGAGCTGGCGCTCGGTCCTGGCCACCGAACCGCCGGAGGGCTTCGTCGGCTTCGGCGCGCCGATCCTTGCGCCGGTCGAGGGGGTGGTCGTCGCGGTCCACGACGGCGAGCCCGACCACGAGGCCCGTCGATCCCCGTTCGCCCTGGTCCCGTACCTGCTCACGCAGGCCGGGCGGGCCCGTGGGGGACCGGCCGGCCTGGCCGGCAACCACGTCGTCATCGCCGTGGCGCCGGACGGCCCGTACGTGCTGCTGGCCCACTTGCGCGCCGGTTCGGTGCAGGTCCGCCCCGGTGACCGTGTACGCGTCGGCGACCAGGTCGGCACCTGCGGGAACTCGGGCAACAGCACCCAACCGCACGTACACGTCCAGGTCACCGACTCCACCGACTGGGAACGTACCCGGGGCCTGCCGATCGCCTTCCGGTCCCCGTCCACCGGGACTCCCGAGATGCCGCGGGAATCGGAGATCGTGGTGGTCTGAGGGCTACGTACGCCGCCCTCCGGTGTCGGAGCGCAGCGTGGTGAGCTCCAGCATCCGTTGCAGGTCGGTCGGGCAGACGATCCCGACCAGGGCACCGCGGTCGAACACCAGCGCGCGCCCGTCGGGGGCGCCCTGCAGCTTCTCCAGCAGGCTGGTCGCACTGTCCTCGGGGGAGAGCACCGGCACCTGTTCGATCGGCAGCGCGACGTGCGCCAGCGTGGAGCCCTCCTCACCCCGGGCCATGGCCGCGCGGACCCGGCGCATCGTCACCAGCCCGACCACCCTCCCGGTGGGGTCGACCACGGGGAAGGAGGTGAACCGGGATGCCATCGCATGGTCGATGTAGTCCGTCACCCCCATCGAGGCGGGGAGCACGGCCGGCTGCGGGGTCATCACGTGGCGTACGCGGACGTCATGCAGCGCCCGCGACAGCTGGGACTGCGACTCCTCGGCCCGGGCCGCGCCGAACAGGAACCAGCCCAGGACCACGAACCACAGCCCATTGATCGTGTTCCCCGTCATGAACCAGAAGACGCCCACACCGATCAGGACGAAGCCGAAGGCGCGCCCCACGGCAGCGGCTGTCCTGGTCGCCGCGGTCCGGTCACCGCGGCGCTTCCACAGCCACGCGCGCAGCACGCGCCCGCCGTCGAGCGGGAAGGCGGGCAGCATGTTGAAGACGGCCAGGACCACGTTGATCAGCGCCAGCCAGGTCGGCACGGCGACCGCCAGCGCCGGTGCGCCGAGCGCACCCAGCACGAACGCCAGCCCGGCGAAGATGGCAGCCGCCCCGAAGCTGACCACGGGTCCGACCACGGCGATCCGGAACTCGTCGGCCGCGGTGTGGGCCTCGCCCTTCAGCCGCGACACGCCACCGAAGACCCACAGCGTGATGTCCTGGATCTCCAGGCCCTTGCGCCGGGCGACCAGGGCATGGCCGATCTCGTGCGCCAGCAGGGCACCGAAGAACAGGACGGACGCAATCAGCGCCGCCACCCACTCAGCGGTAGTGCCGGAGCTCTGGACCCCGGAGAATCCGCCGGTGGCCAGACTCCAGGTGATCAGCGCGAAGATGACCAGCAGGCTCCAGTGCAGCTTGATGTCGATCCCGGCGATCCGGCCGACTCGTATCTCTCCGCCCATCGTCGCAGCCTCCTGCTGGTGGAACCGTACGGTGCCTCCAGCGTAGGTCGGCCCGACGACCGCCGATCGGAAGTCTGTCACCGACCTGGCGGCCGAGGTCAACTAGACGCAGGAGTAGTCGTAGTCGAAGGAGCTGGTGTACTGGGTGAGCGTGACCTTGCTGTCCGGGGTGAAGGGCGACAGCGCGCAGTTGCTCTGGGCGCCCTTCAGCGTGCGGGCCCCGGGGATCCAGTTCGGCAGCCCGGCCAGGGAGCTGGTCGAGGGTGTCTTGCCGCCGGTGATCACGCCCCACTGGTAGCTGGTGGAGTAGATGCCCACCTGTGCTCCGGCGCTCTTGAAGTAGGCGGCCATGGCTTCGAGGTCGGCCTGGTTGGCCGCCAAAGCCGCCGTCGAACCGGACTCCCAGCTGTTGGCGGTCTCGACGTCCAGCCACCACATCCCGCTCTTGTTCGCGTCCGGGACGCCGCGGTAATTCAGGTCGTCATAGGCCTTGGCCCAGCCGTAGACGTACGCACAGCCCGCATCGTTGGTGGCGGAACAGGCGCCGTACGAGGGCACGGGGACGTCTACCCGGACGGCCCCGTCGACCAGGGTGTTGCTCTCGGACCCTTTCAGGTCGTAGAAGGTGTTCGAGTTCGGCCACCATGCGATACCCGACACGCCGCTGGGATTGCCGGTGTTGACGTAGAGGGCGACCTTCGGCTGCGTGGTCGCGCTGGTGGAAGTGGCAGCCCAGTCCAGTTCGGTGCCCAGGCAGGGGTTGGTGTTGTTCGCGAGGCCGTCGTTGACCCCGACGATGCCGAAGGCCTGGCCGTTCGGCAGCCCACCGGTGCAGTTGGGGTAGGACACGTCGTTGCCGACCGCTGTGCTGGTCGTACCGGTGCCGCCGCCCCCGTTCTTCGGCGCGGCGTAGGCCGGCGCGAGACCTGTCGCGAGGCTGGCGACGACCGCCACCAGGGCAACGACGAGCGATCGGGTGGAGGACAGGGACATGGGCTCGGCCTTCGAACGAAACCTGGACGTACGCGTGCGCGTACGTGCGAGCGGCAACCTAGTCCCCCTAGGCAGCTGTGGGCAAGGCCTCGGCTCCGGGATCGGTTCGTACCGCTGCTTGCTGCTCCTCAGAACCTTCAGCAGGTGTCCTGCCATCGCACGTCACACGTGCGTCCGGTACGGCGGCGGAGAGCGCAGAGCCGGCCTGACGGGACGGCTCAGATCCGGATGTACGCAGCGCCGGAGAGTTGGGCCTCCGCGAGGGCGACCACCAAAGAGGTCGAAGCGCTGGGGCGTGGACTCGACGCGCGGGGGACGAGAAACGTTCCAACCAGATGCGATGCGACGAGGGCTGGCACAGCAGAGGACTCCCCAGCGTAGGGGCAGGCGCAACAGCCCCCTGAAGAAGTGGAGCATAGGGGACTCGAACCCCTAACTTCCACCTTGCAAAGGTGGCACTCTACCAATTGAGTTAATGCCCCGATGTGCGACGTACGCACGAACGACCATCATAGTGGACCGGGCCGCGCCGCCCAAGTCGGCGGCCCACCGCACCCCAGTTCGGGGTGCTCCGGGCCGAAGGGTGACGCCGGTCATGGATCGGCGGTTCGGATGATATAGGGGTGCGGACCTATTCTGGTCGTTGTGTGGTCTGCGGGTGGGGCCCGGAACGTACGCAGCGGCTCGCCCGGGGCGTACGGTCGGTGTCCGCCCGGGACGTGACCACAGAGGACAGATCCGTCCTGCCCGAGGGTGCTGCCACGATGGCCAGGCTCGGGCAGCTGACAGTCGAGGACACGTATGGCTGACACGACCAGGCGCCCCGGGCGACCTGCCCACGGCACGAAGAGTGGGTCACCGCTCGCGCGGAGGTGGCGCGCGCTCGCGCTCTGGCAGAAGATCATCGCCGGCCTGGTCGCCGTGGTGCTCGCGGTCGTCCTGGTAGGTGGCGTCGCGTTCGCCGGGATGTATGCCACCACGAGCGTCCCCGACCCGAACGCGGACTTCCAGACGAACACCACCAACATCTACTACGGGGACGGTACGACCCAGCTCGCCGACCTGGCGATCCAGAACCGTACGACCCTGCCGCCCGACCAGATGCCGCAGGGGATGAAGGATGCCGTGGTGGCGGCGGAGGACCGGACGTTCTACACCAATCCGGGCATCTCCCCGATGGGCATGACCCGTGCCCTGTTCGCCATCCTCGGCGGTGGCGATGTCCAGGGTGGCTCGACGATCACCCAGCAGTACATCAAGCTGATGTACCTGACACCGCAGCGCACCCTGAAGCGCAAGATCAACGAGGTCGTCCTGGCGCTGAAGCTGAGCAACCAGCAGTCCAAGGACCAGATCCTCACCAACTACCTCAACACGGTCTACTTCGGCCGCGGATCGTACGGCGTCCAGGCCGCCGCGCAGACCTGGTACGGCAAGGACGCCAAGGACCTGACCGTGCCGGAGTCGGCGATCCTCGCCTCGGTCGTGCAGAACCCGAGCATCATGGACCCGAGTGTCGACGAGTCCAACATGGGCCGGCTGCAGGCGCGCTACGAGTACGTGCTGTCCGGCATGCTGCAGGAGAAGTCGATCACCCAGGCCCAGTACGACCAGTACAAGGGCAAGATGCCGGCCCTGCCGAAGATCCCGATCAACCCCCGCTACGAGGGCCCGAAGGGCTTCCTGGTGAACATGGCCGAGCAGGAGCTCACCTCCCTCGGCTTCACCGACGCCCAGATCAACGGCGGTGGCCTACGGGTCACCACCACCTTCGACGCCGCTGCCCAGGCGGCCGCGGTGAAGGCCTCGCAGACCTACCAGAAGCAGGCGGAAGCCTCCGCGAAGTCGCGCGGCGCCGCGGGTGGCAACGTCCACGCGGCGATCGCCTCGGTCGACACGGCGAGCGGTGAGTTGATCGCCGTGTACGGCGGTGACAACTTCGTGAAGAACTCCCGCAACTGGGCCACCACGTCCCGGATGACGGGCTCCACGTTCAAGGCCTTCGGCGTCATCGCCGGACTGCGGGACGGCTTCTCGTTGAACTCCATCTTCCGCGGCAACACCTTCACCCCCGCCGGTGAGACGGAGACGATCCGCAACGAGTTCAGCATGCAGTACGGGCCGGTCACGCTGCTCAAGGCGACCGCCGAATCCATCAACACCGCGTTCGTCGACATGGTTTCGCAGATGGAGAACGGCCCGAAGAAGGTCATGCAAGCCGCCAATGACGCCGGCGCCCCCACCGCCGGCGGCTGGGACCCGTACAACCGTGTCGTGCTCGGCATCGCCGAGGTGAGCCCGGTCGACATGGCCAACTCGTACGCCACCCTCGCCAACGGCGGCAAGCGCAACAAGGTGCACGTCATCCGCGAGGTCAAGGACAGCGACGGCAACGTGCTGTACCAGGCCCCGGCCAAGGGCGAGCAGACGATCGACCAGCCCGTCGCCGCCGACACCACGTACGCGCTGGAGTCCGTGGTGAACCAGGGCACCGGAGCCCGGGCCTCGGCCCTGGGCCGTCCGGTCGCCGGCAAGACCGGAACCGCCGGCGTCGGCACCACCATCGCCTCCGCCTGGTTCGTCGCCTACACCAAGCAGGTCTCCACCGCCGTCATGTACGTCGCCGGCGACGACGGCCACTCCGACCTCGATCCGTACCGCCAGCCGGGCACCCCGACCTTCTTCGGTGCCGGCTACCCGGCCATGACCTGGCTGGACTACATGCAGGTCGCCACGAAGGGCCAACCGGTGCTGAAGTTCGACCAGCCGGCGAACCTGAAGAGCAAGCGCGTCGGCACGTCGGTACCGCAGGCCCCCACCACGCAGGGCCCGGCCATCCAGGCCACGCAGGCGCCGACCCAGGCCCCCGCCACGCAGGCGCCGACGACCCAGGCACCGACCCAGGCACCGACCACGCAGGCGCCGACCACGCAGGCGCCGACCCAGGCCCCGGCGACCGACCAGCCGACCCAGGCCCCCGCCACCACCCAGCCGACCCAGGCCCCCGCCACCACCCAGCCGACCCAGGCCGCGACCACTGGGCCCAACAGGGTCACGGGCAACTCCGGCAAGACGGCAACGAAGACCCCGGTCCCCGTCGCTGGTGGCTAGCCGACCGACCAGCGCCCGGGCCACCACCCTCATGGTGGCCTGGGCGCTGAGCCGCCTGCTCCTACTGGCCACCGCCCTGGTCGTCGCGGCGTCGCACGGGTGGCGGCTGGCGGACGTGTTGGGCAACTGGGACGTCAAGCACTTCGCCACCATCGCGACGCAGGGATATGCCCCCGATCCGCAGGAGATGGCCTTCTTCCCCGGACTGCCGGTGCTGATGCGGGCCGGGGCCGTCCTCGGTCTCGCGCCGGTGTGGTCAGGGGTGCTGCTGGCCCTGGTCGGCTCTGCCCTGGCCGCCTGGGCGCTGGCCCGGCTCGCCGGGACCGGGGCCGCGGTCGCCTGGCTGTTCGCGCCGACCGCCATCTTCACCGCCGTCGGCTACACCGAGGCGCTGTTCTGCGCGGCGGCGTTCTGGGCCTGGGAGCGCGCCCGGGCCGACCGGTGGGCCCAGGCTGCGGTGCTCGCCGCCCTGGCCTCCACCCTGCGCGTCTCCGGCCTGTTCCTGGTCGGCGCGCTCGCCCTGCTGGCCCTGTCCTGGCCGCCGGTGCGCGACCGGGCCCTCGGCGTACGGGTCCGGGCCGCGCTCGTCCGTGGGGCCTGGCTGCTCCTCCCGGTCGCCGTGATCGGGGGCTACGCCGTCTACCTGTGGACCCTGACCGGGTCCTGGACCGCCTGGTACTCGGCGCAGGAGGCCGGCTGGCAGCGGACGTTCACGCTGCCGTGGGACGCGGTCCGGGCGACCCTGGACGCCGTACGCCCCGGCGGCTACGCCGACCAGCACGGCTGGGGGATGATGTTCCGCTTCGAACTGGTGTCCTTCGTCGTCGGCCTGCTGACCACCGGCTGGATGCTGCGCCGCCGGCGCTGGGGGGAGGCCGGCTGGGTCGGGGTGCAGGTGCTGGCGTTCTCGCTCTCGCCCTGGCTGATGTCGGTCAACCGCGCAGTGCTGCTGTGGTTCCCGACCTGGTCGATCCTCGGCGAGGTCGCCGCCCATCCTGCGGCCACCCGGTCGGGCCGCCTCACCCGGCGCCTCCTGGTCGGCGGGTACGCGCTCGGCTCGGTCGTCACGATGGTGTGGTGGGCCTGGAAGTTCGGCACCGGCCAGTGGGCCAGCTGAGGGTGCTGGACGGGGGCGTACGCCAGTCGGCGCGGTCGACTACTCCGGGTCGCCGCCGAGCAGCGCGGACAGCACGGTGAGCACTCCCAGGTCCTGGTTCGACGGGGCGACGTACCGGGCCCGGGCCAGTACCTCGGGGTGGGCGTTCGCCATGGCGTACGAGTGGTCGGCGGCGTCCAGCATCTGCAGGTCGTTCAGGTAGTCACCGAAGACCATCGTGTTGGCGGGCCCGATGCCCATCGCCTGCTGGAGTTGGCGGACCGCGTGCCCCTTGTCGACCCCGCTCGCCATCAGGTCGACCCAGTGGTGGCCTGACACGACGACCTGGTGGGTGGCGCGCAGCGGCGCCATCGCGGCGGCGACGTCGCTGGCCTCCTCGAAGTCGAAGACGGCAATCTTGAGCACCTCGTCGTCGGGCTCCATCAGGTCGTCGACCACTGCCAGTTCGGCGTAGTACCGCTCCGCCTCGGCGAGGAAGGCCGCATCGGAGCGCTCGACGTACGCCGATCGCTTGCCGCAGAGCACCGTGCCGACGTCGCGTCCACTGTCCGCGACGCCCCGGGCCAGCCGGATCGCCTCGTCGGCGAACGACCGTTCCACGGGCGTCGAGCTCACCTCGACGCCGTCGCGGACCACGAGGGAGCCGTTCTCGGCGATGAAGACCATCCCGTCGCTCGCCCGGTCGAACATCCGCCGCAGGGTCGCGTACTGGCGGCCGCTGGCCGGGGCGAACGCGATGCCCCGCTGCCGCATCCTGTCCAGCAGCGGCCACAGCCCGTCGGGGATCCGGCCGGCGCCGTCGAGCAGGGTGCCGTCCATGTCCGCGACGACGAGCCGTACGTCCAGGTCGGCGGGCAGGTCGAAGGGTTGCTGGCCGGCGGTGTCGGTCGGGGTGGGGCGGTCAGTCACGCGGTGTTCTCCTTGGATGGCCGTGGTCCCGAAGGGGGTCCTGCAGCAGTCTGCGCAGCCCGAGGCCTTGGTGGTGAACAGTATTCCAGTCGGTGCGGGGGCTCTCCCGGCGGGCGTGCGCCGTCACCGGGTGGCCGCCGCCCGGGCGCGGCGCAGCATGTCGGGCTGGATGTCCTCCGGGGCGTACGCCGCCAGCAGCGCCGCCGCCTTGTCCGCCGGCATCCCGGCGAAGGCCTCCCCGAGCGTCAGCCCGTGCGCGGGCCGGTGCGCCACCTCGACCGGCTGGCCGGCCCGGACCGTGCCAGGGACCAGCACCTCGGCCATCCCGCCCGGACGACCCAGTTCGGTGAACCGCTTCACCCAGCCCGCGGCAGCCTCCGGGCCGTGCTCGCGGGCCACCCAGGCGGCGAACGTACGACAGGGGATCCGGGGCTCGGTGAACGCGATCTCGACCGACCCGATCCGCCAGCGCTCCCCGATCAGCACCTGGCTGAGCGAGGTGCCGGAGACGCGCAGGTTCTCGCCCAGCCAGCCGGCCGGTGGCGTACGCCCGAGTTCGGCCCCGACGACCGCGGCGTCCTCGTCGGAGACCACGTAGACGGCCCGGAACCGGCCGCCGTGGTTGGCGGTGTCGCAGATCGCGTCCCCGGCCAGCTGCAGCGGGCCGACCTCGACCGGGCCGTCGACCGGCCGCTTGTCGATCCCGGTGCGCCCGACCCTGCCCTCGATCGGCAGGACCTGGTGGGCGACGCAGACGTGCTCGAGCCGGATCATGCGGCCATGATAGGGACGGTGGGATGGTCCCGGCGGTCGGGACGGGCGCGGGAGGGGAGGTCGGGTGCGGCGGCAGGCATCGATCATGCACCTGGACCTGGACGCGTTCTTCGCCTCGGTGGAGCAGCGCGACAAGCCGTCCCTGCGCGGCAGGCCGGTCGTCGTCGGGGGCGTGGGCCAGCGTGGCGTCGTCGCCACCGCGTCGTACGAGGCCCGCACCTACGGGGTGCACTCGGCGATGCCGATGCACGAGGCGCGCCGGCTGTGCCCGAACGCGGCCTTCCTGGCCGGGCGGTTCGGCGCCTACCGGGAGGCGAGCCGGATCGTGATGGCGATCCTGGAGGACCTGTCGCCCCTGGTCGAGCCGCTGTCGCTGGACGAGGCGTTCGTCGACCTGGCCGCGGCCCGTGAGACGGCTGACCTGTCCGCTGCCGGCGTGGTCGCGCTGGCCCGTACGGTCAAGGACGAGGTGGCGCAGCGGACCGGGGGACTGACCTGCTCGATCGGTCTGGGCACCTCCAAGTTCATCGCCAAGGTCGCCTCCGACCTGGACAAGCCCGACGGGATCCACCTGGTCGTCCCCGGCACCGAGGTGGAGATCCTCGCGCCGATGTCGGTCCGGGTGATCCCCGGCGTCGGGCCGGCCACGTTCGACCGCCTCGCCCGGCTCGGGGTGGCGACGATCGCCGACCTGCAGGCGCTGTCGGAGAACGAACTGGTGCGCGAGCTCGGCCGGGCGCACGGCACGACCCTGCACGCGCTCGCCTTCGCCCGCGACGACCGGCAGGTCTCACCCGACCGGGACCGCAAGTCGATCTCGGTGGAGGACACCTTCGAGACCGACCTGGTCGGGCGCCCGGAGATGGTGGCACGGATCGGCCGGGACGCCCGGCTGGTGGCGCAGCGGATGCGGACGATGGGGGTGTTCGCGCGGACGGTGACGCTCAAGGTGCGGCTGCACGACTTCACCACCTGGACCCGGTCACGGACCCTTGAGGGGGCCACCGACAGCGCCGAGGTGATCACCGCCGAGGCGACCGACCTGCTCGCCGGCCTGCAGCTCGACCAGGGCGTCCGCCTGCTCGGCGTCGGGGTGTCCGGGCTGGCCACCGTGGCCCAGGACCGGCTGTTCGAGGCGCGCGAGGACCACGAGGAGGTCGCTCCGGGCGTGCCGGAGGGCACCGCGACCGAGACCATCGAACGGCGACCACCGCAGTGGCTGCCCGGTGCCGACGTGGTGCACGACGAGATGGGGCCGGGGTGGATCTGGGGCTCCGGGCTGGGCCGGGTGACCGTACGCTTCGAGACAGCACTGACCGGACCGGGGCCCGTACGGACGTACGCCCTGGACGATCCGGCGCTGCACCTGGTGTGAACGGTCAGGCGTGCAGTCCGGCCTCCGGTCAGGCCGGCGGCCCGGTGCCCCAGTACGCCTCGGCCATCATCCTGTCGGCCAGGCCGAAGGCTTCGAAGGTCTCCACGGTCCGCATATTGACCCCGTCGGCGCGGCCGATCTCCAGCGGGCTCTCCGCCTTCTCGACGATACGAGTGTTGATGTCCGGGAAGTTGGACAGCTGGGCTGCCAGGAGCAGGCCGGCGGGGCCGGTGCCGACGATGAGGACGTCGACCTCGTCGAGGAGCGGGCCCTGGTCCTCTGACCTGCCCTCGGCGGGATCCGGGATCCGTGGGTTGCCCGGGCGGTAGCCGTTCAGGAAGTACTGCATCGTGCCTCCAGGTCGTGGATGCGTGTGCGCAGGCGATCCGCACCCGCGAACGTTGTTTCCCCACCGTATGGGCCATCAGTGGCGCCCGCACGAGTTGTGCGAAGCAACCGTCCGTGCCCCTGGCGCGCGCCAGTGCTCCGCGGACCGCCGGAGGGTTCCGGAGCCGCCGACCGACCTACCTGCCACCCCGGTTGACACGCCCCTGCAGTTTCTTTACCCTTTTTATTAAACGCCTTTCCAGAACTTCGAGGCCACGACGAAGTGACCGGTTCCAGGACGCAAGGGTGCGTAGGTTGGGAGTAACAGCTATGGTCTCCAGTCGCTTCTCGCTCGAGGGCAAGGTCACCGTCGTGACCGGCGGTCGTCAGGGCATCGGCAAGGTGGTGGCGCACGCGCTCGCCGAGCAGGGGTCCGACATCGTCATCGTCGACCTGGCCGATGCCACGGACGTCGCTGCACAGATCGCCGCGGAGCACGGGGTGCGAGCCCTCGCGATGACCTGCAATGTCACCGACCCCGAAGAGGTGGGACGCACCATCGAGAAGGCCGCCGTCGAGATGGGCGGCCTGGACCTGCTCTTCAACAATGCGGGCATCGTCCTGCACAAGCCTGCCCTCGAGTGCTCGCCGTCGGACTTCACCAAGGTGGTCGACGTCAACCTGAACGGCGTGTTCTTCGTCGCCCAGGCCTTCGCGCGCTACCTCGTCGCCCAGGGCCGGACCGGCAACATCGTCAACACCGGATCGATGTCGGGCACCATCGTCAACATCCCCCAGGGCCAGGCCTCGTACAACGCCTCGAAGGCCGCCGTGGTGCACCTGAGCAAGTCGCTCGCGGTGGAATGGGCCCCCCTCGGGATCCGGGTCAACTCGATCAGCCCCGGGTACATCCAGACGGAGATGACCGGCACGGTCCGCGAGGACTGGCGGCAGATCTGGACCGAGATGATCCCGTTCAAGCGGATGGGGACGCCCGAGGAACTGGCCGGCGCCGTCATCTACCTGCTGTCCGACGCCTCGACCTACACCTCGGGTGCCGACGTGATCATCGACGGATGTTTCGTCACCGTCTGACCACCCCCGCCGACGTCCCGATGACGTCGGCCCTCCCCGGCAGGGCGCACGTCCGGCCGGATCCGGTCCATCCACATCCACTGCACGTCATCCAACTGAACTGAGAGAAGGCACCTTCAATGAAGAAGATTGGCCTCGCTGCCGCCCTGGTCGCAGCAGCAATGACCCTGACCGCCTGTGGCTCGGGCGCGGGATCGGCCGGCACCGCCGGTGAGATCTGGTACTCCACGAAGAACTCCACCGAGCAGGTCCACATCGCGATGGGCCAGGGCGTGACCGATGCGGCCAAGATGCTCGGCTACACGGGCAAGGTCGTTGTTGCCGAAGCCGACGCCGCCAAGCAGAACGACCAGCTGAACAACCTGGTCCAGAACGTGAAGCCGGCCGCCATCGTGGTGAACCCGTACGACAGTGACAGCGTCTCCGACGTCCTCGCGCGCGCCAAGGACGCGAAGATCCCGGTCGCGGTGATCGACAACAAGGCGAACAACGCCCAGGTCGACGTGTCCGTCCTGTTCGACTCGAAGAAGTCCGGCGAGATGGCCGGCGAGAAGGCCGTCGAGCTGCTCACCAAGAAGTACGGCCAGCCGAAGGGTGTCGTCGTCGACATGTACGGCGAGGTCGTCTCCCAGGTCTTCAAGGAGCGCGCCGAGGGCTTCGAGGCCGTGATCAAGAAGTACCCGAACATCCAGCTGGTCTCCGTGCTCGGCGCCCCGCAGGCGGACAAGGCCACCAGCGCACTGAACAACGTGATCGCCGACACCAAGGCCAGCGGCAAGAGCATCGACCTGGTCAACACCCCCACCGACACCGCCACCCTGGGCGTGATCGAGTCGCTCAAGACGAACAACATGTGGCAGAAGGTCGGAACCGCCGGCCACGTGATGGTCATCTCCCACGACGGCCTGGGTGATGTCCTCCAGCAGGTCAAGGACGGCTACGTCGACGCCGAGGTCGTCATCGACGTGCTCGGTGTGGGCGGCATCGCGACCGAGCTCCTGAAGGCCTACCCGATGAGCGGCAACCCCGTTCCGACCTCGGGCACGTTCACGCCGAAGGGCCAGTACCTCAACAAGGAGGTCACCCTGACCTCCGGTGACAACGGGCCGACCGTCCTGCTCGACCCGGTGGTCGTGGACGCGTCCTCGGCAGGCAACCCCCTCATCTGGGGCAACGCGGGCAAGTGACCTTCCGGTGCCGGCCCGCGCCTCGGGCGCGGGCCGGTACCGCCCGAAAGGAAACAGCAATGACCCAGCAACCACTCCTGCAGGTCCACAACGTCTCGAAGATCTTCGGTGCCACGCGTGCGCTCTCCGACGCGAACCTGGAGATCCACGCCGGCCAGATCCACTCGCTCCTGGGCCGCAACGGCGCCGGCAAGTCCACCCTGGTCAACATCATCGCGGGCATCTACCCGCCCTCGGACGGAGCGGTCCTCTTCGAGGGCCAGGACCTGCGGACGCTGAACATCTTCTCCCGCCAGGAACTCGGCATCCGGCTCGTCCCCCAGCACGAGAACTCGTTCCCCCACCTCACCGTTGCCGAGAACATCTTCACCGGCCTCCTGCCCACCAGGCACGGACTGGTCGACTGGAAGGAGATCAACCGGATCGCCGCCGAGGAGCTCGGCGCCTACGGCCTGCACGTCGACCCGCGGGCCAAGGTCAGCGAACTCTCCTCCATCGACGCCCGCAAGCTCAACATCATCCGCGCCATGCACAGCGGCGCGAAACTGATCATCCTGGACGAGCCCACCACCGCCCTCACCAACCGGGAGCGGGCCGAGCTCTTCGAGTTCGTCCGTGACCTCCGGGCGATGGGCACCGCCTTCATCTTCATCTCGCACTACCTCGGGGAGGTCCTGGAGCTCTCCGACTCCATCTCGGTGCTCCGCGACGGCCGGATGTACCCGGTCGAGAACCGGGCCGAGGCGACCGAGGCGCGCCTGGCGACCCTGGTCGCCGGTGAGGACGTCGAGCTCTCCCAGCGGCACCGGGACGAGGCACCCGGCCCGGAGGCGACGTACGTCGTGGTCCACGGCCTGGCGAGTGAGGGCCTGCAGGACGTCTCGATCGACATCCGTCGCGGCGAGATCCTCGGCGTCATCGGCTTCCCGGGCTCCGGCGCCCGCGAGTTCTGTCGCACGCTGTTCGGCATCAGCAAGGTCACCGCCGGCAGCATCGTCGCCGACGGCAAGGAACTGCACCTGTCCAGCCCCGCCGAGGCGATCCGCCAGGGCATCGCCTACATCTCCTTCGACCGGCACCGCGAGGGGATCATGCCGACATTCGACGTGAACGAGAACATCGGCATCAGCAGCCAGGCCGGCAAGCTGCGCCGGGCGTTCGGCTTCATCGACCTGGCCCTGCAGAAGAGCCTGTCGAACCAGTACCGCGACGCCCTGAAGATCCGTACGAACTCCATCGACGACGACATCAACAGCCTCTCCGGAGGCAACCAGCAGAAGGTGATCGTCAGCCGGCTGCTGAACACCGACCCGCGCCTCCTCATCCTCGACGAGCCCACCGTGGGCATCGACATCAAGAGCCGCGAGGAGATCATCGGCACGGTCCTCGAGCTCACCCGCGGGGGCATGAGCGCCATCTATCTCACCAACGACTACGAAGAGCTCCTTCGCGTGGCCGATCGACTCGTCTTCTTCGACGAGGGGCGGATCGTCACGGTGCTGGACAACGAGGGCATCACCATCGAGCAACTGACTGCGATCCGAGATCGCGCGAAGGAAGGGGTCTGATAGCCATGCAGGGCACATCCACCGCGAGGAAGATCCTCGATTTCTCCATGGAACAGGCGGTGTGGATCCTTCTGGTCCTCGCCATCGTGATCATGGGCCTGTTCAAGCCGTCCTTCTACTCCTTCGGCATCCTGTCGAATATCCTCGTCCAGGCGACCGTCCTCGGTCTGCTGGCGATCGCCATCTCGATGATCATCCTGCTGGGAGACATCAACCTGTCGACGGTCGGGACGGCGGGCTTCTCGTCCCTGCTCGGCGTCATGGCGATGAAGCACGGCCTCCCGGTCATCCTGTCGATCCTGCTGATCCTGGTCGTGGCCTCCTTCATCGGCCTGCTCAACGGCCTGATCGTGACCAAGCTGAGGGCCAACGCGCTGATTGCCACCCTGGCGATGAACATGGTGCTGCAGGGCGCACTGCTCGCCATCACCGCCGGCAAGACCATCTCCCAGTTGCCGGACTCCTACAAGTTCATCAGCCAAGGCAAGATCGGCGGCTTCCCGGCCCTGCCGTTGGTGCTGATCCTCGCCTTCGTCGTCTTCCACGTGATCTGGAAGCGCACCCGCTTCGGCCGTGCGCTGTTCGCGGTCGGCGGCAACTACCGAGGTGCCTACATCGCCGGCATCAACGTGCAGCGTGTGAAGATCTGGGCCTACGTGGTCTCCGGCCTGCTCTCCGGCTTCGCCGGCTGGCTGCTGTCGGGCTACATGGGTGCGGTGACCTCCTCGTTCGGCACCAGCTACGAGATGCAGGTGATCGCAGCCGCGGTCATCGGTGGCATCAGCCTCACCGGCGGCAAGGGCAGCATGATCGGCGTCCTTGCGGGCACGCTCCTGCTCACCGTCATCCAGGTCGGCCTGGCGGTGCTCGGCATCGCCTCCACCGTGATCACCCTGGCCGGTGGCCTGATGATCTTCGTGGCCGTCCTGATCGACGCCCTGCGCAATCTCTACCAGGCCAGGACCTGATCACCCCGAATTCTTGCGAGACCGGGCCCTTGGAGGGGCCGGGAAGGGAGAGGCTGAACCCATGACGGGGACGCCAGGCATCAGGAACCGCACACGGCGGGCAGTGTACGACTACGTGCGTGAACAGGGTTTCGCCACCAAGAAGGACATCGCCGATGCGCTGGGGATGAGCCTGCCCACCGTCTCCAAGTACCTCAACCACTTCCTGGAGGCCGGCCTGCTGGAGCCGGGGCCCAAGCAGTCGTCCGGTTCCCAGGGCGGCCGCAACCCGATCACCTATGCGTGCGTGGCCGACGGACGCTACGCCGTGGGCGTCGACGTCACCCGGGACCGGGCCAGGTTCCTGCTGGTGAACCTCGACCGTCGGGTCCTGGCGGAGCGCCGGACCGCCCGACGCTTCGAGAACACGGAGTCCTACTACGCCTTCGTCGCCGGCGAGGTGGAGGTGCTGATAGAGCAGGCCGGCATCGACCGCAGCCGCATCTTCGGCGTAGGGATCGCGGTCCCGGGCCTGATCAGCGAGACGACGGGCAAGGTCACGTACGGCCGGGTGATCGACAACGTGGGGCTCAGTGCCGCCGACTTCGCCCGGCACCTGCCGTACGAGATCCGACTGGTACACGACTCCGAGGCCGCCGGCCTGGCCGAGTTCTGGTCCAAGGAGGCGGGCGACAATGCCGTCTACCTGAGCCTCTCGAAGAGCGTCGGAGGCTCGGTGCTCATCAACGGTGGCATGTACCGCGGCGACGGGGAGATCGCCGGCGAGCTCGGGCACATGCGGATCCACGACGACGGGCTGCTGTGCTACTGCGGGCGGCACGGCTGCCTGGACCCCTACTGCAACGCCGAGGTGCTCTCCCGGCACACTGACGGGTCGGTCGGGCGCTTCTTCCAGGAACTGTCCGCCGGGGACCCCGAACTGGCAGGGGTCTGGGACCACTACACCTCTGACCTGGCGATCGGCATCCACAACATCCGGGTGATGTTCGGCTGCACGATCATCCTGGGCGGCGACGTCGGGTCGCATGGCAGGGACCACCTCGCCGACCTGCGGGCCAAGGTCGACCGGCTCAACTTCCTGGCCAGCGACTCGAGCACCTTCCTGGTGCCCAGCCGCTTCACCCGCCATCCCATCGCCGTCGGTGCCGCCCTCTACCTGGTGGCCGACTTCCGGCAGAACCTCGGGGCCGCGCTGCCCCCCCGCACCCGGCAGGTGGAGGCGCCCAGTGCCTCCGCACCGCTGGACGCCGATATCCCCCTCGGGACCCGGTAGGTCCGGTCCCGCTCCTGGCGGCCCGTCGGATCGGGCCCGCTCCATTGATCCATCGGAAGGTGAAGGCAAAATGCTCGCAGCAGTCATGGGAGTCGACGTCGGAACGTCGAGCAGCAAGGGTGTCCTGGCAGGGCTCGACGGCTCGGTGCTGGCGACGGCGGTACGCACCCACGAGGTGTCCCGGCCCCACCCCGGCCACGTCGAGATGGGCGCGGAGGTCTGGTGGGAGGAGTTCTGCTCGCTCAGCCGCGAACTCCTCGCCGCCCGCCCGGACGTCGAGGTCGAGGCCGTCGGGGTCAGTGGCATGGGACCCTGCGTCGCGCTGGCGGACGCCGACTCGGTCCCGGTGCGGCCCGCCATCCTCTACGGGGTCGACTCCCGCGCAGTGGTCGAGATCGAGGAGTGGAGGGACCGGTTGGGCGGTGACGATGCCATTCTCGAGCGGTGCGGCTCGACGCTGACCACCCAGGCCGCGGGCCCCAAGATCGCCTGGGTCGCCAGGAACGAGCCGGCCGTCTACGCCCGCGCCGTCCGGCTGTTCATGCCGGCGAGCTACCTGGCCTGGAACCTGACCGGGGCGTACGTCCTCGACCACCAGTCGGCGTCGCAGTGCACCCCGATGTACGACATCGAGGCACGGGCCTGGTACCCGGCGTGGGCGGAGCAGATCGCTCCCGGCATCGAACTGCCGCCGCTGTCGTGGGCCGGGGACGTCGCGGGCACGGTCACCCCGGACGCATCGACCGCCACCGGTCTGCCGGCAGGCATCCCGGTCACCACCGGGACGATCGACGCCTGGTCGGAGGCACTCTCGGTGGACGCGCACAATCCGGGTGACCTCATGCTGATGTACGGCACCACGATGTTCTTCGTGAACACGGTGACCGAGCCGGTCCGCAGTCCCTCCCTGTGGGGCACCATCGGCGCCCTGCCCGGCACCCGCAACGTCGCCGGGGGCATGGCAACCTCGGGCGCGATCACCGGCTGGCTGCGCGAGCTGTTCGGCTCACCCGACTTCGGTGACCTGGTCGCCGAGGCCGATGCGGCCGGCCCGGGCGCCCACGGGCTGCTGATGCTGCCGTACTTCGCCGGCGAGCGGACCCCGCTGATGGACCCGAGCGCGCGCGGCATCATCGCCGGCCTGACCATCGACCACACCCGTGGCGACCTGTACCGCGCCGCCCTGGAGGCCACCGGCCTGGCCGTCCGGCACAACATCGAGGCGATCGAGGCGGCAGGTGGCCGGATCGAACGGATCGTGGCGGTCGGCGGAGGCACTCGCGGGGACGTGTGGACCCAGATCGTCAGTGACATCGCCGGGCGTCCCCAGGTGATCCCACGCGAGACGATCGGTGCCAGCTACGGGATCGCGTGGCTCGCCGCCTGCCTGCGGACCACCATCACGGCCGCCGAGTGGAACCCCCCGGCGAAGGTCCTCACCCCGCGACCCGAGAACGCCGAGGGCTACGAGGAGCTGTATGCCCTGTACCGGGAGCTCTACCCGGCCACGGCCTCGATCGCGCACCACCTGGCGGCGCGGCAGCAGGGAGCCTGACTGGCGCGGCCGGCCCGGAAGGTGCTGCGCTGGTGGGTCCCGTCGCGCCGGTCCTGGTCTCCGAGGCCTCCGGATCACTGGTCCCCGGGCTCAACCCCGTAACCCGGTCTCGCGCAGGGTGATGTTGATGCGTCCCGCCTCCACGCCACAGCCGTACGGTGCCGTACCGGAATGGACCTTGGTCACACCGTGGTAGGCGAGGCGGGACGGGCCGCCGAAGACGAACAGGTCCCCCGAGGCCAGCGCGATGTCCTCGTACGGCCGGCCCCGGTCCTCGGTGTTGCCGAAGCGGAAGGTGCAGGTGTCGCCGATCGACAACGAGACGACCGGGGCGCGGGAGACCTCGTCCTTGTCCTGGTGCATCCCCATCCGCGCGGAGTCGTCGTAGAGGTTCACCAGCGCGGTGTCCGGGGTGTACTCGTCGGCGGCACGAGGGTCCTCGTACGCCTCGACCAGCGCCCGACGGCCGAGCCGGACCATCCAGTCGGGGAAGGGGAGCACCCGGTTCCCGTTCACGTCGACGGCCTCGCGGCTGTAGGCGTACGGACGCCAGTGCCAACCCAGGCAGACGGTCTGCACGCTCATCTCATGCCCACGGACCTTCGCCGCACGGATCGGGACCGGGCCGGCGAGCCAATCGTGGAAGCGGGCGACGATCCAGGCCTGCTGTTCGAAGGTGAGCCAGCCCGGCACCCAGACCGCGCCCGGCGCGAGTTCGCGCCGCGGCCGGTCGATCGGCTCCGCGCCGAACAGCACGTCACTCATGGGAGGTCGCGGGTCGCGGGTCCGACCCGGCGGTGGGGATCGTCATACGGTCACTCCTCGACGGGCTCTGTGTGGACCTCGCAGACGGCGTGCATCAGTCGTAGTGGAAGCGTGCCTGAAGGATGACGAGGTCGTCGCCGTCGACCAGGTAGGCGAGCCGGTGTTCCTCGCTGATGCGGCGGGACCATGCCCCAGCGAGCATGTGGCGCAGCGGCTCGGGTCTACCGATGCCGCTCACCGGATCGCGAAGCGCGTCGTCGATGAGGCGATTGATCCGCTTCAGCGTGGCGCGGTCCGCGGCCAGCCAGTAGGTGTAGTCGGCCCAACCGTTGGGAGTGAAGACCAGCCTCATGGAAGCAATTCGTGCTCGGTGCGCTGGCCGGACCGTGCTTGCTCCAGGCTCTCGAGCAGATGGCGTGCGTTGGCCGGTACGCGCAACAGGTGCGCGGTCTCCTCGAGCGCGTCGTAGTCGGCCCGCGACATCAGGACGGCATCGCCGTTGCGGGAGGTGATCTCGATCGGTGTTCGGTCCTCGTTGACCTGCTTGATCAGTGGGAACAGGTTCTTGCGGGCGTCGCTCGCGGTGACAGCCATGTCTATCCCCTTTACTGGTACGACTCTTCGTACAAGTCTGCCACGCGCTGGCGATGTTGGCCCTGCCGACTCCTCAGTGGTGGTCGACGATCTCGCGTGAGCCAGAAGCGTCACTGCCAAGTGTTCTCCGCCTGTGCCCAGACGTGGCACTCGGCTGCGGGAAACTCCGAGCCGAACCCTTCGTCGAGAGGAACCCGGACATGGCGCGCACCCGTCTGAACCAGGAGGAACGCAAGGAGGAGCAGGGGCCGACGCCCGTCCGGAGCAGCAGCGGCTGGGGGATCCCCACCCGCTACGGTGAGGGCATGAAGATCCTCGTCACCGGTGGCGCCGGTTTCATCGGTTCCCACACCGTGCTGCTGCTCCAGCAAGCGGGTCACGACGTCACCGTCGTCGACAACCTCTCCAACTCCAGCCCGGTCGCGCTGCGGCGCGTCGCAGAGCTGAGCGGACGCGAGGTGCCGTTCGTGCGGGCCGACATCCGCGACCGCGGCGCGATGGACCTGCTGCTGGACGAGGTCCGCCCCGACGGCGTCGTCCACTTCGCCGGGATGAAGGCGGTCGGTGAGTCCGCGCAGATCCCGCTGACCTACTACGAGAACAACGTCGCGGGAACGATCACGCTGCTGCGCGCCATGGAGGCGGTCGACTGCCGCACCATCGTGTTCTCCTCCTCGGCCACCGTCTACGGCGAGGTCGACGAGATGCCGCTCGGGGAGAAGCTGCCGCTGGACGCGGTCAACCCGTACGGGCGCACCAAGGAGCAGGTCGAGGACATCCTCTCCGACGTGGCCGACTCCGACGAGCGCTGGAACGTCGCCCTGCTGCGCTACTTCAACCCGGTCGGCGCCCACCCGTCCGGCCGGATCGGCGAGGACCCGAACGGCATCCCGAACAACCTGATGCCGTTCGTCGCGCAGGTCGCCGTCGGCCGCCGCGAGAAGCTGATGGTCTTCGGCGACGACTACCCGACCCCTGACGGGACTGGCGTACGCGACTACATCCACGTGATGGACCTCAGCGACGGCCACGTCGCAGCGATCGAGTACCTCGCCCAGCACGGTGGCCTGCACCGCTGGAACCTCGGCACCGGGCGTGGCTACTCGGTGCTCGAGGTCCGGGCGGCCTTCGAGCGTGCCAGCGGTCGCCCGATCCCGTACGAGGTCGTGCCCCGTCGTCCCGGGGACGTCGCGGTCTCGTACGCCGACCCGTCGTCGGCGCTCGCCGACCTCGGTTGGGCCGCGACCCGCGACATCGACGAGATGTGCGCCGACCACTGGCGCTGGCAGGAGCAGAACCCGTACGGCTACGCGGGCGCGCCCAAGGACTGAGTCCACCCTGGTGTGGAGTCGTGGTGCGGTGACGGTCGCCCACGTCGGGCCGGCGGCATATTGTGTGCAATGGGCCGGCGCGCCGGCCCCTTCGTCAGCATTGCCCTGAGCCGTGCCTCGCCGAGGTGGCGGGGAGCGGGCCGGAAGGAGATCGGTGACCGTCCCCGAGCCGAACGTCCACCTGCTGCAGGAACGACGTACCCAGGTCGCCCTGCGACGGCTGCTGGTCACCCCCGAGTACGGCTCCATGACGGATGCGGTGACCGACGTCCTGCGGGAGGGCGTCCTCTCCGGCCTGTTGCCTCCCGGCACCTGGCTGCGTGAGGGCGAGATCGCCGAGGTGCTGTCGGTGAGCCGCACGCCCGTACGCGAGGCGCTCCGGCGCCTGTCCGACGAAGGGTTGACCAACCGGTCGGCCAATCGGGGGTCCGTGGTGGCGGGGATGAGCCTGGAGGAGGTGCTCGCCGTCTACTCGGTCCGGGCCAGCCTCGAGGGTCTCGCGGCCCGGACCGCCGCGGCGCGTCGGCCGGCCGGTCTGGTCGACCGGTTGCTGGCCCTCCACGGCCGCTTCAAGCAGGCGGTGGAGGCGGGGGACAACCCGGCCGCCATCAACAGCGAGTTCCATCGGGCCATCCGCGAGGCGAGCGGCAACGCCTACCTCGAGCGGTTCCTCGTCCAGGTCGAGAACGCCGTCCGCCGGTTCGGCCAGACCACGTTCGACGTCCCGGGACGGTCCGCCGAGGTGGTCGGGGAGCACTACGCGATCATCGAGGCCATCGCCACCGGCAACGAGGACCTGGCCGAGGAGCGCGCCATGAACCACATGCGCCACGCCCGCGAGGTCCGGCTGAGGCAGATGCTCGGGGGCTGAGTCGGGCGCCCGCGGGGGCGGTGACGGGCGACGTTCAGCTATGTGGTCCGATCCGGTTGTCGCTGCCCACCGATGCCTGTTTGTTTGCATGCAAAGAACTGTTGATGCATGTGAGCCTGGAGGCCTGAACGAGGATGACCGATTACTGCATGCTCATCGGAGGGGAGCGCGTCCCCGCCGAGGGCGGACGCACCCTGCCGATCATGAACCCGTACACCGGCGAGCAGGTCGGAACCCTTCCCGATGCCAGTGCCACCGACGTGGATGCCGCGGTGGCCGCGGCTCGCACGGCGTTCGACACCGTCTGGAGCCGTACGCCCGGGCAGGCCCGCGCCGAGCTCATGCTGCGCCTCGCCGCGATCTACGAGCGCCGGGCCGGGCACCTCGGCGACCTGGAGTCCACCGACAACGGCAAGCTCGTCTCCGAGACCCGCAACCAGGCGCGCTTCGCCGCCAGGCAGCTCCGGTTCTTCGCCGGCTACGCCGACAAGCTGTACGGCCGCACCATCCCGATGGACAACCCGGACCTCTTCGACTACACCCGGCGCGAACCGGTCGGCGTCGCGGCCCTGATCACCGCCTGGAACTCCCCGATGCAGTTGCTGGCCAACAAGCTGGCCCCCGCGCTGGCCGCAGGGTGCACGGTGGTGATCAAGCCCTCCGAGCACGCCTCGATGACCACCCTCGAACTGGCCGACATGGTCCAGGAGGCGGGGTTCCCCGACGGCGTGGTCAACATCGTGACCGGCGGAGTCACCTGCGGTGCGGCCCTGACCGGCCACCGCGGCCTGGACCGGATCAGCTTCACCGGCTCGGTCCCCACCGGCCAGGCCATCATGCGCGCCGCGGCGGAGACCCTCGTGCCGGTGACCCTCGAACTGGGCGGCAAGTCGCCCAACATCGTCTTCGAGGACGCCGACCTCGACCGGGCGGTCATCGGTGCCCTGGCCGGCATCTTCAGCGCCGGCGGCCAGACCTGCATCGCCGGATCGCGGCTGCTGGTCCAGCGGTCGGTCTACGACACCATGGTCGAGCGGGTCGGCGCCCGGGCCGGCAGGATCCGCCTCGGCGATCCCTTCGCCCCCGGCACCCAGATGGGCCCGGTCGCCAACGAGCCGCAGCAGGCCCGGATCGAGGCCGCCATCGCGGCCGGCGTGGACGCCGGCGCCCGGATGGTGCAGGGCGGACCCGTCGGCGATGACCCGGCCCTGCAGCGCGGCCTGTTCGTCCGCCCCACGGTCTTCGCCGACGTCGACAACCACGCAGACCTCGCCCGGCGGGAGATCTTCGGTCCCGTGCTGTCGATCATCCCCTTCGAGACCGAAGAGGACGCCGTCGCGCTGGCCAACGACTCCGAGTTCGGCCTCGCCTCCGGGATCTGGACCCGGGACCTCTCCCGCGCCCACCGGGTCGCCGCCCGGCTCGACGCGGGCACCACCTGGGTGAACACCTACCGGGTCTCCGGCGCCCAGGCACCCTTCGGGGGGACCAAGAAGTCCGGCCACGGGCGCGAGCGCGGGGAGGAAGCCCTCGACGAGTACCTGCGCACCAAGAACGTGATGATCGACCTGGCCCCGACGCTGGCGGACCCCTTCCCCCTGGAGGAGAACTGACATGACCACCACCCGGCACCACCTCACCCACGACGCCGCCGTGACGACCCGTACGGTCGGCCTGGTCGGCCTCGGCAACATGGGGGCGGCCGTCGCCTCCCGGCTCGCGACGTACGGCACCCTGCTGGCGTACGACCGGGACGAGGCCCGCCGCACCGCCGTCGCCGCCAAGGTCGGCGCCACGGCCTGTGCCGGCCTCCCCGAGGTGGCGGCGGCCCCGGTCGTCGTGCTCTCGCTGCCGAGCCCGAAGATCTCGCTCGCCGTCGCGGCCGAACTGGCCGAGACGATGGCGCCCGGCTCGCTGGTGATCGAGACCTCGACGGTCAACCCCTCCGACATGGAGCAGCTCGCCCGGATCCTGAACGCCCGGGGCATCCGGGTCATCGACGCGGCGATCCTGTCCGGGGTCGCCGGGATGGAGAAGGGCACCACCACGCTGCTCACCTCCGGCGACGAGGCCGACCTGGCCGACGCGCTCCCGGTGCTCGAGGCGATGACCCCCTCGATCAAGACGTACGGCCGGCTGGGCGCCGGCATGGCGGCCAAGGTGATCAACAACGCCGTCGCCCATGCCGTCATGGTCGTGCTCTCGGAGGTCGCCGCCCTCGGCGCCAGCGCCGGCATCTCGCTGGAGGAGCTCGTCGACCTGCTCGGTGACCCGGAGGCCGGCCTGATCCGCCCGCTCACCCACCGCGTCGCCGAACGAGTGGCCCAGGGCGACTACCAGGGCGGCATGCCCACCGATGCGGCGCGGAAGGACTCCACCCTCGCGCTGGAGTTCGCCCAGCAGGCGGGCGTCCCGCTGTTCGCCATCCAGGGCGCCCACACCGTGTACGAGCTCGCGCTGGCCGGCGGCCTCGCCCGCCAGGACTACGCGTCGATCGCCTCCCTGTGGGAGCAGTGGACCGGACGGGAGCTGGCATGACCAGCCCCTCGACGCCCGCCGCCGGGGACACCCGGCTCTGGGAGGCGTACGCGATCCAGTTCGCCCGTCGCCAGAAGTCGTCGCGGGAGGAGCACTTCTACCGCGGCCACGACGTCGCCCGCGAGCCGTACCCGATCGCGTACTACCTCTGGCTGCTGAAGTCCGGCGACGACGCCATCGTCGTGGATGCCGGCTTCACCGAGGAGACCGCCCGGAAGCGCGGGAACCGGGACTGGATCGCCACCCCGACCGACACCCTGCGCGCCCTCGGCGTGCATCCGGAGCGGGTGGGCGACCTGGTCCTCACCCACCTGCACTATGACCACACGGGCTACACCGGGGCCTTCCCCGCCGCCCGGGTCCACGTGCAGGACACCGAACTCGCCTACTGGTCCGGCCCGTACGGCCGGCGCGGGGAGAACCCGCACCTGGTCGAGGCCGATGACCAGGCACTGGTCGCAGCCCTGGCCGACCGCGGCCGGGTCGAGGTCCACCGGGGCGACGCCGAGATCCGGCCCGGGGTGGCGGTCCACCTGACCGGGGGCCACACCCAGGGCCTCCAGGTCGTGGCGGCCGCCACCGCGGCCGGCACGCTGGTGCTGACGTCCGACGCCAGCCACTTCTACGACAACATCCGCGCCGACCGGCCGTACTCGATCGTCGATTGCCTCCGCGACATGTACGACGGCTTCGACTGGATCAACGCCGCGGCGTCCTCGGAGGACCTGGTCGTGCCCGGGCACGACCCGCTGGTGATGGAGAGGTTCCCCGCGGTCGAGGGCCTGGAGGGCATCGCGGTCCGCCTGGCCTGAACCATCCCGACCACGAATCGGCCCCACGCTCCCTTCGGAGCGTGGGGCCGATGTCTGTCTGGTCAGCGGTCAGAGGGCCTCAGACCACCGCGGTGGCCTTCTCCTTGGCCGTGGCCTTCTCCTTGGCCGCCGCCGCCCGGGCGACGGCGTGGCGCTCCACGTTGTCCTTCTGCACCGCGAGCATCCGGAAGATCCAGTGCACGAACTTGGTGTACGGGGTGATCGCGAAGCAGGCGACCACCGTGGCCAGGTGGAACACCAGCACGGGACCGTACGCGATCATGCCGTTGGTCAGGTGGGCCGCCAGGCCCGAGACCATCAGCAACAGGGTCGCCCAGATCAGTCCGTAGTCGGCCCTGCGCATGGTGTCGGTGGTCTGGCTGCGGTCCGAGCGCGGCTTGAGCCACAGCATCCCGAGGCAACCGATCGAGGCCATCACGCCGCCCAGGATGCCGGTGATCTTGGGCACCGAGAACAGCGGGTACGGGGGCTCCAGGCCCAGGAACGTCGCCATCGCCCAGGCCGATACCGTCGCGGCGAAGGTGAGCAGGAAGCCGTACATCACCAAGTGGTGCGCATAGCGTCGGCGCGAGCTCGGCTCGTTCTCCTCGTACGAGCAGCCCTCGGCGCCGCCGGTCTGGTGCTTCATCCGGGCGGTCTGGGACAGTGTCGGGCCCCAGGCGGCCAGGTCGAACAGGCCGCGGAACGAGCCGCTGTTGGTGTCGGACCAGTAGCGCAGGGCGGCGACGAGCAGGACCAGCATGCTGGCGATCGTCGGCACCATGGCCAGGGCGATCATCGCGGTGTGGCCGACCAGTTCGTACGGGGACCCCGACTGCGGACCCGAGACGAACAGCGCGCCACCGTCGGTGCCCAGGCTGAGCAGCACGATGATCACCGCCGCCAGCACGAAGCCGATGATCGTCCCGCTCCAGCCCGGCAGCCGGCGCAGTGCCCGGCGACCGGGGATGTAGCGGTCGTAGGTGTCCTCGCGGATCTCGGCGAAGATCCGCGGCGGGTTCAGGTCGAACTCGTGGGGTGCGGTGTACATGCAGGCGGTGAAGCAGTCGCGGCAGTCGTGGCACAGGTTGCCCAGGTGGGCCATCTGCGCCATGGACAGCACCGTCGTCTTCTCCAGCGAGGGCCACACGGGGCAGTACCCCGCGCAGTAGCGGCACGAGTTGCAGACGTTGAGCTGGCGTTCGGCCTCCTGGAAGAGGTCGGACGCCGGGCGGGCCCCGGGGGTGGGGATGCCCAGCATGATCGGGGTGGTCTCAGTCGCGGACATGGATGGCCGCCTCCCTTCCGGCGATCCGTCCCCAGACGGTGCCGATCGTCATGCCGAAGCCGGCCATGTAGCCGCTCGACAGGATGTTTCCGGACATGATTTCCCCGGCGGCGAAGACGTTCGCGAAGCGCGAGCCGTCCTCGCGGCGGACGCGGGCCTCCCGGTCCACCTGGACCCCCATGTAGGTGAAGGTGATGCCGGGTCGCATCGGGATGCCGTAGAAGGGGCCGGTGTCGATCGCCTGCGCCCAGTTGGTCTTGTCGATCGCCAGCCCCGAGGTCGACACCCCGTCCTTGCCGGCCGGGTCGAACCGCCCGGACGCATCGCGCGCCACGCCGGCGTTGTACGCGGCGATGGTGGCCTCGGCCGCCTCGGGGTCCTGCCCCAGCTGGGTGGCCACCGCGCCGATGGAGTCGCCGGAGAAGACGCCGTACATCGGCGGGAGGAACATGCCCTGCACCTTGGAGTCCCAGTACGCGTACGCGATCTGGTCGGGCTGGTAGGCGATGTTGCGGCCCCAGATGGCGTAGCGCTTGGGCCAGATGTCCTCGCCCTCGTCGTAGAACCGCTCGTGCCGGTTGTTCAGCACCACCCCGAACGGGATGCAGTCCAGGCGGGTGGCGATCCCGCCGTCGAACTTCGGCGAACGGGCGTCGCAGGCGACCGAGTGGAAGCCCTTCTCCTCCCCGGCGCTGCGGGCGCCGGCCTCCAACAACTTCCCGAGCACCAGGCCGTCGTTGTGCTCGGGGCCGCGGATCAGGTAGTTGTACGCCGCGTCGCCCCAGTACTTCGCGAGCCAGGGGATGTTCGCCTCGAAGCCGCCGGAAGCGGTCACCACCGCCTTGGTCCGCAGCCGGTGCGTCGCCCCGGCGTGCTCGACGAGCAGCGCGGTGCAGCGGTCCCCGTCGAACTCGAACTCGGTGACCTTGGCCTGGTAGAGCACCGGAATGCCCAGCGAGCGCAGCGTGCGGTAGTAGTGGTTGACCAGCGCCTTGCCGCCGCCGAGGAAGAACGTGTTGGTCCGTCCCAGGTGCAGCACGCCGGCCAGCGGGGGCTGGAACTGCGCGCCGTGCGCCGTCATCCAGGCCGGCACCGAGATGGACTCGCGCAGGGTCAGGTCAGCGAGCTCCTCGTCGGAGGGCCCGGTGCCGATACCGCACAGGTCCTTCCACATCTCGTCGAACGTGTAGGCGCCGGTGTTGTACGGCGTGCCGGCCTCGTGGACACAGCGGATGTTGCGGGTGTGGCGCGAGTTGCCGCCGCGGAAGGTGACGTCCGATCGTTCGAGGACCAGGACGCGGGCCCCGTGGTCGTGGGCACTCATCGCGCTGACCAGCGCGGCGTTGCCGCCACCGACCACCACGACGTCCCAGTCCTGGTCCAGGACCGCGGCAGCGGCACCGTCTCTGGAGTGGCGCATGCTTTCCCCTCGTCCGGGCGATCCGGCGACAGGGCCGGACGCACATGTATGCAATGTCTGGAGCGTACGGCCGGCGCGTCCCGCCGACAACAATCTGTAGTGTTTGTTCCAGTCTCTGGAACTCCGCGAGATTGGCTCTATTTCGGGGATCGCCGAGCATGACTCGGGAAGTTCCGCATCTCTGAACGCTCTCCTTGGCGCGGTGGTGTCGCCACTGGTTGTATGCAGAAAAGTCAGCACCGGATCAGACAAGGCAGGGGGAGCGTGATGAACGCACCGTACGAAACGGACACCGTGGTTCGTGAGGGGGCGGTCGGCCAGGGTTCGGCGGCGCCCGGGCGCTGTCCCGTGGCCCATGGCTTCGATGCCCTGGGCGATGACTACTTCCGGGACCCGGCCCTGGCCTTCAAGGCCGTCCGGGACGAGGCCCCGATCTTCTGGTACCCGTACCTCAACTCGTGGGTCGTCACCCGCAAGGCCGACGTCGAGGAGGTGCTGAGCGACTGGCAGGTCTTCCACAACGGGCACAAGGGGGAGTCGATCGAAGTCCCCGCCCAATTCCACGACGTCTTCCCGCAGGAACTCATCGCATCGATCCTGATCGGTTCCGATCCGCCCCGGCACACCCTCGCCCGCAGTGTGGCGCAGCGCGGCTTCACCAAGGACCGGATGGATGCCCTGCAGCCGGAGATCGAGGCGCGGGCGCACCGCATCATCGACCGGATCGAGCACCTGGGCGAGAGCAACCTGATGCAGTCCTACTGCCTCGAGCTGACCACCCAGACCTTCATGGCCCTGACCCGGCTGCCGGCCGAGGACGAGGACATGATGCGCCAGCTGCGCGATGACCTGTTCATGATCCTCGGCTCGGCCCTGGAGCCGATGAAGGAACCGCAGCGCTCCGAGGTCTGGGGCCGGTACGTGGCGGCCCAGCTGCACCTGCGCGACATCGTGCGCGAGCGCCGGGCCGAGCCCGGGACGGACCTCATCTCGGTGATGGCCTCGGCCTGCGCGGCCGATGGGACCCCCCTGCTGTCCATCGAGCAGATCGCCGTCCACATCGGTGAGTTCGCCGGCGCCGCCACGGACACGACGGCCCAGGCGATGGCCAACGCTGTGCTCTTCCTCGACGCCAACCCGGAGGCCCTGGCCCAGGCCAAGGCCGATCCCCGGCTGTGGGCCCAAGTGTTCGACGAGACCGTCCGGCGTCGGCCCTCGGGCACCTCCACCCGCTGGGCCAGGCAGGACGTCCGGCTCGGCGACGTCGAGATCCGCAAGGGCGACGCCGTCTGGCTGGCACTGTCCAGCGCCAACACCGACGAGACCTACTACGACCACCCCTTCGACTTCGACATCCACCGCGAGCCGCTCGGGGACCACCTGGCGTTCACCAAGGGACGCCACACCTGCCTGGGCCAGCCGCTGGCCCGGGTGCAGGGCACCACGGGACTGAAGGTCCTCTACGAGCGCCTGCCCTCCCTGCGGCCGGCGGCCGACATCCCGCTCGACTTCGTCCCGCTCGCACTGCTGCCCATCCGCCGTACGCTGCCGGTCCTCTGGGACACCACCGATGCCCGCGCCGCGGTCGCCGAGGCCCCCAGCGCGGCGGCCCCCCAGGCGCAGCTGCGGCCTGACTCGGCGACCGGGCCCGGGGGCGCCGCGGCGCCGGCGGACCAGGAGCGTACGCCGCTCGACCTGGTCGTCGTCGCCCGCCGCGAGGAGTCCGAGGGGGTCATCTCGCTGGAGCTGGAGGCGCCCGACGGCGCCGAACTGCCGGCCTGGTCACCCGGGGCACACGTCGACGTCGAGATCGGCGACATCGTCGGGGACGGCATCGGCCGCCAGTACTCCCTGTGCTCGGACCCGGCGGACCGGCGCCGCTGGCGCCTCGGCGTGCTGCGCGAGGCCGACTCGCGCGGCGGCTCCACCCACCTGCACGACACCCTCCGGGTGGGGGACCATCTGCCGATCAGCCGGCCGCGGAACAACTTCCCGTTCCTGGAGGCGAAGCACTACCTCTTCATCGCCGGGGGCATCGGGATCACCCCTCTGCTGCCGATGATCCGGGCGGCCCACAGCCGGGGCGCCGACTGGCACCTGCTCTACGGCGGCCGCAACCGGGCGTCGATGGCCTACCTGGACGAGCTGGCCCGGTACGGCCACCGGGTGGTCGTGGCGCCGCAGGACGAGGCCGGCCTGCTGGACCTCGCCAGCGTGCTCGGCCGTCCCCAGGACGACGTGCTGGTGTACGCCTGCGGCCCCGAGCCCCTGCTGCAGGCCATCGAAGGCTCGATGGTGGAGTGGCCCGAGTCGGCCCTGCACCTGGAGCGGTTCCGGCCGGTCGAGCACCAGGGCACCGGCCCCGACGAGGCCTTCACGGTGGAGTTCGCCGACAGCGGCCACACCGCCGAGGTCCCCGCGGACAGGACGATCCTCCAGGTCGCCGAGGAGTTCGGCATCAACGTGTTCTCCTCCTGCCGGGAGGGAACCTGCGGCACCTGCGAGACGCCGATCCTGGAGGGACGCGCCGACCATCGGGACTCGCTGCTGAGCCCGCGCGAGCGCGCCGCCCAGGACGCCATGATGATCTGCGTCTCCCGCGCCGAGGCCGGCTGCCCGAGCCTGCGACTGGCCCTCTGAGCCCGTACCGCCACGTCCCCCACCGTCCTGAAGACACTGACGAAGGAGTCACCATGGTCGCAGTCGCCGACCTCCGCTTCGCCGACACCGCCACCCTCGACGAACTCCTGGCCGCACGGGGCGAGGGCCGCATGGTCCGCAGCCCCCGCGGCTGGGAGGTCCTCGGCTACGAGGACAGCCTCGAGGCCCTGCGCCATCCGCAGCTGCTCCGGGCCAAGCTCTTCCTGACCCGGGCCGACAAGCTGGGCCTGGGCCCGGGCTTCGCCCGGTCCTACATGGAACGGATGCTGAACACGCAGGAGGGCGAGCAGCGTACGCACCTGCGGACGCCGACGGCCAAGGTCCTCGCCCCGCGCGTGGTCCGCAAGCTCGCCGAGGAGGTGCACACGATCGTCCACCGCTTGCTCGACGAGGTGGCCGATCCGTCCGACGTCGACCTGCTGAACGAGGTGTGCTGGCGGCTCCCGCCGGCGGTGTACTGCGTGATGTTCGGGGCGCCGATGGAGCACGCCGGCACCATCGCCCGGCTGTCCGACAGCCTGCTCGGCCCGATCCTCAGCCAGGACTCCAGCCGGATCCAGGAGCTGGAGGACGCCCACCACGAGGCCTTCGAGTTCGTCATCCGGCAGATCGAGGACCGCCGCGGGCACCTGGGCGAGGACTTCACCTCCTTCCTGGTCGAGCAGGAGATGAGCGGCTACTTCACCCGCCAGGAGCTCTACGACACCGGCGTCAACATCCTCGAGGCGAGCGTGGACAACACCGTCCACCAGGGCGCCGAGGTGATCGGCCGCCTGCTCGAACGCCCCGACGACTGGCGCCGCGTGCTGGCCGACCGGGACCTGGTGAGGAACGCGATCGAGGAGGTCACCCGGATGTGGCCGCGGTTCCGTACGCACATGCGGTACGCCGCGGAGGACATCGAGCTCTTCGGGGAGGACCTCTCGTACGACGACATCGTCTTCGTCAACGTCGAGGCCGCCCACCACGACGAGCGGGTGTTCGAGGACCCGCTCACCTTCGACGTCGCGCGGCCGGTGCACCCGGGCCCGCTGGTCTACGGCCAGGGGCAGTACTCCTGCCTCGGCCAGCACCTCGCCCGCCTGGAGATGAGCGAACTGCTCAACGCGATCCTCGACCGCTACCCGCACGCCCGCCTGATCGAGCCCTTCCAGGAGCACGCGGGTCCCTTCGTTCGCGAGGCCACCCGGCTTCGCGTCTCACTGACAGGAGAATGACCATGATCGACTGGTTCACGGGACGTACGTTCATCGTCACCGGCGGCGCCCGGGGACAGGGCGAGACCGAGGTGCGCCACCTGGTCGGGGCCGGTGCCCGGGTCATCATCGCCGACATCAACGTGGCGGCCGCGCAGGCCGTGGCCGACTCGCTGGCCGGTGCGGCCGGGCAGGCGCTCGCCACGCATCTCGACGTCACCTCCCCCGAGTCCTGGGCCGCCACCGTGGCGCTGGCCACCGAGGGCGGCCGGGTGATCGACGGGCTGGTCAACAACGCGGGCATCGCCGTCCCGGGTCGTCTCGGCCAGCTCGACGTCGAGACCTGGGACCGCAGCTTCGCGGTCAACGTGACCGGCGCGATGCTCGGCATCCAGGCCGTGATGGACCACATGTCCGACGACGCCTCGATCATCAACGTCGGCTCGGTGGCCTCGATGATCGCCCACCACAACGTCGCGTACGGCGCGGCCAAGTGGGCCCTGCGCGGCCTCAGCAAGTCGGCGGCCGTGGAACTGGCCCCCCGTGGGATCAGGGTGAACATGATCCACCCCGGCTACATCCGTACGCCGATCAACGCCGATGCCGATCCGACCTTCCTCAATGCGCACCTCTCCCAGACCCCGCAGGGGCGTGCCGGGACCACCGACGAGATCGCCTCGGTGGCGATGTTCCTGCTGTCGCCGGCGTCCGCGTACGTCACCGGGGTGGAGATCCCCGTCGACGGCGGGTTCACCTCGCACAACGGGAACAAGCCGATCTTCGACGCGCTGGACGCGATGAAGGTCTGACGACCGTGGCCGGGCGTGCCCACCAGGCCCGCCCGGCCCGATCGACGAGCCGCCCCCGGGGCGGCAGGAGTTCTCGCACCTCCTGCCACCCCGGGGGTCTTTCGCGTCGGCGTCGGCCGGTACGGGCACCACGAAGCGGTGGGTGGGACCTGAGGTCCCACCCACCGCTGTTGTCGACCGCCGTCCGGCCGGTCCTCCCGGTCCCCGGCTAGGCCGCCGAGGCTCCCAGATAGGCGGCCTGGACCCGGGCGTCGTCCCGGAGGTCGGCGGACGCACCGGTCACGGCCAGCGAGCCGACCTCCAGCACGTACGCCCGGTCCGAGACGTCGAGGGCCTTGGCGACGTTCTGCTCGATCAGCAGGACGGTGTTGCCCTCGTCGCGGATCCGGGCGATCACGTCCATCACCCGTTCGACCAGCTTCGGCGCCAGTCCGAGGGAGGGTTCGTCGAGTACCAGCAGTGCGGGCCGGGCCATCATCGCCCGACCGATCGCCAGCATCTGCTGTTCGCCACCGGAGAGGTAGCCGGCCTTGGCCCGGCGTCGGCGCTGCAGCTCGGGGAACATGTCCATCACCTGGTGGACCCCCTCGCGGACCTCGGCGCGGCTCCTGCGGGTGATGGCGCCGGCGTGGAGGTTCTCCTCGACGGTCAGCGGTGCGAAGACACGCCTGCCCTCCATCGCCTGGGCCAGGCCCATCCGCACCCTCGTCGCCGCCGTCGCGTTCGTGATCGCCTGGCCGCGGAAGAGGATCCCGCCGGCCACGATCCGGCCCCGGTGCTCGTCGAGCAGCCCGGTGATGGCACGGACGACGGTGGTCTTCCCGGCACCGTTGGCGCCCAGGATCGTGACCACCTCACCGTGGCGGACCTCCAGGTCGATGTCGCGGACCACCGGGGCGTGGTCGCCGTACCTCGCGGACAGGCCGAAGACCTCGAGGATCGCCGGGTTCGGGGTCGTAGCGGTCCCGGCGGACATCAGAGCGGGTACTCCATCGCGATGTCGGCCTTGAGGCCGGACTCCTTGACGGCCATGCCGGTGGTGGAGGCGGGATCGATGCCGATGATGTAGTAGGTGCTCGACGGCTTGCGCTTGTCGGGCGTACCCCACGGCATGCTGCCCTGGATGCCCTGGAAGTCCAGCTGGGACAGCTGGTTGCTGGCGTCCACGATGCCGGCATGGCTCAGGTCCTCGTTCTTCACCGCCTGGGTGAGCACCTGGTCCATCGCCATCGCGGTGGAGTACCCGTTGGTGTAGAGCCAGACGGGCGTGACCTTCGGGCTGTACTTGTCGTGGGCGGCCACCAGGTCCTTCATTCCAGCCGCGGCCTGGTCCCCGTAGACCGTCGAGTCCTTGACCAGGACGAGGTGCTTGGCGAGGTAGTCCTTGAGCGGGGAGTCCTTCATGGACGGGATCCAGTCGCTGGCCGGTGCCATCCACTGCGGGGTGAAACCGATCTGCGAGGCCTTCCCGAGCAGGTTGGTCAGCACGACACCGGAGCCCTTGGTCATCACGATGTCGCACTTGGCGCCGCTGAGCTGCTGGACCTGGGGGGTGTAGTCACCGGTCACCGGCAGGGTGACGGAGACGCCCTTGGTGGCCCCGAGCTTGTCGATCGCCCAGTCGAGGGCCTTGCCGGTGGACTTGCCCAGCGCCCCCTCCATGGCGGCGTAGCAGACCGTGCTGTCCTTGCCCTTCTGCTTCAGGGCCCACTCCAGGCCGTTGATCGTGTCGACCTCCGCGGGGGCGGTGGTGAGCACGATCCCCTTCTCCTTGAGGAAGGGACCCTCCGCGCTGGACGGGGCCGTCAGCACCTGGTCGGACTTCAGGTCCGGCAGGATCGCGTACTCCATCGCCGTACCGAAGACCTGGGTGTACGCCGCGACCTGGTCCTTGGTGGAGTTGTACTCCTGGATGACCTTGGCGGGGTCGTACGCGGTGTCGCGGATGACCAACTTGACCTTGTACTTGCCGTCGATGCCGCCGCGGTCGTTCAGGGCGTTGTAGTAGGCCTGCTGGCCCTCGAGGATCGTGCCGGCCGGCTCGGCGAGGGCTCCCGACGTGACGCCGAGGACCCCCAGCGTGATGGTCTGCCCGTCGAAGCCGGGCCCGTTCGGGATGCTGCCGGAGGCCGCCGCCGAGGACGTGTCACCCCGTCCGCAGGCCGCGGTGAGCAGGGTGGCGGCGATGACTCCGGCGCCGAGGGCGGCCCGCAGTGATCGGTGGCGTACGTTCATGGGATCTCCTGGTGGTGGGGTGCGACGAGGCACGATTGGTGGCGAGACACGATTGGTGGCTGTGCACGAGTGATGACAGGGGAAGTGGTCAGGAATCCGCCGCCTGCCGCGGGGGGCGGCGGCGGAGACGGGAGGAGGCGACGGCGACGAGGCGGTCGACCAGGCTCATCAGGCCCTTGGGCAGCACCAGCAGGACCACGATGATCGTCAGCCCGCTCATCAGCAGGTTGAAGGCACCCACGCTGATCAGGCCCGGCCCGGAGTCGGTGGACTTGATGATGGCGCTGAGCAGGGGGGACTGGGCCTGGTCCACGATGAACTGCTGGAGCATCCAGATCACGAACGCACCCAGCACGGCTCCGGAGACGCGCCCCAGGCCGCCGATCACGATCATCGAGAAGAGCAGCATGGCGAGCGGGATGTCCCAGGCGGTCGGGGCGACGAACTGCTGCAGCAGCGCGTACAGGACCCCGCCGAGCGCGGCCGCGGCGCCGCCGAGCGCGCCGACCTGGACCTTGTGGCTGCGCACGTCGATCCCGACCGCCTCGGCGGCGTGCTCCGAGTCGTGGATCGCCTGCATGGCGCGCCCGGGACGATGCTTCTCCGCCCAGACACCGAGCCAGGCAACCACCAGGACGGTGCCCCAGACCAGCCAGAACATCGACTGCGGTCGGGTCAGGCCGCCCAGGTCGGCGAGGTCGACAGGACCGATGGCCGTGGAGACGCCACGGGCACTGACGCCGTTCTCGCCGCCGGTGAAGCCCTTCGCCTCGTAGAAGATGTACTGGCCCAGCATCAGCAGGCCCAGCGTGGTGATGGCCAGCGCATCGCCGCCCAGGCGCAGGGACAGCAGGCCGGAGACAGCGCCCAGGGCGAGTCCGGCGATCAGGGCCAGTAGGACGTAGACGGGCAGGGGCAGGCCGAGTGTCCCGCCGAACCAGGCGGTGGCGTACGCGCCGAAGCCCATCAGAGCCGGCATCGCCATGGTGAACTGGCCGGTCCGGCCGGTCTGGAGCGTCAGGCCGATGGCCACGATGGCGTACACGCCGGCCATGGAGTAGATCCGGAGCTTCTCGTCGGGCACCAGCAGCGGCGTGACCGCCACGGCGACCAGCGCGACCACCACGAGGGCGACGGCCGCCCAGCGGCGTGGCGTACGGGACGGCGCCGGTGGCGCGGTCGTCGTCGACGCGGCTGCCTGCCCCGTCGAACCGTCCGTCCCGGGCGTGGGGCCGGTCGTACCGTCCCGCTCCGCAGTCCTGGTCAGGGTCATCTCGGTCTCCCCTTCGGGCCCAACTGTCCGTCCTGCCCCGTAGTGGCCCACGGGCGGCTGATCGCATGCAATGGAAATGCAATGTGCTGAGGGTCGTCCGGGGACAGGTCCCCGTACGATGCCGCCAGCTTCCAGCGGGCCAGGAAATCTCGCGAGCGATGCGTTCCAATGGATGGAACCAGGTCCGAGCGGTGCCGGCGGGTGACCGCCTACGGTCGGTGCCAGATTGGATTCAATGATGATCCGACAGAGCTGATGTGAGGAGCTGGGATGGGCCACGGCGACAACACGATCGATCGCGACGCGATCGGACGCCTGCTCGGGAGCATGCGCAGGGACATCGAGGCCGACCGCTACGACGGTGCGGTCGTCTCGCTGGTGCATCGCGGGGAGGTGGTGCTGGAGGAGGCACTCGGCTGGACGGAGCGGGACCGGGGCAGGGTCGCCCGGACCGACGACGTCTTCCGGGTGCTGTCCCTGACGAAGGCGTTCACGGTGGTACTGGTCCTCAAGGCCGTGGAGGAGGGCCTGCTGGCCTTCACCACGCCCGTCGTCGACGTGATCCCGGAGTTCCGGGGGACCGACAAGTTCTTGGACAAGTACCGCACCAAGCTCTCGGTGATGGACCTCCTCACCCATCGTTCCGGACTGCCCGCCACGCCCGAGCCGGTCGGGCAGGACCGGCTCGGCGACCTCCGCTCGGTGGTCGCAGCCATCTGCGCGGCCGGGCCCATCGCCGAACCGGGCGAGACGATCGACTACTCGCCGGCCGCCAACCACGCCCTGCTGGGCGAGATGGTCCGCCGGGTGCGGGGGGCCGCCCACTACCGCGACCTCGTTCGGGAGCAGGTCTTCGGACCCCTCGGCATGCAGGACTCGGCGATCGGTGCGCCGCGGGCCTGGGCGGACCGGATCGTGCCGCTGCGCGCGAAGTTCAGCCAGGCCGGCTGGCTCACCGGTGCCGACATCGAGTCGCTCAACGGCGTCGTCGACGAGGACGCCGAGCTCCCCTGGGTCGGATCCGTCACCACCGCCCACGACGTCGCACGGTTCGCCGAGATGCTGCGCTGCGGCGGCGCCCTGGACGGCACCCGCATCGTGTCGACGGCGGTCCTGGACCGGGCCCTGCGCAACCACACCGGCGACCAGCTCAACAACTGGTGGATCCCGATGACCCAGCGACGGGGCTGGAAGCCCATGCCGGCGAACCTCGGCCTCGGGTTCTTCCTCCGCGGCGAGGGCCTGCACCCCTCGATCCTCGGCACCCTGACGTCGCCGGGGACGTTCGGCAACTACGGCGCGGGCTCGTCGCTGTACTGGGTCGACCCGGAGCGGGAGCTCACCCTGGTCTGCCTCACCGCCGGCATCATGGAGGAGAGCCAGAACATCGAGCGCTTCCAGCGCCTCTCCGACCTGGCGGTGAGCTCCGTGGTCCGGCGCGAGCGGGTCCCGGTGATGGCATGACGGTCCGTGCCGGGACCGAGGCAGGACCCGAGGCCGAACCGGCGCTGCACATCGACGGGGTCAGCGTACGGATCGGCGGCCTGCAGATCCTCAAGGACGTCTCCCTGTCCGTACGGACCGGCGAGGTGCTGGCGGTGATCGGCCCCAACGGTGCCGGCAAGACGACCCTGTTCAACTGCATCACCGGCCAGCAGCCCCTGACCGGTGGCCGGATCAGCAGCCACGGCCGCGTCCTGACCGGCCACGTGCCGTCCCGGATCGTGGCGATGGGGGTGGCGCGGACGTACCAGAACCTCGCGCTCTTCGACTCGCTCAGCGTGCGGGACAACCTGCTGCTCGGCTACCACCGGGCGATGCGCACCACCATGCTCGGCGCGGGGCTGCTGCCGTGGCGGACCCGTCGTGAGGAGGCCCGCTACCGGGAGAAGGCCGACACCATCCTCGCCTCGCTGGGGCTGGAGGGCGTCGCGGACCGTCCGGTCGGCGAGCTGCCCCTGGGCATCTGCAAGCGGGTGGAGCTGGCGCGGGCCGTCGCGATGGATCCGAAGGTGCTGCTGATGGACGAGCCCGCCGCCGGGATGAACAGCGAGGAGACCGAGGCGTTCGGCAGGTACATCAAGGACCTGCACCGCGACACCGGGATCACCGTCCTCGTGGTCGAGCACGACATCCCGTTCGTCCTCGCCCTGGCCGACCGGATCGCCATGCTCAACTTCGGCGAGCTGATCACGCAGGGAAGTCCCGACGAGGTCCGTACGGACCCGCGGGTGATCGAGGCCTACCTCGGGAGGGAGGCCGCATGACCGCCATCGACGTCGCCCAGACAGCCGTGTCCGGCCTGGCCCTGGGCAGTACCTATGCCCTGGTCGCGCTCGGGTTCGTGATCGTGTTCGCCGCGTCCAGGATGATGAACTTCACCCAGGGTGGGTTCGTGCTGGTCGGCGCGTACCTCACCTACCACCTGACCGCCCGCCTGGGACTGCCCTTCCTGCTGTCCGCGCTCGTCTCGATCGTGCTGTGCGCCGGGCTGTCCGTGCTGCTCTTCCGCACCGTGGTGCGCCGCTTCGTGGGGCGGGACAGCTTCGCGATGCTGATGGTCACGATCGGCATCCTGTACGTGATCGAGGCCCTCGTTGGCGCGGTCTGGGGCGTGAACGCCCAGAACATGGGAGACCCGTGGGGCGTACGCACCGTCCGGCTCGGCCCGGTCGTGATGGGGCTGGGGGACGTGTGGGCCCTGGGCATCAGCCTGGTCCTGATCGCGGCCTGCTTCGCCTATCTGCGGTTCTCCACCGGCGGCCTGGCCATGCGCGCCTCAGCCGCCGACCCGGAGGCGGCTGTCTCGGTCGGGATCAACCCCCGGCGCGTGACGTACGGCGTGTGGGCCGTGGCGGGAGGACTGGGGGCCGTCGCCGGCACCCTGATGGCGACCGGGGCCTCGGGCGTGACCCTCGGCCTGACCTCGATCGTGTTCGCCACGCTGCCGGCGATCGTGCTGGGCGGGATGGCCTCACCGTCCGGAGCCATCGTGGGCGGGTTCCTGATCGGGCTGGTCCAGCAGTTCACGGCGCTGCTGCAGCCCGCCATGCTGCCGGAACTCGGGATCCGGTTCGCGACCGTGACGCCGTTCCTGGTGCTCGTGATCGTGCTGCTGCTGCGCCCGCAGGGACTCTTCGGCCAGAAGGCCGTCGCCCGCTTCTGAAGCCCCCTCGGAGTAATGCGAACAGGACCGCCTGGCCCTCGAAGTGGCGACCGTCCGGCTGAGGTTCGAGGCGCCGCACTGAATCGCCATGGCCGCCATGCCCCAGCCGGTTCGGTTATTGACCCAAGGGCTCAGGCCACGTCGGGCTCAGGCCACGTCGGGCTCAGGCTACGTCGGCTTCCAGCTCCTTGGGCTGGGGCGCAGCCGCCGGCCGGACGATCGCGGCCAGCAGGTCGACGAAGGGACGGAGCGCCTCGTGCGTACGCTCCTCGTCGGTGCCGTCCGGATCCAGGAGCAGGGCCTGCAGGATGGAGCTGCCGTACATCGTGTCGACGACCTCGGCCACCGAGTCCAGCGGCATGGCGAACTCCCAGCCACCCGACTCCACGATCGCGACCAGGCCCGCCAGCAGGTCGGCCAGCGACGCCCGGCGGTAGGCCAGGTAGGCCGCGCGGATCTCCGGCTCGCGGGCGGCGTAGAGCCGGACCTCGGTGACCGACATGATCCACTCCCGGCCGGTCCGGCTGTGCGGCAGGATGCCGCGGACGGCCTGGCCGATGTAGGTGGCGAGGTTCTCCGGGTGGGCGGTGACGTCCTGGACCAGGGTGGAGCCGGCCACTTGGCCGACCGCCGCCCTGGACAGGTCCCGGTCATGCTCGAGCATGGCCAGCACCAGGTCGTTCTTGGAGCCGAAGTTGGAGTAGAACGCGCCACGGGTGAAACCCGCCCTGTCGCAGATCTCCTCCACGCTGGCCGCCAGGACACCGCGCTCGGCAAAGACCTCCATGGCGCCGTCCATGAGCCGCTGGCGCGTCTCCGCGCGGCGGGGGGTGATGGACATGTCGGTCATCGGGCTCCTCAACGGGAAATGGCGGCTATCGCACGGGAGAATACTACGTATCAACCCGTGTTATCCCTGAGGTCACCGTCGGCCACGGCGGCCCATCGGGCGCAGCCACCGTGGGCCTCCCACCGGGCGCTGCCACCGTCGGCCGGCCGGGGAAGGCGGAGCTTGGGTGTTGCCGGTGGTCGGGTAGGCTCACCCCGGATACAGGTGTGTTTTCCTTGTGTCCTGTGCGGCGCGGCGTCACCAGGAGGCACCAGATGTCCACCTT
>NZ_FMYF01000009.1 GCF_900092135.1 Raineyella antarctica | reverse complement strand
TCGACGAGTGGCTGCTCGACCATCCCGATGAGGGCATGCGCAGCATGCTGCTGGAACTACTTGAACGCCGCTACGACGCCGCCTCAACCGTGTTCTGCACCCAGTACGCGAAGAAGGACTGGCACCAGCGACTCGGCTCCGGAGTCCACGCCGACGCGATCATGGACCGCATCGTCCACAACACCATCTGGGTCGACACCGGCAACCACAACATGCGTGAACACGCCGCCGTGAACCAGTGACAAGACGCCGGTGGGAGCCGGTGGCCCCCACCCCGGCGGCCGCTGGCCCCCACCGGCAATATCACTGGCCCCCAACGGCAAGATCGAGTGGCCTCCAAGCCTTCAAATACTCACTGGGAAAGGATCCGACTATGCCGAGGTTGAGAAGATACTGCTATGAGTACCGAGATCGCGTTCGTGGGAGACGTCCACGGGAACTTGTACGCACTCCTGGGGCTTTGCGACGTCCTCGCCGAACTGGGTGATCCGCACACGGTGTTCCTCGGCGACTACGTCAACAAGGGCGCGCACACTGCCGAGGTGATGCAAGAACTCCTTACCCGCTGGCAAACCGGAGGCGTCACTCTTCTTCGAGGGAATCACGAGGACGCATTGGTCGATGCTCTCGACACTGGCGACCTCAGGAGCTTCCTCAAGATGGGCGGGGCGATGACCATCAGGTCTTACGTCGGGGGCGAGGTGGGACCCGATGTCCTCAAGGATTTCCAGGCCAAGTTCCCCCGTGAGCATCTGGACGCCCTACGGCGCATGCCGGAGACCTTCGAGACAGACGTCTTGATCGCCCAGCACTCACCTGCGAGTACGGCGACGTCCAAGTTCCGGATCAGTGGCCACGTCCCGGTCAGCACGCTGCCACGGATCGGGCAAGACTCGGCGCAGCTGGACACCGGGTGCGGCGCGGAGGACGGGCGTCTCACTGCACTGCTGTGGCCGAGTCTCGACTTCGTCCAGGTCGACGCCCATGGTGCCATCGTGGTCCGCTGAGCGCTGCCGTAGCATTCGCTCATTCCGCCAACTGGTCAAGGACCCACTGCGCCTTCTGCATGCCCACCTCATCCTCGATCGACTTGTTCACATCGAGGCAAGCGCGTGCATGCTCTTCTGCCTCTGGTTTCCTGCCGGCCGCACGACAGCACTGGGCAAGCACCAGCGAGGAGATGGCCTGCCCGTGTCGGTTCGCGATCTGCTGGTTCAAAGCCAGCGCCTTCTGGGCGTGCGGGATGCCCTCCTCCGGTCGACCCTGCCGCAGAAGCACCTGAGCGGCCAGTACCTCGGCATTGGCATGCAGTGCTGTCGGTGGTGTTAGGCGCAGAGTCGAGATCACCTCGTCCGCATACCTTGCCGCGGTCTCCAAGTCACCTGCGCCGATCTCCAGCCTGGCCAGATTGACCAGGGATTGACACACATCCAGGCCGAGCTGGGAAGCACGCCGGTGAACAAGGGCTTCCTCGAAGCAGCGCCGAGCCGATTCCAGATCGCCAGTGTTCTTGTATGCCAGTCCGAGGTCATCGAGGATCTGGCAGCGGACCTTCCGCGCATAGGTGTCACCGGGGTCAGGAAGGAGCGTCAGCGCATGCTGAAGCCGACCGATAGCATCGATCGCGCGGCCCTGCCGGCGCAGCACCCTGGCTTGGGCGGCGAACGCCTGCGCAGCGAGGGGCGAGTACAGATCCGAGGGTCTATTGATGAAGAAGTCGATGGCCCGCTGCGTCGACGCGCTCGCCTCCGCCAGGTCGCCGTGTCGAGCTAGGAACCTGGCATAGGCCAGCTGTTCCAGCGGCCCCCCAAGAACAGCCGCCTCCTCGAGTGCCGCTCGTCCCGCCTCAGCCTGACCCAGCTCAACCAACTTCTCGCCCTGCAGTCTGAGATTCGCTGCCCTGAGCACGTCAGCACCAGACGAAGGCAGAAGATCAACGTGCCTCGGTACCTTGGCACCCGCCAATTCCGCCCAGACCTTGAGGCGCCCCGACAGCTTCTCCTTCAGCTCGCGGAGGTCAGCGATGGATTCATACATCATGGAGTGGCTCTGGGACATCTGCTCCCTGAGCTCCACGATCCGGTGATCCGGCGAGGGATGATCGAGAAACGCCACCCACACGTCCCGCATCGGCTGCTCTGACTGGCCAAGTTCGAGCAAACCAGTAAACAGCTCCTCCTCGGTGCCAGAGGTATATCCCCACGGACCGCCCGGCTCGCTACCCCACGAGCCCTTGAACAGTGTGACCAAGAAGTGGCTCTCACTGATCAGCTCATCTATCGCCTCTTGCGGCCGCCGGGCCGTTCCTCGAACACGGTCCCACCCGACAACTTCGTAGCGCACATGGCTCACGCCAGCACTTCGCGCGTTGAACTCATCCACACAACGCCTTACCACCTCACGCTCGTCCTTGAGGTCTCCAGGCGAGGCCAGGAAGATGCGCAGCGGAAGTACGTCGGCCATGAGCTGAACGATATCCACTGAACCGCGGGGGCCTGCGCGTGAACCATCCAGACGAGGCCGCAGTCACTGATGTGTTCCGCATCACATAGCGCCGAAGAAGCTCACCATGGTCACGATCTGGGGAACAACCGCAGAGCGTAAAGGGCACTCCCTCCCCCGTACGCCCCGCCACCTGGCTGCCCGGTACCGGCGCGGTCAGCGGCCCCGGTCCTGGGTCCGGCCGCGGGACCGCTCCCCGCCACGCCCACCCGTCGTCTTCGCGCGAACCTTGCCGACGTGGCGGGCGTGGTCGATCTCGGCAAGGACGGGGAAGCCTTCCTCGACTACTTCCTGTACCGCCCGCGCCTGCTGCACCACGGCCTCGTCGCCGACCTGGTGGGCGCGCTCCGACAGGTCGTCGCCCAGCTCGCGGTCCCCCAGCTGCCGGGACCACTCATCCAGCGCCCGATCCAGATCATCCAACGAGCGCCCGTCCGCGCGGTCGGCCACCGCCTCCTCACGGCGAGCCGTCACCTCGGCGCCCGAAGCTACATCCGATTGAGGTTCCAGCCCCTCCCGCCCACGGTCCGGATCGTCGGAGGCCACCAGGGCATCTGCGGCGTTCTCGGCCCGGTCCGCCCGCGCCTGCTCCCCATCCCTGTCCCGTAGCTCTGCCATGGCCTCGGTGTAGCCCAGGACCGCTGCCTGCATCCACCCATCCGCATCGGCATACCGGGCACGGGCCTCACGCACCAGATGCTCCTGCGCGACCCGGGCGACCGGATCCACCCCCGCCATCGCATGCGCCGTCACCAACGCCGCGCCGAAACGACGCTGGACGTCGGCTTCCTTGCCGTTGAACCAGGTGGGTTCGTGGACGCCGCCGTAGACCCGGCGGGCCGCGCCGATCTCCTCTCTCGTGGCCTGCTCCAACGCCTTGCGGGTCGTCGCTTCGCGCTCCACCTGCAAGCGGTCGGTGTTCGCGCGGATCCGCGCCACCCTTTCGGCCACCTGGCCTGCGACCGTGATCCCGGTCCGCAGGATCCGATCCAACTCCTGGTCGATTTCCTCACTCATTTTTGATCCCTTCGATGTGTCCGGTACGGCGCTGCGCCTACCGGTCCTGTTCCGCACCAGGAAGGCGCGGCAACACCCTGCCCGCAGCCGTGCCCGCAGCCCTGTCCGCCACTCGTGCCGGGGGCGCCTGCCCGGCGCCGAGGCCGGCCAGCACCTGGCTCGCCCGGCTGCGCAGATAGCTGGCATCCTCCAGTTGACGGCGCGCGACATCGGCCTCCGCCAACGCCTCCACGGTCCGGCCCAGCTGGTCCAACACCGCGGTCCAGCCCGCCACGTCATCGGAGCTACCTGCCTGGGCGATCAACCGGGCCGCACGCGCCAAACCCGAGTGCACCGGTTGGACGGTGCTGGCACCCTTCTTGGTGCCGCGGGCTTCGCGCAGGACCGCGTCCGTGGCGCGCATCCAGGGTCCACGGCCCGCCGGCTCGACCCGCTGCGCGACCAGCGCCAACAGGCCCGCCACATCCCTGGCGACGCTGCGGCGCACACCCTCCTCCCCCAGCCCCGGCAGGGTGCCGGTGGTGAACCGGGCGACCTCCCGCGCCGCACCGGCCAGCGCCTCGTGCTCGCGCCCCTCCACGCCCTTCTGTTGGTTCGGGGCGGGCGTAGCCCCGGTATAGGTGGCCCACGTCGCAGCAGCCAACGCCGCCGCCTCCGGCGAATCCACATACCGCACCCGCACGTTCGGCAACGTCAGGCTCTTGTGGACCTTCCCCGCCGCATGCCAGAACGGCGCCCTCCCGGACTCGGGGCGCAGCGCCACCGAATACCCCACCACCACATCCGACGTACCCGCCGCGTAACGGGGCCGGGTCAACACCCCCGCCCGCCACAACGCCTGCACATACCCCGCCTCCGACCCCGCCTGCGTCGCCGCGCCCAACATCAGCCTGCGCAGCTTCTCCACATCGGTCTCGGCCACCACACGCTTCCCGTCCTGGCCGATCGTGGTGGCCCGTTGCGCATCAACCATCGAATACGCCGCGAAATCACGCTGCGCGGCGGCCTCCCCCACCGGGGCGAAGCCGTACTTCTTCTCGATCGCGCGGCGCGCGTCCTGGGAACGCTGCACCGAGCGAAAATTCGATGCCGCGTGCGTGATTCAGCTGACCTACAAACGCGGGGGTATCGGCCGAGCCCACTGGGAGGCGTCCCACACCGTGTCGCGGGGTTCGTAGAACATCTGCTAGGCCGGTCTACCCCCAGCCAGCGCCGCTCAGCGCCTCCGCAGCAGCCGCCCCGCGACGTACGACAACTCCAGGTCGTCCCCCGCGGCCAGTTCCTCCAGCAGCCCGGTGGTCCGCTCCGGGTCGAGGCTGCTCAACGCGCAGAGCATCGCCAGCCGGACGTCCGGCTCGGGGTCGGCCAGGTGTTCGGCCAGGACGGGGATCGCCAGATCCGCCTCGGGAGTGCCGAGGTCGGACAACGTGTCTGCGACATGGATCCGTACGATCGGGTCGGGATCCGCCAGCGCCGCGACCAGCGGCTCGACGGTCCACTCGGACAGCGCGATGAGCGCATCGGTCAGCGCGTCGCGGACCGTGGCATCGCCCTGGCCGAGCCGGGCGAGGAGCGCGGGGACGACCTCGGCGCTCCCGGTGGACGCCGCCGCACGGTAGGCCTTGACCGCCACCTGGGGGTCGTCGTCGGCGATCACCGGGATGATCGGCCGGACCACTGTCTCCCCGCCGATCTTGCTCAGCACGTGCGCGGCCTGCGCCCGCACCGGCCCATGGGCGCTGTAGAGCTGCACCCGCAGGGCATCCATCACCCGGTCGGCGTGCTGTACCGCGGCCCAGGTGATCATCTCCTTGACGGCCGGATCGGCCTCGGTACCCAGGCGGGCGACGAGTACGGCTGCAGCCTCCGGATCCTCGCAGGTGCCGAGTTCCATCGCGGCGCGCAACCGGACGTTCTCGTCCTTGTGGGAGAGGCGTTGGATCAGGATGCGGGTCGAGGGACGGTTGGTCATGGGTCCTCCTCTGCCGAGGTTCCGGCGGATGCACCGAGGGTAGGCGGCGGGTCAATCCCCGCCGGCGCCGAGATGGGAGGAACCTGAGACCGCCACGCCTGCATTTGGGAGCCGTCCGGCGGCCTGTCGTACGTTGATAACGATGTCATTACAACTCGACCCGAGCCAGGCGCTGATCCGCCGACCGGGCGCCGACCCGGCCCAGAGCCGGCCGCGCCTCGTCGGCGATCGGCGTCGCGCCACGCTGTGGTCGGTGCTGGTCGGATGGTTGATCCTCTGGGCGGTGGTGAGCGCCTACCACGGGCTGTACTCGTGGCACTACTTCCGCACCGGCGGGTCGGCGCTGCTGGACCCCTCTTCGCACGGGGGCCTGCACGTCTTCGCCGCCCACCCGGAGCTCCAGATGGGTCCACTCACCCTCCTGGTGTCCGCCCTCGTCGTCGCGGTCGTCGGTTCGGCCGGGAGCGGTTGGGTCGGGGCAGCCCTGATGCTGATGCTCGGCCTGCTCGACCTGTGGTTCCTCTGGCAGGCTGGAGCGGCCCATGCGGAGCGTACGGACCGCCCTGACCGTACGGTCGTCGGCCCGAGAGCCCACGACGGTCCGCCGGGCCGCGTCGTCGCCCTGGCCGGTGCCTTCATGTTGCCGGTGTGGTCGGTGGTGGCGGTGCACTACGGGCACCTGGACGACGTACTGGCGATGAGCCTGGTCTGTGCCGGCCTGCTGCAGGCGACCCGCGGCCGCTCGTGGTCGGCGCTGGTCCTGCTGGCCCTGGCGACGGCGGCCAAGCCGTGGGCCCTGCCGATGATGCTGATCGCGTGGGGCGGGCGCGAGGGCCGGCTGCGTCGGGCCGTGGTGGGGATCGTCGCGGTGGCCCTGCCCTGGCTGGTCTTCGTGATCGCTGACCCGCGGACGCTCTCGGTCGGTTCGTTCACCATCCACACCGAGGTCGACTCGGTGCTGCGGGTGCTCGGCGCGACGGATCCGACCACCCCACCGTGGGACCGTCCCGCGCAGCTGCTGCTCGGTGTCCTGATCGCCTGGCTGTGCGCGCGCTACGGGCGCATCGGCTGGATCCCGCTGGCCGTGATGGCGACCCGGCTCGTCCTCGACCCGGGCACCTACCTCTACTACACGAGCAGCCTGGCGCTGGCCGCGGTCGCGGCCGACCTGGTCGGTCGTCGGGGCGCGCGTGTGCCGTGGCTGACCATCGCCGTGACCGCCTGGTTCGTGGTCGACCTGGTCCTGAAACTCCAGCTGCGCTTCGCCCTTGCCGGTCTGTACCGGTCCGCGTTCCTGCTGACGCTGCTGGGCATCGTCGCTGCTACGCCGGTCCGCCTGGCCCTGCGGGCGCGGTCGGAGCCCGGCCCGACCGCCTGAGCAGCGCGCCACAGCAGCGGTCCCGCACGCGCGGCGGATCCTAGCCCGCCCCGCAGACGACCGACCAACGGACCTCGTAGTACGTACGGAGTAGCAGCCGCGTAGATTGGCCGCGACCGACCGCAACGAGAGGCTGTCGACGTGGCAACGAAGCTACTGATGTCAGGCAACGAGGCAATCGCCCTGGGCGCGTACGAGGCGGGTGTCGCCCTGGGGTGCGGCTATCCCGGGACCCCGTCCACCGAGATCATCGAGACCCTGGTCCGGCGCCCGGACGTATACACCGAGTGGTCGGTGAACGAGAAGGTAGCCCTGGAGGTCGGCCTCGGGGCGGCCCTGGCCGGGGGTCGGGCCCTGGTCACGATGAAGCATGTCGGGCTCAACGTGGCCGCCGACCCGCTCTTCACCTCCGCGTACACAGGGGTGAATGCCGGGCTGGTCGTCGTGACCGCCGACGACCCCTCGATGCACTCCTCGCAGAACGAGCAGGACAACCGCAACTACGCGCTGGCGGCCAAGCTGCCGATGTTCGAGCCCTCCGATGCCCGTGAGGCGCGCGAGCTGACCCGGGCCGCGTTCGAGCTGTCGGAGGCGTACGACACCCCGGTACTGCTGCGCTCGACCACCCGGCTGTCGCACGCCACCGGCGTGGTGGAGGTCGACGAGGACGCCCCGGCCCCGCAGCGCCATCCGCTCGGCTTCGAGCGGCAACCCGCCAAGTACGTGATGATCCCGAGCAACGCCAAGCGCCGCCGGGTCGACGTCGAGGACCGCTGGGCGCGGCTGCGCGAGGCCGTGGAGACCCATCCGGCCAACCGGGTCGAGCCCGGCAGCTCCGACATCGGGGTGATCACCTCCGGCGTGCCGTACGAGTACGTCAGGGAGGTGCTCCCCGACGCGGGCGTGCTCAAGTTGGGGATCGTGCATCCGCTGCCGCGGCGCCTGGTCGAGGACTTCGCCCGGCAGTACCGGACGGTGTACGTGGTCGAGGAGCTCGACCCGGTGATCGAGACCCAGGTCCGGGCCTGGGGCATCGCCTGCCACGGCAAGGACGTGTTCCCCAGCATCGGGGAGTTCAGCCCGGGCACGCTACGGGCCGCGCTCGGCCTGCCTCAACCGGAGACCATCGCCGAGCCCGCCGTCGAGGTGCCCCCGCGCTTCCCGGCGCTGTGCGTCGGTTGCCCGCACGGGCACGTCTACAACGCCCTGCGCGAGCGCGGGATGGTCGTCTCCGGCGACATCGGCTGCTACAGCCTCGGCGTCATGCCGCCGTACAGCGCGATGGACACCCTGCTCGACATGGGCGCATCGGTGACGATGGCCCACGGCATGGACGCGGTACTGCAGGGCCAGCCGGACCGACCACCGGTCGCGGCGGTGATCGGGGACTCGACCTTCGCCCACTCCGGCCTGACCGGGCTGCTGAATGCCTGCTGGAACCAGCGCGACGGCCTGTTCATCGTGCTCGACAACGGCACCACGGCGATGACCGGCGGCCAGCCCAACCCGCTGAGCGGGGAACGGCTCGGCCGCGAGGACACCATGCACCTGGACTACGGCTACCTGGCCCGGGCCTTCGGAATCCCGGAGGAGAACTTCGCCGCGGTCGACGCCAACAACCGCAAGGCCGTCACCGCGGCGATCGACGACCTGGCCGGCCGCTCCGGCGTACGGCTGCTCGCGGTGATCGGCATGTGCATCATCGAGGCCAAGGACCTGAAGAAGATCGACAAGTTCGTCGGCAAGCGCGATGCCCGCAAGCTGGAGCTGATCGAGGTGGACGCCCATGCCCACGCCTGACCCGGTCCGCGGGACCGTGAACGAGAACGTGCCGGGCGGGCAGCCGGTGGGCGACAAGGTCTGGAACGTGCTGCTGGTCGGCGTCGGCGGCCAGGGCGTCGTGCTGGCCAGCGACATCCTCGCCGCCGCGGCCCTGGAAGCCGGCTGGGACGTCAAGAAGTCCGAGATCCACGGGATGTCCCAACGCGGCGGCTCGGTGTTCAGCCACGTACGCTTCGGCCCGATCGTGCACTCCCCCACGATCCCCCGCGGGGAGGTCGACGTGCTGGCCTCGCTGGAGCGGATCGAGGCGCTGCGCTGGTCCGGCTGGGCCCATCCCGGCGCGGCGGTCTGCTACGTCGACCACGAGATCCACCCCCAAGGCGTACGGGCGTACAACCCGGGCGTCGACGACGAGATCGCCCGGCTGTTCGGGACCACGATCCGGTTCGAGGACCACGCGCTGAAGTCCAGGATCTCGGCCAAGGTGAAGAACACCGCCCTGCTCGGGGCGATCTCGCTGCTGGTCCCGATACCGCAGCAGGCGTTCCTGGCCGCGCTGGCCGGGCACGTGCCTGCCCGGACCGAGGAGGCCAACGCGACCGCGTTCGCCATCGGCCGGGAGATCGGCTCGTCGGCGCTGGCCGAGGCGACCGAGATGGCGGAGATGGCCGGGCGGCCGGCCCCCGAGCAGGAGCCGACGCATGTGGAATGACGCCGCCCAGCGCCTGCCCCGTACGAAGCTGCGGGAGCTGCAGCTGGTCCGGCTGCAGGCCCAGGTCGCCCGGATCGATGACCGGGTCCCGTACTACCGCGAGCGGATGGCCCAGGCCGGCGTGCTGCCCGAAGAGATCAAGTCGCTTGAGGACCTTGTCCGGCTGCCCTTCACCTCCAAGGCGCAGCTGCGCGAGGGGTTTCCGTTCGGGCTGAGCGCGGTGCCGCGCTCGGAGCTGGTCGAGGTGCACATGTCCTCGGGCAGCACCGGCAAGCCGGTCGTGGACGGCTACACCCGCGGGGACCTCGAGCTGTGGGGCGACCTGATGGGCCGCACCCTTGACATGGGCGGGGTCGGCCCCGACGACGTCGTGCAGAACTCGTTCGGCTACGGCCTGTTCACCGGCGGCTTCGGCGTGCACTACGGCGCCGGGACGATCGGGGCGCTCGTCTTGCCGATCTCCTCGGGCAACACCCGCCGGCAACTGGAGACGATGCGCGACTTCGGCACCACCACCCTGGCCGGCACCCCCTCCTACGCGCTCTACCTGGCCGAGTACGCCCGCGACCATGGCATCGACCCCCGCTCCCTCGGGCTGCGCAAGGGCTTCTTCGGGGCCGAGCCGTGGAGTGAGGCGATGCGCCACCAGATCGAGGAGGACTGGGGCATCGAGGCCTTCGACATCTACGGGCTGACCGAGATCATCGGCCCTGGCGTCGGCGCCGAGTGCCCCGAACACGACGGCCTGCACGTCTACGAGGACCACTTCTACCCGGAGGTGGTGGACCCCGAGACCGGCGTCCCGGTGCCCGACGGGACCGAGGGCGAGCTGGTGCTGACCACGCTGACCCGGCAGGGGACGCCGCTGCTGCGCTACCGGACCCGCGACGTCACCTACCTGATCGACGAGCCCTGCCGCTGCGGTCGTACGTCACGGCGGATCCACCGGCTGATGGGCAGGACCGACGACATGCTGATCATCCGGGGGGTGAACATCTTCCCCCAGCAGGTGGAGGAGGTGCTGCTGCGGATCCAGGGGGTCGCGCCGCACTACCAGCTGGTGGTGGACCGCCATGGCAGCATGGACACCCTCGAGGTGGAAGTCGAGATGACCGTCGACTGCTTCTCCGACGACGTCGCGGACATCCTGGCGCTGGAACGCCGGATCGAGGCCGAGCTGCGGTCGGCGCTGGGCATCCAGGCCACCTGCGTGCTGGTCAACCCGAAGACCGTCGACCGCGCCACGACTGGGAAGGCGGTTCGTACGATCGACCGCCGGGAGGTGAGAACGCATGTCTGAGCAACAGTTGGAGGAGTCGCCGGCTGGTGAGGCACGGCCCGCAGGGACTGGGGCCGGGGAGTCGCCGGTCGACGAGCACATCGTGGAGCTGGGGCAGGTCTCGGTGTTCCTGGAGAACCGTCCGGGCAACCTGTCGGCGGTGGCGCGGGTGCTGGCGGACGCAGGCACCAACCTGCGCGCGCTGACCATCGCCGAGACCGCCCGCTTCGGCATCGCCCGGCTGATCGCCGACGACACCGACCGGGCCCTGGCCGCGCTGCACGAGGCCGGGTTCACGGCCCGGGTGGACAAGGTGTTCGGCATCCAGGTGCCGGACCGGCCGGGCGGGCTGGCCGACCTGCTGCAGGTGTTCGATGGCAATGTCAGCGTGGAGTACATGTACGCCGACCTCAAGGGCGCCGGCACCAACTCGCTGCTGATCATGAAACTGGAGCCGGTCGACGTGGCAATGGAGATCCTGGCCGACGCCGGACTCTACTGAGCGCGGCCCGTCAGCCGACCAGCAAGGTCCCTCCGTCATGGGCCCGGACGGCCGCCACGAAGGCCGCCAGCCGCCGGGGGCTCTTCCGGTGGCCCGGGCCGGGCTCCTCCACCCCGGTGATCACGTAGGGGTGGCCACCGTGCCGTCGGCCGCGCGCAGGCGCAGGGTGCCCATCACCCGGACGTCGTGGTCGTGCAACATCCTGACGAGGCGGTCCATGTGCAGGGACGAGGCGGCCGAGGACGGGGCCGGGGACCCGGTCTGCCGGGTCGGCGCCGGCAGGGGGACGGCGTGCAGGTGCACGATGTCCGGCGCGAGCCGGCGGGTGATCCGCAGCACCAGGTCGGGGTCGTCACCGACCACCACGACCCGCTCGACGCCCGCAGGCAGCCCGGCCAGGAGCACCTCCGCCTCGTCGAGCCGTACGCCCCACGGCACCTTGCCCGGGAAGTCGACGACCAGGCCCACCGCGTCGACGCCCAGGCCGGCGCACAGCGCGATGTCCTCCGGAACGGTGACCCCGCTGGTCGTGATCCACGTCATCGCAGCCCTCCTCCCCGGCAACGAGGGGCCGGACGCTGGCAGGCTACCGCTGGTCGAGGTGCCCCGACAGGCGGACGGGACGGGTCTGCGGCCTACGCTGGAAGGCATGGTCGACGACATTGATCCGGACGACCCGGACGAGGACGGTTTCGCCGCGTACGAACGGCTCGTCTCCCAGGGAAGCGAGCTGTCCCGGGTCCTGCTGACCTACCAGGCCGGCATCGACGAGGTGATGACGAAGCTGACCATCCTGCGCCGCGAGTACGCCCATTCGTTCGACTACAACCCGATCGAGCACCTCACGGCCCGGCTCAAGTCCCCGGCCAGCATCATCGCCAAGGCCCGGCGCCGCCAGGTCGAGCCGACCGTGGAGGGGGTGCGCGAGGCGATCACCGACATCGCCGGGGTCCGGGTGGTGACGTCCTTCAAGAGCGACGTCTACCGGGTCCGCGACGTACTGTGCTCTCAGGACGACCTGACCGTGCTGAAGGTGAAGGACTACGTCGCCCAGCCCAAGCCGAACGGCTACCGCAGCCTGCACGTCATCCTGGAGGTGCCGGTGTTCCTGACCGACCGGATCGCCCGGGTCCCGGTCGAGGTGCAGTTCCGTACGATCGCGATGGACTTCTGGGCCGCGCTGGAGCACAAGATCTACTACAAGTTCGACCGTACGGTGCCCGACGAACTGCTCGACGGCCTCTACAGCACGGCCGTGACCTCGGCGAAGCTCGACGACGACATGGAGCTGCTGCACCGGCGGATCCGCGGCGGGGAACCCCGGCCCGTGGAGGCATCGCCTCGGTGACCGCGGCTTCTGATGATCCGACCCTCATTTCGCCCTGATCCCGCCGCTGGGCACGTGGCCGCGTCCAGGTTGGCCGACGTTCCTCGCAGGGGCCGACGTTCCTCCCAGGGGACGACGGCGCGCGGCTTCACCGATGGGATTTCGTCGGTGTACGTGGGGGGCGTCGCGGTACGTGACCGTCCTGGCACCGGCGTGCCAGCGCCGGCCTCGGCCACTCATTCGGAAGACATCACCCCAGCACCTCGATCAAGCCGCTGCTGCCGTCAAGCCGGATCAGTTGCCCGGTGACCAGCCGGGTGGTCGCCTCGTGCACGCCCACCACCGCCGGGATGCCGTACTCGCGGGCGATCACCGACCCGTGCGTCATCATCCCGCCGACCTCGGTCACCAGCCCGGCCGCGGCGAGGAACAGCGGGGTCCAGGCCGGGTCGGTGCCCGGGCAGACCAGGATCTCCCCCGGCTCCAGGCGCGCTGTGGCCGGGTCGAACACCACCCGTACCCGACCCTCGGCGACCCCCGGCGAGACCGGGCTGCCGACAATGCCGCCCGCGCCGTCGCCCAGTCCCTCGTACCAGGTGTGTCCATCGCCGCCGACCAGCCGCGGCACCTGGGTGCGTCGGGCCTCCTGCTCACCGGCAGCCCGGCGCGCGGCGATCCGGGCGCGCAGGTCGGTCCCGGGTACTGACGGCTCGGTTCGGGACGGCTCGGTTCCGGACTTCCCGGATCCGGACTTCCCGGATCCGGACGACTCGGACCCCGCTGCTTCGGACCGGGAAGCCGCGAGCTCCCGCAGCTCCCGGAACGACAGGAACATCACATCATCGGGCCGCTCGATCACCCCCAGCTCGACCAGGTCCGCGCCGGAGGCCACCAGCCCGGCCCGGATGTGCCCCAGGACCCGGACCAGCGCGAACTTCGGCACCTCGCGGGCGCCCAGCAGGATCCGCAACCGGCTCGCGACGAACCAGACCAGCGCCGGGGGCACCGCGCTGCCGTGGGAGGCCAGCAGGGCGATGATGCCTTCGACAGCTTCCCTGCTCGCGCCGATCCCCGCCGCGTACGCCGCCACCGGGGAGACCGCAGGGTCCATCTGCAGGTAGGAACGCAACGTCGCGAACACCTGGGCCGGCTCGTCGCGCCAGCGCGGGGCACCCATGTCGATCTCGGCGACGCCGCGCATCCCGAACGTGGCCAGGAAGTCGGCAACAGCGGAGCTGACCGACTCAGGGAGCCGGCCCGCGGCGTAACGGTCGGCGAGTTCGGCCGCGTCCGCCTCCTCGAACAGGGCCACGGCCTGCGGGTCGTGCCGGATCGTGTCCGCCACGTGCCACATGGCCAGGTCCATCTCCGTGGTCGGGTTGCCGGGCATCGAGCGCATCGTCGCCATCACCAGCGCGTCGGCTTCGGGGCCGGCCGCACGACCGATCCGGTGCAGGACGGCCAGCAGCATCCCTGCCGGGCCCATCACCGGCGCGAATTGACCGAACGCCCGCGCCAGCCCGACCAGCAACGAGGACTCCGCAGCATCGACCCGGCGGGACAGGCGTGCGTACGGATCGGCCTCGGCGGTGGCCTCGCGCTGGGCATCCCCGGCGGCGGTGACCATGGACTCGATCGCGCGGTCGAAGCGGCGGCGCCGGACGGCCGGGGCCACCAGGCTGAGCGGCAGTCCCGCCAGGACACGCCCCACGAACCTCAGCACCGGTTGCATCGACCGCGGGCCGACCGTACGCGGCGAGATCCGAGCGGCGGGCAGACCCTGCTCCTGTCGCAGGCGCCTGATGATCGCGCCCGTGCCCGGCTCGCCGATGGCCAGCATGGTCGGCACCAGGCGGGCGCCGACCGGGTGGCGCAGCAGTCCGTCCAGGCGTACCCAGAGCCTCTCGCCGACGACCGCGATGAATCCCTGCTGCTCAGGGTCGGAGGGCCGGCCACGGAAGACCACGGCCGCACCGGACGCGAGCCGGATCAGGGCCTCCCTGCCGACCGGGGTGATCGGTCGCAGCATGCCCTGGAACGCACCGAACGAGAACCACAACGCCTCGGCACCACCCGGAGGCAGGGGAAACAGCGAGGTGATGGCGCGGGTCTGCAGGACGTGCAGCTCGCCGTCGACCAGTGCCCACTCGATGTCCTGGGGGTTGTCGTACTCGTCCTGGATCCGGCGGCCGAGCGCGGCGAGGTCGGCGACCTGGGCGTCGGTAAGGACGTACGTGCGCGCGGCGGCCTGCTCGGGGGTGACGGTGGTGGTGCCGCCGCCGGGGGCCGGGACCGTGACGAGGGCCTTCGCACCCAGGGTCCGGGACAGGATCGTGCCGTCGGCCGCCACCTCCCAGTGGTCGGGCTCGGCCTGGCCGGAGACCAGTGACTCCCCCAGTCCGGGGACGGCGTCGATCACGGTGCGGGAGCGGATGCCGGTGAGCGGGTCGGCGGTGAACAGCACGCCACTGGCCTGCGGCGCGAGGAGTTCCTGGACCACCACGGCCAGCGCGACGTCGGAGTCGGCGATGGCGTTGCGCAGCCGGTAGCCGATCGCCCGGGCGGTCCACAGGCTCGACCAGCAGTCGACGACCGCCCCGAGCAGTTGCTCGGCGCCTATCACGTTCAGGTAGGTGTCCTGCTGGCCGGCGAAGGAGAGGTCCGGCAGGTCCTCCGCGGTCGCCGAGGAGCGCACGGCCAACGGGGTGCTCCCCCGGCTCGCGGCGGCCGCCAGGATCGCGGTGCGGACCTCGGGCGGCATCGCTCCGGCGCCGAAGGCACTTCGGATCGTGGTGGAGGCGGCCTCCAGGGCGGCCGCGTCGCCGGGGTCAATGCCCGCGGTGGCCCGGGCGATCACCTCGGCCAGGCCATGGGCGCCGACATGGGCCGTGTAGGCGTCGGTGGTGACCACGAACCCGGGCGGTACCCGGAAGCCCGCGCGGGTGAGGCGGATCAGGTTGAGGCCCTTGCCGCCGACCGAGCCGAGGGTGGCAGCGGCGGCGTCGAGAGGCAAGGTGAGGGGTGCCATGGGACGAGGATCCCACTGCGGCCCGCGGGCGCGGGGGCGGGGGTTGGCCCGGCCCCGAAGCCGGAGGGATCCGAGAGTGGGCGATGAGCCGAATCTGACGCCCCATTTCTCGGTCGGCCCCGCTGCGCCGCGCCGATCCACGGTTCTGCGCGGTTCCCTTCCGGGCCGGTGGCCGAGGGCGTGCGTGGAGCGTCGGATTCGGCTCACGAACCTCTGGCTTCCGCACCCCCAGCGTGCAATACTTGAGCATGTGCAGAACTTGCACACCTGGACAGACCTGATGTGGCGGCAAGGAGGTCGCATGAAACAGGACAATCCCCTCGCGCGGTCGGTGGAGAGCGCCCGCCTACTCCTGGACCGGATCGACACCGACCAGCCCACCCTCGACGACGTCACGCGACTCACCGAGGCCGGCGAACACCTGACCAGCGCACTCAACGAAGCGATGGCCGCCGTGGCGCTGTCCGGCGCCTCGATCCGCCAGGTCGCAGCGGCCGCTCGCATCGCCCCCAACTCGGTCGGCCCCCGGCTCGCAGCCTCGGCACCCCTCGAGGGCTACGTCGAGGAGGGCCGGGTGAGCGGTGAGTCCCTGTCCCGTGCCCGCTACGACGCCAGCCGCAGCAACAACTCCAAATCGCGTCCGCTGCGCTTCAGTACCCGCAAGCCCGACGACCTGTCCTGACGGACCCCCACCCACTGATCCGAGGAGCTCCCCATGACCGACAACAGCCTCACCTACATCGCCGCGGTCCTGGACCGCTCGGGCTCGATGCAATCGATGGCCCATGCCGTCACCCAGGGTTTCGATGACTTCATCGCCGAGCAGCGGGGCGTCCCCGGCCGCTGCCTGGTATCCCTGGCCCAGTTCGACAACGAGTACCAGGAGGTCTTCCGCGACCTGCCGGTGGACCAGGTACCCCCGCTCGATCTGGTGCCGCGCGGCACCACCGCCCTCTACGACGCCATCGGCCGTACCGTCACCACTGTCGGGGAGCGGCTCGCCGCCCTGCCCGAGGACCAGCGCCCGGGCTCGGTCATCGTGCCGATCATGACCGACGGCTACGAGAACGCCTCCACCGAGTGGACCGCCGCCGGGATCAAGGACCTGATCACCCAGCAGGAGAGCCAGTACAGCTGGGTCTTCCTGTTCATGGGGACCAACCAGGACGCCGTCGAGGAGGGCGCCAAGATGGGCGTACGCCGCGAGCGCTCCATCACGTTCGACAACGACCGCTCCGCGGAGGCCTACCGCGCCACCTCCCAGGTCGTCGCTGGCATGCGTTCGGCCGTCATGACGGGTTCCCCGATGGCGGCCCCGGCCTACAGCGCGGACCACCGCGTCCGGGCGAGCCGCCGGGCCCGCAAGCAGATGGAGGCGGGTGAGCAGGAGGTCTGAGGGCCGGCCGCGGCCGACCACCGCGGATGGGGCAGGCATCACAGTCCCCGTCTGCGGACCGCGGCGGCCGTGCCTTCCTAGACTGGGGCCATGCCTCCTCCCCCGTCGATCTCCGACCTCGCCGACCGCCTCGAATCCCTGCGCGACAGCATCGTCAGCACCAGCACGGACGAGGCCATCGCGCTCCAGCAGGTCCACCCCCGCAACGTCGCCAGCGCCGACAACCTGCTCGACTACCTCGCGTTGAGGTCCTCCGACCTCCGCGACCTCCAGTCCGACCTGGCCCACCACGGCCTGTCCTCCCTCGGCCGCGCCGAGGCCCACGTCGAGGCCACCCTCCAGGGCGTCTGCCGGGCAGCCAACGCGCTCGCCGGCCTCCCCGAGCCCCGGTTCGACCCGCCGATGGTCAGCTTCGACGAGGGCCCGGCCCAGCTGGAGACGAATGCCGAGCTCCTGTTCGGCCCCCGTCCCCCGCACCGGACCGCACGGATCATGGTCACCCTCCCGCCGGAGGGCGCCACCGACGCCGGCATCGTCGCGGAGTTCGCCGGGGCCGGGGCCTCGGTCTTCCGGATCAACTCCGCCCACGACGGACCGCAGGCCTGGGCGGCGATGGTCGGGCACGTACGGGCCGCCGAGGCGCGGACGGGCCGGCGCCTGGTGGTCGTCGTCGACCTGGCCGGCCCGAAGCTGCGCACCGGACCGATCGCACCGGGACCGAAGGTGGTCAAGTTCAAGCCGCAACGCGACGCGCTGGGGCGTACGACTGTGCCGGCCGAGGTCGTCCTGGTCGCCGGGGCCCCGGGCGAGCCGACAGCCCCGGGCGACACGACAGCCCCGAGCGTGGCGGATGATCCGAGCGAGCCGCGCCACTCGGCCCCCGGGACCGAATCGCTCCCAGCCGGCCCCCTGCCGGTCACCGATCGCGCCTGGCTTGCCAGGCGTGCCGTCGGCGACGTGGTCGAATTCGTGGACTCGCGGGGGTCGCACCGGACCCTGACGGTCCGCGGCACCCATGGTTCCCGGGTGGAGTGCGTGCTCACCGATACCGCCTACTTCGTCCCTGGCCTGGCGCTCCAGGTGGCCGACGACCGTACGACCGTGGCCGACCTGCCGGCGACGGTGCAGCGGCTGCGGATCCACCCGGGCGACCACCTCAGGCTGGTCGCCGACCTCACGCCGGCCGATCCTTCGGCGACACCGCCGACCATCGGTTGCACGCTGCCGGAGGCGTTCCGGGACACCGCCGTCGGCGACCGCGTCTGGCTGGACGATGGGAAGATCGGCGGCCGGATCATCGCCACCGACGACGTGGCGCTCGAGATCGAGGTCACCTCGATCGCCGCGCAGGGCGCCTGGCTCGGGGCGGAGAAGGGCATCAACCTGCCCGACACCGACCTGGACCTGGCGGCGCTGACCGAGGAGGACCGCGCGGTGCTGCCGTTCGTCGTGGCGCACGCGGACGCCGTCGACCTGTCGTTCGTCCGTACGGCCGCCGACGTGGCGGACCTGCGCGATGAGCTGGACCGGCTCGGCCGGCCGGACTTCCCGGTCATCGTCAAGCTCGAGACGATGACCGGCTTCCGCAACCTGCCCGACATCCTGCTGGCCGGCATGGCGTCCCCGCACCTGGGCGTGATGATCGCCCGGGGCGACCTGGCGGTCGAGGGCGGCTACGCACGGATGGGCGAGATCCAGGAGGAGATCATGTGGATCTGCGAGGCCTCGCATGTGCCGGTCGTGTGGGCCACGCAGGTGCTCGAGGACCTGGCCAAGACGGGCACGCCGGCCCGGGCCGAGGTGACCGATGCGGCGATGTCGGGGCGCGCCGAGTGCGTGATGCTCAACAAGGGACCGCACATCCCGACGGCGATCCGCTTCCTGGACGCGATCCTGACCCGGATGGAGGGCCACCAGGACAAGAAGAGTTCGCTGCTTCGCCGGTTGCGGCTGAGCGCCCGGGGCAGCGAGTTGTGAGCCCGGGGCGCCTCAGGACAGCGGAGCCACGTACGCGAACCGGGGCACCTCGATCCCGTCGACCAGCACCGTCTCGTTGAACATCGCCCAGGGGCGCACCCAGGTCGAGAAGTCCCCGTACAGGCAGCGGTAGACGGCCATCAGCTCGCGGGTCTCGGAGTGCGTGGCCACCTCGAGCAGCCAGTAGAAGCTGCCCTTGTAGTGCCGGTACACCCCAGGGACCGGAGCGTCCGCGGAAGATCGGTCGGAGGAGAGTCGATCGGCGGCGGCCGCCACCTCCAGCGCACTCTGCCAGCCGAGGACGTCCGCCAGGGCGAGTTCCAGGGGGCCCCGCGTGCCGGGCTCCTCGGCGACGATCAACCAGGTGCCCGCGTCGTCCCGGGCACCCGTGACCCGGAGGCGGTGCCAGCCGACCTGCCCGTCCTTGTCGCGGTACCGGATCCTCACCGTTGCACTGTCCACCGCCCCAGACTGGCCCGTCCGGGTCCATACGTCCACCCGGGGCTGCGCAGCGGATCCGTCGGGCCCGGACAGGGACCCTCGGTTCTTGATCCTCCGTGCCAGACAACGGGTGATCAAGAACCGAGGGCGCTCCCATGACGGGCAATCAAGACCCGAGGGCGCCCCAAGACGCGCGATCAAGGACCGAGCGCGCCGCCCGATCAGCGCAGCAACCGCGCCACGTCCTCGACGAGCTCGCCGCGCACCGCGTCGTTCCCGGGCAGGTCGTCACCGAACACCTCGTGCACGTCGAGCAGCCTGTCGACGACCCTGGCGGGGTCCGAACAGCCCCGGACCTCGGACTCCAGCCGGTCCGCGAGCGGGTCGTCGATCGGGAGGGCCAGACCGCCGGCACCCTCAGCGGACGCGAGGTAGGCCATCCAGGCCGCGACACCGAGCAGCGCGGCGTGGGGCTGTCGCCCGAGGGCGAGGTTGTCGCGGACGGTCCCGAGCAGCCGCAGGGGCACTTTCTGGGTGCCGTCCATGGCGATCTGGGTCGTGCGGTGTGCGAGGGCAGGGTTCGCGAACCGCTCCAGCACCGAGGCACCGTACGCCTCCAGGTCCTCCCCGTCGGGGCGCTTGAGCACCGGGATCACGTCGTCGGCGATCAGCGCGCGGGCAATCCCCACCAGCTCAGGGTCCGTGACCGACTCAGCGATCGTCCGATGGCCGCGCAGCGCGCCGAGATAGGCCAGGGTCGAGTGGGTGCCGTTGAGGATCCGCAGCTTCATCGCCTCGTACGGGGCGACGTCCTGGGTGAACTGCGCGCCGGCGAGTTCCCACGCCGGCCGCTCGCCGCTGAACCTGTCCTCGATCACCCACTGCTTGAACAGCTCAGCGGTGACCAGTCCCTCGTCGCCCAGTCCGAGGACCTGCCGGCCGAGCTCGCGGTCATCGGGGGTGGTCGCCGGAACGATCCGGTCGACCATGGTGCACGGGAAGGTGACGTGGGACTCGATCCAGTCCCGCAGGTCGCCCCCTTGGGGCATGGCGTCGCAGAAGTCGAGCACAAGCCGGCGCAGAACGGTCCCGTTGTCTGTCAGGTTGTCGCAGCAGACGACGGTGAGCGGCAGGTCGCACCCCTCCGCGCGGGCCTGCAGGCCGCGGACCAGGCGCCCGACCGCGCTGGCCGGCCGGCCACCGGCCAGGTCTGCGGCGACGATCGGGTCGGCGACGTCGAGGCGACCATCGGCGTCGCGGCGGTAGCCCTTCTCGGTCACGGTGAGGGTGACGATCCGGGTCGAGGGGGCGGCGATCCTGGCCAGCACCGCATCCAGCTCCTCGGCGGGGAAGAGCACCTCGCGTACGCTGCCGACGACCTTGACGCCGGTGTGCCCGACGGCCCGCTCCAGCACGCCGTAGAGGCCGTCCTGGGGGGCGAGCTGGCGTTTCACCGCGTCCGAGCGCTGGGTCACCCCGCAGATCCCCCATCGGTCGTCACCGGTGGCCGCGTACGCGTCCTGGGTGAAGACGGCCTGGTGGGCCCGGTGGAAGGCCCCGATGCCGAAGTGGACGATGCCGATGTCCTGGCTCGACCATCCCGAGGGTGGGAGGGTGGCGCCCTCGCGGGCGGCCAGGGTTGACAGGGCGGCTCTGCCGAGTCGATCCATGGTGATCTCGATTCTGGAACTCGTGGGTGTGGTGGGACGGGTGGGCATGACGGAACTCGTGGGTCTGGCGGAACTCGCGGGCATGACGGAACTCGCGGGCGCGGTGGAAGCCGCGGGCATGGTGGAACTCGTGTGGGTGTGGTCGTCCTCCGGCGCGGCCGACGCGGACCGGGATGTCAGCTGAGCGGGACGCCCAGCGGTAGGGGTGCCGTCGTCGACGCGGGCGCCGCGGGCGGGCGTGCGGTGGTCCGGCGGAAGACCAGGTGGGTGTCGAGGCGCGGCGCCTCGGCCTGGGCGCCGGCGAGCCGGGCGAGCAGGAACTCGACCGCGGCTCGACCGGCCTCCTCCCGAGGCATGTGGACAGTGGTCAGGGCGGGCGTGAACATCTCGGAGAACTCGATGTCGTCCCAGCCGATCACGCTGAGGTCCTGCGGGATCGAGACGCCGTACGCCAGCAACCGTCCGACCAGGCCCAGCGCCATCACGTCGTTGTAGACCATCACCGCGGTGACGCCGGCGACCAGCACGTCATCGGCGGCCCGGCGGCCGCCGTCGAAGGACGGCTCGTAGTGGCCGACCAGGACCACCTCCAGACCCTGCGCGGCGAACTCCTCCGCGAGGGCGGACTCCCGGTCCCGGTTGCTGAAGCTGTGCTCGGGGCCGGCGACGTACGCCACGCGCCGGTGACCCAGGGCGCGCAGGTGGGACGCCGCCTCCTGGACGCCCTCGCGGGAGTCGAAGGTCACGGCCGGCAGCGCCGGGTGCGTACGGTTCACCAGCACGACCGGGCACAGCGTCCGGACCCGCTCCAGCTCGTCCGGGGACATCCGGCTCGAGCACAGGATGATGGCGTCCGTACGCTGCGAGAGCAGGTGGAGCAGGCGGCCGAGGCCGGCGCCACGTTCATCGTCAGCCCGGGACTGGACGCCGCCATCGTCGACCGTGCCCGCAGGCTCGGCCTCGACATCCTGCCGGGCGCCGCCACCCCGACGGAGATCATGCTCGCGCTCTCCCTGGGCCTGACCACGGCGAAGTTCTTCCCGGCCGGCGTGTACGGCGGCCCCGCAGCGATCAAGGCGCTGTCGGCCCCGTTCGGGACACTTGCGTTCGTCCCGACCGGCGGGGTCGGCCCGGACAACCTGGCCGACTACCTGGCACTGGCCTGCGTCCCCGCCGTCGGCGGCTCGTGGATGGTGCCGCCCGCAGCCATCGCCGCCGGCGACTTCGCCGGCATCGCCGAACTCACCCGCAGCGCGGTCGATGCCGCCTGCGCCACCGTCTGAGGAGGACACCATGAACCAGGAACTGACCATCCGCCCCGCAGCGGACTGTCGCTACGACGCCGTCTCCCTCGGCGAGGTGATGCTGCGCTTGGACCCGGGCGAGGGACGGATCCGCTCGGCCCGCTCCTTCACCGCCTGGGAGGGCGGCGGGGAGTACAACGTGATCCGCGGCCTGCGCAAGGTGTTCGGGCTCCGCACCGCAACGGTGACGTCCCTGGTCGACAACGAGGTCGGCCACCTTGTCGAGGAACTGATGATGGCCGGGGGCGTGGACACCTCCCTGATCCACTGGGTCGAGTCCGACAGCGTCGGACGACGGGTCCGCAACGGGCTGAACTTCACCGAGCGCGGGTTCGGGGTCCGCGGCGCCGTGGGCGTCTCCGACCGCGGGCACACCGCGATCTCCCGACTCGCGCCCGAGGACGTCGACTGGGACCACCTGTTCGGTGACCTCGGCGTGCGCTGGCTGCACACCGGCGGCATCTACGCGGCGCTCTCGGAGCGGGCCGCCGAGACGACCCGGGCGGCCCTGGTCGCCGCCCGCCGGTACGACACCGTCGTGTCGTACGACCTCAACTACCGCCCCAGCCTGTGGAGGTCCATCGGCGGACAGGCCCGGGCCCAGGAGGTCAACCGCGAGCTGGCGCAGTACGTCGACGTGATGATCGGCAACGAGGAGGACTTCACCGCCGCGCTCGGCTTCGAGGTCGAGGGGACCAGCTCCGACCTCACCGACCTCCAGGTCGACCACTTCGCCGCGATGATCGACCGGGTCGCCGCGGAGTACCCGAACTTCGGCGTGATCGCCACCACCATGCGTGGCGTACGGTCGGCGACGGTGAACGACTGGGGTGCGATCGCCTGGGGCCGGGACAGCGGTCTCGTCCAGGCCACCCAGCGCGACGACCTGGAGATCCTCGACCGGGTCGGCGGTGGCGACTCCTTCGCCTCCGGGCTGATCTACGGCCTGCTCAGCGGTGCCGGCCTGCAGACCGCCGTCGACTACGGTGCCGCCCACGGTGCCCTGGCGATGACGACACCGGGCGACACCTCGATGGCGACGCTCCTCGAGGTCGTCAAGGTGGCCGGGGGCGGCAGCGCCCGGGTGGACCGATGAAGAGCCCGGGTGGACCGATGAACACGGCAACAGGGCAGCCGCTGAGCCCGGCAGCCGGGCACTCCCCCGCCGCGCTGCACGTCCTCGACCACGACGACACGGTCGCCATCGCGCTGCGTGACCTCCCGGCCGGCAAACGGATCAGCACCCCGGACGGCCGCATCCTGGTCATCACCGGTGACGTCCCGCAGGGCCACAAGGTCGCCCTGGCCGACGTGTCCGTCGGGTCGGTCGTACGCAAGTACGCGCACGTGATCGGCGTCGCCACGGCGCCGATCACGGCGGGCGACCACGTCCACAGCCACAACCTGGCCTTCAGCGCCCACGAGGGGAGCTCTGCCGACGATGCGGCAGGCGAGCCGCTGGGCCCGCTCGAACTGCCCGACCGGCGTACGTTCCTGGGCATCCGGCGCAGCGACGGATCAGTGGGCACCCGGAACTTCATCGCCGTGCTCAGCTCGGTGAACTGCTCGGCCACGGTCTGCCGGACCATCGCGGCGCGGGCGGAGGCCTCCGGGCTGCTGGACGAGTTCCCGGGCCTCGACGGCGTGGTGGCCCTGACCCACGACCAGGGCTGCGGGCACGTGGCCCAGGGCCAGGGGTTGGCGATGCTGCGGCGTACGCTCGCCGGCTACGCCCAGCACCCGAACATCGGTGGGGTGGTGATGATCGGGCTCGGCTGCCAGATGAACCAGATGGAGCACCTCCTCGAGGGCATCACCTTCCGTCCCGAGGTCCCGGTCGTCTCCTTCACCGTGCAGGAGCAGGGCGGCACCAAGCGCGCCATCGCTCGCGGGCTGGAGGCCGTCCGGGAGATGGCTCCCACGGTCACCGACGTCACCCGGGTCGAGGTACCGGTGTCCGAGCTGGTGGTGGGACTGAACTGCGGCGGCTCCGACGCCTGGTCCGCGGTGACCGCCAACCCCGCGCTCGGCCACGCCTCGGATCTGATCGTCGCCCAGGGTGGTCGTACCGTGCTGGCCGAGACCCCGGAGATCTACGGCGCCGAGGACCTGCTGGTCCGCCGAGCGGCCAGCCCTGCCGTGGCGAGGGACCTGCTCGACGTCATCGGGTGGTGGGAGGAGTACACGGCCGCGGACGGCGGCGGATCCATGGACAACAACCCGTCGCCGGGCAACAAGGCCGGAGGCATCACCACCATCCTGGAGAAGTCGCTCGGATCGGTCGCCAAGGGCGGACACGCGCCGCTCATGGCGGTCCATCGCTACGCGGAGCCGATCTCGGCCCGGGGCTTCTCCTTCATGGACACCCCCGGCTACGACCCGGTATCGGTGACCGGGCTGATCGCCGGGGGCTGCACAATGGTGTGCTTCACCACCGGTCGTGGATCGGCCATCGGCACCCGCCCGGCTCCGACGCTGAAGCTGTCGACCACCAGCGACCTGTTCCGGCGAATGGGCGACGACATGGACCTGGACTGCGGCTCCATCGTCGAGCAGGGCCGCTCGATCGAGTCGGTCGGGCTGGACATCTACCACCGGATCCTCGACGTGGCCTCAGGAACACCCACCAAGAGCGAGGAGCTTGGGTACGGCGACAACGAGTTCGTGCCCTGGCACGTGGGGGCCGTCACCTGAGCGCGGTGGCCGGCTGAGGCAAGGGACCCTCGGTTCTTGATCCCCCGTGCGAGACAACGGGAAATCAAGAACCGAGGGCGCTCCCATGACGGGCGATCCAGGACTTCCGAATCAGCCGAGCGGCCTGCGCCCGACCCGCTCTCGGATCTCCCGCACCACCCGCTCCAGCGCCGGCGTCGCGATCCCGTACGTACGCCCCAGCTCCACCAGGGCATCCCCGAGCTGGCGCAGCTCCCCCTCGGTGCCCCGGCGCAGGTCGGTGGCGAGCGAGCTCAGCGCGCCCGGACCGGGGAGCAACCCGTCGAGGGTCGCCGGGTCGGTCGGCAGGCCGTCGGCGGTGGCCACGGCGGCGACCTCTGTGAGCAGCTGCGCCACCAGCGCCGAGTCGCGGCGACGGGCCGTGGGAACATCGCCGTCCACCCAGGAGGTGAGCAGCGCGAACGGCGCCAGCCGGCGGTACTTGGTCCACAGCACCTCCCGCTCGGTGCCGTGCACGGCGACCGACACACCGGCCCCGGCCAGCGCGCGCGGCGCCTGCCAGAAGGCGGCGTTGGAGGGGACGGTGACCGCGATCCCGTTGGTCGTGACGGTGATCACCCCGGCCTCGTCGCGGGCGGACAGCACCGAGGCGAAGCCGCAGGCGACCCGGGGACCGGGCAGGGCCGCGTGGACCCGGTCGGAATGCGTGACCCCGTTGAGCAGGCAGAGCACCTCACTCGGCCGGGCGGCGGCGATACCGGGCAGCACGGCGTCCAGACCGTACTCCTTGACCGTGATCAGGACGATCGACCCCTCGGGCACCTCGGTGGCCACCGGCGGACGGACGTGCAGGTCGCCGTACGTACGTGACCGGATCCGCAGCCCCTCCGCGGCGACCCGCGCCGCGCTTCCCGGCCGCAGCACGACTGTGACGTCCTCCCCCGCCGTCACCAGCAGGGCGGCCAGCAGCCCGCCCACTCCCCCGGCACCCACCACGCTGATCATCGCTCTCCCGTCGTCCCGGGAAGGCTAGCGAGTTCGCGGGCGGATGGGGCACCTATGCGACCCACAACGTCCGGAGGCGACGTCCGGAGGCGACTCCGGGACCGGCCTCGCGGGCCCCCTGGGCGCCGAATCTGTGGACAGGCCCGGGCGCCGAATCTGTGGAGAGGTGGGCCGACGGGGCGTACCCGGCCCCCGGCGACCCCTTAGGTACGCCGTTTCTACGGATAGACCAACAGATACGGCGCACCCAAGGCGCGGACGCCAGCCCGGACGCCTTGGTCGAGTGTCGAGGCCGAACCGTGGAGGCCGACCGTCCGACTTGTCTGCAACAACTTGATCCAGATACCCCCAAGGGGTATAACTCAAAGGGTCGGATACCCCCACCGGGTACCCAGGAAAGGATTCCACGATGACGACGACCCAGTACCAGGTGACCGGCATGACCTGTGGCCACTGCGAGATGTCGGTTCGCGAAGAGGTCACCGAGATCCCCGGCGTCGACTCCGTGCAGGTCAGCCACCAGACCGGCGAGCTCATCGTCACGACGTCCGCCCCGGTCGACGACGCCGCGGTGATCGCCGCCGTCGAGGAGGCCGGATACCAGGCTACGAGGTCGGAATGAGCGCCGCGCCCCGGCTCGCCCTCTACGGGCTGGTGCTGGTGGCGGTGTTCCTGGTCGCGTACGTGGCTGGTGGCCTGCTGGTTCCCGAGCACGTCGTAGCCGCCTGGTCCGCCGCCGTGCCGACCGCCGCCCACTGACCTCCACGCCGGCTCCCGCCCACTGACCCCCACCCCCCACCCCCATCCCCCGATCCGCCCGAAGCCCCGCTCCAGGCCACCGAAAGGAACGACGTTGTCCGCAACGAAGGTTGAGTCGATCCATGTGCCCACGGCTCTGGGCCACCTGTCCGGCATCGAGCTGGAGCTGGGTGGGATGACGTGTGCGTCCTGCGCCAACCGGATCGAGCGCAAGCTGAACAAGCTCGAGGGCGTCACCGCGACCGTCAACTACGCCACCGAGAAGGCCCACGTCACCGTCCCCGAGGGCTACGACCCAGCCCTGCTGGTGGCGACCGTCGCGGAGGCCGGGTACACCGCGACCCTGCCCCGGCCCGCGGGCACCGACACGGACCAGGACCTCCCGGACCGGCGCGACGTCGAGTTGACCGCGCTGCGCCAGCGACTGGTCGGTGCCGTCGTGCTGTCGGTGCCGGTGATCCTGATGGCGATGGTTCCGGCACTGCAGTTCACCAACTGGCAGTGGCTCTCCCTGGCTCTGGCCTCCCCGGTGATCGTGTGGGCCGCCTGGCCCTTCCACAAGGCGACCTGGACCAACCTGCGCCACGGCAGCGCCACGATGGACACCCTGGTCTCGGTCGGCACCGGTGCGGCCTTCCTCTGGTCGCTGTACGCACTGTTCCTCGGCACCGCGGGCATGCCCGGGATGAAGCACGCCTTCGAGTTCAGTGTCCGGCCGACCGACGGTGCCTCCAACCTCTACCTGGAGGTCGCCGCCGGTGTGGTGATGTTCCTGCTGGCCGGCCGCTACTTCGAGAAGCGGTCCAAGCGGAACGCCGGTGCGGCCCTGCGCGCCCTGCTGGAGCTCGGCGTCAAGGACGTCGGGGTGCTCCGCGGCGGGGTCGAGACGCGGATCCCGGTGGAGGACCTGCGCGTCGGCGACGATTTCGTCGTACGTCCCGGGGAGAAGATCGCCACCGACGGCGTCGTCGCCTCCGGCAGCTCGGCGGTCGACGCCTCGATGCTGACCGGGGAGTCGGTGCCGGTCGAGGTCCGAGAGGGCGACCCGGTCACCGGCGCCACCGTCAACGCCGGGGGCCGCCTCGTGGTGCGCGCCACCCGGGTGGGCTCGGACACCCAGCTCGCCCAGATGGCGCGGATGGTCGAGGAGGCCCAGGCCGGCAAGGCCCAGATCCAGCGCCTCGCCGACCGGATCTCCGGAGTCTTCGTCCCGATCGTGATCGCGGTCTCGGTGGCGACCCTCGGCACCTGGATCGGTGCGGGCTTCCCGGTCACCGCCGCCTTCACCGCGGCCGTGGCCGTCCTGATCATCGCCTGCCCGTGCGCGCTCGGGCTGGCCACGCCGACCGCCCTGCTCGTCGGGACCGGCCGCGGTGCCCAGCTCGGCATCCTGATCAAGGGGCCGGAGGTACTGGAGTCCACCCGCCGGGTCGACACCATCGTGCTGGACAAGACCGGCACCGTGACGACCGGCACGATGACGCTGGTGGAGGCATACGCCACCGAGGGCACCACCAGCGAGGAGGTGCTGCGGATCGCGGGAGCGGTCGAGAACGCCTCCGAGCACCCGATCGCCCGCGCCATCGCCCGCGGCGCCCAGGACCGGACCGGCCGGCTGCCCGCGGTCGACGACTTCGCCAACCTCGAGGGCTTGGGCGTGCGCGGCACCGTGCAGGGGCGTACGGTCCTGGTCGGTCGGGCCCCGCTGCTCGACGAGCAGGGCATCGTGGTGCCGGCGGACGTCGTCGCGGCCCAGAGGGAGGCCGTCGCGCAGGGCCGGACCGCCGTGCTGGTCGCCTGGGACGGGGTGGCGCGGGGTGTGCTGTCCGTGGCCGACGAGATCCGCCCGACCAGCGAGCAGGCCATCCGCCAGCTGGTCGCCCTGGGCCTGACCCCGGTGCTGCTGACCGGTGACAACCGTACGGTCGCCGAGCAGGTCGCCGGCCAGCTCGGGATCGACCGGGTGATCGCCGAGGTGCTGCCCCAGGACAAGGTCCGCGTGGTCGAGGAGCTGCAGGCCGAGGGCCGGGTCGTCGCGATGGTCGGCGACGGGGTCAATGATGCCGCCGCCCTCGCCCGGGCCGACCTGGGACTGGCCATGGGCACCGGCACCGACGCCGCGATCGAGGCGGCCGACCTGACGCTGGTCCGCGGCGACCTGCGCGCGGCGGCCGATGCGATCCGGCTGTCCCGGCGCACCCTGGGCACGATCCGCGGCAACCTGTTCTGGGCCTTCGCCTACAACGTCGCCGCGATCCCGCTGGCCGCCCTGGGCCTGCTGAACCCGATGCTCGCCGGTGCCGCGATGGCCCTGTCCAGCGTGTTCGTGGTCAGCAACAGCCTGCGGCTGCGCGGCTTCCGCTCACTTATCGCCTGAGCTCACCGCCGCCGGGGCGTCGGGCTCGTGGACGTCATGGCGGTTCAGGGGCAGCATGTGGACGATCCCGGCCAGCACCGCTCCGACCGCGAGGCCGACGATCGCCGAGCCGAGGGTGTCGAGGAGCCAGGCCAGTACGGCGCCGACGCCCGGCACCGCGTGCACCGGTTCGGTGACCAGGTGCAGCAGCCCGTACGGGGCGTGCCAGCCGAGCTTGTCGGTGCCGGTGAGCAGGATGTGGCCACCGACCCAGAGCATCGCGACCATGCCGATCCCCGACAGCGCGTCCAGCACCTTGGGCATCGCCGCGACCAGCAGGCTGCCGAGGCGCCGCTGGCCGGCGGACTCCTTCTCCTCCAGGGCCAGGCCGATGTCGTCCAGCTTCACCAGCAGCCCGACCGCGCCGTAGACGATCACGGTCATCAGGATCGCCACTGCCGCGAGGGTGAGTGCCTTGGAGACCAGGCCCATCCCGCCCTCGGCGCCGCCGTTGAGACTGGTCAGCGAGATCACCATGATCTCGGCGGAGAGGATGAAGTCAGTCATGATCGCGCCCTTGACCATCTTCTTCTCATGGACGGCGCCGAGCGAGGACACCGGTTCACGACCGGCGTGCTTGCCCTCACCGGCCGGGGGCGCCTCCTTCTTGTGGCCGCCACCGACGGCCTCCATCACCTTCTCGGCGCCCTCGAACGACAGGTAGAGGCCCCCGAGCATCAGCAGCGGTGTCAGCACGATGGGAAGGAAGTGGTCGAGCACCATCAACACGACGATCAGGATCGCCTTGTTGACCAGTGATCCCCGGGCGATCTTCCAGATGATCGGCAGCTCCCGGGACGGGTGGATGCCCGAGACGTACTGCGGGGTCACGGCGGCATCGTCGACGACGACAGCGGCGGCCTTCGTGCTGGTCGCGCTGGCCGCCTTGGCGATCAGGGCGACGTCGTCCAGCAGCGCGGCGAGTCCACCGGCCATGGGTTACCTCCAGGGGGCATCGTGGGTACGGGGTACGTACGTGAAGCTAGCAGTCGGCTGTGGCACACCTGCCGCTCAGTGCCGATCCAGGCAGGGCCCCTAGGCTGTCGCCGGACATGAGGAGATCGAGATGAGTACGCGTCCTGTCCATCGCCGGGTCCTGTTCCGGCTGGCCGTCAGTGCCCTGGTGGGCATCGCAGCCGGGGTGGTCGTGCAGGCCCTCTGGCGCGCCGAGGCAGCCGGAGTGGCCGGCTGGATCGTCACCGCGGCGGTCTACTGCCTGTGGACCTGGGCGATCATCGGACGGCTCGACGGGGCGGCCACCCGCGCCCATGCGACCGAGGAGGACCCGGGCCGCGGGTACGGCGACGTGATCCTGCTGTTCGCCGCGCTCGCCAGCCTGGTCGGCGTCGGTGTCCTGCTCGCGGCCGGCTCGCAGACGGGCCCCTCCTCCATCGTCGAGACCGGACTCGGGCTGCTCTGCGTGGCGTCGTCCTGGTTCCTGGTCCACGTGGTCTTCACCATCCGCTACGCGCAGCTGTACTACGAGAACGGCGGGGGCGTCGACTTCAACCAGAGCGAGGATCCCGATTTCCGGGACTTCGCCTACCTGAGCTTCACGCTGGGGATGACGTACCAGGTCAGTGACACCGACATCACCGACCGGACCATCCGCCACACGGTGCTGCGCCACACGCTGCTCAGCTACCTGCTGGGCGCGGTGGTACTGGCCTCCACGGTGAACCTGGTGGCATCGATCGCGTCGAACTCGGGGCACTAGCCGGCTGTCGGCCAGCTAGTCCTCGGCGGGTGGGACCACGCACACCAGTGAGGTGCTGCGGCGGACGAGCTGGTCGGCCACCGAGCCGAGGACTGCACGGGTGACCAGGTTGCGGCCGTGTGTGCCGACGACCAGGACACGTACGGGGCGGGAGCCGGCCAGCTCGAGCAGCGCCTCGGCCGGATCCGCCCCATCGAGCAGGATGTGCTCGGCCTCCGGCCGGCCGAGCTCGCCGGCGGCCCGGCCCAGCAGCTCGTCCGCATCCATCAGTCGCTTGTTCTCCTGCAGTTGGGCCAGTCCGTCGTCGGGCAGGCCCTGGACCGCCGGACGGGTCACGGTGGCCACGGCCACCGGCAGGGACGGGTCGAGGACCCCTAGCGCCGAGGCGGCGGCGTGCACCGACCGCTGCGAGTCGTCCAGGCACAGCACGACCGGGCCGTCCGGGGTGGTGGGGACCTCGTCGCCGCCGACCAGCACCGGGCAGGGGGCGTGCCGGACCAGGTGATCCGACACCGATCCGAGCACGAACCTCGCCCCTGCGCCGAGTCCCCGCGAACCGACCACGACCAGGGCGGCCCCGGTCTGCTCCAGCAGGGCCGTCACGTACGAGGTCACCTCGCCCAGTTCGACCCGGGTGTCCTCCTCGGGGACGCCGAACCGTTCGGCGGCCACCGCCACCACCCGGTGGGCCTCGTCCAGCGCGTCCGCCTGGGCGAGGATCATCCCCTCGATCGGCACCGTCGAGAGGGTCAGCGCGTCGGCGGCGATCCCGACCGGGGTGGCCACCGGGGGTTCCGGCACGATGCTGACCAGCAGGGGACGCAGCCGGGTCCGGTCGACCAGGGCGAGCCCGGCCTCGATCGCCCGCAGCGACAGCTCCGACCCATCCGTACAGCACACGACGATGTCACTCATGGCACACTCCCGCCCTCGGGTCCCTTCCAGCACGGTAACCCCGCGGGTTCGGCCCCGTCAGACGATCGGCCGGCGCCTCACTCCGCCGTCGGGATCTCTCCGGCAGCGAGCCGTTCCCGGGCGTACGCCTCGACGCGGTGGTCGAAGGTGCGCGCCAGTACCCGCCCCCCGACCAGGCCGACGACGAGCAGGACGAGCAGCAGCACCCACGCCCCTCCGGCGAACCAGCTCTCCGCCGCGGTCCCCAGCAGGTGGATCCCGACCGTGATGATGCCGGCCCAGCAGGCGGCGCCGGAGGCATTGGCGAGCAGGAACCGCGGGTAGGTCAGGTGGAGCATGCCGGCAAGCGGCCCGGCCAGCATCCGCAGCAGCGCGATGAAGCGGCCCACGAAGACGGTGCCCATGCCGTAGTGCTCGAACAGGTACTCGGCGTACGCGACGCGGTCGGCGGAGACATGGCGTGGGAAGCGGCGGCCGAGGCGTACGAGCAGCGCCGGACCGTACCGGCGGCCGACCGAGTAGCCGAACGAGTCGCCGAGCACCGCTCCGCTGAACGCCGCGACGAAGACCCAGACCGCCGAGACGTGCAGGGCCGCATGGGTGCTCATCACGGCTCCGGTGATCAGCGCCGTCTCCCCGGGGACCGGAACGCCGACGCTCTCGATCGCCACCAGCAGCCCGATCACCAGGTACACGGCGAGCGGGGGGATGGTCTGGAGGAACGAGATGATCGACATGCGGCTCCCGTGAGCAGGATCCCGGAGCTGACCGGGCGGACGCTGGCAGCTTAGTTCGCGCATCTGAGGGTCGGCCGAGCCGCTGCCCGGAGACGGCCCAGGACGGCCGAGCGCCAAGCGGACGAGTGGCCGACGTCGGCCCTGTGCGGGGCCGCCGTTGGTACCTACGATGGATGGTGTGGATACCGCACACCAGCCCGCTCACAGCACACCGGCCCGTCCCGACACCAGGGACTGGACGTTCGTCATCGGCGAGAGCTGCCCCGACTGCGGGTTCACGCCCGGCCAGCCCCACGCCACGGTGGCGGAGCGGCTGCGCGCCTCGGTCCCCCGCTGGCAGGCCGTTCTGGCGCGGCCGGACGTCGCCGTCCGGCCGGAGCCCGACGTCTGGTCACCCCTGGAGTACGCCTGCCACGTGCTCGACGTCACCCGGGTCTTCACCACCCGGGTGGAGCAGATGCGCTCGCTGGACAGCCCGACGTTCCGTGCCTGGGACGGGGAGCAGGCCGCGGTCGAGGGTGACTACAACGCCCGCGACCCGCGGACCGTCGCCTCCGACCAGATGATCGCAACCGCCCGCGCGGCCGAGCTGTTCGAGGCCCTCGACGAGGATGCCTGGCACCGCCCGGGACTGCGCGGCGACGGGATGCGGTTCACCATCGCCACGCTGGCCGAGTACTGGCTGCACGAGGTACAGCACCACCTGGCCGACGCCGAACGCTGACCAGCGGCCTCAGCTCCTGTCGAACATCAGCTGCGTCGCGGGATGGATGGCGTAGTCGGCCATGAAGTCGAAGACCCGTCGCAACCCGACCCGCTCGGGGTCCTGGTGATAGCCGCGCTGGGCCGGACCGACGTCCGCCCAGTCACCGTCGAAGTCGAACGCCCAGGTGAACATGTCCTCCGCCTCGTCCGCGACCGCGAAGAGGCAGCAGAAACCACGGCGCTCCCGCACCGGGACGATCCGGCGCCAGACGGCCAGGAACTCCGACCATTCCCCGACGATGCTGTACCGGCGCATGATCGCCAGCCGGGTCGCGCTCGCCGGGGTGGCATGGCTCAACGCCTGACCCGCACGGGCCGGACCTTGAGGTTGCCGAAGACGTGCGGTGCCCGCAACCGGTCCAGTTCGGTGGTCCCCGGATCGTCGCGGACGGCCATGGCCAGGGGGCGCATCGTTGGGACCATGCATGGCGCCATGCTGCCACCGTCCCGGTATCGGCCCAGTCGAGGCGCGTACCACCGCACCGCCCAACACGGCACACTGGGCCATAGGAGGGCGCGATGATCGAGTTCACCTGGACCGGAACGGTTGCGGAGTCCCACCTGTGGGCCCGCGAATTGCACAGGTTCTGCGAATCCGCCAGGACCGTCGGTGACCTGCTCGACCACCGCGCCGAGCTCGTGCCCCACCCCCTGCCGCGCGGCGTCTTCCCGGCAGGCAGCACCGACCTGGACCTGCTGGACCAGGTGCTGGCGGCCCGCTCCCGGGCGACCCTCTTCGCCGACGTCCTGTTGGAGCCGCGGGAGGAGATCCGCGAACTCTGCGCCCAGATCGAGTTCACCGATCCGGGCCGCGTCACCGGCTGGGACCGCGACCAGGCGATCATCCAGTTGCCTGCTCACGTGGTCCGGCATGGTCAGATCGTCGACACGGTCGGGTTCGCCGCCGACTGCCTCGACACCCGCCAGCAGGAGTGGGACGAGCTGCGCGAGGGATGGCTGACCCGCCTCGCCGACCACGGCTGGGAGCCGTGCTCGACCGCCTTCCTCACCGCCGCGATGACCGGCTTCCTCGACATCTACCAGCGCCAGTCCGCCCCGCGGATGGACGACGTGGTGCTGGTCGAGAAGCTCTCGGACCACCCGGTCGTGCGCCAGGCGATCGAGGAGCTCCGGCCGCGGAACGACCAGAGGCACCGGCACGACCAGGAGCACCCGCTCGACTAGACACCCGCTCGACCAGGCGCCCGCACCACTAGGCGCCGACCACCGTGCCCAGCCGACCGGCGGCCCGGGCGTCCCAGCCGACCTCGTCATCCCCGGCGTAGACCCGGAACCGGGCGTGCGGGTCCAGGCCGAGCTCGACCCGGACGACCTGGTCCTCCGGACCACGGGACTCGTACGTGAGCCAGGTGCAGTCCTTGCCCACCACCCGGGTGCGGGCGTGAGACAGCCACGGGTGGCGGCGCCGGAACGCGACCAGGTCCTGGTGCAGCCGGTACATCCACCAGCCGTCCGGCGCGAGGTCGGCGGGCGTGGCAGGCAGCGCCGGGCGCAGCGGGTCGTCGGCGCCGGCACCGCTCCCCTTGCGGCCCCGGAAGGCGTGCTCGTCGCCGTAGTAGATGCTCGGTGAGCCTGCGACGGTCATCAGCACCGCCAGGGCCAGCGCGGCACCGGCATCGCCCACGGTGTCGGCGATCCGGTCGACGTCGTGGTTGCCGACGAAGGTCTGCAGGGTCACGGCGGCGGAGAAGGCGTCGTGGCGCTCCAGAGCCCACGCCAGCTCCCAGAGGTTGCGGTCGGCCAGCGCGCTCCAGGAGGCCTTCCACAGCTCGTAGCCGGTGACCGAGTTCAGCGTCCCGGCCTGCGCGATCGCGGCGTAGTCGCCGTGGATCACCTCACCGATGAACACCACCTCGGGGAACTCGGAGCGGACCCGGGCCAGCACCGTCCCCCAGAACCAGGACGGGACCGAGTAGGCGACGTCCAGGCGCCAGCCGGCGACACCGCGGCGCAGCCAGTGCAGCATCACCTCGACCACGAGGTCGGCGACCCGCGGGTCGTCGTGGTTCAGCGGCACCAGGTCCCCGGCGCCCTCCCAGCCGTACGGACGGCCCTCGCCGGTGGACCAGTCGATCCGGACCAGCCCGGCGTGCTCGCCGTGCGGCCCCTCGGCCAGCGCCCGCTGCACCCAGGGGTGGTGCCGGCCGACGTGGTTGAAGACCCCGTCCAGCACCACGGCGAGGCCGCGGCCGACCGCTGCGCCGACCAGGGCGTCGAAGTCGGCCTCGTCGCCCAGACGGGGGTCGATCCGGAAGTGGTCGAGGGTGTCGTAGCCGTGTGCGGTGGAGTCGAACACCGGACCGAGGAGCAGTCCGGAGCAGCCCAGCCCGACGGCGTGGTCCAGCCACCCGGCCAGCTGCGGGAGGCGGTGCACCACGCCCTGGTCGTTCCGGTCCTGCCGGTTGCGGATCGGGGCGTCGAGCGCGCCGAGGGGATAGACGTGCCACCAGATCGCCGAGTCGAGAAGGGTCATCGCAGTCCTTAGTGAGTTGGGCTCAGTACATTGTTGAGGCTAGCTCACTAGCTGGTAGGGTGCAACGATGAGCCCCCGGACCGACCGCGCCCCGCGCCGACGACTCGACGAGGCGACCCGTCGCGCAATGATCCTGGCCGCCGCGGGCGCCGCCTTCGACGAGGCCCCGTACGCCCGGGTCTCGGTGTCCGCCGTCGCCGCCGCGGCGGAGGCCTCCGAGGCACTGGCCTACCGCTACTTCGGGACGAAGGCCGACCTCTACGCTGCGGTGCTGCGCGCCCGACTGGAGGACCTGGCCGACCGCCGGCACGCGGCGGTCGCCGCCCTGCCGGCCAACACCTCGGCCCGCGACCGGGTCGCGGCGGTGCTGGCGATCGAACTCGGCCACGCGGCCGCGCACCCGCTCACCTGGGCCGCGCCATTCCTGTCCGGCAATGAGCCCCCCGAGGCCCTGGTCGTACGCCGGGAGGCACGGGCCATCGACGAGCAGGAGCTCCGGACCCTGCTACGCCCCGCCGAGGGAGCGCGGTACACGTACGCCCTGTGGGGCTGGTTCGGCTTCGTCGACGGCGCCTGCCTGCACTGGGTGCAGGCAGGGTGCCCGCAGGACGAGCGCTGGCCGCTGGTCGAGGCGGCCCTGGGCGCCCTCCAAGGGGCACTCGGCGACTGGGGCGCGCTCGGCTAAAGTGGACCCATGCTGTCCTGAGATCTGAGTCCCTCCCGCGTCCGCGGCACCGCCCGGCGGGAATCCTCACCCTGTCCAAGGATCTCCATGTCTGCAGCGCTCACCCCCTTCGCCACGTCGGCCGCCTCCGGCCCGGACCACCTGCGGGTGGACGGCTTGTCCCGGTCGTTCCCCGACCGTCGGGTGCTCACCGACGTCTCGTTCACCGTCTCCTCCGGCGAGCGCGCCTGCCTGATCGGCGAGAACGGTTCGGGCAAGTCCACCCTGCTGCGGATCGTCGCCGGGCTGGACGAGCCCGATGCCGGGACCGTCTCCGCCCCCGGCCGGGTCGGGCTGTTCCACCAGCAGCCGCCCTTCGCACTGGACCACACCGTCGCGGAGGCCCTCGACGACGCGACGGCCCCGCTGCGCGAGCTCACGCGCCGGGTCGAGACCGAGGGCGAGGCGATGGCCACCGGGGACCCGGCCGCCACTGACCGCTTCCAGGCCGCGCTGGCCGAGGCCGAGCGTCGCCAGGCCTGGGACCTGGACCACCTGCTCGACCGGCTGGTCGACGGGCTCGGCCTGGCCGCGATCCCCCGCGACCGGCCTGCCACGCAGCTGTCGGGCGGGGAGGTGTCCCGCCTCTCGCTGGCCTGGATGCTGCTGCGCCGCCCGGACACGCTGCTGCTCGACGAGCCGACCAACCACCTCGATGAGCGTGCCGCGACCCTGGTCGGCGAGCTGCTGACCGGCTGGTCCGGGCCGGTGCTGATGGCCAGCCATGACCGTGCCTTCATCGACGAGGTCGCCACCACGCTGCTGGACCTGGATCCGGCGCCGCTGCGGCACGCCTCGGTCCGTCACGACGAGGACTCCCCGGGGTCGGGCTTCGGCGTGACCCGGTTCTCCGGCAGCTGCACCGCCTACCTGGCCCGTCGCGAGGCCGAGCACGAACGCTGGGAGCGCCAGTACCGCGACGAGCAGGAGGAACTGGGCCGGCTGCGCGGGCGGGTCCGCGACGACCACACCGTCGGCCACGCCAACCGCGAGTTCCACGCCGTCGGGGTGGCCAAGAAGTTCTACAGCGACCGCAATGCGAAGGTCGTCGCGCGCCGGGTCAACGACGCCAGCACCGCACTGGAGCGGCTCGAGGCCGGCCAGGTGCGCAAGCCGCCGGCGACCCTGCAGTTCGGCGGGCTGGCCGGGCGTCCCTCGTCGCGGGGACGTACGCCGGGGGCGGTGCTGGCCGCCACCTCCGTCGCGGTGCCCGGACGGCTCGCCGCCACCTCGGTCGCCCTCGCACCGGACGCGCGACTGCTCGTCACCGGGCCCAACGGGGCGGGAAAGTCGACCCTGCTGGCCGTACTGGCCGGGGCGCTGGCGCCGGCGAGCGGGTCGGTGACCCGGGTCGGCCGGTTGTCCGTGGCGATGCTCGGCCAGGACGTGGTGCAGCGGGACCCTGACCGTACGGTCCGGGAGACCTATCGCGACGCGGTCGGGGACCGGGCCGAGCAGCGTACGCCGCTGCGTACGTTCGGGCTGGTCGCCGGTCGCGACGAGGGCCGGCCGGTCGGGACGCTCAGCGTGGGCCAGGCCCGCCGGCTAGACCTGGCGATCCTGCTGGCCCATCCACCGGACGTCCTGCTGCTGGACGAGCCGACGAACCACTTCTCGCTGCTGCTGACCGACGAGCTGGTCGCCTCGATCCCGGACTACCCGGGCGCGGTGGTGGTGGCCAGCCACGACCGCTGGCTGCGCCGCGGCTGGACGGGCCAGGAGATCGGGCTGGGCCGAGACTGAGGGCGCAGCCCGAGGCTGGGACAGCGCACGCCGGGGTCATCCCCGTACGGCCCCGGTATGCCGCCCAATCCGCACTCCGCGGGCCCCGACGGACCGAAGTGGCCCTAGGTTGGGAGGAAACGAAAATCATCCTGCACCTCCCGGGAAGCCCGTCGTGGAACAGAATATCCCTCTCGCGATCGCGCTCGTCGTGGTCGGTTCGTTCTGTTACGCCCTGTCGTCGTCGTTCCAGCATCGGGCCGTACGCCGTCAGGTCCGCCGGAATGCCGAGAACCGGCCGGTCGGGTTCCGCGCCCTCTGGGAGGCGGTGCGCTCGAAGCGATGGCTGGCCGGCATGGCACTGCTGGGGACGTCGGCGGTCCTCCAGGTGGCCGCGCTGGCACTGGCGCCGGTCACCGTGGTCCAGCCGGTCGGCCTGCTCGCGTTCCCCTGGTCGATCCTGATCCAGGCCCGCCTGCACCGCCAGCGGGTCCGGGGGCGGGTCGGACTGGCGGTCGCCTTCACCGTGGCGAGCACCGCCGCGTTCACCACCGTCAGTGCCCTGCACGCCGTGACGCAGTCGGCCCTGCACGGCGCGGCCGTGGTGACGGGAGCGCTGGTCGTCTACCTGCTCACGCTGGTCTTCGGGCTGCTGGGGGCCAAGGGCCCCCAGCACTGGCGATGCCTGTTGTGGTCCTCGGGAGGGGCGATGCTCTACGGCCTGGAGGCGGCACTGGTGAAGTCCGTGATCGCCTTCATCCGGACCGCCGACTGGAAACACTCCCCGCTGATGTGGGTCATCCTCGTCGCCCTGGTGATCGGCAGCACCACGGCGGGCTGGATGATCCAACAGGGCCTGGCCACCGGCCCCAGTGAGGTGGTCGTCGGTTCGACAACCATCACCAGCCCGGTGATCGCGGTGGCCTACGGCATCGCTGTGCTGGGCGAGGGACGGCTGATGACGGTGGGCGTGGGCGCGATGATGGGGGTGTTCGCCGCCCTCGCGGTCACCGGCGTCGTCCTGCTGACGCGACTGGACAAGTCCTGGCAGGACCGGGCCCTGCTCAAGTGACCGTCCGGCCGGCCGGACGGGATCAGTTGAAGTGGTACAACTTCTGCGCCAGCCGGTAGCCAGCAAGGCTGAGCCGACGGCCCGCCGGTCCGGGCAGGTTGCTCCCGTACACGATGTGATGGCGCCCCAGCCGGGTGGCCATCTCCGGGTCGTGCCGGTGGAACCGCTCCCACATCTCCCGGCGCTGCTGCAGGCCCTCTTCGCCGCCCTTCAGCAGCGCGATCGTGGAGGAGGCGGCGATGATGAGGGCGAGGTAGCTCGCCATGTAGCGTGCCAGACGCTTGTTCGGCACGTCGTCGGGCAGCCGGTAAGCCTCGAACATCACGTCGGTGATGCGCATCTGCTGGTCCAGCCGGCTGATCATCACCGGCTCGTTGACCGACTGGTCGTCACGTCCGATGAAGTAGGAGTACAGGTCGACCGGCAGGTAGTACAGCGTGCGGACATGGGGCAGCGGCACGTACACGAAGATGTTGTCGACGTAGAACGTGTGCTCGGGAAGCTTCAGCCCACTGTCACGCAACACCTGCGTACGGAACGTCGCGGCGTGCATGAGGATGTTCTGGCCCCGGCCGAAATGGCCGATCTCGTCCCAGCTGAACGGCCGGTTCACCGGCAGGGGGCCGCGGTAGGTGATCACCTTGCGGCTCGCGGTGGCGATGTGTTCGTACACGTAGTTGGTGACGAACAGGTCGACCGGGGTCTCCTTGGAGAGGGAGAGCCGCAGCTTGGTCATCAGGAGGCTGAGTGCGTCGCGGTCGAGCCAGTCGTCGGAGTCGACGACGCGGAAGTAGTGGCCGGTCGCGGCAGCCAGTCCGGCGTTGACCGCTCCGCCATGACCGGCGTTCTCCTGGTGGATGACCCGGATCAGGCCGGGATGGCGCTCCGCCCAGGCGTCGGCCTTGGCCGGGGTGTCATCCTTGGTCGATCCGTCGTTGACGATGATGATCTCGATGTCGTCCGCGCCGACCAACAACGACTCGACACAGTGGTCCATGTAGTCGGCGGAGTTGTAGCACGGGATCGCGATGGTGAGCGTCGGACGGGTCGCCGGCGTTGCGGTGGCCATTCAGTTCTCCTCGAGGAGTCGGTCGGCCAACTCGAGTGCGTTGGCGACGGTGGCATCCATGTTGTAGTAGCGGTACTCGGCCAGGCGCCCGATCGGGTGGAAGTCCGGCAGCTCCCGAGTCAGCGCGACGTAGCGGCCATGCAACGCCAGGTGCTCCGCGTCCAGGACCGGGTAGTACGGATCCATCCCGGCGTCCGGCTCGTAGTCCTTCGGGTACTCACGCACGATCGTCGTACGACCCGGCAACTCCTGGCGGGTCAGGTACTTGAACTCGGTGATCCGGGTGTAGTCCTCGGAGACGGTGTAGTTGACCGTGCCGACCGGCTGGAAGTGGTCCTGCTCGTACGTCTCGAAGACGAAGTCGAGGGAGCGGTACGGCAGTCGCCCGAACCGGCAGTCGAACAGCTCGTCCAACGGCCCGGTGTAGATGACCGTGCCGGCGAACGGCTGCCCGGCGACCTTGACCACACCGGGGGTGGCCAGGTCGAGCACCGCCCGCGCGTCGATACCGGTGTGAACGGTGATCCCGGGGTGGTCGAGCATCCGTCCGATCAGCTCGGTGTAGCCGTCCGTCGGCAGGCCCTGGAACGGGTCCTGGAAGTAGCGGCAGTCCTCGGACAGGAAGACGGGCACGCGCGCGGTGACCGAGGCGTCGATCTTGTCGGGCGTGGTGCCCCACTGCTTGAGGGTGTAGTAGAGGAAGACGTTCCGGTAGACGTACTCGGCGACCTCGGCGAGGTCCGGGTCGGCCTCCTCGCGCAGCTCATTGATCGAGACCTTGGCGCCGTCGCCGAAGCGGGCCACCATCTTCGCGATCAGCTGCTCGCCGCGCTCCGCACCGAACGCCAGGCGCATCGACACCTTGTTGAACGGCACCGGCAGGTAGGTGCCGTGGACGTCCGCCAGCACCTCGTGGGAGTAGCCGTTCCAGCTGGTGAACCGGGACAGGTGATCGAACACCCGGTCGATCCTGGTGTGGAAGATGTGTGGTCCGTACTTGTGTACCAGGACACCGGCGTCGTCGACGTGGTCGTACGCGTTGCCGCCGATGTGCGGGCGCTGCTCCAGGACCAGGACGCGCCGGCCACCGCGCTCGGCGAGTTCCCGGGCCAGCGTCACCCCGGCGAAGCCTGCTCCGACCACCACGGCGTCGTACGCGCTGATGTCCGTGTCTCCGAGGTTCTGGGGACCCACGTCCTGCCCGCCCGCGTCGTCCGCGGTACGGCCTCCACCGGTCTCCACCACAGTCCTGCTCTCCTCATCGCTTGAAGCGGCCACCGACCGGGCCGCTGCGCGAGCGATCGGCCGGTCCGCGACGCCACGGGGCGTCAGCAACACAGTGGCAGTGTGAGAGATGCTAGTGGGCGGGGCGCCCGCATCCTGCATCGGGATGGCATGGATCACATGGGATCGGTGCCGCAGTACCCCCGACCCGGACCGGATGAGTGGAGTCTGAGGAGGGCCGGCCAGGATTCGCAGCGGATGCCCACGGGTCCGTAGCCTCCGGATCGTGACCCTCCTTGCTGAGCCGACCCCTGTCCGCACACTGCGCGCCAAGGTCCCCGCCATCACGGCGCTGTTCTGGATCACCAAGATCCTGACCACCGCGCTGGGCGAGAGCGCCTCGGACTACCTGGTCAACGCGATCGACCCGTACCTCGCGGTGATCGCCGGCTTCGCGCTGTTCGTCCTCGCGATCGTGGCCCAGTTGCGCGCCCGCTGCTACCGGTCGTGGCTCTACTGGGCCACCGTCGGGGCCGTCGCGCTCTTCGGCACGATGGCCGCCGACGTCGTGCACACCCTCGGCGTCCCGTACGGCGCCTCGGTCGCCTTCTACGCTGCCTGCCTGGGCGGCTTGTTCGTGGCCTGGCGACGCGTCGAGGGCTGCCTGGACATCCACAGCATCACCACCACCCGGCGTGAGGTGTTCTACTGGGGCGTCGTGCTGTCGACCTTCGCACTCGGAACCGCGGCCGGTGACCTGACCGCCCACACCTTCCACCTGGGATTCCTCGCCTCCGGCGTGCTCTTCGGCGTGGTCTTCGCCGTGCCGATGTTGCTCGGGCGCGCCGGGCGGCTGGGGAAGGTGGCCGCCTTCTGGGCGGCGTACGTGTTCACCCGCCCGTTCGGCGCCTCGTTCGCCGATTGGCTCGGGAAGGAACCGAAGCTCGGCGGCATCGGCTGGGGCGACCTGCCCGTCTCGGCCGTCCTCCTGGTCCTGATTCTGGCCTGCGTGGCGCTGATCGCCCGCCGCGAACCCGAGGGAGCGGTCGCGGGGGACATCCGGGTGGCCGATCTCCAGGGCGCCACCGCCTAGAATCGCGCCCGTGACCAACCCAACAGACCGCCGGGTGGCGTACGCGGACGCAGGTTCCCCCCACTACGCCACGATGCTCGCACTGATGTGCGTGGTCGTCATTCTCTCGAATATCGGCGGATCCAAGGGCGTCGTCCTCGGCCCGGTCATCACCGACGGTGGTTTCTTCCTCTTCCCGCTGGCCTACATCCTCGGGGACACCATCACCGAGATCTACGGCGTACGGGCTGCCCGCCGCGCGATCGCCGCCGGCTTCCTGACCAGCATCGGGGCGGTCGTCACGTACGCCATCATCATCGCGTTGCCGGGCTTCACCGACGACTACGGCATCGCGAAGCAGGCTGCGCTGGAGACCGCCCTGGGTCCGGTATGGCAGATCGTGCTGGCGAGCATGCTGGGCTTCGTGGCCGGCCAGTCGATGAACTCCTTCATCATGTGGTCCGGCAAGCGCCGCCGGCTGGAGAAGGGCCTGATCGGCCGCCTCGCCGGGTCGACCGGCGCCGGCGAACTGCTGGACACGGTGGTGTTCTGCTCGGTCGCCGCGACCGCCATCGGCATCAGCACCCTCGGCCAGTGGGCGAACTACACGATCGTCGGCTTCGTCTACAAGGTCGCCGTCCAGTACGCGGTGATGCCGGTCACGGCGTACGCGATCCGGGCGATCAAGCGTCGGGAGCCGAGCTACCAGGCGGCCCTGGCGGCCGAGCCCAACACTGCCCCCGCGACCGAGGCCGCGCTGGACTGATCGGGCGTCGACCGACCAGGGCTCGACCGGGCCGGGCCCGGCCCGTCCACGCCTGACCCGTCCGTCCATGCTCAGGCGTGCAGGCCTCCCCACGGCGGAGGCGGCTCGGCCAGCCGGCGGGCGGACTCGAGCATGGCGGCGTGGACGAAGCCCTGCGGGAAGTTGCCCCGCAACTGGCGCTGCTCCACGTCGTACTCCTCGGTGAACAGGCCCGGGGACCCGCAGGCGGCCCGGTTGCGTTCGAACCACCGGGCGGCCTCGAGCGGCTGGTCGCTCTGGTGCAGCGCCATCGCCAGGTCGAACCCGCAGAGCAGGAACGCCCCCTCGGAACGGTCGAGCGGGCGGTCGTCCTGGCGGAAGCGGTACAGGTACCCCTTGCTCGACAGGTCCTTGCGGATCGCCTCGAGCGTGGCGACCGAGCGGGGGTCCTGGGGCGCGAGGGCGCCCCGCAGCACCGGCCGCAGCAGTGAGGCGTCGACGCGCTCGTCGTCGGGGGCCCGCTGCCAGCGCCCGGTCGGATGCAGGCAGTCGGTGGTCACGTCGGCGATCAGGGTGTCGGCCTGGGACGACCACAGGGCCCCCTGGCGGCCCGGCGCGTGCCGGCCGATCGCGCGCAGTCCGGCCGCGCAGATCAGCCGGGAGTGCGCCCACCGGTCGTCGTTCAGCTCCCACATCCCCGCATCGGGCTCGCCGTGGCGCTGGGCGATCGCGTCGGCCGCCACCTCGACCGCCTTCCACTGCTCCAGGTCGAGCCGGTCGTTCTCGGCGGCCGCCGAGAACAACAGCAGCGCCTCGCCGAACACGTCGAGCTGGAACTGCTGGTTGGCCCAGTTGCCGGCCTTGCCCGAGCCGCCCGGGTAGCCCGGAAGGCCCACGTCGCGCTCGTCCGGCACCCGGCCCCCATCGACCGTGTACGCGGGCCGCAACCCTGGTCCGTCCTCCAGCAGCCGGGCGGAGACGAAGCGTACGGCGTCGTCGAGGAGGGGGAATTCCTTGCACGCCGCGACGGCGACGCCGGTGAAGCACTGGTCACGGATCCAGGCGTAGCGGTAGTCGTAGTTGCGCTTCTGCTCGGCCCGCTCCGGCAGCCCCATGGTGGCGGCCGCCACCATCGCGCCTCCCCCGCCGGTCATCCCCCGCAGCACGGCGTACGACTGGCGGGAGTCATCGGCGGCGATGGTGTTGTCGAACCGGGGCACGTCGCGGCGCCAAGCGAACTCGGTGGCGCTCCAGGCCTGGCCCGGATCGACCGACTGGTCAGGAAGCTTCTCGTCGGAGAGTTCCAGGACCAGGTCGTGGTGCTCACCCTCGGGCACCCGGAGCTCGAGCTCCAGCACGCCATCGTGGACCTCCGCCGAATCGCCACCGGTGAAACGGACCCGGAGCGGACCGCTCCGGGCGGTCCAGGTGCCGTCGTCGCGGCGGTGGATCCGGGTCATGGCATGGTGGCCGAACCCCGCGCGGACATCCAGGACGACCCGGACCACCGCGGGGCCCAGCACGGCCCGGATCCGCCGCAGGACGACGGCGTGGTGCGGATCGCCGGGACGAGCGAGCGCCTCACGGGACTCGATGATCCCGGACCCGGTGGTCCAGCGGCTGATCCAGACCAGCGTGCCGTCCTCGTACCGGCCGCCCCACACGTACCGCGGGTCGGCCGGCGTGACGGCGAAGCTCCCCCGGCCGCCCAGCAGGGTGGCGAAGACGGCGTCGTCGTGCCACTGCGGCACGCACATCCAGGCGATGTCACCCCGGGGACCCAGCAGCGCCGCGCGTTCCCCGTCCGCGAGCATCGCGTACTCACGGAGGACGTGGGGCGGGAATTCATCGGCGAGGTCACCCATGGATTAACGATAAAGCGGCCATTGCGTGGGCGCAATCATTGCGTTACCGTCGGAGAGAGACGGCCCGGATCCACGGCTGCCGTGGAGATCGGGCCCTTCCGCTGACAGCCGAAGGAGCGATCCAGATGGAGACAGCAGAACGAATCGTCGTCGTGACGGGCGCCAGTGGGGGCATCGGGCGCGCGACCGCGCGGGCCTTCGGACGACAGGGCGCCGCAGTGGCCCTGCTCGCCCGGGGTGAGGCCGGTCTGGCCGGTGCTGCCGCCGATGTCGAGGCGGCCGGGGGACGGGCCCTGCCGATCAGCGTGGACGTGGCCGACGCCGAGGCCGTGGACGCCGCCGCCGAGCGGGTCGAGCAGGAACTCGGCCCGATCGACGTCTGGGTGAACGTCGCCTTCAGCTCGGTCTTCGCCCGCTTCGACGAGATCCGGCCCGAGGAGTTCAAACGGGTCACCGAGGTCAGTTACCTGGGGTACGTGTATGGAACGATGGCGGCGCTGAAGCGGATGCGCCCCCGAGACCGCGGCACGATCGTCCAGGTCGGGTCCGCCCTGGCCTATCGGGGCATCCCGCTGCAGTCGGCCTACTGCGGCGCCAAGCACGCCATCCAGGGGTTCAACGAGTCGCTGCGCACCGAACTGCTGCACGAGCGCAGCAAGATCCACACCACGATGGTCCAGATGCCGGCGGTGAACACCCCCCAGTTCTCCTGGGTCCTCTCGCGCCTGCCGCACCACGCCCAGCCGGTCCCCCCGATCAAGCAGCCGGAGGTGGCCGCCCGGGCGGTCGTCTATGCCGCAGACCACCCGGAGCGCCGCGAGTACTGGGTCGGCAGCAGCACCGCGTTGACGCTGACCGCGAACGCCATCGCCCCCGGCATCCTCGACCGCTACCTCGCCCGGACCGGCTTCTCCTCCCAGCAGACCTCCCAGCCCAAGGACCCGGACCAGCCGGTGAACCTCTGGGAACCGGCCGACGACATCGAGGACTTCGGCGCCCACGGCATCTTCGACGACAAGTCCTCGCCCCGCAGCGTCCAGCTGTGGGCCTCCCACCACCACGGCACGGTGTTCGGCGCCCTCGCCGGTCTCGCCACCGCCGGCGCAGGAATCGGCGTGGCGCTGGCTCGAGGCAGGTCGTGATGCGCACCCTGGAGATCGTCCGGGCCGGCTACGGGCTCGTGCTGCTGGTGGCCCCCGACGCCGTCGAGGGCCGGCTGCTCGAGCCTGGCGACCGGCCGGCCCGGATCGCCCTGCGGGTCCTGGGCGCGCGCCACCTGCTGCAGGCCGTCCTCACGGCCGGCGACTCGCACAAGGCGCGTCGCGTCGGCGGGACGGTCGACGTGGTGCATGCCCTGAGCATGCTGGCGCTCCTCGCCGAACCGGATCGCGGACGACGCGTCGCCGCCGCGATCAGTGCCGTGGCTGCCTTGGCCCTCGGCGTGGCGGAGCTCCGATGAGCGTACGGAGCGGCCCCCGGCAGCACTGTCCCGGGATCGGGTCCGGCCAGCCGCCCGACCCGAGGGTGAGCGGGGGCTGTCAGCCGCCCGACCCGAGGGTGAAGCGGCCGTCCTCGATCCCCTCCCCGCCTGCTGCGGCGGCGAAGCTGTCCATCGCCTCGGCCACGTCGTTGCGGGAGGCGGCCGGCATCCGCTCCAGCACGTCGGCGATCGCCCGACGTCGGTGGTCGAGGACCGTCCCGACGAGCGCGCGGCCCGCCTCGGTCAGGTCCAGCTGCACGTACCGGCGATCGACCAGGTCCTCCCGGCGGCTGAGCAGTCCCGCACTGACCAGTCGGTCGCACGTACGGGTCGCATTGGAGGCATGGACGCCCAGTTCCCGGGCGACCGCCCCCAGGTTCTGCGGCCCGCGGAGCGCGACCAGCACCAGGACGCGCAGTTGCGGGCTCGTCACCCGGTCCTCCACCTCGACCACGGAGCGCGCCGCGACCCGGAGCAGCACATCGGCGGCCTTCAGCACCGCCTCGACCTGGGCCGGGCGTTCGCCGAATCGCGAGCTCTCCATCCCCACAGTATTACCTCAGCCATTGCGCGTGCGCAACGATTGCGTCGGCCGTCCGGCTCGTCCTGCGCCACGGCCCCGAGCCCGAGCCCGAGGAGGACTCCGATGACGTCCGCCACCAAGAGCCTGCACCGCCGCAGCCCCGTACGCCTCGGCGCCGCGAGGCGCGTGGTCCGGGAGAAGCGCCCGATCGCCACCCAGCACGGCATCGACCGCTGGGTGAAGAACATCGAGACCGGCCGCTTCGAGCGGTCCCTGTCGGCGCTCACCGCCCTCGGCGCCGTGGTCACCGCTCTCGAGATCTTCTTCGAGCACGACAAGGCCAGCTTCGGCAACCGGTGGATGTGGGTGCCCGTGGTGCTCGGCCCGTTCGGGGCAGCGGCCGGGGTCGCCGGCTTCTTCAGCCGCCGCCTGGCGAAGACGTTCCTGCCCCTGGTCAGCGCCACGATCGTCGCGAACGGACTGCAGGGTACGTACCTGCACCTGCGGGGCGTCGCCCAGAAGCCCGGAGGATTCTCCAACCTGCGCTACAACCTCGAGATGGGCCCGCCGGTCTTCGCTCCGCTGCTGGTGACGATGGTGGGCGGGATGGGCCTGCTGGCCGCGGTGCTGAGGCGGGAGAAGTGAACGGCCTGCCGCTCTCGCCCGAGGGTGGCGGCGGCCGCTACCCCGGCTTCACCACCGTTGACCAGGCGGACCACTGGGACAAGGTGACCGAGGGCGTCGTCCTGTCCCGGCTCGGCCGCCCCGTCGACATTCGCTTCTTCACCCCCCGCGAGGAGGCCATCGCGACCGCCCTGTTCGACCGGCTGCTCGACCAGCAGGCCGACCCCCGCATCCCGATCGTCAACATGGTGGACAGCCGGCTCGCCGAGTCCCAGACCGACGGCTGGCGCTATGCGGACATGCCCGAGGACGGGCAGGCCTGGCGGGAGACCTTGGCTGCGCTGGACGAGGACGCGAACGACGCGTACGGCCATGGCTTCCCCGAGGCCTCCCGCGCGGAGCAGGCGGTGCTGCTCGACCGGATCCAGGACCTGGCCTCGAAGCCGTGGCACGGCATGACCGCGTCCCGGGTGTGGAGCCTGTGGACGCGCTACGCCTGCACCGCCTTCTACTCCCACCCCTGGGCCTGGGACGAGATCGGGTTCCCCGGCCCCGCCTACCCCCGCGGCTACAAGAACCTCGGCGTCGATCGGCGCGAGCCCTTCGAGGTGGCGGACATCCGCCCCGAGGAGGACCCGATCCGAGCGGAGGAGAACCCCTGATGTCTTCCGTACGGGACCGCAACGAGTCGGCCTGGCTGCTGCCCCCCTATCCGGGGCTCGACCACCGGCTGCGCGAGGACATGCACCGGTTCAAGGACGACGACGAGGTCGACATCGTCATCGTGGGCTGCGGTGCCGGCGGCTCCACCCTGCTGCAACGCCTCACCCGCGCCGGCTGGAAGGCCGTCGCCCTCGACGCCGGGCCGTTCTGGGACCCCCAACGCGACTGGGTCAGCGACGAGGCGGGCTCCCACCACCTGTACTGGACCGAGCCGAGGGTGATCGACGGGACCGACCCGGTCCCCCTCGGCTCCAACAACTCCGGACGTGGCGTGGGCGGCTCGATGATCCACTACGCGGGCTTCACCCCGCGCTTCCATCCCAGCGACTTCCACACCTTCTCCCGCGAGGGCATCGGCGCGGACTGGCCCGTGGACTACCAGGACCTGCGCCCCTACTACGAGCAGATCGAGCAGGAGTTGCCTGTCGCCGGTGAGGACTGGCCCTGGGGTGACCCGCACTCGTACCCGCAGACCGCGCACCCCGTCTCGGGGAACGGGGAGGTGTTCCTCCGGGGGGCGTTCGCCCTCGGCATCACCGCCAAGGTCGGACCGGTCGCCATCTCCAACGGACGCTTCGGCAACCGGCCGCACTGCATCTACCGCGGCTTCTGCCTGCAGGGCTGCAAGGTCAACGCCAAGGCCTCGCCGCTGATCACCCACATCCCCGATGCGCTGGCGCACGGTGCCGAGGTGCGCGCCGACGCCATGGTGACCCGGATCGGCTACGACGAACGGACCGGGCGGGCCACCGGCGTGCACTACCTGCGCGGCGGGCGGGAGCACTTCCAGCGCGCCCGCGTGGTCGCCGTCGCCGGCTACTCGATCGAGACCCCGCGGCTGCTGCTCAACTCGGCCTGCCAGCGCTTCCCCGACGGAATGGGCAACGACTTCGACCAGGTCGGCCGCTACCTGATGGTGCAGGGCGCCCCGCAGACCGCCGGCCGCTTCGACCAGGAGGTGCGGATGTACAAGGCACCCCCACCCGAGGTCAGCAGCGAGGACTTCTACGAGACCGACCCCTCCAAGCCGTACAAGCGGGGCTTCTCGATCCAGACCGTCTCCCCGCTGCCGATCACCTGGGCCGAGCACGTATCCGCCCAGGGCCACTGGGGGGCCGACCTGCGCCGCTACATGACCGACTACCCGCACTGGGCCTGCCTGGGGGCGCTGTGCGAGTTCCTGCCCCAGGCCGACAACCGGGTCACCCTCGCCGAGGAGAAGGACCGGTACGGCCTGCCCGTCGCCCGGTTCAGCTACAGCCAGTGCGACAACGACCGGATGCTCATGGACGCCGCGCAGTCCGTCATGGAGAAGATCCTCAAGGCCGCGGGCGCCGACGAGGTGATCACGATCAAGCGCTTCGCGCACCTGGTCGGCGGCGCCCGGATGGCGGCGGACGAACGCCACGGGGTGGTCGACGCCACCGGCCGCAGCTTCGCCGTTCCCAACCTCTACATCACCGACGGGAGCGTGCTGCCCACCCAGGGCAGCGCCAACCCCGCCCTCACCATCATGGCGGTCGCCGCCAGGACCGCCTCGATCCTCGCGAATCGCAAGGGAGCATGACCCATGTCACCGAAACCCATGGCATCACAGACAGTCGCCGACTACCTGCTCGACCGCCTGCGCCAGTGGGGCGTGGAGGACGTCTTCGCGTTCCCCGGCGACGGCATCAACGGCATCCTCGCAGCCTTCGGCAAGGCCGAGAATCGACCCCGGTTCATCCAGTCCCGCCACGAGGAGATGTCCGCCTTCGAGGCGGTCGGCTACGCCAAGTTCACCGGGAGGGTGGGGGTCTGCATGGCCACCTCCGGTCCCGGCGCGATCCACCTGCTGAACGGCCTCTACGACGCCAAGCTGGACCGCGTGCCGGTCGTCGCGATCGTCGGCCAGACGGCCCGCACCGCCATGGGCGGGGCCTACCAGCAGGAGGTGGACCTGCTCAGCCTGTACAAGGACGTCGCCTCCGACTACATCCAGATGGTGACCGTCCCCGAGCAGCTGCCCAACGTGCTGGACCGCGCCATCCGCATCGCGGTCGGCAAGCGTGCGCCCACGGCCATCGTCATCCCCAGCGACGTCCAGGAGCTCGAGTACTCGGCGCCCTCGCACGCGTTCAAGATGGTCCCCTCGAGCCTGGGCGTCCAGTGGCCCAGCATCCAGCCGGACGACCAGGCCATCCGGCAGGCGGCGGAGCTGCTCAACCAGGGCAGCAAGGTCGCGATGCTGATCGGCCACGGCGCCCGGGACGCCGCCGCGGAGGTCCGGGCGGTCGCCGACCTGCTCGGCGCCGGAGTCGCCAAGGCCCTGCTCGGCAAGGACTCGCTGCCCGATGACCTGCCGTACGTGACCGGCTCCATCGGCCTACTGGGTACCCGGCCCAGCTACGAGATGATGACCGACTGCGACACTTTGCTCACCGTGGGGTCGAGCTTCCCGTACACCCAGTTCATGCCGGAGCCGGGCCAGGCGCGCGGGGTCCAGATCGACATCGACCCCGGGCTGATCGGCATGCGCTACCCGTACGAGGTCAACATCGTCTCGGACGCCGCGAGCGCCCTGCGTGCCCTGATCCCGCACCTGGTGCGCAAGGAGGACCGCGGCTGGCGCGAGGACATCGAGGCCAAGGTCGGCCGGTGGTGGGAGACCATGCACGACGAGGCGATGGTCGAGGCGAACCCGATCAATCCCATGCGGCTGTTCTCCGAGCTCTCCGACCGCCTCCCCGACGACGCGATCATCACCGCCGACTCCGGCTCCGCCGCCAACTGGTACGCCCGGCAGCTGAAGTTCCGCGGCGACGTACGCGGCTCGCTGTCGGGCAACCTGGCCACGATGGGACCCGGTGTCCCGTACGCCATCGGCGCCAAGTTCGGGAACCCCGGCCGGCCCGTCATTGCGTTCGCCGGTGACGGCGCGATGCAGATGAACGGCCTGGCCGAGCTGATCACCATCCAGCGCTACTGGCGCGACTGGGCCGATCCCCGGCTCATCGTGGCGATCCTGCACAACGACGACCTCAACCAGGTCACCTGGGAGATGCGCGCGATGGGCGGAGCCCCGGCCTTCCGCGAGTCCCAGTCCCTGCCCGATGTGGACTACGCCGGCTTCGCCTCGCTGCTGGGCCTACGGGGGATCAGGGTCACCGACCCCGACGAGCTCGGCGCGGCCTGGGAGAACGCCCTGGCGGCCGACGTGCCCACCGTCCTGGACGTCCGCACCGACCCGGACATCCCGCCGATCCCGCCGCACTCCACCCTCGAGCAGGCGATGAACACCGCCAAGGCGATGATCAAGGGCGACTCCAGCCGCTGGGGCGTGATCAAGGAGGGGATCAAGACCAAGGCACAGGAATTCATCCCGCACCACGACCAGCAGACGCCATGACAGGGCCGGCGAGCGATGCGGGCCCGCTGCTCGGCGCCCTGGACGTCTCCGCCTACCGGATCCCGACCGACGCCCCGGAGGCGGACGGCACCTTCGCCTGGGACTCGACCACCCTCGTGCTCGTACGGGTCAGCGCCGAAGGCCACACCGGGATGGGCTGGACGTACGGGCCACCGGCCTGCGGGGAGCTGGTGAAGGGGGCCCTCGAACCCGCGCTCGAGGGCATCGGGGTCCTCGACATCCCGGCCGCCGCCGAGGCGATGGCACGTGCCGTCCGCAACGTCGGCCGCCCCGGTGTCGCGGCGTACGCCATCTCCGCGGTGGACAACGCCCTCTGGGACCTCAAGGCACGGCTCCTCGGACTCCCCCTGCACCGCCTGCTGGGGGCGGTCCGTGACCGGGTGGACGTGTACGGTAGCGGGGGCTTCACCACGTACGACGCGGACCAGTTGCGGGCCCAGCTCGAGGGCTGGGCCGTCGAGCAGCGGATCCCCCGGGTGAAGATCAAGATCGGCGAGGACCGCGGCCGCAACACCCGCCGCGACCTGGAACGGATCGGCCAGGCCCGCGCCGCCATCGGGGGCGACACCGAGTTGTTCGTCGACGCCAACGGCGCGTACACCGCCAAGCAGGCGCTCCGCGTCTTCGGCGCCGCCGCCGACCAGGACGTGACCTGGTTCGAGGAACCGGTCTCCAGCGACCACCTGGAGGGCCTGCGCGAGGTCCGGGACGCGATCACGGCCGACGTCGCCGCCGGGGAGTACGGCACCGGCATCTTCTACTTCGAGCGGATGTGCGCCGCCGAGGCGGTTGACTGTCTCCAGGTCGACGTCACCCGGTGCGGCGGGATCAGCCAGTGGCAGCGGGCGAGCGCGATCGCGGCCGCCCACGGGCTGGAGGTCTCCGGCCACTGCGCACCGCACATGAGCGTGGCAGTGGCGGCCGCGACGCCGAACTTCCGGCACCTGGAGTGGTTCCACGACCACGTCCGGATCGAGGGCATGTTGTTCGAGGGCACCCTCGACCCCGCCGGCGGGACGATCACGCCCGACTCGGGCCGGCCGGGCAACGGGCTCGAGCTCCGGGAGGCCGACGCGCGCCCCTATCGGATCTGACGGGCACGGGCCCGGGCGCTCAGCCCCAGGGGCCGGCCCCGGCGACCGTGAGCCACACCCGGTCGATCACCAGCAACCCGCCGACGACCGGCGCGAGGTGCCGGACCAGCCCGCTGCGCGCCAGCCCCTGGAGCCCGGCCGAACGCCCGGTGACCAGCTCGCGGACGGCGGCCAGCAGCGCCGCCGGGTGGGCCTCCAGGGCGCCGTGCCCGACGCCGGGCAGGTCGATGAACCGCCCCTGCGGGGCCAGCTCGGCAGCACGCAGCCCGAGTGACGGTGGGGTCTGCAGGTCCCGCTCCCCGGACAGCACGACCAGCGGCCAGTCGAAGTGCGGCAATGCCGCGGGCAGGTCGAAGGGCTCGCCCTGGTACGCCGGGAAGCGGTCGGCCAGGGCGGCGGTCTCGTACGCCGGGTCGAAGATCAGACCGTCCGGCTCGGGGGCGAACTGCAGTTCGCGCATCGCCAGGTGGCCGACCAGGTCGAACTCCATCACGTACCGGATCGGACGGGTCAGGCCGCCGTCGTGGAACGTCCGCAGGGCCACGTCGATCAGCCCGGTACGGGGGTGGGTCCGGGTCCCGAGGTAGCGCTCCAGCCGCTCGGGGCCGGCGAGGTCGTACAGCACGGCACTGGTGAGCCCCAGGGGCAGCGGGTCGATGCCACGGTCCTCCACCAGTGTGCGGATCTGCGCGGCCGCCGCCGCGGTGCCGGCCGACTCCCCCTCCCAGAGCAGGCTGCGGGCGTGGGCCCGGACCTCGTGGTGGTCCTCCGCGGACAGCATCGTCGAGTCCAGCACCATGGCGTGCACCCGTTCCGGGTGCCGGATCCCGAAGCCCTGGGCCAGGTAGGTGCCGTACGAGCTGCCGACGATCACGGCGCGGTCGATGTGCTCGGCGTTCAGCACGGCGGCGATGTCGTCGACGGCGGCGGTGACCGTCATCGCCGATGGGGGCAGGTCGGCGCCGGTGAGGTCCTTGCGGGAATGGCCGACACCGCGGTGCTCGACCATGAGCAGGTCGAGGTCGGGGGCCGAGCGCCGGAAGCCGGCGTAGACCCGGATCGATGCCAGGCCAGGACCGCCGGGGATCACCCCGACCGGGACACTGCTCGCCCCCTCGTGCTCGCGGACGTACGCCAGGTCGAACGCGGGCGAGTCCGCGTCCCCCGGTCGGCGTACCGTCCTGATCCCGCGGGCCATGCCGCAAGCGTACGAGCCCCCGAAAGGATGCGGGTACCCCGAAAGCGCACGAGCCCCCGATGGGCGCGGTGGACCCCGGGAGGGGGAAGGGTGCCTCGCACGGCAGGATGGGGCCCATGGACAGTGGCACACGGATCGGGTGGGGCATCATCGGCGTCGGCGACGTCACGGAGGTCAAGGCGGCACCGGAGATCTTCCGGATCGATGGCTCGACCCTGGTCCGGGTGATGCGGCGCGACCCCGGCAAGGCCCGGGACTATGCCGTACGCCACGGGATCGAGACCTGGGGCACCGATCCTGGCGAGGTGATCGACGACCCGGCCGTGGACGTGGTCTACATCGCCACCCCCACCGCCTCCCATGCCGAGTACGCGATCGCCGCGGCCCGGGCGGGCAAGCACGTGCTGGTCGAGAAGCCGATGGCGATGTCGCAGGCCGAGGCGGCCGCGATGGTCGAGGCCGCCCGGGCCAACGGGGTGAAGCTGTGGGTGGCGTACTACCGGCGCGCCCTGCCGCGGTTCGCCACGATCCGCGGGCTGCTGCAGGACGGCGCGATCGGGGAGGTGCTGTCGGTGCAGTCCACCTGGCGCCGACCGGCCGCGTTCACCGGCTGGCGCTGGGATCCGGCCCTCAACCGGGGCGGTGAGTTCGCCGAGACCGCCTGCCACACCCTCGACGTCCTGGACCACCTGGTCGGGCCGATCAGCGGCGGGGGCGGCGTCGCGACGGCCGATGCGCACACGGTCGCGGCGAGCTTCCGGCTGGGCGAGGTCCCGGCCTCCGGCACCTGGACCTTCGGCTCGGCCGACGAGGTCGAGGAGAACGTCGTGGTCGGGACCGCCGGGACGCTGCGCTTCGCCACCTTCGCGCCGACCCCGATCCGGGTCACCACGGCGGCAGGAACCGTCGAGCACCCGGTGGCCGATCCCCCGCACGTCCACGGCCCGCTGGTCGCCTCGATCGTGGCCGAGCTGCACGGGCGCGGCACCTGCCCCAGCACCGGTGACAGCGCGCTGCGGACCGCCGGACTGGTCGAGCGGGTCCTGGCTTGAGGTCGGCCCGTCGGCGGAGCACTCAGGCCCTCAGCCGAGCACCTTGGCGTCAGCCGAGCACGCCGGCCTCAGTCAAGCACCTCGAGGCGCTTGACGAAGTGGTAGGAGGTGATGTCCATCCGCTCGCGCAGGTAGAAGCGGTGGGCACCGTGCCGCTGCACGCCCGAATCCAGGTCGAGCACCGCGCACCCGGACCGGCGGGCGATCTCCTCGGCGTGGGCCAGCAGCGCCGACCCGATACCACGCGAGCGGGCCGAGTCGTCGGTGACCAGGTCGTCGACGTACAGCTTGCGGCCCACCGAGGTGGTGGCGACCAGCCGCCACCCGCACACGCCCACGCAGTCGTCACCGTCGAAGGCGGCGAAGAACGAGGGTCGCTGGGCATCGGGGGAGGACAGCACCGCTTCCAGGTCCTGACGACTCATGTGCGTTCGCAGCTGCTGCAGGATCGGCAGGGCCTGGGCCCATCGCGGGTCCCCGGCCGGCAGGTTGACGATCTCCATCAGGGTTCCCTCGCACTCGGCTGGCTCGTGCCTCCAGCGTAGGACCGGACCCCCGGTCGTGGCGGGGGTTCGGGGGAGGCGGTCAGGGGGCGACGCGCTCCAGCACCCGGTCGGGATGGTCGGAGGTGATCGCATCGACGCCCAGGTCGAGGCAGAAGTCGATGTCGGCCGGCTCGTTCACGGTCCAGACATGGACCTCCAGGCTGGCGTCGTGGGCGCGCCGGACCAGGTCGGGGTCGCGCCGGACCATCCCCAGCCACGGGCTGATCGCCGGGGCCCGGACGCCCTCGGTCCACGGCGTCGGGAACTGCAACTGGGACCGCGGTACGTCGGGCAGCAGCTCGGCGAAGGTCGCCACCGCGTCGGGGTCGAAGCTGATCATCCGGACCGGGGCATCGGCGCCGGTCCAGCCGCGGCCGCGCAGCTCCTGCGCGAGGGCGCGCTCGACGTCGGTCCCCCGCGGGTTGGGATGCTTGGCCTCCAGGACGGCGAACACGTCGGTGCCCTCGGCCCGGGCGGCGGCGACCAGGTCGAGCAGTTCTGCGACGGACAGCAGTTCGCGCTGCTCGGGCGTGGCCCCCGGACCGACCTTCCAGGAACCGATGTCGACGGCCTTCAGCTCGGCGAGGGTCAGGTCACGGGCGGCGACGGCCAGCCCGCCGGTCCGGGCCAGGTCCAGGTCGTGCAGGCAGATGAGTCTGTCATCGGCGCTGAAGTGGATGTCGCACTCCAGCCCGAGGCGCCGTCCCGTACGGGCGGCCAGGTCGATGGCCGCGCCGTACGCCGCCCGGCTCTGCTCGGGGTGGATACCGGACCAGCCTCGGTGGGCGATGACGAGGGTCACGGCGCCACGCTAGCGCCTGTTGCGCGGGCATGACGCCCGCGTGACGCCCGCGTGACGCCGGCGTGACGCCGTGGAAGCCCGGGAGCGGTCCGTCAAACGCGGATCTTGACGCGCTCGGCGCGCGCCGAGGGGCGTACGCAGTCGACGCAGACGTCCTCGCTGATCAGCCCGACGCGCCCCAGCAGTCCAAAGATCTTGCAGCCGACACACAGGCCGAGCACAGCCTCCAGGGCGGGGAAGAGCACCATCACGGCGGCGATGACGAGCATCGCGACGCCCAGTCCGGGGGCCGGGGCTGCGAACCGGACCAGCCAGAGGACGGTGAGTGCCGCGGTCATCACCGCGCCGATGCCGGCCGCAAACCGCTTGGGGGTGAAGGCGGTCAGGCGCGGGGCGATCCGGACCAGCGGCCGGATCCAGCGGTTCACCAGCTGGGCCAGCGGGCTGTGCCGCGGGCCCGCAACGGCGCGGATCGTGAAATCTATGGCAAGAAGCGCATACAGCCACCACTGCTGGGTGACCAGCGCAACGATGCCGACGGCCAGCACGACGCCGGCGATCAGGCGGACGCTCACCTCGTCCACCAGGGCGGGGATACGGGGGACGAGGACAGTGTTCATGCGGGTGTTCCTGTAGGACTGGAGGGCCGGTCGCCCTCGGCTGGAGCCAATCTAGTGAGGCTCGCCTCCATAATCAAGGATGATGTTCCACATAAGCGGGACGAATCTCTTTGTGGTCTCCTGTAAGGTCCCTGTGACTGGGGATACTCGGCCATTTTGCAGTCGACGGCTGCGGTCCTACGATTGCGGCCATGCCTGTCCAAACTCTGGTTGTGGAAGAGCTCCTTAGCGCAGCCTCTTCCACCGAGTGTCATGATCGTTACATGGCAATTACGCTGGCCGTAACCGTGGAGCACACCACGGTGGGCGATATTGATCGCATCCTCCGCCTGGAGAACGCGACGGACACTGCCGAGTGGCTCACCCCCACCGGTCGTGACTGGCATGAGGCGGCTCTTGCCGACCCCAACCAGAAGCACCTCCTCCTCCTCGAGGACGGCGTGCTCGCGGGCTACGCGGTTCTCGCCGGCGTCAGCGCCGGCGGCGACATCGAACTGCGTCGCATGGTCATCGACCCGGCCCGACGGGGCCGCGGCCTGGGCCGACTCTTCATCCGCCACATCGTCGACTACGTCCAGAAGACGTACGCCTGCCGTGGCATGTGGATGGACATGAAGTGCCACAACGCCCGCGCACGCAAGCTGTACGCCAGCGAGGGATTCACCTCCTTCGTACCGGCCCGGGACGGCAAGCTGGGCCGTTCGTACATGCGTCGCCGCTTCTGAGAGCGGCTCCCCCGCCCTTCAGGACGGCTGGAGCGTCGACGGGATCGGCGCCTCCAGCACCTCGTTGAGACCCTCACTGATGGACGGGTGCGTCCAGATCGCATCGCGCAGCAGACCGGCCGTGGTGCCGGTACGCATCGCGAGCGCGACCAGGTTGACCAGGTCCTCGGCGTGCAGGCAGTACAGCGACGCGCCCAGGACCAGGTCGGTCTGCGCGTCCACGAGGATCTTGAGCAGGCCGCGCGGATCGCCCTCGATCTTCGGGCGCGGCATCGCGGCGATGGCGGCGACCGGCTTGGCGGCGACCAGCACCCGGTGGTCGGCGACGGCCTGCGCCTCGGTCATCCCGATGGTGGTGTAGGTCGGCTCGATGAACAGGGCGTGCGGCACGGCCACCCGGTCGGCCGTGCTGCGCCGGCCCTCGCCGACGAGCTGGTCCTTCAGGATCCGGTAGTCGTCCAGCGAGACGTACGTGAACTGGGGCCCGCCGTTGATGTCGCCGACCGCGTACACGCCCGGGACGGTGGTGCGCAGATGCTCGTCGACCGGGAGGAAGCCACGCACGTCCGGCTCGAGCCCGATCTCCGCCAGGCCGAGGTCGGCACTGCGGGGCGTACGTCCGACGGCGAAGAGGACCGCGTCGGCGGCCAGCTCGGTGCCGTCCGCCAGAACGACCAGGGCGCCCCCGTCGCGCTCGCGGATCGCCTCCACCTGTGAATCGTGGCGGAAGGTGATCCCGCTCGCGGCCAGGTCGGCCTCGATCACCGCGGCGACGTCGGCGTCGTCATGTCCGAGGATCCGTTCGTGCCGGTCGACCACCGTCACGTGCGACCCGAAACCGGTGAACATCGAGGCGAACTCCAGCCCGACATGCCCGGCACCGATCACGACCAACTCGGCCGGGCGCGGCGAGATGTGCTGGATGGTGGTGGAGTCGTGGACGTACGGGCCGTGGGCGCCGGGGATGTCGGGGCGGCAGGGCGCGGTGCCGGTGTTGACCACCACGACCGGGGCGGTGAGGCGGATCGCGTCCCCGTCGGGCGCCTCGACCGTGACGACGTGGCGACGGCCGATCCCGTCCCCGGGATCCTCGACCGGCGCCAGGAACCGTCCGTGCCCGTCGTGGACGGTGACGGTGGGAAGGTCGGCGAGCATGCCGTAGTTCTTGGCGCGCATCGCGCCGACCAGGCCGTCCCGGCGTTCCACCGCAGAGGCGAACCACGTGTCCGGGTCGTCGCCGGGGCGGCGGGCCGCGGCGCTCGCGACCAGGGCCTCGGTCGGGACACAGGCGACGTTGATGCAGGTCCCCCCGTACATCAGGTCGTAGTCCTCTGCATCGTTCGCCATCTGCCGTCTCCGGGCGTCGTACGTCCGGAGGGCGCGGTCGTCGCGTCCACCCCAGGGGCCGGGCCGGGGGTCGTCTCCACGCTAGCGCCGGTCCGGAATCAGGCAAGGCGCGGCGCGAGGTGTCATGAGGCCATGAGCTCATCCAGGGACGTAGGGCGCCCCGGGTTTGCCGGGAGACCCATTCTTGACCGTTTCTTGACATCGCCAGCCTGCGGTCTTGACCTCCCTGCGGCTTGATGGACTCGGTGGCGACCCACACCCTGGGTCGCCACACCGACTCGAGGAGAGATCGATGAAGAAGCTGCTGCCCGCCCTGGTCGTCATCGGGGCGCTGACGCTGGCCGGCTGCTCCGCCGCCGACCAGGCCGCCGCGCCCGCTCCGTCCGTCACGAGCGCGACGACCTCCGCGCCGGACACCTCGGACGCGGCGGTCCAGGGCGTACTCGCCACCGCGGCCCTGCAGGGCAAGGACACCGCGCAGGTGATCGCCGCCCTGGAGACCTCGACCGACGACAAGCAGAGCGGGCCGGCCGGCTCCGTTCGCTACGACCAGCTGGTGCTCTCCACCGCGGACGCCAAGGTGGCGATGCCGATCCCGGCCGACAAGTTCTACCTGTCGGTCGCCCCGTACGTGAACCGCACGCACGACTGCTACTACCACAGCCTCGCCACCTGCCAGGGCGAGCTGGCGAACACCACGGTGCACGTGACCATCACCGACGCGGCCGGGGCGACGCTGGTGGACGAGGACACCACGCTGCACGCCAACGGGTTCGCCGGGTTCTGGCTGCCGCGGGACATCCAGGGCACGCTGACCGTCACGTACGACGGCAAGCAGGCGACCACCCCGATCGCCACCGGCAAGGACGACCCCACCTGCCTGACCACCCTGAAGCTGGCCTGACCGTGTTCGAGTGGGGTGGGCCGCCGGCGGGAACGGGTCGGGCCGCCCCGGTCGCGGAGGGTCCGGTCGCGGAGGGCGCGGTCGCGGAGGGCGCGGTCGCGGTGGGCCCGGCCGGACCCGACCCGGCGTCGTATGGTCAGGGCATGGAGACCCACGACGATTCGTCGCCGCGCATCCTCGTCGTCGACGACGAGAAGGCGCTGGCCGGGATGGTCGCCAGCTACATGGAACGGGCCGGCTACGCGACCAGGCTGGAGCACACCGGACCGGCCGGGCTGGCGGCCGTACGCTCCTGGTCCCCCGACGTCGTCATCCTCGACCTCGGGCTGCCCGAGATGGACGGCATGGAGGTGTGCCGGCGGCTGCGGACCTTCTCCGACGCGTACGTCATCATGCTCACCGCCCGGGACGACGAGTTCGACACCCTGATGGGCTTCTCCGCCGGCGCCGATGACTACGTCACCAAGCCCTTCAGCACCCGTACGTTGGTCTCGCGGGTCCAGGCCGTGCTGCGCCGGTCCCGGGCCGGCGGCCTGGGCGGCACCGGGGCGGACGGGCTGGAGCGGGTGGTCGGTGGCCTGCGGATCGACGTCGCCGCGCACGAGGCGTTCCTCGACGGCGAACCGCTCGCCCTCACCCCGACCGAGATGAGCCTGCTGCTGACCCTCTCGGAGCGGCCGAAGTGGGCGTTCAGCCGCCGGCAGCTGCTCGATGCCGTGTGGGGTGAGCACTGGGTCGGCGACGACCACATCGTCGACGTGCACGTCGCGAACCTGCGCCGCAAGCTCCGCGACGACCCGGCCCGACCCCACTACGTGCTCACCGTGCGCGGCGTCGGCTACCGGATGGGCCAGGGGTGAGCGACCCCGCCCGGACGAGGCGCCGGTTCCGCCGTCCGACCAGCCTGTCGACCCGGCTGCTGGTCACCCAGGTCGTGGTGGTGGCCGCGAGCATCGGCACGGCCGGCCTGGTGTCCTCCCTGGTCGGGCCCAGCATCTTCCACCGCCACATGCTGGAGGCGGCGCCCGGGGCGAGCAACCCCGAGATCCAGCACATGGAGTACGCCTTCCGAGACGCCAGCACGATCGCGCTGGCGACCGGTCTGGCCCTGGCCCTGGCCATCGCGGTCGCGGTCAGCTGGTACGTCGGGCGGCGGCTGCGGACCCCGCTGGTCGGGCTGACCCGGGCCGCGGGCGAGGTGGCCGCCGGCCGGTACGACCTCGGCCTGCCCGAGCACGGCAACGGGGAGGAGCTGGACGAGCTGGCCGCGGCGTTCAACACGATGGCGGCGACGATCCGGCGCACCGAGCAGACCCGCCGACAGTTGCTCACCGACGTGGGCCACGAGCTGCGGACGCCGCTGGCCACCATGTCCACCCACCTTGACGGGTTGGAGGACGGCATCATCGGCTGGTCCCCCGAGACGCAGGAGCTGTTCCGCCACGAGGTGGAGCGGATGACTGCGCTGGCCCGTGACATCACGGCGGTTTCCCGGGCCGAGGAGGGCGCGGTCCACCTGGACCTGCAGCCGGTGCGGGCCGCCGACATCGTCACCGCAGCGACCAGTGAGCTGGCGGCGGCGTACGCGGCCAAGGGCGTGGGGCTGCGGACCGAGCTCGGGGAAGAACCGACCGAGGGACCTTCGAGCGATGCGACGATGACGGTGCTGGTCGACACCGCACGGATGGGCCAGGTGCTGGTCAACCTGCTCACCAATGCGCTGCGACACACCCCAGCCGGCGGGACCGTGACGGTGACCGTACGCCCCGCTGCGGGCAACGGCTCGGCGGCCCGTACGCGAGCGGCCGGCCGGCCAGGTGTCGCGATCGTCGTCGAGGACACCGGCGAGGGGATGGGCGCCGAACAGCTCCCGCACGTGTTCGAGCGCTTCTACCGCGGCACCTCGGCCCGCGAGCACGACCACACCGGCTCGGGGGTCGGGCTGACGATCAGCCGCGCCCTGGTCCGCCGGCACGGTGGAACACTGACCGCGGCCAGCGGCGGCGAGGGGGCCGGCAGCACGTTCACCGTGTGGCTGCCGACCGCCTGACAGTCGTAGCGATGCCGACTTCGGGGTGCGACAAGTGCGGGGTCGATCCGACAGCTACCGCGGTAGCACCGCCACTACTACTCTGGTGATATGAGTCAGATGAAGTTGAGCGTCAGCCTCTCAGAGAGTGATGTCGCCGCGCTGGACAAGTACGTCCGAGCGGCAGGCCTGAAGTCCCGGTCAGCGGCGATCCAGCAGGCGATAAAGCTGCTGGGCGACGCCGAACTCGAGGATGCCTACGCGGCCGCCTGGGAGGAGTGGGAGACCTCGGGAGACGCCCAGGCCTGGGAGTCCACCATCGCCGACGGGTTCGCCGATGCTTCGCGGTGAGATCCGCGTCACCGATCTGGACCCTGCGCGGGCGGGAGAGGCGAACAAGCGCCGACCAGCCATCGTCGTGAGCAACGATCATGCCAATACGACAGCTGCCAGGCTCGGACGCGGTGTGGTCACCGTCGTCCCCGTCACCAGCAACGTCGCACACGTGTACCCGTTCCAGGTACTGCTGCCCGCTAACGAGACTGGGACCCGCGTGGACTCCAAGGCGCAGGCAGAGCAGGTCCGATCAGTCTCGATCGAGCGGCTCGGACCCGTGATCGGCCGCCTTCCTACCCACCTGATGTCCCAACTCGACGACGCGCTCCGACTCCACCTCAGCCTGTAGCACGTGCGCGGGCTACTGCCCGCTGGGTCCAACGCGCGGACCACGCCGGCCTCGCTGCTGACAGCCCTGTTCAGGGGGGAGCACCTGCTCGAAAGGTCAGGTGGGGGCATGCCGGCCACGATCCCGATGTTGCGCATCGTCGCGACGAACACCCAGGATCCAGCTCAGTCGCGGCCGCCCTCCTCGGGCGAGTTCCTCAGGTAGGACAGCACCGCCGCGACCCGACGGCTCACGCCCGGTTCCTCCGAGAGCCCGAGCTTGGCGAAGATTGCGGCGACGTGCTTCTCCACGGTCGACTCAGACAGGTGCAGCGTCGCACCGATAGCGGCGTTCGTACGACCCTCGGCCATCTCGCGCAGGACGTCGAGCTCCCGTTCCCCGAGCCGGCGCAGCGGGGACTCCGCCTGGATGATCCGATGGTCCACGAGCCGCTCGACCACCTTCGGATCCACCACCGAGCCACCACGGGCGACCTCGTCCAGGGCGTGCAGGACGTCGTCCAGTTCACCGATGCCGGCCTTCAGCAGGTAGCCGAGCCCGGCGGTCCCCCGCGAGAAGAGCCGGACGGCGTAGTCGGCGTCGGAGTACTGGGAGAGCACGACGACCCCGATGCGCGGATAGGCGGCACGGATGGCGTGCGCAGCCTCGATCCCCTCGGTCGAGTGGCCCGGCGGCATCCGGATATCGGTGATCACGACATCCGGCCCGGTCGCGCGTACTGCTTCCAGGAGAGCCTCGGCATCCCCCACCCCGGCGGTCACCTCGACCCGGCCGGAGTCCTCCAGCAGTCGGCGGGTTCCCTCCCGGACCAGGTAGCTGTCGTCGGCGATCACCACGCGCAGCCGTACCTCGTCAGTCATGGGGTGCTCCGATCGGTAGGGATGTCGGCGGTGATGGTGGTTCCCCCACCGGGGACGCTGTGGACGACGAGGCTGCCGCCCAGTGCGTCGACCCGGTCCTGCAGGCCGCCGAGCCCGGTACCCAGCGGCGCGCGGGCCTCGAAGCCCGGCCCGTCGTCACTGACCACCACTCGCAGCGACCCCTGGTGAGTGGCGAAGGCCACCGTGGCCGACGCAGTCGGCGCGTGCTTGGCCACGTTGGTCAGGCACTCCGACACGACGAAGTAGGCGCCGGTCTCGATGGCGGCCGGCAGGCGCTGCGTACGGGTCTGGGTGTCGCTGCGCACGACGACGGGAATCGACATCCGCGCCGCCCGTTCCTCGACCGCCGCCACCAGCCCACGATCGGTGAGCAGGGCCGGGTGGATGCCATGGACGAGCTCCTGGAGGTCCTCCAACGCCTCTCGCGCATCGGCGTGGGCCTCGGTGAGGGTCGCGGCGGCCAGCGCCGGGTCGCGGCGCAACTGGTGGGAGGCGAGTCCCAGCCGGGTGAGCAGGCCGACGAGCTCCTGCTGCACGCCGTCGTGCAGGTCCCGTTCCAGGCGCTGCCGGCCGATCTCCTCGGCACGCAGGATGCGCGTACGGGAGGCCTCGAGCTCGGCCACCTTGGCCGACAGCTCGCGGGACAGGTTGGCGTAGCGGGCGGCCCAGACCGCCTGGCGTCCGAGCGTCTCCAGCAGCAGCTCGTCGCGGTCGCCGTAGCGGCCGTCCAGCTTGGGGCCGCACCGGATCCGGCCCGACTCGACGCCGTCCACCTCGATCGGGACGACCAGTGCCGGGACCGCCTCCGCGGGCGTGGGCGTGGGGCTGCCGGCCATCGCCGTTCCGTGCCCCTCGAGGCGTACGTCGACCCAGCTCGCCCGCAGGCCCTGCCGGACCGCCTCCGCGACGGCCGGGAGGGCATCCTCGACACCGGACGCAGCGGCGAGTCGGCGGCCGACCTCGCCGAGCAGGCGGTCGCGCTCGACCCGACGGCCGAACACCAGGCGATCGGCGAGGTCCTCGAGGCGCCGCCGGGCGGGCGCGGCGACGAAACCCACCAGTACCGTCGTGGCGATCACCATGGCCAGAGGCGTACGGCTTCCCGCCACCGCTCCGGCGAGCGCGGTGATCCCGACGAACGCCAGGGTGATGAGCAGCCACAGCGAGCCGTAGAGCAGTGACCGGCGGACGACGAGCCGGATGTCCAGCAGGTCCCCGGTGGCCATCCCGAGCAGCAGGGTGACCGGAACGAGGAGGATAACGGGCCCCCAGGCGACCACCTGCAGCCAGTCGGGCCAGGGCGGCAGCAGCGCGTGCAGGCCGCCGAGCACCAGCGAGGCGACGGCGGTGGCTGCGATGCCGAGCAGCGGCCACGCGATCCGGCGGCGGTCCTGCGGGCCCGAGGCGCGCCAGCGCAGCAGGAGCAGCACCGCCCCGAGCACCGTCAATAGCGCCCCACCGGGCCCCAGGCCGATCGCCCCGACGATACCGAGCCAGGACAGCGCGGGCAGGGCCCACGGATTCGTCGCCTGCGCGGAGTCCGACCAGACCAGGTCTCCGGTGCTGATCCGCTGGGAACCGAGGACCTGGCACAGGGCGAGGACGAGCAGCGCGACGAGCGCACCGCGCACCACACCTCGGTCGAACGGCCGCCGGTACGTCCCGTCGGGGAAGACCAGGAACAGGGCTACCAGCGCGAGCGCGCCGAGCCAGGAGAGCATTTGGAGGGCAAGCAGCCCGGCCCAGCCCCAGTCCGTCCGGCCGGTGCCGATCACCCAGGCCGAGTACGCGGCGCCAGCACCGTAGCCGGCCGCCATCGTGACTGCCCAGAGGACCATCCGTTGCGCCGCGCGGTGGTCGGGTCGCTTCCAGGCGGCGTAGCCGGCGACGCCGAGATAGGCCAAGGCGTTGGGCACCGGGAGGAGGGCGGGGAAGATCCGGCCCGCGGCGATCCCGGCCGCCGGGACGACGGCCGTACACACTGCACCGCAGGCCAGCATCGCCAGCTCGCGTCGTCGCGGGGCCACGCGGCAATTGTGCGCTGGGTCACCTCCCTCGGGGAAGGCGGAAAACCTCCGCGCCGATGGCGGAGAACCGCCCCCGGCACCCCCTCCTGCACGGTGGTCGGGCCGGTGGCCCGCCCGGTGCCCGCGGGGCCGGCCGATCCGTAGCGTCGAACATGCCGGGAGCGATCCGCGCACCCGACGATCACGGAGGGATCCTGCCATGAACCGTTCGTTCCTCAGCCCGGGCCGGCGCCGCATCGCAGCCGCCTGCCTCGTGCTCGCCCCGCTGCTGTTCACCACCGCCGAGTTCCTGACCCCGCAGAGCGACGGCACGCCGGGGGAACTGCTCGACGCCCTCGCGGCGGCCGGGCCCACCGCGACGATGGGTCTGGCAGCGACCCTGCTGTCCTCGCTGCTCTTCGTACCGGGGCTGTTCGGCCTGCTCTCCCGGCCGATGCGCCGCGGCACGGCCATCGCCGACGCGGGCCTCGCCCTGCTCTACTACGGACTGGTCGCGAACGTCGCCCTCGTCGGGCTGAACGTCATGTTCGTGGCGATGGCAGATCCGGCGATGGATCGGGTGGCGATGGTGGCCCTGTTCGAACGGATGACCCACGAGACGACGATCGTCATCCCGCTGCTGGCCGGGCACTACCTGATGGCGGCCGGCGCGCTCCTGCTCGGGCTCGGGCTGTGGCGCGGTGGTGTCGGCCCCCGCTGGGCGGCGGTCGCGGTCGGACTGGCGGGGGTCACCGACGCCCTCCTGGGCAGCGTCGGACTGGAGGAGGTCGGCTCGGTCGTCTCCAACGCCCTGCTGGTCTGCGGGTTCGTGGCGTACGCCTGGCTGCTGCTGCACGAGCGGGCCGAGGCACCCATCGAGAACGCAGCAGCGATGCCCGCGGCCACGATGGCTGGCTGATCCCCGAGCCACCGCTGGCCCCGGTCCCGGATGGGGCCGGGGCCAGCTACCTCGAGGTCCTGGGCGACGACGTGGCGTCCGATGCTGCCGGACGCACCGACGGCCAGGACCGTCAGGGGGCTCACGGCCGGACCAGGGTCTTGATGGCGCGGCGCTCATCCATCGCCGCGTACGCCTCGCCGATCTCGGACAGCGGCAGCTCGAGGTCGAAGACCCGGCCGGGGTTGATCGTCCGGGAGAGGACCAGGTCCAGGAGGTGCGGCAGGTAGGCCCGGCAATGGGCGGGGCCGCCCTTGATCCCCACGTTGCGCCAGAACAGGTCGTTCACGGGCAGCTCTCCGTGCGGGACACCGACCAACCCGATGTTCCCGCCGGACCGGACGCACCCGACCGCCTGGCTCCGGGCCGCCTCGGTGCCCACGCACTCCAGGACGCAGTCGGCGCCGATGCCCTCGGTGAGCTCCTTGATCCTGGCGATGCCCGCCTCGTCACGCTCGGCGACGACATGGGTGGCACCGAACTCGCGGGCCACCTGCTGGCGATCCGCGTGTCGGCTCATCGCGATCACGGTCTGCGCGCCGAGCTGGACCGAGGCGAGCACCGCGCACAGGCCGACCGCCCCGTCCCCCACCACGGCCACGCTCGTTCCCGGGCCGACGCCGGCGCTGACTGCCGCGTGCCAGCCGGTACACATGACGTCCGACAGGGCCAGGATGCTGGGGACCAGGTCATCCGCAGGCCGTTGCGGGGTGGCCAGCAGGGTGCCGTCGGCCCACGGCACCCGGATCATGTCCGCCTGGCACCCCTCGTAGTGGGCGCCGTTCAGGCAGTTGGCGTGGGCGCCCTTGCGGCAGACCGGGCAGGTGTTGTCCGAGGGGTTGAAGCCGCCGACCACGAAGTCGCCGACGTTCACCGTCGTCACCGCGTCCCCGACGGCCTCGACGACACCGCAGAACTCGTGCCCGATCGGGGTCGGTGCGGGCACCGATGAGATACCGCGGTAGCGCCACAGGTCCGACCCGCACACGCAGGCGGCGACCGTACGAACGATGGCGTCCGTCGGCTCGAGAATCGTGGGATCGGGACGCTCCTCGTAGCGGACGTCACCGGGTGCATGAATCACAGCTCCAAACATGCGACCAGCCCACCACACCCCACCCGCGGCCGGGAGGCACTGTCAGTGCCCCCATTGGCGAGAGGGGTAGTGGCAGTGCCTCGGCGCACCTCCCGACGGCTCAGATCTTCACCGTACGCAGCCGCGACGCGTTGCTGATCACGCTCACCGAGGACAGTGCCATCGCGGCGGCCGCGATCATCGGGGACAGCAGCAGCCCGAAGGCCGGATAGAGCACACCCGCAGCGATCGGGATGCCGATCACGTTGTAGATGAACGCGAAGACCAGGTTCTGCCGGATGTTACGCATCGTCGCGTGCGACAGGTTGCGGGCCCGGACGATCCCGGTCAGGTCGCCCTTCAGCAGGGTGATCCCGGCGCTCTCGATCGCCACGTCGGTGCCGGTGCCCATCGCGATGCCGACCGCGGCAGCGGCCAGCGCGGGGGCGTCGTTGACGCCGTCGCCGGCCATCGCGACCTTGCGGCCCTCGGCCGTCAGCTGCTGGACGACCTCGCTCTTGTGCTCGGGCAGCACCTCGGCGCGGACCTCGTCGATACCGAGCCGGCGGGCGACCGCCTCGGCGGTGGTCCGGTTGTCACCGGTCAGCATCACCACGCGGATCCCGGCCTCGCGCAGGCCGGCCAGGGCCTCCGGTGTGGTCTCCTTCACCGGGTCGGCGATCGCCAGCACGGCGTACGGGTTGCCGTCGACCGACAGGTGGATGGCGGTGGCCCCGTCGGCGCGCAGCTCGTCGGCCCGCGCCTCGATCCGGTCGGCGTCGGTGGCCTCGCCCAGGACGTACGAGGAGTTGCCGACCAGGACGGCGTGGCCGTCCACGGTGCCTCGCACCCCACCGCCCGCCTCGGAGGTGAAGTCGTGCACCTCGGGCAGCGCCAGCCCTGCGTCCTTCGCTGCGGAGACGACGGCCTGGCCGAGCGGGTGTTCGGAACCCTGCTCGACAGCGGCGGCCAGCCGGAGGGCCCGCTGCTCGTCGGCGCCGTCCAGCGCGACGATCCGGGTGACGGTCGGGCGTCCCTCGGTCAGGGTGCCGGTCTTGTCGACGACGATGGTGTCGATGGTCTCCATCACCTGGAGCGCCTCGGCATCCCTGACCAGCACGCCGGAGCGCGCGCCGCGACCGACACCGACCATGATCGACATCGGAGTGGCCAGTCCGAGGGCGCAGGGGCAGGCGATGATCAGCACCGAGACGGCGGCGACCAGGGCGTGCGGGACGCGGGGCATCGGCCCGACGAAGGTCCAGACCAGGAACGCCACGATCGCGATCCCGATCACCGCCGGGACGAAGATCGCCGCGACCTTGTCCACCAGCCCCTGGATCGGGGCGCGGGAGCGCTGCGCCTGGGCGACCATGTCGACGATCCGCGCCAGCATCGAGTCTGCGCCGAGCTTCTCCGCCCGGACGACGAGGGAACCGCTGCCGTTGATCGTGCCGCCGACGACGCGGTCGCCTGCCGACTTCGACACCGGCAGGGACTCACCGGTCACCAGCGACTCGTCCACGTGGGAGCTGCCCGACTCGACGGTGCCGTCGACGGCGACCTTGTCACCGGGACGGACCCGGACCCGGTCGCCGACCTGCAGCTCGTCCAGGCCGACCTGCTCCTCGGCGCCGTCCTCGCGGATCCTGCGCGCCGTGGCGGGGGCGAGGTCCAGCAGAGCCTTGATCGCCCCGGACGTACGTTCCCGGGCGCGCAGTTCCAGCACCTGGCCGAGCGCGACCAGGGCGACGATGACCGAGGCGGCCTCGAAGTAGACCTCCACCCGGCCCTCGTGGCGGAACGAGGCGGGGAAGATGCCGGGGGCGAGCAGCGCGACGACGCTGAACACGTACGCGGCCCCCACGCCCATGGCGATCAGGGTGAACATGTTCAGCTCGCGGGTGACCAGCGAGCGGGCTCCACGGGCGAAGAACGGCGCGGCGGCCCACACCACGATCGGGGTGGCGAGAACGAACTGGATCCACTGCGAGGCTCCCAGCGGGATCGCATCGCGCGCCGCCGGGATGAAGGGGACGATCATCGAGAGCAGCACGACCAGTAGCGCCAGCGCCGAGGAGATCCAGAAGCGGCGCGTCATGTCGGCCAGCTCGGGGTTCGGTCCGGAGTCGGCGGTCATCACGACGGGCTCGAGCGCCATGCCGCACTTGGGGCAGGACCCCGGGCCCAGCTGACGGATCTCGGGGTGCATCGGGCAGGTGTACTCGACCTGGCTCTGGTCGGCGGCGGCGGCCGCGCGTCGCCGGCGGTGGTCGGCGTGGTCGGCGTTGTGGTGGCCCGCATCGCCATGGAGGGCGTGGTCATGACCCTCGGCCGGGGTGGCGTACGCGCCGGGGTCTGCCTCGAACGTGTGCAGGCACTTCTCGGAGCAGAAGTAGTAGGTCCGGCCGCCGTGGTCGGCGTGGCCAGCCGCCATGGACGGATCGATCGTCATACCGCACACCGGGTCGGTGACAGTGGTGACGGTGAAGCTGGCATCAGAGTGAGCAGGCATCGCAGGTCCTTTCCTCGCCATCAGCATACCCCCAGGGGGTATATAGGCAAGGGGTGCCTTCCTCCTCCCGGGCCCTCCGCGCCGGACCGGTCCTCGCTAGGCTCCGAACAGGATCCGAAACGTCCCGGCCATCCCGGTCACTCCCGCGCCGCGACGACTCGGACATCGACGTACACACGGAGGCACACACCATGGACCAGATCCGCCTGGGCAACTCGGGACTGAAGGTCAGCCCGATCACCATCGGCTGCATGAGTTTCGGCACTCCCGGCGAGGGCCCGCAGAAGTGGGCGCTCGGCGAGGACGACAGCCGCGAGGTCATCCGTACGGCCCTGGACGCCGGCCTGACCACCTTCGACACGGCCGACATGTACGCGACCGGGCGCAGCGAGGAGATCCTCGGCAAGGCGCTGGCCGACATGACCCGGCGCGAGAACGTGGTGGTCGCCACCAAGGTCTTCTTCCCGATGAGCGAGGGCCCGTACGACCGTGGCCTGTCCCGCAAGCACATCATGGCCGCCATCGACGCGAGCCTGTCCCGGCTCGGCACCGACTACGTCGACCTCTACCAGATCCACCGCTTCGACCCGGAGACGCCGGTGGAGGAGACGATGGAGGCGCTGCACGACGTGGTCAAGGCCGGCAAGGCCCGCTACATCGGCGCCTCCTCCATGTGGGCCTGGCAGTTCGCGATGATGCAGTACACCGCCGACCTGAACGGCTGGACCCGGTTCGTGTCGATGCAGGACCACTACAACCTGCTGATGCGCGAGGAGGAGCGCGAGATGCATCCGTTCTGCGTCGACCAGGGCGTCGGCATCCTGCCCTGGTCCCCGATGGCCCGCGGCAAGCTGACCCACCCGCTGGGCACCCACACCCCGCGCCAGGACACCGACCGGCTGGTGCGCGGCGGCATGTACTCCAACAACGAGGACTCCGATGCGGCCGTGATCGGTGTGGTCCAGCGCGTCGCCGAGAACCATGGGGTCTCGATGGCACAGGTGGCGCTGGCCTGGGTGATGGCCCAGCACGCCGTGACCTCGCCCATCGTCGGCGTCACCAAGCCCTCTCACCTCGATGACGCGATCGCCGCGATCGACCTCCGCCTGACCGACGAGGAACTGGTCGAGCTGGTGGCCCCGTACACCCCCCGCAATCCCGAGGGCCACGCGTAGCAGCCGCTGGGGCGGGCCACGAGAGCCGGTGCCCTCCGTCCTTCACGCCGAATGTCAGCCGCGCCCCCCTCGAGCCAAGAAGCGCCAACTCGATCCGGGACCGGGAACGGCGCGACTAGCGTGAAGGACCATGACTGAACGTTCCACGCCCGTCGCCGGCCCGGAGGAGCTCACGGAGATGGCCATCGAGGGCCGCACCGGGGACCTGGCCGCCGAGCTGAACGCGGGTGCCTCCGCCGACACCGTCGACCGCAGGCAGTCCTCCCTGCTGATGCATGCCTCGGCCCACGGCAACCTCTCCACCGTCGAACTGCTGCTCCAGCACGGCGCCAGCGTCCACTACGTCGACCCGCAGCGGGGACGTACGGCCCTGGGCGCTGCCCTGTATCGGGGGCAGGCCACGATCGTGGAGCGGCTGCTGCGCGCCGGCGCCGACCCCCAGGCCGGGCAGCCCAGCGCGCGGGACCTGGCCGTGCAGTGGAAGAAGGCCGACCTGCTGCCCTGAGAAGGCGCCACGATCGACCCACGGGTCCGATCGCCAGCCGTCCACCCACGCCCCCACCTACGCTGGTGGGATGAACGCGCAGCTGGTCGCCGTGCTGGGGCGAGGGGTCGTCGATCCCGAGACCCCCGTCCTGTACGCCGATGATGCCGGCCTGACCCGCGGCGACGGGTGCTTCGACACCTGTCGGGTGGTGCACGACGGGTCCTCGGCCCGCGCCCTCCACCTGGACGAGCACCTGGCGCGCTTCGCACGCTCCGCCGAGCTCCTCGACCTGCCTGTCCCCGACCTGGCGGCCTGGCGCAAACTTGTCGCCACTGCCCTCGCGGCGTGGCCCGAGCCGGGCGAGGCCAGCCTGAAGCTCATCCTGACCCGCGGCCCCGCCCACCTGTCCGGCGCCCCGACCGGCCTGCTGCTGCTGACCGTGGTGGACGGCGCGGCCCAGGAACGGGCACGTAGCGGGCTGCGGGTGGTGACCCTGGACCGGGGCTACCGCTCCGACGTCTTCGCCACCGCACCGTGGCTGCTGGGAGGCGCCAAGACCCTGTCGTACGGGGTGAACGTGGCGGCCAAGCGCGAGGCGACGGCCCGCGGCGCGGACGACGTGCTGTTCGTCTCCACCGACGGGTACCTGCTGGAGGGGCCGACCTCCGGGCTGCTGGTCGCCCGGGAGCAGGAGCTGGTGGCGGTGCCCACCGGAGCGACCGGCGTGCTGGAGTCGGTCACCGTCGCGACCGCGATGGCCGCCGCCTGGGCCGCCGGCTGGCGGACGTCCGAGGAGTTGCTGCGCCCGGGCGACCTGTCCACCTGTCTCGGCACCTGGCTGGTGTCGACCGTCCGCGGCGTCTGCCCGGTGCTCGAGCTCGACGGCGCTCCCGTCCCGCAGGACGCCGGCCTCACCGCCCGCGTCACGGAGTGGGCGGGCTTCTGAGCACAGCCGTACGGCCCGCTGAACGTACGGTCAGGCCTGCCGCGCGGCCAGGATCGTCGCGGCCTCCTGGCGGGTGCTGCCGGAGGACTCGATGTGCGCCAGCTGGGCGGGGATCTCCCGGCCCTTCCTGCGCATCGCCGTGGCCCAGAGCCGGCCGGCCCGGTAGGAGGAACGGACCAGGGGCCCGCTCATCACGCCGAGGAAGCCGATCTCCTCGGCCTCCTGGGAGAGCTCGAGGAACTCCTCGGGGCGCACCCAGCGGTCGACCGGGTGGTGTAGCTCGGAGGGGCGCAGGTACTGGGTGATCGTCAGCAGGTCGCAACCCGCCGCATACAGGTCGCGCATCGTCTCCGAGACCTCCTCGCGGGTCTCGCCCATCCCGAGGATCAGGTTCGACTTGGTCACCATGCCCTGGTCGTGGCCCTGGGTGAGGACGTCGAGCGAGCGCTCGTACCGGAAGCCCGGGCGGATCCGCTTGACCAGGCGCGGCACGGTCTCCAGGTTGTGGGCGAAGACCTCGGGGGCGGCCTCGCAGATGGCTGTGATGTGCTCGGGCCGGCCGGAGAAGTCGGGGATCAGGATTTCCACGCCGGTGCCCGGGTTGAGCTCGTGGATCCGGCGGATCGTCTCGGCGTACAGCCAGGCGCCCTCGTCCGGCAGGTCGTCGCGCGCCACGCCGGTGACCGTCGCGTACCGCAGGCCCATCGACCGGACCGACTCGGCGACGCTGAGCGGCTCGGTCCGGTCCAGCGGTGCGGGCCGGCCGGTGTCGATCTGGCAGAAGTCGCAGCGGCGGGTGCACTGCGAGCCGCCGATCAGGAAGGTGGCCTCCTTGTCCTCCCAGCACTCGTAGATGTTGGGGCAGCCGGCCTCCTCGCACACCGTGTGCAGGCCGTCCCTCTTGACCTGCTTGCTGGTGTGGACGAATTCCGGCCCCAGGTGGAGCTTGGCCTTCATCCATTCCGGCTTGCGCTGGACAGGGGTCTCGGCGTTGCGCTGCTCGATCCGCAGCAGGCGACGGCCCTCGGGCGCGATCGTCATCGTCGGGTTCCTTCCCGTTCGGGGGTCAGCATTCGGGGACGTTGACGGCCAGGCCCCCCATGGCCGTCTCCTTGTACTTGCTGCTCATGTCCTTGCCGGTCTCGCGCATGGTCACGATCACCTCGTCGAGGGAAACCTTGTGGGAGCCGTCACCCCAGACGGCCATCTTCGCCGCGTTGATCGCCTCGCTCGCGGCGATCGCGTTGCGCTCGATGCAGGGGACCTGCACCAGGCCCCCGATCGGGTCACAGGTGAGGCCGAGGTTGTGCTCCATGGCGATCTCGGCCGCGTTCTCGACCTGGGCGGGGTTCCCACCCATCACCTCGGCGAGTGCGGCAGCGGCCATGGACGCTGCGGAGCCAACCTCGCCCTGGCAGCCCACCTCGGCGCCGGAGATCGAGGCCTGCTCCTTGTACAGCACCCCGACGGCACCGGCGGTGAGCAGGAAGCGCACGACGACGTCGTCCCTGGCCTCCTGCGTCGCGCCCTGCATCCCCGGGCCGTAGTTGAGCGCGTAGTAGAGGACCGCCGGGATGATTCCCGCCGCCCCGTTGGTCGGTGCCGTGACCACCCGGCCCCCGGAGGCATTCTCCTCGTTGACGGCGAGGGCGATCAGGTTCACCCATTCCTGCCAGTACCGGGGGTCGCGGTCCTTGTCCAGCTCAAGGAGACGCCGGTACCAGTCGGGCGCACGACGGCGGACCTTGAGCCCGCCGGGGAGGAAACCCTCCCGCTGCAGGCTCGCCGCGACACAGTCCTCCATGACGCGCCAGATGTGCAGCAGTCCCGCCCGGATGTCCGCCTCCGGGCGGGAGGCCTTCTCGTTCAGGAGCATGATGTCGCTGGTGGAGAGCCCCTTCGAGGCACAGCGGCCGAGGAGTTCGGCGGCCGTACGGAACGGGAACGGCAGTTCCTTCCGCGACTCCTCGAGCTCCTTCTGGGCGACCTGCTCCTCGCCCTCCCGGACGATGAAACCGCCACCCACGGAGAAGAAGGTCGCCTCGTGCAGGACGCTCCCGTCGCTGGCCGAGACCTGGAAGCGCATCCCGTTCGAGTGCCTCGGCAGGACGGTGAGGGGATGCAGGACGATGTCCTCGACCCGGTAGGCGAGCTCGCGCCCACCGGCGAGGTTGAGCAGGCCGGTCTCGGCCATGGACGAGAGCCGCTCCTCGACCTGCTCGGGAAGGATCTCCTCGGGCTCGAACCCTTCGAGCCCGAGGAGCACTGCCGTGAAGGTCCCGTGGCCCCGGCCGGTCGCGGCGAGCGAGCCGTACAGGTCGACGCGCAGGGAATCGACGTCGTCCAGCAGACCCCGTTCGCGCAGCTCACCTGCGTAGACCGCTGCCGCCCGCATGGGCCCCACGGTGTGGGAACTCGAGGGGCCGATGCCGATCGAGAAGAGGTCGAAGACGCCGACAGCCATGCCGGATCCCTTCTTTGTTGAATAGCCGATACGTCGCCTACGAGAGGTTGGCGATGCCCGGGTAGAGCGGGTGGGCCGCGGCGAGGACCTCGACGCGGTCCTTGAGCGCGGTCAGGTCGTCGTCCGGTCCGGCGACCAGCGCCTCGGCGATGATGTCGGCGACCTCGCGGAACGCCGCCTCACCGAACCCGCGGGTGGCGAGGGCCGGGGTGCCGATCCGCAGGCCGGAGGTGACCATGGGCGGGCGCGGGTCGAACGGGACGGCGTTGCGGTTGACGGTGATGTCGATCGCCGCGAGGCGGTCCTCCGCCTGCTGGCCGTCGAGGTCGGCGTTGCGCAGGTCGACGAGCACCAGGTGCACGTCGGTGCCGCCGGAGACCACGCCGATGCCCTTCGCGCTGACGTCGTCCCGGGTCAGCCGCTCGGCCAGGATCTTCGCCCCGGAGAGGACCCGCTCCATACGCTCGCGGAACTCCGGGGAGGCCGCGACCTTGAAGGCGACGGCCTTGCCGGCGATGACGTGCTCGAGCGGGCCGCCCTGCTGGCCGGGGAACACCGCGGAGTTGATCTTCTTGGCGAGGGCCGCGTCGTTGGTCAGGATGATCCCGCCGCGCGGACCGGCGAGGGTCTTGTGCGTGGTGGACGTGGTGACGTGGGCGTACGGGACCGGGCTCGGGTGCAGACCGGCGGCGACCAGGCCGGCGAAGTGCGCCATGTCCACCATCAGGTAGGCACCGACCTCGTCCGCGATCCGGCGGAACTCGGCGAAGTCGAGCTGGCGGGCGTACGCGGACCAGCCGGCCACGATCAGCTGCGGCTTGTGCTCCTGGGCCAGGCGCTCGACCTCGGCCATATCGATCCGGTGGTCGTCCTCCCGCACCTGGTAGGGGATGACGTTGTAGAGCCGGCCGGAGAAGTTGATCTTCATGCCGTGCGTCAGGTGGCCGCCGTGGGCCAGGTTCAGGCCCATGATCGTGTCGCCCGGCTTGATCAGGGCGTGCATGACCGAGGCGTTCGCCTGGGCGCCGGAGTGCGGCTGGACATTGGCGTACTCGGCCCCGAAGAGGGCCTTGACCCGGTCGATCGCCAGCTGCTCGATCACGTCGACATGCTCGCAGCCGCCGTAGTACCGGCGTCCGGGGTAGCCCTCGGCGTACTTGTTGGTGAGCACCGACCCCTGGGCCTGCATCACCGCGTACGCGGTGTGGTTCTCCGAGGCGATCATCTCCAGGCCGCTGCGCTGGCGGGCCAGCTCGGCGTCGATCGAGGCGGCGACCTCGGGATCGAGGGTGGCGATGTCCGCGTCGAGGGAGGCAGAACGGACCTGCTCGAACTGCAGCGCCTGCGCGGTGCTCATAGGTCGCCACCGTTCTTGGCGGCGTAGTCCTCGGCCGACAGCAGCGGGCCCTCGGAGGTGACCTCGACGGAGAACAGCCAGCCGGCACCGTACGGGTCCTCGTTGACCAGGGCCGGGTTGTCGACGACCTCGTCGTTGATCGCGACGACGGTGCCGGTCACCGGCGCATACAGGTCGGTGACGCTCTTGGTCGACTCGATCTCGCCACAGGCCACGCCGGCGGTCAGCTCGGCGCCCACCTCGGGCAGCTCGAGGTGGACCACGTCACCGAGGGAGTCGGCGGCGATGGCGGAGACGCCCACCTTGGCGGGCGTGGCGTCGGTGTCGAGCCACTCGTGGTCCTCGGAGTAGCGGAGGCCGGTCTTGACATTGCTCATGGGATGCTCCTGTGCTCGTGGACGTACGGCGGTCACACCGCACGCCTGGTTCGGTCCGCCCGCGGGGGCCCGCGGGACGAGGGCTTACTTCTGTCGCTTGTAGAACGGTAGTGCGACGACCTCGAACGCCTCGGGCTTTCCACGCAGGTCGACATCCAGCTGCGTGCCGGGCTCGGAGCACCCGACCGCGACGTACGCGAGCGCGATCGGGTGGCCCAGCGTCGGGCTCGGCTGGCCGGAGGTCACCTCGCCGATCTGGGTGCCCTCGCTGAGCACGGGGTAGTGCGAACGGGCCGCGCGACGGCCCAGGCCCTTCAGGCCGACGAGCCGCTGGCCGGTGGTGGTGCCGACGCCCGCGTCCTTCTTCTGCTGCAGGGCGGCGCGGCCGACGAAGTCGCCCTCCTTGGACAGCGCGACGACACCGCCCAGGCCGGCCTCGTACGGGGAGCCGTCGCGGGAGAGCTCGTTGCCGTACAGCGGCATGCCGGCCTCCAGGCGCAGCGAGTCGCGGCAGGCCAGGCCGCACGGGATCATCCCGTACTCCTCACCGGCAGCCTCCGCCGCGGCCCACACGGCCGCGGCGTCCTCGTTCGCGACGAACAGCTCGAAGCCATCCTCGCCGGTGTAGCCGGTCCGGGCGACCAGGGCGTCGTGGCCGGTGACCGTGGCCCTGGTGGCCGAGTAGTACTTCAGTCCGGTGACCAGGTCCCCGTCCTCGGCGCTGAGCAGCTTGCGCATGATCTCGGCGGCCCGGGGGCCCTGGACCGCGACCAGGGAGGTCTGCCCGGAGACGTCCTCCACGCTCACGTCGAAGCCCGCCGCACGCTCGGTGAGCTCGGCCACGACCGTCGGCGCGTTGCCGGCGTTGGGGACCACCATGTAGTCCTCGTCGCCGAGCCGGTACACGATCAGGTCGTCGATGATCCCGCCGTCGGGCTGGCAGATCAGCGAGTACTTCGCCTTGCCGACCGCGATCGCCGAGAGCTTGCCGACCAGCGCGTAGTCGAGGTACGCGCCGGCCTGCGGTCCGGTGACCCGGACCTCGCCCATGTGGGACAGGTCGAACAGGCCGGCGGCCTCGCGGACGGCCCGGTGCTCGGCGAGCTCGGACTTGTACTTCAGCGGCATCTGCCAGCCGCCGAAGTCGGTGAAGGAAGCGCCGAGGCGCTCGTGCTCGGCGTGCAGGGCGGTGAATTTCTGGGCCATGGAAGACATCCTTGTCGATACGGGAGAGGGCCGGCGGCCGGGGGGCCGGGGCCGTCAGTTCTGGAAGGCCTCGGCGGGCGGGCAGGAGCAGACCAGGTTGCGGTCGCCGCCGGCGTTGTCGATCCGGCCCACGGGGGCGAAGTACTTGTCCTGGCTGGACGTGTGCCCCGGGAAGGCGCCCTGCTCGCGGCTGTACGGGCGCTCCCACTCGGAGCTGACCAGGGCGGCCGCGGTGTGCGGGGCCCGGCGCAGCGGCGAGTCGGCGACCGCGAAGTCACCGTCGGCGACCTGGTCGATCTCGGCGCGGATCGCGATCATCGCCTCGATGAACCGCTCGATCTCGCCCAGGTCCTCGGACTCGGTCGGCTCGACCATCAGCGTCCCCGCGACCGGGAACGACAGGGTCGGGGCGTGGAAGCCGAAGTCGATCAGGCGCTTGGCCACGTCCTCGGCGGTGACGCCGGTCCGCGCGGTGAGCTCGCGCAGGTCGAGGATGCACTCGTGCGCGACCAGGCCGTCCTCGCCGGTGTAGAGCACCGGGAAGTACGGGTCCAGGCGCTTGGCGATGTAGTTCGCCGCCAGCAGCGCCGACTTCGTCGCCTGGGTCAGGCCCTCCCCGCCCATCAGCTTGACGTACGCCCACGAGATCGGCAGCACGCCGGCCGAGCCGAAGCGGGTCGCGGCGACCGGCAGGTCGGTCTCGCCCTCGGCACCGGACCAGGTCGCCGCGTCACCGGGCATGAACGGGGCCAGGTGGGCGCGCGCCGCGACCGGGCCGACGCCCGGGCCACCGCCGCCGTGGGGGATGCAGAAGGTCTTGTGCAGGTTCAGGTGCGAGACGTCGCCGCCGAACTTGCCAGGCTGGGCCAGGCCGACCAGGGCGTTCAGGTTGGCCCCGTCGATGTAGACCTGGCCGCCGGCGGCGTGCACCGCCTCGCAGACCTCGCTGACGTCGGCGTCGTACACGCCGTGGGTCGAGGGGTAGGTGATCATGATCGCGGCGAGCGTGTCGCAGTTCGCCTCGATCTTGGCCTTCAGGTCGGCGCTGTCGATGGTGCCGTCCGCGGCGGTCGCGACGACCACGACCTTCATCCCGGACAGGACCGCGGAGGCCGCGTTCGTGCCGTGGGCGGAGGCGGGGATCAGGCAGATGTTGCGCTGCTCCTGGCCGCGCGAGCGGTGGTAGCCGCGGATCGCCAGCAGGCCGGCGAGCTCGCCCTGCGAACCGGCGTTCGGCTGGATCGAGACCTGGTCGTAGCCGGTGATCGCCGCGAGGTCGGCCTCGAGGCCGGCGATCAGCTCGCGCCAGCCCTCGGTCTGGTCATCGGGGGCGAACGGGTGGATGCCGGCGAACTCGGGCCAGGTGATGGGTTCCATCTCGACGGCCGCGTTGAGCTTCATGGTGCACGAGCCCAGCGGGATCATCGTCCGGTCCAGCGCCAGGTCGCGGTCCGAGAGGCGACGCAGGTAGCGCATCAGCTGGGTCTCGGAGCGGTGGGCGTGGAACACCGGGTGGGTCAGGTAGGAGCTCGTACGCAGCACGGCGGGGTCCAGGGCGAAACGCTCGGCCGGGGCGCCGGCTGCGGGCTGTGCCCCGAACACGCCGGCGACCGTGGCGACGATCTCGGGCGTGGTCGCCTCGTCGCAGGAGATCCCCACGGTGTCGGTGTCGACGAGGCGCAGGTTGACGCCCTCGGCCTCGGCCGCCGCGACCAGCTCGGCGGCCCGGCCCGGGACGCGGACGGCCAGGGTGTCGAAGAAGCTGCCGTGCACGACCTCGACGCCCGCGGACTCCAGGGCGGTGGCCAGGCTGAGCGCGTGGCCGTGCGTACGCTCGGCGATGGCGCGCAGGCCCTCCGGGCCGTGGTAGACGGCGTACATCGAGGCGACGATGGCCAGCAGCGCCTGGGCGGTACAGATGTTGGAGGTGGCCTTCTCGCGGCGGATGTGCTGCTCGCGGGTCTGCAGGGCCAGGCGGTACGCGGGACGACCGGCGTCGTCCTTGGAGACGCCGACGATCCGGCCGGGCAGCTGGCGCTCGAGGCCCTTGTGGACGGCCATGAAGGCGGCGTGCGGGCCGCCGTAGAACAGCGGCACACCGAAGCGCTGGGCGCTGCCGACGGCGATGTCGGCGCCCTGCTCGCCGGGGGGTGTGATCAGGGTCAGGGCCAGCAGGTCGGCGGCGATGGTGACCATAGCGCCGCGCTCCTTCGCCTCGGCGACCAGGGCGGTGGCGTCGGCGACGCGGCCCGAGGCGCCCGGCTGCTGGATCACCAGGCCGCAGATCGGGCCCTCCGGGAGCCCCTGGGACAGGTCGGCGACCTCGACCTCGAAGGCGAGCGCACGGGCCCGGGCGGTGACGATCGCGATCGACTGCGGGAACAGGTCCGCGTCGAGGACGATCCGGCCGGCGGCGGCCTGCTTGTTCTTGTTCGCCCGGCGCATCAGCAGGACGGCCTCCACCACGGCGGTGGCCTCGTCCAGCAGGGAAGCGTTGGCGATCTCGAGGCCGGTGAGGTCCTCGACGGCGGTCTGGAAGTTCAGCAGTGCCTCCAGCCGGCCCTGGGAGATCTCGGGCTGGTAAGGCGTGTAGGCGGTGTACCAGCCCGGGTTCTCGACCACGTTGCGACGGATCACGGCCGGGGTGAGGGTGTCGTAGTAGCCCTGGCCGATCATCTGCACCCGCGGCTTGTTCTTGCCGGCCAGGCGACGCAGGCCGTCGAGCACCTCGGACTCGCTCAGGGCGGCGTCCATGGCGAGCGGGGCGGACTGCTTGATGCTGTCGGGGACGGCGGTCGCGGCGAGCGCGTCGGCACTGTCCTGCCCGACCGCGTTCAACATGAGCTTGACGTCCTCGTCGCGGCGGACACCGATGTGTCGGTCGACGAAGGCTGCTGACTGAGCAGGGAACATGGGGAACTCCGGTGACAGGCCGGCCAGGCCGGCAAAGGCTGGGTTCCTCCCCGCTCTGTGTGGGACCTGAGAGTTTCCGCCGACCCAGTGGGCCGGCTTGCACCGTCGGTGAGCCCCGAAGGGCTACTTTCCAGAGTTGCCTCGCTGTGGCGGTACGGGTGCCTGAGAGATTCCCGGGGAGGGTTTGCTCCTACGGCGCCTGCCAATTCTCACTGACAGGACTCTCCCGCCACAACTCGGAAGGCGTCGCCACCATTGGTGACGTGTGGCACACGCTACACGCCAATTTCTGCGCCAGCAAGCCCCCTCCGCCAGTTGCCACGGCCCGGCGGGATCCTTGGTCCGGCCGCGCGCCGGCGCACCCCTCGCTGCGCACGCCACCCCGCATCTCGCCTACCCACGATCACGTACGACGCCCTCCCACCGGCCCGTACGCCACCCGTTGTTCGCCGTGCCCACCGGCCCGAGGCCGGACTCCTGGATCGCGACCCACCTGAGGACGAGCAGAAAACCATTGACACCGGTACGTGACGGCGACCACACTGAAGTCCGCGGCTCCGGCCACGGCCCGTCTCCGATGACCCGCTGTGCCCCCTGCCTGCACCAACTGAACATGCCAATGACCCGCGGCGGGAGAACCTGCCGATCACGTCAGCAGGTGCCGTAGGAGCAAATCCTCCCCAGGAATCTCTCAGGCCCAGCACCGCCGCGGTAGGACACTCTGGAAAGTAGTCCCCCAAGGGGCTCACCGACGGTGCAAGCACCCCCGCCCTACAGTCGGGAGTTGCGAATCTCTCAGGTCGATGACAGAGCGGGGAGGACGCCATTCGTCGCGGCCCGTTCCGGGTCGCTTGAACAACGGAGTTCTCCTATGACGACGATGACCGAACACTCCCCCGGGAGCGTGCAGCAACAGCCGCAGCTGGACCGCCAGCTGACCAACCGCCACATCCAGCTGATCGCGATCGGTGGGGCGATCGGGACCGGCCTCTTCATGGGGTCGGGCAAGACCATCTCGGCCGCCGGGCCGTCGGTCATCCTCGTCTACACGATCATCGGCTTCATGCTGTTCTTCGTGATGCGGGCCATGGGCGAGGTCCTCCTCTCCAACCTGCACTACAAGTCGTTCAGCGACGTCGCGGCGGATCTACTGGGCCCCTGGGCCGGCTTCTTCACCGGCGCGACCTACTGGTTCTGTTGGGTCGTCACCGGGACCGCCGACGTCATCGCCATCGCCGGCTACTCCCAGGAACTCCTGCCCGGGATCCCGATGTGGCTGCCCGGCGTGATCACCGTCGTGGTCCTCCTGCTGCTCAACCTGGCGACGGTGAAGGCCTTCGGCGAGACCGAGTTCTGGTTCGCGCTGATCAAGATCGTCGCCATCGTCGCGCTGATCGTCACCGGCCTGGTGATGATCTTCGTCGGCTTCCGCTCCGAGGCGGGCCCGGCGACGTTCACCAACCTGTGGTCCCACGGCGGCATCTTCCCGCAGGGCTTCATGGGATTCGTCGCAGGCTTCCAGATCGCCGTGTTCGCGTTCGTGGGCATCGAGCTGGTCGGTACGACGGCCGCCGAGGCCAAGGATCCCGAGAACGTCCTGCCGAAGGCGATCAACTCGATCCCGATCCGCGTCCTCCTCTTCTACGTCGGCGCGCTGATCATCCTGATGTCGGTGATGCCCTGGACCCAGTTCATCGCCGGCCACAGCCCGTTCATCGCGATGTTCTCCCTCGCCGGCCTGGGCGCTGCGGCCACCATCGTCAACCTGGTGGTGCTCACCTCGGCGATGTCGAGCGCCAACTCCGGCGTCTACTCCACTTCCCGGATGGTCTACGGCCTGGCGCAGGAGGGCGACGCACCCGCACTGTTCGGCCGGCTGTCCCCGCGCAAGGTGCCGCGCAACGCCCTCTTCCTGTCCTGCGTGTTGCTGCTGTCGGGCGTCGCGTTCCTGTACGCGGGCCAGAGCATCGGCCGCGCCTTCGACATGGTGACCACCGTGTCGGCGGTCTGCTTCATCTTCGTCTGGTCGATCATCCTGGCCAGCTACCTGGCCTTCCGCCGGCGCCGGGCGGCGCTGCACGAGGCATCGAAGTTCAAGATGCCCGGTGGCACGACGATGGTCTGGGTGGTCTTCGCCTTCTTCGGCTTCGTCCTGTGGACGCTGACGACCCAACCGGACACCCTGGTCGCGCTCCTGGTCACGCCCGTGTGGTTCGTCTTCCTCGGCCTCGCCTGGGCCATCCTGCGCCGCCGGCCCGCACACCTGGTCCGCTACGCCGGGTTCCAGCAGGCGCTCGCGGACGAGAAGAACGGCGGACCCCGGCCCGCACCGCAGGTCGCCGCCGACGAGAAGGTGCTGACCGGCGACTGACCCGTACGACGCCGGTCCGTACGTGGCCGGTCCTCCCGCCGGCCGCGGTCCACGTGGCCGGCGGGACGTACGTCTCAGGGGTTTCTTACGGCGCCGGACGCACAATGGCGGCGCAGAGCTGTCGATGGTCGAGGCCCACCACCCACCGGTGTGCCGAGGAAGGACCCCGTGCCAGGTTTCACCACGAGCGCCACGTCCGGACGTCCGCGACGGGCGGTCGCCACGGCCCCCCGGCTGCGTCGTCGATGGCTGGCCGTGCCCGCACTGCTCGTCGCGTCGGTGGTGCTGTGGACGGCGGTCTCACTCGGGCAGGCCCTCGATGCGCCCGGCACCGACAGCACCGCCGCTCGCATCGCGGAGTGGGGGCGTGACCACCACATGAGTGGTCTGATCACCCTCCTCGAGCAGTGGCAGTACAAGCTCAACCCGCCGAAGACGGGAGGGGCGCCCACCCAGGGGGACCTGCAGGTGGGCGCCGCCGGGGCGGTTCGTACCGAGACCCGCCGCCCCGCCGCGGTGCCCTCGCAGGCGGGACCGGCCCTGCCGGGCGAGGGCCAGTGGCGGCCGCTGTACTCCTACCAGGGCCACACCGCGGCGCTGGTCACCTCCCTGCGGCCCGATGGGGTGCACACCTCGTACGTCGTCCACGCGGTCTGGCTGGACCCGAGGCTGAACTCGTTCGTCCTGCACCCGGGCAGCAAGGAGCCGGGGCCGGTCGCGCACGAGTCGAGCCAGCTCACCGGCAAGGCAGCCTCGACCGTGCTGGCCTCGTTCAACAGTGGCTTCAAGATGGACGACGCACAGGGCGGCTACTGGCAGGACGGGCATGCCGTGGCTCCGCTGCGCGCCGGCGCTGCCTCCATGGTGTTGGGCAACGACGGGTCACTCAAGGTCGAGAGCTGGCCGGGCGGCCAGCCCGGGGCAGGCGTGGCGGCGGTGCGGCAGAACCTCACCCTGCTGGTCGACAAGGGCAAGGTGGCCCCGGCGGTGTCCGATCCGAGCTCGAAGGTGTGGGGCAAGACCGTCGGCAATGCCTCGGCGGTCTGGCGCAGCGGCGTCGGGACCCGTGCCGACGGGTCCACGGTCGTGGTGCTCGGGCCCTCGCTGACCGTCACCGCCCTTGCACAGATCCTCCGCGACACCGGCGCGGTGGAGGCGATGCAGCTCGACATCAACAAGGACTGGACGAGCTTCATCACCTACACCCACGACCACAGTGGCACCACGCCAACGAAGCTGACCAGCGACGAGTTCGCCGCGGCGAACCGCTACCTGCAGCCCTCGAGCCGCGACTTCGTCGCCGTGATGCCCCACGGGGAGTCCTGAGGAAGTCCCGAGAGGCGAAGTCCTGAGGGACGCGAAGCCCTGCGAGGGGCGGCACCCGCTACCGGAGCGGGTGCCCGGAGTCGGTCGCGGTTCCAGTGCCGGGCACTGCCGGGTGTTCCGAGTGCACCGCGATCGTGCTGGTCTCCAGCCGGGGTAGCTCCTGACGGACCGAGAGCTCGGCCGCCCGGCGCAGGTCCTCCACCTGGCCGAGCGAGGTGTCCACCCCGACGTCGAGGGTGACCTCTAGGTGGTGGACGTGGCCGACGGAGCGGATCCGCAGGTCATGGAGTCCACGGACCTCGGGCAGCGCACTCAGCGACTCGCCGGCCGCCGCGACCAGGCGGGGCGCCACCCCGTCCATCAGCCGGGTCCAGATGTCAGTGGCGGTGCGGCCCAGCATCAGGGCGATCAACACCGAGATGACCAGTCCGATGATCGGATCCGCCAGCGGGACGCCGAGCCAGACGCCCACGGCGCCGACAACGACGGCCAGCGAGGTGAACCCGTCGGTCCGGGCATGCACGCCGTCGGCCTCCAGGGCGGCCGAGCCGATCCGTCGGCCGACGCCCAGGCGGTAGCGGGCCACGATCTCGTTGCCGAGGAAGCCGACGACGCCGGCCGCGACGACCCAGCCGAGGTGTGTCAGTGGCTGGGGGTGGAGGAGCCGATCGATGGCCTGCCAGGCGGCAATCACCGCCGAGAGCGCGATCATCGCCACGATGAACAGGCCGGCCAGGTCCTCGGCCCGGCCCAGTCCGTACGTGAACCGCCGGGTCGGGGCGCGCCGGGACAGCACGAAGGCGATCCACAGCGGCACCGAGGTCAGCGCGTCGGAGAAGTTGTGGATGGTGTCGGCGAGCAGGGCGACCGAGCCGCTGAACCCGAAGATCACCGCCTGGGCGACGGCTGTCGCCAGCATCACGACCAGGCTGATCCTGACCGCCCGGATCCCCTCGCCACTGGCCTCCAGTGCATCGTCGACCTTGTCGGCCGTGTCGTGGCTGTGCGGGACGAAGGTCTCGTAGAGGAAGCCGCGCAGGCCGCCGTGCGGGTGCGCGTGGTCGTGCGGGTGCGCGTGGTCGTGTCCGTGTTCATGACCGGTGTGGTCGTGTTCGTGGCCGGTGTGGTCGTGTCCGTTTTCATGACCGGTGTGGTCGTGTTCGTGGCCGGTGTGGTCGTGTTCGTGGCCGGTGTGGTCGTGGAGGTGCGCAGCGTGGCCGTCCCCGACCTGAGGGGCCTCGGCCCTGGCGTGCTCGTGGATGTGCATGACGATTCCTGTGGTCGGGGCGCTCAGACGCCGTGGAGCTTCGCCACGGCGGCGGGCTGCTGGTGGTGCAGTGGGGTGTCGGAGGCCGCATGCTCGGCCTGCTCGAGCGCGGCGCGCACGAGGCGCTCGGCATGCTCGTTGGCCAGACGGTAGTAGACGCGATTGCCGTCCTGGCGGCCGGCGACGATACGGGCCAGCCGCAGCTTGGCCAGGTGCTGCGACACGGCCGCAGGCGACTTGTGGACGAGCTTGGAGAGCTCCCCCACCGGCATCTCGTCGTGGTTCACGAGCGCGACGACGATCCGCACCCGGGTGACGTCGGAGAGCATGCTGAAGATCTCGGCCGCCAGCACGACGTCCGGGTTGTCCGGATCCATACAACTATCTGCATGCATGCGCAGATACTAACACCGGCGACCGTGGACCCACCACGTCGCGAGCCGGCGACACCGTTCCGAGGTCCCCTGGATCGCCCACGAGCGCCCCGGTTCTGGGCTGTCCGGGTCTGAGTGGCCCTCGGTTCTCAATCACCCGTTACGGACAACGGACGAACCGGGCTGCCAGGATTCGGGCCCGCCCCGTGGCCTACTACCCGGATGCCCCGGCAGTCCGGTCGGCGGATCCAACACCGGCCCCCGCCAAGGCTCCCGCGGCATCGGTCGCGACCTCCGTCACCGCGCGGTCCGGCCCGTCCTCCGAACCCACGCGGCCTGCGGCGACCACCCGGTCAACCCGGTCCGCCCGGACCACCGCGAGCGCGGCATCTCGCCCGGCGCGGGTCGCACCGAGGGTGGACGCCGAGGCCCCGTAGCCGACCAGGAACAGTCGCGGTTCCTTCACCACGCGCACACCGTCCACCAGGACCCCGCCGCCGGACTCGCGCAGCTGCAGCGGTGCCAGGTGGTCGAGCGAGGCCCGGAACCCGGTCGCCCACAGGACCACGTCGGCCCCGACCTCGCGACCGTCGGCCAGCCGTATGCCTCCGGGGGTCACCGCTTCCATCGGCCCGGCGGAGACCAGGGTCCCCGCCTCGATCCCCCGGCGGTACTCCGGGTTCAGCGGCAGGCCGGTGACCGACACGACGCTGTTGGGACGCAGCCCGGCACTCGTACGACCGTTCACCCGGTCCTCGACGTCCCGGCCCCATCCGGCGTCGAACTCGGTCGCGGTCCACTGCGGCGGACGACGTGTCACCCAGGTGGTCGCCGCAGCGACACCCTCGAGCTGGAGCAGGAACTGCACCGCCGACGTACCGCCGCCGACGACCACGACGCGCAGGCCACGGAACTCCTCGACCGACCAGAAGTCGTGGGTGTGCAGCTGGCGCCCGCGGAAGCCCTCCCGGCCCGGGTAGTAGGGCCAGTACGGGCGGTCCCAGGTGCCGGTCGCGTTGACCACGAAGCGGCTGCGCCAGGTGCCGGCGTCCGTCCGCACCTCCAGTCCGCCCCCGACACCGTCGCGGGCATCCAGCCGGACGACCTGGCGCACCCGGACCGGGCGATGCACCGGCAGCCCGAAGCGCCGCTCGTACTCCGCGTAGTAACGGGAGACGACGGCCGAGGAGGGCTCGTCCGGGTCCGGCGTCCCCAACGGGAACCCTGGCAGGTCGTACACGCGATGGGCGCGGCCGAGGGTGAGCGAGGGCCAGCGGTGGCGCCAGGCCCCGCCCGGACCCTCATTGGCGTCGAGGACGACCACGTCCGTCTCGGGCCGCAGCCCCTTGCGCAGCAGGTGGTGGGCCGCGGACAAGCCGGCCTGGCCCGCTCCGATCACGACGGCGGCTTGCATGCTGACTCCTCAGTCTCGACCCCACCAGCATAGTTGATCAATCAACCACATGTGCCTGAGGGTGCCACCGCCGGCGTACGACCGCCGTCCTAGAGTGGCCGCGTGACCCCCAGCAAGGCCCAGCCCGGCCCGGACGAAGGACCCGGCACACCCGGCCGGGTCGGCACCGACACTCGGGCCGGGGCGGACCGCCCCAACCCCCGGATCGTCCTGACCTACCTGAGCTCGACCGCGAAGGCCGGCTGGCAGCGCGTCCGGGGCGCCGTGGTGCCGAACACCCAGGCTGCCGTGTTCGCGACGTTCTCGTGGCTGATCTGCCACCAGCTCCTCGGCGCGCCCAACCCGATCTTCGCCCCGGTCGCCACGTTCCTGTGCCTCGGCTTCAGCCGCAACCGCGAACCCCGCCGCGTGCTGGAGGTCGGCCTGGGTGCCACCATCGGCGTGTTCATCGGCGAGGTGCTGACCCACGCCGTCGGCTTCGGCTGGTGGCAACTCCTGCTCCTGCTGCTCACCACCCCGCTGCTCGCCCGCTTCCTCGCCAACTCAGACCTGCTGACCTTCCAGACCGCCATCAACGCGGTGGTGGTGGGCTCGATGATCCAGCTGGCCACCAGCTCCGGTATCGATCCCCGGGCTGCGTCCTTCGGCCGGTGGACCGATGCCCTGATCGGCTCGGGCATCGCGCTGGTCGCCTCGATCATCCTGCCCAGCAGCCTGACCAGCCGTCCGCGCCGCTACACCGCGACGGCCCTCGGCGGCATCGCCGACGCCCTCGATGCGGTCGGGCACGGCCTGGAGCAGGGCGAGGTCAACCGGGGCAAGGCGGCGTACGCAGCCCTGGCGGTGGCCCGGACCCAGCTCACCGACGGCGAGGCGGCCCAGCGCTCGGCCTCCGACATGGTGCAGCTCAAGCCGTCCCGGCGCGCCGAGCGGGCCGACCTGGCCGAGCTGGACCGGATGCTGCGCCTCGGCGACCGGCTGCACGGCAGCGTCTTCATGCTCACCCGGCAGGCGGCCGGGATGATCGGCGAGTCCGGCGCCTACCCGGAGGTGGCCGAGCTGACCGCCGAGGCCGGGCGAACACTGCGCAGCCTGGCCCGCCAGGTCGGCCGGTGGGAGAAGCCCGAGGGTGCCCGGGCACAGGCGATGGCCCTCGCAGCCCGGCTGGAGCCGGACGCGCTGGGCGAGTCCGCGGACTGGCGCAGCAACGCCCTGGTCTCGCTGCTCCGCTCGGTCATCGTCGACCTGCTGCAGATCACCGGGCTGTCGGTCCCCCAGGCCCGTTCCGCCCTGCCCGACACCGGCGACCTGGACGTACGCTCCGACGACGCCGAGACGCTGCCGAGCGAGGAGTCCTCCGACCTGTGGGGCACGCTGACGTTCCCGGCGATCCCGGCCGAGCCGGACCCCCAGCCCCGGACCGGGCCAGCCCCCGCCCCTGAGCCCGAGCCCGACCGCCGCAGGCCGGCGGGAAGCGAACAGCAGGACGGGCCGCGGCCGGAGGACGGCCACCGACCCGGAGGGATCAGTTGACGCCGGTGACCGGGCGTCCGTTCTCCAGGTAGACGCAGCGCCGGGCCCGGATGCCCCGGCGTACGCGCCGACGCACCGGCTTGCGGAGCAGTTGGAGCGCCTCCTCGAGCGGGGCGAAGCGGAAGTCCTCGATCTCGAGCGGGTCGATCACGATGTCGGCGACCTGCTCGGGGCGCAGCTGCCCACAGTGGAAGAGGAACCGCAGACCCAGCTTGCGGCCCTCGCGGGCCGGGCGGGTGTCGACGCAGACCAGTCGGCCGCCCTCGACGTGCAGCCCGGTCTCCTCCAGCACCTCGCGACGGCAGGCCTCCCACGGCGACTCGCCATCGGCCTCCATGATGCCGCCCGGGATCGTCCAGCCGGACTTGTACGTCGGCTTGAGCACCAGCAGTCGATCGCGCGGGTCCAGCAGGATCGCGCCGGCCGAGACCGGGATCTCCTGGGGAATGAGGCCGGCGAACGGATCGCCCTGCTGCTGGCCGGATTCGTCGGGGCTCTGGCTCATGGACCAAGCATGCACCCGCCGGGGTCCCGGGCGGCGGTGACGGATCAGGCAGGTCGCCGGGGTTCCGTCCGGCGCGGCGAACGGGGACGATGGGAGCGGGCCCCACGCACCGGCCTCCCCGGCCACCGGACCCCCACGGCACATCCGCCCAGAAAGGCCTTCCCCATGAGCACACTGTCCTTCCGCGAGGTGTCCCTGGGCGCCCCTGGCTGGCGCGTCGTCCTCGGACGCCTCCAGTTGTCGGCCGACCTGGGCGGCTTCGACCAGGCGATGGCCTTCGTCAACGAGGTCGCGGCGGTCGCCCGCGAACTGGACCACCACCCCGACATCGACATCCGGTACTCACGGGTGCACCTGTCCGTCCATTCCCACGACGTCGGCGCCCTCACCGACCGGGACGTACGGCTGGCGGGCCGGGTGAGTGCCCTGCTCGCCGAGCGTGGCATCCACCCGGACCACGGCCGACTGCGCGGCGTCGAGGTCGCGATCGACGTGACGGACGAGGCGGCCGTGCGACCGTTCTGGGCCGCGGTGCTCGGCTACCCGCCCGCGAGGGGCAAGCGGTCGCTGTCCGACCCCGAAGGCCTCGGGCCGGAGGTGTGGTTCCAGCCGGCCGACGAGGAGCGTACGCCAGGCAACCGGGTCCGCCTGGACGTCTGGGTCGCCCACGACGAGGCCCGGCCCCGGATCGCGCGGGCACTGGCCGCCGGCGGCCGACTGGTGCAGGAGACGGACGCCCCGTCGGCCTGGCTGCTGGCCGACCCCGAGGGCAACGAAGTCGCCCTGTGCACCTGGCAGGGACGCGAGCAGGGCTGAGGCCTGGCGCCGGGGTCGGGCCGTGCCGGGTTCAGCCCTGCACAGCCCCCTGAGCCCCTTCGACCGCCGCAGCTTCCTCGGCCGCAGCAGCGGCCCGGGCGGCCCGCGACCGGAGCAGTCGGCCGGCGACCCGGGCGAGCACCTGATCCGCTCCGGTGGCGACCTGGCGCAGCACCTCGACCGAGTCCTCGTCCTCCAGCTCCCCCAGGGCGCAGACCGCGGCGAGGCGGACCTCCGCCTCCGGGTCCTCGGTCGTCCGGGCCAGGGCGATCACCGCCGGCTCGGCGTCCGGGCTGCCGATCTCGGCCAGCGCGTCGGCGGCGTGCAGCCGGACGGCCGGATCCTCGGCAGCGAGCGCGTCGGCGAGCGGCTCGACCGGCCAGGCGCCGAGCAGCCGCAGGGCGCGGTTGAGCTGGTCGCGCTGCTCGTCGTCGCCGTCCCCGAGCCGGGCGACCAGGGCGGGTACGACCTCGGGGGCGTCGGTGCTGGCGGCCGCCCGGTAGGCCTTGATCGCCACCTGCGGGTCCTCGTCGGCGACCGCGGGCAGCACGTACGGAAGGATCTCGCGGCCACCGATCTTGCTCAGCACGTGCAGCACCTGGTGGCGTACGGCGGGGTCACCGTCCTGCAGCAGCGCGACGAGCTCGTCGATCGCCTCGCCGGCGTGCTGGACCGTGGCCCAGGTGATCATGCCGCGGACCCGGGAGTCGAGCTCGGGACCGAGTGCCGCGACCAGCGCCGGGGCGGCCGCCGCGTCCTGGGAGATGCCCAGTTCCATCGCGGCCCGGAGGCGGATGTTGCGGTCGGGATCGGTCAGGAGCGTGGCGAGGGCCGCGGTGGAGGTCATGGGGATCCTTTCGTCGTCGCAGAATCTACTGGCCCCGGGCGACGCCACCCTGCGGAGCGCAGCACCGGACGGCACGCTCCGCCGCGTCTTCAGCCCTCTCCGAGGTCCATCACGTAGGCTCCCCCACCCGTGGGCACACCGTCCACGCCCCCGAACACCCAGGAGCGCCATGACCACCACCCCCGGCGACCAGGGGCCCGGCACCAGCACGCTGGAGGACCACGGGATCTCGGGCCGCGACGCCTGGCGCGCCTTGTTCGCGCTGATCATCGGCTTCTTCATGATCCTGATCGACACCACCATCGTGTCCGTCGCGATGCCGCACATCATCACCGGCCTGGACACCACCTTGAACGCGGCGATCTGGGTCACCAGCGCCTACCTGCTGGCGTACGCCGTCCCGTTGCTGGTCACCGGCCGGCTCGGCGACCGGTACGGGCCGAAGCGGCTCTACCTGGTCGGGCTGGTCATCTTCACCCTCTCGTCCCTGGCCTGCGGCCTGTCCGGCTCGGCCGCGCAGCTGATCACCTGGCGCGTCGTGCAGGGCCTCGGCGCCGCCCTGATGTCGCCGCAGACGATGGCGGTGATCACCCGCCTGTTCCCGCCCAAGGAGCGGGCCCAGGCGATGTCGCTGTGGGGCGCCACGGCCGGCGTGGCGATGCTGGTCGGCCCGCTGCTGGGCGGCCTGCTGACCGACGCGCTGGGCTGGGAGTGGATCTTCTTCATCAACGTGCCGATCGGCGTGGTCGGCTTCGTCGCGGCGGCGCGGGTGGTGCCCCGGCTGCCCGTCCACGCCCACACGTTCGACTGGATCGGGGTCGCGCTCAGCGCCGTGGGCACGTTCCTGGTCGTCTTCGGCATCCAGGAGGGCAACACGTACGCCTGGGGCCGGATGACCGATGACCTCACCGTCGCCGGCGTCCACACCGGCGTACCGGTCTCGGTCTGGGGGCTGATCATCGCCGGGGTGGCCGTGCTGGCCCTGTTCGTGGTGTGGCAGGCGCAGAACGACCGCGAGCCGCTGGTGCCGCTGGCGCTGTTCCGGGACCGGAACTTCTCCGCGGCGAACGCCGCGATCACGGTGATGGGCTTCTGCGTGGTGGGCACCTCGTTCCCGCTGATGCTCTTCTACCAGGAGGTGAAGGGCCTCACCCCCACCCAGTCGGCCCTGACGCTGATCCCGATGGCGATCTTCTCCGGCGGCCTGGCACCCGTGGTCGGCAAGCTGCAGACCCGGGTCAACCCGAAGTGGCTGGCCATGCTCGGCTTCGCGCTGTTCTCGGTGTCGCAGGTGTGGGCCTGGTCGATCACCCACGCGGACACGCCGGTGTGGATGTTCCTGCTGCCGCTGGGCCTGCTCGGCATCTCGAACGGCTTCATCTGGGGTCCGGTCTCGATGACCGCCACCCGGAACCTGCCGCCGCACCTGGCCGGGGCCGGGTCTGGTATCTACAACACCACGCGCCAGATGGGCAGCGTGCTGGGCTCGGCCTCGATCGCCGCGATGATGTCCAGCCGGCTGCAGGTCGAGATGACCAAGGCGGTCGATGCGCTGCCGGCGGCGCAGCGGGCGCACCTCCCGGCCGGGGGTCCCTCGGAGCAGTTCTCCGGCAGCCTGCCGCCGTTCCTGCACGACGCGTTCGCCAACGCGATGGGCCAGTCGTTGCTGCTGGGGGCCGCTGCGGTCCTGGTCGCGATCATCGCGGCGGCGTTCTTCACCAAGCCGCCGGCGTCCCACATGCACCAGCGCTCCAGCTGAGACCACTGGGACCAGATGTCTCCGCCGGCCCACGGACGGGACAGAGCGACCGCCCGGCACCGAGGTGCCGGGCGGTCGCTCTGTCCATGGGTCCTGCCAGTCCCGGGCTCAGTGCTCCCGGTGGGCCTTCTTGACCTTGATCTTGTCGGCGCGGACCTTCTTCACCACGCGGCGGCGCGAGAAGATCGAGTCCAGCACCAGCGTCGCGCCGATGCCCGCGAAGGCGACGTCCTTGGCCAGGCCGATGCCCTCCTGGGTCGGACGGATGCCGTCCTCCTGGGTCATGCCCGGCGTGTGCAGGTACATGTTCACCAGGCCACTGCCGAAGGCGGTGAGCCCGAGGCCGGCGAGCCAGGACGGTACGAACGGCAGCAGCAGGGCGGCGCCGAGGGCGATCTCGCCGGCCGGCAGGGCCTTGGCGAAGGTCTTGTCGTCGAGCTTGTCCAGCAGCGGCAGGCCGGCGGCGCCCATCTGCCGCAGGCCCGCGGCCTGCTCCTCGCCCATGCCGAGCTTGGAGATGCCGGAGTTGAGGAAGAACGCGCCGGCGGCGAGCCGGACGGGCAGGTGGCTGATCTTCATGGGTCGACTCCCTGGTCGGTGACGGTTCAGTTCTCAGCGTACGAGGAGGGCCCCCGCAGGACCATGCCTCCGGGTGGGCGATCCGCGGCCACCCGCCGCTCCGCGCGTGCTACTCGGGGGCGCCGACCTCCTCCAGCTCCTCCTCGTCCAGCTGGGTGAAGACCGAACCGGTGATCTGCTCCCCGCCGCTCTTGCGGACCGAGTACCCGAAGAGGAGCCCGACCATGAAGACACCGATCGACAGCCCACCGATGGTGAAGACGATGTCGCCGGGCGTACGCATCCACCGCAGCACGGTGAGCGCCGGGGTGTAGAGGAAGTCCGAGCTTCGGGCGTACCACAGGCCGTGGGTGATGGACGCCCACGCCTGCGCCATGCCGAGCGGGAGCAGGCTCAGCAGGGCCATCAGCAACAGACCGACGTTGAGCCCCCAGAAGCCGATCGCGATCCACCTCTCGTTCCACTCCTTGCCGGGCATCAGCGAGCGCATGACGAACATCATCAGGCCGATGCCGAGCATGCCGTAGACCCCGAACAGGGCGGTGTGGGCGTGCAGCGCGGTCAGGTTGAGGCCCTGGACGTAGAACAGCGAGATCGGCGGGTTGATCAGGAAGCCGAAGACACCGGCACCCAGCATGTTCCAGAAGGAGACCGCCACGAAGAAGTAGACGGCCCACTTGTAGCCGACGGCCCAGCTGCTGACCTTCAGCAGGCGCAGGTGCTTGAACGCCTCGAAGCCGACCAGTGCCAGCGGGACGACCTCGAGGGCGCTGAACGTGGCGCTCCACGCCATCACGATGTGGTCGGCACCGGTGAAGTACAGGTGGTGGCCGGTCCCGATGATGCCACCGGCCAGGTAGACGGCCGTGGAGGCCAGGGTCGCGGTCGCGGCCATCTGGCTGCGGATGAGGCCGAGGCGGGCGAAGAGGAAGGCGATGACGACCGTGGCGAAGACCTCGAAGAAGCCCTCCACCCACAGGTGCACGACCCACCAGCGCCAGTACTCGGTGATCGACAGGTGCGTGCCCCGGTCCATGCCGAAGGCCGCCCCGAAGAAGCTGGCGATCGCCAGCGAGCTCATCAGCAGCATCAGGATCAGGGTGCGCTGGCCGCCGGCCGCGAGCGGCGCCGTGTCGGTCGGGCGGTTGCCCTCACCGGAGCGGGCCCGCTTCAGGGCGGGCCACATGCCGCGGGCCATCAGGAAGAACCAGAGGAACAGGCCGATGAACAGGCCGATCTGCCAGACCCGGGCCAGGTCGAGGTACTCCATGCCGGTCGTGCCGAGCCACCAGTTGATCGGCAGGCCGTGGCCCATGTAGCCCATGATGGACAGCCATTCGCCGACCATCGAGCCGGCGACCACGACGATCAGCGCCCAGAAGAGCACGTTGACGCCGAGACGCTGGTACTTCGGCTCACGTCCGCCGACCGCCGGGGACACGTACAGTCCGGTCGCCAGCCAGGCGGTGGCGATCCACAGGATGCCGAGCTGGGTGTGCCACGTACGGGTGACGGCGTACGGCAACACCTTGTCGATCGGGATGCCGTAGAGCGAGCCCCCCTCGACGCCGTAGTGGGCGCTCAGGATCCCGACACCTATCTGCGCGACGAACAGGGCCCCGACGACGTAGAAGTACTTGATCGTCGCCTTCTGCGAAGGCGTCGGCCGGTAGCCGAGGAGCGGGTCGCGGTCCGGGACCTCGGACGGGGGCTCGTCATCGTCGGCGTGGTAGTTGTGGTACCAGACCATGCCGGCGATGCCACCCAGGAGCAGGATGAAGCTGATGATGCTCCACAGCACGTTGGTCGATGTCGGCACGTTGTCGATCAGCGGCTCGTGCGGCCAGTTCTGCAGGTAGGTCGCGTCGCTGTTGGGCGCGTTCGTCGAGGCGGCCCAACTGCTCCACCAGAAGAAGTCGCTCATCTGCTGCAGCTGCGTGGGGTCGGTCAGCGCGCCGGCCTGGATGGCATAGCGCACGTTGCCCTGGGAGAAGACCTGCGCATAGTGCTCGGAGTTCAGCCGCCACGCCTCGGCCCGCAACGGATCGATCGTGACGACGCCGGTCGCGGGGTCGTACGTGTTGGTCCGCACGTTCGCCTTGAGGCGCGCCTTCAGGGCGGCCTGGCGCTCGGGATCAAGGGAATCGTACGAGGCCGCGCCCTCCTTCTTGGCGTACTGGTCGAGGACGTAGGTGAGCTCGCGGTGCAGGGTGTCGGCGGTCCAGTCCGGCGCGACGTACGCACCGTGGCCCCAGACCGAGCCGATCTCCTGGCCACCGATCGACTGCCAGACGTTCTGGCCCTCGGTGATCTCCGCCCCGGTCATCAGGACCCGGCCGCTGGTGTCGACGACCTTGGTGGGGATCGGCGGCTTGTTCACCTGGATCTGGTGGCCCATGTAGAGCAGGACACCGAAGGACAGCACCACGACGAGGATGAGGGCGGTCCACCAGCGCCGGTCCCGGCGATTGACCGGGCGGAGAATGACGGGGGGCGGGTTGTGATCTCTGACGGTCGACACGGAATCTCCTTAAATACGGTCTTCCCGTATTTAATACCTCACTCCCCATCCCCGCCGCAACACGCCGGGAGGGGTTGGCCCAACTGTGACACGCACCACAGAGGGCGGACTGTGGACACGCCGGTGCGAAGGGTCCGCGCCCCCACGGCCGACGTCGTCACGTTCGCCACGCGCCGGCCGCGGGACGAACGGCGTCAGAGCCCAGCCGCCCCCTGGGTGATGCCCCCGTCGACGGTGACAGTGGTGGCCGTCATGTAGCTGGCCTCGTCGCTGGCGACGAAGAGCACCACGCTCGCGACCTCGGACGGCTGCCCGATCCGGCCGGCTGGGATCGACTCGTTCAACTGCTTGATCTTGCCCGGGTCGGCCTCGGTCTCCTTGTTGATCGGCGTACTGATCGCGCCGGGCGCCACGTTCACCACCCGGATGCCATGGTCGGCCAGCTCGACACCCACGTTCTTGGCGAACATCCGCAGGCCGCCCTTGGCGACGCAGTAGGCCGTGTTGCCGGGCATCGGCCAGTCCTCGTGCACGCTGGAGACGTTGACGATCACCCCGCGGCTGCCCTGTGCGATGAACCGCTTCGCCGCGACCTGGGCGCCGAAGTACGCACCCTTCATGTTGATGTCCATCACGAAGTCGTACTTCTCCTCCGTGTCCTCCAGCAGGCTGAGCCTGGTCTCGACCCCCGCGTTGTTGACCCAGACGTCCAGCCGGCCGTACGCGTCGACGGCCGCGTCCACCAGGCTCTGCAGGTGCTCGACCCTGGTGACGTCGGCCTGGACGGCGATGGCCTGTCCACCGGCGGCGACGATCTCGTCGATCAGCGGCTGGTTGAGCTCGGGGTGGGCGACGTAGTCGATCACGACGTTCATGCCAGTGGCGCCCGCCAACTTGGCGATCGCGGCGCCGATTCCCGTGTTGGCGCCGGTCACGACGATCGTACGACCCCGCAGGCTGACCGGGCCGGTGACCGGGGCGGGCGCCGGAACGGGGGCGGGGGTGGGAGGCGCTGGGGTCTGGGACATGGGGTCTCCTGGGTGACGAGGGGGTACGGGGCCGGCGGTGGGGTCGGGTCAGGGATGCGACGGGGTCGGATCGGCGGGCGAGGCGGGAGGCGGGGTGGCGGGCGGGTCTGCGGGCGAGCCGGCGGGCGACGCGGCAGGCGAGCCGGCGGGCGAGCCGGCGGGCGGTGGGGTGCAGATCAGGTGCGCCACCATGCCCGTCCAGCCGGTCTGGTGCGAGGCGCCGAGACCGGTTCCGTCGTCCCCGTGGAAGTACTCGCTGAACGTGGGGTGGGCGTCCCAGAGCGGGCCGCCCGGATGGTCGCGTTGCTCGCCCGGGCGGCGGCCGTCGGGGGCGGGGCGGAACAGGTCGAGGAGCCGTTGTTCGATTCGGTTCGCCGCCTCGTCGAGGGTCACCTTCTCGCCGGAGCCGGTCGGGAACTCGACCTCGAACGGCCCCCCCACTCCCTCGGCCCGCGTCCGCAGGGCGTCGATCAGCAGCACGTTCAGCGGGAACCAGATCGGGCCGCGCCAGTTCGAGTTGCCCCCGAACATGCCGTCCTCGCTGTAGCCCGGGGTGTAGCGGATCCCCATCTTCTGCCCGAGCAGGTCCAGTTCCACCCCGTCACGGTAGTCGGCGGGGAGTGAGCGGATGCCGTGGTCGGCGAGGAACTCCCGGGGGTCGAACAGGCGCTCGAGCAGGCGCGGGTAGCGGTCCCGGTCGACCAGCGACAGGGTCACCCCGGCATCCTCGGACTGCGCATCGGCAAGGATGTAGCGGGCAAGGTCGGGACGGTGCCGCTTCAACCAGGCCCGGTGCCGAGCGAGCTGGGGGATCTCGCGGCCCACCCAGGCCGGCGAGTTCGCCACCGCTAGCAGGGGCACGAAGCCGACCAGCGAACGCACCCGTACCGGCTGCACGGCCCCGTTCCCGTCGACCAGGATGTCGTAGAAGAAGCCGTCCTGCTCGTCCCACAGGGACGTCTTGTTGGTGCCGAAGTTCTCCACCGCCTGGCTGATCGCCAGGAACCGCTCCAGGTAGGTGGTGGCGATGTCGCCCCACGCCGGGTCGGCCCGCGCCAGCTCCTGCGCGATGCGCAGCATGGACAGGCACATGAACGCCACCCAACTGGTGGCGTCGGACTGCTCGAGGCGCCAGCCCTGGGGGACGGACCGGGAGCGGTCGAAGACCGAGATGTTGTCCATGCCGAGGAAGCCGCCCTCGAAGAGTTCGTTCCCGGCCTCGTCCTTGCGGTTGACCCACCAGCCGAAGTTCAGCAGCAGCTTGGTCATGATGCGGGTCAGGAAGACCCGGTCGGTCCCGCCGTCGGCCAGGTACACCTGCCAGGCCGCCCACGCGTGCACGGGCGGGTTGACGTCGCTGAACGACCACTCGTACGCCGGCAACTGCCCGTCGGGGTGCTGGGACCACTCCCGGCACATCAGCAGCAACTGGCTCTTCGCGAACGCCGGGTCGATGTCGGCCAGCGCGACGGTGTGGAAGGCAAGGTCCCAGGAGGCGAACCACGGGTACTCCCAGTCGTCCGGCATCGAGATGACGTCGGCCAGGTCGAAGCTTCCCCAGGAGGTGTTGCGACCGGCGGGTTCGGGGGCGCGGCGCTGGTCGGGTGGGGGCGGCATGGCCGGATCGCCACTCAGCCATTCGCGGACCGAGTAGCGGTAGAGCTGCTTGCCCCAGTTCAGGCCGGCGAAGGCGCGGCGGGCCACCAGGGTGTCGTTCGCGTCCGCGGACGCCGGGATCACCGCGCCGTAGAACTCGTCGGCCTCCGCCCGGCGGTCGGCCAGGACCCGGTCGAACCCGTCGTCGAAGGGGTGCTTCGGGCCGTCCCCGGCCACGAGCCGCAACCGCACCCGGACCGTGGCACCGGGGGGAACGGCGTCGTACGCGTAGTCGAGGGCCACCTTGGTGCCGTTGGGCTCGGGGCTGAGGAGCGTACGGTCGCCGTGCACGATCGCCCGGTCGACGGCGTCCTTCGGGTACGGGTGGTGGTTCTCCTCGGCGCCGAAGCAGGCGACGTCGTCGGTCTCGTTGGCGCACCACAGCACCTCCGGTGCACCCTCGGCGAAGAGCGTGTAGCGGTTCAGCCAGGCCTGCTCGGCCGAGATCGCGACGTAGCCGCGCTCGTCCTCGAACTGCTCCTGCTGCATGGTCGCCATCCGCCGGTCCTCGCCCCAGACCCAGGTGTTGCGGAACCAGAGCTGCGGGACCAGGTGCAGCGGCGCGGCGTCGGGGCCGTGGTTGGTGGCCTCGTACACCACGCAGATGTCGGTCGCGCCGGCCTTGGCGTGGGTGACGGTGACGTCGAAGAAGCGGTCCTCGGCCAGGATCCCGGTATCGGCGAGCTCGTACTCGTCCAGGTGGTAGCCGCGGTGCGCGTTCGCCTCGCGGAGTTGCTGGTAGGGGAAGGCGGCCTGCGGGTAGCGGTAGAGCCATTGCGCCCAGGAGTGGGTCGGGGTGGCGTCGAGGGCCCAGTAGTACTCCTTGACGTCCTCGCCGTGGTTGCCCTCCGGGCCGGTCAGGCCGAACAGGCGCTCCTTGAGGCGGTCGTCGTGGGTGTTCCACAGCGCGACGGCGAGGTTGAGGAAGCCGTAGCGGTCGCACAGGCCGCCGAGCCCGTCCTCACCCCAGCGGTAGGCGCGCTGGTGGGCCTGGTCGAAGGGGAAGTAGCGCCAGGCGTCGCCGTTGGCGGAGTAGTCCTCGCGTACGGTGCCCCACTGCCGGGCCGCGACGTACGGGCCCCACCGTCGCCAGGCGGAGTCGTCGCTCGCCGACTGGGCGAGGCGCCGGCCTTCCTGCGTTGCTGCCACGGAATCGCGCACGCCTCGAGGCTAGCCAGCGCGAGCGCCCGTGGGAACCCTCGGATTCTCGGCGCCGGAGCGGTCAGGGCTGGGGCGTGTTTGGTGTGGGCGCCGGCAGCGTACGCAGGTCGGGCTCGACGTTCCTCGGGAAGGCGGGGCGCAGCCGCAGGACCAGCAGCACCGCCGCGACGGCCCAGGCCAGCACCACGACCTCGACCAACCAGGGCGAGGCGCCGGTGCGGCTGAGGCCGACGGCCGACACGTTGAGGGCGGCGTGGGCCACCACGGCCAGCACCCAGGCCAGCAGCCGGCGGGAGCGGTGCACGCCCCACAGGACCAGCACCGACATTCCGACGTGGAAGGCGATGGCCCCGATCCGCTCCACCCCCGCGAGCAGGAAGGTCCAGGGGTCGGTCCCGACCAGGGAGGTGCGCAGCAGGGTGACCTGTTCGGCCGGAAGGGCCGCGGTCAGGCTGTCCAGCCGCCCGGTGTTGATCGCGACGGCGATGATGAGGTTGTTGACCATGGGCAGACCCACCAGCACCATCGCCTCGAGCCCACCGTGCCCGAGGCCGAACGCGACGCCGTCCACCCAGCGATGGAAGCGGCGCAACAACCACACGATCACCACCAGCCGCGCGGTCTCCTCGAACAGTCCAGCTGTCAGGCTCGCGATCGGGGCCGAGAGCAGGAAGGACGCGATCGGCTCGGGCAGTCGGGGCACCACCAGGGTCATCAGCGGGATGCGGACCAGCAATTGCGAGGCGCCGAAGGCGAGCATGCCCGCAGCGAAGGCTCGGCCGACACCCGGGTAGCGCCTGCCCCCGCCGGCGTCGCGACGGGTGAGGAGGAACGCGAGGCCTCCTAGGGGGACGACGAAGCAGATGACCATAGACACGGCCATGAACACGATCGAGAGGGTGGGGACCATCTGGAGACCTTCCGGTGGGCGAGGTCATCGCGAGGGATGGAGGAACACTCCATGCTAGTGACGGCCCTGCCGCCCCGATGCCCGAGCGGCATCAGCCGGGGGCTCACGCGGAGATCATTCGTACGGGGTGGTTCGTACGGGGTGGTTCGTACGGGGTGTCGAACAGGCGTTCGAAAAAATGTCAGAGGAGGTCTCTAGCGTTGAACTCATGGAACGGGAATGGGGGACCCGGACCGGCCGCTCGCTGGCCGGGATCCTCGACACACTGGACTCGCTCGACCACGACCACGACCGGGCGTTCGCAACCGACGGCGAACGCCTGGCCCTCCTCGACTCCGCCCTGCAAGCCGCCCACCGGTTGCAGACCGTCGCCTCGGTACTGGCTGCGGAGATCCATGCGGCCGGCTCCGACGTCGCCGCGACCGGCCTGTCACTGACCAGCTGGCTGACCAGCACCCACCCGATGACCCGACGTGAGGCGTCTGCCCTGCTCCTGCGTGGTCGCGATCTTGCGCAATTCCCGCTGCTGCGGGAGGCCGCCCTGGCCGGAACCGCGTCCCCGGAGCAGGCCCGTGCGATCACCGGCGTACTGTCCGACCTGCCCGACGACCTGGACGCCGGCCAGCGCCGACTCGCCGAGCAGACGATGGTCGACCACGCGGCCGACTTCGACTCCCGCGGGCTGACGACGCTGGCCCGACACCTGCTCGAGGTCGTCGCTCCCGAGCAGGCCGACGAACTGGAGGCCGCGCGACTGGAGCGGGAGGAGCGGCTGGCCCGCCGGAACCGTCACCTCGACTTCAGCCCCGACGGACATGGGTCGGTCTTCATCCGCGGCAAGCTGCCGTTGGTGCAGGCACAGACCCTGATGGCCCAGCTCGACGCGATCGCCCATGCCGAGCGCCGTCGCGCCCTCGACGCCCTGGACCCGCTCGCCGAGGAGACCACGCCGGCCATGCGGCGGGCCGACGCGCTCGTCGCACTGGCCGAGGCCGCCGCCCTGCACGGCGACGCTCCCACCCATGGCGGTGACCGACCGCGCGTCGTGGTGCACCTGCCCGAGTCCTGGCTGCGGGACGGTGCCACTGGTGCCGGGCTTCTCGCCTCCGGGGACCGGATCAGCCCCGGGGAGCTGCGGCGAATGTGCTGCGATGCCGACCTGGTGCCGGTCGTCCTGGGTGGGGACTCCGAGGTCCTCGACGTCGGCCGCGAGCACCGCCTCGTGACCGCGCCGATCCGCACCGCGTTGGGCGTGCGGGACCGAGGCTGCGTCTTCCCGGGCTGCGACAGGCCACCGGCCGCCTGCCATGCGCACCACATCATCCCCTGGCAGCAGGGTGGGCCCACCAGCCTCGACAACCTCGTCCTGGCCTGCCCCCACCACCACGCCATCGTCGAGCCCCCGGTCACCGGACCTGTCGAACACCGCTGGCAGGTACGCCTCGGGGCGGACGGTCTGGCCGAGGTGCTGCCACCGCGCCGGGTCGATCGCAGCATGGCGCCCCGCCGCCACCGCCGCTTCGACCCTTGCCCCGTCGCCTGAGCATCGGCCCGTGAACCTGGGCCCCCATCCTGGGTCCCCGAGCTGCGGCGCCCGAGCTGCAGCGCCCGAGCTGCGGCGCCCGAGCTGCAGCGCCCGAGCTGCAGCGCCCGACGTATGCCAGACGACCCGCCCCGCGCCGGCCACTCACCACAATGCGACACTCTGTCTGAAAGGATCAAGTCGAATTGCGTCAGAATTGGCGATGACACCGTCATGCCGTCCTACGTAGTGTGATTTACATGACAACGCAGCAGACGGTCCCCCACACCGACGTGGTGATCATCGGCGCCGGCATCGGCGGCCTCACCCTCGCCCTCGCACTGCGCGAGCGCGGCATCCAGGCCACCTTGCTCGAGCGCACCTCCGAGCTGCGCGAGGTCGGTGCGGCCGTCGCGCTGTCGGCGAACGCCACCAACCTCTACCACCGCTACGGCGTGTATGACGCGCTCGACGAGGTCTCCTGGCCGCAGACCGACCTGGTCTTCCGGGACGGTCGCACCGGCGCCACCCTGGCTCGTACGCCGGTGGGCGAGAGCTACAAGGAGCGGTTCGGCGCCGACTACTGGGGTATCCACCGCGCCGAACTGCAGCGGGTGCTCTCCGGGGCCGTGGGCATGGACTCCATCCGCCTGTCCCACAAGGTCACCGGCCTGCGCGAGGAGGACGACCGGGTACTGATCGACCTGGCCGACGGCTCGCAGCTGAGCGCCGGCGTGGTCGTGGGTGCCGACGGCGCCCGCTCGATCGTCCGCAAGTGGATCGTCGGCCACGACGACGCGATCTACTCGGGCCGCTCCGGCTTCCGCGGCATCGTCCCGACCGAGCAGCTCACCGAACTTCCCGACCCGCGAGCGATCCAGTTCTGGGTCGGGCCGACCGGCCACCTGCTGCACTACGCGATCGGCGGCCAGGGTGAGGACGTCAACTTCCTCGCAGTGACCCGGACCCCGGCCCAGTGGACCGCCCAGGACTGGGTCGTCGCGGCCGAGGACCGGGAGAAGTTCGCGGCCTTCGCAGGCTGGCACCCAGCCGTCACCCAGATGGTCGGTGCGGTCGACATCGACCAGCGCTGGGCCCTGATGCGCCGTCCCCCGCTGCGTACCTGGCACCGCGGCCGCGTCGTGCTGCTCGGCGACGCCGCGCACGCGCTGGTCCCGCACCACGGCCAGGGCGCCAACCAGTCGATCGAGGACACGTACGTGCTCGCCGAGGAACTGGCCCGCGGCGACCTCAACAACCCGACCGCCGCGTTCGAGGCGTACGAGGCACGGCGCAAGCTGCGGACCCGCGGGGTGCAGTTCGCGTCCTGGCAGGTGGCCGAGGCGCTGCAGGTGCCGGACGGCCCCGAGGCGGATGCCCGCAATGCCGCCATGGCGGAGACGGACTTCATCGAGGACAAGCTGGCCTGGATCCACGGCTACGACCCGACCGTCGACCAGGGGCTGAGGCCTGGTGCGCTGGTGGGCTGACCGCCCGCCAGCCCCAGCATCCCGGCGAGACGGGCCACCCGCAGCCCGGTGTGCAGGTCACGCCGGGCCACGCCGTCGGACAGGTCGACCGCGGTGGTCGTACGGATCCGCTCGAGCCGGTAGTACAGGGTCGAGCGGTGGATCCCGAGGGCCGCGGCCGTGGAGCTGGCCTCACCTCCGGCGTCGAGGTAGGCCTCCAGGGTCGGCACGTCGACCTCGCGGTGGTCGGAGGCCAACAACCTGCGCACCCCATCGGGCAGGTCGTCCACGGTGAGCCGGTCCAGCGGCAGGTCGAGCAGCAGCTTGTCCAGGCCCAGGTCGGCCCATCCGGTCACCCTCGGGTACGTCACCGGATCCAGACAGGCCGCCAGCCAGGCACGTTCGGCCTGCCCGTACGACGTCCGTACGTCCTCCAACCGGCCGACCGGACCGCCGATCCCGGCCCGGACCTCAGCCAGGGCCGGTGTCCGCAGCACCCGCTCCAGGCGTTCGGCGACGACCGGACGCGGGAAGACCAGCACGCCGATGCCCTCGACGACCGCACCGACCACCGTCGCGGTCGAGGTGCGGGCCACGAAGTCGAGCGTCGCCTCGACCGCGGTACGCGCCTTCCAGGCCGCCTCGTCCGGCACGGCCGGCGGCACGCCGAGCACCACGGCGCAGTACTGCTCCGAGCCGCCGACCATCCCCTCCCGGACCATCGCCCGGGCCGTACGCTCCCGCTCGTCGGCCGGCGCCCGGACGTCCAGCAGCCCGGCGAGCAGGTCGCGGGCACGGGCCGCGTCGCGCTCGGCGTACATCGTCCGCAGCGACAACAGCACGCCCAGCCGGCCGGCGCCCTCCGCCAGCCCCGCCACCGCCTCGGGCGGGAGGTCCTCCCCGGCGGGCAGGAAGTGGACCAGGTAGCCGACCCGGTGGCGGTGGTCGCGCAGCGGCACCAGCACCCAGCGCGCCCCCGCCCCGGCGTCGCGGAGCTCGGGGCCCTCGATGCCGGCCGGCAGCGGCCGCCAGGTGTCGCTGTGCGCGAGCAGGTGGGACAGCCGCTCCCGGTCCTCCTCGGACTCGTGGATCGAGTAGGCCAGCACCCGCATCCGCTCGTCCAGCACGACGAGGCGACGCTGCAGCGCCTCGGAGAGGTCCTGCAGGGAGTCGTCCAGGTTCATCACCGGGCGCATGCTGCTCCTTCGGGTGGGCCCGGGCTGGTAGCGGGCTGGTAGCGGGCTGCTGGATCAGCGGGCGCAGGCCGCGACCGCCGAGGCGTACGATCCACTCTGGCGCGTGCCGCCTCCAGGTCCCGAAGAAGCGACCGGGGGCCGTCGGGGGGTAGCGTCAGGGTGCCCCCTGTCCCCATCCTTCCCCGGAAAGGCCACAATGAACTGGTTCCACGCCGTCCTTCTCGGCATCGTCGAGGGCATCACCGAGTTCCTCCCCGTCTCGAGCACCGGTCACCTCAACATCGTCGAGAAGCTCCTGGGCTACCAGATCGACGACCCCGGAATGACTGCCTTCACGGCCGTCATCCAGGTCGGCGCGATCATCGCGGCGATCGTGTTCTTCTGGAAGGACATCGTCCGGATCGCCGTGGCCTGGTTCAAGGGCCTGCGCGACAAGGAGGCCCGCCAGGACCACGACTACCGGCTGGGCTGGGGCATCATCGTCGGCTCGATCCCGGTCGCCGTGGTCGGCCTGCTGTTCAAGGGCGCGATCGAGACCACGCTGCGCAGCATGTGGGTGATCGCCGGCGCGCTGCTCCTGTGGAGCATCGTGATGTGGATCGCCGATCGGCGTCCCGGCCGCAACCGCCAGATGCGCGACGTCACCGTCAAGGACGCCCTCGTCATCGGCCTGTTCCAGGCCCTGGCACCGCTGTTCCCCGGCATCTCCCGCTCGGGCGCGACCATCTCCGCCGGTCTGTTCGCCGGCTTCGACCGCGTGACGGCGACCCGGCTGAGCTTCTTCATGGGCATCCCCGCGCTGGTCGCGGCCGGCGCCCTGGAGGCCGTGACCAAGGGCAGCGACATCGCGGCCGGCGTGGGCTGGGGCCCGACCCTGATCGCAACGGCCGTGTCGTTCGTGGTCGCGTACGGCTCCATCGCCTGGCTGCTGAAGTTCGTCTCCTCCAACACCTTCACCAGCTTCATCATCTACCGCGTCATCCTCGGCGTCGTGATCGTCGGCCTGCTGATGGCCGGCCTGATCACCGCCTGACGGGCCGGCGATGACTCGCGTAGGCATCCTGGGCGCCGGTCCGCTCGGCATGGCCGTGGCGAGCCGACTTCTCGGTACGGCCTACGAGGTGGGCATCGCCACCCGCCACCCGGCCGCGGCCACCGCCGAGCAGATCGCCCCGTACCTGCCCGGGGTGGCCGCCCTGTCGCGCGCCGAGGCTTACGAGAGCGACATCGTCGTGCTGGCGATCCCACTGCGCCGGCTCCGTGCGGTGCCGGCGGACCGGCTGGCCGGGCGGGTGGTGGTCGACGTGATGAACCACCTGCCGCTCACCGACGGTCCCCTGCCGGGCTTCGACGCCGGCGACCGTACGACCAGCGAGGTCGTCCAGGAGTACCTGGTCGGCGCCCGGGTGGTCCGGACCCTGAACCACATCGGCGCCCGGGAGCTCAGCACCGACTCCCGGGCCGCCGGCGAGGAGGGCCGCCGGGCGCTGGCGGTGGCCGGCGACGACCCCCGGGCCCGGCGGATGGTCGCCGAACTCGTGGACACGATGGGCTTCGATCCGGTCGATGCCGGACCCCTGGCGAACAGCCGGGCGTTCGCGCCCGGGTCGGTGATCTTCCATGGGCGATGGACCGCCGAGGGCCTGCGGGAGGCCCTGTCCCTCGCGACGTCCGGAGCAGGTGCGGAGAGCAATTGAACACCGGTGCCCAGCCTCAGGGGGGATCGGCGGGCACCGGCGCTGCCACCCAGCTTAGGCAGTCCTGACCGGACAGACCAGCTCGGTGAGACGTCCGGCCGCACTTTCACAGGCCATCACAGCCCCGGCACAGTGGCTCCGGAGGGGAAGCCGGCATCGATGTAGCGCTGGTAGGACTCGTACCAGGACAGGTCGGAACCGTCCGGTGGGACGTGGCCGGCCAGGTCCTCCAGGGCCCGGTCCAGCGCCCGGAGGCAGACCTCCCAGCCGGCCGCGTTCCGGGCCGCGGCGTCCGCCGAATCCAGCACGTCCGTCAGGGAGAGCACGGTGTCCTCCCCGTCCGGGCCGACCTCGATCCACAGCTCGTCGCCTCCCCAGCCGAGGGCGAAGAGTCGCTCCGGCTCCCAGGCCAGCACCGTGCCGACGGACGCCGGCAGGTTCGGGTCACCGGCGAAGACGATCCGGGCACCCACCTGTGGCAGGTAGGTCACCTCAGGGGACGGGAACCAGCGGGCCAGCTCCTCCGGAGCCGTCACGGCGTCCCAGACCCGGGTGACCGGCTGGGGGTGGCGCCGGACGAACCGCACCGCCGTACGGCCCCGGACCTCGACCAGTCGGGCGGGCTCGGCCATCGCGATCAGCCCAGGCCCATCGAGCCGGCCAGCTCGCGGACCCGTACGGCGAGCTCGTCACGGATCGCCCGCGCCCCGGCTATCCCGTCGCCGACGGGGGCGGTCGCCGGCCAGTCCTCGTAGCGCTTGCCGGGGTAGATGGGGCAACGGTCCCCGCAACCCATGGTGATGACCACGTCGGCGGCCTGCACGGCCTCGTCGGTCAGGAGTGCCGGGCGGGCCTGGGTCGGCGCGAGCCCGACCTCGGCCAGCGCCTCGACGACCTCGCTGTGGACGGCCGGGCCGGGCGAGGACCCTGCGCTGCGCACCCGTACGCGTCCGGCGGCCAGCTGCTCCATCAGCGCCGCCGCCATCTGGGAACGACCGGCGTTCTGTACGCAGACGAACAGCACCTCGGGCACTCGCTCGCCACCGATGACCTCGTCGACGGCCAGGGCCTCGAGTCGTTCGAGGGCGAACCGGCGGGTCAGGCCCCTGACCCGCGTGTTCGTCCGCGGCGAGGGCTGCTCGCCGGGCCGGAGCGGAGGCATCAGCAGGGAGGTGACGATGTCGTGGCACTCGGCCACGAAGCGGCTGATGGTCTCCCGGGTGAAGCTGCCGGAGAACGCGACGGCCAACTCATCGGTGACGCGATCGAGCCTCTCCTCGAGGAGCAGACCGGTGTCGACCTGGGGATCGGCGTGGGGACGGGTGGTGTCTGGCATCGATCCGAATCTCCTCCCGCGCGACGGGCTGGGGCTGCCGTGGTCCGACGAGCCTAGACCCTCAGGGGTGTAGTTGGATACGGTCGCGTACGCGATGTGGCACCGACCACACGCCTTGGAGCCGAACCCGACCGGCCGGGATTTGGGGCGGACCCGGGCGGCGCCTACTGTGGCACTCGCCATGCCGCGACGTACCTCCACCGTCATTCGCACCGCTACCCGGGCCGACCTGGCCGCGATGCGTGCGATCGTCGACGCCCAAGTGGGGCACGGCTACCTGGACGCCGAGGTCGATGCGCTGTACAAGGACTCCGAGGGGTTCGCGCTGGTCGCGGTCGTCGACGGCTCGGTGGCCGGGGTCTGCATGTGCTCGATCATGAAGCCCGGGGCGATGGCGCGGATCTTCCGCAGCGGACTCCCGGACGTCCTGCGCAGCCGGAAGGTGGGACTGCTGGACACCCTCGCCGTACGGCCCGACCTGACCGGCCGGGGCCTCGGCACCGCGCTGCTGGAGGAGGCCCGCGGGCGCTTCCGCTCCGACAAGGTCCGGGTCTGGGCCACCCCGGCCTGGCGCTCCCGGCTCGGTACCACCGTCGAGTCGCTGCTGACCCGCGCAGGGATGGAACCGTTCGCGGAGGTGCCGGACTTCTGGCGCGAGGCGAGCCTGGCCGAGGGTTTCATCTGCCCGGTCTGCGGGGCGCCGCCGTGCGAGTGCTCAGCCGTGATGTACGCCGGCCCGACCTGATCCCGATCCACCTGGCGCACCCGGCCCACTTGGCCCACCCGATCCACCGGACAGTGCCGTACGCAACACCTGCAGCGGCAACGAGCCCAGGGCCAGGGCCCGGGCATGGAAGTCCCGCAGCGAGAACACCTCGCCCCGTGCCTCCGCCGATGCGGCGGCCTCGCGGCGCAGGTCCTGCCAGATCCGCTGGCCGACCATGTAGCTGGGCGCCTGGCCCGGCCAGGTCAGGTAGCGGTTCCACTCGAAGCGCAGGGTGGCCTCGTCGGAGGCGACGTGCTCGCGCAGGAACGTCCAGCCCTTCGCCGCGTCCCAGGTGCCCCCGCCGAACTCGGCCGGGGCCGGCTTGCCCAGGTGCACCCCGATGTCGAACACCACCCGGGCGGCGCGGAGCATCTGTGCATCCAGCATCCCGAACCGGTCCCCCGGGTCGTCCAGGAAGCCCAGCTCGGCCATCAGCCGCTCGGCGTACAGGGCCCAGCCCTCACCGTGGCCGGAGGTCCAGCAGACCAGCCGGCGCCAGATGTTGAGCTCGTCCTTGTTCACCACCGCCCGGCCGATCTGGAGGTGGTGGCCGGGAACGCCCTCGTGGTAGACGGTGGTCCGCTCCCGCCAGGTCGAGAACTCCTCCACCCCCGGCGGCACCGACCACCACATCCGACCGGGCCGCGACCAGTCGTCGCTGGGGCCGGTGTAGTAGATCCCACCGGTGGTGGTCGGGGCGATCCGGCACTCGAGCCGGCGCAGCTCACCGGAGATGTCGAAGTGGGTGCCGTCGAGGGCTGTGATGGCCTCCTCGGTCACCTGCGTCATCCACTGCTGGAGGGCCGCGGTGCCATGCACCCGGCGGCTCGGGTCGGCATCGAGCACCGCGACCGCGTCGGCCACGCTCGCGCCGGGGCCGGCGATCCGGGCCGCGAGCCGGCGCTGCTCGGCGGCGATCGCACGCAGGTTGTCCAGGCCCCACTCGTACGTCTCGTCCAGGTCGACGGCCGCGCCGATGTACTCGCGGGAGAACCGTGCATAGCGCTCCCGGCCGACCGCGTCCGCCTCCGGCGCGCCGGGTAGCACCTCGTCGCGCAGCACCCGGGCGAGGTGGTCGTACGCCTCGGCGGCGGAGCGGGCGGAGCGGTGCAACCGCGCGGCCAGGGCATCACCCAGGCCCGGCGCGACACCAAGGCCCTGCGGAGCACCGGGCGCCTGGCCGTCCGGCCGGGCGCCGGCCACGAAGGTCACGAACCAGGAGTGCGCCGGGTCGGCGAGCAGGACGGCATCGGCCAGGCCCTGTTCGGCCTGGCGGCGGGTCGGGCGCGGGCCGGGACCGGCCAGCCCTTCGCGCAGGCAGCTGATGTAGCCCTCGATCGCCTGCGGGAGATCGGCGAGCCGGGCGCCGATCATCTCCCAGTCGGCCGCGGTCTCGCTCGGCATCAGGTCGAACACGTCGCGCAGCCCCTGCACCGGGGACTCGATGTTGTTCACCGCCGCGCGGTACTCGCCGGCCTCGTACGACTCCAGCTCCAGGCCGAGCCGATCGCGCAGTGCGGCCAGGGTGACGGCGTCGCGCTGGGCCGCGTCGGTCCCGGCGACCTCCCGCTCGGCGGAGTCCAGCAGCTGCAACGTGGTCCGGACCAGTTCGGCGTACTCCTCGTGTCCGGCCGGGGACAGGTCACCCATCCGGTCGTCGTGGCCCGGGATCCCCAGACTGGTCGCCCAGGTCGGACGCAGCACGGCGAACAGGCGGACGTGGTCCTCGGCGATGACATCGATGGCGGAAGGCTGGCGCACGGGAGGGAGGCTACCGGCACCGTGCACGCCGCGTCCCCCGGGTGCGCCCCTCGTCTCCCGGGTGCATCCCTCGTCCCCCGGGTGCGCCCCTCGTCCCCCGGGTGCGGTCGGTCACACAAGGTCGGCGCGCCGCGCACTACTCTGGAGGCGCTCGCCGAGACCGGCAGCATCGCAGCAATCCACCCGAAGGGGTCCTCATGTCCTGGTTCTCCACCGTCGAAATGGCGCCCGCCGACCCGATCCTGGGCCTGACCGAGAAGTTCAAGGCCGATACCAACCCGGACAAGGCCAACCTCGGTGTCGGCGTCTACCAGGATGCCAACGGCAAGCTGCCGCTGCTCCCGTCCGTGGCAGAGGCCGAGCGCCGGGTCGCCTCGGTCCCCCAGCCCAAGCCGTACCTGCCGATCGACGGCCTGCCCGCCTACAACCAGGCGGTGAAGGAACTCGTCTTCGGCGCAGGCTCCCCCGTGATCGAGCGCGTCGCCACCGTGCAAGCGCTCGGCGGGACCGGCGCCCTGCGCGTGGGCGCCGAGTTCCTGAAGTCCGTCGTCCCGGGCGCCAAGGTGCTGCTGTCCGACCCGTCCTGGGAGAACCACCGCGCACTGTTCACCGCGGCCGGCTACGAGGTCGAGTCGTACCGGTACTACGACGCAGCGGCGCGGGACATCGACTTCGCGGGCATGGTCGAGGACCTGCGGAGCGCCGAGCGCGGCACGATCGTGGTGCTGCACGCCTGCTGCCACAACCCGACCGGCTACGACCTGGACGACGAGCAGTGGGGCCAGGTGATCGAGGCCGTCAAGGAGCGCGAACTGGTCGCGTTCATCGACATGGCCTACCAGGGCTTCGCCGAGGGGCTGGACGAGGACGGCCGGGTGGTGCGCCGCTTCGCCGACGCCGGCCTGCAGTTCGTCTGCTCGACCTCGTTCTCCAAGAGCTTCGCCCTGTACGGCGAGCGCGACGGCGCACTGTCGATCGTCTGCGCCGACGCCGACGAGGCCAAGCGCGTGCTGTCCCAGCTCAAGCCCGTCGTCCGTACGCTCTACTCCAACCCGCCCACCCATGGAGCCCGCCTGGTCGCGACCGTCCTGGGCGACCCGGAGCTGCGCGCCCAGTGGGAGACCGAGCTCGGCGAGATGCGCGACCGGATCAAGGAGATGCGCGCCGCCCTGGTCGAGGGCCTGCAGGCCGCGGGGATCACTGACGACGTGTCCTTCATCACCGACCAGGTCGGGATGTTCTCCTACTCGGGCCTGACGAAGGACCAGATGGTTCGGCTGCGCGAGGAGTTCGCGGTGTACGGCACCGACAAGGGCCGGATCTGCGTGGCCGCGCTCAACCCGAACAACATCGCCCACGTGGCGAAGGCCATCGCCGCGGTCTGGTGATCGCGCCGCGCCGTTGGCGGTAATCCACGTACGAAGGGTCCGCTCCCGTTCGGGGGTGGACCCTTCGTGGTGCCTGGCACGGAAGCGCAGAACCATCCGGCCGTCGGCCCAGCGGTTCGAGTCGGCCCCAGCGGTGGAGCTCAGGCCAGCAGCGGGGTCACCACGCTGATCTTCCACCAGCCGTCGACCTGGACGAGCTGGTAGAGGTAGCGCTCCTGGTTCACCTCGTTGCCTGCCGCGTCGTGGTTGCTGAAGTTGACGTACGCCACCGCGATCCCGCGACTGGGCTGGTCGCTCCAGGACACGCTCGGGTGTGAGCTGACGATGCCCTGCTGGGCGTACTTGTCCAGGCCGCCGGAGAAGTAGCCACGGGTCTGCCCCGCGTCCTGGACCACCAGCCGCGCATGCGGGGCGACGACCATCGCCGGGTAGGCGTACAGGCGGGCGATGTGCTCCACGTCGCCCTCGGAGAGCAGCTTGCTGTAGGTCTCGAAGAGGGCGTTCAGGTCGCCGGAGATGTCCATGTCGACACGCTAGCCCGTGCAGACCGCTGTCCACCGGAGGTGCGCGGACCCGACCACCGGGTGGCGGACTGCACCCTCGGGGTCCCGGTATCCGTTCGGTGCCGAGGCGGAGTCGCCTGCCGGGCGCATTCCCTGAGATTTCCCCGAGCCATGACCTCCAAGGGTGCTCTCAGTTTCAACCATTTGCCGGAAAACGCTCCTGCCACGGTGCTACGTTCGCCTTGCGGTCAAGGTCTGGCGCCTCCTTCACCATCCCATCTGAGCTGACTGAACGAAGAAGTGACGGAGGCACCTCCATGCCTTTTACCAGTTCGCCTTTCATCAATTCCCTCGTGCCGCTGGACATCCATGTCCTGCATTGGGGATTCATCACCATCACCGTTCCCAACACCATCGTGATCGCGACGATGATCATCGTGTTCATCCTGGCCCTGGTCATCCCCTTCCCGACATCGCATGAGAGCGGGAAACGGAAATGACCACCACCGGAGATCATCGCAGCCGGACCGAAGCCCCTGATGCGGGCAACTGGAGCACCGGACTCGCCCGCTGGATCGCCGGCCTGGTGCCGCGCGGCCAGTGGCTCCCCGGCCGGCAACCGGCGTACGTGGCGTCCTGGATCTACGTCTTCGGCGTGACCACGCTCGCCGCCATGGTCGTCGTCATCGGCACCGGGATCCTGCTGTCGGTGCGCGGAGCCAATTGGTGGCACCACAGCGCCATCGGCCATTTCGTCAACTCCCTCCACCTGTGGAGCGTCGAACTCTTCCTGGCAGCCATGACCGTCCACCTGTGGGGGAAGTTCTTCATGGCCGCCTGGCGGGGCCGTCGCGGAATGACATGGTTCACCGGGGTACTCACTTTTGCCGCCTCGATCGGGACCGCGTTCACCGGGTACGTCATGCAGAACAACCTCGATTCCCAGTGGATCAGCACCCAGGCGAAGGACGGCCTGAATGCCGTCGGAGTGGGCGCACGCTTCAATGCGATGAACTTCTCCCAGATGGTGCTGTGGCACGTCTCGCTGCTGCCGCTCGTCCTGGGAGTCCTGGTCGTCCTCCACCTCCTCCTGGTGCGCCGCCACGGCGTGGTGCCCCCGATCGGCGCCACGGTGCCGGACGGATCCGAGGAGCCGGTCGAGATGTCCGGGACCGCCACCGAGGAGGTGCGTTGAGATGGCACGCACACCCCGTGACACGACCCCCGACTCCCACGCGTTCCCGACCCGGCCCTACGACCTGGTCAAGGAGTTCTGCATCGCCCTCGGGGCGGTCATCGTCATCGTCGTGATCCTCGCGGCCGTCTTCGGGTCCCCGGACGAACCCGCCGTCACCTACAAGCAATGGGCCGCCCAGGATCCCGCCGACCTGGTCGCCACGACGGCCGGCGAACTGGCCGGCAGCAGTACCAGTGCCGGGTACGGACCGCCGTACAACACGGCGAGCGACGGGCAGGCCCTCGGCCCGCTCACCCTGCAGAAGTGGGGCGGCGTCACCACCCCGGTGGACGCGGCCAACTACTTCGTCATCGCTCCGTTGACCGATGCGGCCACCGACCCGGCCACCAGGAGCGCGCTCAGCCGGTGGAAGGGCGCGTCACCCGACCAGCAGACCGCGTGGGCCAGTGCGTACGTGGATGCCCTCGGCCAGGCTCCCGACAACGACCCGGCCAAGGTCGCCGCTGGTGACTACGGTCCCGTGCCGCAGCTCTGTGCGGCGGAGGTCCGGCTCGCCTCCACCGGCATGCTCGAGGGCCGGTTCACCACGGGCGGGGCGTTCTACGGGACCGACAGCACCCGATCGCTGCTGTTCCTCGCCGACGGCGGCTACCTGGAGAGCCTCGCCCGGGCGCAGTACCTCGGCGGCGACCAGTGGGGGATGATGAACGAGACCGGGAACTATCCCGGCCAGCCCTGGCTGTGGTTCGTCAGCCTCTGGTACCAGATCCCGCCCTTCTCGACCTCCGACAACGCCGATGTCCAGGTCTTCACCATCGCCGGGGTGCTGTTCCTGATCCTGTTGCTGGTGCCCTGGATCCCCGGACTCAATCGCCTGCCCCGCTACCTGGGGGTGCACCGACTGGTCTGGCGGGACTGGCACTCCCGCCACGGCAGCTGAAGCTGCCTCCGCCTGACCCGACAGCGGCATCGTCCGGACTGCCCCGCGGCAGCGGCCGGTGCCGCTGTCCCACGCCATCGTCCGACGGCGCGGCCGCCTCCGCGCGCGACCCTATGCTGGCCCGGTGACCCCGGCCGACCGCGACGAACGCTCCCTGAACCGCGGGATCCTCGCCCTCGCCGTCCCTGCCTTCGCGACCCTGGTGGCCGAGCCGATCCTGATCCTGGTCGACACCACGATCGTCGGACGCCTCGGCACCGCCCAGCTCGCCGGCCTGACCCTGGCCTCCAACGTGATCGGTGTCCTGGTCGGCCTGTCGATCTTCCTGGCGTACGGCACCACCGCGACGGTGGGCCGCCGGCTGGGGGCCGGTGACCGCAGGGGCGCCCTCGCCGGCGGCATGGACGGCATGGTCCTGGGCCTGGTGATCGGGCTCCTCCTGGCGGCCGGGCTGGCGCTGGCCGGCCCCTGGCTGCTCGGCCTGTACGGCTCGACCCCGGAGGCCACCGGGTACGCCGGAACGTACCTGCGGATCGTCGCGCTCGGACTGCCCGCCCAACTGGTCAGCCTCGCCTCGACCGGCGTACTGCGCGGCCTGCAGGACACCCGTACGCCGCTGTGGGTCGCGATCGGGGTCAACCTGGCCAACATCGCCCTCAGCCTGACGCTGGTGTACGGCGTCGGGCTGGGCATCGCCGGCGCGGCGATCGGCACAGCGGTGGCCCAGTGGGGCGGCGCCACCGTGCTGGGACTCACCGTCCTGCGCGGCGCTGCCCGCAACGACGTACGCTTCCGGCCCCGCCTCGGCGGCGTGCTCCGAGCCGCCCGCGCCGGCGGCTGGCTGGTGCTGCGGGCGGCGACCCTGCAGGCCGCGATCACCGTCACCACCTTCACCGCCGCCGGGATGGGCGAGGCCTCGCTGGCGGGCCACCAGGTCGCGTACGCCCTGTGGCAGACCATGACGTACGCCCTTGATGCGTTCGCGATCGCCGCGCAGGCCCTGATCGCCCTGCGGCTGGGGGCCGGGGACGTCGCCGGGGCCCGGCGGATCACCCGGCGCGTCCTCGTCTGGGGGGTCGGCTTCGGCCTGCTCGTCGGACTGGTCCTGGTGGCGTTGCGCCCGGTGCTGATCGGCTTCTTCAGTGCCGACCCCGGCGTCCACGACGTGCTGATGGTGACGCTGGTGGTGCTCGCCTGCGTGGTGCCGATCGGCGGGGTGACGTTCGTCCTGGACGGGGTGCTGATCGGGGCCGGCGACGCCCGCTACCTGTCGCTGGTCGGCCTGCTGGTCACGCTGGTCTACACGCCGCTGGCCCTGGCCGTACGCGCGACCGGTGCGGGGCTGGCGTGGCTGTGGGCCGGGTACGGGGTGTGGATCGCGGCGCGGGCCCTGACCCTGTGGCTGCGCGCCCGCGGGACCGCCTGGATGCAGGTGGGTACCTGAGTCCCGGGACACCGGGGAGGAGGGGACGGAAGGGGAGGATGACGGGGACGGGAACGGGAAGGGGAACGACACAGGGCCGGCTCCCGTGGGAACCGGCCCTGCGTACGATCAACCATCATTGCCCAGGGCACTGCCCCGAGCGGTGCTACCTCAGGCCGTCGGGCCTCAGGCGGCGACGACCTCGACCGCGAAGTGCGCGGTGACGGCCTCGTGCAGCTTGACGCCGACGTTGTGCGAACCGACCGACTTGATCGGACGCTCGATCTTCACGCCACGCTTGTCGATGGTCGGGCCACCGGCGGCCTTGACGGCCTTGGCGATGTCGGCGGCGGTCACGGCGCCGAACAGCTTGCCCTCCTCGGAGGAGCGAACGGCGATCTGGACCTTCAGGCCCTCGATCTGCGTGCGCAGCTCGTCGGCGTGCGAGCGGTCGCGCACCTGGCGGGCGTCACGGTTGCGCTTGATGCCCTCGATCTGGGTCTCGGCGCCACGGCTCCACTTGATGCCGAGGCCCTGCGGGACCAGGTAGTTGCGGGCGTAGCCGTCCTTGACCTCGACGACGTCGCCGGCGATACCAAGGTTGTCCACTGCGTTGGTCAGGATGAGCTTCATGTTTTTCCTACCCTTCCTGATCAGCGAGAGGCCGCGGCGTACGGTAGCAGGGCCACCTCACGCGCGTTCTTGATGGCGATGGCGACCTTGCGCTGGTCCTGGACCGACAGGCCGGTCACACGACGCGCACGGATCTTCCCGCGCTCGGAGATGAACTTGCGCAGCAGCGCGGTGTCCTTGTAGTCGACCTTGCCGATGCGCGTCTTCTTGATCGGCGCAGCCTTCTTCTTGCTGATGGGCTTGCGTACGGCCATTGTGGTGCTCTCCTTTCAGAGCCCGGCGTGATGCCGGAATGTGCCTTGGATGTGTGGTGTGTCCCTCGACGGGAGCGGGGCCGGAGGACCGGGGACGAACCCGGTCCGGACCCTCACCGGTGGATCAGAACGGCGGCTCGTCGCTCTGCGGCTGACCCCACGGGTCGGCCATCTGCTGGCGGTTGTCGCCACCACCCTGCGGTGCCGGGACGCCCTGGCCGTAGCCGGCCGGCTGGCCGTAGCCACCGCCCGGGGCGGCCTGGCCGCCCTGGGCACCGTAGCCACCGCCACCCTGTCCGCCGCCGAAGCCGCCGCCCTGGCCACCGCCACCCTGCCCGCCCTGGCCGCCCTGACCACTGGTGGTCCGGGTGACCGCAGCGGTCGCGTAGCGGAGGGAGGGTCCGACCTCGTCGACCTCGAGCTCGACGACGGTACGGCGCTCGCCCTGCTGGGTCTCGTAGCTGCGCTGGCGCAGCCGACCCTGGACGATGACGCGCATACCCTTGCGCAGCGTCTCGGCGACGTTCTCCGCCGCCTGGCGCCACACGGAGCAGCTCAGGAACAGCGCGTCGCCGTCCTTCCACTCCCCGGACTGCTTGTCGAACGTCCGCGGCGTCGAGGCCACGGTGAAGTTCGCAACAGCAGCGCCGGAGGGCAGGAAGCGCAGCTCGGGGTCGGCGGTGAGGTTACCGACGACGGTGATGACGGTTTCGCCAGCCATGGGATCTCCAGTCGAGATTGTGTGTGTCCTTGGGTGACCCGGTGCATCCGTACTGATGATGAGTCAGGCCGATGCCCCCACCTTGCCAGTAGCCGCCGACAGATTCGACGGCGGGCCGACCGGTGGGGTGGGTCGCGTGGGGACGGTCAGGCGTGCAGGTCCGGGCGGAGCACCTTGGTGCGCATGATCTGCTCGTTGATGGTCATCAGGCGGTCCATCTCCTGGACCGAGGCCGGAGCGGCGGTCAGGCTGATGACGGCGTAGTAGGCCTCGGACTTCTTGTTGATCTCGTAGGCGAGCTTGCGCTTGCCCCAGTGGTCAACGTTGTCGACGGTGCCGCCTTCGTTGGTGATGGTCTCGAGGTGCTTGTCGATCATCGGGGTGACCTGACGGTCATCGGTGTCCGGATCGATGAGGACCATGACTTCGTACTTGCGCATACGCGTATCCCACCTCCTGTGGTCTCTGCGGCCATGGGAATGTCCCATGGCAGGAGGGCGTTTGCCGGCCCCTCCTCACGGGAGCAGGGACCAAGGGGACAGTCTAGGCCCGCGGGGTCGTCCCGGCCAAATGCCGCCGGTCGCGCGGACCCGCCGCTGACCCGGCCCCACCTACGCTGGAGACGTGGCGGGGATCCCCGCCTGCCGTTCTTCCAGGAGCAACCATGGGATTCTCCGAAGCAATCCGGACCTGTCTGCACAAATACGTCGACTTCAACGGCCGCGCACGGCGATCTGAGTTCTGGTACTGGTTCCTCTTCACCGCGATCGTCGGGATCGTCGCCGGCAGTCTCGACTCCATGCTGGGCCTGGACAGGAGCTGGGACATCGCGGGCGGGGGCAGCGCCAGGGTCAGCGGGCCGATCGCCGACCTCACCTCCCTCGCCCTGTTCCTGCCCGGTCTGGCGGTGGCCGTCCGCCGCCTGCACGACCGGAGCAGGTCGGGCTGGTGGGTCCTGCTGAACCTCATCCCGCTGATCGGCTCGCTGATCCTGCTCTTCGCGTACTACATCAAGGACTCCGAGCCCGGGACGAACCGCTTCGGCCCGAACCCCAAGGGCGTCGAGGGCGGACCGACCGGCGGCTACGGCACGTACGACCCGAACGCGTACAACCCCAACGCGTACGGCCAGGCCCCCTACCAGCCCGGCCAGTACGGCCAGCAGCCCGGCCAGTACGGCCAGCAGCCCGGCCAGTACGGCCAACAGCCCGGCCAGCAGCCGTACGGTCAAGCGCCCTACGGCCAGCAGCCGTACGGTCAAGCGCCCTACGGCCAGCAGGACCCGTACGGCCAGCCCCCGCAGGACCCGTACGGCCAGCAGCCGCCGTCGAACCAGCCGCCCCAGCAGTGAGGCGCCCAGCGCACTGAACCAGCACGATGCTCTGAACCAGCACCGACGCGAACGGCGCGGGCACGACGCCCGGGCCGTTCGGCCGTCCCGGTGCGGCCTCAGTCCTTGTCGGACCGCCCGAAGCTCGCTGCGACGTCACGCGCATGACCGGCCGCCGCCTTCGCCGCCTTGCGGCCCGCGGCGATCCGCTCGTACATGTCGTCCACGACGTCGGCGAACTTCTGCTCCACGGCGCGCCGGCGGACCTTCAGCGTGGGGGTGAGCAGGCCGTTCTCCATCGAGAACTCCCCCAGCACCACCCGCAGGTCCCGGATCTTCTCCTGGTGCGGCAGCTTCGCCGAGACGCGCTCCACCCGGTGGCGCAGTTCGTCCAGCACCGCGGGGTGCTCGAGCAGTTCCTCCTGCGACTCGTACGCGATGGCATGGGCCTCGGCCCAGGCCTCGAGCGCGCCCACATCGGGGGAGATCAGCACCGTGACGCAGGGCCGGTCGTCGCCGACCAGCACGGCATGGGCGATCATCGGGTCGGTGCTGAGCTCGGCCTCGATCGGCGCAGGAGCGATGTTCTTGCCCTGCTGGGTGACGATCAGGTCCTTCAGTCGGTCAGTGATGACGAGGTTGCCGTCCACGTCGAAGTGGCCGATGTCCCCGGTGCGCAGCCACCCGTCGTCGAACGCCTGCGCCGTGGCCTCCTCGTCGTGCCAGTAGCCGACCATCACATTGGGGCCGCGGAACTCGATCTCGCCGTCCCCCTCGCCGTCCTCGTACCCGGGCACCGGCACGACTCGCAGCTCCGATCCCGGCATCGGCTTGCCGACCGACCCGAAGCGGACCGAGGCGGGCGAGTTGTACGTCATCAGCGGGGCGGCCTCGGTCATCCCGTACCCGGTGTAGATCACCATCCCGCAGGCCCAGAAGAACTCCTCCACCTCCAGCCGGATCGGGGCGCCACCGGCGACCATGACCTTCTTCTGGCCACCGATCGCATGCCGGACCTTGGAGAGCACCAGCCGGTCGGCCAGCGCCAGTCGTCCGCGCAGCATCCGGTCCCTCGCCAGCCCGTCCCGCCCGGCCCGCTGTGCCGCCAGGCCGGTGGCGATCGCCCAGTCGAGGATCCGCTTCTTGGCCGGTGAGGCGGCCTGGTCGCGGACGGTGCTGAGCACCGTCTCGTAGACCTTCGGGACCATCACCATCATCGTCGTACGGGCCCGCGGCATCATCGTGGCCAGCTCGCGGGGGTTGGCCAGGTAGGTGTTCATCGCGCCGCTGGACAGCACGATGAAGGTCCAGGCCCGCTCCAGCGCGTGCGCCAGCGGCAGGAAGCACAGGCTCGTGTCCTGCGGGGTGATGTCGAACGAGGCGAGCACCGCCTCGATCTCGCTGAGGAAGGCTCCGTGGGTGAGCATCACGCCCTTGGGCGTCCCGGTGGTGCCGGAGGTGTAGATCAGGGTGGCCAGGTCGTCGGGACCGACGGCTGCCCGGCGCGAGGCGACCTCCTCGTACGCCTCCGGGGCGGGATCGTCCTCCAGCACCTCGTCGTCGAACACCACGACGCGCTCCAGCCCGGGGAGGTCGTCGCGGACCTCGGCGACCCGGTCGGCCTCGAGCGCGGAGCCACAGAACAGCCAGCGGGTCCCCGAGCTGTCCAGGATCGCCCGGGCCTGGTCGGGGGTCGAGGTCTGGTAGATCGGGACCACGACCGCGCCGATCGACAGGACCGCGAAGTCGGTCACCGTCCACTGCGGCGAGTTCGGGGCGAAGATCGCGACCCGGTCGCCCTTCCGGATCCCCTCGGCCACCAGGCGAGAGGCGCTCGCGTCGATCGCCTCCCCCAGCTCGCGGTAGCTGCGGGTCAGCCAGGTGTCATCGACCAGTTCGCGGGTCGCGATGCGGTCCGGGTGGGCGGCGATGCTGTCGATCAACAGCTCGGGAATGTTGTTCGGCATGGTGCCCCTGTCAGAGAGGTGGAGAACCACGAGTCCTCGGTCCCCCAAGGATACTGAGCCGTGCGGGGGCTCCGGGGCGGCCCCCACACGTGGCCCGGCTCACTCCTCCTCGGTCTGCGCCGCCCACAGGTTGATCCCGGCCTCCACCGCGAACACGTCGATCGCCGCCAGCTCGTCGGCGGTGAAGTCGAGGTGCGCCAGGCATCCCAGGCTGTCGTCGAGCTGTTCGACGCTGGACGCGCCGACCAGCGTGGACGTCATCCGCTCGTCGCGCAGCACCCACGACAGCGCCATCTGGGCCAGCGACTGGCCCCGTTCGGCGGCGATCCGGTTCAGGCCCCTGACCCTGTCCATCGTCTCCTCGTTGAGCCAGTCCTGGTCGAACGAGGAGTGCATCGCGGCGCGCGAGCCCTTCGGCACCCCGTGCAGGTAGCGATCGGTGAGCAGCCCCTGGCCCAGCGCGGTGAAGGCGATGCAGCCCATCCCCTGCTGTTCCAGCGTGTCCAGGAGTCCGCCCTCGATCCACCGGTTCAGCAGCGAGTACGAGGGCTGGTGGATCAGCAGCGGGGTGCCGAGCTCGCGGGCGATCTGCGCGGCCTCCTCCGTCTTCTCCGCGGAGTAGGAGGAGATGCCGACGTAGAGCGCCTTGCCGGAGCGGACCGCCTGGTCCAGGGCCATCATCGTCTCCTCGACCGGGGTGTCCGGATCGAAGCGGTGGCTGTAGAAGATGTCGACGTAGTCCAGCCCCATCCGCTCCAGCGACTGGTCCAGGCTGGCCAGGACGTACTTCCGCGACCCGCCGCCCTGGCCGTACGGTCCGGGCCACATGTCCCAGCCGGCCTTGGTGGAGATGATCATCTCGTCGCGGTAGGGCTTGAGGTCGGTGCGCAGGAACTGGCCGAAGTTGACCTCCGCGGCACCGTACGGGGGCCCGTAGTTGTTGGCCAGGTCGAAGTGGGTGATGCCACGATCGAAGGCACGGTGCAGGATCTCGCGCTGGCGCCCGAGCAGGTGGTGGTCGCCGAAGTTGTGCCACAGGCCGAGCGAGAGGACGGGCAGCTTCAGTCCCCACTTCCCGACCCGGCGGTAGACCATGGCGCCGGGTCGGTCGGCCTCGTAGCGGTCCTCGGCGGCGACGTAGGGGGTTCCGGAGAGCATCATGGCGCCCATTCTTGCCCTCCCGGCCCCGCCCCGGCCAGAGCCCCGGGCGACGTCTTCGACGTGTCCCCGGTCCCCCGGGAAGGGCTCAGCCGAGGTGGCCCGAGCGCATGATCGACAGCAGGCCCACCCCGACCAGCACCGACAACGTCCCCAGTGCCACCGCTCCGAGCCCGGCGATCCGCAGCAGGCGGGCGGTGACCAGGGCACCCAGCAGGGGGCTGTCGACCCCGGCGACCTCGGGCCGGTCGACCTCGTGCCGGACCGGCACCGGGTCCCCGACGCTCGGCAGCGCCGAGAACGCCCCGTTCCAGCGCTGCCGCAGGACGTACGGGCGGCCGTCGGGGTCCAGGTAGGTCACCTCCAGCGTGTGCGGGTAGGACGTCAGCCGGGGCAGCTTGGAGATCGCCCCGATCGTGAGGACCCGGACCTGCCGCCAGTGCCGGACCCGCAACCGGACCACCACGTACGTGGAGAGCAGGACGGCCCCGATCGCGAGGAGCAGGAAGCCGACGACGGCGAACACCGACCCGACGGTCCCCATCGCACCTCCCGCAGGCTCGCGGCCACTTCCCGCTCGGGCACACTATTCCATCCGTCGCGGCCGCCACCCCCGCCGTCCGGCTCCAGCGGTCGCAGCCCTGGACCGCCGCCGTCCGGCCCGCCGTCCGACGCCCTACGGACCGGCCCCGGCGGCCCGGAATTGGATCCGATGCCGGGTGGCCGGGCTAGGGTCACCCCATGGCTGATCTCCCCGTGCTCATCGGCGCGCATGTCGACGCCTCCACCTCTGTGGACGATGCCCGCGCGCTCGGCATCCATGCGGTCCAGATCTTCATCGGCGACCCCCAGGGCTGGAAGAAGCCGGTGGTCTCGTACGACGGCGGCCCGGCGGCCCTCCGGGAGGCCCTCCAGGAGGCGCGGATCACCGCGTACGTGCACGCGCCGTACGTCATCAACGTGGCCTCCACCAACAACCGGATCCGGATCCCCTCCCGCAAGCTGCTCAACCAGACCCTGCACGCAGCCGCGGAGATCGGGGCGGCCGGCGTCATCGTGCACGGCGGCCACGTCACCGCCGAGGACGACCCGGGCCAGGGCTACGAGAACTGGTTCAAGGCGGTGGGCGGCGCCGAACTCGAGGTGCCGATGCTGGTGGAGAACACCGCCGGCGGGTCCCATGCGATGGCACGTACGCTGCCCCAGCTCGAGCAGCTGTGGGAGGCCATCTCCGCTGCCGAGAACGGGGAGCGGGTCGGCTTCTGCCTGGACACCTGCCACGCCTTCGCGGCCGGACTCGACCTGGCCACGGTGGTCGACGACGTGCGGGCGGCCACCGGCCGGATCGACCTGCTGCACCTCAACGACTCCCGTGGCGATGCGGGTTCGGGCCAGGACCGGCACGCCGGCCTCGGCCAGGGACAGATCGATCCGGAGCAGATCGTGCAGGTGATCCGGGCCGCCGGCGTCCCGGTGATCCTGGAGACGCCGGGTGGCACGGAGGAGCGGACCGCGGACATCGCCTGGCTACGCGACCGGCTCCGGCCCCGCTAGGCTGCAACACATGGGTACTGCGTTGATCACCGGGGGCACCTCAGGAATCGGGGCCGCATACGCCCGGGCGATCGCGGAGCGCGGTGACGACCTCGTTCTCGTCGCCCGGGACCACGCGCGGCTCGAGTCCTGGGCCGCCGAACTGCGTGCCGCGTACGGGGTGGGTGTGGAGGTGCTACAGGCCGACCTCGCCGACCGTACGCAGGTCCAGTCGGTCGTCGCGCGCCTGGAGTCCTCGGTCAACCCGATCACCACGTTGATCAACAACGCCGGTTTCGGGCTGCACGCCGACCTGCTGACCACCGACACCGAGCACGACGAGCGTGCGATCGACGTGATGATCCGGGCCGTCTACCTGCTCGGTGGCGCGGCTGCCCGCTCGATGCTGCGCCGCGGCGCCGGGGAGATCATCAACACCGCCTCCGCCGCCGCGTTCATCACCACCGGCAACTACTCGGCGGTCAAGGCCTGGGTGCTGGTCTACAGCGAGGGGCTGGCGACCCAACTGGCCGGCACGAAGGTGCACGTCACCGCCTTCTGCCCCGGCTGGGTGCGCACCGAGTTCCATGAACGTGCCGAGATCGACGCCTCCAAGCTGCCCTCGATCGTGTGGATCGACGTCGACAAGGCGGTCCGCGAGGCCCTCGACCACGTCGCAAAGGGCAAGGTCATCTGCGTCCCCGCGCTGCAGTGGAAGATCGGCGTCGGCATCGCCCGGTTCGCCCCGCGCGGGATGATCCGGTGGCTGTCCGGCAAGTTGATCAGCTCGCGGGCCAGGGCGACCGATGTGCTCTGACGTACGCCGGTCCGACGCGGGGCCCACCATGGCGGGACCCGCCGGGGCGCCCACCCACGACGAGCCTAGGCTGGTGCGATGACGATGGGACACCAGCGGTACACCTCCGGCAGCTGGGCCATGGTCCGTTTCATCGCGCAACGCTTCTTCATGAAGCCGCTGTTCTGGAGCATGCTCAACGTGCACGTCCACGGCAAGCGCAACCTCGCCGGACTGTCCGGGCCCTACATCGCGATCGCCAACCACTCCAGCCACCTGGACGGCCCGCTGGTGATGGCCTCGCTGCCGCCCCGGCTGACCCGCTACCTGGCCACCGGCGCGGCGGCCGACTACTTCTTCACGAGCCCGACCAAGGCGCTGGCCCCGACGCTGTTCATGAACGCCTTCCCGGTCGACCGGGGCGGTGGTCGCTCCAAGCACAAGGGCCTGTCCGGCAACCTGCTCACCGAGGGCGTGCCGATCCTGCTGTTCCCGGAGGGCACCCGCTCCCGCACCGGTGCGATGGCCGCGTTCAAGCCGGGCCCGGCCGCCCTGTGCATCTCCCGCAACGTCCCGGTGATCCCGATCGCCCTGGTCGGCGCCCACCTGGCGATGCCGACCGACGCGGCCCTGCCGAAGTCGGGCCGCCCGGACGTACACGTCGTGTTCGGCAAGCCGATGTGGGCCCAGAAGGGCGAGACGGCCCGCAAGTTCGCCGACCGGATGCACGACCAGGTCCTGCTCATGCACGACTCGATGGCCCGGGCGACCGGCTTCCCGACGATGGAGGACTACCGCATCGCCGCCGAGCGCAAGAAGGTCGAGGACGCCGCCGCCGAGGAGCAGAAGCAGCTCGACAAGGCCGCCGCCGAGGAGCGCAGGGCGGCCGAGGCGGAGGCGAAGCGCCATCTCGCCGAGGCGAGGAGGGCCACCGCGCTGGAGGAGAAGAGAATCGCTGCCGCGTCGAAGAAGCACGGCGGAGACCTGAAGCACGACGAGCACGAGCCGGAGGACGTGGATCCCACGCACCCCGGTGACCCGGAGGGGAAGGACGACCGATGAGCGGAGTCAAGCACCAGAAGTGGTGGGGATGGGGTGTCGAGGGCATCGGCTTCAACCCGGAGGGCAAGCCGAACTTCGCCCCCTTCGTGAAGAAGGCGATCGGCCTGGACATCTCCAAGCCCGGCACCCCGCCCAAGTTCGAGGACCTCGACGTCCCGGCCCCGGTGATCGACGACGCGTTGCGCACCCGGCTGCTGGACGTCGTCGGCGAGCGCTACCTGCTCGACGACGACCTCGACCGCGTCGTGCACACCCTGGGCAAGGGCGTACGTGACCTGATGCGGATCCGCCGCGGCGACCTGCGCCGTGTCGTCGACGTCGTGGTGTACCCCGCCGACGAGGCCCAGGTCCAGAAGATCGTCGACCTGTGCGTGGACGCCGATGCGGTGCTGATCCCCTTCGGCGGTGGCTCCAACATCGTCGGCGCCCTCGAGCCGATGCCGGCCGAGCGCCGTACGGTCGTCTCGGTCGACCTGGGCCGGATGAGCAAGGTGCTGGAGATCGACGACGAGTCCGGGCTGGCCCGGATCCAGGCCGGTGCGCTCGGCCCGCAGATCGAGGAGCAGCTGGGACGGCGCGGCTGGACGATGGGACACTTCCCGGACTCTTTCAACCACTCCTCCCTCGGCGGCTGGATCGCCACCCGCTCCACCGGCATGCAGTCCGACAAGTACGGCGACATCGCCGACATCGTCCGTGGCCTGCGAGCCGTGCGCCATGGCGAGGTGCTGGCGCTCCGCCCGCTGCCGTCGACCTCGTCGGGCCCGAGCGTCCGCGAGATGGTGATCGGCTCCGAGGGTCGCCTCGGCATCATCACCGAGGCCTGGGTGAACGTGCACCGGGTGCCGGAGGTCCGCGAGATCGTCGGCTACTTCTTCCCGGACTTCACCTCGGGCCTCGACGCGATGCAGGAGATCCACACCTCCGACGCGCACACGATCGTGACCCGCATCTCCGACGCGAACGAGACGGAGATGTCCTTCGCCACCCAGCGCGCCCAGAAGGGCCGCAAGAAGTTGGTGATGAACACCCTGTTCGGCTACCTCAAGCGCCGCGGCTGGGACCTGGAGAAGATGTGCCTGTCCTACATCGGCTTCGAGGGCGGCCGGCGCTACGTCAAGCAGAACCAGGCCATCGTCAAGGAGATCGTCACCAAGCACGGCGGCATCGTCGTCGGCACCGGTGTGGGCTCGGTCTACGACTCCAAGAAGTTCGACACGCCCTACATCCGTGACTTCCTGCTCGACCGCGGCGCGACCGCGGACGTGTCGGAGACGACGACCCCGTGGTCGAACCTGAAGCACCTCTACGACACGACGATCGAGGCGGCGAACCACGCCTTCGACACCGCGGGCACCAAGGGCTTCATCATGTGCCACTTCGCGCACTCGTACCACAGCGGGGCCTGCCTCTACTTCACCTTCGCGCTGCCCGACAATGACAAGGCCACGTCGTACCAGAACTACGACACCGTGAAGCGGGCGATCCAGCAGAACTTCATGGACAACGGCGCGACCGTCTCCCACCACCACGGTGTCGGCAGCGAGCATGCCCCGTGGATGGCCGAGGACATCTCGCCGGCGGGTACGAAGCTCCAGCGCGCGCTGCTCGAGGGCGCCGACCCGGGGAACAACTTCAACCCCGGCAAGATCCTCCACGACGGGGAGCCCGGCATCGCCATGCACTCGTACGACGCGCCCGCGCCCGGCGGCGTGTCGGGTCGGGCCGAGCAGGTGCCGAGCGCCTGAACATCCCACCGCCCGGACGACCGGACAGTGACCACGGCCCCTGCGGGTGACCCACCCGCAGGGGCCGCGTCACGTCCGCGATCGCTGCTGTGACCGCTGCTGTGACCGCTGCGAGGCTGTGACCGCATGGACACCCCATCGTTCCTGAGATTTTGCTGAACGTTCATTCGGCCGTGAGAGGAACGAGGTGGGTGCGGTTCGTCGCGCCCCTGCCGGAGCTGCCCGTCGTACGGGCGGGGCAGTCCCCTTGGAGAGGAAACCATGCGCAAGCCTGCCTGGAAGCGCGCGGCGACAGGCGTCGCCGCCCTGGCGCTGGGAGCCGGTGCCTTCACCGCCGTGCCCGCCGCTGCCGCCGAGACCAACCTGACCGTCCTGACGTTCACCGACTTCCACGGTCGCATCACCAACCTGGACTTCTTCGCCACCCTGGATGCCGAGCGTACGAAGGCCGGCGCCGACAACACCGCCGTGCTGTCCGTCGGTGACAACGTGGGAGCCACCCTGTTCGAGTCCTCGATCCTGGACGACGACCCGACCATCGACATGCTCAACGCCATCGGCGTCGACGCCTCCTCGGTCGGCAACCATGAGTTCGACAAGGGATGGGCCGACCTGCGCGACGACATCGCGCCGTCCTCGCAGTACCCGCACACCTCGGCCAACATCACCGGCACCGAAGCTGCTCTCAAGCCGTACGTGCTGATGGAGAAGAACGGCGTCAAGGTCGCCTACATCGGCGCCACCACCGCCGACCTGCCCTCCCTGGTCTCCCCGGCCGGCCTGACGGGCCTGACCGTGACCGACCCGGTCGCCGCGGTGAACAAGGTCGCCGACCAACTGACCGACGGCAACACCACCAACGGTGAGGCCGACGTCATCATCGCCGGCTACCACGAGGGCCACAGCGACGCGATCACCACCGGTACCTCCCCGAAGGTCGACCTGGTGCTCAACGGCCACAGCCACGAGGTGTACGCCCAGACCATCGGCGGCACCCGCGCCGTGGTCCAGGCCGGCTCGTACGGCGCCAACCTCGGCCGGATCGACCTCGGCTACGACCAGGCCACCGACACGGTGACGGTGAAGTCGGCCAAGGTGCTGGACCCGAAGAACGGGTTCACCACGGCCACTGGCTACACCTCCCCCGCCTTCGCCGCGGCCAAGTCGATCTCCGAAAAGGCCGTCGAGCAGTCCGCCATCGAGGGCGCAGCCGTCGTGGCGAACGCCACCGGGGACTTCTCCCGCGGCGGCATCGGCGTCGACTCCGATCCCGTCACACCCGGAATCCAGGGCAAGGAGGACCGCGGCGACGAGTCGACCATGTCCAACCTGGTCGCCGACATGTTCGCCGACTACCTGTCCGACGTGACCGGCAAGAACGTCATCGGCGTGCAGAACCCCGGCGGCACCCGCGCCGACCTGCTGGCCGGCGAGGTGACCTACAAGGAGGCCGCCGGCATCCTGCCGTTCGCCAACACGCTGAAGACCACCGACATCACCGGCGCCCAGTTCAAGACCATGCTCGAGCAGCAGTGGCAGCGCGACGCCGCCGGCGCCACCCCGTCCCGCCCGTTCCTGGCCCTGTCGCTGTCGGACAACGTGTCGTGGACCTTCGACGAGTCCCGCCCCGAGGGTGACCGGGTCACCTCCGTCACGATCGACGGCAAGCCGCTCGACCCGGCCGCGACCTACACCGTCGGTTCGGGCAACTTCCTGATCGAGGGCGGCGACAACTTCCGCGTCCTGACGCAGGGCCGGAACACCACCGACACCGGCTGGACCGACCTGGACGCCTGGACCGCGTGGCTGAAGCAGCAGAAGACGATCACCCCGTCGTACGCCAAGCGAGGCGTCTCCGTGACCGGCTCGACCGCCCTGGTGCAGCAGCAGGCCTCCACCCTCAGGGTCGGCGTGAATCCGGCCAAGGCCGTGGCCAACGGCTCGCTGGACATGACCTCGCTGGGCTCTCCGGCCAACCAGACCCTGACCGCCACCATCGACGGCGTCAAGGTCGGTACCGCGACCGTCGTCGACGGTGTGGCCAGCATCGACATCACCGTGTCCCCCAGCGTCAAGCAGGGCGACCGTTACCTGGTCCTGCGCGCGCAGGACTCCGGCACCACGGTCACCGTCCCGGTAGAGGTCTCCCCACGTGGCGGGCACGACAACGGCAACGGCAAGTCCCAGGGCCTCGCCAAGGGCAAGACTGCGTGACCTGAGCCGATAGGCACGAGTTCGCACGGCGGCATCCCGGTTCCCCGGGGTGCCGCCGTCGTCCGTCCCGGCCGGTAGAGTCGTGGCGTGGCGATCACCGTACGGACCATCCCGGCTTCCCAGCACCTCGACTTCCTCACCACCCTGCGCTCGGCGAGCTTCCTGCAGACCCCCGCGTGGGCCAAGGTGAAGAGCGAGTGGCGCAACGAGTCGCTCGGCTGGTTCGACGGCGACACCCTGGTCGGCGTCGCCCTGGTGCTCTACCGGCAGATCCCCAAGGTGAAGCGCTTCCTCGCGTACGTCCCCGAGGGCCCGGTGCTGGACTGGGAGAAGGCCGACCTGGCCGCCTACCTGCCCCCGTTCGTCTCCCACGTGAAGCACCAGGGTGCGTTCGGCGTACGGATGGGCCCGCCGGTCATCGTCCGCCGCTGGGGCACCCGGGCGATCAAGGACGCGCTGGCCGACGAGTCGGTCACCTCGCTTCGCCAGGTCGAACCGGACGAGACGAACATCGCCGCCGCCCGCGTCTACAACGACCTGCGCAGCCTCGGCTGGCACCCGCCGAAGTCCGGTGAGGGCTTCGCGGCCGGCCAGCCGGAGTACAACTTCCAGCTGCCGCTGGCCGGACGTACGCCCGACGACGTGCTCAAGGGCATGAACCAGTTGTGGCGGCGCAACATCAAGAAGGCCGACAAGGCGGGTGTCACGGTGCGCCGCGGCACGATCGATGACCTGCCGGCCTTCCACGGCCTGTACGCCGAGACCGCGAAGCGGGACGGCTTCACGCCCCGGCCGCTGGCCTACTTCCGCACCATGATGGAGGCGATGCAGTCCGAGGACCCCGACCGCATCCACCTCTACCTGGCCGAGCACGAGGGCGACCTGGTCGCCTCCACGACGTGGGTCCGGGTCGGCACGCACACCTGGTACTCGTACGGCGCCTCCTCCACCGACAAGCGCGAGGTGCGCGGCTCGAACGCGATCCAGTGGCGGATGATCCAGGACGCGATCGCTGCCGGAGCCGACGTGTACGACCTGCGCGGCATCACCGACTCGGTCGACAAGAAGGACCCGCACGTCGGCCTGATCGAGTTCAAGGTCGGCACCGGCGGCGAGGCCGTGGAGTACCTGGGCGAGTGGGACCTGCCGATCAACCGGGTCCTGTACACCGCCTTCGACCTCTACATGAAGCGTCGCGGCTGAGCCGTCGCAGCGCGTTCCGGTCCGCCGGGAATTGGCCGTCCCGGCGGATGCCGTGCCCGGGCGCTCCGCGCGTAACCTCTATCCATGAACGGTGGAATCGGGTCCCTGCCCGGTCTTGCCGGGTTCACCGGCGAGTTGTTGAGCCCCTCGGATGAGGGCTATGACGCGGCACGCCGCGTCTGGAACGGTGCGATCGACCGCCATCCGGCGCTGATCGCCCGATGCGCCAGCACTGACGATGCCGCGCTCGCGTTGGCGTACGCCCGACGCGAGGGCCTTCCGCTGTCGATCCGCGGCGGCGGCCACAACGTCGCCGGCTCGGCGGTCGTCGAGGGCGGCGTCGTGATCGACTTCTCCGCCCTGCGAGGGGTGAGCGTGGACCCCGGGGCACGACTGGCGCGGGTGCAACCAGGCGCCCTCTGGTCCGACGTCGACCAGGCGACCCAGGCGCACGGCCTCGCCACGCCGGGCGGCATCGTGACCCACACGGGGGTGGCCGGGCTCACGCTCGGTGGCGGTTTCGGCTGGTTGAGCCGGCGCTGGGGGCTGGTCTCGGACAACGTCGAATCGGTCGCGATGCTGCTGGCCGACGGGAGCCGGGTCCGCGCCTCCGAGGAGGAGAACCAGGAACTCTTCTGGGCGGTGCGTGGTGCGGGTGGGAACTTCGGCATCGTGACCGGGTTCACCTTCCGGCTCCACCACTCGGGGACGATGGTGCTCGCCGGGCCGCTGATGCACGACGCCTCCCGGGCCCGGGAGGTGCTGGACTTCTACCGGGACTTCATCAAGGACGCGCCGGACGAACTGTCGGTCTACGTCAACCTGCGTACGGCCCCGCAACTGGACTGGGTGCCGGCAGACGTACGCGGCAAGGACGTGGTCATGCTGATCCCGTGCTGGAGCGGGGACCTCGCCGAGGGCGAGGCCTTCCTGGAACCGCTGCGGCGCTTCGGCCCCCCGGCCGCGGACCTGGTGCAGCGCAAGACCTACCTCGCCCACCAGGCGATGTTCGACGCGACGGTTCCGCACCACTGGGGCTACTACTGGAAGTCGCACTACCTGCCGCCCCTGACGGACGGGACCATCGACGTGCTGGTCCACAATGCCTGGCAGAAGACGGCCCCGACGTCCTACACCGTGATGTTCCACCTGGGTGGCGCCGTCTCCCGGATCCCGGCGGACAGCAGCGCCGCGAGCGGCCGGGATGCCCTGCACGCGATCAACGTCAACGCGGCCTGGCCCGAGGCCGGGTCGGACCATCCCGACATCGCCTGGTGCCGCCGGATGTTCGCCGACCTCGAACCGCACAGCACGGGCGGGGTGTACGTGAACTTCCTCCACAACGACGAGGGCGAGGCCCGCATCCGGGCCGCTTACGGCGCGCACTACGACCGGCTCGCCGAGATCAAGGCCCGTTACGACCCGGCCAACGTCTTCCGTTCCAACCAGAACATCAGGCCCCGATGACGGCACCGAGGCCATCCGGGGAACCATCGACGTTAGGCTGGCGGCTGTGAGTGGACTGAAGCTGACCATCGACACCGCCGCCTGGCGCGCCCACCAGCGGGCCCTGGTGGACGCCACCCCCGGCATCATCCCGGTCGCCAAGGGCAACGGGTACGGGTTCGGGCTGGAGCGGCTGGCCGCCGAGGCACGCAGCCTGGGCGTGACGAGGCTGGCCGTCGGGCTGCCGCACGAGGTGGCCCGGGTCCGGGAGCACTTCGACGGCGACATCGTCATCCTCCAGCCGTGGCGGCCCCTCGACGCCAAGGCCGTCGAACTGGTCCGAGACCCGCGGGTGATCACCACCGTCTCCCGGCTGGAGGACATAGAGGTGCTCGGCAACGTCGGCGCCGACTTCCGTCCCCGGGCGGTCCTGGAGGTGCTCACCTCGATGCGCCGGCACGGCCTGGACCCGGAGGACCTGGCCGCCGCCGAGGCGGCCGCGGCCCTGCTCGACGTCGAGGGGTGGACGATCCACCTGCCACTGCACTCCGAGCAGACCGTCGCGGAGGCCCGCGAGCTGAGCCGGAAGGCGGTCGAGGCCTACCGCGCCCCGCTGTGGCTCTCCCACATCCCCTCCACCACCGCCCAGGAGATCTCCGCGGAGCTCACTGCCCCCGGGGAGGACCTTCCGGTCCGGCTGAGGGTCGGCACCGCGCTGTGGCTCGGCGCCCGCTCCGCCTACCGCACCACCGCGAGCGTGCTCGACGTGCACGAGGTGAAGCGCGGGGACCGGATCGGCTACCACCAGCACCGGGCCCCGGGCGACGGCTGGGTCGTCGTGCTCTCCGGCGGCACCGCGCACGGCATCGGCATGGAGGCCCCGACCTCCGGGTCGACCGTACGGGCCAAGGCCATCTCGGTCGCGACCGGCGCGTTGGAGGCCGCGGGCCGCGCCCTGTCCCCGTACACGATCGACGGCCGCAAGCGGATGTTCGTGGAGCCCCCGCACATGCAGTCCTCGATGGTGCTGGTGCCGAGCAGTGCCCAGCCGCCGACCGTCGGGGACGAGGTACCGGTCGAGGTGCGGATGACCACCGCGGCGTTCGACGAGGTCGTCGAGGCCTGAGCCGCCGGCCCGGCGGCCCTCGGGCTCAGTCCAGAGATCCTCGGGCTCAGTCCAGCAGCTTGCGGCGCAACTGCGCGGAGTCGGCGGCGGTCCAGCCGATCTGGCCGAGCATCGGCTCGACCCCGCCGAACCTGTCCTCGGCGTACTCCAGGAAGGCCAGCATCGACTCGGGCCGGGTGTCGTGGGAGGACAGCGGCCGGTCGGCCAGGTTCGCGGCGTACGTGTCCCGCTCCACCAGGCGCGCGACGATCAGCTCCATCCGCTCGGTGCTGGCGGCGTAGTCGGCGACGACGGCCTCCCGCTCGGCCCCGGCGACCATCAGCGCCAACGCGACGGTGGTGCCGGTGCGGTCCTTGCCCGCGGCGCAGTGCACCAGCGTGGCCCCCGGGGCGTACGCCACGTTGCGCAGCGCGCCGAGCACCGAGGCCGGCCGGTCGGCCAGGAAGGAAAGGTAGGACGAGGCGAAGCCGTCCTCGACCTGGATGGTGTGGGCCCGTTTGCCGGCCCAGGGCAGGGCATCGCCCGGCAGTTCGCTCTCGCCGGTGTGCAGGCCGCCCTCCTCGCCGCCCGGCGCGATCTCGCTGCCGTCGGCATAGCGCTCGATGAAGAACGAGTGGTGGTGGATGGTGAAGCCGTCGGCGGTCGTCAACGGACCGGGGCCCTCGGACTCGACCTCGTAGACCGAACGCAGGTCGACCACGTCGGTGACGCCGAGCCCGCGCAGCCGGGCGACGTCGGCCTCGGTCAGCGCCTGCAGGTTGTCCGAGCGGATCAGGCGCCGGGACCGCACCTGCCGGCCGTCGGTGGTGGGGATGCCTCCGACGTCACGGGCGTTGACCAGGGAATCGAACTCCAACCACTGCACGCTCACCCCCGCAGTCTGGCAGGCCGATCCCAACGGCGGGTGAACATCCGGCACCCGGCGAATCCCACACTTCGTTGTCACCCCTGCGTCTGCAGTGGATCTTCAGTAGACGAAGCGTTCCGAGAAGGACCTGAGGTAGGACTCCAGAGCCTCGACGGTGGCAGCCCCTTCTACGAAGTAATTCGCGTGGGTGACCCGCACGGTGTCGAGGGAATCAGAGCCGACCAGGACGATGTCCATCCGAGGATTGGAGGCGTGCTCCCTCTCCAGCTCCTGGTAGCGCCGGACCGCTGCTGCAGAATCGGTCCCGAACTCCTCAACGGCGACCTGGTGGCCTTCAGCGCGGTCATACACCAGCAGGAAGTGCTTGATGGGATGGGGTGATGCCGTCATGTCCTTCACCTGCCCTCGAGATCGCGGAAGAGTCGCTGTGTCACTGCAGCATAGTTCTCCCGGAGGGCCTCGGGAACAGGCCGTCCCGCCGCTTGGAGCTCAAGTATCCGGGACAGGACCTTCGCCCATAGCTGGAACTCGGCATGCCCCTCCTGCTTGTAATTGATGCCGAGCATGCCAGAGACCCGTTCAACCATGTCGGCCCACTCGTGCATCTCCGGCGTGCGGATCTGGATCTCGATGGGCTTCTTCGGTAGGCCGTACTCGGCGATCACGTGGATCGCGCGGTATCCGGACCCCCGCGGCTCCGCAACGTAGTCCTTCACGCGGGCGTCGGGGTGGCGTCGAAGGATCCTGTCGCGAAGGCGGTAGGCGTCCTCGATCGTCGGAACAATGACCCTGCAGCCCCCGAAGTCCTGCATACGGTCGAGATTCAATCCAGGTTCTCGGAGAAGCTTGTCCCGGATCGTCTCCATCCGCTTGAGCCGCTGAGTCACCTTCGCGTTGAGGCCGAGACGTCGACACATCTGCCGAAGTGCAACGTTGGCCGTGACCATGGGACGCGCATGAGCAGCACGATGCCGCTCAATGATGGCGATCGCCTCTGCGTATGTCTCCTCGTCGACGGACAAGGGCATCTGCAGGCTGTGTCGCACCGTCCTGCCAGCCTGGCGCACCTGGTTCTTGCTCGGAGGGTCAGTGGCAGCAGAGGGCTGCGATGTCATGGGAGAAGTCTTGCAATCGACACAGACAATCCAGTGCTGGGCCCGCAGCAACGCCCCTCCGCCGATCAGGCGTACGCCCGGACGAACTGCGCCACCGTCAGCCCACGCCGGCGGGCGACGGCCAGCGCACTCGCCCCGGCCGCGAGCACGGCCCAGGCCAGGATGCCGAGCAACGGGCCACCGACCGACCCGCCGGTCGCGACCGCACGCACCGCCTCGAGCACCGGAACCGGTGCCAGCAGCGGACGCAGCACGTCATAGAGCCGCGGGACGGCCGAGGTGAGTGCGCCGGCGATGGCCAGTGCCGCCATCACCAGGGCGATGAGTCGGCCGAAGTGGCCCAGCCAGGCGGCCAGGGCATGGTTCACCAGCGCGAACATCGCCCCACCGAGCAGCAGGACGCCGAGCACCGCGAAGGCCCGGCCCGTGCCCAGCCCCATCACCGGGCCGGCCACCGCCGCGACCCCGACCGCCTGCACCAGCACGACGCCGATACCGGGGCCGAGCGTACGCAGCAGTACCGCGCCGGTCGACCGCGAGGAGGACAGCAGCCGGTCCGAGAGCGGGCGCAGCACCACGTACGTGACCAGGGCGCCCAGCCACAGCGCGATGGCGGCCATCAGGGCACCGGCCGCCAGTCGAGGCGTCGGGTTGGCGGACAGGTTGTCGGTGGCGATCGGCGCGGCCACCACCGAGGCCAAATTCTTCCGCTCGGCGTCGTTGTACGTCGGGATGGAGCCGACGCCGTCCTTGACCTGGGTGTGCAGCTGGTCGGTCCCGGTGGCGAGCTGGGAGGCCCCGGTCGCCAGCCCCCCGAGCCCGTCGGACAGGGTCCGGGCCCCGGTGGCGGACTGCCCGACGCCGTCGACGTACTGGGCCAGGCCGGTCCGGAAGGTTCCGACCCCGTCGGCGTACTTCCGGGCCCCGTCGGCCGAGCGTGCGATGCCGTCGGCGAGCGGAACCATGCCGGCGGCCAGCTGTTCGTTGCCGGTGGCGACCTTGCCGGCACCGGAGGCGAGCTGGGAGGCGCCCGAGGCGGACTGCTGGGCACCGGAGGCTATCCCGGCGGCGCCGGTGGCCAGTTGGTCGGCGCCGCTGACCAGGGCCGGGCCGTTGGCGCTGAGTCGATCCAGACCGGCGGAGAGCTGGGACGCGCCGTCATTGAGCTGGTGCACGCCGTCCTGCAACTGGGACACCGTGCCGGGCAGGTCGTTCAGGGCGGTCGTGATCTGCTGCACCTGGGCGGGGTCCAGGCCGGGCAGGGAGCCACCGTTGGCGGTGACCAGGGCCCGGAGGCCGGAGGCACCCTGGTCGGCGGCGTGGGCGGCGGTGACGATGCTGTACCCGGTGGACTGGTCCTTCGTGGTGAGCAGCGCGAGGGCGCGGGAGGCCCCGCTGCTGACGCCCTGCTGCCAGGCCGTGCAGGCAGCCTCGCCCTGGGCCTGTATCTCGGCCGGGCAGGTGGGGGTGCCGGTCTGCAGCGCCTTCAGGTCGGTCACCGTACGGTCCAGACCAGTCACGACGGCACCGGTGCCGGCGGCCAGCCGGTCGGCGGTGCCCTGCATGTCCTTGAGCGCGGCGCTGACCTGTTCCAGCACCGGACGGAGCTGGTCGACCACCTGCTGGAGCTGCTGCAGCTGCGCCTGGCTGGGCAGCGCCGCATCCAGGCCCTGGGTCAGCTGGTCGATGCCGGCGGAGAGCTGGGCCGCCCCGCCCGCGGCAGCGGTGACGCCATCGGTGTACTGCTTCACCCCGGAGCTGTAGGTGGCCGCGCCACCAGAGAGTTGCCCGGCGCCGGCGGAGAGCTGGTCCAGACCGGCGGACAGGGCCGCCGCACCGTCCGCGACCTGGCGCGACCCACTGGCGAGCTGGGCGGTCTGGGCGGGCAGGTCCTTGGTGCCCGCCTGCAACTGGCCGAGGCCGTCGGCGAGTTGCCGGGCGCCCGACTCCAGGCCTCCGGCGCCGTCGACCAGTGGCTTCCCGTTGGTCGCCAGCAATCCCAGGCCGTCGGCCAACTGGACCGAGCCGTCACGGGCCTGGCCTGCGCCGCTGGAGAGCTGGGCCGCTCCGTCGGCGAGCTGTCCGGTCCCGTCGGCGAGCTTGCGCATGCCCTCGGCGGACTTGTTGAAGCCCAGGTAGACCTGGTCGAGATAGCCCTCGGTCAGGGTGGTGTTCAGGCTCCGGGCGGCCGCGGCGGCCAGCTGGCGGGCCACCTCGGCATCGGTGACGCCGGTGGTCCGGGAGGTGGTGATGTCGATGGTCGCGTGCTCGGCGGCCAGGGCGTCCCCGCCGTACGAGGTGGCCGCGTGGGAGAAGTTCTCCGGGATGACCACCCGCGCCACGTACCGGCCCGAGGCCAGCCCGTCGGCGGCGTCGGAGTCGTCGCTGAGCACCCAGGTGTAGCTGGTCCCGTCGGTGGGCCCCTCGACCAGGGCGGCGGAGAGCTGGCGGCCCAGCGGCACCATCTGGCCCTGGAGCGTCACCGGCTGGTCGTGGTTGACGATCGCGGCCCTGACGCTGGGCCGGCGCGACTCGGCACCGGCGGTGGCCCAGCCGAGCGTGCCGACGAGCAGCAGCGGCACGAGGACGAGGGTGGCCAGCACCGCCCAGCGCCGGTTCCGGCCTGCTTCGCGGGGTCGGGTCGTGTCGGTCGGGCTCATCGCGGGTCACCTACCTGGATGGTCGGGCGGTCGGTGGGGGGATCCAGCAGGTCCAGTCCGACGTCGGGCATCGAGTCGGGCTGGGCGCCGGGGTCGAACCATGGGCCGAGCCGTGACTCGGGCCGGGGATCCGGCCGTGGCGCCAACGACCGGACCTTGAGCCGAGGCGTCGCGAACGGCAGGATCGGCACCAGTCCGCGCTCGTCGAGGGCGCCGACCACCACCGTGGACCGGCTCTCGCGGACCAGGGTGACCAGCAGCTCCCGGGTGCGCAGGTCGGCCGCCGCATCGGCATTGTCGACGATGACGACGTGCAGCGGGTCGCCGGGCTCCTCGCCGAGCCGGACCAGTTCGTCGATCGCGGCCGGCGTACGGCGCAGGTCGAGCACGCTGACCCGGCGCCGGACCCGGCCGGCGTGCTCGAGCAGCTGCCCGGCAACGCGTCCCTTGCCCTCGGCGGCCGGCAGCCGCCCGGCCAGGCAGAGCAGCAGGGCCGTACGCTGCGCCGGCTCGCCGGTCACCAGCAGCCGGCCTCCGGGCGGGACCCGGAGGTCGACCGGGGCATGCAGTGCCCGCTCCTGGTCGCCGGCGACCAGCCTCTCCGCGGCGAGGGCGACCGGCGGTCCGGCGGGCCAGTCGCGCAGGGCCAGCTCCTCGGCGAGCGCCGCCCCCTCGACGTCGAACTCGGGCAGCGCGCGGTCGAGCCAGCGCGGCAGCCACCAGGCGCGCTCCCCCAGCAGTGACATCACGGCAGGAACCAGTGTCATCCGTACGATGAACGCGTCGATCGCCACCCCGACGGTGAGGGCGAAGGCGATCGGCTGCATCGAGCCGCGGTCGGACTCCGGTACGAAGAAGGCGAAGACCGCGACCATGATCACCGCCGCCGCGAGGACGACGATCGAGGACCCGACGAAGCCGGTGTGCACCGCCGCCCGGGCCGGGGTGCCGTGGACGTGGTCCTCCCGCATCCGGGAGACCAGGAAGACCTCGTAGTCCATCGACAGGCCGAACAGGATGCCCATGGTGATGATCGGCAGGAACGAGATGACCGGCCCGAGGATCTCCACATTGACCAGGTGGGCCCCGACGCCGTGGGTGAAGACCAGGGTGGTGGCGCCGAAGCAGGCCAGCACCGACAGCAGGTAGCCGACGGTGGCCTTGATCGGCACGACGATCGAGCGGAACACCATCGTCAGCAGCACCAGCGACATCCCCACCACGAAGATGCCGAACGGCACCAGCGCCGCGCCGAGCCGCTGGGACACGTCGATCGCGACGGCCGTGTAGCCGGTGACGGCGGTCTGCACCCCGTACCGGTCCTGCCAGCCGGGCGCCGCGGCCCGGAGCCGCTCGACCAGGGCGTTGGTGGTCGGGTCATCCGGGCCGGTGGTCGGGATCACCTGGACGATCCCGGTGTCGGCCGTACGGTTCGGGGTGGCGATCACGACCAGCTGGACGCCGGGCATCGCTTCGATGTCCTTGCGCAGCCCGGCCATCACCCCGAGCGGGTCGGTGGAGCCGATGATCTGCGCGGTGACGACCAGGGAGCCGTTGTAGCCCGGCCCGAACTCCCGGGCGATCAGGTCGTACGCCTCGCGGGAGGAGGTGCCGACCTTGTTCTGGCCGGCGTTCGGCAGCGCGAGCTGCATGTCCCGGGCGGGCAGGGCGAGGGCGCCGAGGGCCACCACCACGACGACGATGGTCAGCACCGGGCGCCGGGTCACGGTCCGGACCCACCATCCGGCCATGCCACCGCCGCGGCCGGCCGCCACCGCCTGCATCCGCAGCCGGGCGGCCTCGTGCCGGTCCGTGGCCGCCTCGTGCCGGTCCGGCCCTCGCCCCAGCCCACGTCCGAGCCGACGCCGGGCCCGGGGTCGGAGGCGTTCACCGGCCAGCCCGGCCATCGCGGGCACCAGCGTCAGGGCGACCGCCACCGCGACGGCGATGCCGAGCGAAGCGGCGATGCCCATGGTGGTGAGGAAGGGGATCTGGGCCACGGACAGTCCGACGAGGGCGATGAAGACGGTCATTCCGGCGAAGATCACCGCGGACCCGGAGGTGGCCACGGCCCGGGCTGCGGACTCCTCGACGTCCATCCCCTCCCCGAGCTGTTCGCGGTGCCTCGAGAGGATGAACAGCGCGTAGTCGATCCCGACGGCCAGGCCGAGCATCAGGGCCAGCATCGGCGTGGTCGAGTTGACGGTCGTCAGACCGGTGGCGGCCAGGATCAGGGCCATCGAGATCAGCACGCCGACCAGGGCGGTGACCAGCGGCATGCTGGCCGCGACCAGCGAGCCCATCACCAGCACGAGCACGACCACGGCCACTCCGACGCCGAGGGCCTCGACCAGTCCCAGGGACGGGATCGTCGCGTTGAACGCCTCGCCACCCATCCGTACGGTCGCCCCGGGCAGGGCGGCCTGGAGCTGCTCGGCCTCCCCGATCAGTGCGGCCTTCTGGGGGTCGGTGAAGTCTGTCAGGGATCCGTCCAGCATCAGGCTGGCCAGGCCGGCTCTCCGGTCGGCGCTGATCATCCCGTCGGTCAGCTCGAAGTAGGGGGACTGGGCACTGGCGATGAAGTCGAGCTTCCCGATCCGGGTCACCGTCGCCTCGACGGCCGCGCGTACGGGTGGGTCGTCCAGGGTCTCACCCGGGGGTGCGACGACGACCATGGTGGCCGAGGTCCCGGCCATCTCCGGGAAGGTCATCCTGAGCTGGTCGAGCGCGACCTGCGACTGGGTGCCCGGCAGCGTGAAGGCGTTGTCGAACTTGCCCATCAGGCCGAACGCGGCGCCGCCGGTCACGGCCAGCACCAGCAACCAGCCGGCCAGCACCCGGCCACCGTGACGGAAGCACCAGCGCCCGAGCCGATACAGGAAGGTGGACATCTGGTGCCTCCTGGTGACGCCGCGCCGCACAGGACACAAGGAAAACACACCTGTATCCGGGGTGAGCCTACCCGACCACCGGCA
>NZ_FMYF01000002.1:289013-514670 GCF_900092135.1 Raineyella antarctica | reverse complement strand
AACACCGTCGAGGACGACACCGTCGCCGGATCAATCGCCTCATCGAACACCGCCGACACCCCAGACGACACACCCACCCCCGTCGCACCCGACACCGGACTCACCGACACCACCTTCGGCGCCGTCGTGTCCGCCACGGGGGCGCCGGTGTCCAGCACGACGTCCACCCAGTAGTTGCTGGAGCGCCAGGTCTGCGTCGGGAAGGTGCTCGTCGAGCTGTAGGCATAGACCCCGTCGGCGCCGTCGAGGCCGTCGCGCAGGGCGTGCAGCGGAGGGTTGTCGACGCCGGCGGTGGCGAAGGCATCGTTGTCCCCGGCGTAGTTGCCGCTGGTGGTGTGGTACGAGGCGACGTACGTCGTGCCGGCGGTGATGGCCACCGGCGTGGAGAACTTGACCTCCTGCCACCCGGAGGCGGTCTCGTTCGAGAAGACCGCGCTGGCGAGGCGGGTGCCGGTCGTGGTCCACAGGCTGCCGGTGTGCGTGCCGGTGTTCTGCGTGCCCTTCCAGAAGCGGATGCCCGTGACGTTGCCCGCCACGTCGCTGCGGAAGCGTACGCCGAGCTCGACGGCGTTCGGGTCGCTCACCGAGGGGGTGGCCGGCGTCGCGCTCGCGGGCCAGATCGTGAAGGGGCCGGTCGGGGCGCTCTGGGTCGTGAAGGTCCAGGTGACGCTGGCCGCCAGCCTGTTCCCGGCGAGGTCGGTGACGGCCGGGCCGTCACCACCGCCGGAGATCGTGGCGGTGTACTTCGTGTCGGCGGCGAGGGAGGAGGTGGGAGCGAGCCGGATGCTGTTCGAGGTGGCGTCGTAGCTCACCGTCGCAGGCACCTGGTTGGACGCCGGATCGAGGAGCCGTACGGTCGATCCGGTGACCGAGGCGGGGTCCAGTGCCTCGCTCGCGGTAGCCGTGACCGCAGTGCTCAGGGCGACGTTGGTGGCACCGGCGGCGGGACTGGTGGACCCGATGGTGGGTGCCGTGGTGTCTGCGCTGTAGGTCGCGACGTAGCTGCCGGACGTGGCGTTGACGAAGGCGTACCTGATGCCCTTGATCGTCCGTGTGGTGAAGGATGCCGGGACTCCGTCCACGGTCACCGATGCGAGGGAACCCGTCGACGAGTTGGTGGGGATCATCATGTCGAGGTTCCTGGCCCCGGCGCCGGGGGCCACGGTGAACGCGAGCCGGTTCGCACTCCAGGAGAGGTTGGCGAAGGACGAGCTGTTGCGCCCGTCGAGCCAGGTGAGCATCTGCTTCGCCGTGACGACGGGGACGCCGTGCGCCTTGGCCGAGGCGACCACGGCATCGGCCTCGACCGAGTCGGTGGTGTCGGTGTGCGCGTTGATCGTGTAGACGCCGTAGTAGCCTTGGGGCCCGTTCGCGCTGTCGAGCAGCGAGTCGATGGTCCGCGGCCAGGTCTGGCCGGACTCGTCCGTCATCTGGCTCGTCGCCTGGTAGACGTCGGTCATCGCCCCGGTGGAATCGGCGAATCGCATGGGCATCGCCGAGCCGGTGAAGTCACCGGGCCGGTCCTGGATCCAGCTGGATGGCCAGTAGTAGTAGTTGGTGTCCAGCCGGATGTTGTTCTCCCGCTCGACCGTGGCCTGGGTGGACCAGTCGCTCCAGACGATGCAGTGCGTACGGTTCGTCGTCGGCGCGGGGATGCCGGTGTACTTGGAGGCGAAGGAGGCCAGCTGGCTGGAGTAGTCCGAGCGCAACGAGGTCGGTGTCCAGTCGGAGCAGTTCGTGGTCACGTGCAGCCCGACCTCGAAGCCCTGCGCGTCGTAGGCGGCTGCCTGATTGTTCGTGAGCGGGGTGGAGGGGTAGATGTACGACGTGCCGCGGATGCACTCCCAGTCCGCCACCGAACAACCGGCGGGGCTGTCCGCGAGGAACTTGTCGAAGCGGCCGGCGGTCCCGCCGTTGCCGTGGTCGTCGCCGGTCATGACGACGGCGGCGTTCAGGCCCCGGGGCAGGTACCAGAAGCGGGGCAGCGGCTTCCGGTCGGCGTTCATCGTGAGGACCAGGTTGGCCAGCAGCCGTTGCTGCTCGTCCGCCTGGGGGATGCCCACCTTGGACAGGTCGACCCAGTCGCGCTGCGGGTTCTTGGTCGTGGCCCCGAAGTAGAGGTCGTCGCTGCGGATCGGGGTGTAGCCGTCGCGCTCCTGCCCGCTCCAGGCCGGGTTGCCCTGCCGGCTGTAGACGACGGAGCGGGCGAGGTCGTACGTGAAGGCGGCCGCCTCTCCCCCGTTGGTCCCGACCGAGCGCAGGGTGACCGCAGGGTTCGTGGTGGCGGTGGTCGCGTCGGAGTAGAGCGTGGCGACCGCACGTGCGCCCGCCAGGGCATACCGATCGGCAGTCCCGTGGAACTGGATCGTCTCGCCGACGATGCCGTTGCCGGGGGCACGCGAGGTGTCCACCTGAAGGTAGCCGTCCGCGAGGGTGCCCGTGCTCGGGGCGAGCCCCAGCAGGCCGGCGAGGTCTGCGTCGGGGCGCATGGCGATGAGGTTGCCGCCGGTTCCGACCCAGTCGCTGAACGTGGTGGCCTGGGCGGAAGTCAGTGCTGCGGCGCCCAGGACGACGACGTCGTACGAGGCGAGCCCGGCCGCCGTCACGGTGCTGAGGTCAGCCGTGGCGAAGTTGTTGAGGCCCTCGGTCCGCAGGATCTCCGCGTAGTAGGTGCTGTACGGGTCCGTGGCGTCGGTGACGACCAGGATGGGGCCCCCGGGTCCCTGGCTGAGGCTCGCGGCAGTCGGCCCCACCTGGGCCTGCGGCGTCAGGGTCCCCGTCCCCGGCTCCGGTGTGGGCGCGGGAGCGGCGGTGATGTCGATGGAGCGCTGCAACTGGTTGGTGGCGGCACTCCACGTACGTACCTGGCCGTCGCGCCGGCCGCCGGCGATCGACGTGCCGTCCGGGCTGACCGCGACGGCCCGGACCGGGACCTGCTGGTTCCTGAGGACGCCGATCTCGGCACCGCTGACGGGGTTCCAGACCCGGACCGTGCCGTCCTCACCGGAGGTGACGATCGCCCGTCCCTTGAGCGCGAAGCCGACGCCGGTGAGGGCACCGGTGTGGCCCTTGAAGGCGCGCCGCTCGACACCGGCCCCGACGTCCCACAGCTTGGCGGTCGAATCGGCGCTGGCCGAGACGAGGGAGGTGCCGTCCGCGCTGAAGGCGATGCTCGTGATCTCGGCGGAGTGGCCACTCATCGTGCGCTGCTGGGCACGGCTGGCGGCGTCGTAGAGGTAGATCCGGGCATCCTTGGATGCCACGGCGATCCGCTTCCCGTCGGGACTCGTCGCCACGGCTGTCACGAAGTCGCGGATGCCCGTGATCGCAGCCTCGGCACGACCGGACCCGAGGTTCCAGAGGAGGACGCGGCTGTCCTCGCCGCCGCTGACCAGCGTACGACCGTCCGGGCTGAACGCCACTGCTCGTACGGCGGCCTCGTGACCGGTGAGCACGCGCGACTGCTCGCCGGTCGCAGGGTTCCACAACGTGATGGTGCTGTCCCGGCTGCCGACGGCGAGGACCTGGCCCTGGGGGTCGAACGCGAGAGACGTCACCGGCTGGGTGGACGCGCTGTCCAGGGTGCGCAGCAGCGCTCCGCTGCTCGGGTCGTACAGGAGCACCCGGGAGTCCTGGGTGCCGACCGCGAGAAGCTTGCCGTCGGGGCTGTAGGCCATCGCATTCACCGGTGGTGCCGGCTCCGCGGCATGGACGGGAGACGCTCCGATCGCCCCGAGAAACGCCAGCAGGGCGACGAGGAGGAGGGCGATCACCCTCCGGACCCGGAGCATGCCCACGGGATCAGATACCGATTCCACTGCGAAACTCCCCCCAGGAGACCCGTACGGGTCACATTTCGCTCCATCACGGACCGGTCCGAGGACCTCGCCCGGTACGACAGTTGATCGGTAGAGCAGACCTGCTCCCGAACCTGGATCCTGCACGCAAAGACCGCCGTTGCAGATGAGACCTGACTCCCCATCGAACCGTGGAGTGACGTGCCGTCATGTCCATCCGCACTGGACAGAAGTAACTAGGGCCAGCGAACTGCACCTGCACATCAGGGTCAACCGCGATGGGATACCTCATCTCCACTGGCATCGGCCCGCTCCCAGCGGCCCCACCACTCGTTGTCGGTCCCGATGACCGGACCGGGGCGAGTGGGCCGGCCAGCGCTGACGCCCCGCCCGATACCCTTCCGGCGCCGGCACCCGTCCGGTACCTTGTGGATAGATGCCCTGAAGACGCCGACGGGCCCTTGGCCTCGTCGTACGCCCCGACGATGACGTCGCGCAGTCGATCTGCGGGCGTCCCTGCCCCGTCGGGGCCCACGAGCCGGATCGTACGGGTCACTGGCGCCCCAGGCCGAAAGGCGGTCGACACCATGGTTGGCAGCTGTCTCGGGAGTGCGCCATGACCATGAGCCGTGAGACCGTCCTGGCCGCCCTCGGCCCGGAGGAGATCGGCTACCCCACCGTCGCAGCCCTGATCGGCCCCGGCGCGATCCCGATCCTGCGCGATCTCGTCGTCGACGGCGACCCCGTCCTTGCTCCGAAGGCCGCCTACCTGGCCGGTGCGATCACGGGTCAGGACCGGGCCATGCCTGCGGAGGTGCTCGAGGTGGCGGAGGTTGCCGCGGCCTCCCCGGACCCGGTCGTACGGATCGCCGGCGCTGTCCTCGCTGCCCAGCTCGGCTCGGACACGGCACCGCTCGTGCTCGAGCGTCTGCTGGACGACCAGGACCCCGCGGTCCGCAAGCAGGCGCTGGCGACCGCCGGGCAGTTCCTGAGGGTTCCGGCGATCCGCGAGCGCCTGGAGGAGCGGGCCGACCGGGAGCCGGTGGAGGAGCTGCGCGAGACCGCCCACCGGTTCCTGCAGAGCGAGAGCGCCCATCACTCCCTGTAGTAGCGAGCGCGGCGCTCCCCGTGCTCCGCTGGCCCGTGCTCCGCTGACCCGTGCTCCGCTAGCCGCGCTCCGCTAGCCGCGCCGTGCGCTGGTCAGTGCGACCCCACCGATCACCAGCGCGCCACCGATCACCTCGGCCGGCTGCAGCGCCTGGCCCATCAGGACCGCCGCAATAGCGGTGAACACAGTGATCAGGTTGAGGTACACCCCTGCCCGGCCGGGCTCGATCACCGTCAGCGCCCGGTTCCACAGGAGGTAGGAGAGCACCGAGGGGAAGATCGCGATGAAGGCCAGCGACCACGTCCCGGCGGTGCTGCGCGGGACCTCGAGCCCGCCGGCCAGCACGAACGGCGTCGTCGCCAGCAGGGTGACCAGCGCCTGTGCCGCGGTCGACGTGATCGGCGGCAGCTTCGGGCCCCGGCGCCCGATGATCGTGTACGCGGTCCACACCCCGATCGCGCCGAGCATCAGCAGTTCCCCGGGTCCGAGCCGGAACCCCTCCAGCCCTGCCAGCGTGCCCTTGGTCAGGACCACGAGCACCCCGACCAGGGCCAGCAGGACGCCGCCGATCCCGCGCGGGGTCAGCGGCTGGCGGAGAAACAGCGCCGAGGCGAGCAGGATCAGCGCCGGGTTGAAGGCGTTGATCAGCGAGGCGTTGAACGCGTCGGTGTACTGCAGCGCCGCGTACAGGAACAGGTTGTAGCCGGCCAGCCCGGTCAGGCTGAGCACCACGATCCAGGGCCAGCGGCGCAGCACGGCGCGCCAGTCGGGCCGCTCGGTCAGCTGGGCCAGGACGACCAGGGGCACCAGGGCGAGCAACCAGCGCCAGAACACCAGGCTCACCGGGCCCATCTCGCCCACGGCGACGACCCCGACCACGTAGTTTCCGGCCCAGAACACGGTCGCCCCGACCAGGGAGACCATGGCTACCACGCGACGACGGTCCATGGTGCTCCTCCTGGTCAGTGCTCGAATCTCCTTGCGCCCTCGGCGGGCCCGTACGAGTGTCGCACCGGTCAGACCACCGAGGCAGGGATCACCGAGATCACGAACGCGAGCGTCGCGATGCTCAGCACTGTGCTCAGTGCCACCGCACTGGCAGCGGTCTCGGGGTCCGATCCGTACTCGCGGGCCAGCATGAACGCGTTCACCGCGGTCGGCATCGCGCTCGCCAGTACCAGGCTGCTGGTCGACAGGGCATCCATCTGCAGCAGCCGCGCCACCCCGACGGCGAGCAGCGGGACACCGACCACGCGCAGCGCGACGGCGGTGAGCACCGGCCGGGTCAGGTGCAGGCGGCGGGACTGGGCCAGCTGGACGCCGAGGGCGAGCAGCACCATCGGCACCGCTGCGCCGGCGAGCAACTCGATGCCCCGGGTGACGCCGACCGGCAGTTGCCAGCCCAGCAGCCGCAGGATGGCGGCGAGCGCCATCGCCCAGGTGACGGGCAGCTTGGCGAAGTTCTTCAGGCCGGCCAGCAGCCCGCCGCCCGACCCCATCAGGATCGGCCCGACGGTGAACATCACCACGAGCGAGAACAGGAACAGGATCATCGCCTGGTCCAGGCCGGCCTGGCCCAGCGCCAGCAGGGCGATCGGCAGGCCGAAGTTCCCGTTGTTGCCCAGGATCACCGCGCCGACGACACCACGTTGGGTCCCGCGGGCGGACCGGAACGTGGCGAGCCACGCAACCACGGCGGCCAGGGCGGTGACGAGCAACAGCCCCCCACCGAGGACGAGGCCCTCGGAGAGGGTCACCTTGGTCTTCATCAGGCTGTCGAAGGCCAGCGGCGCGGTCAGTCCGTAGAGGTTGATCTTGCCGATCGTGTCGGGGTCGAGCCGGAAGTTGCGCGCCAGCAGCATGCCGACGGCGGCCACGATCACCACGGGCAGGATGACCTGGAGCAGGGCGGCGAGCACGGGGACCTCCTCAGGTCAGGCAGAGCGGAACGCGATGGCGGACGACGCCGGGCGCGTCGCACCGCCCTTGTCTATCCCACTGCCGCCGGCCTGCCAACCGCGGGTTCAGTCCGACGAGGCACCCGGTGCCCACCGGACGTTCCCGCGGGAACGCCCCTCGACGAGGGACCGGCGGTCGAGCACCCCGGCAGGGCGCGGTCCCGGCGGGTCGGACGGTCAGCGTGGGTGCCTCCACAGCGCGGATCGCGCGTACTCGAGAGCGGCCAGCGTCGCGAACCACAGGCGCGCGAGCCGGAGGACCATCGGGGTGAGCGGGACGGCGTCGGTGCGGACCAGCCGGACCGGGGCGGCCCGCTGCCGTAGCGTCCACGCGTCCTCGTACGTGGCCAGGCCCTCGGCCCAGGCCCGGGCCTCGTTGATCCGGCTGGTGGATTCGGTCCGGCGGTGGGTCGTCGTCGCGTGCCGGTGCTCCAGCACGAGCCCGCTGCGCCCGTCGAGGACGACCGCCCCCCACAGGGCCCGCCGGGTGATGTCGTTGTCGCAGTAGACGCCGGTGAACCTCGGGGAGAACAACCCGAACTTCTCGTAGAACGCGCGCGAGACGATGGGATGCCTCATCAGCGTGTCCGTCGCGGGGTTCTGGGCGGACGTGACGTCCAGCGCCTTGACCGCGAACGGCACCCGGACCGGGTCGAGCCTGGGTCCGATGATGCCGGCGAGTCGTACGTCCCAGTGTGGCGGCGGGTACAGGTCATCGGCGATGACGACCAGCACGTCCCCGGTCGCCGCCGCTGCCGCCGCGTTCCAGTTGCGGACCGCGGTGACCTCACCGGTCGGCGGCGAGACGACCTGCCGGTGGCCCTCGACCCACGCCAACGTACGAGAGTCATCGGCATCGAGGGCGAAGATGTGCTCGATCGCAGCGGGATCGGCGGCCGCGGACAGCCAGGCATCCTTGACCTCGACCGGCGACTCCCCACGGCGATAGGTGGCGTGCAAAAGCGAGTACCGCGGGGTCATGCCGTCAGCCTATCGGGGCCGGCCCGAGGCCCACGGCCCCGTAGACTCCGCTGGTGCGGACGTGGATCGGTGGCCAGATGTTCCTGTTCCTGCTGTCCTGGGCGATCTACCAGTCCTATTGGGCGGTGTTCCTGCTCGGCCGCGGCGTGTCCCCGCAGGACGTCGGGCTCGCGGTGACCGCCGGGCTGCTGGCCCGCAGCGTCTCGGTGGCGGTGCTCTTCCCGCTCGCGAATCGCTCGGCCGACCTGTTGACCATCCTCCGCGTCCTGCCATGGCTTGCGGTGGCGTGCGCCGCAGTCTTCCTGCCGCACGGGTCGGTCGGGCTGCTGGTGGTCGCCGCGGTCGCGCTGGGCATGACGTACCCGGTGATCCAGCCCGCGCTGGAGACGATGGCCACCCTCGCCGCGGCCCGCGGGCTGTTGTCGTACGGGCCGACCAGGCTGCTCGGCACGCTCGGGTTCGTGGTCGGCACGTTCGTGGCCGGCGGCCTCCTGACGGTCTGGGGCAGTGAGGCGCTGCTGTGGGCGTTCATCGTGGCCTGCGTGCTGATCGGGGCGCTGATGTTGCTGCCGACCGGCGAGACCGCCGTGGGTGGCCAGCGATCCGGGTCCGGCCGGGACTGGGCGGCCCTGTTCCGGCGTCGCAGGGTGGTGGTGATGCTGCTGGTGATGACCGCGCTGCACGCCTCCCATGCTGCCTACTACACCTTCGGCGCGGTGCGGTTCGCCGAGCTCGGGGCCTCCCCCACCGTGGTCAGCGCGCTGCTGGTGCTGGCCCCGGCCGCGGAGATCGTGGTGCTCTGGCTCGCACCGCGGTTCGAGCTAGGACTGTCGGTGCGGCTGATGCTGGTGATCGCCCTGGTCGCTGCGGCCGTACGGTGGCTGGTCCTCGGCCTGGCCGGTTCGCTGGTGGTGGCGGCGCTGACCCAGCCGCTGCACGGACTGACGTTCGCGATCGCGCAGGTGGCGTTCGTGCGGTTCCTGACCGAGCAGGTCCCCCCGGAGCTGACCGGTGCGGTGCAGGGCATGGTGATGGCGCTGGCGCTCGGGCTGGGGACGGCGGTGATGACGGCCGTCGCCGGCGTGCTGTGGGACCGTTCGGTGCTGGTGGTGTTCGCGGTGATGGCCGCGGTCGCGCTGGCAGGCCTGCCATTGCTGACCGATCGGGCACTGGGACGTTCCCGCGGGAACGTCCCAGCACGCGGTCGGTGAGCTCCGGACGGCTCGGTGCGGCGGGCCGGAGCCGGCTCAGCCGATGACCCAGTCGCTGTGGTTCATCCGCCGTGGTTCATCCCGGGCATGTCGGCGGGCATCGGGCCGGGGCCGTTCCAGGTGGTCGCGGGTGCCCAGCCGAGCAGGGTCGGGTCGAGCATGCCGACCGCCGGTGTCCAGCGCGGTGGCGCCGGTCGCGGCCACCTGCCCTGCGACCACTTTCCCGCGACCGGACGTCTGGAGGGCGGCTCACTCCCCCAGTCGTACGACCTGGCCGGTCTCCGCGCTGCGCAGGGCGGCGTCGAGCACCTCGGTGATGTGCACGACGTCCTGCGGGGGAACCGGCAGACCGGCGGACGGCTCGGATGAGCGCAGGGCCGTGAACAACTGCCGGTAGAACTGGCTCCAGTCCTCGGCGATGGTCGGCACCGGCACCCGGTGCGGGCCCCCGTACAGCCAGCCGCACGAGCCGGGGGCATCGTTCAGGTCGGGGTAGGTCGGCTTGTCCTTGCCCATGTCGTCGAAGTCGTCGTAGACCCACGTGCCGGCGCTGCCGATCAGCCGCATCCGGGGGCCGGGCGCGGCGACCAGGGTGCACACGTCGAGGTGGGAGACCCGGCCCCCCGCATGGTGTAGGGCGACGTGCGACTCGTCGTCGCCGACCTGGCGCCGGGCCTTGACCTCGGCATAGACCGCCTCGACCGGACCGAACAGCTGCACGGCGAGGTCGACCATGTGCGGGCCGAGGTCGAGCAGCTTGCCGCCGCCCTCGGAGCTGGGGGTGTCCTCGCGCCAGCGGTGCTTCGGCTCCGGGACCCAGCGCTCCCAGCGGAACTCGAACCGGTAGACGTCACCCAGCCGGCCCGAGGAGACGAGTTCGCGGGCGACCTGGTGCGAACTGTCCCAGCGGCGCTGCAGGTAGCAGGTCAAGGGCACACCGGCAGTACGAGCGGCGTCCACGACCTCGCGGACCTCGGCCAGGTCGACCCCGAGGGGCTTCTCGACCACGACCGGCAGTCCGGCGCCGATCACCTGCATCGCATGGTCGTGGTGCATGCCCGAGGGGGTGCCCAGCACGACCGCATCCAGTCCCGGCTCACGCAGCAGGGCGTCCAGGTCGTCGACGACGCGGACCCCCGGGTTCTCGGCCTCGGCCTGGGCGCGGCGCTCCGGGTTGCGGGTCGCGACCGCCACGACGACGCCGCCGGCGGCGCGGATCGGTCCGGCATGCAGCCAGCTGGCGGTCGAGTAGCCGGCGATGCCGACGCGTACGGGAGTGCTGGGGGTCGGGCTGGTCTCAGGTGCCATACGCCTCATTGTGCTCTGCGACACGAGCCGACGGACACCGACACCACGCCACCACGCCACCGACACCGATCCCGTACGTCCGGGGCGGGCCGTACGTCCGGTTCGAGGCTGTCAGGGGTTGAGCGGGATCTCGACCTCGACGACCCAGCGGTCACCGCGGGAGCCGGCGCGGATGTTCCCGTGCAGCAGGTCGACGCGTTCGGTCAGGCCGATCAGGCCCAGCGATCCGGAGCCGGCATCGTTGCGCCTGGCCCCCGGGGCGATCTGGTTCTGCGCCCGCAGCCGGATCCAGCCGTCCTTCACCTCACCGCGCAGTCGGCAGGCCGATCCGCGAGGAGCGTGCTTGATGATGTTGGTGACGGACTCCTGGAGGATGCGCGAACAGGTGCTGAGCAGGGTAGGGGTCAGCTTCTGGGTGCCGTCGTCGTGGCAGGACCACTTGGCCGGGTAGCCCAGGTAGACCAACTCGTTGGCCAGCGACTCCAGGATGGCGGCAAGGGTGGGCTCCTTGGACGTCGGATCGACCCCCGTGCCGACCAGGCCCTCGTCGCGCAGCAGCACCAGCATCTTGCGCAGCTCGTTCAGTGCGGCGTGGGCCGAGTCGTCGACCACGGCCAGCACCTCATGGAGTTCGTCGGGGTCGCGTGAGGCGCGACGGCCCATCACCTGCATGGTGATGACGGTCAGCTCGTGCGCGACGACGTCGTGCAGCTCCCGCGCCAGCGCTGCCCGCTCCTCCCGGCGGATCTTGGCGTTGAGCCGCTCCAACTCTTTCACCTTGGCGGCCTGCCGGACCTGACGGGCGATCAGGAGCCGCAGCCCGAGGCCCACGGCGACACTGACCAGGACGAGCAACATGATGGTCCACAGGACCAGGAGGTGCTCGCTGGGTTTACGGACACGCAGGGAGGCCGCGATCGCCCACACAAGGCTCACGCCGACGTGCGTCACGAGCATCGTCCGGGTACACAGGGAGGCGGCCACGATGGAGGCCGCACAGGCGACGAGCAGGTGCAAGCCGTAGCTCTCCGCCGACAGGGAGTACGCCAGCGAGAGCCAGGTGAGCATAATGCCCAGCGGTGGCCGGAACCCGAGAACCGCAAGGGCCCCGTAGGCCAGGACGAGTCCGAGTAGTTCCAACACCCCTTGGTCGGTGAAGGGAGCGCTGAAGTAGGTCAGTGCGTCGCTGAAGAACGCGACGACGGAGAGGAGTGCCAGCGAGACACTGGGCCACAGCGGCAGCGGCGTGCAATCGAGGGCGGCGGTGACGCGGGCCCGCATGGTCGTGGGCCCGACCGGAGGACTGGATGCCCTCAGCACAACCACGGGAGGTAGTAGCACATCACCAGCTGCAGCCCCGCCGGCTGGGGTTGCGCGGCCTGGGCCGGAGAGGCGCCGCCCACCACACCCCCGGTCGCAAGGACGAGGGACGCGACGACACCGAGAACGGCGCGCTTCGTCGACGAGTTACGTGAGCCTGAAGAGATCGCCATGCAATGAGTCTAAGGCGGCACTTGCCGACAAGACCATACCTTCGGCCAGTGTTCACCTTGTCTTCCTTCCAGCCCCCGTGCGTCATACTGGCGGGGTGACCACACCCCACTCGCTGCTCCTGGTGGAGGACCATCCGTTGATGGTCCAGGCACTGACCAACTTCTTCGCCACCAGCGAGGAGTTCGAGGTCGTGGGGACAGCCACGGACGGCGTCGAGGGCCTCGCCGCCTGCCACGAACTGGGGCCGGAACTGGTGCTGATGGACCTCCAGATGCCGCGGATGAACGGGGTCGAGGCGACCGGCCGGATCGTCGAGGAGTGCCCCGGGGTGAAGGTCGTCGTCCTGACCACGTTCGCCAGCCTGGACTTCGTCCTGCCGGCCCTGCGCGCCGGGGCCTCGGGGTTCCTGGTCAAGGATGCCGAGCCGGACCGGATCCTCAGCGCGCTGCGACTGGTGGCGAACGGGGAGGAGAACATGCCGATCTCCCCGCAGGTCGTCAAGCTGTTGGCCGACGAGGCGGTCGGTGGGAGCACCGAGCACAAGCGCCATGGCCGCGCGCCCGGGCCGACCGTACGACTCACCACTCGCGAGAGCGAGTTGTTGACCCTGCTCGCCCAGGGGCTGAACAACCGCGAGATGGCGGCCGGGATGGGCGTGTCCGAGGGCTCGGTGAAGGCCTACCTGGGCCGGATCTGCGAGAAGCTCGAGGTACGCGACCGGCTGCAGGCGCTGATCAGGGCGTACGAGCTGGGTCTGGTCAAGCCGAAGCTGGCGGGCGAAGAGGACTGAGGGAGATCCGCTGCTACTCGCACCTGCTGCTACTCGCACCTGCCGCTGACAAGGGCGGATGCTGTGGAGCGGATGACGGGAATCGAACCCGCGTTCTCAGCTTGGGAAGCTGATGTTCTACCATTAAACTACATCCGCGTTTGCTGCTGGGACAGCTTAGCAGCACCCCCAGCAACTGGAAAGTTGACCCCTGCCGACCGGTCCTCGTCAGCGATCCTGCTCCGCCAGCGGCTCGGCGCCTGCTGCCAGCAGCGCCTCCTCCAGCGGTCCGGCGATCACCGGGTTGCAGGCCAGGTAGAACGCCTCTCCCGCACCGTTCCCTCGCAGCCCGCTGACGTGGGCCCCGGCCTCCCGCGCGATGACAGTGCCCCCGGCCAGGTCCCAGGGGTGCAGCCCGGTCTCGTAGTAGGCGTCCAGGCGCTGCGCCGCCACCGAGCAGATGTCGAGGCTGGCCGCGCCGGCCCGTCGGATGTCGCGGACGACGCCGAGCAGTCGAGCGACGACCTGGCCCTGCACCAGCCGTCGCTCGGCCCGGTAGCCGAAGCCGGTGCCGACCAACGTACGCGGCAGGTCGACCTCCTTGGCGATCTGCAGCGTACGGCCGTTGACCCGGGCGCCGCCGCCGAACCAGGCCTCCCAGGTCTCCCCCGTCATCGGGTTGACCACCACGCCGGCCAGACCCGTCCAGGTCTCCGGCTGCGGATCACCCTCGACGACGGCTACCGAGACGGCCCAGGACGGCAGCCCGTACGCGTAGTTGACCGTCCCGTCGATCGGATCGACCACCCAGGTCAGGCCCGAGGCGGACCCTGCGGCATCGGACTCCTCGCCCAGGAAACCGTCCTGCGGGCGGGCGACGGCGATCGCGTCCCGGATGGCCGTCTCGACCGCCCGGTCGGCCTCCGTGACGATGTCCGCCACCGAGGACTTGCGGTCGGCGATGGCTACCCCCGCCTCGCGCATCTCCCGGGCCATCCGGGCGCCGTCCTGCGCGACCGCCAGGGCGAGGGCGTGGATCTCGGTGAGCAGTGCCGGTGCAGTCATGTCATTCACTCCAAGGGGGTCGGCGGTGGACGGCGTGCAGCCGCGAATGGATCGGGAAGACCTGTTCGAGTGGGGGCAGGTGGACCCCGGAGAAGTCGTCCACCATGCCGCGCAGCATGGTGGCGGTGACCCAGTCGCGCTCGAGCAGGTAGTGGTCGGTGCCGGGCTCCAGCCGGGCGAACTCCGGCTCGAACTCCACCGGCACGCGCCGGACCGCCGACACCGGGTCGTCGGGGAAGTCGATGTCGGCCGCCTGCAGGGCCCCGAACATCGCCAGCGGCGCCTCCCGCAGCCCACGCAGCCGGTACAGCGGCACGTCCGGGATGTTGACGTTGAGGATCCGGCCGTCCGAGGGTTGGAACTCCGCCCACTCCATCATCCGTACGGCGACGTCCTCGGCGGTGTCCCAGTGCACCGGGTCGGTGCCGTTGACGGAGACGGCCATCGTACGGATCCCGAGGACGGAGGCGGTCAGCGCGACACCGATGGTGCCGGAGTGCAGGATCGCGCGACCGGTGTTGGCACCGGCGTTGATACCGCTGAGGACCATGGCCGGCCCTGGGCCCGGACCGAACTCGCCCTGCGCGGCCAGGTAGACGATCTGCGCCGGCGTCGCCTCGACCACCAACGAACGGACCCCCTTGGGCATCCCGTCGGGGTGTTCCTCCTGGACGATCGGGCGGCCGTTGTGGGTGCGCATCCCGATCGAGGCGCTGGCGCCGGAGGAGGGGCGGTCCGGTGCGACGACCAGCACCTGGTGTCCCCGCCGGATCGCGGCCCGGGCCATCGCTGCCAGACCCGGCGAATCGATGCCGTCATCATTGGTGATCAGGATCTGCATGCCGAGGCCCTCACTCGCCGGTCTGGACCTTCCCCACCCTACTCCGCGGCCCCGGCCCGGACCGGTCGCTCGGTGACGGTCCGGCCGGCCGGTTGCAGAACGCCGGTGCCGCGGGTCAGCGCGGCCAGCGTGGCGGCGAGCCCGTCGGCATCGTTGTCGGCCAGGACCAGTTCGACCCCGGCTGCACCGTACGCGATGTCGTGCACGAGGATGCCACGGTCGCGCAGCTCGGCCTCGACCCGGCCGGCCTCGGCGTGCGGCAGGGTGACCCGCCACAGCGCCGAGGACACCAGCCGGACCCGGGGCGCCAGGGCGAGCGCACCGCTGACGGCCTCGGAGTAGGCGCGGACCAGGCCGCCGGTGCCCAGCAGGGTGCCGCCGAAGTAGCGCACCACGACCACCGCCACATCGGTCAGTCCGGACCCGACCAGCACGTCCAGCATCGGCCGACCCGCCGTACCGCTGGGCTCCCCGTCGTCGGAGGAGTGCCAGAGCGGCTGGGCGTCCGGGACCGAGATCACCCAGGCGCTGCAGTGGTGCCGGGCGTCCGGGAAGGTCTCGCGGGCGTCGGCCAGCAGCCGGCGGGCCTCCGCCTCGTCCCCTGCCCGACGCAGCCAGGTGATGAAGCGCGAACGCTTCACCTCAAGTTCCGCGACGACGTCGGGTCCGTACGGGACGGTCAGCCGGTCCGGGGTGGGGGCCGCGCCGCGGTCCGGGGTGGGGGGCATGCTCACGGGAGCAGGCTCACATCGTGTCCGGGTCCGGGCCGAGGCGGTTGCCCGCGTCGACCGCGTCGACCCGGGCCAGGTCGTCGGCGGTCAGCTCGAAGTCGAGCACGTCGAAGTTCTCCCGGATCCGCTCCTCGCGGACCGACTTGGGGAACACGATCCGGCCCTGCTGCAGGTGCCAGCGCAGGATCACCTGGGCGGGCGTACGACCCAGCTGGTCGGCGATGGAGCGGATCCCCTCGTCCGCGAGGTCGGCGCCGCGGCCGATCGGGGCCCAGGCCTCGGTGGCGATGCCGTGCCCGGTCCCGTACGACTCCAGGTCCTTCTGGGTGAACGAGGGGTGCAGCTCGACCTGGTTGACCACCGGCACCTCGCCGACCTCGTCGAGCAGGCGCTGCAGGTGCGGGACGTTGAAGTTGCAGACGCCGATCGAGGTCGCCAGGCCCTCCTCGCGCAGGGCGACCATGTCCCGCCAGCACTGGACGTACGTGTCGGCGGACGGGTGCGGCCAGTGGATCAGGAACAGGTCGACGTGGTCGGTACCGAGCTTGGCCAGGCTCTCCTCCAGCGAGGCGCGAGCCTCGAGCTGGCGGTCGTTCCACACCTTGGTGGTGAGGTACAGGTCCTGCCGGGCGATGCCGGAGCCGGCGAGGGCCTTGCCGATGCCCGCCTCGTTGGCGTAGAGCGCAGCCGTGTCGATGTGCCGGTAGCCGATCGCCAGGGCCTGCTCCACGCTGGCCTGCGCCTCGTCGTCGGTGATCTTCCAGGTGCCGAAGCCCAACTGCGGGATGGTGGTGTCGTCACGGAGGGTGATGGTGGGGACGTTGCTCATGTCGCCACCTTATGGCGCGGCGCTGACCATTCTCCCGGCGCCTGACCTGGCCGGACGCCCACCAGACATCACCAAAAGGCCGATCCGGGCCCGTCGTGGAAGAATGACGCGCATGTCCTCCCTTGCAACCCGGTTGAGTGAACGGTTCGCTGCGGTCACCGGTGGCGTCGACCCCGAGCTGCGTCCCGCGACCAAGCCGCAGTTCGGCCACTTCCAGTGCAACATCGCGATGCGGCTGGCCAAGCAGGAGGGGGCCAAGCCCCGCGACATCGCCCAGCGGATCGTGGACGAGATCCGGGTCGACGACCTGTGCGAGCCACTGGAGATCGCCGGCCCGGGCTTCATCAACATCCGGCTGAAGAACTCGGTACTCGCCGAGGAGGCCAACCGCCTGGCCACCGATCCGGCCCATGGCGTCCCCCAGGACCCGCACGCGCGTCGTACGATCGTCGACTACTCCTCCCCCAACGTCGCCAAGCAGATGCATGTCGGCCACCTGCGCTCGACGATCATCGGCGACTGCTTCACCCGGGTGCTGCGGGCGACCGGCTCGACCGTGAAGCCGCAGAACCACATCGGCGACTGGGGGACCCAGTTCGGCCAGCTGGTCGAACAGATCCTCGAGGAGGGCACCGACGTCTCCGCCCTGGACCTCGCCGGGGCCGAGGCGCTCTACAAGCGGGCCTCGGCGCACTTCAAGGCGGACGAGGACTTCGCCGACCGCGCGCGCCGCCGGGTGGTGGCGCTGCAGGCCGGCGACGAGCAGACCCTGGGCATCTGGCACCAGTTGATCGACGTGTCGCTGGCCGGCTTCAACGCCACGTACGAGCGGATGAACATCCTGCTCACCGACGACGACCTGGCCGGCGAATCGACCTACAACCAGGCGCTGCCGAAGGTCGTGGAGGACCTCAAGGCGATGGGGCTGGCCGTGGAGGACGACGGCGCCCTGGTGGTGTGGGTCGAGGGATTCGACGCGCCGATGATCGTGCAGAAGCGGGACGGGGGCTACGGCTACGACGCCACCGACCTGGCGGCACTCCGGCACCGGGTCGACGACCTGGGGGCCGAGCGGATCATCTACGTGACCGACGCCCGGCAGGCCCAGCACTTCGCGATGGTGTTCGCGGTGGCGCGGCGGGCCGGCTGGCTGCCGGACAGCGTGTCGGCGGAGCACATCGGCTTCGGCATGGTGCTCGGCGCGGACGGCAAGCCGTTCAAGACCCGCGACGGCTCGGCGGTGACCCTGTCCTCGCTGCTCGACGCGGCCGAGGAGATCGCCGCCCCGCCGATCGCGCTGGCCGCGATCAAGTACGCCGACCTGTCGAACGGCCTGAACAAGGACTACGTGTTCGACGCCGAGCGGATGGTCCAGACCACCGGCGACACCGGGCCCTACCTGCAGTACGCCCATGCCCGTACGTGTGCGGTGATGCGCGAGGCCGAGGCGAAGGGCCTGTCGCTGGACACCACGGTGACGGTCCTGGACGACCCGACCGAGCAGGCCCTGGCGCTGCAGCTGTCCCGCTTCGGGGAGGCCGTGGTCGAGGTGGCCACCACGCTGCAGCCGCACAAGCTGTGCACCTACCTGTACGAGCTGGCCCAGCACTACTCCGCGTTCTACCAGCAGTGCCCGATCCTGAAGTCCGAGGGTGCGGTGCGCGACTCTCGGCTGGGGCTGTGCCGCGCGGTCCGTACGGTGCTGGCGACGGGGCTGGACATGCTCGGGATCGAGGCGCTCGAGCGGATGTGAACGGGCGGCGGGGTGGGGACCACGGCCTCGGGGCCCCGAGCCATCCGACCTGGGCCCCGAGGATCAGTCCTGCTCGGCCGGCGCATCCTCGGCCGGCGGGGCCTCGACCTGCTCGTCGACCTCCACCTGCTCGTCCGCATCCACGGCGGTCACGCGGTCGTCCCGATCGCTGTCCGAGTCTCCCACGACCGGGACCTCGGGCTGCTGGGACCGCTCGATGGCGCGCCGGTTGGCCTCCGCCACGCTCTCGGTGTCCGCGTCGTGCTGCTGGCGGTAGACCGCCATCCACGCCGCCCCGATGATGCCCGCCTTGTTGCGCAGCGTGGCCGGCACGATCGGGGTGTTGAGCTTGAGGTAGGGCAGGAACTTGTCCGAGTCCTTGCTGACGCCGCCACCGACGACGATCAGGTCGGGCCAGATCAGCCGCTCGACCGTCTGGAAGTACTTCTCGATCCGGGGGATCCACTGCTTGTAGGACAGGCCGAGCTTGTCCTTGACGCCGGAGGAGGCCTGGGTCTCGGCGTCCTTGCCGTCGATCTCGATGTGGCCGAGTTCGGAGTTGGCGATCAGCACCCCGGCGTGCACCAGCGCGCTGCCGATGCCGGTGCCCAGCGTGCTGAGCAGCACCAGTCCCGGATGCCCCTTCGCCGCACCGTAGTGCGCCTCGGCCAGGCCCGCGGCATCGGCATCGTTGAGCATGACGACCTTGCGACCGAGCAGGTCCTCGAACATCTTCTCGGCCTCGAAGTCGATCCAGCCCGGGTCGATGTTGGCCGCACTGCGGGTGACACCGTGGGTGACCACAGCAGGGACGGTCAGGCCGATCGGCCCGTCCCCGATGAGCTCGGCGAAGTGCTCGACGATCTCCGCGACGGCGGCGCCGACCTTCTTGGGGGTGGACTTCTTGGGCGTCGGGATCCGGAGCCGCTCGGCGGCGAACGTGCCGGTCTCCAGATCCACCGGGGCGCCCTTGATCCCCGAACCGCCGATGTCGATGCCCAGTACAGGTCGCGTGGTCATGCAACGAGCCTAGCGAGAGCGCGTGTCCACGTCACCAGTCCCCGGGGGTCGTGTCCGCGGACCGGCCGGGGGTCCCGCCGATGGCCCCACCGGGGTCCGCACCCCGCTCCCGGAGCGCCGCGCGGCACTCCCCCAGGCCAGCAGCTGCTCGGCGTACGGGCGGGCCTGCTCCACCGGCAGGTGCCGGGCGACATGGTGGACCGGGCCCGGCGTGGTGTCCAGGTGCACACTCGCGACGCGCAGCAACCGTTGCAGCGGCCCCTGCGTGAGGCGTACGGACTGGAACTTGTGCAGCGGGACGATCTCCCCGTGCCGCACCAGCAGCCCGGAGTCCGCGATGGCGGCCTGGGGAGTGGCGCCCCAGCGCAGGGTCTGCTGGTCGAACCACCGGATCCACCGCACCCGGGCCGGAACGCGGTGCAGTTGCACCGCGCCCAGGTCGATGCCGGGCAGCACCTGGGCCAGTACGAACCCCAGCTCCCCCGTGGTACCGGCCGGCAGGACCGTCGACTCGCGCCGGTCCTCGCCGTCCTCGTTGCCGGCGGAAACGCCGACCATGTCGATGTCCGCCTGCCACCAGCCGGGGATCCGCCACAACAGCGACTGGCTGATCCGTACGCCCTGGATCCGGTCCAGCGGCAGGCTCTGGCTGCCGAGGCGGGTCAGGCCGGCCGTGACCCGCAGGCCGCCGAGCGGCGTACGCAGCAGCCGGAAGTTGTACTGGTGGACCAGCCGCCGGCTGATGGCCGAGACCAGGCCGAGCGCGAGCGGGAACAGCGCGGCCAGCGAGATGACCTCCACCCCGAGGCCCCGGCCGACGCCAACGACCACGACCCCGAGCACGACCGACCACCACAGTTCGGCGGAGAGCAGGAAGGCGCCGACGATCCGCGCCGGCGACATCGCCAGCAGGACCCGGTCCGCCGCGGACGCGTCGACCAGGGCGCCGGCCTGCGGGCCCTGGCCGACGTCGGCCACCGTGGCGCGTTGCCCGACGGCGCGCTGCAGCAGGTAGTCGCGCAAGGTGTACGCGCGGGTTCGCTGCAGGTAGCGCAGCCGGGTGGCGCTCTCCCCCGCGCCGGCCTCGATCCGCAGTTCGGCCAGGCCGAGCAGGCGGGCGGCCAGGGGCTGGTCGACGTCGACGGACTGGATCCGGTCGAACGCGACCCGGCGCGAGCGGCGCTGCAGCCAGCCGGTCTCCACCCGCACCTCGTCGTCGTCGATCACGAAGCGGGTGAACCACCACGACGCGAGTCCGGCCAGACCGGCGGCGACGGCCACCAGCAGGAGCAGGCCGACCAGCACCCACCACGGGGGGAGTTCGGAACGCCCGGACATGATGTCGGTGATGTTCTGGCTGAAGCCGAAGATGCCCGCCACCAGCACGATCCAGCCGCGGACCAGTGGGGTCAGCGGGTGCGGGCGCTCCAGCACGGGCCGGTGGGGTGCCGGGACGCCGGGCGGTTCGGAGCCGGTGGGTGGCGCGTCCGGCGCAGAGGGCTCGGTGGGACTGCTCACAGGCCGGACCCCTGCGAGTCCCCGCGGGCGGTGAGCTGGTCGCGCAGCCGGGTCGCCTCGGCGTACGGCAGGCCGGGGATGTGCGCATCGGAGTCGGCAGAAGCGGTGACCAAGGTGACCGCGGCGAGCCCGAAGGCCCGCTGGAGCGGACCGGCGTTGACGTCCACGACCTGCAGGCGCCCGTACGGCACCACCGTGAGGGAACGGAACAGCACCCCGTGCCGCACCCACAACTCGTCGGCGGTCTCCGCATAGCCCCACGCGGGCCAACGCCGCAGCACCAGCCACGCGTTCCACAACCACAGCGCCGCGACGAGGGCGATCGGGACCAGGGTCAGCTCCCAGCGACCGAACACCAACTGCACCGACACCCCGAGCACCACGACGGCGACCAGTGCGGTGATCCCGGAGGCGAGCCAGTGGACCGTACGCCACCGGGGCGAGATCGGGCGCCACTCCACGTCCGGACCGGCGAACAGGATGTCGGAGGTCCGGCCGGTGTCAGGACGAGGCGACATCGCCGGGGGCCTTCGCGTCGTCCTCGCCGGCGACCTTCACGTCGACGCCGCCGAAGAGGGCCAGGCCGCGCAGTTCGATCGTCGGGGCGCTCGGGTCGGAGATCCGGGCCTTGGAGGACACGCCCCCGAACAGCGGGACGACCTTGTTGACCACGCGTACGCCCGGCGGCACCGTGATCTCCACGCCCCCGAAGACCGCGCCGATGTTGAAGCTGACGGTGCGGGCCTCGAAGACGGCCCCGCTGAGGTCGAAGCTCACCCCGCCGAACAGGGCGATGGCGTTCGTGGTGGCCGGCACCCGGTGGATGCCGGCACGCTCGGTGCCGCCGAAGATCGCGATGGCCGTGTCCGCCGGGCTCTGGTGCGAGGTGTCGACGCGCACGCCACTGGGGTGGCCGTACGGGGTGGGCGCCAGGGATCCGGACGGGACCGCCATGCCCTGGTGCGGCGCGAGGTCGACGGTGAGCGGGGTCAGCTCGGCGAACGTCCGGGCGGCCAGGGCCCGGTCGACGCGCTGCTGGTGCTCGTCGAAGGTGAGGCGACCGTCGGCGTACGCCACGTCGAGGAGTTCGGTGACGCGGGCGCGGTCGTTGTCAGAGGCACGCAGGTTGTCGGGCAGGTCGGCAGACATGCCTCCAGAGTACGAGTCGGGGTGCCGGGGCAGCCGGGGCCGGGGTGGGGGCGAGTGCTCCGGGCGGTCGGGCGGTCGGGCGGTCCGGCGGTCCGGCGGCCCGTCCGGAGCCAAGTGGTCAGTAGTACCGCTCGACCCCGCGGGCGACGGCCGTGAAGCGTCCCTGGTCCAGGCGGGCAGCGGTCCGGCGGACGGCGTCGGGGTCGATCCGGATGATCCGGTTGAGCCGGACCTCGCTGGCCCTTCCCTCGCGATCCCAGGTGCCGGTCCCGATGTCCATCCAGTAGCGGCCCGCCGAGGCCTCCTGGGCGGCGTCGCGGTCATGGTCCTGCGAGGTGAGCTGCAGGCCGAGCAGCCAGGGCCCGTCGGACCCGATCAGCAGCACGGGGCGGTCCTTGCCCCGGGAGTGGTCCTCCTCGTACGGCACCCAGGTCCACACGACCTCGCCCGGATCGGGGCGCCCGTCCTCGCGAGGGGCGTAGGTCAGCGTGGGGCGGCCGGTGAAGTCGCCGGGGTAGCCGCCGGGCTGCGGGGTCCTGTGTTCGGAGGTGTGCGGCGCCGAGGGACGCGGTGCAGAGGTACGCGGTGCGGAGGTGTGCGGCGCAGAGGCGTGCCCCTGCTTGGAGCGCGGCTGGGAGCGCGGCTGGGACCCGGAGGAGCCGGCCCTCTGCAGGGATGTGCGGACGGCCTCCTCCACCGCTTTGCGCAGCGCGTTGCCGATGATCTGTTTCCAAGCAGCCATGGCAGCCACCGTAACGGCCTCCGACGACAAGTGTGGCCCGGGCCATGTCAGGACCATGCCGGTGCCACCGACCGATGCTGCCCGGGTGACGTCCGCCGGCTGTCTCTGCCGTCTCCCGGTTCTCGATCCTCCGTTGTCTCGCACGGGCAATCAAGAACCGAGGGGCGCGGCACGATGGGCAATCTAGGAATCCGGGTTACGCCGCGGGTGGCCGATCACGGCCAGTTGTCCACCGCGAGCTGGAAGAGCCCGTTCACGCTGGCCCCGAACGCCGTGACCGCCACGATCGCAGCGATCGCGATCAGGCTGGCCAGGATCGCGTACTCGGCCGCGACCGCCCCGCGATCGGACCGCTGGTCCCCTTCGTCCATGTCTTCCCCCCGGTTCCGACCTCGGGCCTGCCGCCCGAGTCGAACGCTAGCAGGATCAGCCCTGTTCGGGCGTCGCCGACGGAACTGGCCGCACACCCAACCGGTGCCCCAGCAGGTCCCCGACCATCTTGACGTTCGCGGCGATCTCGCGCCGTACGCTGCGCCGCCACGCCTTCGGCGCCGCGCGGCGTACGGACGTGTCCCCCACCCCGTACGCGTCCAGGCCGATCAACCGGCAGATCGTCAGCGTGCGAGGCAGGTGGTAGTCCTGGCTGATCATGGTGACCTGCTGCAGGCCATACTCGCCCTGCGCCCGGGCGCACGAGGCGTACGTGTCCACCCCCAGCGGGTCGAGGATGACGTCGGCCTCGGGGACACCGTGGTCGACCAGGTAGCGCGCCATCACGCTGACCTGGTCGTGGGAGCCCTCGTCGCCGGAGGCGATCAGCGCCCGGACCTTGCCGGCCCGGTACAGCCGCACCGCGAGGTCGAGCCGGGCGCGCAACGAGGGGGCCGGCGTACGGTCCTCGTACGTCTCCGCACCCAGCACCAGCCCGACGCCGGTCGGCGGAACCGTCTCGACGGTGCGCCGCCGGGCGCGGGTGCCCAGCAGCGTCCACGCCGCCAGCGCGCCCAGCGACATGACCCCGACGAGGGCCACGCCACCGACGATGATGGCGATCGCCCGCAGCGGGCTACAGCCGGTCAGGATCATCCTCGGGCGTACGCCGCAGTTCACCGGGATGGAGTTCGGCACCGGCCGGGGCCGAGGCCGGCGAGGCCGCCTCGATGCTGGTCCCGCGCCAGCGCGAGAGTCTCCGCATCACGTGGTAGATCAGGATCGCGCCGAACGAGCCGAGCGCGATGCCGTTGAAGACCACGCCGCCGACCTGCTGGCCGCCGACGACCGATCCGCCGATCACCCAGGTGAAGTTGCCGATGCCGACGATCAGGGCGATCGCGGCGGTGTTCAGGTTGACCGGATCGGAGAAGTCGACCCGGTTCTGCACCCAGATCCGTACGCCCAGCATGCCGATCATGCCGTAGAGCACGGTGGCCGCGCCGCCGAGTACGCCGGGGGGAATGGTCGCCACCACGGCGCCGAACTTGGGGACCATCGACAGCAGCAGGGCGAACAGGCCGGCGACCATGTACGCCGCGGTGGAGTAGACCCGGGTCGCGGCCATCACGCCGATGTTCTCCGCGTACGTGGTGGTGCCCGACCCGCCGCCGGCGCCGGCCAGCAGGGTCGAGAGGCCGTCGGCGAACAGCGCGCGGCCGGTGACGCCGTCCAGGTTGTCACCGGTCATCGCGGCGACGGACTTCACGTGGCCGATGTTCTCGGCGATCAGGACCACCACGACCGGCAGGAACATCGCCAGCACCGAGGGTTCCCAGGTCGGGGCGTGGAAGGTCGGCAGGCCGACCCAAGCGGCGTTGCTGATGGTGGAGAAGTCGACCTCGCCCCGCAGCACCGCGACCACGTAGCCGACCAGCACGCCGATCAGGATGGACAGACGTCCGACCATCCCGCGGAAGAGGACGGTGACCAGCACGATCGAGGCGATCGTGACGACCGCGGTGACCGGGGCCTTCTGCACGTTCCCCCACGCGGCCGGCGCCAGGTTGAGGCCGATCAGCGCGACGACCGCGCCGGTCACTGTCGGCGGCATCACCCGGTTGATCCAGTGCGCGCCGGCGAAGTGCACCACCACGCCGACCAGGGCGAGCAGCGCACCGACGGCCATCACGCCGCCCAGCGCCGAACCCATGCCGTGCGAGGCGGTCGCGGCGGTGATCGGGGCGATCAGCGCGAAGCTCGACCCCAGGTAGCTGGGCACCCGCCCCTTGGTGATGACCAGGAACAGCAGGGTGCCGATCGCGGAGAAGAACAGCGTGGTCGAGGGCGGGAAGCCGGTGATCAGCGGGACCAGGAAGGTCGCGCCGAACATTGCCACCACGTGCTGCATGCCGATGCCGATGGTGGCCGGCCAGGCCAGCCGCTCGGACGGGCGGACGACCTCGCCGGGTCCGATGTGGCGTCCGTCCCCGTGGACCGTCCATCCACGTACGTCGCGCTTTTCCCTGGACAACGTTCCTCCGATCGCGGCGCGGCCCGTGCGTACGCCGCGGACATCCTAGACCGCGGCGGAGGGCTGGCCCGACGCACCCCGGAGGAGACGCGGCACGGCCAGGCACGACGAAGCCGCGGACGTTGGCGCCTGTTGCGGACCTTCTAAGGTCCGCAACGGAGCGCAACGTCCGCGGCTAGGCGGCGGGCAGCACGTCCGCGGCTGTGGGCCGGCAGCTCCGCGGCTGGGGGCCGAGCTCCCCGGCTGCCTGGTCTACGGCGCCGGAGCAGCCGTCAGCCGTGCCGCTCCGCGCGGTAGTACCGGATCAGTGCCTTGGTCGACTGGTCCTGGGCCTCGATCGCGGCCTCGTCGCCCGACACCGCCGGGGTGAGGTCCTTGGCCATCGCCTTGCCGAGCTCGACGCCCCACTGGTCGAAGGAGTCGATCCCCCACACCACGCCCTGGGTGAAGGTGATGTGCTCGTACAGCGCGATCAGCTGGCCCAGCACCGACGGGGACAGCTCGGGCGCCATGATCGAGGTGGTCGGCTTGTTGCCGGCGAAGACCCGGGCGCTGACCAACTCCTCGCGGACGCCCTCGGCGCGCACCTCGTCGGCCGTCCTCCCGAACGCGAGCGCCTTGGTCTGGGCGAAGAAGTTGCCCAGGAAGAGCTCGTGCACGTCGTTCTCGCCGTCCCGGGTCGGGTTGGCGGGGTTGGCGACCGCGATGAAGTCGGCCGGGATCAGCCGGGTGCCCTGGTGGATCAGCTGGTAGAAGGCATGCTGGCCGTTGGTGCCCGGCTCGCCCCAGAAGATCTCACCGGTGTCGGTCGTCACCGGGGTGCCGTCCCAGCGGACGCTCTTGCCGTTGGACTCCATGGTCAGCTGCTGCAGGTACGCCGCGAAGCGGTGCAGGTACTGCGCATACGGCAGCACCGCGTGCGACTGGGCGCCGTGGAAGTTGTTGTACCAGACGTTCAGCAGGCCCATCAGGGCCGGTACGTTCTCCTCGATCGGCGCGGTCCGGAAGTGCTCGTCCATCACGTGGAAGCCGGCCAGGAACGCCTCGAAGTTGTCCGGGCCGATGTAGACGGCCAGCGAGGTGCCGACGGCCGAGTCCACCGAGTAGCGCCCACCGACCCACTCCCAGAAGCCGAACGCGTTGGCCGGGTCGATCCCGAACGCCGCGACCTTGTCCAGGGCCGTCGACACCGCGACGAAGTGCTTGGCGACGGCCTCGTTCTCCTGGCCCTCGACGATCGCGCCGCGGTCCCGCAGGCTGGTCAGCAGCCAGCTCTTGACGATCCTTGCGTTGGTGAGGGTCTCCAGCGTGGTGAACGTCTTGGACGCCACGATCACGAGCGTGGTCTCCGGGTCGAGCAGGAACGTCTTCTCGGCCGCGTCGGTCGGGTCGATGTTGGAGATGAAGCGGCACTCCAGGCCCAGCTGGCCGTACGGCTTCAGCGCCTCGTACGCCATCACCGGGCCCAGGTCGGAGCCGCCGATGCCGATGTTCACGATCGTACGGATGGTCTTGCCGGTGACGCCCCGCCACTCGCCCGAGCGGACCCGACGCGCGAACGCGTACATCTTCTCCAGCTCGGCGTGCACGTCCGCGACCACGTCCTTGCCGTCGACGACCAGCGAGTGGCCGGCGGGCTTGCGCAGCGCGGTGTGCAGCACGGACCGGTCCTCGGTGACGTTGATCCGGTCGCCGCGGAACATCGCGTCGATCCGGTCGGTCAGGTGGACCTGGTCGGCGAGGTCGACCAGGGCCTCCTGGACGCTCCCGTCGATCCAGTTCTTGGACAGGTCCACGAACAGGTCACCGGCGGTGTGGGTGAGACGCTCGGTCCGCCCCGGATCCTCGGCGAACCAGGTCCGCAGGTCGGGTCGGTAGTCATGGGCCAGGGCGCTCAGCCGCCCCCAGGCCTCGGTGGTTGTGGCATCAACGGGAGACTGCATGGGGCCAGACTAGGGCGGCGGCGGCCCCCGTGTCCGGGCGGGGCCACGAGTACGTCGGAACCGGGTCCGTCGGAACACTGCTCCGGATCCCCACCCATCGGCCCGGTGATACCGCACCGGCCCGGAAAGCTATACGTTGGCCATCATGGACTTCAATCAGCTCCCGGACGGAGTCACCGTCGGCGAGGGTCGCGGTGGTCTGCCCGTCGTACGCGTCGTCATCGGTTCCTGCACGGCGGAGGCCTACCTGCACGGTGGCCAACTGACGTCCTGGCGGCCGGCCGGCCAGGAGCCGGTGATCTGGCTCAGCGAGCGCTCACACTTCCTGGAGGGCGCGGCGATCCGCGGCGGCGTACCGATCTGCTTCCCGTGGTTCGGTGCCGGCATCGACGGGCGGCACTACCCGCCGCACGGCGTGGCCCGGCTCTCGGCCTGGGAACTGGCCGAGGTCACCCCGGTCGCGGACAGCATCCGGCTGCGCTTCCACCTGGACGGCCACCAGGCCATCGACATCGAGGGCCTGGACCGCGACTGGTCCGCCGACATCTCGTACACGGTCGGTGAGGTGCTCGACATCGACCTGCGGGTCGAGGCGTACGGCAACCGCGCCACCCCGTTCACGTACGAGGAGGCGCTGCACACCTACCTGGCGGTCGGGAACGCGCGCAAGATCACCATCGAGGGCCTGGACGGCAGCCGCTACCACGACAAGGTGGTCGACGGTGACTTCACCCAGCGCGGCAGCCTGGTGGTCCTGGGCGAGACCGACCGGGTCTACGAGCACGAGGGCGACGTCACCGTCAAGGACCCGAACCTGCGCCGGACCCTGGGCATCACGAAGCGCGGCTCGGCCCGGACGGTGATCTGGAACCCGTTCGTCAGCAAGGCGGTCAAGATGGGTGACTTCGGTGACGACGAGTGGCAGGAGATGATCTGCGTCGAGGCGGCCAACATCGGTGCCGCGGCGATCACGCTGTTCCCCGGCCAGTCGCACACCCTGCACCAGCGCATCGCCATCGACCGGAACCAGCGACCCTCCGGTCTGCGCCGCCGGTTGCTCTGAGCATGGCCGGTGATCGGGCCCGTACGGACGCGGCCCACGGGGACCCGCCCCGTACGGGCGTCCGTTCGGACGCCCGAACCGATGCGCGGATGCAGCGGGCCCGCGCCGAGGACGGCATCGCCCGACCGCTCGCGGCGGGCTCGGACTCCGAGTTCCGGGTCGACCTGGAGCGGATCCGCTTCTCCCCCTCCTTCTCCCGGCTCGCCGAGGTGACCCAGGTCGTCTCGGCGGGCACCACCGGCGGAGTGGTGCACAACCGCCTCACCCACACGATCAAGGTCACGGCGGTCGCCCGGGCCATCGCCGTACGCCTCGAGGAGTCCGCCGGACCCGGCCGGCTGGCCCGCCTCGGCGGACTCCACCACGTGGTCGCCCAGGCCGCCGCCTGTTCGCACGACCTTGGCCATCCGCCGTTCGGGCACCTGGGCGAACAGGTGCTGGACCGGGTCGCGCGCGAGCGGTTCGGCCTGGCCGACGGCTTCGAGGGCAACGCGCAGACCTTCCGGGTGCTGACCGAGCTGGAGGTGCACGGTCCCGGCGACGACGGCCTCAACCTCACCACCGCGGTCCGCGCGTCGGTGCTGAAGTACCCGTGGGGGCGCTTCCACTGGCCCGACCCGCACCCGCGGACCTGGTCCGAGCTGCCCCGCGGCGCCCGCCCCGACCGCACCGGCGGGTCCTCGAAGTTCAACGCGTACGTTCCCGACCTGGACGAGATGATCAAGGTCCGCGAGGCCTACCCGTCGGTGCGCCCCGACCAGCAGACGCTGGACTGCGCCGTGATGGACCTGGCCGACGACGTCGCCTACTCGCTGCACGACCTGGAGGACTTCCACCGCTCCGGGGTGCTGCAGTTCTCGGCGGTGTCCGGGGAGTTCCGCAGTTGGGCCCAGCAGGCCGAGAAGCTCGCCATGCTCTCCGACCGGCAGGTGGCGTCGGCGGGCACCGATCCCGGAATCGGGCTGGAGGCGCTGCGACGGCGCCTCGCCAGCCGGGACGACTGGATCTTCGACGAGGAGGAGTTCCTCGACGCGGTGCTGCGGGTCGGCGAGGAGTTCGTCGAGGGGGTGCTGGCGATCCCGTACGACGGGTCGATGGCGGCCGACCGCTCGCTGTCCGGCTTCACCTCCACCTGGATCGACGAGTTGGTCGACTCGGTCCGGCTGGTCGACGACCCGCCCGTACGCGGCTCGTCGGTGACCCTGTCGCCGGACGCCTGGCACCGGGTCCAGGTGCTGAAGTTCATCCACCAGCACTTCGTGCTGCACCGGGCCGACCTCGCGCTGATGCAGCGCGGGCAGGCGAGTGTGATCCGCCAGGTCGTGGAGGCCTTCGACGAGTGGCTCTCCGACGACCTGGACGCGACCCGGGCGCCACGCCGGCTGCTGGACCTGATCGTGGCTGCCGGCTTCGGCTACGCCCGGGTCGCGCGCGAGCACCCGGACTGGCTCGACGGCCAGACCTCCGCCGCCGACATCGCGCGGATGGCACGCGGCCGCGGGATCGTGGACTTCGTCGCCGGGCTCACCGACCACCAGGCCGAGGCGACCGCCTCCCGGCTGCGCGGTGGTTCGGGGCTGCTGTGGGGTGGCGGCTCGGTCTGAGCCGGAACCGCCGGTCCGCAGGGGCGCACCCACCCTTGACCTCGCAGTGAGACCCATGTCACCCTTTGGTGACCGAACGGTCGGCAATTAATCCGACCTGCGCACCGAGAGGCCTCGTATGTCCCAGACCACCCCCCAGGCATTCCTCGTCGGCGGCACCCGTACGCCGGTGGGCCGCTACGGCGGGAGCCTGTCCTCCGTACGCCCCGACGACTTGGCGGCCCTGGTCATCGAGAAGGCCGTCCTCGGCGCCGGGATCGACCCGGCCGACGTGGACGAGGTCGTCTTCGGCAACGCCAACGGCGCCGGCGAGGAGAACCGCAACGTGGCCCGGATGGCGTGGCTGCTCGCGGGCTTCCCGGACAGCGTCCCCGGCTTCACCGTCAACCGGCTGTGCGCCTCCGGGATGACCGCCATCACGATCGCCTCCCAGATGGTGAAGTCCGGCGCGGCCGACATCGTGGTGGCCGGCGGGGTCGAGTCGATGTCGCGGGCGCCGTGGGTGCTCGCCAAGCCCGACAAGCCGTTCGCCAAGCCCGGTGAGGTGGTGGACACCTCGATCGGCTGGCGCTTCACCAACGAGAAGCTCGCCGCGATCGACAAGATGACGTACACCATGCCGGAGACCGCCGAGGAGCTCGCGACCGTCGACAACATCTCCCGTGAGGACGCGGACGCCTTCGCCGTACGCTCACACGAGCGGGCCCTGGCGGCGATCGCCGCCGGACGGTTCCGCGACGAGATCACCCCGGTCGTCATCCGCGACCGCAAGGGCGAGCGGGTCGTCGACACCGACGAGGGGCCGCGCGCCGGCACCACGATGGAGGTGCTCGGCAAGCTGCGCCCGGTGGTGAAGCCGGGCGGGGTCGTCACCGCCGGCAACTCCTCCTCGCTCAACGACGGCGCCTCGGCGGTCATCATCGCCTCCGAGCGGGCGATCCAGAAGTACGGCCTGACCCCGCGCGCGCGGATCGTCGAGGGCGTATCCGCCGGCGTCCCGGCCCCGATCATGGGCATCGGCCCCGTCCCAGCGACCCAGAAGGCGCTCGCCCGCGCCGGCTGGAGCCTGGACGAGATCGGTGCGATCGAGCTCAACGAGGCCTTCGCCACCCAGTCGCTCGCCGTGATGCGCCGCCTCGGGATGGACGAGTCCGTGACCAACCGCGACGGCGGGGCGATCGCCCTGGGGCACCCGCTCGGTTCGTCCGGTTCCCGGATCACACTGACCCTGCTGGGCCGGATGGAGCGCGAGGGCGCCGACCGCGGCCTGGCCACCATGTGCGTCGGCGTCGGACAGGGCACCGCCCTGCTGCTGGAGCGGGTGTGACGATGAGCGACTCCACCACCGGCGCGTCGCACACCCTGGCCTCCACCCGTACGTTCGAGACCATCCGCCTGCGCGAGAGCGACGACCGGCTGCACGTGGCCCTCGACCGGCCTGAGGTCCGCAACGCCATCGACCTGACCATGGTCGAGGAGCTGCACGCCGTCTGCGACCACCTCGAGCGGCAGCCGAAGGTGCTGATCATCTCCGGCACCGAGGTCAACGGCAAGGGCGTCTTCGCCTCCGGGGCCGACATCGCCCAGCTGCGCGAGCGCCGTCGCGACGACGCACTGGCGGGCATCAACTCGCAGGTCTTCTCCCGGGTGGCCCGCCTGCCGATGCCGGTGATCGCCGCCCTGGACGGCTGGACCCTTGGCGGTGGCGCCGAGCTGGCGTACGCCGCCGACTTCCGGATCGCCACCCCGCGGGTGCGGATCGGCCAGCCCGAGACCAACCTGGGCATCATGGCCGCCGCCGGCGCCACCTGGCGGCTGCGCGAGCTGGTCGGCGAGCCGCTGGCCAAGGAGCTGTTGCTCGCCGGCCGCGTCCTCGACGCCGACGAGGCGCTGGCCGCCCGCCTGGTGACTGCACTGCACCCCCCGGAGGAGCTGCTGGCCGCCGCCGACGCGCTCGCGGACCGGATCTGCGCCCAGGACCCGCTGGCCGTACGGCTCTCCAAGGCCGTCTTCCACCTGCCCGAGGCCGCGCACCCGATGGTCGACGAACTGGCGCAGGCCGTGCTGTTCGAGTCCCCGGCGAAGTTCGACCGGATGCAGGCCTTCCTCGACCGCAAGAACACCAAGTGACCACCGAAGGAGTCGGTATGACCACGAACACGATGGACCGCGACGAACAGACCACCACCCCGCTGGTCCCCGCCCGCGTGGGCGTCCTGGGCGGCGGCCGGATGGGCGCCGGCATCGCGCACGCCTTCCTCACCAACGGTTCCGAGGTGACTGTCGTGGAGCGCGACCAGCCCTCGGCCGACGCCGCGTACGGCCGGGTGGTCCGCGACGTGGAGAAGTCCCTGGAGCGCGGCCGGCTGCAGGGCCGCCTGACCGACTGGACCTCGCGCCTGTCGGTGGCCACCGACCACGCGGCCTTCCGTGGCTGCGACCTCGTCATCGAGGCGGTCCCGGAGGACTGGGACCTCAAGTGCGCCTCGCTGCGCTCGATCGAGAAGCACACCGACGGGCAGGCCTGGATCGCCTCGAACACCTCGTCGTTGTCCGTCGACGGGTTGTCCGACGAGCTCAGCCATCCGGACCGGTTCATCGGGCTGCACTTCTTCAACCCGGTGCCGGCCTCCAAGCTGGTCGAGGTCGTCGTCGGTGTCCACACCAGCCCGGAGCTCAAGGAGGGTGCCCTGGCCTGGGTCGCCGCCCTCGGCAAGACCCCGGTCGTCGTCAACGACGCCCCCGGCTTCGCCTCCTCCCGCCTCGGCGTCGCCATCGCCCTGGAGGCCATCCGGATGGTCGAGGAGGGCGTCGCCGAGCCGCGTGACATCGACAACGCGATGGTGCTCGGCTACAAGTTCCCGGTCGGCCCGCTGGAGCTCACCGACATCGTCGGCCTCGACGTACGCCTCGGCATCGCCGAGTACCTCGAGTCGAAGCTCGGCCCGCGTTTCGCCCCGCCGCAGCTGATGCGCGACATGGTCGCCCGCGGCGAGCTGGGCCGCAAGAGCGGCCGCGGCTTCTACTCGTACGACGACTGAGGAGGGCGGCACCATGGCGGAACAACCCACGGCGACCATCGCCCCCGAGGGCGTCCCCACCTCGGCCCCCCGCACGGGCGACGCCGCGGGGACGTACGAACCCTGGCGGATCGTCCTCGGCGAGCTGGACGAGCGGATGGGCGTACGCGTCCTCGAACAGTCCGTCGAACGAGTCGTCGCCACCATGCCGGTGGCCGGCAACCGGCAGTCGCTCGGCCTGCTGCACGGCGGGGCGATGCTGGCCCTGGGTGAGGCCGTCGGGTCGTGGGCCGCGCTGATCCACGCGTCCACGCGCGGCATGGTGTGCGTCGGGGTCGATGCCAACGCCACGCACCACCGTTCCGTCCGCGAGGGGATGGTCACCGCTGTCGCCACGCCGATCCGGCTCGGTGGCACGATCACCTCCCACGAGGTCGTGATCAGTGACGAGGACGGCAACCGGCTGTCGACGTTCCGGATCACGAACCTGCTGCGTCCGGCGAAGTGAGGCAGGGTCCGACCCGATGACACGAGGGTGCGAGGCCCAGGCGGGACCGGCCGGAGCGGGCCGGCCGTGTGATCATGGAAGGACATCCAGCCTCGCCCCTCGGACCGGAGGTAGCCGCCATGGAGCCGGAGCGCCACGAGACCAACGCGGAGAAGATGGACCGCAACTGGGGTGAGCTGCTGCAGGAGCTGCGCGTCACCCAGACCGGCGTACAGATCCTTTCCGGCTTCCTGCTGACCCTGCCCTTCCAGAACCGCTTCACCACCCTCGACCAGGGCCAGCGCACGCTGTACCTGGTCACCGCCGTGCTCAGCGTGGCGGCGGCCGGACTCCTGGTGGCCCCCGTGAGCGCGCACCGGCTGCTGTTCCGCCGTGGCCAGAAAGCGGCACTCGTCGACGAGGGCAGCACCTTGGCCAAGGCGGGCCTGACCGCGCTCGCACTGACGGTGATCGCGGTCCTGGGCCTGGTCTTCAGCATGGTGCTGGACATGACGGCCGCGATCGTGGCCAGCGCGTGCGCGTTCGTCTTCTTCCTCGTCTTCTGGGTGCTGGTACCTCTGGCGATGCGACGCAGGAAGCGCTGAACCCAGCACGGAACCATGCCTTGCGCAGTGACCCGGATCACCTTTACGCTGCTTAAGTAACCGATCGTTCAGTTAGTTAAGCCGGGCCAGCCCCGGACGACACCCCTGGTGAGGCCCCGTGCCCCAGGCCACGGAAGGAATCAACGCAGATGGCCCAGAGCGTGCTCCCCAGCTACCTACGGGATTCATGGTGGACCCCCACCGCCCCCCAGCGCCCCACCGAGGTCGCCGACGCCAGCACCGGAGCCCCGGTGGCCCTGGTCAGCACCGAGGGACTCGACACCGCCGCCGCCGTCGAGCACGGCCGGACCGTCGGCCAGCGCTCGCTCGGTGAACTCACCATCCACGAGCGGGCCCTGCTGCTCAAGGAGATCGCCGCGTACCTCAACAGCCGCAAGCAGGAGCTGTACGACGTCTCGTACGCCACCGGCGCGACCGACAAGGACCACCTCTCCGACATCGACGGCGGCATCGGCACGCTCTTCACCTTCTCCTCGAAGGGCCGCCGGGAGCTGCCGAACAGCAACGTGATCGTCGACGGACCGGTCGAGGTCCTCGCCAAGGACAAGAGTTTCCAGGGTGAGCACGTCTACACCCGCCGGCCCGGTGTCGCGGTCCAGATCAACGCCTTCAACTTCCCCGTCTGGGGGATGCTCGAGAAGTTCGCGCCGGCGTTCGTCGCCGGCGTCCCGACGATCGTCAAGCCGGCCACGCCGACCGGCTACGTCACCCAGGCCTGCGTACGGATGATGGTCGAGTCGGGCCTGCTCCCCGAGGGCTCGCTGCAGCTCATCGCCGGTTCGGCGCGCGACCTGCTCGACCACCTGGACCACCGTGACTTCGTCGCGTTCACCGGATCGGCGACCACGGCGCGGATGCTCCAGGAGCACCCGGCCGTACGCGAACGCGGCCTCACCTTCACCGCGGAGACCGACTCCCTCAACGCGGCCGTGCTCGGTCCGGACGCCGTCCCCGGCACGCCCGAGTTCGACGCGTTCATCAAGGCCGTGATGGTCGAGATGACCTACAAGGCCGGCCAGAAGTGCACGGCCATCCGCCGCGTCATCGTGCCGCGCGAACAGGTCGAAGCCGTCGTGGAGGCGCTCGCCGACCGGCTGAACGCGCGGGTCACCGTGGGCGATCCGCGTACGCAGGGCACCACGATGGGCCCGCTGGCCTCCATCGAACAGCGCGACGAGGTCGCCAGGGCGGTGGACCGGCTCGTCGCGGCCGGCGGTGTCGTACGCCTCGGCGGCAGCGGCAGCGTCGAGGGGGCTCCGGCCGAGGGCGCCTTCTTCGCCCCGACCATCCTCGGCTTCGAGGACGCGGACACCCCGGCCGTACACGAGGTCGAGGCCTTCGGGCCCGTCACCTCGGTACTCGGCTATGCGGACGTGGCGGACGCCGTACGCCTCGTCGCCCTGGGCGGCGGCTCACTGGTGGCCACGGTCTGTACGCACGACCCGGAGACGGCGCGGGCCTTCGCCGAGGGCATCGCCGCCCACCACGGGCGGCTGCACTACCTCGACCGCGACGACATGAGGACCTCCACCGGCCACGGCTCCCCGCTGCCGCACCTGGTGCACGGCGGACCGGGTCGTGCCGGTGGCGGTGAGGAACTGGGCGGCATCCGTGGCGTCAAGCACTACATGCAGCGGACCGCGGTCCAGGGGTCCCCTGACCTGCTGACCGCGATCACAGGCATCTGGCACCAGGGTGCGACGGCCAACACCGCGACCCGCTCGGCGGTCGAGGCCGGGGAGGTCGAGCACCCGTTCCGCAAGTCGCTGCGCACGTTGCGGGTCGGGGACCAGTTCGTCTCCGACCTGCGCACCGTCGGGCTGCAGGACATCCTGGACTTCGCCGCCGCAACCGGGGACACCTTCTACGCCCACACCGACGCCGAGGCCGCGGCCGCGAACCCGTTCTTCCCCCGCCAGGTCGCCCACGGCTACCTGCTGGTGGCGTGGGCCGCGGGCCTGTTCGTCGACCCGGCGCCGGGCCCCGTGCTGGCCAACTACGGCCTGGACAACCTGCGCTTCGTCACGCCGGTCACCTGGGACGACGCCATCCGGGTCACCCTGACGGCCAAGCAGATCACTCCGCGGGTGACCGACGAGTACGGCGAGGTGGCCTGGGACACGGTGATCACCAACCAGCAGGACGAGGTCGTCGCCACGTACGACGTGCTCACCCTGGTGTCGAAGGAACCGCGGGGCTGAGCGGCGTCGCGCGGTTGAGGATCCCCGCGCCCCGGGTCACCGCATGGGGGGACCCGGGGCGCGTGATCCTGCCGGGCGGGAGCGCACTGGTAGCGCCGCACGGTGATGGGGCCGGTCCTGGCGCTGGGGCGGCGTTGCGCGGGGGCCGGTCCAGGCGCTGGGGCGGCGTTGCGCGGGGGCCGGTCCAGGCGCTGGGGCGGCGCTACGCGGGGGCCGGTCCAGGCGCTGGGGCGGCGCTACCCCGAGCCGCTTCGCTTCCGACCAGCCGCTACGGGCCGGCCTGACGCGGCTGGCTGAAGGCGACGCGGCCCCTGTTCGCGGGTCACCCGAGCGAATCCGACCGCGCCACCTCGATGTCCGGGGGTTGTCCCGCGACCCGCTCGTGTTGTCCATGGGCCGTGCGGTGTTGTCCCGTGACCGTGCGGTGTTGTCGGTTCAGGGCGCGGTGTTGTCCGTCCATGCCGCGCCCTCGCCATCAGCACCGTAGGCCGGTTCGATGGAGGACATGGAGCTTCCCCGGTTCACATTGCCCCTCGTCCGGACCCGCCACGAGCTGCTCGACCAAGGTCGTGATGACGCCCAGATCCGGGCGGCGCTGAAGGCCGGGACGTTGGTGCGGGTGCGCCGAGGGTGCTACGTGGACGCGCGGCCCGAGGGGTCGATGGCGCGAGGCTCCTCCGCGGCAGCGCCGGTGCGCGCCGTGCCCGCCGTGCCGGCCGTGTCCGCCGCGGCGGCCACGGCAGCCGTGGCCGCGCAGCTGGGCCCGGTGGTCTTCAGTCACGCCACCGCGGCGGCCCTGTGGCAACTGCCCTTCCTCGGCGCCCCGCCCGAGGCGATCCACCTGACACTTCCCCGGGAGGCCGGCGGGATCGTACGGGCCGGGGTGCACCGGCACACCGGCGCCCTGGCCCCCGAGGAGGTTGTCGAGCACCGCGGGATCCGGCTCACCTCGCTCGCCCGCACGCTGGTCGACGTGGCGCGGACCGACGGCTTTCGTGACGGCCTGGTGATGGCCGACCACGCCCTGCACGGGAGCCGGGACCCGGAGGCCCTCCGCCAGGCGATGAGCGCGAGCATCAGGCGCCTGCGCGGGGCGGTCGGGATCGGGAACGCCCGTCGGATGGCCGACTTCGCGGTGGTGGCTGCGGAGAGCCCCGGGGAGTCCCTGAGCCGCATCGTGTTCCGGGAGCAGAAGGTGCCCGAACCGCTGCTCCAGTTCCGGCTCTCGGTCCCGTTGCCGGGTGGCGCGCGGGGTGACTTCATCACCGACTTCGCCTGGAAGCACCTGAAGGCGGTCGGCGAGTTCGACGGCCGGGTCAAGTACGGGCGCTACCTTCGCGAGGGCCAGACGCCGGGTGACGCGGTGTTCGAGGAGAAGGGCCGGGAGGACGCCATTCGATCGGTGGGGTGGCTGGTGCTGCGCTGGACATGGGAGCAGCTCCAGAGTCCCGAGGTACTCGGGCGGCGAGTGCGCGAGACCCTCGCCGCGCGGGCCCGAGAGCTCGGAGTGCGCCCGTCGGAGTTGACCCCTGGGAGCTGAGCCTGCCTCGAGCCGGGCCTGCCTCGAACTGGGCCTGCCTCGAGCCGACGGCATTCGGAGCCGCTTCGCCTTCAGCTAGCCGCTACTCGTCGACCCGTAGCGGCTAACTGGAAACGGAGCGGCTGAGGTTGCGTACCCGTCCCAAGCCTGGGTGCCGGGGCCGACCAGCAAGTGGCGCGCCCTACTCGCCCGGGCCCCCACGCCCCTACTCACCCCGGGCCCCGGCACCCCCGGCACCCCCGGCACCCCCGACGTCCCCCGCGTCCCCGGCATCCCCGGAGGCCAGGACACCCTCGAAGAGGATGCCCACGACCGCATCCGCCACTGCGTCGGCGTCGTCGCGCTCGGGGCGGTACCAGTCGATCATCGAGTTGATCATCCCGAACACCAGCCGGGCCAGGTGGCGCGCACTCACGTCGGCCCGCACACCACCCTCCTGCTGGGCGTTCTCGAAGCGGCCCTCGAGCTCCCGGGTCAGGGCGCGGCGACGTTCGAGCGCGTGTTGTTCCAGCGGGTTGTTGCCGCGCAGGCGCAGCAGCAGGGTGACATGCGGGCGTTCCTCGACCAGCGCCCGGACGCTTCCGCGCACCAGCAGCTCCAGCCGCGTACGGGCCGGCCCCTCGGTCGCCCGGGCGTCCGCCACCACGCGGTCGAGCCGGCTCAGCGCCCGGTCCAGCGACAGCGAGAGCAGCTCCTCCTTGGACTTCACGTGGTGGTAGATCGCCGCCTTGGAGATGCCGAGCTCCTCGGCGAGCATGCCCATCGAGGTGGCGTCGTACCCGTGGCGGTTGAAGACGTCCACGCACACCGCCAGCAGCGTCTCCTGGTCGTAGCCGGGTCGCCCCCGTCGCGCACCGTTGGCCGGGGCATGGCCCGCCCGTTCCTCGTGGTCCACCGGCTGCGCCATCCGTACTCCGCCTCTCGTCATGGTGTGGTGAATTGAACCACAGGGCCCCTACCACCCCATCGTGGCAGGAGCCCTGCGTCATGCTCGGTGTTCCCGGCCCGCAGGACCGGGAACGGGGTCAGACCGTGCCGTGCACCGGCGCCTCCGGGCGCAGGTCGTAGATGCGCTTCGCCTTGCCCTCGGAACGCGGCAGGCTGTTGTGCTCGACCACCATCACGTTGGCGGTCGAGCCGATGCGCACCTTGATGTCGCGCTGCAGCCGCAGGCCCGCGTCGCGTGCCTCGGCCACGCTGAACTGCGGACGCGGCTCGACCTTCACGGTCAGCTCGTCCATCCGGCCCGGCCGGGTGATCTCCAGGATGAACTGCGGGCCCAGCTCGGGCTGCTCCAGGGCGAGCTCCTCGACCTGGGAGGGGAACAGGTTCACGCCGCGCAGGATGATCATGTCGTCCGAGCGGCCGAAGATCCGCTCCATCCGGCGGTGGCCGGGACGTACGCTGCCCGGCAGCAGCCGGGTGAGGTCACGGGTGCGGTAGCGGATGATGGGCAGCGCCTGCTTGGCGAGCGAGGTGAAGACCAGCTCGCCCGACTCACCGTCCTCCAGCACCGAGCCGCTGTTGGGGTCGATGATCTCGGGCAGGAAGACGTCCTCCCAGATGTGCGAGCCGTCCTGGGCCTCGGCGGACTCGCCGGCCACGCCGGGGCCGAGCACCTCGGACAGCCCGTAGATGTCGCAGGCGCTGATGCCGAAGAGGTCCTCGATCTCCCCGCGCATCTGCTCCGACCACGGTTCCGCGCCGAGCACGGCCGTACGCAGCGAGGTCTTCCGCGGGTCGATGCCCTGGCGCTTCATCGCGTCACCGATGGTGAGCAGGTAGGTCGGCGTGGCGAGGATCGCGGCCGGCTTGAAGTCCTGGATGATCTGGACCTGCTTGTCGGTCTGGCCGCCGGACATCGGGATCACCGAGCAGCCGAGCTTCTCGGCCCCGTAGTGCGCGCCCAGCCCACCGGTGAACAGGCCGTAGCCGTACGCGTTGTGGACGATGTCCCCGGCGCGGATGCCGGAGATCCGGAAGCAGCGCGCAACCAGCGAGCCCCAGACGTCCAGGTCCTCCTGGGTGTAGGCGACGACGGTCGGCTGGCCGGTCGTGCCCGAGGAGGCGTGGATGCGCCGGACCTGGTCCATCGGCACCGCGAGCGTGCCGAACGGGTAGTTGGCCCGCAGGAACTGCTTGTCGGTGTAGGGGAAGTACTTGATGTCCTCCAGCTCCCGCAGGTCGTTCGGGTGCACCCCCGCGGCGTCGTACAGGTCGCGGTAGGCCTTGACGTTGTCGTACGCATGGTGGAGTGACCACTGCAGGCGGCCGAGCTGGAGGGAGCGGATCTGCTCGCGCCCCATCCGCTCCTCGGGGTCCAGCTGGTTGGTGTCCAACGGCGACGGCGACTTCACCGGTGCGGGCATGGGGTTCATATCAGGCTCCCTTGCTCTGATCGAAACGGTTGGGGATCGTACGGCAACGCCCCCGGAACTCGGCGATGACGGTGTCACCGGCCAGGACCTGGACGTCGTAGAGACCGCTGCGCGGCCCCTGGAAACGGACTTCACCGCGGGCGGTGAGTTCGGCGCCGAGCGGCGCCGAGCTGATGAACTCGATATCGGCGCCCTGCGCCACGGTGATGGTGCTGCCGTCCCCGGCGGGGTCGTTGCAGGCCATCGCGAAGCACGAGTCGGCGAAGGCGAAGAGCATGCCCCCGTGGGCCATGCCGAAGCCGTTGAGCATTTCCTCACGGACGACCATCCGGATCTCCGCATGGCCGTACGAGGCGCTGACCACCTCGATACCGAGCCAGGCGCTCGCCTTGTCGGCGCGGAGCACCGGGTGCTGATCCATGGTTGTGACATGAATGGACATCTTTGTGACCCACCTCACTTACCGACTGAATGGTCAGTAGGTTTTCCCACTTCCGGTCATCTGTCAACCCCCGTGGAGTCACAGGCAGCATGGCCTGCCGGTCGATCCGCCCACCGGCGCCGATCCGGGCGCCCGAGGTTCCGGCATTCCTGCCCGCCCTGACCCGCCCCGACCCGCCCCGGCGCGGATCGCACCACCCGGATCGCACAACCCGGATCACACCACCACGCGGAACCCCCTTGACGCTGTGACGCCCGCCACATATGGTTACCGAACGATCAGTCAGTTAATCGGACTGACCCGAGACCGAGGAAGCCACCATGACCGTGACGGACAGTTCACAGATTCCGGTCGACCGGGCGGAGATCGAGCGTGCCGGCCAGGAGCACTTCGACCGCATCGTCGCGGCCGACTCCCGCATCGAGCCCCGCGACTGGATGCCGGAGGGCTACCGCAAGACCCTGACCCGCCAGATCTCGCAGCACGCACACTCCGAGATCATCGGCATGCAGCCGGAGGCCAACTGGATCACCCGCGCCCCCTCGCTGAAGCGCAAGGCGATCCTGATGGCCAAGGTGCAGGACGAGGCCGGCCATGGTCTCTACCTCTACTCCGCCGCCGAGACCCTGGGCACCCCGCGCCGCGAGCTCAACCAGCAGTTGCTCCACGGGCGCGCCAAGTACTCGTCGATCTTCAACTACCCGGCCCGGACCTGGGCCGACATGGGCGCGATCGGCTGGCTCGTCGACGGCGCCGCGATCGCCAACCAGGTGCCGCTGTGCCGCTGCTCGTACGGCCCGTACGGCCGCGCGATGGTGCGGGTCTGCAAGGAGGAGTCGTTCCACCAGCGCCAGGGCTGGGAGATCCTCCACGCCCTCTCGCACGGCACCCCCGCACAGAAGCAGATGGCCCAGGACGCCGTCGACCGGCTCTACGCCCCGGCGCTGATGATGTTCGGCCCGCCCGACTCCGACTCGTCGAACTCCGACCAGAGCATGGCCTGGAACATCAAGCGGTTCAGCAACGACGAACTGCGCCAGCGCTTCGTGGACATGATCGTCCCCCAGGCCGAGGCCCTCGGCCTCACCCTGCCCGACCCCGACCTGAAGTGGAACGAGGAGCGCGGCCACTACGACTTCGGCCCGCTCGACTGGGACGAGTTCTGGCGGGTCGTGAAGGGCGGGGGCCCGCTGAACGCCCAGCGCATGCAGCGCCGCCGCGAGGCCCACGCCGAGGGCGCCTGGGTCCGCGAGGCCGCCGAGGCGTACGCCGCCAAGCACACCACCACCACGACCGCCCTGATCGGAGACTGACCCATGACTTCCAGCCAGCAGGACACCACCCGGGCCACCGACGCGGACTGGCCGCTGTGGGAGGTGTTCATCCGCAGCAACCGCGGACTCTCCCACGTGCACGCCGGCTCGCTGCACGCCCCGGACGCCACCATGGCCCTCCGCAACGCCCGCGACCTCTACACCCGCCGCAACGAGGGCACCTCCGTGTGGGTCGTGCCGTCCGAGGCGATCACCGCCTCCGATCCCGACGCCAAGGGCGGCTACTTCGAGTCCGGCCAGGGCAAGTCCTACCGCCACGCCACGTACTACAAGACCAGCGAAGGGGTGCCGCACCTATGAGTTTCGCCACGATCGATTCCGCCACCAAGCAGAGCGCCGGGACGGCCATCACCGCCGAGGAGATCGCCGAAGGCCTGCACGAGGGCCACACGGCGTCGCCCGACGTCGCCCGCTACGCCCTCACCCTCGGTGACGACGCCCTCATCCTGGCCCAGCGCCTGGGCTGGTGGATCTCCCGCGCCCCGGAGATGGAGGAGGACATCGCCCTGGGCAACATCGCCCTGGACCTCCTCGGCCATGCCCGCTTCCTGCTGACGTACGCCGGCTCCGCCGACGGCCGCACCGAGGACGACCTGGCCTACTTCCGCACCGAGGAGGAGTTCCGCTCCTGCCGCCTGGTCGAGCAGCCCAACGGCGACTTCGCCCACACGATCGCCCGCCAGCTGCTGTTCTCCCAGTACGCCTACCTGCTCTACCGGGAACTCGCCGGCTCCGCCGACAGCGTGCTGGGCGCCATCGCCGACAAGGCCCTCAAGGAGGTCGCGTACCACCGGGACCACGCCACCCAGTGGACCCTGCGGCTGGGCGACGGCACCGAGGAGTCGCACCGCCGGATGCAGGAGGCCATCGAGCACGTGTGGCCGTACCTCGAGGAGTTGTTCACCGACGAGGACCTGCACGACCGGCTGGAGGGGATCGCCGTACGGCCGTCCTCGCTGCGCGCCGAGTTCGACGCGCACGTGGCCGACGTGCTGGCCGCCGCGACCCTGGAGGTCCCGCAGGTCCCGCAGGCGATGGCGTACGGCGGCGTACGCAGCGGAGCGGCCAGCGAGCACCGCGGTTTCATCCTGGCCGAGATGCAGTCCCTGGCCGTGCGCCATCCCGGCGCGACCTGGTGAGCGAGGCATCCCCATGGCTCCGCTGAACGCGCAGGCCCACCCCTCGGACGCGGCCGACCCGGACATCGCGACCCGCCCCGTCGACCCGGCGGCGGGCGCCGTCTGGGACCTGCTCTCGGCGGTGCACGACCCGGAGATCCCGGTGCTGACCATCGCCGACATCGGGATCCTCCGCCGGGTCGAGGTCGCCGCCGACGGGCACCCGGTGGTCACCATCACGCCCACCTACTCCGGATGCCCGGCGATGGACACGATCAGCCAGGACATCCATACGCACCTGGCGGCCCATGGCCACCCGGACGCCGAGGTCCGTACGGTCCTGCTGCCCGCCTGGACCACCGACTGGATGACCGAGGACGGCCGGACCAAGCTCGAGGCGTACGGCATCGCCCCGCCGACCGGACGATCCGCCGTCCACGGCTCAGGCTCCGGACCGATCTCGCTCACCCTGTCCGTCCGCTGCCCCAACTGCGGCTCGACCGACACCCGCGAGATGTCGCACTTCGGCTCCACCTCCTGCAAGGCGCTGTGGGTCTGCCAGGCCTGCGCCGAACCCTTCGACCACTTCAAGGTGCACTGATGACCGAGACCACCACCCGCCGCCGCGCCACCTTCAACACCCTCGAGGTCACCCGCGTCCGCCCGCTCACCGACGACGCCGTCGAGGTGACCTTCGCGGTGCCCGACCACCTGGCCGACGAGTACAACTACCTACCCGGCCAGTACGTCGCACTGCGGGCCCAGATCGACGGCCGCGAGGTGCGCCGCTCCTACTCGCTGTGCACCGAACCGATCCCCGGCGAGATCCGGGTAGGCATCAAGAAGGACCTCGGGGGCATCTTCTCGACCTGGGCCAACGAGGAGCTGCGTCCCGGTGACACGCTCGACGTGATGAACCCCCAGGGCGCCTTCATCTCCCAGCACCCGCTGTCCAGCCTCAACAATGCCGAGACGCTGGCCGCCGAGCAGATCAACGCCCACCCGCGCCTGCACCTGGCCGCCATCGCCGCCGGTTCCGGCATCACCCCGATCCTGGCGATCGCCCGGGCCGTGCTGGCCGGCGCCGACCACACGACGGTGGAACTGGTGTACGCGAACAAGTCGGCCCAGGACGTGATGTTCGCCGAGGAGATCGGTGACCTCAAGGACCGCTACCCCTCCCGCTTCGCCGTACACCACGTGCTGTCCCGCGAACAGCGCGTCAACCCGCTGATGAGCGGCCGGATCGACGCCGAGAAGCTCGGCCTGATCCTCGACAACGTGCTGCGCACCGCCCAGGTCGACGAGTGGTTCCTCTGCGGCCCGTTCGAGCTCGTCCAGCTCTGCCGGGACACCCTCGCCGAGCGCGGGGTCGGCGAGGCCGACGTACGTTTCGAGCTGTTCAGCACCGGTCGTCCCGACGAGCAGCAGGGCGACCGCGGCCGTCCGGTTGTCGCCGACCCGCTCGGCGACAACGTCACCATCCGCTTCCAGCTCGACGGGACCTCCGCCGAGGTCGAGTCGCCCAAGCGCGCCCACGAGACCGTGCTGAACGCGGCGTTGCGTACGCGCCCCGACGTCCCGTTCGCCTGCGCCGGCGGCGTCTGCGGCACCTGCCGGGCCAAGGTCACCGAGGGCGAGTTCACGATGGACGAGAACTACGCCCTCGAGGCCGACGAGATCGCGCGCGGCTACGTGCTGACCTGCCAGACCCGCCCGACGGGCGACCGGCTCTGCGTCGACTTCGACGCCTGAGCCGACCGGCCACCGGCCACCGGCCACCGGCCACCGCTCACCGCTCACCAGCGCAATCCCTCGCCCCGACCAGGAGGAACGCATGGCCATGATCGAGTTGTCCGTCGACGGCGACGTCGCCGAGATCGTCCTCAATGCCCCGCACAAGATGAACGCCCTCGACGAGGAGGCGCTCGGCGAGCTGGGCGCGGCGTACGACGCGGCCGAGCGGGCCGGCGTACGTGCCCTGCTGCTGCGGGCCGAGGGGCGCGGCTTCTGCGCAGGACGTGACATCAGCCGCGTCGACCCGGCCACCGACGACGCGTACGGCTACCTGGCCGGCAAGGTCACCCCCTTGCTGCGGCGGATGGCGGAGTTCCCGGCGCCGACCTTCGCCGCCGTCCAGGGGGCCTGCCTGGGCGTCGGGCTCGGGCTGGCGATCGCCACCGACGTCGTGTACGTCGCGGAGAACGCCAAGATCGGCTCCCCCTTCGCCGCACTGGGGGCCACCCTGGACTCCGGTGGCCACTGGCTGTTCACGGAACGGCTCGGGCCGCACCGTGCCCTCGACCTGATCTACACCGCGGAGTTCCTCTCCGGGGCCGAAGCGGTCGCGGGCGGGTTGTTCAGTCGCGCGGTGCCGGCCGAGGAGCTGCTGGCCTTCACCCGCACCCGGGTCGAGGCGGCAGCGCAGGGCGCGACCTCGGCCTTCCTCGCCTCCCGCAAGCTCGTCGCGCAGATCCGCGACCACCGGCTCGGGCTGTGGGAGTCCGTCGAAGCGGAGAACACCGCCCAGGGGCAGTTGTGCAACGGCCCCGACTACCACGAGGGCTTCCGAGCCTTCCAGGAGAAGCGGCGGCCGGTCTTCACCGGAAGGTCCTGAGCGCTCCTGCTCCCGTGCACCGCCTCACGTCCGCGCGTGGTGTGGTGGCCCCGAGCTCGTCCAGCCGCGAGCTGGGGTGGTCGGGTGGCTCGGCTCCCCAGCCGCGTCGCTTCCAGTCAGCCGCGGCCCGTCGACCTGACGCGGCTGGCTGGGACCGAAGCGACTGGGAGAGCTGTTGGGTGCCGCCGTCCCTCCCCGCCTCAGGGCCGCGGATCGACCAGCAGGCAGGTGATCGCGAAGCTGGAGACCAGGTGGTCGTGGTCGTCGCGGATGTCCACCGCGTACGAGGCGACGCGTCCGCCCAGGTGCTTGGGAACCGCCGTCGCGGTGACGATGCCCCGCCGGGTGGCCCGGTGGTGGGTGGCCGAGACGTCCAGCCCGACGCAGACCTTGCCATGGGCGTGGGCGTGGAAGCCGGCAGCGATCGAGGCCACCTCCTCCCCCAGCGCCAGCAGCGCACCGCCGTGCAGCAGCCCGTGCGGCTGGGTGTTGCCCTCGACCGGCATGGTCGCCACGGAGCGTTCGGCACCGACCTCGAGCAGCGTGATGCCGAGGCGGGCGCCCAGGGCGCTGGGCTGGCGGGGGACGGACACGGAGGCCTCCTGGGTGACCGGCGGGCGGGATGAGCGAGCAGGACGAGCGGGCTGAGCATAACCCGCTAGGCGGATCCGCCCCCCTCGCTCCCCTGTGGGGTGCCCTGGTCGATCACGGCCTGCACCAGCGCGCCGTACCGGGCGACCAGCTGCTCGGACGCGATGGTCGCCTCGTCGAGCTGGCGGTACAGCCGCACCGACACCGACAGTCCCGCGAGCAGCGCGATCACCGTCTCCGCGGTCGCCTGGTCCAGGCGCCGGGCCAGCGGCTCCACGTACGCCTCCCGGACCAGGCGCCGGATCTCCTCGGGATCGGGGGCCGGCAGGAGCAGCACGACGGCGCGGGCGAGGACGTCAGGTTCGGCGGCCGCGCGTCGGCGCAGGATGTCGGCGACGAGGGCGCGCCCGAGCCCGGCCAGCGGCACGTCGACCAGCAGGGGCTGCGGCTCGAAGCGGGTCGAGGCGCGGAAGAGCCCCTCCTTGCTCCCGACCAGTTTCATCACCAGGGACGGGGAGACCTCGGCCTTCGCCGCCACGTCCCGGATGGACACCGCCGAGTACCCCCGCTCGGCGAACAGGCGCCCCGCAGCTTCGATGATCCGGTCGCGCGTGGTCTCAGGCACTCACCATCTCCTTGTCGCCGGCCAGGTCGACGTCGATCGTACGCGCCGCCCCGGTGAGCAGCACCGCGACGGAGGCCGCCTCCGCGCCGGGGATGTCCGCAGCGGTGAGCACGTGCCGGCCGGGCGCCCGCAGCGGGAGGTGGTAGCCGCCGGCACCGTCCGTACGGGTGGTCGACTCCAGTTCTCCGGAGGCCCTGGTCAGGGTGACGAGGGCATCGGCCACCGGCCGACCGGCCCGGGTGACGGTACCGGCCAGCTGCAGGCGCGGGCCGAGTTCGACGGCCAGGTCCTCGGGTCCGGCGACCTCGACGACGGCACTGACCGGCTGCCACCCGTCGGCCGCGGCCACCCGCAGGTACCGACCGGCTCCCGGCAGGGCGACGCGGTAGCTGCCGTCCGGGTCGACCCGGCCCCAGTCGAGCTGTTCGCCGTCGGGGGTCAGCAGGGTCACCACGCCGTGGCGTACGGGGCGTCCGCCGCTGGTCACCGTGCCGGCCCAGACGTGTTCCCGGGCGGCCGTGGTGGCCTTCACCATGCTGCGGGCGCGCGGCAGGAAGACGATGATCAGGGCGGCCACCAGGGCGGCCGCGGCGTCCAGCCAGAAGTTGTAGAGGAAGGCGTCGACCCCGGGCAGGGTGCTGGTGCCGACGGTCATCGTGACGTCGGTCAGCAGGGCCGCCAGCAGGGCCGAGGCGGCGGACGTGCCGACGGACCGCAGCAGCACGTTGAGTCCGTTGGCGGCAGCGGTCTCGGTGATCGGCACCGCGCCCATGATCACCGTCGGGATGGCCGCGTACGCCAGGGCGGTGCCGGCGGAGGCGATCACCGAGCCGAGGATGATGTGCCAGACGTGGTCCATCACGATGATCCGCTGGATGTAGCCGAGGGCGAGCACGACCCCACCGACGATGATCGTGTTGCGGGCGCCGATCCGGCGGACGAGGACCGCGCCGATCGGCGAGAAGACGACCATCGCCAGGCTCGAGGGCACCATCGCCAGCCCGGTGACCAGGATGGACAGCTCGAACCCGTAGCCGGTGGCCCGCGGCAGCTGCAGCAACTGGGTGGTGGACTGCATGTTCCCGAACATCGAGAAGCCCAGCAGCAGGGTCGCCAGGTTGGTCAGCAGCACCGGGCGCCGGACGGCGGTGCGCAGGTCGACCATCGGGTTGGGCGTCCGCAGTTCCCACGGCAGCCAGGCCGCCAACAGCACCACCCCGAGCAGGACGCAGAGCAGGGTCGTGTGGCTCCACCAGCCCCAGTGGCCGCCCTTGGTCACCGCCAGCAGCAGGCTGACCAGCGCCCCCGACAGCAGCACGGCACCGACCAGGTCGAACCGCCCGGGCGTACGTACCGAGGACTCGGGTACGAACAGTGCGACCAGCACGACCAGCACCGCTGCCGCCGCCGCGGAGACCCAGAACAGCGCGTGCCACGAGTAGTGCGCCGTGATCAGGCCGGCCGTCGGCAGGCCCAGCGCCGAGCCGATCCCGATGGTGGAGCTCATCAGCGCGACCCCGCCGCCGACCTTCTCCCGCGGCAGCTCGTCGCGCATGATCGACATCCCGACCGGGGCCAGCCCCGCCGCCAGGCCCTGCAGTGCGCGGCCGGCGACCACCAGGGCAAGGCTGTTGCTCAACGCCCCGAGCACCGACCCGATCCCCATCAGCACCAGGCAGGCCAGCACCATCCGCCGCTTGCCGTACATGTCGGCCAGCTTGGACACGATCGGGGTCGCCACCGCGGAGGTGAGCAGGGTCGCCGTGACCACCCAGGAGACGTTGTCATACCCGGTGCCCAGCAGCTTGGGCAGCTCGGGCAGCAGCGGGATCAGCAGGGTCGGCTGCAGGGCCACCATCACGCCGGTGGCCGCGAGGATCGTGATGAGCAGGGAGTCGGGCGTACGGCGGTCGGTGCGGGTGCGAGGTGCCATGGCGGGGGTCAGCACGTTTCCTTCAGGGGGGTGAACAAGCGTTTACCCCCGGTAGGTTACGCCTCCGGGTGGCGTACGCCACACCGCCGTTCCGCCGCGGCAGGCCCCGTCCAGGGCGGCCGTGGGACAACAGCCTCCGGTTGGGCCGGGGCGCCAGACTGGAGCGGTGGACACCCTGAGCACCTTCCTGGAGCGGATCGCCGCCGTGCAGCCCCTGCCCTCACCGCAGCTCGTGGTGGTGCTCGGGGCCCTGGCCCTGGTCCTGGTCGGCCTCCCGGCACTGTGGCGCCCCACCAGGATGCTGGTCACGATCACCCACGAGGCCGGCCATGCCGTCGTCGCCCGGGTCTGCGGCCGGGAGCTGCACGGGATCCAGCTGCACCACGACACCTCCGGGGTCACCGTCACGCGGGGCCGCCCGAGCGGCCCGGGGATGGTCGCCACCCTGATGGCCGGCTACACCGCCCCCGCAGTGGTCGGCCTGACCGCTGCGGCGATCCTGGGCACCGGCCACGCCACCGCACTGCTGTGGGCGTTCCTGCTGGCGCTGGCGCTGATGCTGCTGGCGATCCGCAACCTCTACGGGCTGCTGGTGATCCTGGTCGTCGGCGGCGGACTCGGTGCCGCGACCTGGTACCTGCCCGTGGAGTGGCAGGGCCTGCTGGCGTACCTGTTGTGCTGGGTGCTGCTGCTGGGTGCCGTACGCCCCACCCTGGAACTGGGCCGGACCCGGGACCGCGGCTCCGACCCCGCCCAGCTGGCCCGCCTGACCCACGTCCCCGCGGTGCTGTGGACATGGCTGTTCGTGGTGGTGGCGCTGGCCGGCCTGGTGGCCGGCGGGCTGGTGCTGTTCCAGGCGTCCGGGGTGCACCTCCGGCTTCCCTTGTAGGCTCGCCCCCATGACTGATATTCCCGAGATCGATCCGCCCGAGGGCCCGGCCCCGTCCGAACTGCAGATCATCGACGAGGTCGTCGGCGAGGGCACCGAGGCGAAGAAGGGTGACGTGGTCGACGTGCACTACGTCGGCGTCGCCTACTCCACCGGCGAGGAGTTCGACTCCTCCTACCGCCGTGCGCAGCCGCTGGCCTTCCAGCTCGGCGTCGGCCAGGTCATCCAGGGCTGGGACCAGGGTGTCCAGGGCATGAAGGTGGGCGGCCGCCGCAAGCTGGTCATCCCGCCCCACCTGGCGTACGGCGACCGCGGCGCCGGTGGCGTCATCGCGCCCGGCGAGACCCTGATCTTCGTCTGCGACCTGGTCAACGTGCGCTGACCCCGACCCGACAACGAGAACGAGGACGACCCCCCGGCGTGCCGGGGGGTCGTCCTGTCAGGTGCGATCGTCGGAGCCGTTCCGGTGGGGCATGGCTCCGGTGGGACGTCAGCTGACCGACACGTGCACGTGGTCGTAGTGGTTGGCGGTCGTGCTGCCGCGGTCCGACATCGGGCGCCAGCCCTCGGAGGAGCGCTGCACGGTCCAGATCTTCTGCTGGTAGATGACCTCGGTCACGCCCAGGCGGGAGGCATTCGCCCGCATGTAGGCGGCGATGGCCAGCCCGCGGTCGCCGGAGATCATGATGTCGATCGCGTTGCCGGTGCCGTGCTCACCCGGGTCACCGGGGCGGGCGCCGCCGTACGCCGAGACGTACGGGAAGTTGATGCAGCTGGCCTCGTAGACCTTCTGGGCGTTCGGGCCGAGCCAGCCGGTCGGGGCCGGGCAGTTGGCCACCGAGCCGGTCGCCTTGGCCGTCGTGGTCTTCGTCGTGGCCTGGGCCGGGGCCTTGGTCGGCGCCTTGGTCGGGGCGGCCGTGGCCTTCGGGCTGCTGCTGGTGGTCGCCTTGCTGGTGGCAGACGCGCTCGCCTTGGCCGTCAGTGAAGGGGCGGGCGACGGCTTCGGGGTGAAGGCGGAACCGCCCAGCTTCTGGGGCTGCGCGCTCGGGGTGCCGGCGCTCGGGGTCGCAGTCGGCATCGCCGAGGCACTGGGGGTCTGGGTGGCGGCCAGCGGGCGCTCCTCGGAGCGGCTGGTGCCTGCCGAGTCACGGTCCGGGAGGGTCGCGGCGGCCGGTACGGCCTGCAGCTGCGGGTCATTGGTGCCGGCCAGGGCGAACGCGGTGCCACCGACGGCGACGGCCGCGGCGATCCCGGGGACGACCAGGCGGACCACTCGTCGCTGGGAGCCGGCCCCGTAACGGTCCTCGGGATCCTCCATCACCGCGTAGGTGGCCCGAGGGGCGTGTGCGCTGGAGGTCACTAGGTGCCGTAGGTGTTGCAGGGGTCCGCGTGCTGCGGCTCGTCGTGCCTGGGTCACGGTCAAAACTTCCGATCCGGGGGGTGCTTCCTGAACGGATCCTAAGTGACGGGACAGAAATATCACAAATTGGTCACGGCGATGTGCCACCGGGGTCTGCCCGGACCCACCCCGAGCCGACCCCTGCTCGCTCCGGACCGGACTCCGAATCGGACCCCGGACCAGGAACCCGACTCAGCCCATCCGGTCGAAGGACTCGGTCAGCACGACAGGTTCGCCGGCCTCGTCACTGGCCCGCAGGTGCACGGTGGCCAGGAACGACCAGTCGTGGTCGCCGGCGGGGTCGTCGACCACCTGGCGCACCTCCCAGACGCCCTCGCGAGGCTTCTCCTCGATCCGCAGCAGCGCCGGACCGCGGGCCGCCGGGCCGTCGTTGAGCGTCTCGTGGTCGTCCCAGTAGTCACCGAGCGCGTTCTCCCAGGCGGCCTCGTTCAGCGGTGCGCGGGTGCCGAGCAACTCTGCGGCGTACGCGTCGAGCCGGGCAAGTTCGGCGAACCGGTCGGCCGCGGCGAGCCGGACCTTCTGGAACATCGCGTTGCGGATCATCACCCTGAACGCCCGGGCGTTGCCGGTGATCGGGCGGGTCGGGGCGATCTGCTCCCCCGCCGCCACCCGCGCGGCGGCCTCGGCGACGGCGTGTGGGTCGGTCAGGGCCTCCCACTCGTCCAGCAGCGAGGAGTCGGTCTGCCGGACCGTCTCGCCCAGCCACTCGAGCAGGTCCTCGGTCTCCTCCGTACGCCGCGCCTCCGGCACGGTCTGGCGCAGGGTGCGGTAGGCGTCGGACAGGTAGCGCAGCAGCAGCCCCTCGCTGCGGGCCACCCCGTAGTGGCTGACGAACTCGGTGAAGGTCTGGCCCCGCTCGTACATGTCACGGACGACGGACTTCGGGGACAGCTGGTCGTGCGAGACCCACGGGTGGGTGTGCGCGAACACCGTCAGCGCGCCCTCCAGCAAGTCGGCGAGCGGGCGCGGCCAGGTGACGTCCTCGATCCGCTCCATCCGCTCCTCGTACTCGATGCCGTCGGCCTTCATCTCGCCGATCGCCTCGCCGCGGGCCTTGTGCTGCTGCTCGTAGAGCACGGCGAACGGGTCGTCGAGGATCGCCTCGATGATGGAGACGGTGTCCAGCACGTACGTCGGGGACTCCGGGTCGAGCAGGTCCAGGGCGGCCAGCGCGAACGGCGCCAGCGGCTGGTTCAGGGCGAAGTCGTCCTGCAGTTCGGGGGCGATCTCGTACGTACGTCCCGAGGCGTCGGCGGCCGGCAGCCGGACCAGGACACCGGACTGGACCAGGCCGCGCCCCAGTCGCAGGGCGCGCCGGACCAGGCGGCGCTTGCCGCGCTCGTCCTCGTGGCAGCCCAGCAGCAGGTCGCGCATGTTGGCGACCGGGTTGCCGCGGCGGGCGACGACGTTGAGGATCATCGCCTCGTTGACGCGCATCCGGGACACCAGCGCCTCGGGCTCGGCCGCCTTGAGCCGCTCGAAGGTCTCCTCGGTCCAGGACACGAAGCCGTCGGGGGCCTTGCGGCGCTGGAACTTGCGGCGCTTCTTCGGGTCGTCGCCGATCCTGGCCAGCGCGCGCTCGTTCTCGATCACGTGCTCGGGGGCCTGGCAGATCACGTGGCCGGAGGTGTCGAACCCGGCCCGCCCGGCGCGCCCGGCGATCTGGTGGAACTCACGCGCCTTCAGCAGCCGGTGCCGGGTGCCGTCGAACTTGGTCAGGCCGGTGAACACGACCGTACGGATCGGCACGTTGATGCCCACCCCGAGGGTGTCGGTGCCGCAGATCACCTTGAGCAGGCCGGCCTGGGCGAGCTGTTCGACCAGCCGGCGGTAGCGCGGCAGCATGCCGGCGTGGTGCACGCCGATGCCTGAGCGGACCAGCTTGGACAGGGTCTTGCCGAAGCCGGTGTGGAACCGGAACGCGCCGATCTCCTCGGCGATCGCGGCCTTCTCCTCCTTGGATGCGAGCTTGGCCGACAGCAGCATCTGGGCGGTCTCCAGTGCCGACTTCTGGGTGAAGTGCACCACGTACGCGGGGGCCTGGTGGGTGCTGACCAGTTCCTCGAGCAGCTCGTGCAGCGGGTCGAGCGACCACGCGTACGTCAGCGGGATCGGCCGTTCGGCGTCGTCGACGACGGCGGTCGGCGTGCCGGTGCGGGCGGTGAGGTCCTCAGCGAAGAAGGAGACGTCGCCCAGGGTGGCCGACATCAGCAGGAACTGGCACTGCGGCAGGCACAGGATCGGCACCTGCCAGGCCCAGCCACGGTCCGGCTCGGCGTAGAAGTGGAACTCGTCCATCACGACCTGGCTGATGTCCGCCCACTTGCCCTCGCGCAGCGCGATGTTCGCCAGCACCTCGGCGGTGCAGGCGATGATCGGGGCATCGGGGTTGACCGAGGCGTCGCCGGTGAGCATGCCGACGTTCTCGGCGCCGAAGATCTCGCACAGCGCGAAGAACTTCTCGCTGACCAGGGCCTTGATCGGGGCGGTGTAGAAGCTCACGCCGTCCCGGGCCAGCGCCGCGAACTGCGCCGCGGTCGCGACCAGGGTCTTGCCCGAGCCCGTCGGGGTGGCGAGGATGACGTTGTTGCCCGAGAAGAGCTCGATCGCCGCCTCGTCCTGGTGGGGGTAGAGGTCGATTCCGCGGTCGTTCGCCCATCCCGTGAAGGCCTCGTAGAGGGAATCGGGATCGGGGCTTGCGGGAATCACGTCGGTGAGCATCATCACCGGCATTCTCGCAGGTCGGACAACCCTCGGGCGCCATGGTTCGGGAAGGCGGGCAGCACGCACGGTGCGACTGGCCCCTGATCCGTGAAACCATGGACAGGACCACTTGACGACCTGGGAAGGGATCGATGCGACCGACACTGCGCCAGCTGGGTGTTTCGCTGGCAGCCATCGGCGTCGTGGCCTCCGGTGTGACAGCTTCGGCAGTGCCCGCCCTCGCCGACCCTCCGCACAAGACCAATCCCTCCTCGACGAACGAGTCGTCGAAGAACTATTCCCCACCTGCGCCGTCGACGACGTACGTCCAGCCCAGCTCCCCCGCGCCGTCCGGGACGACCAGCACGTCGTCGTCCTCGCCGCAGGCCTCGACGAGCGTGGCACCGCAGTCGCCCTCGCCCTCGAAGTCGGTGACCCCGTCGGCGTCCTCCTCCTCGACGCCATCAGCATCCTCGTCCGCCTCACCCTCACCGGCCGCCTCGACCTCGGCCCTGCCGGTGATCGAGCTGCCGCAGCAGTCCAGCACGCCCTCGCCTCGCGCGGTCGGGGACCGTACGGCGGGCGGCCCCGCGCCGATGCCCACGTTCACGCTGCCCCCGGGCTTCGCCGCCACGAAGGTGGAGGCGTTCGAGAACGAGCGGCCCGCTCCGCGCGGCCCGTTGGCCCGGCTGCTGCCCAGTACCGGTGGCCCGTGGCTCCCGGTGGGTGTGGTCGGCCTCGTCGCGGTGGGTGCCGGCGCGTTCCTGCTGCTGCGTCGCCGCTGAGGTTCGGGCTGATGGCGTGGCACATCCGCGCCGCGACTGCGCCAACTCGCCCAGAGGCCCGGCCAACCCGCCCCACGCCCGGGGATCAGCGGGACTGGCCCGCCTCGAACTTGCGCAACCGCATCGAGTTGGTGACCACGAACACCGACGACAGTGACATCGCCAGCCCCGAGATCAGTGGGTTCAGCAGCCCGGCCGCGGCCAGCGGGATCGCCGCCACGTTGTAGGCGAACGCCCAGACCAGGTTGCCCCGGATCGTACGCAGCGTGCGGCGCGACAGGGCGATCGAGTCGGGAACCACCTGCAGGTTCTTGCGGACCAGGATGATGTCGGCGGACTTCATCGCCACGTCGGTGCCGGTCACGACGGCCAGTCCGAGGTTGGCGGTGGCCAGCGCCGCCGCGTCGTTGATCCCGTCGCCCACCATGGCGACGCGTCGACCGGCCGCCTGGAGGCGTTCGATGGTGGCGACCTTGTCGGTCGGCAGCACCCCGGCGATCACCTCGTCGACCCCGACGCTGTCGCCGACAGCCCGGGCGGCGCGCTCGTGGTCGCCGGTGAGCAGGACCGTATGCAATCCCATCGCCCGCAGCCGCGCCACGGCCTCGGCTGCGGAGTCCTTGATCCGGTCGGAGACGACCAGGGCACCGGCGACGCGTCCGCCGATGGCGAGCACGACCCCCGTACGTCCCTCGTCAGCGGCGGCCTCGAGGGCCCGGGCGATGTCGTCGGGCACGATGGCACCGATCTGTGCCATCAGCTCCGGCGTGCCGATCATCACCTCCTCGGTGCTCTCGCCCCCTGGGACCGCGTCCCCGGAGCGGACCAGCAGACCCCGGGCGCCCTGGCCGGGCAGCGCGGCGGCCTCGGTGACGACGTACGCGTCGCCCGCGTCGTACGCGTCGCCCGCGTCGTACGCGTCGCCCGCGTCGTACGCGCCGCCCGCGTCGTACGCGCCGCCCGCGTCGTACGCGCCGCCCGCGTCGCTGCGGACGTTGTCGCCAGCTGCGGACGTTCCAGCATCCGCAGCTGGCGACAACGTCCGCAACTGGGCACCCAGGCCAGGAACTGCCAGCCCGCGAGCATCGGCGGCGTCGGTGACGGCACGGGCGATCGGGTGCTCGGAGCGGCGCTCGATCGCCGCGGCCACCGCGAGTACGGCGTCCTCGTCTGCCAACGGTCCATCGGCGGCGACGACCGTACGTTCCAGCGCCATCCGGCCGGTGGTCAGCGTGCCGGTCTTGTCCAGCACGACGGTGTCGATCCGCCCGCTGGCCTCCAGGGCGTCCGGTCCCTTGATCAGGATCCCGAGCTGGCCGCCGCGGCCCACGCCGACCATCAGTGCGGTCGGGGTGGCCAGTCCCAGCGCGCACGGGCAGGCGATGATCAGTACCGACAGGGCGGCGCTGAACGATGTCCGGGCCCCGGCGCCGGAGAGGAACCAGCCGGCCAGGGTGAGCAGTGCGATCCCGATCACGACCGGCACGAACACCCCGACGACCTTGTCGACCAGGGTCTGCACGCTGGCCTTGCGGGCCTGGGCCTGCTCGGCGGTCGCTGCCATCTGCGCCAGCTGGGTGTGCGCGCCGACCCGGCTGGCCTCGATGATCAGCGCGCCGGTGGTGTTGATGGTGCCGCCCAGGACGGTGTCCCCCTCGGCGACCTGCTCGGGGACCGGCTCGCCGGTCATCATCGAGGTGTCGACCGCCGAGTTCCCGACGACGACGTCGCCGTCGGTGGCGATCCGTTCGCCGGGACGGACCAGGAAGCGGTCCCCGACCCGCAGGTCGCCCAGCGGGATGACCTCTTCGCGGCCGTCCCGGATCGCCCGGACCGTACGCGGAGCCAGGTCGGCCAGCGCACTGAGGACGCTGCGTGCCGAGCGCTTGGAGCGGGCCTCGAAGTAGCGTCCCGCCAGCAGGAAGGTGGTGACCGCGGAGGCCACCTCCAGGTACAGCGTGTCGGCCCCGGACGGCGTGATGCCGTAGCCGACCCAGTACCCCTCACGGTCCGGCGACCCGAGGATGATCGAGATGAGTGACCAGGTGAACGCGGACAGCACGCCCAGCGACACCAGGGTGTCCATGCTGGTCGAGCCGTGCCGCAGGTTGCGCCACGCCGCCTTGTGGAAGGGCAGTGCGGCCCAGAAGACGACCGGCAGCGACAGCAGCACGAGCAGCCATTCCCAGCCGGGGAAGCGCATCTGCGGGGCCAGCGCCAGCACGATGGCGATGTCGCCCAGCGGCACGGTCAGCAGGGCGGCCACGACCAGCCGGTTGCGCAGCATCCGGACCCGGTCCTCGGCGCCGGTCGACTCCTCGTCGTCGGTGACCTCGGTGGCGCCGTACCCGGCCTTCTCCACGGTGGCGATCGCGTCGGCGGCCCGCTCGGGGGCCAGGCCGGTGACGACGGCGCGCTCGGTGGCGTAGTTGACGGTGGCGCGTACGCCCTCCATCTTGTTCAGCTTCTTCTCGATCCGGTTCGCGCACGCGGCGCAGGTCATCCCGGAGATGTCGAGCTCGATGCGCTGGTCCAGGCCGGCGTACGTGGGCACCGAGAGGATGGGCGCACCTGCGGTCACGCCGGCCGGACCAGTGCTGGCCGGATCGGTGGTGGCCGGATCGGTGGTGGCCGGATCGGTGGTGGTCACCGTCGGAGCCTCCGCTCCTCGAGCTTGCGTTCCTGGTCGCGCGCCGACAGCTCCTGCAGCATCGCGTTGTAGGCGTCGTACGAGTCGTCCAGGCCGCTGTCCTGCGCCCGGTCGAGGCGGACCGCGTCGCGGCTGTCGGCCTGGAACCACTGGAGCGCCAGCGCGATGATCACGATCAGCAGCGGCACCTCGCCGACGATCCAGGTGATCTGGCCGGCGATCACCTGGTCGGCCAGCAGGTCCGGGATCCAGCGGATGTCGATGGCCTGGTAGAAGGTCGCCCCGAGCACGTGCTCGGCCTGCAGGATCATCACCGCGAACATGGCGTGGAAGGGCATCACGCCGATCACCAGAGCGAGCCGACCCATGTGAGGCAGGTTGGTCCACTTGTCGATCCCGATGACCAGGTCGAAGAACAGGTAGCCGGTGACCATGAAGTAGAGCAGCATCAGCTGGTGCGCCCAGTGGTAGCGCATCAGCCACGGGAACAGCGGGGTCATGTAGACCAGGAAGAGCGAGCTGACGTACAGCACCCACACGACCAGCGGGTTGAGGACCTTGCGCAGCGAGGTGGCGCCGTGCAGCTCGACGGTCACCTCGCGCGGGCCGGGCATCTGGCCGTGCCGGCGGATCCGCGCGGCCGCCTGCAGCAGGGTGACCGGGGCGCCGAGCAGGCACAGGACGGGGACCAGCATGTTCACCGTCATGTGCACCAGCATGTGCCACGAGTACGCGACGGTGGAGTACTCCCACAGGCCCGAGGTGGCCAGGAAGAGCACCAGTACCCAGCCGAGGGTCCAGAAGAGGGTCCGTACGATCGGCCAGTGGTCGCCCTTGGCATGGACCTTGCGCAGTCCCCAGTAGTAGGAGGCGAGCGCGATCACGGCCAGGCCGATCCACAACAGGTTCGGCCGGCCCAGGGAGGCGAGCCGGGCCGCGGTGGCCGGGATGTCGACCTGGTAGCCCAGGTAGTTCACCTGGATCGACTGCGGGATCAGGAACCGCGGCGGCGGCAGGTGGTTCTCGGCCGTGCGGAGCGCCGCGTACGCGACCATGAGCAGGACGTCGCGCAACGCCGAGCGGGCCGCGACCACCGGGGTCGTACGGGCCGGGTCGGCCTCGCCGCGGACCTGGCGCCACACCCAGCTCAGCGCGAGCAGCGCGAAGGTGACGTAGAAGCCGATCGTGGCCCAGCCGTACGCCCCGGCGAACGGGGACCGCCCGGCGAGCTGCTGCCAGGCGATCACGGTGTGGCCGGCGGCGGCCACCACGAGCAGCAGCGGGACGGCCTTCTGGTAGCGGCGCAGCCGGTTCACGGCGGTGGTCACACTGTCCGGGGCGGTGACGTCGTTGGCCCGCAGGACCACGGCGACCGCGGCGCCGGCCAGCGGGGCCCAGGCAAGCGACACCCAGATCGAGGCGTCCGTCGCCCAGTCGTGGTTCAGGCCGACGCTGACGTTGCCGGCCGACGCGACGAACGCCGTCGACACGGTGGCGGCCAGGAACAACAGCACGTATGCCGGGTAGCGGTTGGATCGGTACGCGACCACGACGGTGGCCAGCGCGACCAGGGCACTGACGAACCAGGCGAGTGCGGCCGGGGTGCTGGAGATGAAGTCGAACCAGGACGCGGGGGTGAGGGTGTAGGCCAGCGGGACGCCGTTGACGTACGCGGCGTTGGCCGCCGACAGCAGCAGCGAGCTCCACAGCCAGATCTGGGCGGAACGGCCGACCCAGCGACGGATCCGCTTCCCGACGGGGGTGAGCTGGTGGTGGGGGCCGATCGGGGTGAAGCCGATGATCGCCATCAGGCCACCGAGGGTGGCCAGCACCGCGAGCCGCGCGACGACGTCGGCGATGCCGGAGACGTACCCGGTGAAGGGGTCGGTCTCGGGGCGGGCCGGCAGCGGGGGTTGGCCGGCGAGGTAGCCCATCACCGACCAGACGCCGATCACGGCCAGGACGGCGACGACCCCGATCGTGGCCTTCGCGGCCCGGCCCAACGGGACCGGCGCGACGGGCACCTGCGGGCGTGTGATGGGGTGAGAACCTGGCACATCCACTCTTTCTGCTTGCACTGACGACTCAGGCTACCTCGCACCACCAGCAGCCCCCGGCGAGCGCCGGTGCGCGGGCCTCAGGAGCGGCACAGAGCCCGGGCCGCGGCCTCCAGCAGCATCCATCCCCCGACCTGCACCGACAGGTCCCGCTCCGGTAGGAGCGCGGCACCCACCGCCGCGGCCGAGGCGCCCGGCGCGATGGCGTCGCCGGCGCGCGGGATCCGGGCCGGCACCCGCGGATCGGGCCCGAACCACACCCCGCGGGCATCGACGGCCCGGTGCCGCCAGGTGGCACCCGCGCTGGCCGCGAGCAGGTCCGCGGCCAGCCTCCGGGCGGCCACCGCCTGTGGGCCTTCGCCGGGCAGGTCGGTCACCACCCGGCCCAGGTAGCGCGCGAGGATGCCGCGGAAGAGCCCGCCGTCGCCCCCGAACTCGGCCCGGCCCTCGAACCCGACGACCACGTGGTCGACGGCCATCCAGCGGTCCACCGCGCCGACCAGCCGGTACACGCGCCCGGCGGTCGCCTCGACCTCGGGGGCCCCGGCCCGCCCCAGCGCCAGGGCCGCGGTCAGCACGGCCACCTCGGCGCCGAGCAGCAGGCCCTGGTTGTATGTGTGGAAGGCGCGGTCGACCCGGTACGGCTCCCCCGGCGCTCCGGGCCGGATGCCGTCCACGACCAGGCCGGTGGCCGGATCGAGGTGGCGCGCGTCGAGCCATGCCAGGGCCGCCCCCGCCCGCTCCAGCTGTCCGCGGCGGGCCAGCAGGATGGTCATCGGGCCGTTGGCCGGGACGTTGCGGAACTCGTCGCCGACCCGCCACGGGATGCCGCCGCCGAGCGGCCCGTCGTCCCAGGCCCGGTCCAGCGCGGCGGTGATCCTGGCCAGCGGGCGCCGGAAGTGCATCCCGAGGTCGCGTTCGGCCCGGTCCAGGGCCAGCCCGAGCCAGGCGATGTCGTCGTAGTAGGGGTTGAGCCAGCGGCCACGGTTGCGCAGCGCCATCGCGGCCGGCCACCGGGCGATGACCTGTCGGCGCCACCGGCGGCGGTCGCGCAGCTGGGCATCGACCAGGGTCTCCAGCACGTGCGCCTGCCACCAGTAGTAGAAGGCCGCGAAGGTCCGGTGCGCCAGGTCCGGGGGCTCCGCGGCCCGGGCCAGCCGGGCCCACGGCGCGAACCAGGGCCGGCGCAGGTGCCGGCCGAGGACCGAGCGCTCGGCCTCGGCCGCGTACGCCCGCCAGTCCTCCACCGGTCGGGTCAGGCCCGGGCCAGCCAGCGCAGGAAGTCCTCGCCGCCGGCCGGGACGAGCTGGTGCACCCGCTCGACCTCCCAGCTGCTCAACGGGCGACCGTCGCCGTAGCCCATCGCCAGGACCAGTTCCTCGGCGTTCTCCACCCCGGCCACGACCGAGGTGACCCACGGCTGGGCGGCGGCGTACGCCAGGCAGAGTTCGACCGGGTCGGTGCGACCCAGCGCGGCCGCGGCACCCTCGACCGCTGCCCGCAGCGCGGCGGCCTCGGCCGGCGCCCCCTCGGCCAGTGGCGTCCGGGTGGTCAGCACGCCCTGGGCGAAGACGCCGTGGACGGTGATCACCACCCCGGCCTCGGCCAGCGCGGTGAGCTCGTCGGCGACCTGCTCGGCCCGCCGGTCGACCAGCGAGAACGGCAGGGCCAGGTGGCCGAGCCCGGGCAGGTCCTTGACCCGGTGCACGTCGGCCGGGTCGGTGAGGACCACGCCGACCTGGCCGACGTCGCCGTCGGCCTGGTAGCGCTGCAGCCGCTGCCAGGCCGCCCCGTCGCCGGCGAGCGCGTCGTCGGGGATGGCGAACAGCACCGCGTCGGCGCGCCGGCGGCCGAGTTCGGCGAAGGAGCGCTCCAGGGAGGCCTCGACCGCGTACCCGAGGGCGTCGTCGGGGATGCCCGCCAGCGCGTGCACGGTGGTGATCACCCCGACCCGCTGGCGCAGTGCCGGGTCGTACGCGACCCTGACCGCTGACTCGGAGAAGCCGTCGTCGCGCCCGGCGACCACGTGGGTGATGCCCCGGGCCACCGCCGCCGACAGGATCGCGCGCGCCTCGGCGGCATCGGGACGCCGGCGCTCGATCGCCCCGGTGTCGCGGCCCAGCTGGGAGGCGCCGAGCAGCAGCCGGGACAGGGTCAGTCCGCCGCGGCTGATCCGCGGGATCGCGCCGCCGGAGATCTCGACCTCGCGGGCGATCCCGGCGACCAGGTCGCGCCAGGACACCTGCACCGAGTCCTCGTAGCGGTCGACCAGCTGGGAGACCCGCACGTAGTCGGCCAGCGAGTCGATGGTGCAGCGGTAGGTGACAATGTCGAAGTCGATGCCCTCGGGGGCGTACGACAGTTCGCCGAGGTTGCGGCGGATCCAGGGGGTGACGTGCTCGTGGTCGTACGCCGAGGTGGCCTTGGCCGCTGCCTCGCGCAGGTTGCCGACGGTGCAGACCTCCACGCCCAGGCCCTCGGGCACCCGGGCCAGGTCGATCCGTCCGTACGTCCAGGCGGAGGCCTCCACGGCGTCGATCAGCTCATCGACGAGCTCGGCGTCGACGACCGGGTTGTCGCCGGTCAGCCGGACGACCCGGTCGGCGTCCTCCATGTCGGCGGTGGCGGCGATGAAGCGGGACAGCACGTTGTCCAGCGACCCGCGCAGCACCTGGATGCCCTGCCGGGTCAGGTGGTCGGCGATCCGCTGGTCGTACTCCTCCCGGCTGGTCGCCACCACGACCTCGTGGCCGCCCCGGGTGGCGCGGCGGGCGACGAGCTCGATCAGCGGCATCCCCCCGATGGTCATCATCGCCTTGCCCGGCAGGCGGGACGAGTTGAGGCGGGACTGGATCACGACACGGGTACGCACGGAAGCCTCCTGGACGACGTAGCGCTCAGCGTATCCGCTGAAGCGCGGGACGGCGCCATAGGCAGGGCGCCGGACGGTGTCACGAGCACAGCACCGGATCGCCTCACGGTCGGAGCGCCAGCATGGCATCCGCGACGCGGACGCGGCCATCGCCGTCGACCAGGGCGGCACCGCGTGCCCCGAGTCCTTCCCGCCAGGCAGCGTCGGTGACGAACCGGTGCAGTACCTCGCGGCCGGTCGACGCGCCGGGCTCCTCACGCAGGTCGGGCAGCAGCCCGACCGGGGCGACCAGGTCGGCCTCGAGCACCTGGTCGTAGCCGACCAGCTGGTTGGGCACCACGGCGACCAGGGCTGTCGGCACGCCGAGGCAGAAGAACTCCCAGATCGAGGTGCCGGCCGCACTGACCACCCCGTCACAGGTGGCGGCCAGGCCGGGCAGGTCGGAGACCGGCCCGATCACCTCCAGCACCTGGTCGGGGCCGGTCGGCGAGGTGCGCAGCTCGGCAGCGATCCCCTCGTTCGCGGCGACGGCGACCACCTCCACCGGCGCGCCGGTGGACAGCAGCAGCGGGACTACTGTCAGTGCCGCCCCGTACGCGTCCGTTCCGCCGAAGACGCACAGCACCCGCGGTCGGCCCTCGGTAGCCGGCGCGGTGTACGGACCCCGCGCTCCTGGGGTGTCCAGGGGTCCCGAACGGCTCCGGGCCCCGCGCCGGGACCGCACCACGTCCCGCAGCAGGGCGTACCCGATCCCGGCCAGCACCTGCCGGTCGACCGGGATCCCCGGGTCGCGGACGGCGCCGAAGTTCTGGTCGATGTAGAGGTCGGCGTCCTGGTCCAGGCCGAACCGGCCGTCCACCATCGTCGCGACCGGGATCCCGGCCGCGCGCAGTGCGGTCCCGAGCGCGACGGGAAGCTGGTAGCCGTCCAGCATCACCACGTCCAGGCCGAGGTCGCGGACCGTGGCGACCAGGGCTGCGGCATCATCCCCGACCGGGGTCATGGCCAGGCCGTGTGCCCCGAGCAACCCGTCCACCAGGGGGGAGCCCTGCACGGTGCCGAGCAGCGTCACCTCGATCCCCCGGGCGATGAACTCCTCGGCCAGGGCGAGCTGGCGCAGCACGTGGCCGACGCCCATCTGCGGGCCGCCGTCACACCTCAGTCCGATCCGGGGGGTGGTTGGGTCGTCCGTCCCGGTCCTGCCGTCGTTCCTCACGGTTCCACCCTAGAGCCAGTCGGCCGCCCACCCGACGAGTCGGTTTGCGCGCGCGGGCCGGGCCCGGTAGCGTTCTTCCGTCGGCCCGTGCGCACCCCCCAAGCGCGCGGGCCGGCTTGATTTCCCGCGGACGTCATCGACACGTCCCAGCAGGAGGGTCCGGCGGGATGTTAGCCTGATGGACGCCAGATCCGCTGCGCGGCCGGACCAGCCTGTCCGGCCCGCATCACCCAGTCCGGAGCGCCCGGCGCTCCTCGATCGTCCGGAGCACACGTGAGCATTCTTTCGGGTTCGTCCATCCTGGTCACTGGAGGTACCGGATCGTTCGGCAAGGCATTCATCTCGAAGCTACTTGCCGAAGTGGACCCGAAGCGGATCGTCATCTACTCGCGCGACGAGCTGAAGCAGTACGAGTGCCGCCAGCTCTTCAAGGACGACCCGCGGCTGCGATGGTTCCTGGGCGACATCCGTGACCTACCGCGACTGAACCGCGCGATGCACGGGGTCGACTACGTCGTCCACGCGGCCGCCTACAAGCAGGTCGACACCGCCGAGTACAACCCGTACGAGTTCGTCAAGACGAACGTGATCGGCTCGCAGAACGTCATCGAGGCCTCGATCGACGCCGGCGTCAAGAAGGTCGTCGCGCTGTCCACCGACAAGGCCTCCTCCCCGATCAACCTGTACGGCGCCACCAAGCTGGCCGCCGACAAGCTGTTCATCAACGGCAACCACTACGCAGCCGCCTACCCGACCCGCTTCGCCGTGGTCCGCTACGGCAACGTGATGGCCTCGCGCGGTTCGGTCATCCCGATGTGGCGTGCACTCGGCGCGGCCGGCAAGCCGCTGCCGATCACCGACGAGCGGATGACCCGCTTCTGGATCACCCTGCCGCAGGCCGTGGACTTCGTGATGAACAGCTTCGAGCTGATGAGTGGCGGCGAGCTGTACGTGCCCCGGATCCCCTCGATGAAGCTGACCGACCTGGCCGAGGCGATCGCACCCGGTGCCGAGCTGAAGAACATCGGCCTGCGCCCCGGCGAGAAGCTGCACGAGGAGATGATCTCCCTGGACGAGGGCCGACGCGTGCTCCAGCTCGGCGACGAGCGCTACGTGATGCAGCCCGACCTGGCGACCTGGGGCTACCAGCCGCCGAAGGACGGCGTGCCGGTTCCGGAGGGCTTCCGGCTCGACTCCGGCAGCAACGACCTGTGGTACAGCGTGGACGAGATCCGCGCGATGATCCCGGAGGACTGACCCGATGCTGCCGTACGGCCGCCAGTGGATCGACGAGGCCGACATCGAGGCGGTCACCGAGGTCCTCAGCTCCGACTGGCTGACCACCGGCCCGTGGGTGCGTGACTTCGAGCAGGCGATCGCCCGGCAGGCGCACGTCGAACACGCCGTCAGCTGCACCTCCGGCACCGCGGCGCTGCACATCGCGTACGCCGCGGCGGGCCTGGGCCCCGGCGACGAGGTGGTCACCACCCCGATGACGTACGTGGCGACCGCGTCCGGCGCGATGCACCACGGTGCGACGATCGTCTTCGCCGACATCGAGGCGGACACCGGCAACATCGACCCGGCGGCCGTCGAGGCCGCAATGACGGATCGTACGAAGGTGGTCGCGGGCGTCGACTACGCCGGCCAGCCCGTCGACGCGGACCGGCTGAACGAGATCGCCCACCGCGCCGGCGCGCTGACGCTGCAGGATGCCGCGCACTCGATCGGCTCCACCTACAAGGGCCGTCCGGTCGGTTCGCTGTCCGACCTGACGACGTACTCGTTCTTCCCGACCAAGAACATGACCACCGCCGAGGGCGGTGCGATCGTCACCGACGACGCGGCGCTGGCGCTGCGCGCGGACGAGTTCCACAAGATCGGCGTCTCGCGGGACCGCTCCTCCTACCGGCACCCCGACGAGGGCGCCTGGTGGTACGAGGTGCCGGCGATCGGCCTGAACTACCGGCTCTCCGACGTGCACGCGGCGCTCGGCCTCAGCCAGCTCGGCAAGCTCGCCGACTTCAAGGCACGCCGGGCCGAGCGGTTCGCCCGCTACCAGGAGGGGCTGGCCGGCATCGACGGCCTGCGCCTGCCGACCGTACGGGACTGGGCCGACCCGACCTGGCACCTGTACCCGGTGCGGGTGCTGGGCGGTCGCCGCCGCGAGGTGTTCGACAAGCTGCGCGAGGCCGGCATCGGCGTCCAGGTGAACTACATCCCGGTCTACTGGCATCCGGTGTTCGAGGACCTCGGCTACCGGCGGGGGATGTGCCCGAACGCCGAGCAGTTCTACAGCGAGGAGATCTCGCTGCCGATGTTCGCGCACCTGGAGCTGTCCGACCAGGACCGCGTCATCGACACGCTGCGGTCGATCCTCGGCGCCTGAGCGCCACCTGCGACCGCGAGGAGGACGACGCGTTGACTCGTGACAATCCGATCGGCCAGGGACCCTGGGTGCTCGGCACCGTCCAGCTGGGCCTGCCCTACGGCGCGGCCAACACGACCGGGATGCCGAGCGGCGAGCAGGCCGGCGAACTGCTCGCCGCCGCGGCCGAGGCGGGGATCACCCACCTCGACACCGCCCGGGCGTACGGCCTGAGCGAGGAGCGGATCGGCGCGGTCCTGGCCGCCGGCCCCGCTGGCCGGCTGCGGATCGTCACCAAGGTCCGCCCCCTGTCGGAGATCACTGCCGACGCCCCGCCCGGGCAGGCCGCCGCCGCGGTCCGCGCATCGGTGCAGGACTCCCTGGCGGCCCTGGGGACCGACCGGGTCGACGCGCTGCTGCTGCACCGCTGGGACGACTGGGCCAAGGGTGGCGAGGCCGTCGCGGACGTCCTCGAGCAGCTGCGCGCGGAGGGGGTGGCCACCGTGGTCGGGACGTCCCTGTCGACGCCGGCCGAACTGGTGGCGGCGCTCGGTGACCGCCGGGTGGGCTACGTGCAGTTCCCCTACAACCTGCTGGACCGCCGCTGGCTGGCGCCTGCCGTGCAGGACGCCCTGGCCGCCCGGCCGGACGTGGTGGTCACGGTCCGCAGTGTCTTCCTGCAGGGGCTGCTGGTGGCCGGCGCCGCCGCCCGCTGGCCGCTGGCCGCTGAACGCCGGCGTCGACCCGTCGGACCTCTCCGACCGGATCGCCCGGCTCGTGCACCGCCTCGACCGCGACTCCGCGGCGGACCTGTGCGTGGCGTACGTCCGGGGCCACTCCTGGGTCGACTCGGTGGTGCTCGGCGCGGACACCGCCGACCAGGTCCGCGACCAGGCCCGGCTGGTCGCGCTCCCGGCACTGACACCGGAGCAGATCGCACGGGTGCGCGACGAACTGCCCGCCGGATCAGCCGACCTGATCGACCCCGCCCGCTGGCGGCACTGACCTCGAGGAGCAGAGATGACCGACCCATTCGACCTGACGGGCACGATCGCCGTGGTGACCGGAGCATCCGGGCATCTCGGCCCGGCCATGGTGGCCGCACTGGCCGAGGCTGGCGCGACCGTACACGCCGTCGCCCGCAACGCCGAACGTCTTGCCGCCGCGATGCTTCCGCTGCGCGAGGCGGGACTGGACGTCGTGGACGCTCCCTGCGACGTAACCTCCCCACAGTGGGCAGATCTGCTCTCCGCGGTCACAGCCGAGCATGGCCGGCTCGATGTCCTGCTGAACAACGCCCACATCGGCCACGGAGGATCGCTTCGCACTGCTACCGAAGAGCAGTTCGACGAGGCGTACGCCCTCGCCGTGAAGTCCACCTGGCATGGCATAGGAGCGGCCCGGCCAGGGCTCCGGGCGGCAGCCGCCGCCGGCGGATCGCCGGTCGTGGTGAACGTCTCCTCCATGTATGGCCTGGTCGCGCCCGACCCGAGGCTGTACGACACCGAGGAGGGACGGAACCCTCCGTACTACGGCGCAGTCAAGGCCGCCCTGGTCCAGCTGACCCGCTATGCGGCCGCCGAGCTTGGTCCGGAGGGGATCCGGGTCAATTCGATCACCCCGGGCCCGTTCCCGGCCCGCGCCGCGCAGGCCGACCCGGCCTTCCTGCGCCGGCTGGCCGGCCGCACCATGCTGGAGCGCATCGGGAGGCCCGATGACCTCCAGACCGCCGTGTTGTTCCTCGCCTCGCCCGCGTCCCGCTTCGTGACGGGGATCAACGTACCTGTCGACGGTGGGTGGACCGCCTGGTGACCTGGATCCGACCATGCCGCGGGGACTCCCGGTCGACCGTATGGCCGTCCGTCCGTGACCTGCGCGGATCACGGACGCCGGATGAGGGCCTGCCCGTCCGGTCCTGCACCGCAGGACCGGGTCCCCAGCGTCACCACCGGGCCGCCCGCCCATACCAGGGGTCGAAGCTCGCCGTCGGCCCCCCGGCGCGCAATCGTACGCACACTCGCCCCGGTCCAGGGATCGTCTGCGACCGTCCCGAACGCGGCTGCCGCCTCCACCGTCGCAGCGAACCGCGTGCCGTCCCAGACCGCGGGAATCTCGACAGGCGCTTCGGGACGCGGACCAGAGCTGACCAGGAGTCCGGGACCGTCGGGACAGGTCCCACGCAGGACCAGACCGGCTCCCGTGGGCTCGGCCGCCTCGACCCGGGCAGGGTCCGGCACAGCGGTGAAGCCGAGCACACCGGTGTCACCGGCACCGGCGACGACCCAGCCCTGCTGCTCCCCCACCCAGCCGGACACCTGGTCCGACAACGGCGCAGCCGGGTTCCGGGGTCCGGAGGCGAGGGGAACCAGGACGGAACGCCGGACGCCTCCACTGCGGACGTCGAGTCGAACAGTGCACCGACCCCCCGAGGCCAGCGCGGTCGCGACCGCGGATGCCGGCACGCGCAACTCGAAACCGGAGCGGTCGGGCCGACCGAGTTCATCGGACCCCTGGCGCCGCTCGACCGGTAGCTCGACGGTCAGGTCACCGGGCCCGACAAGGACGGCCCGCACGGCACTCCCCCGCCCCATGCTGAGATCACCGATCCAGGCTCTGCCGCTGATCCTCCACTCGCCGACCACACCGTCGGCGGTCACGGTCGCGGTGAGCGGGTCGACCACGCAGTGCGCGGTCCACGTACGGCGGAGGATCTGGTAGCCCTGACGGGCGAACCGACGGCGGCGGCGGGCGGCGGGATCGTCCCCGGCGACACGCAACGCAGCCAGAGCGCGGGTGGTACGGACGTCGCCTGCCTGCAGTGCACGCAGCATGAGCCGGTCGACCAGGGGCCGGCGGGCCGCGGCGGCCGGTTCGACCCGGCGGGCCAGTTGCCTGCCGAGGGCCGCGATCGTCGGCCACTGCTCGGGGGGAACGCTGACCAGGGCCCGGGCGATGGCGGCCAGGTCGACGCGCAGCAGGAGCACCTGCAGTCCCCAGCGGACCTCTGCCGGCGCCCCGGTGACGATGTCCAGGGTCCGAACGGCTGAATCCACCCGGTCGGCGAGGTTGCCCAGGTCGTGGACGGCCTGGGTGATGGACCCGCCCGACTCGCGAACCCGCCAGTAGTAGATCGGGTCACTGAGGATGTCCACGGCTCGCGCGGCGAGGTGGGCGGCCATGGACACGGGGTAGTCCTCGTAGCGGATGGCCGGGAAGGCGAACCCGTGCCGCTCCCAGAAGTCCCGCCGATACACCTTGTTCCACGCCATCCGGTCGCCCACCAGGTCGGGACGTTGGCTGATGGACGTCCCGATGTCGTCGACGGCGAAGGCTTCCCGATGCGCCCAGGACGGGCGAACACCGTCCACGGCATCGAATCTGCAGGCATTTCCTGCGGCGAAGTCGGACCCGGACCGCTCGAGGGTGCCCACCATCAACTCGTACGCCCGTGCCGGCACGAGGTCATCGGAGTCCACGAAGGTGAGGTAGCGGCCCGAGGCCAAGGCGGCGCCGGTGTTCCGCGCCGGTCCCAGGCCGGCGTTGACCTGCTCCACGACCCGGAACCTGTCGTCGGCCCGGGCGTACGACCGGGCGATGCGCCAGCCCTCGTCATGTGACCCGTCATCGACCAGGATCACCTCGAGGTCGGCGAGCGTCTGCCTGCGCAGCGACTCCAGGCACTCAGCGAGGTAGTCCTGCACGCCGTAGAACGGGACGACGACGCTCAGCAGGGCGGCCACGGTCAGGACCTGCGCAGGCGCCGCTTGATCATGCCGCCCACCTTGATGCCCCGGCGCAACACCCCGCCCAGACCGGCCGCCCGCAAAGTCGAGCGGACCGCCCGGCCGGTGCGGAAGAGTCGCGAGGACCGCCACTCCACGTTCTCGCCACGCAGCCGACGGATCGTCTCCTCCCGGCTCTTCAGGGATGCGTCACGGAACTTCAGGGTCCGCTCCAGGCCGAAGATGTGTCCCTTCAACTCGGCCATGTCGTGCAGGGCCCGGTCACGGTCGGCGAGGGCCTCACGGACGGTGAGGGGCCGGACCACCAGGGCGGCGCGACGGGACGAGGCGGCCTCATCGGCCAGCCGGCGGCCGGTGTCCAGGAGTCGCGCATCGGCCTCCACCCCCGACATCGCCAGCCAGGTCCGGACCAGGTCACGGCCCTCCATCCACGGGGGCCAGGGGTGACGGCGCTGGGCTCCGACCAGCAGGTCGTGGAAGGTCCACCAGGCGGCGGCGAGGTGCTCCGCCGCCGACGCGGGCGCACGGCGGACCCACGGCGAGGCTCCGCCGACGACCTGGTCCCCGTCGAGCCAGAGATCACCCAGGTCGAGGACCTGGGTGGAAGCGTCCCCCTGCCGGCGCGCAGCGCTCCCGATCCGGGCCGCGAGGTCGCGGAAGGCCGGCACGTCGTCACGGGCCGCGAGGCGGACCAGAATCGTGGCCACGTCCGGGCCTGCCGGCCAGGAGTCGGCCAGTCGAGCCGGCTCGGTGCCGAGCAGCACCGGCCCCGGCTCGGGAAGATCCTGCAGCAGGGGCTCCGGCGGCTCGAAGCCCTGGCCGTCCCCGGGCGGCATCCTGGCGGGTTCCGGCGCCGGCCGGGGCACCAGATCGGCGAGCGAGCGGGCGGGCACGGCCTCGGTCGCACCGAGCAGCGTCCATCGGCCATCGGCGGGCGCCGCGCGAACGACCGTCCCGGACCCGTCGTACGGGCCGACGTGGGCCACGACACGGGCAACGGCGGGGGCACCGGCGAGAGCGGGCCCGGCCACCACGAACCAGGAGTCCGCAGTAGCGGCCAACTGGCCGGAACGGGCCGCCGCCCCGATGGCTTCGGCGGGGTCGGCGAGCAGCGGACGCCCGGACGCGCGGGCGGCGTGGACCGCCCGGGCGACGAGCCATCCCTCCTGGAGGGGAACGGAGACCACCGTGGTGTCCGCGAGGACCTCGGGCTGCGCCGCGGGCCCGAGGCCCACGGTCGTGAGCACGACCTCGGCGCCCAGGCCCCGGACAGCGGTGACGAAGGAGTCGATCGACCCGGGACGGGTCTCATCGTCGTGGAACGGGAGCCATTCCTCGTCACCGAACCGGCGCTGGAGCGGGCGGGCATCGAGGGTGTTGCCGATCGCGAAGGTGTTGTCCGCCGCCACCACCACGCGGGAGCCCGGCTCCGCCCGGTCGAGGAGGAGGCGCAGCGCGGCCTGCCAGGAGAGGTCGGCACTGTCCGTGGACAGGGTGCGTTCGACGCCGGCGAGGGCGAGGACCAGGTCCCAGCGCCCATCGGCCCGGTCAGAGGCGAGCCCGTCCAGCGGACCGGCGAGGACCTCCACCGTTGAGGGCAGGACGGACACGAGGTCCTGGGCGTCCTGCACGCCCCGGACGACGAGGGTCGTACGATCCGACCGCTCGACGACGCGGGAGATGATGCCGAGGTCGTGAGGGCCGACGATCAGCGCATGGCGGTAGGTCCGGTCCCCGAGCAGGTCGACGAGCCAGGCCTCCAGAGCCGGGCCGCCCGCAGGGCGCCGGTCACCCCGGTAGTCGGTCCAGGGCTGCATCTCGCCGGTCACCAGACCGAGTACCGCTGTCCCACCCATCGGGACCGATTCCGTGCTGTCAGTCATTGTTCGTCTCCGCGTCGTAGAGCAACATCGCCAGTTCCTGGGGCGGCAACCGGTAGCGGACGCCCAACTCCTCGTCCGTGATCGCACGGGCCACTGCCGGGTCGATGACCTTCTCGACCATCTCCGGCCACAGTCGTCTCACCCGTGGGTAGCCGCCGAAGAGCGGGTCCTCGGTCGGTAGGCTCATCGGATCGCCGTAGACCGAGGGCTCACACCCCACGGAAACCCCGTAGAAGATCGCGGTGGCGAGCCGGTTGGACGCCACCCGCTTGAAACCGCGGAAGGCCTCCAACTGCTTGTAGAGGAAGCGAGTGTCAGTACCTTCGTAATTCCAGCCTCGGCGTCCGAAACACATGACCTCGAAACCTGCGTCGAGGTAGATCTCGCGGATCTCGGGTTGGTCGTACTCCGTGTAGTACAGGCTCATGGTCACCGGCTCCGTCTCGGTGTCCTTGATCTCGTCGATCAGCGCCTGGTGGTCGCCGGTGATCTTTCCGCCCTCCCAACCGTGGAAGGGCATCCAGAGAGTGCCGCGACGCTCGTCCTCGGGTACGACGCCGAGATCGGGTTCGAGCTCCAGCAGGTAGAGCCACGGTGCACCGATGACGTGGTAATTGTGTCGCCGCTCCGAGTAGCCCCGACGGGCGGGCCGCTCGCTCCACACGTACCGCCAGGCCCCGTCGAAGAACTCGTGCTGGGGGTTCCAGCCGTCACCGACGTTCCACCCGTGCTGCAGGTACCCGCGGATGCGCGGCGGGAACTCGTCGTCGAAGCCGCAGTAGCGGGCGAGGATGTGCGCCTGCCCGTAATAGTGGTTGTGGTGGTGCACCGACCTATCCTTTCCGCCATGGCAGGCCCGGGCGCCGGCCAACGGTGGCGGATCCCCGTTCCGGCTCGGATTCCCGCATGATCGTCGCGCGCAGTGCACCCGTGGCCTGGGTCAGGGTCGGTTCGCCCTGCACCCACCCGTGCAGGGGGTGGCCGTCCTCGGCGGTGCCCTCGAACCTGACCGGAAGCCTGCCCGCCGCGAAGGGATCGACGAGGACAGCCCTCGCGCCGCCGTCGTTGTACTCAAGCAGGTGCCACAGCAGGCGTTCATCCCCACCCAGCACGCTGTCCTCGCTGGTGAACGACGCCAGCCGGCGCAGCGGCACGCGTATCGACCAGCGATCCCCGTCGACCGATGCGCGGACGCCGGCGTCCACCGGATCGTCGGACCCGACAGGGAAGTGGCACCAGGCCAGTGAGGCGGCGGTGGGGTCCCCGATGGTCACCCGACCCTCGACGACGAGGACGCCTCCGGCCACCTCCACCCGATCGGCGTACGTGGCCAGGAGGTCGGTCTCCGCGACCGCCACCTGGCTCGTGGCCGTACGACTCAGGCGCAGCACCCGCCCGTCGCGGGGCACGGCGATGGTCCCCTCTGCGAGACCCCACAGCAAGGGTTCGAGCGGCCGGACGACGATCGCACCCTCATCATCGACCTCGGTGGGAGGGTCGGGTACGACGCTCAGCGAGCGCACCCGGGTCAGCGGGATGGGCTCGTCGTGGTCCGCTCCGGCCACCAACTCACCGAAGCCGAGCCGGACGCTGCCGACCGCCCCCGCCCCATCGGGATGCCAGTCACAGGGCCGACGCAGCTCGGGGATGCCGGGACTCCAGGCCAGGACGATGTCGCCCTTGCTCCGAGCGGTGGCCGCCCGGAGCGTGAGCAGCACTCCGTCGGGCCGGACGTCGACCCCCTCCAGCAGGATCGGCTCCCGGTGCCAGGTGATCGCGTAGGGCCAGCCGCCGCGTTGTCCGGGCATGGCCACCAGCGTTGCGTCCAGGCGGCGGAACTCCGGCCACCGGGGGCTGCCCGGCTTGGTCGCCCTGAGAATGCCGGTGCGGTGGTAGCGGCCGGAACGGACCTCGACCCCGAAGGTCAGCTGGTCGGACGAATCGGCCCAGGTGCGCATGTGGTCGAGGGGGACGTCGACCTCGAAGCCGACCGGTGCAAGGTTCCCGTGCGAGTCGATCGCAGTGGAGCGCCGCACCTCCAGAGGGATGGAACTCTCGCCGGCGATCGCCCGGACGGCGATGGAGGAACGGTCGGTGGTGGGGACGTGGCGGATCTCAGCGGTGCCCCCCAGCCGCAGGGAGGGCCGCTCACCCTCCACCCACTCGACGGACCCGACGGTGGCGCGCAGGGCGACGGCTCGCCGCGGGACCCGGTAGAGGGAGGTGGAGGTCCAGGGGCGATCGCGGCCGGGATAGTTGTATTCGAGCCGTCCGAGGGGAGGCACGGTGTGCGCCCTGCTGAGGTCCCCCAGGATGCCCTCGTCGCGGCGCTCCGCGAGGACGCGCAGCAGGTCCAGGTCACCATGGCGCATCGCCTCGACCTGGAGCCGGTCGTAGGGGTGCCGCTTGCGCAGCGCCCGCGCGCCGAGGAGGTCGACGAGTTCCTCGCCGAGGGCCATCAGGTCCTTCGCACTGTCCTCGGGCACCCGGTAGAAGGCCTGGAGCACGGCCAGCAGGTCGGAGTCGGCCAGCAGGTCGGCGACGAGCGGGCGCAGGACGGGCGCGGACCGATCGACCACGGACAGCACCATGGCCGCCGACGTGATCCGGTCACGCAGGTTGTCGTAGCGGAAGACCTGCTGGGTGATGGAGTCCCCGGACTCGCGCTCACGCCAGCAGTACACCGTCTGGGCGAGGCAGTCGACGGTCACCGCGTCGATGTGGGCAGCCAGGGTGACCGGATAGTCCTCGTAGCGGATGGCGGGGAACCGGTAGCCGAACTCGTCCCAGAAGCTGCGCCGGTAGACCTTGTTCCACACCATCCGGTCGCGCGCCAGGTCCCGGAACTCGAGCACGTGCGTCGCCTCGCGTGATCGGGCGTAGGCGACGCGGTGCGCCCAGGAGGCCGTGACGTGCGAGGAGTTGAACCTCCACGCGTTGCCGCCCGCGAGGGATGAACCTGAGTGGTCGAGGGAATCCACCATCGACTCGAAGCCATGCCGGCTGACCAGGTCGTCGGAGTCGACGAACGTGAGGTACTCCCCGACCGCCTCCTCGGTGCCGGTGTTCCGCGCCGGCCCGAGGCCCTGGTTCTCCTGGGTGACGATACGGAAGCGGGGGTCCTCGGCGCAGAACTCCTCAGCGATGACGCGCGAACCGTCGGGCGAGCCGTCATCGACCAGGATCACTTCGATGTCCCGCAGGCTCTGGTCACGGATGGACGCGAGACAGTCCCGGATGTATGCCTCGACGCCATAGAACGGCACCACCACGCTGAGTCGCGGTTGCCCGGCGCCGAATTGCATGGACGTCACTCCCTCCAAGTAAATCGTGGACCGGCGCCACCCTAGCAGCGCCTGTCCCGCGTCGGCCTGTTCAGATGAGGTCCCAGGACAACGCGGTCCCCCTCGCCACGTCCGTGCGGAACCTCCTGCCCTCCACCACCGAGAACAGGTCGGGGGCCAGTCCCAGCGCGGGACGGACGGACCGGACGTTCTCGGCACTGACGACGTCGCCGGCCTTCACGTCGGCGGTCACGTAGAGCGAGCGGCGGAAGCGGAGGCCCTCTGCCTCCACGTCGCGGGCGCCGATCACCGGCTCACCCATCGCCTGCCATGCCGTCCGGGTCTCGCGCACCAGCGCGGCCAGCTCCGGGGGCTCGAGGGAGAAGGCCGAGTCGACGCCGCCGGAGGCGCGGTCGATGGTGACGTGCTTCTCGACCAGCACCGAGCCGAGCGCGACCGAGGCGACGGCCGCACCGATGCCGAGGGTGTGGTCGGACAGGCCGATCATGGTCCCGAACGCGTCCCGCATCACCGGGATGCCGCGCAGGTTGGAGTCCCGCGGGTCGGCCGGGTAGGAGGTGGTGCAGGAGAGCACGATGATCTGCTGGTTGCCGGTCGAGCGGGCCGCCTCGACCGCGGCGTTGATCTCGCCGAGCGAGGCCATTCCGGTGGAGATGATGATCGGCTTGCCGCACGCGGCCGCGCGGCGGACCAGCGGCAGGTCGACGATCTCGGAGGAGGCGATCTTGTACGCCGGCACGTCCAGCGACTCGAGGAAGTCGACGGCGGTCGGGTCGAACGGGCTGGAGAAGGCCAGGATGCCGCGCTCGGTGGCCCGGTCGAAGATCGGCTTGTGCCACTCCCAGGGGGTGTGCGCCTCCTCGTACAGGTCGTAGAGCCGACGCCCGCCCCACAGCGCGTGCTCGTCCTTGAGGCGGAAGTCGGGGCTGTCCACGTCGAGGGTGATCGTGTCGGCGGTGTAGGTCTGCAGCTTGATCGCGTGCGCGCCGGCGTCGGCGGCCATGTCGACGATCTCGAGGGCCTTGTCCAGCGAGCCGTCGTGGTTGCCGGACATCTCCGCGATGATGAACGGCTCGTGGCCGGGGCCGATCGCGGTGGGGCCGATCCTGATCTCGTCGAGCATGGTCACTTCTCCTCCTTGCGGGCTGCCGGACGGGTCCGGCGGACGTGGTGGACCAGCACGGTGGTCCCGTTGATGTCGCGGTCGTAGGTCTCGACGTCCACGAAGCCCTGGCGGGCGTTGAACGAGCGCACGCCCTCGTTGATGTCCAGGACCTCGGCGTCCATGGTGTCGATGCGGTGCCCGTCCAGGTCGAGCGCGTCGACGTACCTGACCGCGTCGCGCTGGATCTGGATCCAGGCCGGCAGCAGCTCACCGCGAGCGGTGAGCCCCTCGTTGTCGAGGTAGTAGCCCCACCACAGCGATCCGGCCTCGCGGTCGATGTCCCACAGGGAGACGACGCCGGCGGGGATCCCGCCGCGCTCGTAGACCAGCACCTCGCGGGTGGGGTCGGTCCTGACCCGTTCCCACCACGCAGCGTGCTCCGCGGGGCCGATCTCGTGCTGGGTCAGGGAGACCGCCCGTACGTCGGGGTGGTTGCGCCAGACGCGGACGTGTTCACGGTCCTCGTCAGTAGCGGGACGCAGCATCTTGGACTCCTGCCGTATCGGATGCCCCAGCCTAGCGCGCGCCGTGAGCCGCCCCCGGGGTCTAGACTGCGTGACCGAAGCTTTTCCTGACCAGGGTGGAGACCATGAGCCAACTCAGCCGCGAACAGATCCGCACCATGATGGGTGAGGTCCTGGCCAACCAGGGCAAGGAGCTGCCCGCCGACGACTCGGCCTCCCTCGACGCGATCGGCTTCCGCTCGCTGGACTTCTCCGAACTGGCCCTCTCGGTCGAGGACGAGCTCGGCACCGAGCTGAACTTCGACGCGCCGGGCCTGCGCTCCATCACGACCGTCTCCGACGTCCTGGACTTCATCGAGCAGCTGCAGAGCGCCTGATGATCCAGGGCAGCAATCGGATCGTCTCCCGGGGGTTCACCGGCACCTGGGAAGAGTTGGGGACGTACGACCTGCCGCCCGCGGCTGCGGTGTTCGTCCGGGACCACGCCGAGGGCGTACGGGCCGCCTGGACGCACGCCACCTCCGAGCGGGAGACCCTGGTCGCGTCGGTGAGCCGCGCCGATGACGACCTGGTCACCGACATGGTGGGCAACGGCCTGGCCATCGCGCACACCGAGGGTTCCAGCGTGCAGGTGGTGCCCGCCACCGCTGCCCGGGCCCCGCACCCCGGCCGGCTGTGGCTGCTCACCTCCGGGTCGACCGGCCGCCCCAAGCGGGTCGCGCACACGCTCACCTCCCTCACCACGGTGAAGGGCGACCAGCCGGCGCGTACGTGGCTGTGCCCCTACACCCCCGGCGCGTACGCCTGGTGGCAGGTCGTCACGCTGGCACTGGCCCACCCAGGCAACGACATCGTCTTCGTCGAGCCCGACCAGCTCGAGGACTGGCCGCAGCTCGCGCTCGAGACCGGTGTCACCGCAGCCTCGGGCACGCCGACCTTCTGGCGCCAGGCGATCCTGCGCTCCGGCGACACCATGGCCCAGCTTCCCCTGGTCCAGATCACCCTGGGCGGCGAGCCCGTCGACCAGGGGATCCTGGACCGCCTGCACGAGATCTATCCGCAGGCCCGGATCTCCTGGATCTACGCCTCCTCCGAGGCCGGCGCCTCGATCGCCGTGCACGACGGGCGCGCCGGGTTCCCCGAGGCGTGGCTGGAGCGGCAGACCGGGGACCGACCGCGGCTCAGCGTCGTCGACGACGAATTGGTGATCGAGTCGCCCTACCGCGCCGAGGGCATGGACCGCGACCTGCACACCGGCGACCGGATCGAGGTCCGCGACGGCCGGGTGCTGATCGTCGGCCGACTGGCCTCCGACGAGATCAACGTCGGTGGTTCCAAGGCCTCCGCCTCCGCCGTTCGTGGTGCGCTGCTGGACCATCCGGCCGTGGCCTGGGCTGCGGTCCGCGGCCGCAAGGCCCCGCTGGTCGGCCACATGGTGACCGCCGAGGTCGTCCTCGAGCCGGGCGCCACCGCCACGACGGAGGAGCTGGCCGCCTGGTGCGCCGAACGGCTCCCCGAGTACGCCGTCCCGCGGCGGCTGAAGATCCTCGCCCAGATCCCGATCAAGGAGAGCCTGAAGTCCGATGTCTGACGCAGTGACCGAGAACCAGCAGACCGAGAACCAGCAGGCGGCGACCGAGCAGGCCATCTCCGACCAGGCTGCGGCCACCAATGCCGCCGCAGCCCCCGTCCCGGCCTGCCAGGTCGTGCTGATCAGCGGTGGCTCCCGAGGGCTGGGCCTGGCCCTGGTCCGGATGGTGCTCGACGCCGGTGCCAAGGTCGCCACCTTCGCCCGGACGATCACCCCCGAGCTGGAGCAGCTGGCCGCGCAGTTCCCGGACCGTACGTACGTCGCCTCGGTCGACATCACCGACGTCGACGCGGTCAACGGGTTCGTCAAGGACGCCGCCGCCAAGCTCGGCCGGATCGACGGCATGATCAACAACGCCGCGGTCGGCCAGGACTCGATGCACATGCAGACGTCCCCTGCCGATATCGCCCGGATCATCGAGACCAACCTGACCGCCCCGCTGGTGCTGACCCGCGCGGTGCTGCGGAACATGATCCGCCGCAACGGCCGCGGCCGGATCGTGATGATCACCACCGTCGGCGCCCAGCGTGGCTACGCCGGACTGACCACGTACGCGGCCACAAAGGGCGGCCTGGACGCGGCGATGCGGACCCTCGCGCGGGAGATGCACGGCCGGGTGCTGGTCAACTCGATCGCCCCGGGATTCTTCGCCTCGGAGATGAGCTCGGTGCTCGGCTCGGAGCAGCTGGGCGCGATCACCCGTCGGACACCCTCGGGCCGGCTGGTCGAGCCGGAGAACATCGTTCCGATCGCGCGCCTGCTGATGTTCGAGGACACCAACCTCAACGGCCAGGTGATCACCGTCGACGGGGGCAGCTCGATCTGAGGCGTGGCCGCGGCCACCACGACGGTCCTGCGGACCTTGGCCGCCGTTGCGGACCTTGGACGTTCGCTGCCAGCCTGTTGGTGAGACAGGCGGGCAGCGAACGCGGGGATTAGGAGCGCTCAGATGATCGATGTAGAGATTGGGATGACCCCCACCGGGCAGCGCACGTTCCCGTTGGGGTTCAGGATCGAGTTCTTGCGCCAGTGGGACCAGTGTCTGGAGCGGGGCGACAAGGTTCGCCTGTTGCGTGAGCATGGGTTGCATCGCAGCACGATCGACCGCTGGCTCCAGGCGCGTGAGCGTGGGGAGTTCACCCGGTCGGCGCTGGCAGCAGCAGAAAGGTCACCCCACCGGATGGACGGCAAACAACGCGCCGAGTTGGCCCGGTTGCGCGCGGAGAACCAGGCCCTGCGCGCCAAGGTCGCACAGGCCGAAGCGGCCCAGGAGATCCTGGGAAAAGCATTCGAGCTCTTGGACGGGATCAACAAGGGCGAGATCAGCTACGACCAGATCCCGCCGGGGCTGATCAGCCCCGAGGAGTACCAGGCCTGGCTGGAACGCCGCAAGCTGTCCTGACCGGCACGGTGACTGACCTGGCCACCGCAGGAGTACCACTCACCCGGGCCTGTCGGTTGGTCGGGGTGGCGCGGGCCTCGTACTACCGCCGGGTCCGGGGCTACCGCCACTACCAGCCGGTGGCCGACCCGGTCCCCCAGGCCGACCGGTATCAGCCGGCGGCGTTGAGCCAGGCCGAACGCGACCAGGTCCTGGACGTGCTGACCGACCCCGACTATGAGGACCTGTCGGTCGTCGCGTCCTACTGGGCGGCGTTCGATGCCGGCCGGTTGGCCTGTTCGCAGCGCACGTTCTACCGGGTCGCGCAAGCCAACGGGCTGGTCAAGGACCGTCGCCGGGTCCGACGCCCCGGCACCGGTGGTGGCCGCAAGGCCCCCGCGGTCGCCGCGGCCGGGGTCGGGGACCTGTGGTCCTGGGACGTGACCGAGCTGGCCGGGCCCGCACGCCAGCGCTACCAGTTGTATCTGGCGATCGACGTCTTCTCCCGCTACCCGGTCGCCTGGCGCATCGAGCACGACCAGTGCCGGTTCAAGACGGTGGAGATGTTCACCCAGGCGATCGCGGTCCACGGGGCGCCCCGGACCCTGCACGCCGACAACGGCTCGATCCAACGAGCCGGCGACACCATCACCGCGCTGACCAACCTGGGAGTGCTGACCTCGTTCTCCCGGCCCCGGGTCAGTGATGACAACCCGTTCTCCGAATCACTGTTCAAGACCATCAAGTACGACCTGTCCTGCCCCGAACGATTCACCGACATCGAGCATGCCCGGACCTGGACCGCGGCGTTCCTGCACCGCTATGCCACCGCGCACCGCCACTCCGCGCTGGGCCGTCACACCCCACAACAGGTCCACGACGGCACCGCCGCCCAGGTCCAGGCCACCCGACAAGCACGCCTCGACACCTACTGGCAGGCCCACCCCGAACGCTTCCGGAAACCCCCGCAAGCCCCACCACTACCCAAACCAACCGGTATCAACACCCACCTGCTGTCTCAGACAGGTTGACAACTACCGTGGAACGTCCGCAACCCGCACCAACGTCCGCAGGGCCGGGCCGGCCACCAGAGGGCCGGGCCGGCTCCGCAGAGGGGTCACGACCCGTCGCGATCAGTGGCGCGGCCCGTGGTGCGGCTCGATGTGCTCACCGGCTTCCATCGCGGCCACGGTGGCCGTCCCGGCGGCACTCATCGGCCGGACCAGGATCGTCCTCGCGATGGCGTAGCTGACCGGCACCGCCAGAACGGTGGCGACCAGCGGGGCGATCCGCTGGTCCCAGCCGAACACCTCCACCATCAGCAGCACCCCGGCCGAGGACAGCACGATGTTGGGGATGCTGGACAGCGGGAACAGCAGGAAACCGCGCCAGGTCGGTCGTACGTGGTAGGTGAAGTAGCAGTTGAGCAGGAACGACACCAAGACGCCCACCACCCAGCCGAGCACGAACGCCGCCATGTAGGGCATCACCAGGCGCAGCCCGAGGTAGACCAGGTACGAGATCAGCGTGTTGACCACACCGACCATCAGGAACTTGATGAAGGGCCAGTACCGCACCCACGGAGCTCTCACGGTGGCCTATCGGTCGGGGGGGTCGTACGGGTCGGGCGCCACCGAGCGGTCAAGCCGGTGTGCGGTTGGCGCCGGGCGGCGCGTCGGGGTGCCGTACACGGCCTGGAGGCCATACAGGGGCCGGCCCTTCGCCTCGGTGTAGATCCGGCCCACGTAGGAACCGATGATACCGATCATCACCGTCTGCACGCCGCTGACGAACAGGATCACGATGATGGTGAAGGTCCAGCCCGAGACGACCGCCTCGGGGTACACCACCTTGCGGACCACGGCGTAGCCGATGCCCAGCAGCGCCAGCAGCGCCATCAGCCAGCCGACCCGCGAGATCAGCTGCAGCGGCTTGCCGGAGAAGCCCATGATGCCGTCCGCGGCGAAGCGGATCATCTTCTTCAGCGGGTAGCCGGTCTCGCCGGCGTGGCGATCATGCCGGTCGAACAGGACGGGCTTCTGCCGGAAGCCGATCTCGGCGACCATGCCACGCAGGAAGCGGTCGTGCTCGCGGTAGCGCCGCAACTGTTCGGCGACCTTGGCGTCGATCAACCGGAAGTCGCCGGTGTCCTTGGGGATCTCGACTTCCGAGAGGCCGTTGAGCACCCGGTAGAAGGCGCTCGCGGTCCAGCGCTTGAACGCGGTGTCCTGGCGGCTGCGGCGCTGGGCGTAGACCACGTCCCAGCCTTGCTCCCACTCCCCGATCAGCTCGAGGCTAACCTCGGGCGGGTCCTGCAGGTCGGAGTCCATGATGATGATCGCGTCACCGACGGCCGCGTCGATGCCCGCCGTCACTGCGACCTGGTGGCCGAAGTTGCGGGACAGGTCCAGCACCCGCACCCGAGGGTCGCGCTGGGCGAGCGAGGTCAGCAGCGCTAGTGAGGCGTCCCTGCTGCCGTCGTTGACGAAGATGAATTCGACCCCATGGATGAGGTGCGCGGTGACCTCGTCCATGGTCGACCAGAGCAGCTCGATGTTCCCCTCCTCGTCGTGGACGGGAAAGACGTAGGAGATGAGTTTCACGGGACGCTCCGATCGGTCGATGCAGCGACGCTATGTCCGCGTTCCGTGTGCACCGTGTGGCGTTTCTGTGCGGTTGCCGACCCGTAGGACGACACCGGGCCCGGCCGGAACAGCTGCCCCTCGCCACCCACTACCCTTGGCACCAGCCAGCCACCCGGAGGTCCCGATGTCCCTGCCCACCGTCGCCGCCGTCGTGCTCTCCCAGGGCACCCGCCCGGTCGAGCTCGCCAAGGCACTGGACACCCTGCTGGCCCAGACCGGGATCGAGCTGGACGTGCTGGTGGTCGGCAACGGCTGGGTGCCGGAGGGCCTGCCCGAGGGCGTCCGGTCCCACCACGAGCCGCAGAACCTGGGCATCCCCGAGGGCCGCAACGTGGGTGCTCGGCTCTCCCACGGCGACATCATCCTGTTCTACGACGACGACGCCTGGCTGCCGGCGCCGGACACGCTGGCCCGGCTGGTGGCGACGATGGAGTCCGACCCACACCTGGCGATCGTGCAGCCGCGCCCCACCGACCCGGACGGCAGGCCCGGACCGCGCCGCTGGGTGCCGCGCCCGGGTGCGAACGGCGCCGAGGTGGGCGGCGACATCGTGCAGTTCTGGGAGGGCGTGCACCTGGAGCGCCGCACCGCCTTCGACCAGGTCGGCGGCTGGCCGGGCGAGTTCTTCTATGGCCACGAGGGCATCGACCTGGCCATGCGGCTGCTGGACGCCGGCTGGCGGATCCTCTACGCCCCCGGCATCATCGTGCACCACCCGGCGCTGCCGGCCAGCCGGCACGCGGTGTTCTACCGGATGAACGCCCGCAACCGGGTCTGGGTCGCCCGTCGGAACCTGCCCCACCCGCTGGACTGGACGTACGTGGCGGTCTGGGTGCTGATCACCCTGCTGCGGACCCGCGACCGGGAGGCGCTGCGGATCTGGTTCGCCGGGCTGCGCGAGGGCTACACCACCGACGCCGGCCCCCGCCATCCGATCTCCTGGCGGACGGTGGCCCGGATGACGGCGCTCGGCCGCCCGCCGATCATCTGAGGGTGCAGCCGATGCCCGCCGCCCCGCTGTCCCCGCAGGCCGCCGGGATCGTGCTCACCACCGAGCACCCCGAGCGCCGGCGCGGGCCACAGGGTGGCACCCGTCCCCCGTACGGCGCCCCCGTCCGAACCCACCTGCCCGACGGCACCGTGCTGTCCTGGCGGCCCCTCGAGCTGGACTCGATCGTCCGCTACGCGATCGACGCCGAGTACGCCGACCGACCCCTGCCGCGGGCCCTCACCCGCCGCTTCGGTACCGAGGACTTCTGGACCCGGTGGACCCGGGGCGAGGTCTGCGCGAAGCTCACCGACACCCCGATCCTGCTGTGGGTGGACACGTACGGCCTGCCCGCCGACCCGGCCGCCGGGACCGCCCTGCGGGTCAGGTCCTTCGACCTGGCCGGCCCGGACGGTCGGACGATCCGGGTCAGCGCCGGTGTCGCCGGCGGTGTCGTCGCCGGCCGATAGGCTGGGCCGGTGAGCGAGCCCCAGGACGTCCCCCCGCCCGACGACCGCACCGTCGCCGTGACGCTGTCCGGGGTCCGCAGCCGGACGCACCTGGTCCACGTCGCCTCGTACGTCCGCCAGCTGCTCACCACCCGCACCGGCGCGCTCGTCGTGCGCAGCCTCGGGACCGGTGGCTTCCTGGGCCGCACCACAGTCACGGCCGAGGACGTCGTCGCGTTCCTGCCCGACGATCCGCGGCTGGACGTCCGCACCGACCCCGATCCGCACACCCTTGCCCCCGGGACCGACGTGGACTGGGTCTACCTGGCCGTCGGTGCCCCGGGCATCAAGCCGTGGGCCCGGATGGTCGCCCACCAGCCGCTGCACCGGCCAAGGGTCGTCGTGGTCGACGAGGGACTGGGTACGTACGGCACCTGGCGCACCCGCCGCGACGCCTGGGTACGCCAGGGCGGCGGCCGGGTCTGGCCGACCGTACGGGCCCTCGCCGTGACCGGCGCCGGCAGGCTGCTGACCGACGAACGCTGGCCGCTGTACCTCCACACGCCCCACCCCGCTCGTACGGGCCCGGGCAGCACCGCCGGTACGAGCGCGGCCGGCGGGCCGGCCTGGACGGTGAACCCGCTGGTCGCCGAGGAGTTCCGCCGCCGGACCCCGGCGCCGGCGACCCTGGCGGACCGGGCGCTGTACCTCGCCCAGCCGTGGGTCGCGATGGGCGTCCTCGACGCCGCCGACCACCGGCACCACCTGCAGGCGGTCCAGGCCGCGGTGCGGGCCGCCGGGCTGGACTTCGTCATCCGCCCGCACCCGGCCGACCCGGACGGCATGTACGAGGGGTTCCCGGTCGCGCTCGGGACCGGACCGGCGGAGATGGATCCCGACGTGGTCGGCTCACGGGTCGTGCTGGGCACCACCAGCACCGCCCTGGTCAACCTCGCCGCGCTGTACGGGACCCATGCGGTGCGGATCCGGCACGAGGCGCTGGGCCACCTGGACGACGAGCTCGGCCCGGACCAGCGCTCCCTGCTGGAGCAGTACGTCCCACGTACGGCCACGGCGGCCGGCCTGTCCGCCGCGATTCGGGCGCTCGACTGACCACATGACCTCTCCGGACCGCCCGGCCCCTAGAGTCAAGACGACACCCTGTCCCCCACTGCCGCTCGGCGGCCCGCGCACCAGAGGAAGCCCGATGAGCCAGGACCCGTACCCGACCGGACCGAACGAGCCCTCCCCTCGCCCGGCCCGGGACCTCCCCCCGCAGGCCCCGGACTTCGCAGCGCAGGCCCCGGACTTCGCACCCCCAGCCACGCCCCAGCCGTACGGACGGCCGGGTCCTCGGCACCAGCCCCAGCAGTACGAGGCCGGGACGCCCTACGGGGCGCCGGGCCAGTACGGCCAGCCTTCGCACGGGCAGACCTATCCGTACGAGCCGGCCGAACCGTACGACCAGCCCTATCCGCCCGCCGGGCAGGCCCAAGGCCCGTACCCGGCGCCGGCCCCGTTCGAGTCGCCCGCCAAGGACGACAACCCCTTCGCCGCCCTGCTCGACGTGGGCTTCACCCAGTTCGCCACCCCCGCGGTGACCAAGTTCCTCTACATTTTGCTGGTGCTGGTCGGGGTGATCGTCTGGCTGTTCGCGATCGTGACCGGCTTCGCGTGGAGCGGGGCGTCCGGCCTGGGCGCACTGGTCGGCGGCGGACTCGGCCTGGCCGCCTGGATCCTGCTGGTCCGGGTGTCGCTGGAGTTCTTCCTCTCGATCGTCCGGGTCGCCCAGGACGCCCAGGCGATCCGCGAGGGGCTGGACGAGCTGCGCGCCGAGCCGCGGCACGACGAGGGAGCCGCGCCTTCCGAGCGTGACTGAGGCTCCGGGGCCCTCATCCAGGTGGGCATTCGTTCGCGACACCTGCTGGAGGTCTGCGTGCAGCGCAAGTGCCACACGTTGTTCACCGGGAGGACAACCTGAGTTCTTCCTGTGCTCGTCGGCCCTCCCTACGGTGAGGCTGCGACACCACTCCGGTGCCGCGTCCAGCACTTCGGAGGGTTCATGAAGCGCACTCTGTCCACCATCACCTCGGCCTGCGCGGCCGGGGCGCTCGTCGTCTCGGGGCTCGGCTCCGCGATGGCGACGCCGGCATCAGCCGCGCCGACCGCCGCCACCACCACCAGGTCTGTCGCCGGCGCCAACAACGGCCAGATCCGGAACGTGATCTACCTGCTGGGTGACGGCATGGGCCGTACCCACGTGACCGCAGGCCGTGAGCGGTTCTACGGCAGCAACGGCAAGATGGTCATGGAGACCATGCCGGCCCAGGGCTACGTCAGCACCTATGCGGTCGAGAAGAAGTCGGGCCAGCCCGGCCAGGCCGATTTCCGCCCCAACTACGTCACCGACTCCGCGTCCGCCGCGACCGCTTGGTCCTCGGGCGTGAAGACCTACAACGCCGCGCTCGGCATCGATGCCAAGGGCACCGTCGTCCCCACCGTGATGGAGATGGCCAAGCAGGCCGGCTACCGCACGGGCAACGTCAGCACCGCCGAGATCACCGACGCCACCCCGGCCGGCCAGATGAGCCATGCGCTGGCCCGCGGCTGCCAGGGACCGGTCTACTCCGACAAGTCCTGCCAGGACACGGCCGTCACCGGCGAAAAGCTCCCCACCAGCGACGTGCGCGTCACGCCGATCGCCAAGCAGATCGCCCGCAACGGCACCGCCGACGTGATCCTGGGCGGCGGCCTGAGCCGCTTCGACTCCGCCGATGAACAGGCCCTGAAGGACCAGGGCTACGACGTCCTCGGCTCGCCCGCCTCGCAGACCGTCGCCACCGGCGCCGATCTGGCCGCGGCGCAGGGCGACAAGGTGTTCGCCCTGTTCAACAAGGGCAACCTGACCGTCGAGAAGTCGAAGCAGGACGCCCCGGCATCGACCGAGGCGAAGGAGCCGACGCTGGCCGCGATGACCCAGAAGTCGATCCAGCTGCTCGACTCCGGTGCGGGCAAGCAGGGCAAGGGCTTCTACCTGCAGGTCGAGGGTGCACTGATCGACAAGCGTTCGCACGCCAACGACGCCGCCCAGACCCTGGAGGAGATCAAGGCCTTCGACGACGCCGTCGCGGCCGCCCTCGACTTCGCCAAGAAGGACGGGCACACCCTGGTCATCGTCACCGCCGACCACGAGTGCGCGGGCTTCAACATCATCGAGAAGGGCAGCTTCACCAACGCCGAGGCCGCCAACCCCCCGGGGAACGTGGACGGCAGCAACACCGCCAACAACTCCACCCCGACCCGTCCCTACAGCGCCAACACCAAGGACGCCACCCGCTCCAGCGGCATCGTCAACGGTGCCGGCGCGGGCGACCCGCACAACTTCGCCCCGGCCACCTTCCGCACCCCCGATGACGCCGCGGGCGTGAAGGACGGCAGCCCCGAGGCCAGCCTGTGGCTGTCCTACCTGTCCGGCAACCACACCGGCGCCGACGTCCCGGTCTACGCGTACGGGGCCGGCTCCGAGAAGATGCAGGGCTCGGTCGACAACACCGACCTGTTCGACATCATGACCGGCGCACTCCGCGTCAGCTGACCGACCGACGACCAGGTGGGGGACGGCGAGAGCCGTCCCCCACCGCGTACCCCAGGACAACGATGAAGTCCCTCCTCGCCCCCACCCTCCTGACAGTCGTCCTGCTGGCCGGCTGTTCCGGCTCGCCGTCCACCGACGGACCCGAGCCGGCCGCCACGGCCCGCCCGGCAGCTGCGGTCACCGAGTTTCCCGGCCTCGCGGCCGCCACCGGAGAGCCCGACGTACCCTCGCTGGCGCAGGTCCACCCCCGGCCGGGCCAGGCGATCCGGGCGGCCGGCCCGTTCGACGACCGCTTCCAGATCAACGGCCTGGCGTTCACGGACGGCCGGGTGAGCGGTGCCGTCCGGATCACCTCGGACGTCAGTACCCTGCTCGAGCTGCAGGTGGTCGCCGGCTTCTACGACGCCGACGGCAAGCTGCTCGGCACCTCCCGGTTCGAGCACCACACCGACGAGTCGGCCGGGGACACCCATACCGGTGCGCCCAGCGAGTCCGAACCGTTCAGCATCGCGGTCCCCACGGAGGCCGCCGCAAAGGCTGTCTCCGCTGCCGTGGCCGTACCGATCCTGGTGAACGAGTAGCCGCCGCCCTGCGGCGGCTGCGCCGGGCCGGGGCCGCCTCCAGCCGCCGCGTCACGGGCGGGGCCGCGCCGGCAGCCCACGCCGACAGCACCGGACACCGACCGGTGAACGGACGAGGTCCCGGGATCCGAACGGACCCCGGGACCTCGCCCTGACGACCGGCCACCCCCCGGAGGGCCGGCCGGGCTCAGAAGAGCAGCGCCAGCGCCGGATCGGCCAGCAGCCGCGCCACGTCGGCAAGGAACTTCGAGCCGCCCTCGCCGTCGACCAGCCGGTGGTCGAAGGAGACCGCCAGCGTGGTCACCCAGCGCGGCTCGATCCGCTCCGACGAGCCGGTGCCGATCACCCAGGGACGGCGTGAGATCGCACCGAGGCAGAGGATGCCGGACTCGCCGTTGTTCAGGATCGGGGTGCCGGCGTCGACGCCGAACACGCCGACGTTGGTGATGGTGAACGTGCCGCCGCGCAGCTCGGCCGGCTGGATGCGACCCTCGCGGGCGGTATGGGTCAGCTCACCGAAGTGGCGGGCCAACTCGAGCAGGCCCATCTGGTCGGCGCCCTTGATGTTGGGCACCAGCAGGCCGCGCGGGGTGGCCGCGGCGACGCCCAGGTTCACGTCGCCGTAGTAGACGATCTCCTGCGCCTCCTCGTCCCACCGGGCGTTCAGCTCCGGATTGGTCCGCAGGGCCAGACAGGCGGCCTTGGCCACCACCAGCATCGGGGACACCCGTACGTCGCGGAACTCGCGGGCACTCTTCAGCTTCTCGACCAGGTCCATCGTGCCGGTGACGTCACAGGTCAGCCACTCGGTCACGTGCGGTGCGGTGAACAGCGACCGGGCGACCGCCTGCGCGGTGGCCTTGCGGACCCCGCGGACCGGAACCCGCCCGTACGACAGCTTCGGCGGCCCGAACAGCTCCTCACGCTCGGTCCCGGTGTCGCCACCGGCTGCGACCGCCGCGGCGACCGGGGAGACCGGAGGCTCGATGTGCGGGGCCGGGGTCGGGTGGCCCTGCCGGGACAGCCAGGCGTCGACGTCGGCGTACGTCACGGTCCCGCCCGGTCCGGTGCCGGGCACCTCGCGGAGTCGTACGCCCCGGTCGCGGGCGTACTTGCGGACCGGCGGCTTCGCCATCGCGGGGCCGGGCTTGCGCGGGCGACGGGCCGTCGCAGCGGCCTCGGGGCCGTAGCCGACCAGGTTCGCCTTGGCGGCGGCGGGCGCCTCCGGCTCCGGCGCAGCGGCCGGGGCGGCAGCGGTCCTCGGGGCGGCCGGGGTGGAGGGCCCGGCGGACGGGCCGGCAGCGGCGGGGGCCGCCGGAGCCGATGCGGCAGGAGCGGCCGCGGCCGGCGCGGCGGGTTCGCGGGCCGGCTCCTCGTCGCCGGTGCCGTCGTCGATCACGACGATGTCGTCGCCGACCAGGACCTCCTCGCCGACCTCGGCGAGGAGTTCGACGATGCGACCGGCCCACGGGCTGGGCAGCTCGACCAGGGACTTGCTGGTCTCGACCTCGACGAGCGGGTCGTTGACCTTCACCTCGTCACCGACGGCGACGAGCCAGGTGACGATCTCGGCCTCGGTGAGGCCTTCCCCCGGGTCGGGGAGCGGGAAGCGCTTCATGGTCTGTCCTTCCGGGTCAGTAGTCGAGGGATCGGTCGACGGCGTCGAGCACCCGGTCCAGGTCGGGCAGGTGGTGGCGTTCCACCTTGCTCGGAGGATAGGGGACATCGAAGCCGGTCACCCGGAGGACGGGGGCTTCCAGCGACCAGAAGCACTGCTCCTGGATCCGGGCTGCGACCTCCGAGCCCAGGCCGAGGGTCTGCGGCGCCTCGTGCACGATGACCAGGCGTCCGGTGCGGCGCACCGAGGCCTCGACCGGCCCCAGGTCCAGCGGGGAGAGCGTGCGCAGGTCGATCACCTCGATGCTGTTGCCCTCCTTGGCCGCGGCCTCCGCGGCCTCCAGGCAGGTCGGGACGGTCGACCCGTACGCGACCATCGTCACGTCGGTGCCGGGCCGGACGACCGCCGACTCGAACAGGCCACGCGGCGGCGCGGACGGGTCGACCTCGCCCTTCATGTGGTAGCGACGCTTGGGCTCCAGGAAGACCACCGGGTCATCGGCTGCGATGGCCTGCTGGATCATCCAGTAGGCATCGTTCGGGGTGGAGGGGCTGACCACCTTCAGGCCCGGGGTGTGGATGAAGTAGCTCTCCACCGACTCCGAGTGGTGCTCGATGGCACCGATGCCGCCCTGGAACGGGATCCGGATGACCACCGGCATGTTCACCCGGCCCGCGGTGCGCGAGTGGATGTGGGCCAGCTGGGTGGTGATCTGGCTGAACGCGGGGAACACGAAGCCGTCGAACTGGATCTCCAGCACCGGCCGCCAGCCGCGCATGGCCATCCCGATCGCGGTGCCGACGATGCCGGACTCCCCCAGCGGGGTGTCCCGGACCCGGTCCTCGCCGAACTCGTCGAGCAGGCCCTCGGTGATCCGGAACACGCCACCGAGGGTGGCGACGTCCTCACCGGCGATGATCACCCGGTCGTTCGCGGCCATCGCGGCGCGCATCCCGGCGGTCAGGGCCTTGCCGAAGGTCAGCGTGGTCGGCTCGGTCAGGACCGGGGCGCGGCGGGTGGTCTCCTTGGTGCTGCGGGCGGCGCTCATCGGCGCACCTCCTCGTCGTCGAAGGATGCGGCGTACGTACGGTAGGCCTGCTGCTGTTCGGCCAGCTCATCGGTCTGCTCGGCGTAGACCTGGTCGAACCAGTCGGCGAAGTCCGGCGGGTCCAGGGCCAGGGTGCGGGCGCGCAGGTCAGCGGCGAAGTCGTCCACCTCGACCTGCAGGGCGTCCAGCCATGCCTCGTCGATCGCACCGGCGCGCATCAGGTAGGTCCGGACGCGCTCGATCGGGTCCTTCGCCCTCCAGCGGTCCTCCTCCGCGCGGGAGCGGTACTTGGTCGGGTCGTCCGAGGTGGTGTGTGCGCCCATCCGGTAGGTGAACATCTCTATCAGCTGCGGGCCACCGCCATGGCGGGCCCGCGCGAGGGCTGCCTCGGTGACCGCCTGTACGGCCAGCACGTCGTTGCCGTCGACCCGTACGCCCGGGATGCCGAAGCCCTCACCCCGCCGGGCCAGCGGAACGACGGTCTGGCGGGTGGTGGGCACCGAGATGGCCCACTGGTTGTTGGTCACGATGAAGACGACAGGCGCCTTGTAGCTGGCGGCCCATACCAGCGCCTCGTTGACGTCACCCTGGGCGCTCGCGCCGTCGCCGAAGAACGCCAGCACGGCGCCGTCATCGGCCTTGCCGTTGCCGGTCAGTCCCTCCAGCTGCAGGCCCATCGCCCAGCCGACGGCGTGCAGCGGCTGGGAGCCGATCACGATCGCGTAGCGGTTGAAGCGGGTGGCGATCGGGTCCCACCCGCCCATGTCGACGCCACGGAACAACGACATGATGTCGACCGGGTCGACCCCGCGCATCAGCGCCGCACCGTGCTCGCGGTAGGTGGGGAAGCACATGTCGGACGGCTTCATCGCGTGCATCGTGCCCACGCCGACGGCCTCCTGGCCCAGCGTCGGGGGCCACAGGCCGAGCTGTCCCTGGCGCTGCAGCGCGGTGCCCTCGGCATCGAGCCGGCGCGTCATCACCATGTCGCGCAGGGCGCCGGCGATGTCGGTATCGGTTCCCCGGTACGCGTGGTCAGCGTCCTCGACCCGTACGCCGTCGGGGCCGAGCAGCCCGATCATGCGTACGCCCGTGCTGTGGTCCGCCATGCGGCATCCTCCTGAACAATCCGAAACCTACGGTGGCGTAGCTTCACCGCTGAGGCTACGGGACCGTAGGTTGCCACGTCTCCACAGGGTCGACAAGAACTCCCGGGGGCGAGTTGGCGGGTTCCCACAAACACGGGGAGCGGCGCCGCACCGCTGCCGGTAACCTGCAGTCCATGGAGCCCACCCCCTCGCCGACCGAGCCCACCGGCGCAGCCCAGCAGGTCACCCCCGAGCCAGGTCCGGTGCAGCCCGCCGGTCGCCACGTCACAGTGGTGGGGGCGGGCGTGTCCGGGCTGGTCGCCGCCCGCGACCTGGCCCGGGCCGGGTTCCGGGTGACGCTGGTCGAGTCCGCCGACCGCCTGGGCGGCCAGGTCCGGACGATCGACTTCGCCGACCGGCGCGTCGACGTCGGCGCCGAGGCCGTGTACGTCCGCCCGCCGCACCTGGCCGGGCTGGTCCGCGAGCTGGGCCTGTGGGACTCCGCTGTCGGCTCCCACCCGGGCACCACCCTGCTCGGCCACCCGCACGGGGCCCAGCCGATGCCGGCAGGGATCGGCCCGACCGGACCGACCCAGCTGATGCCGGTGGTCCGCTCCGGGATGCTGTCGCTGCCCGGCATGGTCCGGGCCGGCCTGGAGCCGTTCCTGGCCCGGATGACCCCGCCGCTGCCGGTCGACCAGGACATCAGCGTCGGCGGGTTCCTCGCCTCCCGGTTCGGGCACGAGGTGGTGCGCCGGTTCGTCGACCCGATGCTGGGCAGCCTGCACAGCGGCGACGTCTACCAACTGTCGTTGCGCGGCAACGCCCCGCAACTGGTGGCCGCGGCCGAGCACAACAAGTCCCTGATGCTCCAGCGGACACCGAAGGCGACCACCAGCGGCCCCGGCTTCCTGTCCTGGACCGACGGCCTGCAGACCCTCACCAATGCCCTGGCCGCCGACATCGTCGCCCACGGCGGGACCATCAGCACCGGCGTCGACGTACGCCAACTGGCCCGCGTCGCCCAGGGTTGGCAGGTCCGCACCTCCGCCGGCGGGTTCGAGACCGACGCGGTCGTCCTGGCCACCCCGACCCAGGTCACCGCCGACCTGCTCTCACTGCTGCGCGGCAGTGCCGCCGAGACCCTGCGCAAGCAGCGCGCCGCCAGCATCGCGAACGTGCTGCTGGCGATGTCTGCCGACCAGGTCTTCACCCACCGGCGCGGCGACCGGACGCTGCTGCGGGCCACCCCGGAGACCAACGGCATCCTGCTGCCCTCCGACGCCCCGTGGACGATGAAGGCCGCCACCTTCCTGACCACCAAGTGGCCGCACCTGCGCCTGACCGCCGACGGCCGGGACGACAACACCTTCCTGGTCCGGGTCTCCGCGGGCCGGGTCGGCCGCCACGAGATCGACGACCTGGACGATGCCGCGCTGGTGGCGCAGATGGCCGACGACCTGCACCGCACCACGGGGATCAGTGCCGAGGTCCGCGAGTCGAAGGTGGTCCGCTGGCCGGTCGTCCCCCAGTGCGAGGTCGGCCAGCCGGCCGACGTCGCCGCGATCCGCGCCGACCTGGCCCGCCAGCTGCCGACGCTGGCCCTGGCCGGCGGCGGCATCGACGGACTGGGCATCTCCTCAGTGGTGCGGTCCGGCCAGAACGCCGCCCGGACGATCATCGACGCCCTCGCCTGATGGCGGGCGTCCTGGTCGCCGGGACCTCGTCGGACGCCGGCAAGTCCCTGCTCGTCACCGGCCTGTGCCGGGCCCTGGTCCGCCGCGGCGTACGGGTCGCGCCGTTCAAGGCACAGAACATGTCGAACAACTCGATGGTCGTCGCCGGCCCGGACGGACGCGCGGGCGAGATCGGCCGGGCGCAGTGGCTGCAGGCCCGGGCCGCCCGCCTGGAACCGACGGTCGACATGAACCCGGTCCTGCTCAAGCCCTCCACCGACCGGCGCTCCCACGTGGTGCTGCGCGGGCAACCGCACGGCACCCTCGAGGCCGGCCAGTACGCCCATGGTCGCGGTGAGCTGGTCGCGGCGGCCTTCGCGGCGTACGAGGCGCTCCAGGAGGCGTACGACCTGGTCGTCTGCGAGGGGGCCGGATCGCCGGCCGAGATCAACCTGCGCGCCGGCGACTACGTCAACATGGGCCTGGCCCGGCGGTTCGGGCTGCCGGTGGCGCTGGTCGGTGACATCGACCGGGGCGGCATGCTCGCCGCGGTGTTCGGCACCTGGGGGCTGCTGGAGGCCGAGGACCGCGCCCTGCTCGCCGGCTACGTGGTGAACAAGTTCCGCGGCGACGTGTCGGTGCTCGAGCCCGGCCTGGTCACGCTGAGCGAACGCACCGGGCTGGCCTGCTTCGGGGTGGTGCCGTGGCTGGAGGGGGTCTGGCTGGACAGCGAGGACACCCTGAAGGTCAGCACGCCCGCACCGAGCGCCCGGGACACCGGGCCGCGGCTGTCGGTGGCGGTCGTCCGCCTGCCGCGGGTGTCGAACGCCACCGACCTCGACGCCCTGGGGGCCGAACCGGGCATCGACCTGACCGTCACCACCCGCCCGGACGTGCTGGCCGCCGCCGACCTGGTGGTGGTGCCGGGCAGCCGCTCGACCATCGGGGACCTGGACTGGCTGCGGACCGCCGGCCTGGACCGGGTGCTCGCCGAGCGGGCGACCGCGGGCCGGCCGGTGCTGGGCATCTGCGGCGGCTACCAGTTGCTGGGTCGTACGATCGCCGATCCGGACGGCGTGGAGGCCGGTGCCCCGGGCACCTGGGAGGCAGGTCTGGGGCTGCTGCCGGTCAGCACCGTCTTCCACGCCGAGAAGTCGCTGGGACGCCCGCGCGGGGAATGGGCCGGCCACCCGGTGGTCGGTTACGAGATCCACCACGGCGTCGCCACGGTCGACCCGGGCGCGGAGGCGTTCCTGGACGGGGCCCGGTCCGGGGCGGTGTTCGGCACGATGTGGCACGGGACGATGGAGGACGACGCGTTCCGGCACGCCTTCCTGGCCGAGGTCGCTGGGCTGGCCGGCTCGGGCTGGCGGCCGGACCCCTCGGCCCCCGGCTTCGACGAACGCCGGGAGACGATGATCGATTCCCTCGCGGATGCGATCGAGGAGCATGCGCCGGCGCTGCTGGCGCTGGCGCTGGACCAGCTCGGCTGATCGGCCCCCGGGCCCTGGGTCTGTGTGGCTGAGGCGCCCGGCTCGGGGGCTGCCCGGGGCCGCCCAGTTCGAGGCGCCCAGCTCGAGGCGCCCAGCTCGAGGCGCCCAGCTCGAGGCGCCCAGCTCGGGGCCTGTACTGAATCCCAACACGGGCCCTCGATCGCACTGATCTCGTGACGGGACGACTGGGATCGAGCGCAACCGTTGGGATTCAGTACAGGGATCTCCGAGAGCCGACCACTGGACACGTCCCAGCCGGCATGCGATGGTTGAAACCCTAACCAATCCAGGAGCCCGCATGTCGCAGATCACCGCCGCCCACTGGTCGCGCCCGGAGGACGAGCGCGCCGGCACCACGCTGGTGGTCGCCCTGCACGGGCGCGGGTCCGACGAGAGGCCGATGCTCAAGCTCGGCCGCCTGATGCCCGACTCGGTGACCCTGGTCGCGCCGCGCGGGCCGATCCCGGTCGGATCGGGCTGGACCTGGTTCGACAACAAGGGCATCGGTCGTCCCCGCGAGGAGTCGATCAAGGAGACCGCCGCCGCCCTGCTGGCCTGGTTGGGCGAGGTCGCCGAGGCCCACTCCCGCATCGTCCTGCTCGGCTTCTCTGGCGGCACTGCGATGGCCGGTGGCCTGTTGTTCACCGACCCGGAGCGCTTCGCCGGGGCCGTCCTGCTGTCGGGCACCCTGCCCTGGGACGCCGGCTTCGAGACGCCGGAAGGCCTGCTGTCCGGGATGCCGATCTTCTGGAGCATCGATCCCGAGGACCGGGTTATCCCCACCGACCTGGCCACCCGCAGCCACGACTGGCTGGTCGCGCAGTCCGGCGCAGACCTGACCGAGCACGTCTACCCCGGCGTCGGGCACGAGATCAGCCAGCAGGAGGCGCAGGACATTGCCGCCTTCGTGGGCGCGATCGCCGCGGTCTGACCGCACTCCGCCCGGCCCGATCACCGCGGCCTGAGCCCGTCCGGTCACCGCACCGGACCGGCGCGGCCATCATCCCGGCCGATGGCAGGATGACCGCATGATCAGCACAGTGCAGGTGATCGGCATCGGGACGGGTGACCCGGGGCTGGTCACGTACGAGGCCGCGGCCGCCCTCCGCGAGGTCGACGTGTTCCTGGTCGCCGACAAGGGCGACGCCAAGGCCGACCTGGTCGAGGCGCGCCGGGCGCTGTGCGAGCACTTCATCGGCGATTCCCATCCGTACCGGTTCATCGAGGTCCCCGACCCCAAGCGCGGCCCGGATGCCGAGCGCGACAGCACGGCGTACGGTGCGGGCGTCCGGGACTGGCACGCCGCCCGGGTCGCCGCGTACGCCGCGATCATCGACCAGCTTCCGGAGGGCAGCACGGTCGGGTTCCTGGTCTGGGGCGACCCGGCCTTCTACGACTCGACGCTGCGGATCGTCGACGCGCTCCGGGAGACCAGTGGCCCGTTCGAGGTGCGCGTCCATCCCGGGATCAGCGCGCCCCAGCTGCTCGCCGCCCGGCACGCGATCCCGCTGAACCGGATCGGCACCTCGATCCATGTCACCACCGGGCGCCGGCTGGTGCAGGAGTACTCCCCCGACCTGGGCGACGTCGTGGTGATGCTCGACGGGCACCTGGCCTGCCGCGACCTGGTCGACCAGCACCCCGACCTGACGATCTACTGGGGCGCCTACCTGGGCGGCCCTGCCGAGGTGCTGCGGTCCGGGCGGCTCGCCGAGGTCATCGACGAGTTGGTCGCCCTGCGCGCCGAACTGCGCGAGCAGCACGGCTGGGTGATGGACACGTACCTGTTGAGGCCGTAGGCGGAACCCGACGAGCGACGCCGCGAGGTTCCCAAAACTGGGGCCCCGCGACCCTCGACACCTCGGTAAGGCGGACCTAACCTGAAGGCGTCATAGACGTGTTCGAGGCGCTGCCCCGGCTCACCCCGAGGTTTGCGCCGCGTCGGCCAGGTCGGAGGGTGTCATGAGCGCTGGGATGCTCGAGAAACTGCGAGCTACGGTGAAGGGCCCGGTCGTCGCTCCGGGCGACTCTGGCTATGACGAGGCCAGGAAGGTCTACAACTTCATGATCGACCGCCACCCTGCCGCGGTCGTGACGTGCAGGACGACGGAGGACGTCGTCGCCGTCGTCCGGCTGGCCTCGGAGACCGGCACCGAACTGGCCGTGCGCGGAGGTTCGCACAGCGTTCCCGGCTACGGAACCGCGGACGACGCCCTGGTGGCCGACCTCTCCGGCCTCACGTCGGTCACGGTGGACGCCGCCGGGCGGACTGCCCGGGTCGGCGGGGGCGCGACCTGGGGAGGTTTCAACGAGGTGGCCGGAGCCCACGGGCTGGCGACGACGGGGGGCATCATCTCGACGACCGGGGTGGGCGGCCTCACCCTCGGTGGCGGGATCGGCTACCTTGCCCGGGCCCACGGCCTCTCCTGCGACAACCTGCTGGAGGCCCGGGTCGTCACGGCCGACGGCACCACGCTGACCGCGAGCGAGTCCGAGAACCCGGACCTGTTCTGGGCACTGCGCGGCGGCGGCGGAAATTTCGGCGTCGTGACGGAGTTCACCTTCCGGATGCATCCGGTGGCCGAGATCTACGGCGGTCCGATGTTCTTCGATCTGTCCGATGGTGATGCCGTGCTGAGCCACTTCAACGAGTTCATCAAGACCGCGCCCCGCGAGTACGGCGGCTTTCCCGCCTTCCAGATCGCGCCGCCGCTGCCCTTCATACCCGGGGACAAGGTCGGTGAGCCCCTGGTGGGGATCGTCTCCTGCTGGACCGGCGCGCCGGACGACGGGGAGAAGATCATCCAGGGGTTCCGGGACGTCGCCCGACCGGTCGCGGAGATGATCGGGCCGATGCCGTACCCGGCCCTCAACAGCGCCTTCGACGCCCTGGTCCCCCGCGGACTGCAGCACTACTGGAAGACGGCCTACGCGACCGATCTCTCGCCCGAGCTGATCCGGGCACACCTCGAGCACGGCCCGAAGCTGCCCGTCGTCAACTCGACCGTCCACCTCTACCCGATCAACGGCGCTTGCCAGGACGTGGCCGCCGATGCGACGGCCTTCGGGCACCGGGACGCCACGTACGCGATGGTGATCGCCGGAATGTGGCCCGATCCTGCCCAGAACGAGGCCAACACGCGGTGGGTGCGGGACTACTACGCCGCCATCGCCCCCCACTCGGAGGCCGGTGGTTACGTGAACTTCGCCTCGTCCGATGACCAGTCGAAGGTCGAGGCCAACTACGGGGTCAGCTACCGGCGGCTGCAGGAGGTGAAGCGCCAGTACGATCCGGACAACCTCTTCCACCTCAACCAGAACATCAAACCCTGATTCCGGTCGGACCGTGCGTGCCCGGAGGCCGGCCCCTACCCCAGCGGCAGCAGCGGCCGGCCGGCGAGCCGGGCCGCCACGGCATGCACCGCGACGACCGGAAGCTGGAGGAACGCCGCGGCGGTCATCGCGACGTCGCCGGCCAGCGAGCTGCCCGGCAGCTTCTCGCCCCGCTTGCGCGCCTGCAGGCCCGACAGCGCGATCCCGTACGCGTTGCCCCACATGATCATCCGGATCGCTCCGAGGATGCCACGGGCCAGGTCCGGCCCGTACATGTCGATGACCACCTGCCAGGCGGCCGGATCGGGGTGGCCCTTGGTGTCGGCGTAGTGCTGGCCGAACATGATGGCCGGCAGTTCGGAGGCCGGCGCGTCGGCGACGTCACCGTCCAGCATCATCCGGATCTCCTCCTCGGGCAGCCCGGCCTCCAGCGCCATCCTGGCGTGGCCGTAGGAGCAGACCGGGCAGCCGTTGACCTCGGTGACCGCCAGCATGATCCGCTCGATGAACGGCAGGCCCAGTTCCTGCTTCCGGCGCCGGAAGTCCGGCAGGCTCCTGGCCGCCAACACCGCGACCCGGTACCCCTCGACCAAGGAGTAGCGCTGCTTGGGGCGGATGAGGGGCGACGCGGGGACCGCGGGGAGGGACGTCATACCCCCGAGGGTATCGGCGGCAGGTCCGGGCGCCAGCTGTGTCCCATCGGCAGGCCTGGAGCGGGCTGCTGGCCGGGCCCGTGGCTCCACTTCTTGGTCCTGCACCGTCCTGCGTGCACGATCAAGAAGTGGAGCCGGGATCCACGGCCCCGGCCCGACCTCATTCCTCCAGGTCGCCCTCCACGTCCAGGTACACCTGCTGCATCCGCGCCATCAGCTCCGGATCGGGTTGTTCCCACAGGCCACGGTCGGCGGCCTCGTGCAGCTTCTCGATGATCCCGTTCAGCGCCCACGGGTTCGCGTGCCGCATGAACTCCTGGTTCTGCTCGTCCAGCACGTACGACTCCACCAGCTGTTCGTACATCCAGTCGTCGACCACCCCGGCGGTCGCGTCGAAGCCGAACAGGTAGTCCACGGTCGCGGCGAGCTCGAAGGCGCCCTTGTAGCCGTGCCGCTGCATCGCGGCGATCCAGCGCGGGTTGACCACCCGGGACCGGAACACCCGGGCGGTCTCCTCGGCCAGGGTCCGGGTCCGGACGGCGTCGGGCACGGTCGAGTCACCGACATACGCCTTCGGCTCAGATCCCGTCAGCGCCCGCACCGTCGCGATCATCCCGCCGTGGTACTGGAAGTAGTCGTCGGAGTCGGCGATGTCGTGCTCGCGGGTGTCGACGTTCTTCGCCGCGACCTGGATCCGCCGGTAGTTGGCCTCCATGTCCTCCCTGGCCGGGCGCCCGTCCATGTCGCGTCCGTACGCGAAGCCGCCCCAGGTGCTGTAGACCTCGGCCAGGTCGGCGTCGGTGCGCCAGTTGCCGGCCTCGATCAGCGGCAGGATCCCGGCGCCGTACGAGCCGGGCTTGGAACCGAAGATCCGCGTCGTGGCCCGGCGCGCATCGCCGTGGGCCGCCAGGTCGGCGCGAGCATGGGCACGTACGTAGTTGTCTTCGTCGTCCTCCTCCAGCCCGGCGACCAGCTCGACCGCATCGTCCAGCATCGCGATCACATGCGGGAACGCGTCCCGGAAGAAGCCCGAGATCCGTACGGTCACGTCGATCCGGGGCCGGCCGAGCTCGGCCAGCGGGACCACGTCGAGGCCAGTGACCCGGCGGGAGGCCTCGTCCCAGGCCGGTACCACGCCCATCAGCGCGAGCACCTCGGCGATGTCGTCACCGGAGGTACGCATCGCGGAGGTGCCCCAGACCGACAGGCCGACCGACTGCGGGTAGTCGCCGGTCTCCTCCAGGTAACGGGCGACGACGGACTCGGCCATCGCCGAGCCGGTCTCGTACGCCAGCCGCGAGGGGATCGCCTTCGGGTCGACCGAGTAGAAGTTGCGCCCGGTCGGCAGCACGTTGACCAGCCCGCGCAGCGGCGAACCCGACGGGCCGGCCGGGGTGTAGCCACCCTCGAGGGCGTGCAGCACCGCGTCGATCTCGCGGGTGGTCCCGAGCAACCGGGGCACCACCTCCTCGCACGCGAACTTCAGCGAGGCGAGCACTGCCGTACGATCCGGCCCGGGCGCTGCTGCCCCGTGCTGCGTCGCATCAGCCGGCACCGCATCAGCCGGCACGGCATCGGCCGTCACGACCTCACTCAGCACCGCCTCGACCACCTCGGGGACCGCTGCGACGTCCCAGTCGTTGCGGGCCAGGCCCTCGACCAGCGCATGCGCCTGCCCCTCGACCCGGTCCACCTCGGCCAGCGGCGCCTCCTCGGCCAGGCCCAGGGCCCGGCGCAGGCCCGGCACCGCGTTCACCGAACCGCCGAAGACCTGGTTGGCGCGCAGCACGGCCAGCACCAGGTTGACCAGTTCCTCGTCCTGCGGCATCCGGCCCAGGATGTGCAGGCCGTCGCGGATCTGCACGTCCTTGATCTCGCACAGCCAGCCGTCGATGTGCATCACGAAGTCGTCGAACGCGGCGCCTTCGGGCCGGTCGTCCAGCCCCAGCTCGGCATCCATCCGGGCGGCGCGGATCAGCGTCCAGATCTCGGCCTGCAGCGCGGGCGCCTTGGCCGGGTCCATCGCCGAGACGTTGCCGTACTCGTCCAGCAGCTGCTCCAGCCGGGCGATGTCGCCGTACGTCTCGGCCCGGGCCATCGGCGGGATCAGGTGGTCGATGATCGTGGCGTGCGCCCGGCGCTTGGCCTGGGTGCCCTCGCCCGGGTCGTTGACCAGGAACGGGTAGACCACCGGGATCGAGCCGAGCGCGGCGTCGGGGCCGTCGGCCGGCGACAGGGCGAGGTTCTTGCCGGGCAGCCACTCCAGGTTGCCGTGCTTGCCCAGGTGGACGATCGCGTCGGCGCCGAACTCCTCGGCCAGCCATCGGTAGGTGGCCAGGTAGTGGTGGGTCGGCGGCAGGTCCGGGTCGTGGTAGATCGCGATCGGGTTCTCCCCGAAGCCGCGCGGCGGCTGGACCATGATCACCACGTTGCCGGCCCGCAGCGCCGCCGAGACGATCTCCCCCTCCGGATCGCCCGAGGCGGGGCTCGTACGATCCAGGAACAGCTCGCCGGGTGCCTCGCCCCAGGCCCCGGTCACCGCCTCGCGCAACTGCTCGGGGAAGGCTGCGAACCACTCCCGGTAGCGGGCCGCCGGCACCCGGATCGGCTGCCCGGACAGCTGCTCGGCGGTCAGCCAGTCCTCGTCCTGGCCACCGGCCGCGATGATCGCGTGGATCAGTTCGTTGCCGCGGGTGGTGTCCTCGGCCTCCCCTGCCGGGGGCTGCCCGACCCGCTCCAGCAGGTCGGCGTACGGCTCGGTGCCGGGGATCTCGCCCGGCTCGCCGATGTCGTAGCCGGCCCCCTTCAGCTGCCGCAGCAGCCGGACCAGGGAGACCGGGGTGTCCAGGCCGACGGCGTTGCCGATCCGGGCGTGCTTGGTCGGGTAGGCCGACAGCACGATCGCGATCCTCCGCTCCTCGGCGGGGATGTGCCGCAGCCGGGCGTGGTTGACCGCCAGTTCGGCGACCCGGCGGGTCCGCTCGGGGTCGGGCACGTAGTGCGGCAGCCCGTCGGCGTCGTTCTCCTTGAACGAGAACGCGGTGGTGATGATCCGCCCGTCGAACTCCGGCACGGCGACCTGGGTGGCCACGTCCAGCGGGCTCATCCCCTCCGCGGAGGACTCCCACGCCTCCCGGCTCCAGGTCAGGCACAACCCCTGCAGGATCGGTACGTCCAGGCGCGCCAGCGCGTCCACGTCCCAGCCCTCGTCGTCCCCGCCGGCCTGGGCGGTCGCGGCACGGGTGCCGCCCGCGGCCAGCACGGTGGTGACGAGCGCGTCGTACCCACCCAGGTGGTCCAGCAGGTCGCCCGGCGCCTCGCGCAACGAGGCGGCGAAGATCGGTACCCCGATCCCGCCGGCCGCGTCGACCGCATCGGCCAGCGCCTCGACGTACGCGACGTTCCCGGCCGCCCACTGGGCCCGGTAGAACAGGATGCCGACCCGCGGCCGGGGGCGTCCGTCCGCGCCCGTCCCATCGGTGGCGCCCACCGCGGCGGTGGGTGCGCCGGCGCCCGGCTCGCGCAGCGCCCCCCAGAACGGCTGCTCGGCCGGCGGCTCGAATCCCTCACCGGTGAGCAGCACGGTGTCGGACAGGAAGCCGTGGACCTGGCGCAGGTTCTCCGAACCGCCCTGGGCCAGGTAGACGTGCGCCTGCGCGGCGACGCCGATCGGGACGGTCGACAGCTCCATCAGCGCCGCGTCCGGGCGCTGCTCGCCGCCCAGTACGACCAGCGGGCGCCCGGCGCCGCGCGCCGCGGCGAAGGTCGCCGGCAGTTCCTGTGGCCCACCGAGGAAGCGGAAGACGACCAGGTCGGCCCGGGCCGCCAGCTCGGCCACCTCGGTCTCGTCGGCCTTCGTCGGGTTGGCCCAGACCCAGTCCGCACCGCACGCGCGGGCGGACAACAGGTCGGTGTCGGAGGTGGACAGCAGGGCGATCGTCGTCACGTGGCTCCCTCGGCGTGTGTTGTCGCGCCATCCTAGCGACGGGGTCTGTCATCCCGGGGCCGTAGGATCGTGCCCCATGAGCACTCCCCGTCCCGAGACCGACCGCTGCCCCGGGCTGACCCGCCCGTTCCGCGCCAGTGACGGCGCGATCATCCGGGTCCGCAAGCCCGGTGGCCGCCTGCCCGTCGAGGTGCTGCGCCACCTGCTGACGATCGCGGAGCGCTGGGGCGACGGTCGGGTCCAGGTCACCACCCGGGCCAACCTGCAGGTCCGCGGTCTGGCCCTGGAGGCCGACGGTTCGGTGCCCATCGAGGTCGCCGACGCGGTCCGTGCGACCGGGCTGATGCCGCCCAGCCACGAGTTGGTCCGCAACGTGCTCTGCTCCCCGCTGCCCTCGCTGACCCGCCCCGACCTGCAGCCGATGGTCGCCGAACTGGACGACGAACTGCTCGACGTGCCGCTCCTGGAGGAGCTGCCAGGCCGCTTCCTGTGGGTGCTGGACAACGGCTCCGGCGACGTCGCGGGCGAGCCGTGGGACGTCTGCTACCAGGCGATCGACGAGGACCACGGGCTGGTCTCGGTGCAGGGCGGCGGCACCTGGCAGGCCTCCCGGACCGACGCCGTCTCGACCATGCTGGCCCTGGCCGAGGAGTTCCAGCTGGCCCGGACGCAGGCCACCCGGCCGGTCTGGCACCCCGCCGAGCTCGGCTTCGACCTGGGCGAGGGGCTCCCCGACGCGACCGATGCCCGGATCACCGTCACCGCTCCGGCCACCGTCGGCACGTACGGCCCCGACCTGCTGGCCGGCGTGCCGCTGGGGCTGTTCACCGCGGAGATGATCCGCGCGCTGCCGGCCCTGGCCGATGTCACCCTCACCCCCTGGCGCCAGGTGCTGGTCCCCGGCGCCGCCGTGGCGGCCGCCACGTACGCAGCGGCGGGCTTCGTGGTCGACCCGAAGGACCCGTGGGCCTCGATCAGCGCCTGCACCGGCCTGCCGAACTGCGCGAAGTCAGCCATCGACACCGTCGCCCTGGCCGAGCAGCTGGCCGAGGCCGCCGGTACCGATCCCGGCATCACTGAGCGCCCGGTGCACGTGTCGGGCTGCGACCGGCGCTGCGGCGAACCGCACGGGGACCACGTCGACCTGCTCGCCCCGGCCGACCTGGCCGAGGCGCTGGCCCAGCTGGCGCAGCAGCGTGAGTCGGAGCAGCAGCGGGAGCAGGAGCGATGACCCTGCCCGCCCGGCCGCCCCAGCTGTACGACTACGACACCGACGGCACCTCGATCTACCGGAAGTCGTTCGGGATGATCCGCGCCGAGGCCGACCTGGACCGCTTCGCGGAGCCGGAGCGTACGGTAGCGGTCCGGATGATCCACGCCGCCGGCGATACCGGGCTGGCCGAGGCGATCGCCTTCTCCCCCGGCCTGGTCGAGGCGGCCCGGACCGCGCTGCGCGCCGGGGCCCCGATCTACACCGACGCGACCATGATCGCCGCCGGCATCACCCGGCGCCGGCTGCCGGCCGACAACGACGTGCTCTGCACGCTGAGGGACCCGCGCGTCGCGCAGGTCGCGCTGGCCTGGGCCACCACCCGGAGCGCCGCCGCGGTCTCGCTCTGGGACCGGCTCGAGGGTGCCGTGGTCGCGATCGGCAATGCCCCGACCGCCCTGTTCCAGCTGCTGGAGATCGTCGCCGCGGGAGGCCCCAGGCCGGCCGCGGTGATCGGGATCCCGGTCGGGTTCGTCGGTTCACCGGAGTCCAAGCAGGCGCTGGCGGACAACCCGTTCGGCCTGGAATGGCTGGTCGTGCACGGTCGGCGGGGCGGTTCAGCACTGGCCTCGTCGGCGATCAATGCACTCGCCCGCGAGCAGGAGATCTGAGCGTGCCGGTACCTCCGCCGTGGACGTGCGGCCTAGTATCGTGGCGTGGCCCTATCCGACACGCCGCCAGACCGCTCGCCGGGCCTGTCGCGACCGTACGCAGCGCGTGACGGGGGCCTCGTCCGACTCCGGATCCCGGGCGGCCGGATCACGTCCCAGGTGCTGCGCCAGCTCGCCGATATCTCCGCCGAGCACGCCGACGGGCTGCTGCAGCTGACCATCCGCGGCAACATCCAGCTGCGCTCGATGCGCCTGGACAGCGCCGGCGCGGTGTCGACAGCCGCCAGCAACGCGCTGGTCGCCACCGGGATCGTGCCCTACAGCCACGAGCGGGTCCGCACGATCATGTGCTCGCCGGTGCCGTCCTCCCGCCGCCCGGACCTGCACCCGATGGTCGAGGACCTCGACGACGCGATCCTGGCCGAGCCCGACCTGGCCGACCTGCCCGGCAGCTTCGTCTGGGCCCTGGACGACGGCGGCGGCGACATCGCCGCCGAGCGCTGGGACCTGTGCTACCAGGCCGTCACCTCCTCCGCGGGGATCGTCGCCACGAGCACCGGCGAGACCTGGGAGGTACTGGCCCGCCAGGCCGTCCCCACCCTGGTCCGGCTGGCCGGGGAGTTCGCCACGCTCCGCCGCCAGCAGGACCCGCCGGCCCTGCACCCCTACCAGCTCGGCTTCCGGCAGCAGTCCCGCTTCGGCGCCCGGCTGTCGATCGAGCTGGGCGCCGCCGGTTCACGTACGTTGCACCGGGGCTCCCGGCTCCGCGTCGGACCGGTGGGGGACGACCTCGTAGCCGGCGTACCGCTGGGGCTGCTCACCCCCGAGATGATCGACCTGCTCCCCCGCGGGCCCGTCACGCTCACGCCGTGGCGCCAGGTCCTGGTGCCGGGAGGGGCGTACGACACAGCGGCCTACCGTGCCGCGGGCTACGCCATCGACCCGGCCGAGCCATGGGCCCGGGTGACCGCCTGCACCGGGGCGATGGGCTGCGTACGGACCGAGGTGGACACCATCGCGACCGCCGAACGACTGGTGGACGCGGTGACCAACGGGGAGGTCGTCCTGTCCGAGGACGTGCACATCTCCGGCTGCGAGAACCGCTGCGGAGCCCCGCGCGGGGAGTACGTCGACGTGGTCAACCCCCGGCACGTGGTGGTGGCCATCGATGCGATCGAGGAGAGGCGCTACGGCATGCAGTCCGACGAGAAGTCCCCGGGAGTCGGCCGGTGAGCGGGCACCTGTGGGGTGTCGGCGTCGGTCCCGGTGACCCGGAACTGATCACCCGCAAGGCGGCGCGGCTGATCGCCTCCGCCGACGTGGTCGCCTACCACTCCGGACCCCGCGGCGAGTCGATCGCCCGGACCATCGCCGCCGAACTGATCCCCGACGGGGCGGTCGAGGAACTCCTCCGCTACCCGGTGACCACCGGGCCCTCCACCCACGCGCTGGGCTACTACGGGCAGATGGCCGACTTCTACGACGAGTGCGCCGAACGCCTCGCCGTGCACCTGGCCGCCGGACGCGACGTCGTGGTGCTGGCCGAGGGCGATCCGCTGTTCTACGGCTCGTACATGTACCTGCACGACCGGCTCGCCGACCGCTTCCCCGCCGAGGTGGTGCCCGGGGTGCCGGCGCTCGCCGCGGCGACCACGGCCGTCGGCACCGGCCTGGCCCGGCACGAGGACGTGCTGACCGTGCTGCCGGGCACCCTGCCGGTGCCCGAGCTGGCCCGCCGGCTGGCCGACACCCAGGCCGCCGTCATCATGAAACTGGGGCGTACGTTCCCCGGGGTGGTCGAGGCGCTGCGCCAGGCCGGGATGCTGGAGCGGGCCTGGTACGTGGAGCGGGCCAGCGGCGCCGGGCAGCGGGTGCTGCGGGTCACCGACGTGGACCCGGGGTCGGTGCCGTACATGTCGATGGTGCTGGTCCCCGGCCCGGACACCCGCGCCGACAACGCGGGCCGGTCGGCCGAGGTGGGCATGGTCCCCGGCGGCATGGTCCCCGGCGACCCGGCGCCGGCCGAACTGCTGGTCGTCGGCCTGGGCCCCGGACCGGACGGCTGGCTCACCCCCGAGGCCTCCGCGGCCCTCGCCGGGGTCTGCCACGTCGTCGGCTACGCCCCGTACGTCAACCGGGTGCCCCAGCGCGCGGGGCTGCAGCGGCACTCCTCCGGCAACACCGTCGAGGTCGACCGGGCCCGGTTCGCCCTGGACCTGGCCCGGGCCGGGGAACGCGTCGCCGTGGTCTCCGGCGGGGACGCCGGGGTGTTCGGGATGGCCGCGGCCGTGTTCGAGGCCGCCGAGGACCCGGCGTACGTCGATGTCCCGATCCGGGTGCTGCCCGGGGTGACCGCGGCGCAGGCCGTGGCCGCCCGTGCCGGTGCCCCGCTGGGCGCGGACTTCGCGCTGATGTCGCTGTCGGACCGGCTCAAGCCCTGGCCGGTGATCGAGGACCGGCTACGCCACATCAGCCGCGCCGACCTGGTGCTGGCGCTCTACAATCCGCGCTCCAGCGCCCGCCCCGACCAGCTGTTCGCGGCACGCGACATCCTGCTCGAGGAGCGCGACGCCGAGACCGTGGTGGTGATCGGCCGGGACGTCGGCCGGGCCGAGGAGTCGCTACGGGTGACAACGCTCGGCGAGCTGGACCCCGCGACCGTGGACATGAAGTGCCTGGTCATGGTGGGGGCCCGCTCGACCCGGGTCACCCCGGGCGGGCAGGTGTGGACGCCGCGGTTCGTCGAGGACTGAGCAGGTGGCGACGAGGCTCGTGGACGTCGAGTTCTGGCCGGCGACGGGATTCGTCGACCAACCCTGGCTCGACGACCCGGCCGCTGACGCCTTCGCGTCCGCCCCTGAGCAGTCGCACGAGATCCGATTCGTGGGCGGTGGGCCGATGAACAACACCTCGCGCGACTACGTACGAGCTCTCACAGACCCACGGCGGTCGGACGGTGCGCTTCGTACTGGCGTGACGGTCAGCTCACTCGTCACTCGATCCTGAGCGCCAGGGCGTGCAGGCTCTCGACGACATCGGCGACGACCCCGGTCCGGTCGGGCACCTCGCCCGCCTCGCGTGCCAGGAAGATGCCGTCGAAGAAGGCGAGGGCGACCGGCAGCAGCCGGTCGGCGACCCGTTCCGCGCGCTCCTGCCCCCAAGGCCGGTAGGCGTCGATGAGATTGGTCCGCAAGCCTGCAACGCCCTTCTCGCGGACCGCGCCCACGCGCTCCCGGATGCTCGCCTCGTCCTCGGCACCGACCAGGAAGGCGAAGTAGAGCTTCAGGAACGCCGGGTGCGCGAAGACCGCGCGGGTACTGCCGTCGATGACCGCGTGCAGCCGCTCGCGGGGATCATCCTGACCGGGCCGGGCGGCGGCCGCCGCCACATCGTCCAGGAAGGCCTGCTCGCCGCGTTCCATCACCGCTGCCAGCACGCCCACCTTCGACGAGAAGTGCCAGTAGATCGAGCTGGACGGCACGCCTGACTCCTTGATCAGTTCGGCCATGCTCGTGGCACTGAAGCCCTTGGTGGACATCAGCCGCTCAGCCGTGTCGAGGACGGTGTCGCGGGCGGGCTGACCTCGGTCGACGGGCTGGTGGGTGGTACGGGACATGGCCCGCATCCTACGGGTCCCCTGCCCCGCCGCGGCGTTCTGCGGAATCCACTCTTGACGACCCCTGTGACACACCTTACATTCATCGTACTGGAATGATCCATCCAGTTCCCGGACAGAACAGGACTCCTTCGATGACGCAGGAACCCACCACCTCGCCTGGCTCCCCCGACTTCGACGCCGACGTCGCGATCGTCGGCTACGGACCGGCCGGCGTCACGGCCGCCACCTACCTCGGCATGCAGGGCGTGTCCGTGATCGTCCTGGAGAAGGACGCCGACCTCTACAGCCGCGCCCGCGCCGTCACGGTCAACGACTGGACGATGCGGATCTTCCAGGATTTCGGCATCGACGAGATCGTCAAGCGCGACATGGACGTCGCCCGCGCACTGACCTGGAAGACGTACGACGGCAAGGTGATCTTCCGGCTCGGGTTCACCGACGGCGGGCTGGGCCACGCGGAGTACATGATCTACCAGCCCGACATGGAGCGGGAGATCCGCCGCAACGCCGAGCAGTTCGACAGCATCGACCTGCGCCTCGGCCACACCTTCACCGGGATGACCCAGGACGCCGGCGGCGTCACGATCACCGCCCAGGACACCGACGGCGCGGACTACCGGTTCCGCGTGCGCAACGTGCTCGGCACCGACGGCGGATCCTCGAGCGTCCGCAAGGAACTCGGCTTCAACATGATCGGCAAGACCCGTCCGCGGCGCTGGCTGGTGATCGACGGCGAGATCACCAAGTGGTGGCCCGAGTGCAACGAGCTGGTGTTCTGGTCCGACCCGGAGCGTCCGGTCGTCGACATCCCGCTGGCCAAGGGCAACCACCGCTGGGAGATCCCGCTGCAGGAGGGCGAGACCGACGCCGACTTCGACACCGAGGAGAAGGTCTGGGCGCGGCTGAAGATGCTCGGCATCGACGAGTCGAACGCCCGCCTGAAGGGCTGGGCGTTCTACAGCCACCACCTGCGCCACCTGGAGGCCTGGCGCGGCCGCCACGTCACCCTGATCGGCGACGCCGCACACCTGATGCCGCCGTGGGCGGGCCAGGGCATGCAGTCGGCCATCCGGGACGCCCAGAACGCCGCCTGGAAGTACGCCCTGGTCGCCAAGGGCCTGGTCGCTGAGGACATCCTCGACACGATCCAGTCCGAGCGCTGGCAACACGTGGCGTTGATGACCGAGATGACCAAGCAGCTCGGCTTCCTGATCGAGGCCGACGACCCGAAGCTGATCAAGCTGCGCAACACGCTCGGCCCCTACGTGATGCACCTGCCGGGGCTGTCGAAGAAGATGCTGCCCAACACCGACACCAACCGCTTCGAGGTCGGCTGGGTCACCGGGCTGCCGAAGAAGGACAACGCGCTGGGCCGGATGATCCCGCAGCCGGAGGTGTATGCCACCACCGGCATCATCCACCGGCTGGACGACCTGCTCGGACAAGGCTTCTTCGTCCTCGGCCTGGACACCGACCCCCGCGAGGCGATGACGCCGGAGCAGGTGTCCGGCTGGGAGCGCCTCGGCGCCCGGCTGATCACCGTCGTCGCTTCCGCCGCCGCCCGCAGTGACGCGGACACCATCGTCGACCACACCGGCACGCTGCGCCGCTGGATGACCAAGTACGGCGCCAAGATCATCGTGCTGCGCCCCGACCGCTTCGTCGCCGCCGCCGACCCGACCGGGCTCGACGTGCCTCCGGCGCGCGGAAACCTGGAGTTCACCGCCAAGCACACCTCCGTCTTCCCCAAGAACCTGCGTGAGTTCGCCCGCTCGCTGCGCGCGAACCTGCCGGTCTGATCCCCTGCGTTCCGACTCGACCCGCCCCAAACCCCGACCCTCCAGGAGAACAACCATGATCCAGTCCCTCGGCTACGCCGGCTTCACCTCCCCACGCCACGAGGAGTGGCTCGAGTGGGGCCCGAAGTACCTCGGCCTCGAGGTCTCGTCCCACCGTGGCGCCGACGGCGCCGTACGCCTCCGCATGGACGACACCGCCTATCGCCTCGCCATCCACCCCGGGGAGCGCGACGACCTGGCCTACATCGGCTGGACGGTCGAGAGCGCCCGCGCACTCGCCGCCCTCGAGCAGCGGCTGCGTACGGCCGGCGTCGAGGTGGTCCGCGAGACCGAGCTCGCCGCCGAGCGTGGCGTGGTGGAGCTGATCTCCTTCCACGATCCCTTCGGCCTGCGCAACGAGGCAGCCTGGGGCGTCACGACCTACCCGAGCACCTTCCGTCCCGGGCGCCCGATGTCCGGCTTCGTCACCGATGACGGCGGACTGGGGCACATCGTGCTGATCACCCCCAGCCTGGAGCAGTCCGAGGCGTTCTACTGCGACCTGCTGGGCTTCGCGCTCACCGACGAGATCCAGCCCACCGGCGGTCCGCGGATCCACTTCTACCACTGCAACCCGCGCCACCACTCCCTGGCGATGGCCGAGATTCCGGGCATCACCGGTGTGCAACACCTGATGCTGGAGACCCGCAGCCTGGACGACGTCGGCACCGCCCTCGACCTGCTCAAGGCCGACGGCCACAGCATCCAGATGAACATGGGCACCCACACGAACGACCACATGACCTCGTTCTACGTCCGTACGCCCGCGGCCTTCGACATCGAGTACGGCTGGGGCGGCCTGCTGGTCGACCACGAGCACTCCCGGCCGCACCGCTACGAGTCGATCAGCATCTGGGGCCACAAGAACGATGCCGGCCAGCTGCCGCCGCCCGGCATCATCCGCCCGCTCGGCCAGCCGGCCGAGGCCGAGGTCCTGGCATGAACCCGATCACCTCACGCGACGTGCTGGCCGGCGAGCACCTGCTGCGGGTGTACGAGGCCGGCGACCCGTCAGCGCCGACGATCCTGTGGCTGCACGGCTCGGGTCCGGGCGCCGGCGCCCTGTCGAACTGGCGGGCCCTGCTGTCGACGATGCCGTCCTACCACCACGTCGCCCCGGACCTGCTGGGCTACGCCGACTCCGAGCACCCCGACCTGCCGCCGGGGGTCCCGGCGACCGTCGCCGCCAGGGCCGCGTCGATCCTCGCCCTGCTGGACGAGCTGGGCCTGGCCAAGGTCCATGTCGTCGGCAACTCGATGGGGGGCATGATCACCCTCCGCCTGCTGCTCGAGGCACCCGAGCGCTTCGATCGGGCGATCCTGATGGGCAGCGGCGGCGCGCCGGTCCCGCCGACCGAGGACCTGATCCGGATGGTCACGTTCTACCGGGAGCCCACCCCGGCGACGATGCAGGACCTGATCGGTCGGTTCGTCCACGACACCGCCATGTTCGGCGACCGGCTGCAGGAGATCAGCGAGGACCGTACGGCGGTCGCGACCCGTCTCGACGTGCGCCGCTCCCACGAGGCGACCTTTGCTCCGGGCGGAGAGCCGCTCGTCTACACCGCCGAGCAACTGGCGACCATCACGCAGGAGGTCCTCCTGGTCCACGGCCGCGAGGACCGGATGATCCCGCGTGAGGCCTCCTGGTACTTCGAGGAGCACCTGCCCAACGCCCAACTGCACGTGCTGCCGCACGCCGGCCACTGGGTACAGATCGAGCAGGTCGAACGGTTCCGGGCGCTGGCCGAGCTGTTCCTGGGCGAAGGCGCCTGAGCGCGGTGGAGCACAACTGAAGGTGAGGGCTTTCTGGCCGACGTCGGCAAGAAAGCCCTCACCATAGGCTGTCTGGGCGGGAGCCCCCGCTACCGCGGCACCATCGTGTTCGTGACCACGGCGAGCAGTCGGTCGTCGTCATCGGTCACGTCCACCTGGGCGACGACGATCGTACGACCCATCTTGACCAGCCTGGCGACGGCGTGCGCGTACCCGGACGAGGCGTTGGTCAGCAGGTTGGTGCTGGACTGGACCAGCAGCGGGAACTGTCCCTGGGGTACGTGGCGCATCGCCAACCAGGTCGCGCAGACGTCGGCCAGGCCGAACAGGGAGGCCGCCGAGAACATCCCGGCGATCTGGCGGATGTTCGGCCGCAGCGCCATCTTCAGGTGCACGTGCTGGTCGTCGGCGCTGACCGGCTCCAGGCCGAGCGAGACGGCCACGTCGTCGACGTCCTCGTAGAAGTCGGCCCACTGGCGGTGGAAGTCGGGATCGGACATCGCGCTCCTCAGGTCTGGGGAAGGTCGTCGACGGCGGTGGACTGGGCGGCGACGCGCGCCGCCTCGGCCACCCAGAGGACGGCCGCACCGCCCTCGGGCAGGTCGACCTCGACCACGCCGTGCATACCGGCTTCCCGGGCGAGCGCACTGCCGGCCTCGTCCTCGGGCCGGATCGCCGCGACGATCCGCCGGCGGTCCGGCTGCTCCGCGAAGAGGGCCTCGAGCACGGCGGCCAGCCCGGCGCCCGATCCGGCGGCCACCTGGAGTTCCAGGTCGAGGGCGCCGACCGGGTACGTGTCGCGCAGGTGCGAGCCCAGGGCGTGCCTGACCTGCACCCGGGTGGTCGTCCCGTCTGCGTCCGTCGCCTCGCGGGCGCTCTCCCACCCCGGGAGGGCGTCCGTCGTACGGACCTGCTGCTGGTCGGTCATGCTGCCTCCTGTCGGCGGGCCTGCACGAGCGCCCGTACGGCCTGCTTGTCGATCTTGCCCGCGGCGTTGCGCGGTACCGCGTCCACCGCCCAGAGCTCGCGGGGCAGCTTGTAGCGGGCCAGCTGGGTCTCCCCGAAGGCGCGCACCGCGTCCAGGTCGGCCTCGGCACCCGCGGCGAACTCGATCACGGCGACGACCGTCTCGCCCCACTTCGGGTCGGGCGCGCCGACGATCGCGACGTCGCGGACGCCGGGCATCCGGTGCAGCGCCCGCTCGACCTCGGCCGGGTAGATGTTCTCCCCGCCGGAGATGACCATGTCCTTGCGCCGGTCGACGATGAAGTAGAAGCCGTCCTCGTCCCGGTAGCCGATGTCACCCGAACGGAACCAGCCATCCGGGAACGCCGCCGCGGTCGCCTCCTCGTCGTTCCAGTACCCGATGGTGACGTTCGGGCCCCGGACGCACATCTCGCCCGGTACGTGCGGGTCGGTGATGTCCTCCCCGGTCGCCACGTCGACCAGCTTGATCTCGGTGTACGGCATGGGTTCCCCGCACGAGCCGGCCTTCACCCCGGTCATCCGGGCGGGCAGGTAGGTCGCGAACGGTGAGGTCTCGGTCAGTCCCCAGGCCTGCTGGACGGCCATGCCCTTGGCCGCGTACTCCTGGATCAGCGCCGGCGGGACCGGGGCGCCGGCACAGATCGTGGCGCGCAGGCTGGACATGTCCGCGTCGTTGAAGACCGGCGACTTGGCCATCGCGACCAGCTGCGCGGGCACCAGGAAGGCCGAGTTGACCCGGTACTTCTCGATGTCGAGCAGGGCCTGCTCCGGTGTCACGGCGCGCCGGACGACCGTCGCGTTGCCGCGGACGAAGGCGCGGATGGTGAACGAGTTCAGCGCGCCGATGTGGAACAGCGGAGCCGCCGCGTAGTTCATGTCGCCCGGACGGGTGTCGACCAGGGTGTCGACGTTGATGGAGTTCCAGAAGATGTTGCCGAACGAGAGCATCACCCCCTTGGGCAGGCCGGTGGTGCCCGAGGTGAACATCAGGATGCCCAGGTCGTCCATCGAGCGGCGCAACGGCTCGGGGGTCTCGTGCTCGGCGACGTCGAACGAGGCCATCCCGGTACTGACCCGCTCCCACGAGGCCGGCTCCGCACCCGTCGGCGGGACCGCGGCGTCGTCGTCGATCAGCAGGACGGTGATGTCCTCGAGCCCCTCGACCTCCTCCAGGACCGAGGCGTGGCCGGGTTCCACGACGATCACCCTCGGGCCGCCGCGCTCGACCAGGGCGGAGATCTCGGCCGCGGCCAGGCGGAAGTTCAGCGGCATGAACACCCCGCCGGACCACCAGGTGCCGAACATGGTGACCAGGAAGCCTCGCGAGTTGAGGCCGAGGTAGGCGACCCGGTCGCCGGCGGTCACCCCGTGCGAGGCCAGGTAGTGCGCGAACCGGCGCACCCGCGCGGCGAACGCGCCGTACGTCCAGTCCTCCTGCTCGTAGACCAGGGCCAGCTTGCCCGGGTGGTACTTCGCCACCCGCTCGACGTACGAGGTGGGGTTGACGTCGATGTCGTAGATGTTTCCGCGTAGTTCCTTGACGCTTGTCATGCGGGGCCTCCTCGGAAGGTCAGGGGTCAGAAGAACGTGGAGATGTTCTTGGCCAGCAGCACGTTCGACTCGAGCAGGATGGTGCGGCGCGCCACCCGCAGTCTCCCGTCGGGGTGCAGCCTCAGCAGGTCGGTGCGCGAGCCGGCGTAGATGTCGACCTCGCGCTCCAGGCGGGACCGGTAGACGATGAAGGCCGAGCGGGCGGTGAACTCCCGGGCAGCCACCGTGCCGGTCTCGGTCGCGACGGGCTCGGTCCCGGACTGCTCGGTCCCGGCCTGCTCCGTCTGGGGCCGGCGACGTACGACGACGTTGGTGACCAGGTGACGGGTCCGCGAGGGCGGGTCCTCCGACCAGGCCATGCCGGAGTCGTAGCGACGGATCCGCCAGGCCAGTGACTCCTTGGTCTCGTCGTAGAACGCCGCCTCGCCGGGCCGGGCGACCGACAGTGCCTGCTGGCGGCGGGTGCGGTTGGACCGGGTGGGCAGCCAGTAGTGCAGGTCGTCGTCGAACAACTCCAGCCAGTCGGCGTAGCGGCCCTCGTCGAGCACCTCGGCCTCGTGGTAGTAGAACTGCTGGACCAGGTAGCCGAACCCGGCGTCGACCAGCGGGCCCTCGACCTCCTGCTGGGCGTCCGCGGCCGGGCCGAAGCCGGTCGGGTGCGGCAGGTGGTCGATCGTGCCGGTGTCGTTCGTGCCGGTGTCGATCGTGCCGGTGTCGGTCGTCCCGGTCTCGGTCATGCTCGTGTCGGTCATGCTCGTCCCTTCTGTCCGTGCCCGGTCAGGCCTGCTCGTGCCAGGCCGGCGTACGCATCAGTTCGGCCCAGCGCCGGTAGAACGCCCGGCCGGCGGAGTCCGACAGCAGCTCGGAGGTGGTGCCCGGGTAGCCGGGCTCCTCCCGGTCGCTGCCGATGCCCATCTGGTAGTTCAGCGGGGTGGTGTTGGTCATGAAGCCGTGCGCGATCGCCTGGCACTCCGACCAGTTCTCGCCGTCGTCCTGCTCGAAGATGCCGGACGGGCCGAACGTACGGAGGTTGTAGAGCCGCTGCGCCTCGCGGACCTCCTCGGGCATCGAGCGGTCCAGGATCGTCCAGGCCCACACCTCCATCCGGTCCGGCCCCTTGGGGTGCCAGACCCGGATCGAGCCGTTGATCGGCAGGTAGGAGAAGTTCGGGAAGACGGTGCCGTGACCGTTGGTCAGCGGGCCCTCGACCCGGGAGTCGCCGAGCCGCTCCCGCAGGGCGTCGTAGTCGTACCACTGGTGCACGGTCTTCGCGTCGAACCTGTTCTTCGGGTGCACCGGGAAGCCGTGGGCGTGGCCGTGGTCGTTGTGGAACTGCCGGCCCGTACGCTCGGCGATCTCCTTCTTCGGGCCCTGGCCGGTCGGCGAGAGCACCTGCAGGGCGGAGGCGTGCGACATGTTGACGTGGTACCAGTCGGTGGCGAACTGCTCGGCGGCGAGCTTCCAGTTGCCGTGCAGCACCCACTTCATCACCCCGCCGACGACCACGGTGCCCTCGGGGTCCCGGTCCAGCATGGCGTCCAGGTACCAGCGCATGTCGCCGAGGTCCTCCTCCAGCGACATCGCGTCCGGGTCCCAGTTGCCGAAGATGAGGCCGTGGTACTCCTGCACGTTCGGCACCTCGACCAGCCCCCAGTCCTCGCGCTGGAAGGTCTCGGGGTAGCCGCCGCTGTTGGGGACGGAGATCAGCGACCCGTCCAGGCCGAAGGACCAGCCGTGGTAGGTGCAGGTGAAGGCCTTGGCCTGGCCCTCGTCGGCGCGGCAGACCCGGGCGCCGCGGTGGCGGCAGGAGTTGAGGTAGGCGCGGATCCGCTTCTGCTTGTCCATCGTGACGATGATCGGGTCCTCGCCCATGAAGGTCTGGAAGAAGTCGCCGGGCTTGTGGAACTGGTCGCGGTGGGCCAGGAAAAGCCAGCTGCGGGCGAAGATCCGGCGCATCTCGGTGTCGTAGACCGTACGGTCGGTGAAGATCGCCCGGTCGACCGCCCCGGACCCGGGATCGACCATGGTGGACACGTCCGGCACGCTGGTCAGGCCCTCGGGCCGGCGCAGCCCTGAGTTGGCGGGGCCTGCTTCGCGGAGGCCGTTCGGCGCGAATGGGTTGGGCATCGTTGCTCCTTGGCGGCAGGGTGCGCGCATCTCAGCGGCGGGTCCATGCCCCGTCGAGTGCTGCGCTGCTACTCGTCGGCCGGCCCCCCACGGGGCCACCGGCACGTGCCCAGTCAAGCGGAAGTGGGAGAACTCCCGCAGGAGGTATGCCGAACCTTGGAACCACGACTTGACACCACCCGCTGTCCCGAACCTCGGAACGGCGCTCCTCGGCCACCAGTCGTGCCGTTCAGCAGCACGGATGGGGGTCGTGGGCGCTCACGCCAGCAGGTCGTCGACCACCCGCCCGATCAATCCCTTGCCGTTGGCCACGTCCAGGATCGACCCGGACGTGGTGATGCCGTACTTGCGGGAGGCCAGCAGCACGTACGCCCCGGTGTAGTCGACCGCCTCGGGGCAGCGCTGCAGCGCGGACTTCTTTGCCACCATCGTGGCCATGTCCAGGCCACTCACCGAGGTGTCGGCCAGGCCCATCGAGGCCGGTCCGCGCAGGTCGCTGACCATCCCTGCCGGCGCGACACCGTTGACCCGTACGTTGGGCGCCAGCTCGTACGCCAACTGCTTCACCAGGCCGGCGCCGGCGTGCTTGCTGGAGATGTACAGCGAACCGCCGCCGCCCGGGTAGAGCGCGGCGTTGGACAGCGTCATGATGAACGAGCCGTTGCTGGCCCGCAGCGCCTCCAGTGCGGCCTTCGCGGCCAGCAGCGGGCCCTTGACGTTGAGCCGGTAGAGCTCGTCGAAGCCCCGGTCCAGCTCCTCGGGCGTCATGTCGTCCAGGCTGCGGGAGAAGTCCCACAGCCCCGCGTTCGCGATGAAGGTATCGAGCCTCCCCCACCGGGCGACCGCCAGGTCGACGGCCTCCCGGTTCGAGGCGTACGTCCCGGCGTCGCCCTGCACGACCGCGACCCGCCCGGGATCACACTCCGCCTCCAGAGCCCGGCACTTGTCCGGGGAGTACTCCAGCACGACGACCCGCGCCCCCTCCTCCAGCAGGGTGTCGACCAGAGCCCGCCCCAGTCCCGAGCCACCGCCGGTGAGTACCGCCACCTGTTCGTCCAACCAACCCATGTCCGTCTCCTTCATCCGTATCCGTCTGCCTGTTTCCGGCCAGGCCTCAGCGCGTCCGCGCGGCCATCACGCCGAACCCGGCGATGTACTCCGGGATCGGCTCGTAGTACTCGTACGTCGTCTCGTACGGTCCGGCCGCGGCCAGCGCGCTGAACGCGGCGACCCAGGTGCGCACCTCGTGCGAGGAGTGCCCGGCCTCCTCGGTCATCGCGTCCGCCTCGTACGCGTCGAAGCGCGCCACGTCACCGGAGGCGCAGTCCGCCATGAACGTACGATCCCACCCGGGGTTGAGGTCGCGGATCGCGGCCTCGCCGCGGGCGAAGGCGGCGGCCCCCTCGATCACCCGGCGCTGGCGCGCCTCGCGCGCCTCCGCACTGGGGTGGCGGCCATCGATGAGCCCGGCGCGAACGGCCTCGGGGGCGGTGTCCCACTGCGGCACCGGCGGGTCGTGCGAGAGCCCACCGGAGGCGATCACCAGCACCCGCTCGTCCAGGGACGCCAGGTAGTCCCCGACCGCCTGCCCCATGGCGCGGATCCGGCGCATCGGCACGAACGGCGCGGCCACCCCGTTGACGAAGACCGGCACCACCGGACGGGCATCGATCCCGCCGAACAGCGTCTCCAGCGGCTGGACGGCGCCGTGGTCGACCTCCAGGCGGCGCGACAGCGTCATGTCGACGTCGGCCTGCTGGGCGTGCCGGACGATGGCGAGGGCGTGGTCCTCGTCGACCGACAGCGGGCCGGCTGTGGACCCGTAGTCGCCGATGCCGGTGGCGGCCAGGCCGACGGCGAAGGGCGGCAGCATGTCGTAGAAGACGCCGTTGTAGTGGTCCGGCGCGAAGACCACGACCAGCGTCGGGTCGTACGCCCGGGCGAAGTCGTGGATCGCGGCGAACGCGGCGTCGACACGGGCACGGACGGCATCGGAGGGCGGGAGTTCGGCGGTGTGCAGCAGCGGGCTGTGCGACATCGCGACGAGGGCGAGTGACATGGGGATCCTTCGGGACGTCGGGAGACGACGCGGTGCCCACTCGTTCCGGAGCGGCCGGCAGCCCACCGGCCCGCTGCCGGGCCCTTCGAGGCTAGGCGCCGCTCGCGGCGGGGTCAACCCGCTCGGCCACGACGGGCGACGGGTGCCCAGTCACCAGCTGGGCCATCCCGCTCTCCCGCTCCCGGAAGAAGCCGGGCACCGGCTCGCCCACCTGTTCGCAGGCCACCGCCACCATCCGGTCCATCATCACGGTGGCCAGGCCGGTGATGAACTCCTCGTCGCGCACGGTCCCGCCGACCCGGGACAGGATGCAGCCCTCCACGATCGCCAGCGAGTAGTCGGCCATCCGGACCGGCAGGTCGGGGGTCTCGGCCAGCACCCGGGCGGGCACGTGCTCCAGCCAGGCCCGGGTCAGGGCCGCCTGGGTGGCCACCCGCAGCGCCCGGATCTCCTTGGCCGTCTTGGAGTCCCGCATGTCGGGATCCAGCATCAGCTGCACGTTGAACCGCCACAGGCCGTAACGAGCAGGGTTCTGCACGATCGAGTCCAGCACCACCTTGACCGGGTTGGGCGCATCGCGCGGATCGAGCCGCTCCAGCAGGTCGCCGGACTGCTCGTAGGCGTACCGGACCAGGGCGGCGAACAGGGAGTCCTTGTCCTCGAAGTGCCAGTAGAAGGAGCCGGGGTGGACGCCGGCCTCCTTCTGGATCATCGCCAGCGTGGTGCCTTTGTAGCCGCGGTCCCGGGCGATCAGGCGCGCGGCGTCGAGGATCCGCTGGCGCGTCGTTGCGGCGTCGGCAGGCTTCCTGGGCACGGGTGTCCTTCCTGGTGGAACGGTCCCTGTCGATCGTACGACAAGCCCTCTACCGTCGAGATCACCAAGACTTGAGTGCCCACTCAAGAACAGGCACTCGTATTCACCTCGAAGGCATCCAGCGTCGGACAGCCCTCGACCCTCCTCGGTCGACCGGCACTGGACCCGCCCTCCCCCGGTCCGTTGACAAAGGAGTTCCCATGGCCGACATCACCGACCTCGTCGACATCGAGAACGGTCGCCTCAAGGGCGCCGTCTTCACCGACGAGGAGATCTACGAGCAGGAGCTCGAGAAGGTCTGGAAGCGGGCCTGGGTGATGCTGGCCCACGACTCGATGATCCCCAAGAAGGGCGACTTCCTGCAGACCTACATCGGCGAGGACCCGGTGATGGTCGTCCGCCAGAAGGACGGCTCGGTCAAGGGGTTCCTCAACCAGTGCCGCCACCGCGGGATGCGGATCTGCCGGGTCGACAAGGGCACCGCCAAGGCCTTCACCTGCACCTTCCACGGCTGGTCGTACGACCTGGGTGGTGACCTGATCCAGGTCCCGCGCCAGGACACCGCCTACCCGGAGACCTTCGAGCGCGGCGACTACAGCGCCGTCAAGGTCCCCCGGATCGAGTACTACAAGGGCTTCTGGTTCGGCACCTGGGACGAGGACGCCCCCTCGTTCGTGGACTACCTCGGCTCGGCCGCGTACTACCTCGACGGCTACATCGACCGCTGGGACGGCGGGATGGAGCAGGTCGCCTTCCACCGCTGGGTGCTGCCGAACAACTGGAAGTTCATGGCCGAGCAGCCCACCTCCGACATGCAGCACTCCGAGATCACCCACGTCTCCGCCGCCACCGTGCTGAACAAGGGCTCCGACGCCGCGGACCGCACCAAGCGCGGCACCAACCCGGTCGGCCGCCAGTTCTTCTCCGACTACGGCCACGGCGGCGCGTGGTACGGCGAGAAGGGCGCCGAGGTCCCGAACACCGGCCAGGCCATCCAGGCGTACGAGTCGCAGCCGGAGATCGCCGAGATGATCGCCCGCCGCCTCGGCGACGACCGCGAGGTCCGCGGCCACCTGAACATCTGGCCGACCTTCATGGTGCTGGGCAACTACACCATCCGCGTCACCCACCCGCGCGGCCCGCACGAGATGGAGGTCTGGGCCTGGACCTTCGTCCCCAAGGACGCCCCGGAGGACGTCAAGGACTCCATCCGCCGCGACGTGCTGCGTACGTTCACCCCCGGCGGCATGTTCGAGGCCGACGACGCGCTGAACTGGGAGGAGATGCAGCACGTGCTGAAGGGCAAGGTGGCCCGCGACACCGGCTACCTGTACCAGATGGTCGGTGCCCCGATCCAGTGGGACGAGGGCTGCTACCCCGGCGGTTCGTCCCAGCACGTCTTCTCCGACAACGCCGCGATCAACATGTACGCGAACTACCTCGACATGATGACCTCCGACTCCTGGGAAGAGCTGATGGAGAAGCGCGCCCAGCACCGGATGGGCCTGGAGCCCGCCTCCGTCGAGGCCTGAGCGCCACCCCGTACGACCCGACCAGACCAGACCCGACGCACGACGAGGTGTGACATGACCCTGACCGCGATGCCCCAGACCGACGAACCCACCACCCCGGACACCGCCCATCCCTTCGGCGACCCGGCCGCCGCCGCCCGCCCGACCACCGCGACGACCGACAAGCTGACCGCCCTGCTGGCCGAGGTCGACCCGGCCGTCGAGCGCGCCCTGACCCGTTTCCTCTACGAGGAGGTGCAGGTCCTCGACGACTGGAAGTGGGGCGAGTGGCTCGACTTCTTCGCCGAGGACTGCATGTACTGGGCCCCGACCCAGGAGGACCGGCTCTCCCGCGAGCGCTCCAAGCGGATCGCCGACTTCCGCACCTCGGCCTACTTCGAGGAGAACAAGGTCCAGCTCAAGCAGCGCGTCGACCGCCTGCTGACCAACATGGCCTGGGGCGAGGAGCCGCCGTCGCGCCAGCGGCACATCATCACCAACATCCGCATCACCAAGGGTGTCGCCGAGGACGAGTACGTCGTGAAGTCCAACTTCTACGACTACCGCTCCAACGGGCAGCGCTCCCAGGACTCCATCACCGGCGAGCGGATCGACCGGATCGTCCGTGACCCCTCCTCGGTGTGGGGCTACGTGATCAAGGAACGCCGGATCCTGTTCGACATGTCGATGATCCTGAACAAGAACCTCAGCCTGTTCTACTGACCCCTGGCCCACCGCCTGACCCCCCCGACCGAGGAACCCCATGAACATCACCCGCCTGACCGGCATCGGCGTCGTCGTCCGCGACCTCGACCGGGCGACCGAGCAGTACGCCCGACTGCTCGGCATCGACGAGTGGAGCGTCGCCGACCTGGGCGCCGACCGGCTGTCGGAGTCCGTCTCGTACGGGCGCCGCAGCGCCGGCACCTACCGCGCGGCGTACGGGGCCACCCCGTACGATCCGGCCGGACCCGGCCCGATGGGGGGCGCCCCGCGGCCGGTGCCGTTCGAGCTGGTGCAGCCGACCGGCGGGGAGACCCCGTTCAACGAGTTCCTGCTGTCCAGAGGTGAGGGCATCGGTTGGCTGACCGTGCTGGCAGAGGGCATCGACGAGGCCGGGATCGGCGAGCACTTCGCCGGTCTCGGCATCCGCCCGGCGCACTCCCACGTCGTCGACGGGACCGTGCGACGTACGTTCTGGGACACGCGCGACCTGCTCGGCGGCTACCTGCTCGAGGTGGTCACCTCGGCGCAGGTCCCGGCCGGCGAGCCGGTGACGTACGACGGGGCGGCGCTGCGCGGGGGCCGGCGCGCCCTGCCGATGCAGGGCATCAACCACTTCGGCGTCGTGGTCGACGACACGATGGCGACGATCGCGAACTACCACGACGTGCTCGGCATCGAGAAGTTCGCGATCAAGACCTGGCAGACCGAGGAGGGCCGGCTCGACTCGCCGTACTACCGCGACATCAAGCCGGTCCAGCACGGTTACTTCACCGCCCAGGGCTTCGCCGGCGACTTCGGCTTCGAGGTGATCCAGTGCACCTACGGGCCCTCGCACTACAACCGGGAGTTCACCGACCAGCGCGGGCCGGGCATCCACCATATCTTCCCGTACCTGACCATGGACGCGGCCGACTGGACTGCCAGCGTCGAGGCGATGACCCAGCTGGGAGCACCGCTGTGCATGGGTTCGGACCTGCGCGGGGGTGCCGCGGAGTACGGTTACTTCGACACTTTCGACCACCTCGGCGGGTTCCTGGTCGAAGGCGTGCACCGGCGCTTCCCGGCCGAGCCGCGCTACCTGGCACCGGACTGGGAGGTCGACTTCGCGACCCAGGTGGAGGAGGTCTGAGATGCTCAGGGTCCTGCACGAGTTCGCCGACGCTGACGACCTGGCAGCCCTCCGGGCCGTCGCCGAGCAGCTCCGGCAGGAGCCCGGCTGCGCCAGCGCCGAGCTCTACGCCACCCTCGCCGAGGGCGAGGACCGGCTCGCGCTGACCATGCTCTGGGACGACGAGGCGGCGTACGACGAGTTCTGGGCCCGCGCCCTGGCCGGCGAGCACCCCGCCCTGGTCACCCCCTTGACCGGCGGCACCGGGCCCGACGACATCGCGAGCACCGAGTTCTATCGGCGCGCGACCTTCGCGCTGCGGGCGGGCACCTGGGTGCCCGAGCACGCCGACGAGGGGACCCGGAAGATCTTCTGGCCCGCCGGCGGCCCGGTGCGGATCATCATCCAGAACGCCGTGCACGCCACCGAGGCGATGTACGACAAGATCCGCGCCGAGATCGCCGAGACCCGCCGCGAGGAGGGCTGCCTGGACTACGGCTGGTACGAGGACGTCGACCTGCCCGGCCACCTGCTGCTGCTCGAGCTGTGGGCCGACCAGGTCGTCTACGACCGGCACTGGGCGCTGCGCGGCGCCACCGCCGCCTTCGTCGGCGACAACCTGCGCGTCCCCGCCGAGCCGCAGCGCGGACCGGTGGCCCGCGAGTTCTATCGCTGGCAGGATTTCCGTCACCACTACGACCGCTGGCTGCCGGCGGACCCCGACGCGTACGCCACCACGGTGCTCTGGCCCGCCGGCTGACCACTGACCACCCCGACCCCATCCACCAGGAGGACCACCCATGACCGAGCCGATCAAGGTCGCCACCGTCGGAGACATCGAGGACGAGGAGGCCATCGTCGTCGACGGCGAGACCAACGGCACCGGCGCCGACATCGCCGTCTTCTACTCCGCGGGCCGATACTTCGCCATCGACGACACCTGCACCCACGAGGACGCCAGCTTGGCCGACGGCTGGATCGAGGGCGAGGAGGTGGAGTGCCCGATCCACTCCGCCCGGTTCTCGCTCTGCTCCGGCGCGGCGCTCTGCCTGCCGGCCAGCATCCCGGTCCGCACCCACAAGGTCGAGTTGCGCGGTGACGAGATCTGGCTGTACCCGGGCGTCCCGGTGGCCGAGGCCGTGACCGAGGTGACCCCGTGACCGCCCCTCGCGAGGTCGCGATCGTCGGTGGCGGCCTGGCCGGCTTCACCACCGCCCAGGAACTGCGCAAGCACGGCTACGACGGCCGGATCAGGATCATCGATCCGGAGGGCGTTCCGTACGACCGGCCGCCGCTGAGCAAGGAGTACCTCGACGGCTCGATGCCGGCCGAGAAGCTGCCGTTCGTACCGGACTCCTGGTACGCCGACAACTCCGTGGAGCTGGTCACCGAGCGGGTCGCCGCGCTGCTGCCCGCCGAGGGCCGGCTCACCCTGGCCGGTGGCACCGAGCTGTCCGCCGACACCGTGGTTCTGGCGCTGGGCGGACGGGCCCGTACGCTCCCCGTCCCCGGCGGTGACCTGCCCGGCCTGCTGTACCTGCGGACCAAGGCCGACGCCGACCTGTTGCGCACCCGGATGGTGCCGGGCGCGCGGATCACGATCATCGGGGCCGGCCTGATCGGCGCCGAGGTGGCCTCCACCGCCGCCAAGGCCGGCGCCACAGTCACCCTGGTCGACCCGGTCCCGGTCCCGCTGGCCCCGATCTGCGGCGCCGAACTGGCGGTCCGCCTGCACGCGATGCATGCCGAGCACGGCGTCGACGTCCGCTGCGCGATGACCACCGCGATCGAGGCCGACGGACCGGAGTACACGGTCGCCCTGAACGACGGCAGCCGGATCGTCTCCGACACCGTCCTGGTCGCGGTCGGGATCGTGCCGGAGACCGGCCTGGCCACCGCCGCCGGCCTGGCGACCGACCAGGGCATCGTCGTCGACGAGGCCCACCGCACCTCCAACCCCGCCGTGTACGCGGCCGGTGACGTGGCCCGGATCCGGCACTCCGACGGCACCCTGCTGCGCCGGCACGAGCACTGGGAGTCGGCGATGCACGGCGGCCAGGCGGTCGCCGCGTCGATCGTCGGCCTGGACCTGCCCCAGCACGGGGCCGGCTGGATGTGGTCCGACCGCTACGGGGTCCACGTGGAGGCCGTCGGCGACATGGTCAACGGGACCCCGATCGTCCGTACGGTCGACGGCGTGCCCGTGACGGCCTTCCGGATGGAGAGCGACGGCCGGATGATCGGGGCCTGCACGATCGACGGCGGAACCGCGATCCGTGCCGCCCGGCGGATCATCGACCGCGGGATCGTGGTCGATCCGAGCAAGCTGGCAGATGCGACCGTCGAGCTGAAGAAGCTCGCCCGCTGACCGCTGCCGCATTCGACCGCACAATTTGTTCGACAGACCCTGCAGCCTGACGAGAGGAACACCATGGAGCTGACCTACGAGAACACCAGCCGGATGATCGACACCGCTTCCGGCCGGATCCACATCAACGAGGCCGGCCCCGCCGACGCGGAGACGCTGATCCTGCTGCACGGCTCGGGCCCCGGCGCGACGGGCTGGACCAACTTCTCCAACAACATCCCGGTGTTCGCCGAGAAGTACCACGTCGTGGCCGCCGACATGCCCGGCTGGGGCGAGTCCGACCCCGTCACCTGGCAGGAGCGCAACCACCCCAAGGCCGTCGCGGACCTGATGGACGCGATGGGCATCGAGAAGGCCACCCTAGTCGGCAACTCGATGGGCGGCGGCACCACCGTCCGCTTCGGCTACGAGTACCCCGAGCGCGTCACCCGGCTGATCACGATGGGCTCCTCCTCGGGCGCCAGCACGCTGTTCGGCCCGGGAGGGCTGACCGAGGGCCTGAAGATCCTCCAGCGCGGCTACCGCGAGCCTTCCTTCGAGGTGATGAAGGAACTCGTCAACGTCATGACGTTCGACAACAGCTTCGCCACCGACGAGCTGATCCAGGGCCGCGCCGACATGGTCGCCGCCCAGCCGGAACACAACAAGAACTTCATCGACGCGATCGGCAAGCGCGCCGTGGTCGAACTGGACCACGCCAAGGTCCGGACCATCAAGGCCCCGACACTGCTGTTCCACGGCCGCGACGACCGGGTGGTGCACTTCGAGCACAGCCTGCGCCTCGTCTCGCTGATCCCCAACAGCCGACTGGTGCTGATCAACCGGTGCGGCCACTGGCTGCAGATCGAGCACGCCGCCGAGTTCAACCGGCTCGTCGACGAGTTCGTCAGCAACAACTGACCGAGCATTGATCGTGGACACCACCCGGCCGGGGCCGTCACTGCGAGGATGGTTCGGCCGGGTGCTGTCCGTACGGGCCACCCGGCGGACACGACCGCGGCAGGAGGAGCCCAGGATGACCAGCACGCCCGACCCGATCCGGGTCGCCACGATCGGGGACATCGACGAGGGTGCGGCCCTGGTCGTCGACGGGGACGTCAACGGCACCGGTGAGGACATCGCCGTGTTCCTCAGCGAGGGCCGGTACTACGCGATCAACGACATCTGCACCCACCAGTACGCCTCGCTCGCCGAGGGCTGGGTCGAGGACGGCGCTGTCGAGTGCCCGGTGCACAGCTCCCGCTTCTCGCTCTGCTCCGGCAGGGCACTCAACCTTCCGGCCACCCAGCCCGAGCCGACCCACCGGGTCGAGCTGCGCGGCGAGGAGATCTGGCTGTACCCGGGTGTGCCGAGCGACTGCGTCGAGGAGGATTGAGCCATGACCGATCCCCGGGCCGCCGGCGAGGGCGCCCTCGCCGCCATCGAACGCACCGGCGTCCCCTTCACCCGGCACGCCGACCTGCCGCGGGCCCGGAGCCTGGAGGAGCACGCGGCGCACCTGGGCGTGGCGCCCGCGGACGTGACCAAGACCCTGGTCGTGCGGCGCAGCGAGGACGACTACTTCTTCCTGCTGGTCCCCGGCGGCCGCAAGGTCTCGTGGAAGAAGGTCCGCGCCGCCCTCGGGGTCAATCGGCTGACCATGCCCGGACCCGACGAGGCGAAGGAGGCCAGCGGCTACGAGCGCGGCACCATCACCCCGTTCGGGGCGACGCATGCCTGGCCGGTGTACGCGGACCGTACGCTGGTCGATCCGCCCGGCCGAAGGGTCTCGATCGGCGGCGGCGCCCACGGGGTTGCGCTGGTGCTCGCGGCGAGCGACCTGGTCCGCGTGCTTGACGCGACGGTCGTGGACGTCACCGACCCGGAGTGATCCGGGCCACCCGTGGGCTAGCATGTGGCCACGCAGGCCCGGGTGAACGAGGAAGCCGGTGGGAATCCGGCACGGTCGCGCCACTGTGAGTCAGAGTCAGGAACTCGTCCGGGTCATCACCACCATCGGGACGCGTCATCCCGGGAAGGACAGTGCCGTGCACATCGCCGAGGGGTTCCTTCCCGTCCCCCATGCCGTCGGGTGGGCCGTCGCCGCAGCACCGTTCGTGGTGCACGGGGTCCGCGCGACCGTCCGCCAGGTCCGCGAACACCCCGAGGACCGCGTCCTGCTCGCCGCCGCCGGCGCCTTCACGTTCATCCTCTCGGCACTGAAGATGCCCTCGGTGACCGGTTCCTCCTCCCATCCCACCGGCACCGGCGCGGGCGCGATCCTCTTCCGGCCGCCGGTGATGGCCTTCCTCAGCACGGTGGTGCTGCTGTTCCAGGCACTGCTGCTGGCGCACGGCGGGCTGACCACCCTGGGCGCGAACGTCTTCTCGATGGGCATCGCCGGCCCCTGGGTGGGCTACGGGGCGTACGCCGCCCTGCGCCGGCTGCGCGCCCCGCTGGAGGTCCAGGTGTTCTTCGCGATGGCGCTGGCCGATCTCGCGACCTACCTGGTCACCTCCTTCCAGCTCGCCCTCGCCTACCCGGACCCGTCGGTCGGAGCGGCCTTCGCCAAGTTCGCCACGATCTTCGCCCTCACCCAGGTCCCCCTGGCGGTGATCGAGGGTCTGGTCGGGGTCGTGCTGTTCCGGGTCCTGCGCTCGATCGCGGGCCCGGAACTGGAGCGACTCGGGATCCTGGCCCGCCCCGCGGAGAGGGCCGCGACCGAGGACGGCGTCCATGCCTGAGGCTCGTACGGGTGCCGCCGCCGGGCCACGGGCCTGGGTGACCTGGGCACTGCTCGGGCTGGTCGTGGTCCTGCTGGTGGCGACCTTCGCGCTCGCCCGGGCCCAGGCGCCGGGCACCCAGTTCGCCGGCTCCGACTCGACAGCCGTCCAGGTGCTGCAGGACCAGGGCGCCAGGCCGTGGTTCACGCCGATCTTCCAGCCGGGCAGCCGGGAGATCGAGTCCGGGCTGTTCGCGGCCCAGGCCGCCCTGGGCGGAGCCGTCCTCGGCTGGGCCCTCGGGAGGCTGCAGTCGCGCCGGGAGATCCGGCGGCTGCGCGAGCAGTCCTCCGCCGCAGCGCAGCAGGGCGCACCACAAACCGCGCCCGAAACCGCACCCGAAGCAGCAACCGGCACTGCCCCTACTGCTTCTCCCGACGCCACGCACGACCAGGCCTGAGCGCCGGTGGCCTTCTCCATCGATGCCGCGGCCTGGGGCAGCCCGTGGCGCCGGATCGCGGTCGCCGACAAGGCGCTGCTCGTGACCGGCACGCTGGTGCTGGACCTGCTGGTTCCGGCCTGGCCCGGCACCCTCCTGGTCGCTGCCGGGCTGACCATCGCGGCGATCGCCTCTGCCAGGGTCGACTGGCGGCTGTGGCTGGCTGCGCTGGCCCTGCCGCTCACCTTCGTCCTGACCGGCGTGCTCTCGATCGCCCTGCAGGTCGGCCCGCCCGCCCCGGGCTCGACGCCGTGGTGGTCGTGGGGTCCGCTGGCGGTGACGGCCGAATCGGTCGCGCGCGCCGGGACCGTCCTGGGCCGCAGCCTGGCCGGGACCTGTGCCGTGGTGCTGCTGGCCGTCTCCACCCCGATGGTCGACCTGGTCGACGCCGGGCGGCGCCTGGGCGTCCCGGCCCCCGCGATGGACATCGCGGCGCTGATGTACCGGCTGCTGTTCGTCCTGTGGGAATCCGCGGTGACGATCCGGAGCGCCCAGGCCGCCCGGCTCGGCTACGTCGGACTGCGCCGGTCGGTGCGCTCGTTCGGGTCGCTGGCCGCCGGGGTGCTGGTCAGCGCCTGGGACCGGTCGCGCCGGCTGGAGCAGGGCCTGTCCGGGCGCGGGTACACCGACGACCTGCGGACCCTGCGCCACGTACGCCCCCACTCACCGGTGTTCCTGGCGGCCACCGGTGCCTGGCTGCTCGCCCTCGCCGCCATCGGGACGTACGGATCCGGAGTACTGGGATGATCCTGCAGGCTGAGGGGCTGACGGCCGGCTACCGGTCGCGCGGCCGGGTACTGGACGGGATCGGCGTGACACTGGCGCCCGGTGAGCGGACCGTGCTGCTCGGCGCGAACGGGTCGGGCAAGACCACCTTGCTCGGCTGCCTGTCCGGGGCCGTGGTGCCGACCGGCGGGGTCGTCGCCGCCGACGGGATCCCGCTGCAGCACACCCGGCGCGGCCTGACCGACCACCGCCGCCGGGTCCAGCTGGTGCTGCAGGATCCCGACGACCAACTGTTCAGCGCCGACGTCGGCCAGGACGTCTCGTTCGGTCCGCTCAACCTCGGACTGTCCGAGGACGAGGCACGGGAACGGGTGGCCGAGGCCCTCGACCTGCTCGGCATCGCGCACCTGGGCGAACGTGCCACCCACCAGCTCTCGTACGGGGAGAAGAAGCGGGTGGCCGTGGCCGGCGCCGTGGCGATGCGCCCCGACCACCTGCTGCTCGACGAACCCACCGCCGGCCTGGACCCCGACGGTGTCGAGGACATGCTCGCCGCCATCGCGCGGCTGGAGGCCCATGGGACGACCATCACGATGGCGACCCATGACGTCGACCTGGCCCTGTCGTGGGGCACCTCGGCGATCGTGGTCACCGGCGGACGGGCCGTCCAGGGGCCGGTGGCCGAGCTGCTCGGGGACGCCGATCTGGTCACCGCCGCCCACCTGCGGATCCCGTGGCCGCTGGAGCTGGCCACCCGGCTGGGCTGGTCGACCCGCCCGCGGGACCTGGACGAGGTGCTGCGGCAGTTGAGCTGATGCGCGGGCCGCTGACCCGCGCACCGCTGACCCGCGCACCGCTGACCCGCGCACCGCTGATCCAGGCACCGCAGACCCGCGCACCGCCGACCCGCGCACCGCCGACCCGCGCACCGCCGACCCGCGCACCGCCGACCCCCGCACCGCAGCCGCGTCGCCGCCGACCCCCGCACCGCAGCCGCGTCGCCGTCAGTTAGCCGCTACGCGTCGACCCGAAGCGGCTAACTGAAAGCGACGCGGCTCCGGGGCACGCCGACTGGAAGCGACGCGGCTCCGGGGCACGCCGCCTGAAACCGACGCGGCTCCGGGGCACGCCGCCTGAAACCGACGCGGCTCCGAGACCGCGCGCCTGAAACCGACGCGGCTCCGAGACCGGCCACCTGAAACCCGAGCGGACCCGAGCCCCGGCGCCCGGAGGTCGACCTGGACAGCCCTAGCGGTGCCGGGTGCGGTAGAGGTGGGACTCGGGGAAATCCTCGACGTCCAGCGCCCACCCGACGATGATGATCGCCGCCTGGCGCAGTCCGTGCGCCTCCACCTGGTCGGCGATGTCGGCGAGCGTCCCGCGCAGGATCAGCTCCTCGGGCTGCTCGGCGCGGGAGACCACGACCACCGGGCAGTCCTCGCCGTACTCGGGGACCAGCACCTCCTGCAGCTGCCGGACGAAGGTGATCGCCAGGTGCAGCACGAGCGTGGCGTGGGTCCTGGCCAGCTCCCGCAGCGACTCCTCCGGCGGCATCTTCGTCGAGTCGCGCTGGGCGCGGGTGAGGATGACCGTCTGGGCGACCTCGGGGACGGTGAGCTCTTTGCCGACCAGGGCGGCGGCCGCGGCGTACGCGGGAACGCCGGGGGTGACGTCCCACTCCACGCCCTCGGCATCGAGCCGGCGGGTCTGCTCGGCGATGGCCGAGTACAGCGACGGGTCGCCCGAACACAGCCGGGCGACGTCACGGCCCTCCTCGGTGGCGCGCTTCATGATCGCTACCTGCTCGTCCAGGTTCACCTTGGCGGTGTCGACCAGCTCGACGTCCGCCGGGCAGTGCGCCAGCATCTCCCGCGTGATGTACGTGCCGGCATAGAGGCAGACCGGTGCGGCGGCCATCAACGCGGCGGCGCGGAAGGTGAGCAGGTCGGCCGCGCCGGGGCCGGCGCCGATGAAGTGGACGGTCACGCGGTCTCCTCGGTGGTTCCGGTCTCCCGGGTCGTGCCGGTCTCCCGGGTCGTGCCGGGCAGTTGGATGATGCCGGTCTCCTGGGTGGCGCCGGTCCCGTACGGCTTGGTGGCCGCCCACTGGACGACCGGGCGGGCCGGTTTCCAGCCGGTGAACCGGCCGAGCGGCAGGGCCGTCTCGATCGCGAGCCGGGTCAGCTCACCGCCGTGGCGCTGCCATGCTGCAATGACCGCCTGCTCGGTCTCGATGGTGACGGTGTGCACCACCAGTCGTCCGCCGGGAGGGAGCGCGCGCCAGCAGGCCTCGACCACCTCGGCGGTCGCGCCACCGCCGACGAACACCGCGTCGGGGGTGGGCAGGTCGAGGGCCCCGGTCACGACCGCGGCCGCGTCGGCCCGGACGACCTGCAGCTCCGGTACCCCGAGGTGGCCGGCGTTGCGGGCGATCCGGGCGGCGCGCTCGGGGGACCGCTCGATGGCCAGGGTCCGGTTGCGCGGGTCCTGGCGGGCCCACTCGATGCCGATCGACCCGGCGCCGGCACCGACGTCCCAGAGCAGCTCGCCGGGCAGGGGCCGCAGCGCCGCGAGGGCGCAGGCGCGGATGTGCTGCTTGGTGAGCTGGCCGTCGTTCTCGTACGCACCGTCGGGCAGGCCAGGGGCCAGCGATGCCGCGACAGACTCGCCGGCGACCTCCAGGCACAGCACGTTGAGGGCAGGCACGGAGTCGTGGGGCCAGGACTCGGCGGTCCCGGTGCGGCGGTCCTCGGCGGCGGTACCGAGGTCGGACAGGACGGTCATCCGGGTCGCCCCCAGGCCCTCGTCCGCGAGGATCGTCGCGACCTCGCGGGGGGTGCCGGAGCCGCCGGAGAGCACGACCACCCGGTTGCCGGGTGCGAGGTACCGCCGGACCCGGTCGACGTCGCGGCCGACCACGGTGACGACGTCGCAGGACTCCGCCGGCCAGCGCATCCGGGCGCGGGCCAGCGCGACAGAGGAGACGGCGGGGCGGATCCGGACCGCGTCGGGTCCGAGCAGGTCGACCAGGGTCGAGCCGATGCCTGACACCAACGGGTCACCCGAGGCGAGCACGACGACGCGCCGATCGGCGAAGGAGGCGACGAGAGCGGGCAGGGCCGGCTTCAGCGGTGAGGGCCAGCGGACCAGTTCGGCCGCGACCCCCGCAGCGCGGGCCATCGCCAGGTGCCGTTCGCCGCCCAGGACGACGTCCGCCTCGGCCAGGAGCCGCCGGGCCACGTCATCCGGACCCTCTGCCGACACTCCCACGACCTCGATCACGGGTACACCCTAGTGGTCGGGCCCCTCCCCCGGTCCGTGCGGACCGGAGACTTCGTACCCCTCCCCTCGGGACGCCGTGACCTCTAGGATCGGGGCATCACCGACGGACGGGATGTCTGATGACCGAGCAGACCGAGCACGACCAGACGGATCAGCTCCGCCAGCTCCTCGAGGGCCAGCGGTTCATGATGTTCACCACCCAGGACGATGCCCAGGCCCTCGTCAGCCGGCCGATGACCGTCCAGGAGTTCGAGGACTGGGTGTTCCGGTTCATCGCCCAGGACGACGACGCCGTCACCCGCCAGGCCGATGGCCGGCAGGTCAACCTGTCGGTGATGGACGGGACCACCTACGCCTCCTTGTCCGGCACCGGTCGGGTCGAGCGTGACGTCAGCAAGAAGCGTGAGCTCTGGGACCGCCTCACCGAGGCGTACGCCGGCGACCCCGAGGACCCGGCCAACATCATCATCGAGGTCACCGCCTCCGCCGGCGAGTACTGGGACGGTGGGAACCGGGTAGGCAACGTCATCGGCCTGGCCCGGGCCGCCCTGACCGGCAAGCGTCCCGACCAGGGGGAGCACGGAACCGCCCGGCTCTGAACGGTTCACCTTTCTCGGTCTGCGACCTGCGCTCCCGCCTCCCGAGATCCTGGCTTCGCGCCGCCCCCCACCCATCAGTACGCCGAGCCTGAGGTTCGGTACATCGGGTTCCAAGCGACGGACGTGGCAGGAGGGAGGGCAGACGTCCACCGCGCCGGCGTTCATCGCCAATCGTCCCTGGGGCCAGTAGTGGGACAGCGAACGTCGCCTCCTGGATCGCGTCGCTGAAGTCCTGCAGCACGCCGACGGCACGGATTTCGTGCCGACGGGCTCGCTGCCGTGCAGGACGCCCCGACCCGGACCCACCCCGGATGACGGCGAAGCGGTCGGCAGCGCGTCCGACAGACAGATCCTGCCCGCCATCCCGGCCCCGGAGGTCGTCATCGGCGCCCCGGAGCGCCGGGAGCGCACGAGCGGCAGGGCGGTCCGAGTCACCCACCACGCCAGCCGTCGGGACCCCCAGCGAACTCATAGCTCTCACCCTATGGACAACTAGTCTGCTGAGCGATAGATTCGTAAGTGCCGTTGAAACAGTTGATGACTCGATGATGCGTGAATCGCTAGAAGATGGCCGGGCCCCTACCTCTGGGCGCGGGGCCCATGATTCTCACGGACCGCATCATTGATGTCAGAAGCGAGACGACACCTACCCGCCTCGGCGCCGTTCCGTCCGGCCCCGACCGGGTAGAACAACCACGCCGACCACCCCTGTGGTGGATGGACACGAACCCGTCGACAGATGCAAAGGAGCACTTTATGTCGAGCTTCGAGGAGAGAATCGCCGCTGCACCCATCTCCTGGGGAGTCTGGGAGGCCAACGGGGCCACCGGATGGACCGTGGACCCCGACACCTACCTCTCGGACGTCCGGGAATTGGGTCTTGGAGCGACCGAGCTGGGACCCGAGGGCTGGCTCCCGGCCGACCCGCTGAGCCGCAAGGCGAAGATTGACGCGTACGGTCTCAAGGCGCTGGGCGCCTTCGTCCCGGTCCTGCTCCACCAGGCCGACCATGACCCGCTGCCCGAGGTCGAGACGATCCTCGACGCCTACGTCGTCACCGGCGCCTCGACCATCATCTTCGCGGCCCTCAGTGGAGGCCAGGGCTACAACGACCGTCCCGTCCTCTCCGCGGCCGAATGGGACTTCTTCTTCGCCAACCTCGACCGGCTCGTACGGGCCGCCCGCAGCCGCGGCATCAACCCCACCCTGCACCACCACATGGGGACGATGGTCCAGACCGCCGAGGAGATCGACAGACTGCTGGAGCGCTCCGACATCGGCCTGTGCCTCGACACCGGCCACGCCACCATCGCCGGGATCGACCCGGTCCAGCTCGCGAAGAAGCACGCCTCCCGCGTCAACTTCGTCCACCTCAAGGACGTCGACAACGCCGTCGCCCGGCGGGTCCAGGACGGCGAGCTCCTCTACATGGATGCCCTCGACCACGGCATCTTCCGGCCCCTCGGACAGGGGGAGGCCGGTATCGACCGGCTGATCCACACCCTGGAGGGCGCGGGCTACGACGGCTGGTACGTGATGGAGCAGGACACCGTCCTCACCGACGCCTCCGACCTGGCCGGCGCACTCGCGGACGTCCGGGCCGGCCTCGAATTCCTGAAGACCCTCGACCTGGTGGAGCGCACCCATGTCTGACACGACCAACAACCTGACCTTCGGCGTCGTGGGTATCGGGCGCATCGGCTCCGACCACGCCCGTACGATGCGGACCGTGGAAGGCGTGGGTGACATCGTCCTCGCCGATGTCAATCCGGCCCGGGCCGAAGAGGTCGCCACCGAGCTGGGTGCCCGTACCGTCACCCCGGAGAAGATCCTCGACGAGGTCGAGGCCCTGGTGGTCACCACCCCGACCAGCCAGCACGCCGAGTACATCATCGCGGCCGCCGAACGCGGTATCCCGGTCTTCACCGAGAAGCCTGTGGCTCTTGACGCCGAGACGACCAAGAAGGTCGCCGATGTCGTCGCGCGAACGGGCACCCTGGTACAGGTCGGCTTCCAGCGGCGCTTCGACGGCGGCTACGCCAATGCCAAGAAGCGCTTCGAGACGGGCGACATCGGCGAGCTCCGGCGGGTGCACATCACGATGGGCGATTTCCCGCCGCCGCCCGCATCTTACATCCCGGGGTCCGGCTTCCTCTACAAGGACTGCCTGATCCACGACATCGATGCCCTGCGCTGGGTGACCGGGCGCGAGATCGTGGAAGTGTTCACCGTCGGCAAGAACCGCGGCGCCTCCTACTTCGGCGAGCTCGGCGACATCGACGAGAGCGTCGGCGTCTTCACCCTCGACGACGACACGATCGCCACCTTCCAGCTGTCCCGCTACAACGGCGCCGGTTACGACATCCGGATGGAGCTCTTCGGCACCGAGGAGACCCTGGCCGTCGGTTTCAACACGTTCATGCCCGTCACCTCCGCCGAACCCGACTTCGTGTTCGAGCAGGCGGGCGAGCGGTTCCCGAACTTCTACCCCCGCTTCATCCCCGCCTACAAGGCCGAGATCCGGGAGTTCATCTCCACCGTGCACGCCGGCGGGACCAGTGCCGTCACCGTGGCCGATGCGCTCCAGGCCCTGTACGTGTGCGACGCCCTCGATCTCTCCCGGCACGAGCATCGACCCGTCCGGGTCGCCGACGTGCGCGTCTAGCAGATCGCACGGTCACATGATGCCGCAGGTGCCGGGTGTCCCCAACCCGAGCACCGGTGCCTGCGGTATCCCCCGGCAACCCCTCCCCCGCGACTCGATGGCCGCCTGATCCCCGCGCGCATTCGCTGGATCGGCTTCGGTCCCCTCGCTGTTCCCAGTGGCTGACCGGCTTGGTCATGATCCCTGGTCGACGCCCCCGGCTGGCAACACCGCCGGTTTCCCTCATCACTCACGCCGCTCGGCTCGTCGCCGGTCGGCACCCCCTGCCCACCAGTCCGAACAATGAAGCTCGGACGTATCGACCACAAGGAACTCCAGTGCAGAATCAAACTGATCTCGCCGTCAACACCGCCGCACCACCGTCCGGCTCGCGGCGCCTGGGTGTCATCGCTGTCATCGCCACCTTCGGCGGCCTCCTGTTCGGCTACGACACCGGCGTCATCAACGGTGCCTTGGCACCGCTGCGCGCCCAGCTGGGCCTGACAACATTCACCGAAGGCCTGGTGACCTCTATCCTCCTGGTCGGCGCGGCCATCGGCGCAGCGATCGGAGGCCAACTGTCGGACCGCTTCGGTCGCCGCCACAACATCCTGCTGCTGGCGATCGTCTTCGCCCTCGGTACCCTCGGCTGTGTCCTGGCGCCTCACTGGGGGGTCCTCGCGGTCTTCCGTTTCGTCCTCGGCCTGGCGGTCGGAGGCGCGTCGGCGACAGTTCCTGTCTATCTCGCCGAGATAGCCCCCGTCGAGCGCCGCGGCTCGCTGGTCACGCGCAACGAACTGGCGATCGTCTCCGGGCAATTCGCTGCGTTCGCGATCAACGCCCTCATCTACAGCATCTGGGGCACCACCGTGATGGTGGGGGGCGTCGAGGTGTACCAGCACCCGAACATCTGGCGCTGGATGCTCGTGATCGCCGTCCTGCCGGCCTTCGCGTTGTTCTTCGGCATGCTGCGGATGCCCGAGAGCCCGCGGTGGTTGTTCGAGCACGGCCGGGAGGACGAGGCCCTGGCGGTCCTGCGACAGGTGCGCAGTCCCGAACGGGCGCAGTCCGAGATCGACGAGGTGCGGGAGCTGGTCCAGGAGGAGCGAGAGCACAAGATCGTTCGCTGGTCGGCGTTGAACGTCGGGTGGATGCGCCGCCTGATCCTCGTCGGCATCGGCATCGCGATGATCCAGCAACTCACCGGCATCAACTCGGTGATGTACTACGGCACCGCCCTGCTGGAGAAGGCCGGCTTCGCGGCCGATGTGGCGATCGTGGCCAACACCGCCAATGGCATCATCGCCGTCGTCGGTTGCCTGTTCGGCATGTCGATCATGAACCGTGTCAACCGCCGCACGATGCTGCTGGCAGGGTTCATCGGGACGACCGCCGCCCACGTGCTGATCGGGCTGTCGGCGAAGCTGGTGCCGGACGGCGCCTCCTACAAGCCGGTCCTCATCATGATCTTCGTCGTCCTGTTCGTCTTCATCATGCAGGCCACCGCCGGCCCGCTCGCCTGGCTGATGCTGTCCGAGATGTTCCCGCTGCGCTTCCGCGGATTCGCCTACGGGATCAGCGGCTTCATGGGCTGGATGACGAACTTCCTCGTCACCCTCTTCTTCCCCTCACTGATCGCGGGGGTCGGGATCGCCAACACCTACTTCATCTTCGCCGGGCTGGGAGTGGCCGCGATGGTCTTCATCGTCAAGATGGTGCCCGAGACACGCGGGAAGACGCTGGAGCGCATCGAGGAGGACATGATCGCCGGCCATTACCGCTGAATGCGGGACCGCCGACAACCCGACGCCGGCATTATCGCATCATCCTCCAATTCGATAGAGTGGGAAGCTGTCCCGGCATCAGAGAGAGTCGGGGCAGCCCGGTGACCAGCCGGGGTCACACGGCCGTGCGAGGATGCGCGACCTGTCATGGTCCCCGCTGTGCTCCTCGCGGCAAGCATGCGAGGAGAGAACGCGATGGATCAGTACCCCCCGACGAACAGGTTCACCGGTCCGCACGAAGGGGACGAAGGGGCGGCGCGGCCCGCCGTCGATCGAGCGACGATGGAGGTCACCGTGGTGATCTGCGTCGTACTGGCCGCGATGCTACTGCTCGCCACCCTGGTCCTCGGATCCGCCCTCGCCTCGGTGATCGGCCTGGTGAACCTCGTCCTGGCCTCGGCCATGACCGGTCTTTGGGCCCGCCTCAACTCCTGACTCCCCCGGCGGAGACACCTTGGATTCTCTTTCTCTTTCTATTGACAAGATGTTCACTGAATAAGAAACTGGATCGGTGGTCGGGGCAGTCGCCCAGGGGCGAGTCATCATCCTCGCAGCGATTCCCTCGCACCGACAGGGAGCTCCCGGGTGGGCCGGCGAGGCGCGGCCCACCACCAGAGACTCTCTCCGCTCGCCCCTTCCTGCTGGCGACAGCCCCCAGCCCGCCGACCTGTGGCGGCCCGGCCGACTCCCGGTCGGGCCCCCCGACTCCGGCACCATCCATCCGGACGACATCCATACCCCCGCGACCACCCGGTGGCCCGCGGCGAGGCCGTCCGCCAAGCATCACGTCAAATGACTGAGAGTGAGTGACAATGTTGCGTTTCGCCATGCTCGGTGCCGGCCGTATCGCCGGTGCCCATGCCCGTTCCTTCACCGCGAACCCGGACGCCGAACTGCGGTGGGTCGCGGACCCCGTACCCGGCGCGGCCGAGCGCATCGCGGGCCCTGCTGGGGCACGCGCCACGCTCGATGCTCGTCAGGCGATCGAGGCCGACGACGTCGACGCCGTGTTGGTCTGTTCGCCCACGCCGACCCACGTAGACATGATCCTGGCCGCGGTGGAGGCCGGCAAGGCGGTGCTGTGCGAGAAGCCGATCGACCTGTCGATGAGTCGGGTGGATGAGCTGCTGACAGCCCTGGACGGCCGGGAGGCCCGGGTGATGATGGGCTTCAACCGTCGTTTCGACCCCTCCTTCGCAGACATCCATGCCCGCGTCACGGCCGGCGAGGTCGGCTCGGTGGAGCAGGTGGTGATCGTCTCGCGCGATCCGGCCGCTCCGCCGCGGGAGTACGTGGCGAGCTCGGGCGGCATCTTCCGCGACATGACCATCCACGACTTCGACATGGTCCGCTTCTTCCTTCCGGAGATCGTGGAGGTCTCGGCCTCCGGCCAGAACGTCATCGAGCCGTTCATCGCCGAGGCCGGTGACTTCGATGGCGCCGTCACGACGCTTCGTGCCGCCAATGGGGCCGTCGCCACGATCATCAACTCGCGCCGTTGCACGTTCGGCTATGACCAGCGGTTGGAGGTCTTCGGCTCCCTCGGCATGCTGCAGGCGGCCAACGTCCTGCCGAACTCCGTACGCTCGTTCGGCACGGACCACGCGGAGAAGACCGCGCCCTACCCCAACTTCTTCCTGGAGCGCTACGTCGACGCCTATGCGGGCGAGCTGGCGGCGTTCATCGAGGCGGTCCGGACCGGTGGGCCCTTGTCGCCCTCCCTCGAGGACGGCAGGCAGGCCCTCGTCCTGGCCGAGGCGGCCGAGAAGGCCGCCCGCAGTGGGCGTACGGTCACACTGCCGGCTCCGACGACGGTGAAGTGAGGACGACGATGACGAACACGGAACTCTTCGCCACCTGCTGGACGACGGCCGGGGACACCAGCCCCCTCGAGCCCGACCAGCGCTCACCAGTTGACTTCCGGACCCGGGTCGAGGCGGCCTCGGCCGCCGGGTTCAGCGGCGCCGGCTTCCTCTACGTGGACCTGCTCGAGGCCGAGCAGACCTACGGCCTGAACGGTATGCGGGCGATCCTTGCGGACAACGGGATAACGCGGTGGGAGACCGAGCTCCTCACGGACTGGTGGCCGGACGCGCCCACCCGCAAGGTCTCCGACGAGCAGCGTACCGGCATGCTGCGCCTGATCGAGGCCCTTGCCGGCCACGACCTCAAGATCGGGCCCGACGAGTCCGGCAACCCCTGGGATCGGGAGCGGTGGGCCGAGGAATTCGCTCGCCTGGCGGGGCAGACGGCCGATGTCGGCGCACGCCTGGCGATCGAATTCCTGCCGTGGTCGAACCTCCCCACGATCGGCGACGGTCTCGCTCTAGTCGAGGCCGCCGGACACCCTGCCGGTGGACTGATCATCGACAACTGGCACATCGAACGCGCCGGAACGTCCCATGACGAGGTGGCCGCCTGTCCTGTCGAGCGCATCGTCGGGGTGGAGCTGTCCGACGCCGATGCGACGGTGGTGGGCACCTTCGTTGAGGACACGGTGTTCAACCGCCGACTGTGCGGCCAGGGGGACTTCGACCTCCGCGGGCTCATCGCCGCGCTGCGCCAGGCCGGCTGGACCGGGCCCTGGGGAGTCGAGATCCTCTCGTCCACCTACCGCAAGCTGCCCGTCGCCGAGGCCGCCCGACAGGCTTACGAGTCGGCGAAGGCGATTCTGGATTCCTGAACCGCCGGCCCGTCCACGAGACGTCCGGCTCCTGCCGAGCGCGGCGGTCGACCCAACAGGGGTCGGCCGCCGCGCTCGTGTCCCATCCACGAGAGGCTGCGCGCGGAGTGCCGCCGTGGCCGAAGCAGCAGCACGGCGGATCCGGGGCCCCAGGTCGACGGTCAGGAACCAGGCAAGGCGTCCACCGCCGAGGACAGTTCCTTGTACAACTCCTCCTCGCGCCGGGCGAGGTCACCGATGAGGGTCCCCACCGAGAGGACGCCGCTGCACCGCCCCTGGTCATCAGGCACGGGGACACCGAGGGCACCCGCCCCGGGAGTGACGTCCTCCTGGGACAGGACGTAGCCGCGGCGGTGGGTCGACTGCACGTCGGCCCGCAACTGCTCCGCGGTGGTCAGGGTGCTCGGCGTCAGCGCCGGGAAGGGTGCCGCCGCCAGGTAGGCCTCGCGATCCTCGGCGGCGAGCCCCGCCAGGGTCCCGCGACCTGCCGCGCCGACGTAGAGGGGCAAGGAACGTCCCGGCTTGAGGATAAGCAGCTCGACCGCCCGTCCCTTCACCCAGTCGATGCACATGGCCCGGTCCCCCGCGGGGATGCTGAGGTAGGTGGTACACCCGGTCCGCTCGGTGACCACCCGCATCGCGGACCGTACGCCCGCCCACTCCGTGCGCGCCGCCTGGACGGCGTCCCCCAGGGCCAGCCAGCGTTGCGACAGGGTGACCCTGCCGTCCGCAGCGGTCAGCACCAGGTCGATCGCGGTCAACCCCTCGACGAGTCGGTACACCGTTGACCTCGGGACGTCGATGGCGTCCGCGAGCTGGGCCGGCGACATCGCCTCGGTGTCCTTGAGGGCATCGATGAGGTCGCGGGCGTGGCGAAGGAGGGGTGACGTGGTGCCGTTCATCGGGACTCCTCCTGTGGTCGGAAACCCAGCCCTGCGCTGACCCGCTGCGCTGCCGTCGTCACGAGTCGGCTCATCTCGGACTCATCTCCCAGGATCTGTTGCCGGATACCGCTGATCGAGATGGCCGCCGTCAGCTCGCCGCGGTGGTCGAACACCGGGGCGCCTAGGGCTGCCACTCCCGGCGTCACGTCCCCGTCAGAGACCGCGTAGCCGCGCGCCGCATCACGACGCATCCCGTGCTCCAGTTCGGACCGCGGAGGGATGGAGCTGTCCGTCCGCGCCGCGGTCTCGAATGCCTGCAGGACCTCGGCGGCCTCGGCCGGCGGGAGTTGCGCGAGCAGGGCCCGTGGTCCCGCGCCGGCATAGAGCGGCAGCGTGCCGCCCAGGATCTGCTTGAGGGAGCGGACCCCGCGCCCCGCCAGCCGGTCCACACAGACAGCCCCGGTGCCACGGGGGACGTGCAGGAAGACGGTCACCCCCGAGTCGTCGCGCAGGCGTACGAGCTCGGGGCGTGCGGTGGCCAGCAGGTCGAGCCGATCATCGCAGACCCCACCGACCTCCAGCACGTACAGGCCCAGCCGGTAGGTGGCCCGGCTTGCGCCTTTGTCCACCCAGCCGATTGCCACGAGGTGGGAGAGCAGGCGGTACATGCTGCTCAACGGCTCTCCCGTGGCGTCGGCCAGCTCGGACGTGCTCAGGCTGCCGCCACGCTCCAGAGCACGCAGCACCGCGTCCGCCTTGGACAGCAGCTCCAGACCGCGAACGTTCTCACTCACTGGCCCCTCCTTTCAATCTTCAATCTTCTCGTCCAGTGGACAAAGAATAGCGGAAACCTACGGGTCGCAGTCGGCCCCAGCTCAGCCCGGGAGGCTGTCGGGAAGCGACATCCCACCCCGCTGCCCGGACATGCACGAGCCGAACCATCACGAAACAATAATCTCACTCCGTTGACGCTCCGTCCATTGGATGATAACTTATTGGTCAGTGCAGCGGTACGTAGCCGACCAGCAGCCGGCCCGTCCCGCATCGGAGGGCCGAACAGTGGGTCGCGATCCGTGCACCGGTCGGACGCTCAATGACGAGAGGAATCTTGATGACCACCCAGAACACCCTTCGCCTGACGGTGGGGCAGGCAACCGTGAGGTTCCTGGCCCAGCAGCAGGTGGAACGCGACGGTGTCAGTGCCCCGTTCTTCGGCGGCGCCTTCGGCATCTTCGGTCACGGCAACGTGGCCGGGATCGGCCAGGCCCTCCTCCAGTACCGGGAGGAGTTCCCGTACTACCAGGGCCGCAACGAACAGGGGCTGGTCCACTCGGCCATCGGCTATGCCAAGGCCCGCAACCGGCTCGGCGCCCTTGCCGTCACCACTTCGATCGGCCCGGGCGCAGCGAACATGATCACCGGGGCGGGCACGGCGACCTCCAACCGGCTGCCCGTGCTGCTGCTGCCCTCCGACTACTTCGCCACCCGGCGTACCGGATATGTGCTGCAGCAGATCGAGGACCCCACGACACCCACTGACTCGACCAGCGACGCCTTCCGCGCCGTCTCGCGGTTCTGGGACCGGGTGTCGCGGCCCGAGCAGCTCCCCGAGGCGCTGCTGGGGGCCATGCGCGTCCTGACCAGCCCCGCCGACACCGGCGCCGTGACCGTGTCCTTGCCCCAGGACGTCCAGGCTGAGGCCTACGACTTCCCGGTCGAGCTGTTCCGCGAGCGGACCTGGTACGTGCCCCGGGCGCGCGCCGACCTGGCGGCCCTGCACCGTGCCGCCGAGGCGGTGCGCCAGGCGAAGCGGCCGATGATCCTGGCCGGCGGCGGCGTGATCTACTCCGACGCCACCGCGGCCCTGGAGGAGTTCGTCGACGCGACGGGCATCCCGGTCGGACTCACCCAGGCCGGCAAGGCCTCGCTGCCGTGGAGCCACCCGCTCAACGCCGGGGCAGTCGGGTCCAGCGGCTCCCGGTACGCCAACCAGTTGGCCGCCCAGGCCGACCTGATCATCGGCATCGGCACCCGCTACACCGATTTCACCTCGGCCTCGAACACCCTGTTCCAGAACCCCGACGTACGTTTCCTGAACCTCAACGTCCAGGAGTTCGACGCGTACAAGGAAGGTGGGCTCGCCCTCATCGGCGACGCCCGCGAGTCGCTGCGCGAACTCGGCGCTCTCCTGGGGGACTGGCAGGTGGCGGAGGACCACCGCCGGCGCGCGAACGGGCTGGCCGACGAGTGGCGCCAGGAGGTCGACCGCATCATCGCCCCCGAGCCCGACGCACCCACCCTGCCCCAGGCGGTGGCCATCGGCCTGGTGAACTCCTTCGCCAAGCCGAACGACGTGGTGATCAATGCCGCGGGCTCCATGCCCGGCGACCTGCACCGGCTCTGGAAGCCGGGCGGACCGTTGAGCTACGGCATCGAGTACGGCTACTCGTGCATGGGCTACGAGGTCGCCGCCGGCGTGGGCGCCAAGCTGGCCGACCGGGACCGCGAGGTGTTCACCTTCATCGGTGACGGAACCTGGCTGATGCTGTCCTCCGAGTTGCTCACCTCCATCCAGGAGGGCCTGAAGCAGATCGTCCTGCTGGTGGACAACAAGGGGTACGGCTCCATCGAGGCGCTGTCCAGGACCGTGGGCTCGCAGGGCTTCGGCTGCCGCTTCCTGTACCGGGACCAGGCCACCGGCCAGTTCTCCGACCGGACCCTGGAGGTCGACTTCGCCCAGAACGCGGCCAGCTACGGCGCCACCGTCTACACCGCCACCACCGCCGATGAGCTCAAGGAGGCCCTCGAGGCCGCCGTGGCGGGCGAGGAGACGGCGGTCATCTACACGGTGGTCGACGCCCAGGGACGCTTCGGCGGCTCCGGCGCCTGGTGGGAGGTCCCCGTCGCCGAGGTGGCGGAGATCGACTCGAGCAACGAGGCGCGCAAGACGTACGACGACCACCGCGCCGCCCAGAGGCTCCACGTCTAGGCGACGGCGGAGCGACCGGAACGAAAGAGGTTTCACATCATGAGGACCACACAACAGGAAGAGGCGTCACCGCAGGAACTGCATGGCGCCCTGGACACGCAAGCCCTCGAGAAGATCGCCCGCCGGGTCCGGTGGCTGATCATCTCCACGGTGGCCAACAGCAAGGCGGGCCACATCGGCGGCCCGCTGTCGGCCGCCGACATGCTCGTAGCGCTCTACTTCAACGAGATGAGCATCGACCCCTCACAACCGCACGCCCCGGATCGGGACCGCTTCATCCTGTCGAAGGGCCACTGCTCGATCGGGCTCTACTCGGTCCTGGCGCTGCGCGGCTACTTCCCGGTCGAGGAGCTGGCGACCTTCGACCACGGCGGCTCCCGCCTGCAGGGCCATCCCGACATGAAGCTGACCCCCGGCGTCGACGCCTCGACAGGATCATTGGGCCAGGGCCTGTCCGCCGGCCTGGGCATGGCCATCGGGGCGAAGAAGCTGGACCGGGACTTCCACACCTGGGTGATGCTGGGTGACGGGGAGAGCGAGGAGGGACAGGTCTGGGAGGCCGTGATCAGCGCCCCACGCTTCGGGGTGGACAACCTCACCGCGATCTTCGACGTCAACGGTCTGCAGCAGTACGGCTGGCCCGCCCAGGAGCGGGACCGGTTCGACCGGTCGGAGCCGCTGGGGCACGTCGACCTGGAGGCCGTCCTGACCGGTTTCGGCTGGAACGTCCTGACCGTCGACGGCAACGACTTCGGACAGATCCTGTCCGCGTTCGACCAGGTCCGGGCCTGGCACGGCACCTCGGGCAAGCCGACCGCGATCGTTTCGCGGACCTCGAAGGGGCAGGGCATCTCCTTCACCCAGGGCGTCTTCAAGTGGCACAACGGGGTCGCCACCCCGGAGCAACTCGCCCAAGCGCGACACGAACTGCTCGGCAACGACCCAGAGGGAGAACTGCAATGAAGGCCCAGCGCAATGTGTGGGGGGAGGAGATCCTCTCCCTGGCCCGCTCCGACGACCGGGTGCTGGTCCTCGATGCGGACCTCGCCACGTCGACCCAGGCCGTGCAGGTCGCCACCGAGCTGCCGGACTCCTTCGTCGAACTCGGGATCGCCGAGGCGAACATGGTCGGGGTGGCCTTCGGACTCACCACGCTCGGCTACCGGCCGTGGCTGTCCACCTTCGGGGTGTTCCTCACCTGCCGCGCGCTCGACCAGATCCGTATGATGGTCTCCCAGACCAATGCGCCCGTACGACTGGCGGGCGCGTACGCCGGACTCCTGAACGGTTCATCGGGCAAGACCCACCAGGACATCCAGGACCTGGCGACGATGCGCGCCATGCCGAACATGACCGTGCTGGTCCCGGCCGACGAGTTCGAACTCGCCGCAATGATGCCCTGGATCGCCGACCACGACGGACCGGTGTACGTACGGGTGGCGCGTGACGCTGTGGAGCCGGTGTTCGACGCCGACTACCGGTTCTCGCCCGGACGGGTCCACGTGCTGCGCCAGGGTGACGACGTGACGCTGGTCTCGACCGGCGTGCAGACCTCCCGGGTGATCGAGGCCGCTGGGCTGCTCGCCGAGGACGGCATCGAGGCGAAGGTCGTGCACGTGTCCTCGCTCAAGCCGATCGACGAGGACGGTCTGGTCGAGGCGATCGGCGCGTCCCCGCTGGTGGTGACGGTGGAAGAACACTCCGTCCACGCCGGCCTCGGTGGCCTGGTGGCGGAGATCCTGTCGGGGCGTGGGGGCCCCCGGGTCGTTCGGCACGGTCTGGAGGACCGCTGGTCGGAATCCGCGCCCAACGACTTCCTGCTCGACAAGTACGGGCTCTCCCCGAGGCGGGTCGCCGATCGTGTCGCGCAGGCCCTCGGCGCCAGGAGCCACGGACCACGGGTCACCGCGGGCTGACCTCGTCACCCGGGGCACTCGTGTCCCGTGCGCAGGTCACCGTGGGGCGTACGCGATGCTGCCGGGCCTGTTCCCGCGGCCCGGCAGCACCCCACAACAACATCACCGGCACGACAGCACCGGCACGACAGCAAAGGCAGGGCCCGGCGAACCATCGGCGAACCGGGCGGGACAAGATCGGGGCGGACGTGACAACGGACCGACCGGAGGGAAAGGACACGGCAATGGGTGAATGGGTATATCCGCGAGGCAGCGCACCGGAGGGCCCCTGGGAGCTCTCGGTGGGCGCGGCGGGATCCGCGGTCGAGGTGGACGGCTGGGCCCACACCGGGATCAAGGTCGCCACGACCACGGCCGGGCAGGTGCTGACACTGCCGGAGGCCGACGAGGAACGCCTCGTCGTGCCGCTGTCGGGGTCGTTCACGGTGCAGGTCGTCGGAGGTGAACGGTTCGACCTGCGCGGCCGACGCGACGTCTTCTCCGGACCGTCCGACGTGGCGTACGTGACGCCGGGCAAGGCCGTGGAGATCACCTCGGTCGTCGCCGGGACGGTGGCGGTGGCTACCGCGCCTGCGGCCACCGGCGCGCCGTCGCGGGTCGTCCGGGCCGAGGACGTCCCGGTGAGCGTACGCGGCACGGGGATGTGCACCCGGGAGGTCCACAACTTCGGCATGCCGGGAGTCCTGGACGCAGAGAAGTTCCTGGTCTGCGAGGTCATCACCCCGGGAGGCAACTGGTCGTCGTACCCCCCGCACAAGCACGACGAGATCACCGACACCGAGAACTCCCTGGAGGAGATCTACTACTTCCAGACCCGCGCCCAGCCCGGGGCTCCGGAGGGGGCCGGGGCGCCCATCGGGTACGCCCGCGCCTACTCCACCGACGACCAGCGCCCGCTGGACATCACCGCCGAGGTCCGTGCCGGGGACGTCATCCTGATCCCGCACGGTTGGCACGGCCCCGCCGCGGCGGCACCCGGCTACGACATGTACTACCTCAACGTGATGGCCGGTCCCGGCGCACGGGAGTGGCTGGTGACCAACGACCCCGCCCACGCGTGGATCCCGTCGACGATGGCCGATCTTCCCGCCGACCCCCGGCTGCCCCTGGCGGCGCAATGACCCCGGCGATGGCCCTCGCCACAACCATGGCCACGGCCACGGCCACGGCCACGGGCAGAGACACCACCACCCCTGACGCAGGATCGTCCGTCCCGGGCGTCGAGAAGAGAGGCTGACACATGAGCATCAGGTACATGAGCATCAAGGACACGGCCCCCGTCGCCCTCGCCGTGAAGGACCGCGTCGAGGAGGTCCTCGCCAGGACACCGAAGGGCCTGCTGATCAACAATGAATGGCGGGACGCGTCGGACGGGGGCACCTTCGACGTGGAGAACCCCACCACCGGCGAGACCATCGCCACCCTGGCCTCGGCCACCGAGGAGGATTGCCGGGCCGCCATGGACGCCGCCGCCGGTGCCCAGGACGCGTGGGCCCGGACCCCCTCCCGGACCCGCTCCGAGATCCTGCGGCGCGCCTTCGACCTCGTCCAGGAGCGCAAGGACGACCTGGCGCTGCTGATGACCCTGGAGATGGGCAAGCCCTTCGCCGAGGCCCTGGGTGAGGTCAGGTACGGCGGCGAGTTCCTGCGCTGGTTCTCGGAGGAGGCCGTACGCGACTACGGCCGCTACGTGGACTCCCCCGAGGGCAACCTCCGCATGCTGGTCTCCCACAAGCCGGTGGGCCCCTGCCTGCTGATCACCCCGTGGAACTTCCCGCTGGCGATGGCCACCCGCAAGGTCGCCCCGGCGGTCGCCGCGGGCTGCACGATGGTCCTCAAGCCCGCGCACCTCACCCCGCTGACGAGCCAGTACTTCGCCCAGATCATGGTCGACGCGGGCATCCCCGCCGGCGTGCTCAACGTGGTCTCCTCCACTGCCGCCTCGATGGTCTCCGAGACGATCATGGCCGACCCGCGCCTGCGCAAGGTCTCCTTCACCGGCTCGACGGCCGTCGGCAAACTACTGATGAAGCTGGCCACCGACAACGTGCTGCGCACCTCGATGGAACTCGGCGGCAACGGTCCCCTGATCGTCTTCGAGGACGCCGACATCGACAAGGCCGTGGCCGGGGCCATGGCCGCCAAGATGCGCAACATGGGCGAGGCCTGTACCGCCGCCAACCGCCTGCTGGTGCACGAGTCCGTCGTCGACGAGTTCGTGGCCAAGCTCGCCGAGAAGATGTCCGCGCTCACCGTCGGCAACGGCTTGGAGGAAGGCGTCACCGTCGGCCCCATGATCGAGGCCAAGGCCAGGGATTCCATCGAGAGGTTCGTCACCGACGCCGTGGATCGTGGCGCGGAGATCGTCGTCGGCGGCAAGCGCGTGGAAGGGCCCGGGTACTTCTTCGAGCCCACACTGCTGCGCAACGTCCCGAGGGACGCCCGGGTGATCCGTGAGGAGATCTTCGGCCCCGTGGCGCCGGTCATCACCTTCAAGGACGAGGAGGAGGCGGTCGAGCTGGCGAACGCCACCGAGTATGGCCTGGCCTCCTATGTATTCACCGAGAACATCTCCCGAGGCCTGCGCATCGGCGACCGCATCGAGTTCGGCCTGATGGGGCTGAACGTCGGGGTGATCTCCAACGCCGCCGCGCCGTTCGGAGGGGCCAAGCAGTCCGGTCTGGGCCGCGAGGGCGGCGCCGAGGGCATCCACGAGTACACCACCACGCAGTACATCGGCGTGGAGAGCCCCTGGGCCTGAGGATCGGGCTCTTCGGTGGTGACCCACGTGCTTGACCTTCCCCTCGCCGGATGGATCCTCCTCGGGGTCGCGGCGTTCATCGGCGGCTTCTCGAAGACCGCCCTTTCCGGGGCGACCACCGTCTCCGTGGTGCTGGCGGCGATGGTCCTGCCGGCCAAGGAATCGACCGCATTGATGTTGGTCCTCCTGCTCGCCGGGGACATCTGGGCGATCCTGACGTACCGCCGGGACGCCGATGTCCGCCTCCTGCTCCGGCTCGTCCTGCCCGTCGTCGTGGGCGTGGCGCTGGGCGGGGTGTTCCTCGGGCGGGTCGACGACCTGGTCCTGCGCCGCACCATCGGCGGGATCCTGCTCGGACTGCTGCTGGTCGGGCTGGTCACGCGTCGCCACCGGCCGGGCAGGACCGAGGCGCACCTCTACGGCGGCCTCGCCGGGTTCACCACGATGGTGGCGAACGCCGGCGGGCCGGCCATGAGCCTCTACCTGCTCAGCGCCCGCTACGGGAAGCTGGCGTTCCTCGGCACGACCGCCTGGTTCTTCGCCACGGTCAACCTGGTGCTCAAGCTTCCCGTGATGGTGAGCCTGGGCATGATGACCCGGGGAGTCGTGCTGACGGGTCTCGTCCTGGTCCCGTTGGTATGGCTGGGCGCCCTGGTCGGCCGCGTCGTGGTGAACCGCCTGAATGAGGTCTGGTTCGCCCGTCTGGTCACTGCCTTCGTCGTGGCGTCGGCGCTGTACCTCGTGCTGTCCTGAGCACGCTCCGCCACGAGGACCCGGGGGTCGCGCCGCCCCGGCGCGACGCGCCGTCGCCCGTCGCCGCCGCTCCCCGCTAGGATCGGCCTGCACGCCACGTGGAATCCGGTGAGATCCCGGAGCGGTCCCGCCACTGTGTGGACGTACGCCCGACCAGCACGACCGGCGCGTACGCCCGAGCCAGGGCATCGCGGCGCGCCGGCCCGTCCTCCCCGGACGGCCGCCACTCGACCACGCGGGCGCGGCACCCGCACGGAGGCCCCATGCGCAGTTATCCCTTCTCGGCCGTCGTCGGCTCCGACGACATGCGGCTGGCACTGGTCCTGACCACGATCTCCCCGGCGATCGGCGGCGTGCTGGTCCGGGGCGAGAAGGGCACCGCCAAGTCCACCACCGTCCGCGCACTGGCCGAGTTGCTGCCACCCCAGGACGTCGTCGCGGACTGCCGCTTCGGCTGCGACCCCGCCGCGCCCGACCCGGCCTGCCCCGACGGCCCGCACGACGTCGCCTCCGCCACCAGCACAACGACCAGGCCCGCCCGGCTGGTCGAACTGCCGGTCGGCGCGACCGAGGACCGGGTGATCGGCTCGCTCGACCTGGAGCAGGCCCTCGGCGCCGGCCACGTCCGCTACGAGCCGGGCCTGCTTGCCGACGCCAACCGCGGCATCCTGTACGTCGACGAGGTCAACCTGCTGCACGACCACCTGGTCGACCTGCTCCTGGATGCCGCCGCGATGGGCCGCAACAGCGTCGAGCGCGACGGTGTCTCGATCTCCCACGCCGCCCGGATCGTCCTGATCGGCACGATGAACCCCGAGGAGGGCGAGTTGCGTCCCCAGCTGCTCGACCGCTTCGGCCTGACCGTCGAGGTCGCCGCCCCGCGCGACCCGCGGCTGCGCGCCGACGTGGTCCGGCGCCGGCTGGCGTACGACCTGGACCCGGAAGGCTTCGCGGCCACGTACGAGGCCGAGCAGCAGGCCACCCGCGCCCGCCTCGCCGACGCCCGCGACCGCCTCGACGCGGTCCTGCTGGACGAGGCCGCACTGCTGAAGATCGCCGAGATCTGCGCGGCGTTCGAGGTCGACGGGATGCGCGCCGACATCGTCACCGCCCGCGCCGCGAGCGCCCATGCCGCCTGGAACGGTCGGACCCGCGTCACCAAGGACGACATCCGGGCCGCCGCCCGGCTCGCGCTGCCGCACCGGCGCCGCCGCAACCCGTTCGACGCACCCGGCCTGGACGAGGAGCTGCTGGAGCGCCTGCTCGACGACCTGGACGACCCCGAGCCCGAGCCCGACCCTGACCCGACCGACCCCGAACCGCCCGCCCCGGGCTCCGAGGACGACCAGGTCGACCAGGAGGGCCAGGGCCACCCGGACGGCTCGGACACCCCCGACGGCGACGACGCGCCGACGGACCGCCCCGCCCCGCCGCGCCCCGAGACGGCGAACGGCCCCGACCAGGCCCCCGGCACGGACCCCACCCCTGAGACCGACCCCACCCCCGAGGCCGAGGCCCAGGACGCCGACCGCCCCGGCGCCGCCGCCCGCCTGGTGCTGGCCTCGGCGGGCCAGCCCTACCGCACCCGCCGCCTGGAGGCCACCGGTGTCGGCAGCGGTGAGGCGGGTCGCCGTTCCCGCGCGATCACCTCCCAGGGTCGTACGGTCGGCGCCGGCCCCGAGGGCCGCACCCTGCACCTGCCCGCCACGATCCGCGCCGCCGCGCCGCACCAGGCCGCCCGAGGCCGTTCCTCCGGCAAGCTGCGGCTGGACGCCGGCGACCTGCGCCGCACGGTCAGCGAGGGCCGGGAGTCCAACCTGGTGCTGTTCGTGGTGGACGCCTCCGGCTCGATGGCCGCGCGCCGTCGGATGGAGGCGGTCAAGACCGCCGTGCTCAGCCTGCTGCTGGACGCCTACCAGCGCCGCGACAAGGTCGGGCTGGTCACCTTCCGCGGCACCGACGCGACCCTGGCCCTGCCGCCGACCACCTCGGTCGACACCGCCGCCCGCCGGCTGGAGGAGCTGCCCTCCGGGGGTCGTACGCCACTGGCCGAGGGCCTGGCGATGGCCGCCGAGGTGCTCCGGCTGGAGAAGATCCGCGATCCCCGGCGCCGCCCGCTGCTGGTCGTCGTCACCGACGGTCGCGCCACCGCCGGCCCCGACGCACTGGCCCGGGCCCGAAGGATCGCCGGTTTCCTGGCCGGCGGGGACGCCGTCGTGGTCGACTGCGAGACGGGCCGGTTCCGGATGGGCCTGGCCGCCGACCTGGCCGCCCGGATGCGCGCCGACCTGGTCGACCTCGGCGACGTGGGCCGCGACGGCACTGAGGCCGCGAGCCGTACGATCGTGGACACCGTGCGGCACCGTACGTACGACACCGCGCAGCACCCCACCGACCTCCGACGAAAGGCCGCCTGACATGCCCGAAGGCCAGCCACTCTCCGTGCCGGACGACGGGCTCACCACCCGCCAGCGGCGCAACCGCCCGCTCGTGATCGTCAACACCGGTGCCGGCAAGGGCAAGTCGACCGCCGCGTTCGGCCTGGCGCTGCGCGGCTGGAACCAGGGCTGGGACATCGGCGTGTTCCAGTTCGTGAAGTCCGCCAAGTGGCGGATCGGTGAGCAGACGGCGCTGGAGACCCTCGCCACCGTGCACGCGCAGACCGGCCAGGGCGGCCCGATCGAGTGGCACAAGATGGGCTCGGGCTGGTCCTGGTCGCGCAAGGAGGGCTCGGACGAGGACCACGCCGTCGCCGCGCGCGAGGGCTGGGCCGAGATCAAGCGCCGGCTCGCCGCCGAGCGCCACCAGTTGTACGTGCTCGACGAGTTCACCTACCCGATGAAGTGGGGCTGGATCGACCCCGCCGACGTCGCCGACACCCTGCGCCACCGCCCGGGCAGCCAGCACGTGGTGATCACCGGCCGGGACTGCGCCCCCGAGGTGCTCGAGGTGGCCGACCTGGTCACCGAGATGACCAAGGTCAAGCACCCGTTCGACAACGGCCAGAAGGGCCAGAAGGGGATCGAGTGGTGAGCGAGCAGACGCCGCTGGCGCGTGTCGTGATCGCCGCGCCGGCTTCCGGACAGGGCAAGACCACCGTCGCGACCGGCCTGATGGCCGCGCTGTCCCGCCAGCCGTACGGGCTGGACGTGGCCGGCTTCAAGGTCGGCCCGGACTACATCGACCCCGGCTACCACGCGCTCGCGACCGGGCATCCCGGCCGTAACCTCGACCCCTGGATGCAGGGCGAGGAGAGGATCGTGCCGCTGCTGCTGCACGGCTCCCAGCACCCGGTGGCCGCCAGGGTGGCGATCATCGAGGGCGCGATGGGGCTCTTCGACGGCAAGCTGGGCACGGATGGCTATGCCTCGACCGCGCACATCGTCGCGCTCACCGAGTCCCCGGTCATCCTCACCGTCGACATCTCCCACGCCTCCCGTACGATCGCCGCGACCGTCGGAGGCCTGGCGGCGTTCGAGGAGCAGGTCCGGATCAACGGCGTCATCCTCAACAAGGCCGGCTCGACCCGGCACGCCGACGAGGTCAAGCGCGCGCTGAAGCGGCTCGGCATCCCGGTGCTCGGCGTGCTGCCGCGCGACGAGGCGATCCACGTGCCCTCCCGCCACCTCGGCCTGGTGCCGGCGGCCGAGCGCGACGAGGCGCTGGCCGCCCTGGACGCGCTGGCCCAGCGGATCTCCGACAACGTCGACCTGGCCCGGGTGGTGAAGATCGCGATGACCGCCCCGCGGCTGTCCGGCCCCGCCTGGGACCCTGCGGCCGAGGTCCACCCCCCGACCCATCCGACCGACTCGACCGGTCCCGGCGCGACGACCGAGCCGCCGGCCAGGCCCCGGATCGCCGTCGCCGGTGGACGCGCCTTCACCTTCCGTTACGCCGAGACGACCGAACTGATGGAGGCGGCCGGCTGCGAACCGGTCGAGTTCGACCCCATCAACGACCCGATGCTGCCCGCCGGCACCGCCGGCATCTACCTGGGCGGCGGCTTCCCCGAGGTACACGCCGACGACCTGTCGACCAACGCGCCGATGATCGCCTCGATGCGCGAAGCGATCGCCGCCGGCACCCCGACCGTCGGAGAGTGCGCCGGACTGCTCTACCTGTGCCGCGAGGTGGACGGGCACCCGATGGTCGGCGCTGTCGAGGCGAGCGCCGAGATGACCCCCAAGCTCACCCTCGGGTACGTGGAGGTCGAGGGCACCCGCGGCCACGAGTTCCACCGCACCGCCACCGACCCGGCCGAGCCGGCGATGCCCGCGAACGTGCACGCCTCCTACCTGCACGTGCACTGGGCCGGCAACCCGGAGCTGGCCCAGGAGTTCTGCGACGCCGTGCACGCGTACGACGCGGCCCGCCCCGACCTGGACCACCACGGTGACACCGAGGTCGGCGAGGGCCTGGTCGACCTGGCGGTCAACGTCCGTACGCCCACCCCGCCCGCCTGGCTGTCCGAGGTGATCGCCGCCACCATCCCGCAGCTGGGCGCCTACCCGGACGCCACCGCCGCCCGGGAGGCGATCGCCGCCCACCACGGGGTCACCCCGGACATGGTGCTGCCGACCGCCGGTGCCGCCGAGGCGTTCACGCTGGTCGCCCGCGCGATCCCGGGCGAGCACCCGGTCGTGGTGCACCCGCAGTTCACCGAGCCGGAGGCGGCGCTGCTGGCCGCGGGCCGTACGCCGCACCGGCACGTGCTGGCGCCGCCGTTCACCCTGGACGTCGACGAGCTGCCCGAGACCGACCTGCTGCTGGTCGGCAACCCGACCAACCCGACCAGCGTCCTGCACGACGGGGAGTCGCTGTGGCGGCTGGCTCAGCCGGGACGGATCGTGGTGATCGACGAGGCGTTCATGGACTCGGTGCCCGGGGAGCACGAGTCGCAGATCGACGCCGAGATGGACAGCCTGCTGGTGCTGCGCTCGCTGACCAAGACCTGGGGCCTGGCCGGGCTGCGCGCCGGCTACGTGGTCGGCGACCCGGCGTTGATCCGGCTGCTCGCCGCCCAGCAGCCGCCCTGGTCGGTCTCCTCCCCCGCCCTCGCCGCCATGGTCGCCTGCACCACCGATCGCGCGTTGGTCGAATCGCAGCTGGCGGTGATCACCACCACCCGGCACCGCGACCACCTGGTCGAGGCGCTGACCGGTCTCGGCTGGGGCGTCGTGACGCCCGCCGAGGGGCCGTTCGTGCTGGCCGACACCCACGACCCGGGTATGCGCCGACGGCTGCGCGAGCGCGGCTTCGCGGTCCGCCGGGGCGACACCTTCCCCGGTCTGGGGCCCAGCTGGGTGCGCGTGGCCGTCCGCGAGCCCTCCGTCACCGATGCGCTCGTGGAGGCCGCCCGTGTTTGAGATCGACGTCACCGGCCGGGAGGTCCTGATCACCGGGGTGGACGAGGCGACGACCGGGCAGGTGGCAGCCCTGCTCCGCGACGGCGCCCACGTCACGGTCGCCGCCGAGCAGTTGCCCACCTCGCTGGTCGACCTGGTCGAGCGCGGCCTCGTCACCCACGACGTGGACCCGCAGGGGTCGTACGACCTGGTGATCGCCCCGCCGCCCCGGCGGCCCACCGCCGCCACCGAGCCCGAGCAGGCGGGCGGCTCCGGCCGGGTCACGCTGGTCGGCGGCGGCCCGGGAGATCCCGGCCTGATCACCGTCGCCGGCCTGGCGGCACTGCGCGAGGCCGACGTGGTCGTCACCGACCGGCTCGCACCGCTGGAGCTGCTGGCCGGCCTGCCCGCCTCGGTCGAGGTGATCGATGTCGCCAAGATCCCCCGCGGGGAGCAGACCTCCCAGGAACGGATCAACCAGGTCCTGGTCGAGCAGGCGGGGCTGGGCAAGCACGTGGTGCGGTTCAAGGGCGGCGACCCGTACGTGTTCGGGCGTGGGGGCGAGGAGGTGCTGGCGCTGTCCGCCGCCGGCATCCCGGTCCGCGTCGTCCCGGGGGTCACCTCCTCGATCGCCGCCCCCGAACTGGCGGGCATCCCGGTCACCCACCGCGGGCTCACCCAGGGCTTCACCGTGGTGTCCGGCCACGTCCCCCCGGGCGACCCACGCTCGACCGTCGACTGGTCGGCGCTGGCGCACAGCGGCACCACGCTGGTCGTCCTGATGGGCGTGCACACCCTGCACCGGATCTGCACCGGCCTGGTCGAGCACGGCATGGACCCGGCCACCCCCGCCGCAACCATCGCCGACGCCGGCCTGGCCAGCCAGCAGGTCGTCCGCGCCACCCTGGCCGACCTGCCCCGGATCGTGAAGGAGGCCGGCATCGGCTCGCCCGCGGTGACGGTGATCGGCGCCGTCGCCGGCGAGCACCTGCCCGGCACCGGGGACCTGGCCGACCAGGGCCTGGTGCGGTGACCGGAGGCCAGGGCGGGATCCTGGTCCTGGGCGGGACCCGCGAGGCCCGCACCCTGGCCGCGCTCCTGGACGGTTCCGGCGTACCGGTGACCACGTCGCTGGCCGGCCGGGTCTCCCGGCCCGCGCTGCCGGTCGGCGGCGTACGCGTCGGCGGCTTCGGGGGCGCCGACGGGCTGGCCCGCCACCTGCGCGAGGAGGGCGTACGCGCGGTGGTCGACGCGACCCACCCGTTCGCCGCCACGATCAGCGCGAACGCAGCCGAAGCCGCCCGGGCCACCGGGGTCCCGCTGCTGCGCCTGCAACGTCCCGGCTGGGAGGACCGTCCCGAGGCCGCCGGCTGGCACTGGGTCGACTCGACCGAGGAGGCCGTCACCGCTGCCGAACACCTGGGCGAGCGCACCTTCGTCACCACCGGACGCCAGTCCCTGCCTGCGTACGCGGGGTGGACCGACCGCTTCGCCCTGGTCCGGGTCGTCGACCCGCTGGACGGACCCGTGCCGGCCGGCTGGCAGGTGCTGCTGTCACGGGGACCGTACGACCTGGCCTCGGAGACCGCGCTGATGCGCGAGCACCGGATCGACGTGCTGACCACGAAGAATTCCGGCGGTCCGCTGACCGAGGCCAAGCTGCAGGCGGCGGCGGACCTGGGCGTCGCGGTGGTGGTCGTGCGCCGGCCCGCCGCGCCGGCCGGCATCCCCCTGGTCACCTCCGCCGGAGAGGCCGCGGACTGGGTGGCGGGCCTCCTGCGCTGACCCAGCCCCGACTCCTCAGCGCAGCTTCCAGCTCCGCGGGATGTTGCGCATGTTGGACCGGGCCATCGAGACGACCTCGCCGGCACCACCGTTGAGCACGGTCTTGCTCATCGCGGTGGCGAAGCCGATCAGCTGCTCACCTGTCACCGCCGGCGGCAGCGACAGGGCATCGGGGTCGGTGATCACTTCGACCAGTGCCGGGCCGCGGTGGGCCAGGGCCGTACGCAGCGCCGGCTCGACCTCCTCGGGCCTGGCCACCTGCTGCGCCTCGAAACCGAGGGCCGCGGCGACCTTGGCGTAGCTGACCGGGGGCACGTCGGTGCCGTAGCCGGGCAGGCCGTTGACGAGCATCTCCAGCTTGACCATGCCGAGGGTGGAGTTGTTGAAGACCACCACTGTCAGCGGCAGCTGGTACATCTGGGCCGTCACCAGTTCGCCCAGCAGCATCCCCAGGCCGCCGTCGCCGGAGACCGAGATGACCTGCCGGTGCGGGTACGCGAACTGCGCGCCGATCGCGTGCGGGAGGGCGTTGGCCATCGACCCGTGCAGGAAGGAGCCGATCAGCCGGCGACGCCCGTTCGGGTTGATGTAGCGGGCGGTCCACACGTTGCACATGCCGGTGTCGGCGGTGAAGATCGCGTCGTCGGAGGCGACCTCGTCCAGGACGTTCGCGACGTACTCGGGGTGGATCGGCCGGTTGCCGGCCTGCTTCTTGCCGGTGTAAGCGCCGACGGTGGAGGTCATCAGCTTCTGGTGCTTCTTCAGCATGTCCTGCAGGAAGCCGCGACGATGCTTGCGCTTCAGCAGCGGCAGGAGCGCCTCCAGCGTCGGCAGGATCTCGCCCTGGACGGCCAGGTCGACCTGCGTCCGCCGGCCCATCGTGGCGGCGTCCCGGTCGACCTGGGCGGTCTTCGTGCCGGGGAGGAACTGGTCGTACGGGAAGTCGGTGCCGAGCATCAGCAGCAGGTCGGCGCCCTCCATGCCGGCCGCCGCCGCGCCGTAGCCGAGCAGGCCGGTCATCCCGACGTCGTACGGGTTGTCGTACTGGATGAAGTCCTTGCCCCGAAGCGAGTGGCCGATCGGCGCCCCGAGCAGCTCGGCGAGCCGGATCACCTCGTCGTGGGCTCCCTCGACGCCGGCGCCCGCGAAGATCGCGACCTTGTCGGCGGCGTTGATCATGTCGGCGAGTTCGGCGACCGACTCCGGGTCCGGGACCAGCCGGGCGGGACGGACGTCGTGCCACGCCGGGGTCGGCGCGGTGGCCTCCTCGTCGGCGACGTCACCGGGGATCGTCAGGACGGCGACACCGTGGTCGGCGAGGGCGTGGTGCATCGCCGAGTCGACCAGGCGCGGGAAGACACCCGGGTCGGTGACCATCTCGCTGTACACCGAGCACTCGGTGAACAGCCGGTCCGGGTGGGTCTCCTGGAAGTAGCCGGTGCCGATCTCCTGGCTGGGGATGTGCGAGGCGATCGCCAGCACCGGCGCACCGCTGCGGTTCGCGTCGTACAGGCCATTGATCAGGTGCAGGTTGCCCGGCCCACAGGACCCGGCGCAGACCGCCAGCTCCCCGGTCAGCTGGGCATCCGCCGCGGCGGCGAAGGCCGCGGCCTCCTCGTGTCGTACGTGGATCCAGTCGATGCCACCGTTTTCGGAGCCGCCGGATCGGCGGACGGCATCGACGACGGGGTTGAGCGAGTCCCCGACGATCCCGTAGATCCGGCGGACACCCGCTTGCTGCAGCTGGGCGACGAGTTGTTCGGCGAGCTTCATGACGTGCCTCCCGGGGCTTCGTGGACCCCCTAAAGAAGTTGACGTTTTGACTATATTCCTCATGAGCCCCGGGTGACCGCGTCCGTGCCTGATCGAGATACTGCGGGAGACCGACGGGTGATGGCAAGGGTTCGCGACAGTTTCCCCGGCGGTGGTCCAACACCCCCGCAGCCGGGCCCCTGCTCCCCATCGTCGGCCGGGAGGTCACCTGGCACCGGGGAACCCGCCGGGCAACGGCACGTCCGGCGAGGCGGGCCGCCGACTGAGTGGGCCGATCGACCAAGACCTTGACATACTGCGCTGGTAGGACCGATCGATCTGGTCACGACTTCAGGAGCCGCGATGCCCGACAACTCCCTGCCCGTGCTCAACTGGCTCACCGACATGGACGGCGTGCTCGTGCACGAGAACCGCGCCGTGCCCGGGGCCGCGGAGTTCCTCGAGGCACTGCGGCGCGCCGAGCGCAACTTCCTGGTCCTCACCAACAACTCGATCTTCACCCCCCGCGACCTGCGCGCCAGACTGTCCCGCAGCGGTATCGACCTGCCGGAGATGAACATCTGGACCTCGGCGCTGTCCACTGCCGCGTTCCTGAAGGACCAGTCCCCCGGCGCGACGGTGTACGTCATCGGTGAGGCCGGCCTGACCACCGCCCTGCACGAGGCAGGGATGATCCTGTCCGAGACCGACGCCGAGTACGTGGTGCTGGGCGAGACCCGGGCCTGGTCGCTGCCGGCGATCACCAGGGCGATCAACCTGATCATCGGGGGGGCGAAGTTCATCGCGACCAACCCCGACCCGACCGGTCCGTCCCCCGAGGGGATCCTTCCCGCCACCGGATCGGTCGCGGCGCTGATCACCCGGGCCACCGGGATCGAGCCGTACTACTGCGGCAAGCCGAACCCGTACATGATGCGGGCGGCACTGAACCGGATCGGCGCCCACTCCGAGCAGGCCGTGATGATCGGGGACCGGATGGACACCGACGTCATCTCGGGTCTGGAGGCGGGGATGCGGACGATCCTGGTGCTGTCCGGCATCACCCAGCGCGGCGACCTGGGCCGCTTCCCGTACCGTCCGACCCGGATCTGCGACTCGATCGCCGACGTGGTGCCGCTGGTGGAGGAGTTCGCGCGATGATCCGACGCCTGCTGATCGGCCTCGGCGCCGTGCTGGCGCTGGTGTCCGCACCGCTGAGCGCGCAGGCCATCACCTGGGGCCACCCCGACGGGACGGAACATCCGGAGGTGGTCGGCATCATCGGCATCCGGATGGATGTCCTGACCGGCACACCGTATGAGGAGGCGTGCAGCGGCACTCTCCTGTCCAGCGACCTGGTGCTCACCGCCGCACATTGTGTGGAGGATTCCCACGGTGTCTCCAACTTGGCGACGTACGTGTCGAACTTACCGCAACTGTCGGCGGACAGGAGGGCCTGGGTCACCGGTACGGCGATCGCCCACCCCCAGTTCGACAACTTCGCCGACCAGTCGCACACCTACGACATCGGCGTCATCCAGCTCGACACCCCGATCGACACCGGCGGCGTCTACGGCAAGCTCCCCCCGCTGGGGTTCCTCGACCAACTGGCTACCTCGCGGGGGAAGCTGTCGGAGCGCAAGGTGTCCGTCGTCGGCTACGGGGTGCAGGGCACCATCCCCCCCAGGGCAGCGTACGACGGGCGGCGCTGGACGGGGACGGCCGCGATCACCGGGCTCAACAACCCACAGTTCCTCGGGGACCAGTCCGTGCGCCTGAGCAACAACCCGGGCCAGGGCACCGGCCCCGGCGGGGTCTGCCTGGGGGACTCCGGGGGGCCGGCCTTCTGGATCGACCCGGCCACCGGCCAGGAGACGAGGATGGTGGTGGCCCTGACGTCCCTCGTGACCGGGCAGTGCGCCGGCAACTCGTACTCCTTCCGCACCGACACCGCAGTCGCCCAGGGCTTCCTCAGCCCCTACCTGGGGAAGTGACCCGGCGAACACGTGACGAGGGGGCCGGCGCTGTCTGCGTCGACCCCCTCGATCTCGATCTCGATCCTGAGCCGTTGGAATCGTCAGCCCTCGGGAGCCTCAGGCCTTGGAGGAGCGGTGGGCCACCCCGTACCGGCGGCGGAACTTCTCCACGCTGCCGGCGCTGTCGACGACCCGCGCCCGGCCGGTCATGAACGGGTGCGAGGCCGAGGACACCTGCACGTCGACCACCGGGTAATCCCGGCCGTCCTGCCAGGTGATCGTACGGTCCGAGGTGGCGGTGGAGCGGGTCAGGAAGGCGAAGTCGGCTGACCTGTCGCGGAACACGATCTGGTGGTAATCGGGATGGATGGCGTTCTTCATCAGTGGGTCTCCTTGAATTCGACGTGACGACGCACGATCGGGTCGTACTTGGTGAGCGAGAGCCGGTCCGGAGTGTCCCGGCGCGACTTGCGGGTGACGTACGTGAAGCCGGTGCCGGCGCTCGAGCGCAGCTTCACCAGCGGACGCAGGTCGTTCCTCTTGGCCATTTCGGTTCCCTTCCGGCGGCCCGTCCACGGTCCACCTGACGATGCCCATCCGAGGACGAGCTCCTGACAATGGTTTTCAACACCGGGTGGGGTGGGGATATTCCCGCCCGCGTACGGACCTCAGTCGCCGGCGCGGTCGGACGCGCCCGGATCGGGAGTCACACGGCGGCCCTCGAGCTGCCGGTAGTACCACGTGCCGACCACCAGCAGCAGGACCCCGACAGCGATGAAGGCGGCGGCCCGCCAGAGTCCGGGCAGGGACCGGGTGTCGAAGAGGAAGAGCTTGGCCACCGCTGTCACCGCCAGGCCGACCGCCAGCCGGGCGCGGGCGCGCCGCTCCCGCCCCGCCTGGAGCCGCGGGGACACCAGGACGATGCACAGCAGCGCGAGACCGATCGTCACCAGGACGTGGGCCACCCGGAAGCCCCGAGCCATGTCGCCGAGCGAGGATCCGACCAGGGATCCGGTCAGCACGACGGCGGCCGCCCCGACCACCACGGCGCCGGACCAGGCGAGGTGCAGCGCACGCGTACGTTGGCGCGGGAAGAAGGTCTTGTACGCCCGGTAGGCCAGGGCGGCGACGACCAACCCGAGGAGCGACTGAACCACCCGCTCGACACCGCGGTCGGCGACGTCCACGACGAAGGACGTGTGGAACAGCACGGGCAGCACCGGGAGCCACCACACCAGGCCGACCACGCCCAGGATGCTGCCTGCGACGAGTACCGCTGTGGACCGCGACCGTTCGGCCAGTGCCAGGCAGACGATCGCGAGCGCCCAGGGCAGATAGCCCAGGAACTGCCGGCCGAGCGCTACCAGCACCCCGAAGGCCAGGAACAGCACCCCGAGGGGGACGGTCGTCGTGCGGACCTCCACCGTGCTGCGACGCGAGGCACCCCACGCCATGACGGCCAGGAGGACCACGCCCAGGACCAGGCAGGCGGTGGCGGCCGGCGCAACGGTCTCCTGGGTCTGGGCGACGACCATCAGCGGGGTGGACAGGGCGGTCAGGCCCGCCGCCTCGGCCACCCGCTCGCGCCGGCTCGCGGACCGGTGCAGCAGCGCCAGCGCGAAGCTACCGAGGGCCAGTACGGCGGCCAGCAGGACGGCGACACCGATCGACCGGACCAGGGACAGCCCCGGCCCCCAGCGGAAGACCGACGGAGAGGCCGCCACCCAGATGGCGTACAAGACGGTGGGAACGGTCCGGCCCAGGAGCAGCCAGACCCATCCCAGTCCGAGCTGGGCCACTCCGGCCACCAGGGTCAGCAGGACCATGAAGCCGACGACCGCCAGCGTGCCGTCGGCCGGACCCGTCTCGACCACCGGCGCGACGAGCAGGCCGCCCAGGACCGCTGCGACGGCGATCCCCTGGCTCCGCCAGGACCGGGCCGCCCACAGGCCGGCGAGCCCGACCAGGCCTGTCACCACCAGCCCCGGAAGGAGCGCCACCAGCGGCCGGCCCTGGTCGTCGACGAAGCGTACGGTCAGCGCGAGCACGCACAGGTACACCGACACGAGGCCGGTGGCCAGGAGGGCCCGGGCCCCCACGTTCGCGGGATCGATCCGGTGCTGCCAGACGGCCGCCACGACGGCGATGACGGCCAGCCCGAGGCCGAGCGCCGTACGGGTGAGCTGGCCCGGCACGGCACCACCGGCAGGCAGCAGCACCGACGCGACGCCGATCAGGGCCACGGCCGATCCGGCGACCGTGAAGAACTTGGGCAGGCCGCTCCGTGCGGGCCGGCGGGTGGGGATCTCCGGCTGCTGCGGCTCCTGGTCCGGCTCGTCTTCAACCGGCTCGTCTTCCACCGGCTCGTCCGATGTCGTCACGTCCGGTGGGTTCCCGTCCGATCCCCAGTCGTCCGGCAGTTCCTCCTGGGGTGGACCCGGGACAGTGCGTTGCCGGGGGGCCACGGACTCCGCCAGCAGCCTCAGGTCAGCGGCCAGCGCCTCCAGCCGGCCGGACAGGAAAGAGACGTCGGCGCGGATGCGAGCGGCGATCGTGTCGGGATCCTCGGCAGTCATGGCCGTGCCTCCGTCCGGACCAGGAGCGAGTTGACCAGTCGTATCCATGGACGGTAGCCCGTGGGAGGACCCCATCGACAGGGGCGCGCGCAGGCCGGGAGAAGTCCGCCCCGCCGCAATGACGAGGCCCCGGTGGCGCTCCCCTCGATAGGAGCAGGCGTCCACCGGGGCTCCACGTCACCAGCAGCCCATCGGCACGCAAGACGCCCACCGGAAACGAAGAACGCCTGGGCCTACTTCCGTAGGTCCAGGCGTTCCATTTGTGCGCGAGAGAGGATTTGAACCTCCACGTCCCAAGGGACACTGGCACCTGAAGCCAGCGCGTCTGCCGTTCCGCCACTCGCGCAAGTGACTCGGGCGGCCATTGAGGCCTCCCGTAGCAACCGGAAAACCATAGCACACACCTCCCCCCAAACACGAAATCGGCCCAGGGGCCCGCTCCCGGTACCGTGGGCAGCGCCCGACAGGGCCGACAATCGTAGGGTGCGCGCACCCCGGCGCATAAGATCAGGATTGCGATACCCGTGCAGTCAGCCGGAAGGAACTGAGAGTGGGAGTCTTCGACCGCTTCGAGCGGAAGCTGGAGGGCGCCGTCAGCGGCGTCTTCGCCCGCGCGTTCAAGGGTGACGTCCAGCCGGTCGAGATCGCTGCGCGCCTGCAGCGCGAGCTCGACGCCGAGGCCAAGGTGGTCTCCCGCGATCGCCGCCTGGTCCCGAACAACTTCACCGTCCGGCTCTCCCAGCACGACCACGAGCGCCTGACCCCGTACGGCAAGACGCTGAGCCGGGAGATCGTGCCGGAGCTGAAGCAGCACGCCTCCAGCCAGGGCTACATCTTCAACGGCCCGATCACGATCAGCTACGAGCTCGACACCTCACTGCCGACCGGGCAGTTCACCGTGACCTCCGAGGCCGTCGCCGGCGTCGACCCGGGCCCCACCCCGCCCAGCACCACCCAGATCAGCCGCTCGAGGCTGGTCCTGGAGGTCAACGGGATGCGCCATCCGCTCACCCCTCCCGGCTTCATCATCGGCCGGGGCACCAGTGCCGACCTGCGGATCAACGACCCCGGCATCTCCCGGCAGCACGCCGAGATCAAGGTCTCCGGCACCGGTGACGACCAGCAGGTCACGATCGTCGACCTGGGCTCGACCAACGGCATCATCGTCAACGGACAGCGGGTCACCCAGGCGCCACTGCACGACGGCTCGCGGATCGAGATCGGCTCGACCCGGATGCTCGTCCACTCGCCGTCCACGGAGCACTGATGTCGGACATCCTGCTGTCGGGCCTGAAGATCGGCTACCTGGCACTCCTGTGGATCTTCATCCTGCTGGCGGTGAACGTCATCCGCACCGACCTCTTCGGTCGCCGCGTCCCGGCCTCCGAGCTGCCGGCTCCCGAACCGCGGCCCGTGAAGACCCGTAACCGGCGCGCCGAGCGCACGCCCGCGGCTCCGCTGCCGGGTCGTCCGGCCCCCGCCTCGGTGGTCCCGGCCCGCCTGATCGTCACCAACGGACCCCAGACCGGCATGGCCGCCGAGGTGGACCAGGCCGGCACGTACGTGGTGATCGGCCGGTCCCCCGAGTGCGCGATCGTGCTCGAGGACGACTACATCTCGACCCGCCATGCGCGCGTGGTCAACGGGGACCAGGGCCTCTACCTGGAGGACATGGGCTCCACCAACGGCACCTATGTCAACGGCCGGCGGATCTCCGCCCCGACCAGCGTGGGGACCGAGGACGAGATCCGGGTCGGGCGCACGATCCTGAAGCTGGAGCCCTGAGTATGCCGTTGACGCTCCACTGCGTAGCTCACTCCGAGATCGGCCTCGTCCGCAAGAACAACCAGGACTCGGGCTACGCCTCCGCCCACCTGCTCCTCGTCGCCGACGGGATGGGCGGTGCCGCGGCGGGGGACCTGGCCTCCAGCGTGGCGGTGACCCGCCTGCGCGACCTCGACCAGGAGCTGTCCGCCGAGGCGGAGCGGCCGGTCGGCGAGGCCCTGCTCGAGCGCCTGACCCAGCGCCTCCACGAGGCCAACGAACTGATCGCCGACCTCGCCGCCGACGATCCGGGGCTGGAGGGGATGGGAACCACCGTCACAGCCGCCGCCTTCGACGGCACCGACTTCGCGGTGGCGCACATCGGCGACTCCCGGATGTACCGGCTCCGCGAGGACTCGTTCGTCCGTGTCACGCACGACCACTCCTGGGTGCAGTCGCTGGTCGACGAGGGCCGACTGACCCCCGAGGAGGCGGCCACCCACCCGCACCGCTCGCTACTGCTGCGGGTCCTCAACGGCGCCCCGCAGAACGATCCCGACATCGGACTGATCGACGCGGCGGCCGGGGACCGGCTGCTGCTGTGCTCCGACGGGCTCTGTGGGCTGGTCGACGACGTGGACCTGGCCCGAATGGTCGCCGTCCCGGACCGTGAGGAGGCGCTGCGCCAGCTGGTCTCCGCTGCCCATGCCGCGGGCGGCTCGGACAACATCACAGTGGTGCTGGCCGATGTCGTCGAGGAGGCCCCAGCCGAGGACGGGAACCCGGCCACTGCGCCCGCCACCGTGCCGGTCACGGTCGGCGCGGCGGCCACCGCCGCCATCCCGCAGGTCTCGGAGCGTACGCAGGAGATCCCGATCGACCCGGCCGAACTCGACGCCGTGGTGCTGGTCGACGCCGAGGGCAACCCGATCCCCGAGGACGTCGCCAGCCAGGCCCAGGGCGCCGACGTACACAGCCATGACATCGAGGTGGTGCCGATCCCGGCCCACGTCCCACCCCAGCACCTGGCCACCACCCCGCAGGAGGACGCCCGCTACGCACCGCGGCCGGCACCCCCACCACGGCGCCGGGCGCTGGGTATGGCGCTCTCGTTCCTGGTCGCCCTGGCCGTGCTCGCCGCGGCGGTGCTGGGCACCTGGGCGGTCTGGCGCAACAGCTACTTCGTCGGAGCGGACAACGGCCAGGTGGCGATCTTCCGCGGCTTCAACGCCAACGTGGGCTCCTGGCACCTGAACAAGGTGGTCGAGTCCCAGCAGATCCCGGTCGCCGACCTGTCCCCGCGCTTCCAGCAGCAGGTCAACGACACCATCACGGTGCAGTCGCTCCAGGCCGCCCATGCCAGCACCGCGGAGCTCGCCGCGAACGCCGAGTACTGCCGCTCCGTACGGACCAAGGCCGACAGCGATGCCGCCGCGGCCACCGAGGCCGCCCGCAAGGCCGCCGAGGAGGCCAGGAAGGCGGCCGCCTCGGCGTCCCCCTCCGCGCGGCCGCCGACGCCGGTCGCGACCCCGACACCTGTCGTGCCTGACTACGGGGAGTGCTGATGGCTGAATCCGTCGTCGTCCACCGCAAGCGTCGCAACGTCGAGCTGGCGATGGTGCTGCTGGCCCAGTTCATCGGACTGGCCGGCTACGCGCTGACCCACATCAACCTCCAGGGCAGGCTGCCCTCCAACATGTGGGCGGTCAGCCTGCTGTGGTTCGGGCTCGGGCTGCTGATGCACATCGTGGTGCGGTGGCGGACCCCGTACGCCGATCCCCTGATCCTGCCCAGCGTCCTGCTGCTGAACGGCATCGGCCTGGCGATGATCCACCGGATCGACCTGATCCCGGACCCCCCGCGCAACGACGTCCTGGTCCAGCTGATCTGGACCGGCCTCGGCATGCTCCTCGCGGTGCTGGTGATCGCCGTGCTGCGCGACCACCGGCCGCTCCAGGGCTACACCTACTCGCTGTTCCTGGCCGGCCTGGTGCTGCTCCTGCTGCCGCTGGTGCCAGGCCTGGGCGTGGAGCTGAACGGCGCCCGGATCTGGATCCGGGTCGCCGGGTTCTCCTTCCAGCCCGGTGAGCTCGCCAAGCTGCTGCTGACCATCGCGTTCGCCTCCTACCTGGTCGACAAGCGCAACGCGCTGGCCGTGGTCGGGCGGCGCTTCCTGGGCATCGGCTTCCCCCGTCCGCGCGACCTGCTGCCGATCGGCGTGATGTGGGCGGTCAGCCTGCTGGTGCTGGTCTCGCAGAGCGACCTGGGCACCTCGATGCTGTTCTTCGGCCTGTTCGTGGTGATGCTCTACGTCTCCACCGAGCGTCCCGGCTGGCTGGTGATCGGCGCGCTGGCCCTCGGCGCCGCCGCGTTCGCAGCCTCGACCCTCCACCACGTCCAGGTCCGGATCGACGCCTGGCTGCACCCGTTCGACAACTTCGACCAGAACCTGCAGATCATCAGCGCCCAGTTCGGCTTCGCCTGGGGCGGCCTGCTCGGGCGCGGCTGGGGGCTGGGCCGGCCCGGCCTGACGCCGCTGTCGAAGTCGGACTTCATCTCGGCCGCCATCGGCGAGGAGCTGGGGATCACCGGCCTGATGGCCCTGATCATGGTCTACGCGCTGTTCGTCATGCGTGGGCTCCGGATCGCCCTGGCCGCCCGCGACGACTTCTCCAAGCTGCTGGCCACCGGGTTGTCGTTCGTGTTCGCCCTGCAGGTGTTCCTGATCACCGGCGGCGTCATCCGGCTGCTGCCGATGACCGGCCTGACCACCCCCTTCATGAGCCAGGGCGGCACGTCGATGATCGTCAACTGGATGATCGTCGGGTTGCTGCTGGTGATCTCCCACCAGGTCCGCAAACCGGTCGCCACGTCCGGGGAGCTGAGCATCGCCGACGACAGCACCCAGCTCATCTCCGTCCCGACCACGGAGGCACGCCCATGAACAAGCCGATCCGACGCATCGCGCTGGTCGCGATGGTGATGTTCGCCGCGCTGCTGGTGCAGGTGACCCAGATCATCGTCTTCCAGCAGGGCTCGCTCAACGCGAACGCCCAGAACCGCCGCGTCCGCGACGAGCAGTTCGGCGCCCAGCGCGGCGCCATCGTCGCGGGCAAGACCGTCCTGGCCACCTCCCAGCCCACCTCCGGCGGACAGTTCGCCTACGTACGCTCCTACTCCGACGGTGAGCTCTACGCCCCGATCACCGGCTTCAACTCGTACGACCGTGGGTCGTCCGGCCTGGAGCGGGCGTACGGCCCCGAGCTGGCCGGCACCGCGGACTCGCTGTTCGTCCGCCGGCTGGTCGACACCATCACCGGTCGCAAGCCGGTCGGTGCGACCGTGGAGACGACTATCGATCCCAAGGCGCAGCAGGCCGCGGCCAAGGCCCTCGGCAACCGGACCGGTGGCGTGGTCGCCCTGGACGCCCAGACCGGCGCCGTGCTGGCGATGGTCTCGCACCCCTCGTACGACCCGACCCCGCTGTCCGGCACCGACATCGGAGCCGCCGGCAAGGCGTACGAGTCACTGCTGGCCGACCCGGCCAAGCCACTGGTCAATCGCGCCTCCAACGAGATCTACCCGCCCGGGTCGACCTTCAAGCTGGTGACCGCGGCCGCCGCCCTGGAGAGTGGCATGCAGCCCAGCACCGAGATCGACACCCCGTCGGCGCTGACCCTGCCCGGCACCAGGACCAAGCTGCCGAACGAGACCCAGTGCGGTGACGGCAAGCAGACCCTCGACCGCGCGCTCCAGCTGTCGTGCAACACCTCTTACGCCAACGTCGGCATCCAGCTCGGCGGCGCCGCGCTGCGCACGCAGGCCGACAAGTTCGGCTGGGGCTACCAGCTGTCCGACGTCGGTGGCGTCGCGGCCCAGTTCCCGCAGAACCCCGATCCGGCCCAGACCGCCCTCAGTGCGATCGGCCAGTTCGATGTCGCCTCCAACCCGCTGCACATGGCGATGGTCTCGGCCGGCATCGCCAACGACGGCAAGGTGATGCGCCCCTACATCGTCAGCACCGTACGGGCCGCGGACCTGACCCCGGTGAAGACCACCCAGGCCTCCCAGCTGTCCCAGGCCATGTCGGCCGCCAACGCCCAGAAGCTGCAGGGCATGATGGTCAACGTCGTCGAACGCGGCACCGGCACGAACGCCCAGATCAGCGGCCTGACCGTCGGCGGCAAGACCGGCACCGCCCAGACGACCAAGGACCGGCCACCGTACGCCTGGTTCACGTCATTCGCCGAGAACAACAACCGCAAGATCGCCGTGGCAGTATTCGTCGAATCAGCCAACATCCCGCGCTCGGAGATCGGGGGCAACGTCGTTGCCGCCCCGATCGCCAAGTCCGTGATGCAGGCACTCATGTGAGCCCGGGAGGTTCAACCGGTATGGACACCCAACCCCGCATTCTCGGCGGTCGCTACCAGCTCGGCCCGACGCTGGGCCGCGGCGGCATGGCCGAGGTCAACCGGGCCCGGGACCTGCGCCTGCAGCGAGAGGTGGCGATCAAGCAGCTGCGCGTCGACCTCGCCTCCGACCCGACGTTCCAGGAGCGCTTCCGGCGCGAGGCGCACTCGGCGGCCGGGCTCAACCACCCCAACATCGTCGCGGTCTACGACACCGACGAGGAGCGCAACGAGGCCACCGGCGAGATCGTCCCGTACATCGTGATGGAACTGGTCGAGGGCCGGACGCTGCGCCAGGTGCTGAACTCCGGCGACATGTTCACCTCCGAGCGGGCCCTCGAGATCACCCAGGGCGTCCTCGACGCCCTCGGCTACTCCCACCGCGCCGGGATCGTGCACCGCGACATCAAGCCGGGCAACGTGATGCTGACCGACGCCGGCGGCGTGGTGAAGGTGATGGACTTCGGCATCGCCCGCGCCGTCGCCGACACCCAGGCGACGATGACGCAGACCGCCGCGGTGATCGGCACCGCCCAGTACCTCTCCCCCGAGCAGGCCCGCGGGGAGAAGGTCGGCTTCCGGTCCGACCTCTACTCCACCGGCTGCCTGCTGTACGAGCTGCTCACCGGCCGCCCGCCCTTCACCGGCGACTCGCCGGTGTCGGTGGCTTACCAGCACGTCCGTGAGCAGGCGCCGGCACCCTCCACGATCGTCCCCACGCTGGGGCCCGACCTCGATGCCGTGCTGTTGAAGTCGCTGGAGAAGTCCCCCGACCGCCGCTACCAGACGGCGCGGGAGTTCCAGGACGACCTCGCCCGGATCCTCGCCGGCCAGCACCCGCTCGCCGCCCAGGAGGGCTACGCCGACGCCGCCGCGGCCGGTGCCCTGGGTGCCACCGCCGTGGCCGGTGCCGCGGAGAGCGGCCTGGCCACCCGGGCGATCCTGGCTGTGGGCGCCACCGAGGCCGGCGTGTCGACGACCCCCCAGCGGGCCCTGGTCGACTCCACCGGCGAGACCTCGTACGTGGACGACGACGCCCGCCGGCGACGCCGGCGGCGCGCCTGGTGGACCGTCTTGGCCGTCGTGCTGGCCGCGCTGGTGATCGGCGGCGGCGTGTGGTGGGCCAACGGTGGCCTGGGGGCCAAGCAGGTCGCGGTGCCGGACGTGGTGACCAAGTCCCAGGTCGTCGCCGAGGAACTGCTCCGTGCCGAGGGGCTCGAGCCCAGCGTGACCAGCGTCGAAGGTCCGGATGACGCCACCGTCGGTCGGGTGACCGCGCAGGATCCCGCCGGCGGGACCCAGGTCGACACCGGGTCCAAGATCACGCTAACCGTCAACGCCGGCCCGAAGAAGCTCCAGGTCCCCGACGGGCTGGTCGGTCGCAGCCTCGACGAGGCCCGCTCCGCGCTGTCATCGGCAGGCTTCACGAACATCCGGACCGTCGCGGCCGACTCCACCGAGGCGGCGAACACCGTGCTCAGCGTGGAACCGGCCTCCGGCACCCAGATCGTGCCCAGCCAGCAGGTCGTCCTCACGTACGCGTCCGGACGGGTCACCCTGCCGGACTGGAAGGGCTTCAACCGGCAGGCGGTCGAGTCCGCTGCCAAGGACCTGGGCCTGACCAACGTGAAGTTCACCACGAAGGATTCCAGTGCCACGGCCGGGACGGTGCTGTCGCAGTCACCGGGCGCCGGCACCAACGTCGGCCGTGACGCGGCCGTCACCGTGGTACTTGCCGCCGCGCCCCAGCCGACAGCGGCTCCGACCACGGCGAGTGCCGCCCCGACCCAGACCCAGACACCGACCGCACCGGCGCCGACGCCGACGCCGACGCCGACCGCGACGACCGCGACCATGTCCCCGGGCAACTCGGGCAGCAACCCGAACAGCGGAAGCGGCAACAACAGCGGCAACGCCAACAACAGCGCGACGAGCGGCCCCGGCAACGACTACACCCTCCCCCTGTTGAGCAGCGAGAAGCCGTGACGAACCGACCCGCAACGAACGCACCCACCGCGCACGAGAACGCCGCGCACCAGAAGACCGCGCACCAGGACGCCGTGACCGGTCAGGCGACCGGGCCGGCCATCCTGGTGGTGGACAACTACGACTCCTTCGTGTGGAACATCGTGCAGTACCTGGCCCGGCTCGGCGCCCGGGTCACGGTCTGGCGCAACGACGACCCGCGCCTGGTCCAGGAGGGATGGGCGGACCCGTTCGACGGGATCATGCTCTCCCCGGGGCCCGGGGTGCCCGCCCAGGCCGGGCGGTGCATCGACATCATCCACGAGCAGGCCGGCCACCGGCCCGTCTTCGGGGTGTGCCTGGGTGTGCAGGCGATCGGCGAGGCGTACGGGGCGACGGTCGACCGGGCCCCGCAGCTGCGCCACGGCAAGACGTCCACGATCCTGCACCACGGTGCCGGGTGCCTGGCCGGACTGCCGGAGCCGTTCACCGCGACCCGGTACCACTCACTGGCGATCATGCCGGAGACGGTGCCGGACGTCCTGGAGGTGACCGCGACCACCGAGGACGGCGTGATCATGGCGGTCCGGCACCGCGAACTGGCGGTCGAGGGCATGCAGTTCCACCCGGAGTCGGTGCTCAGCGAGGGTGGCTATGCGATCTTCGCGAACTGGCTGGCGCTGTGCGGTGACGCCGGTGCTCCGGCCCGGGCCGAGGGCCTCACACCGCTGGTGGAGCTGGGCTGAGCGATCCCCGGACCCTCAGCGGGCCGGGCGGGCGTACTGCAGCTCGATGCCGCCGGAGTAGGCGGGGAAGGACAGGTTGTCCTCCCTGCGCTCCTGGTAGCCCAACCCGTACGCGGCCACGTAGTCCTGGTAGTTGCTGACGTACGGGGAGGACAGCAGCGCGGCCTCCAGCGCGTTCTGGTCACCGATCACCTGGATCCGGTACGGCGGGGCGTAGGGGATGCCCTGCAGCACCACGGTGTTGCCGACGCACTTGATGCCGGTCGTGGAGATCACCCGCTGGCCCTGGATCGTCATCGCCTCGGCGCCGCCCTGCCAGAGGGCGTTCACCACGGCCTGGATGTCCTGCTGGTGCACCACCAGCAGGTCGGGGTCCACGTCGGGCGGGGCCACCGAGGACGGCGCGTCGTTCAGCACCACCGTCAGGCCCGGGCCGGAGACGGGGGTGGTCTGCGCATTCGTCGCGGCCTGCTCCAACTGCTGCGCCGAGACCCCACTCGCACCCGTCGCACCGCTCAGCCGGTCGACCTGGGCCCGTACGTCGGAGACCTGGGCGGCGAGGGCGGCGTTGCGCTGGGACTCCACGGTGACCATCGAGATCAGGTCGGTCGTCCGCCCGCCACGCAGGTCGGTGCCCTTCGCCAGGGCCGCGCTGGTGCCGATCATGTAGCCGGCCAGCACGCAGATCAGCAGGGTGGCCAGGCCCGCCACCAGTCGGCCGGACATCCGGCGGGGCCGGGGGACGTCCGTCTGGGCGGACCGCTGGGACCGCAGGTCGCGGACGCGGCCGATCACCATCCGGATCGTGTCACGCAGGGACGCGGGACCTGTCGGCTCCTCCATGCTGTCCCTCCCCCTCGGTCGCCGGTCGGCCCGGTTCTCGTCGTCGACTAGGCTACCCAACGTACCCAACAGGATCCGTACGAGGAGTGGTTGTGCCCGAGTCCCAGCAGCGCAAGTCCGCCGCCGACAGCGAGAACAGCGACGAGCTGGAGACCACCCGTCGGACCGGTGCCCCGGGCACCGCCGCGTGGGTCATCCCGACCCTGCTCACCCTGCTGCTGCTCGGCGTGGCCTGGATCGTCGTGTTCTACGTCGCCGGCTACATGATCCCGTTCATGGCCGCCCTGGGGAACTGGAACCTGGCGATCGGCATGGGCCTGATCGCCGCCTCCTTCGTCGTCGCTACCCAGTGGAAGTGACGGCGGCCGCCTGGGCGAGTGCGATCGCACCGAGGCGTCCGGACCACTCCCCCAGTCCCGGCGGCACGATGAAGTCGTCGATGCCCTCCGCGACCGACGAGGAGGACACGTACCCGGCCAGCAGCTCCTGGGTCCGGCTGCGCACCATCGGGAACAGCCCGGGCCCCGACATCACGCCACCGCCGAGCACGATCCGGCGCGGTGACAGGGTGCAGACCAGCGCCGCCATCAGCTCGGCGAGGTAGCCGGCCTCCAGTTCCCAGGCCGGGTGGCCGGCGGGCAGCGTCTCCGCAGGCACGCCCCACCGCCGGGCCAGTGCCGGGCCGGAGGCCAGCCCCTCCAGGCAGTCGCCGTGGAAGGGGCAGGCCCCCTCGAAGGGGTCGCGGGCCAGGTCGTGCGGGACGCGTACGTGGCCCATCTCGGGGTGCACCAGGCCGTGCAGCGGGGCGCCGTTGACGATCGCGCCACCGCCGACGCCGGTGCCGATGGTCAGGTAGACGAACGGGTCCAGGCCCTGCCCGGCGCCCCAACGGGCCTCGCCCACGGCAGCACCATTGACGTCGGTGTCGAAGCCGATCGGTACCCCGAGCGCCTGCTGCAGGGTCCCGACCACGTCGGCGCCGGTCCAGCCGGGCTTCGGGGTGGTGGTGACATGGCCGTACGTCGGGGAGGCCGGGTCCAGGTCGACCGGCCCGAAGCAGGCCACACCGAGGGCTGCCATCGGCGCCGTAGTGGCCTGTTCGCGGAAGAAGTCGATCGAGCGGCCGAGGGTCTCCTCCGGCGTCGTGGTCGGGAACCGCGCCTCCGCCCGGATGTCGTCGGGCCCGGTGCCGACACAGCAGACGAACTTCGTGCCGCCGGCCTCGATGCCGCCGTACAGACCACTCGACCCCATCGCCCCTCCTCGGGTATCACCGCATGTCCAGGTCCCCCCATGTCACCCACCACGCTACCGGTGGGCGGCCCCGGAATCGCGCAGACCGCTCATCTCCACGAGCCTGTCGACCACCGCCGCGTAGTAGGTGTCGAGGTCCACGACCGAACGGTTCAGGTGACCGAACAGCTCAGTGGAGATCGCCCCCATCACGCCGCTCCACGCGGCCATCCCGCGCAGCAGCAGCGCTTCGTCGACCGGACCCTCCAGCATCCCGACCAGGCCCGCCACCGCGGCGCGCTCCGCCGGGTCGACGGGTGCCGCCAGTTCCGCCGGGAGCCGGTACCCGGCCCCGGAGGCGTCGGACACGATGGCGAGGAAGGCGCCGGTCGCCTCGGCGGCCGACGGGACGGTGTCCTGGGGTGCGTGGTAGCCGGGGACCGGGGAGCCGTAGAGCAGCGCCCAGTCGTAGGGGTGCGCGACCGCCCAGTCCCGCAGCGCCTGCGCCAGGGTCCGGAACCGTCGGGCGTACGCCTCCCGTGGCCGCACCGCGCGGTCCGCCTCCTCGAGCACGGCGCCCAGTTCGGCGTACACCTCCACGAGCAGGGCGGTGAGCAGCTCGTCGCGGCTGGCGAAGTAGCGGTAGATGGCCGAGGAGGCGATCCCCAGGTCGCGGGCGATCGCCCGCAGCGACAGCTCACCGGGGCCGGCGTCCAGCAACTGGGCGCGGGCCCGGGCGAGGATCCGCCGGGTCATCTCCTGCCGGCCGATCTGCCGGGCGGTGCGCGGGGCGTCGGGATCCGGTGCGTCGCTCATGTCCTCAGCATGCCGCACGATGCGTCAGGAGCAGCGAAGTGCCCTCAGGGCCGGTCGTCAGGTGACGTCGAGTTCCTGGTACATGCCGTCGGCGTAGTGGTTCTGCAGGTTGCAGACCAGTTCGTAGCGGCCGGGCGGCAGGGTGAGGGTGATCCAGCCCGTGGCGCCGGGGGTGATGCCCTCCCCGGTGCCAGCGGCGCAGGAGGCGGACGCCTCGCCGAGACTGCCTGCTTCGTCAACCTTGCCGTCCGCGCCGGGGACCCGCTTCCCGGCGGAGGTGCCAGCGGGCAGGGGCAGGATCACCAGCTCGTGGGTGCGCCCTCCGAAGTTGGAGGCCACGAAGCTGACCTGGCCGGCGGGGACGCTGGCCGGGGAGGCACGAAGACTCATGCGCTCACCCATCGGGGCGCTGCCGCCCATCATCGGTGAGTTCATCATGCCCGCGTCGGTCAGGGTGACCGAAACGGTCTGGCCGGGCAGGGACTCCGGCGCCGTACAGGACAGCCGGGCCTGCGAGGAGCCCGGGGTGGTGGCCCCACCGGTTCCGCCGCCCCCGTTCCCGCCCATCATTCCTCCATCGGAGGAACGGCCACCGGAGCTGCAACCCGACAGGGCCACCGCTGCCAGGATCCCGACGACGACCAGACGAACGTGCTTACCCCCGACAGATGTCATCTCTCCACGCTACTCCGGGCTACCTGACGTTCGGCATTCTCAGAGGTCGTTGCCGGCGTAGGACATGTTGAAGCTCTTGTTGGCCAGCGGGAAGTCGGGGACGATCGTCTCGGCCAGTGCGACCGGCAGCCCGGGCCACGTGCAGAACGAAGGATCCACGACCTTGACCCGGGTGAGCACGCCGTGGGCATCCACCTCGATGCGGTGGACCAGGGTGCCGCGCCAGGCCTCCACGACACCCAGCCCGGCCCCGGGTCCGGTGGGCAGGTCCGCCGACGCCGACGCGTTGCTGTCCGACCCGCTCCCCTCCAGCGCGGCGATGCGCGCGGCGAGGTCTGCCACCAGGCGCGCGGTCACGGCGACCTCGTCCACTCGGACGTCGAAGCGGGCGCGTACGTCGCCGGTGGTGCGGGTGATGACCTCGAACCGCTCGCCGAGGTCGACGAACGGCTGGTCGGCGCGGGCATCGACGGCCAGGCCGGACGCGCGCGCCACGTAGCCGAGGACGCCGAGCCGGCGCGCCTGCTCCGGCGGCAGGACGGCGGTGGTGTCGAGCCGGTTCGCGACCATGCCGTGCCCGGTAGCGATCGACGCCAGCTCCGCGGCCTCGGCCGCGACGGACGTCACCAGGGCGAGGTCGGGGGCCGACGCCAGGTCGGCGCCGCCGATCCGGATCGCGCCGCGCAGCAGGCGGTGGCCGGTGAGCCGGGCGTTGTGGCGCAGCAGGGTCTCCCGCAGCCGTCCGGCGTGCTGGTTCACGATGCTCAGGCCGGTGTCGTTGATGATGGCGCCGATGTCGTTGACGTGGTTGTAGAGGCGCTCGCACTCCAGCAGCAGGGCCCGCACCAGTCGGTCATGTTCGGGCACCTCGATGCCCAGGGCATCCTCGACGGCCATGGCGTACGCGAGGCTGTGGCCGACGGCGGTGTCGCCGCTGATCCGCTCGGCCAGGGGGATGCCGTCGGCGACGGGGCGACCCTCGAACAGCTTCTCCACACCCCGGTGCGCGAAGTACAGCCGCTGGTACATCCGTACGATCGTCTCCCCCACCACCGAGAACCGGAAGTGGCCCGGCTCGATCATGCCCGCATGGACAGGGCCGACCGGGATCTCGTAGACGCCTTTGCCCGAGACCTCGACGAACGGGAACCCCTGGTCGGCGCCGAACGTGGGTGCCGGGTCGGCGTCGCGGAGCATCGGGTAGAAGCCGGTGGGCCAGTGTCCGTGGCGGACCAGCCGATACGGCTGGGGGTGGCCCCGCGGGACGATGCCGTAGAGGTCGCGGATCTCCCGCTCGAACCTGCCCGCCGGGTAGGACAGGCCGGCCAGGGTGGGCAGCCACGCGTCGTCCCGCGGGACCTCGACGACGACCTCGACCCGCTCTCCCGCACTGCCGAGGAAGACATGGACGACCCGGAAGGAGGTGCCCCGTACAAGGGGCCCGTCCTCGTGCGCCGCCACCAGGGCGAGCCGGAGGCCCCTCTGCAGCTGGGTGGCCATCGCGGCGGCGAGCTGGTCGCGGGTGACCAGGACGGTCTCGGGTGGGGCGAGGCGGGTCATCGGGTACCTCCCAGCGCAGCCACCGCGTCGGTCAGGACGCCGACGAGCGGCCAGGCCGCGAAGGCCAGGACGGCGCTGAGCCCGAGGGCGATCACCACCGGGACCTGCCGGAAGACGGTGGGACGATCCGGCATCAGGGCCTCCGGGTCGGGCGTGACCGGGTCGGGGTCGCTGCCCACGGTCATCGCGAGGACGTGGCGCGCGAAGCCTGCGAACATGGCGAGCAGCAGGACACCGGCGAGCGCCATCTGCCAGCCGAGTCCGCGACCGAACCCGGCGACCAGGATCGCGACCTCGGTGAAGAAGGTGACGAACGGCGGGAAGCCGAGCAGGGCGGCCGCGCCGAGGAGGAAGGGCGCCCCGAGGTCGGGACGGCGCCGCAGCAGGTTACGGACATCGGAGATGCGGTGGCCGCCGACTGTGCCCAGGACGCGTCCGGCCAGGACGAACATGGTCGACTTCGCCAGCCCGTGGCCGAGCATGTGCAGCAGGACCGCCGCCAGGGCGAGCGGCCCTCCCGCTGCCACCCCCAGCGCCAGGAGGCCCATGTGCTCCATGCTGCTGTAGGCGAGCAGGCGTCGGTAGTCCTTCTGGGTGAGCGACATCGCCGCCGCGACCCCCAACGACAGCAGCCCCGCGGTGACGAGCATGCCGCGGACGAGTTCGGGACCGATCGCTGCGTCGGTGATCGCCTGGACCCGCAGGATCGCGTAGAGGGCCACCGCCTCCAGGACGCCGGACATCAGGCCGCTGACCGGGGCCGGGGCCTGGCTCTGGGCGTCCGGCAGCCAGGAGTGCATCGGCGCCAGGCCCACCTTGGTGGCGAAGCCGAGGACCGTCAGGGCGCCGGCGGCGCGCGTGAGTGCCGGGTCGAGCCGGGCGGCGCTCTCGAGCAGACCGAGCCACGACAGCGAGGGCTCCCCCGTGCCGCGGCTGGCCGCATAGAGCAGGACGATGCCGAGGAAGGCGATCGCGATGCCGACCGAGCCGAGGACCACGTACTTCCAGGCCGCCTCCAGTGCTCCCCGTCCGCCGCGGTAGCCGACCAGGAAGGCGGTGGTGATCGTCGTCAGCTCGATGGCGACCCACAACAGTCCGAGGTTGTCGGCGACGACGGCGAGGGCCATGGCGGTCAGGAAGAGGGCCAGCAGGGTGGCGAACAGGCCGATGCTGCGCTGGCGGTCGGCCCGGTGCGGGATGCCGGCCCACAGCGCTATCACTGCGACGGCCCCCACCACGGACAGCATCCAGGCGCTCAGGGCGTCCACCCGGAGCAGGCCCGCCCCGGTGCTGAGCGGGCCGCCGAGGTGGACGGCGACGACCAGCGCGACGCCGACCACCAGCAGGGTCGCCGCGGCGGCGACCGGCAACCAGAGTGTCCAGCTGTGGCGACGCAGCAGGAAGCTCAGCGCCGCCAGGAGCAGCGGCAGCGCGAGCGCGATCCAGATCAGGGCGGCCATCAGTCCCGCAACTCCCTCAGCTCGGTGATGTCGATGTGTCCTTGCTCCTCGTGCATCCGTACCACCAGGACGCCGAGGATGAGGACCACCAGCAGCACGTCCAGCGACACCCCCAGCTCGATGGTCAGCGGGAGGCCACCGGAGGTGAGGAAGGCGATCGTCGCGATGCCGTTGTCGATCAGCAGGAAGGCGACCAGCTGGGTGAGCGCCGACCGGCGGATGAGCAGCTGCCAGAAGCCCAGCAGCACCAGGGAGAAGCCGACCGGCGCGGCCTGCGCGGCGGGATCGGCCTGGCCCCCGAGGAGGGGGCCACTGATGGCGTAGGCGAGCAGGGTGAGGCCGGCGGCGCCGATGAGTTCGACGGCCGGGTTCGCCAGCGAGCCGGCCTCCTTGGTCTGGTCGATCAGCCGGGCCGACCGGGCCATCGCCCAGGGCATCGCCACCGCCTTGACCAGCAGGACCAGCAGCGCGACCGGCGGTGCCTGGCGCTCGCCCCCGTGCAGGCCGACGACCAGGACCAACCCGGCCAGGGCGAGGCCCTGGATCGCCAGCAGGCGGATCGCCCGGGTCACCGAGCGCCCCCAGACCTGCAGCACTGCGGTGAGCAGCAACAGGCCGGTGGTGGTCGCGAGCAGTTGCTCGTACAGGTGGTCGGACATCGGGGTCTCCTGCTAGAACACCAGGTAGGAGGCGCTCACCGAGAGGAACGCCAGGACGAAGGAGCCGGCCAGCAGCTCGGGGACGCGGAACAGCCGGAGCTTGGCCATGAACACCTCGGCGGCCGCGAGCAGCGCACCGGTCACCAGCAGTTTGGCCGTGATGGTCACCAGGCCGACGAGCAGGCCCAGCGGTGCGGCGTCCGCGGCGACCCCCCACGGCATGGCGAGGTTGACGACCAGGCCGAGCAGCGCGGTGAGGCGCAGCCACGAGCCGAACTCGAGCCAGCCGAGGTCCCGGCCACCGCTCTCCAGGATCATCGCCTCGTGCACCATGGTGAGCTCCAGGTGCGTGGAGGGGTTGTCCACCGGCAGGCGTCCGGTCTCGGCGATCACCACGACGACGAGCGCGACGATGGACAACAGGCTCACCGGGTTCAGCAGGGACGTCGGGTCGAGCTTGCGGGCCTGCACGATGGAGGCCAGCGCCGATGTCCCGGTCGGGACGCTGAGCGCGTAGATGCTCAGCAGGACCGTCGGTTCGACGAGCGCGGCGATCGTCATGTGCCGGCTGGAGCCCATCCCCCCGAAGGCGGTGCCCGACTCCAGGCCGAGCAGGGCGAGGGCCACCGTGCCCAGCAGCAGGACCGAGACGACCACGAACAGGTCGCCGGGGACGCTGGCCAGCGCCAGCGTGCTGACCAGCGGGACCAGGGCACACAGCAGCAGGCTGGAGGCCACCAGCAGGATCGGCGCCGTCGTCAGCACCGGCGTCGAGCCCGGGGCGCGCAGCGGCTCCTTCGACAACAGCTTGGCCACGTCGCGCCAGGGCTGGCCGATGCCACCACCCACGCGGCCCTCCAGCCGGGCGCGGGTGGTCCTCATCACGCCGATCAGCAGCGGCGTGACCGCGATCGCGAGGACCAGCTGGGTCACGATGACCAGCACCGAGTCGATCACCCCCGAGTCGAGTCCCACAGCCTCGATCACCACAGCCTCGGTCACCACAGCGCCAGCACCACCAGGACGACCACGAGGGCGGCGAAGGAGAAGCCGACGTAACGGTGGATGCTGCCGTTCTGGACGGTCCGTGCGAGGTCGCCGAATCGTTCGGCCCGGCGGGCGGCGGGCAGGTAGATGCGCTCCTCGACCACGTCGACGGTCTCCTGGGTGAAGGCCACCTGCGACACCAGCAGTGGCGACTGCTCGTGCCGGACCACCTCGACGCTGCGGGTCGCCTGCAACGACGAACCGAAGACCCGGACCAGCGGCTCCGCGTAGCTGGTGGCGTTATACTCCATCCGGGGGCTGGTGCGTTCGCCGCCGCTCCCCCAGGCCAGGCCGACGTCACGACGGGGGTGCCGCCGGGCCAGGACGACGTTCACGACGACCAGCGGGACCAGGATCGCCAGCAGCAGCAGGGTGAGGCCGACGGGGTGCAGCACGACGCCGACGGCATCCAGCACCAGGCCGGTGCCGGCGACGGTGGACACCCCGCCGGCGGGCACCGCGCCGGCAAGGGCCACCGACACCGGTCCGGGAGCCAGCCCGAGCGCGAGGACCAGCAGCGAGCCGACGGCCAGTGCTGCGCGCATGGTGATCCCAGCCTCGTGGGCGTCGGCGGCCGCCCGTGTGCGGGGCCGGGCGAGGAAGCCGATGCCGAGGGCCTTGACGAACGTGAGCAGGCCGAGTCCGACCGTGAGCGCGACCACGGCCATCGTGACCGGCATGACGACGGCGACGAGCCGGTCCGCACGGGCATCGGCGTGGACGAGGGCCTGCAGCAGCGCCCACTCCGCCACGAAGCCGGACGTCACCGGCAGCGCCGCGGCGCCCATCGCGCCGATGCCGAAGGCCGTGGCCGTCCAGGGCATCCGCGAGGCCAGGCCGCCGAGCAGGTCGAGGTCACGCTCCCCGGTGGCGTGCAGGACCGAGCCCGCACCGAGGAACAGCACCGTCTTGAACGCTGCGTGGCTCACCGCCAGGAGCAGGGCCGCGAGGAACGCCACGCCGGCCACCCCGTCCTGGCCGGAGTCGCGCAGCAGCACCCCGATCCCGACGGCGGCCACGACCAGGCCGACGTTCTCGGTCGTCGAGTAGGCCAGCAGGCGCTTGAGGTCGGACTGGACGGACGCCTGCAGGATGCCGTAGAGAGCCGAACCGGCCCCGAGGGCGATCAGCAGCACCGCCCACCAGCGGGGCCCCTCGGGCAGCAGTCGGAGGACGACCATCATGATGCCGTAGACCCCCATCTTCACCATCGCGGCGCTCATCGCCGCGGACATGTGACTGGGCGCCTCGGGGTGTGCCCGCGGCAGCCAGACGTGCACCGGCACCAGGCCGGCCTTCGTGGCGAACCCGGCGGTGAGCAGCACGAACGCGACCCCGGCCACCGGGCCCCCGAGCCCGGCCCCGGCCATCGTGGCCCAGGACGTGCCTCCGGCCGCAGCGGCGAGGATGCCGAAACCGGTGAGCAGCAGCAGGAAGCTCAGGTGGGTCATCACGGCGTACCAGAGCGTGGCGCGACGTACGGGCTCCCGGACGGCATGGTCGGCCAGCAGCAGCACGGTGGACCCGCCGGCCATCAGTTCCCAGGCCAGTAGGAAGGTGACGGCATCCGCGGCGGCAGGGACGAACTGCAGGCCGACCGCGAAGACCGCGAAGGCGGTCCAGCCCGTACGTGACGCGGCGGCACCGTGGGCGTACCCGATCCCGAACAGGGCCGACAGGGCCACCACCATGCCGGCGATCGCCATGAAGACGGCACCGAGCCGGTCGGGAGCCAGCAGCATCGGATCCATCGGACCGGCCAGCGGCAGCGCGAGCGGGATCCGCAGGCCCGCCGCGGGCGCACCGAGCAGGGCGGCCACACCTGTGATCGCTCCGGCGACACCGACCGCGACCAGGGCGCTGCCCGACGCCGCGTTGCGTACGCGACGGGGCACGACCACGGCGAACAGGACGGCCAGCGCCCCGAGCAGCGCCTGGGCGAGCAGCCCGACGTCCACCAGGGCGGCGAGGCGGTCCGGCGTCATCGGCCGGTCACCTTCCGGAACGCCGCGACGATGGCCTCGGGCGCCGGCGGACAACCCGGGACGTGCACGTCCACCTCGACGAAGTCGTCCACCGACCCGGCCACGGCGTACGAGCCCGCGAACAGGCCGCAGCCACGGGTGCAGTCACCGATCGACACCACCACGCGCGGGTGCGGGACGGCGTCCACGGTGTTGACCAGGGGGCCGGCCATGTTCTGCGTGACCACGCCGGTGACGGCGACCACGTCGGCGTGGCGGGGGGAGGCGACGAGGCGGACGCCGACGCGTTCGGCGTCGTAGACGGGCCCGAAGGCCGCGCCGAGCTCGATCTCACAGCCGTTGCAGGAGCCGGCGTCGACGTGGCGGACCTGGGCGCTGCCATGCAGCGCGCGCGGTGGGACGAAGCCGTCCCGGATCGCGAGACCGTGGTCCGCGGTGTCGTCGAGCGGCTCGGTGGTGCGCCCGGTGCGGGCGATCAGCCTGAGGATTCGTCCGGTGCTCACGCTTCGGTTCCCTCCGCGACGGACGCCTCGCCGTCGAGGGCGGCCTGCAGCTGGGCCTGGTCGGCCAGCAGGAACGACAGCGTGGTGCGCGCTGCGGCCAGCAGGTCACGCACCGAGGGAACGAGCAGCGAGTACACCACCTCGCCACCGATGCGCTGCTGGCGGACCAGTCCGGCGCGCCGCAGTACCCCCAGTTGCTGGGACAGTGCGCTGGGCTCGACCTCGACCTTCGCGAGGAGTTGGTGGACCGCATGGTCACCCTCGCACAGCAGCTCCAGTACGCGGATCCTCACCGGGTGCCCGAGGGTGCGGAAGAGCTCGGCCTTCGCCTGGTGCAACGGGACGGGCAACTCAAGACCTCTCGACTTGATGAATTCTGCAATTAGAGTACTACGAAACTCCGGTGCATGCCATCACCGGCCCCTCCCCACCTCTTGCCTCTCCACTACTTAGCGTTACTATTTACTAGTAGTCAGTAACACTGAGCAGCGAGGGAGACCTATGGGCAGGCAGATGACGGAGATGCTCAAGGGCACCCTGGAGGGCATCGTCCTGGCGATCCTTGCCGGACGGCCCGCGCACGGCTACGAGATCACGGCACGGCTGCGCGAGAGGGGCTTCTCCGACATCGCCGAGGGCACCGTCTACGCGATCCTCGTCCGGATCGAGCACAAGGGCCTGGTCGACGTGGAGAAGGTCCCGTCCGAGAAGGGGCCGCCCCGCAAGGTCTATTCCCTCAACACGCAGGGACAGCAGGACCTCGAAGAGTTCTGGAGGACGTGGAGCTTCCTCTCGGAGAGACTCGAACAGCTCCACGACGAACGGAGATAGCCATGGTTGCAGGATGGATCGAGCAGGTCACGGGCTCGCTGGAACAGAAGAAGCGCTACCGGGAGTACAAGGCGCGCACGAAGCAGCTACCCACCGATTACCGCATCGCCATCGAGGCGCTGGACCGGTACCTGATGTACTTCGGGTCGATCTCCAAGGGGGACGTCCTGGTCTCGATGCTGAATGATCTCGCCGATCTCTTCGAGCAGAGCGCGGCGGACGGCACCCCGATCCGCGAGATCGTCGGGACCGACCCGGTGGAGTTCGCCGAGACGTTCCTGCAGAACTACGCGGAGGGCCAGTGGATCAGCCGGGAGCGGGAACGCCTCACCACCACCATCGACCGCGTCGCGGGCGACCGGCCGTGACGCGGGAAGGAACTCCGACATGATCACCGAAGCGGTCCGACCCGCGATCCACGTACGCGGCCTGCAGAAGTCGTACAAGGCACTGGAGGTGCTGAAGGGGGTGGACCTCGACGTGGCGCGGGGCAGCATCTTCGCCCTGCTCGGCTCGAACGGGGCGGGCAAGACGACTGTCGTGAAGATCCTCTCCACGCTGCTCCGGGCCGATTCCGGGAGCGCCACCGTGAACGGCTTCGACGTGGCCGAGCAGGCAACGGACGTCCGGCGGTCCATCAGCCTCACCGGGCAGTTCGCCGCCGTCGACGAGATCCTCAGCGGACGGGAGAACCTGGTCCTGGTCGCCCGGCTGCGCCACCTCAAGGACCCGGGCGGCATCGCGGACGACCTGCTCGGGCGCTTCAGCCTCACCGAGGCCGCGACGCGGAGGGTGTCGACGTATTCGGGCGGGATGCGCCGGCGACTCGACATCGCGATGAGCCTCATCGGGGATCCGCAGGTCATCTTCCTCGACGAGCCGACGAACGGGCTCGACCCGCAGGCGCGCAACGAGGTGTGGCAGGCGGTCAGGGATCTCGCCGAGCACGGCACGACAGTGCTGCTCACGACGCAGTACCTCGACGAGGCCGAACAACTCGCCGACCGGATCGCGATCCTCCACCAGGGCCGGATCATCGTCAACGGCACCCTCACCGAACTCAAGCAGCTCCTCCCGCCCGCGAAGGTCGAATACGTCGAGAGGCAGCCGACCCTCGAGGACGTCTTCCTCGCCCTCGTCGATGACGAGGCGCGAACAGGGTCGCCCGCAACGGGAGCCATGACGCCGGCCGGGACCACGAAGGAACCACGATGACCACGCATGCCCTCGGCGACACCGCCGTCCTGCTGGGACGGTCGCTGCGCCACATCACCCGCAGCCTGGACACCATCATCACGACCACGATCATGCCGATCGCCTTCATGCTGCTGTTCGTCTACGTGTTCGGCGGCGCGATCGAGTCCGGGTCCGATTCGTACGTGAACTACCTGCTGCCCGGCATCCTGCTGATCACGATCGCGTCGGGGATCTCCTACACCGCCTTCCGGCTGTTCCTGGACATGCAGAGCGGCATCTTCGAGCGCTTCCAGTCCATGCCGATCGCGCGGTCGTCCGTGCTGTGGGCGCACGTGCTGACCTCGCTGGTCGCCAACCTGGTCTCGCTCGTGGTCGTCGTCCTCGCCGCCCTCCTCATCGGCTTCCGTTCCGGGGCGGGAGCGCCGGCCTGGCTCGCGGTCGCCGGCATCCTGGTCGTCTTCACCCTGGCCCTGACATGGATCGCCGTCATCGCCGGCCTCTCCGCCACGTCGGTGGACGGCGCCAGCGCGTTCTCCTACCCGCTCATCCTGCTGCCGTTCATCAGTTCGGCCTTCGTCCCCACCGAGACCATGCCCGGCCCGGTGCGCGCCTTCGCCGACCACCAACCGGTGACAGCCATCGTCAACGCGATCCGCGACCTGTTGGCCCAGCAGCCGGTCAGCACCGACCTCTGGGTCGCCATCGCCTGGTGCGTCGGGATCCTGGTGGTCGCGTACGTCCTTGCCATGGCCACGTACCGCCGCACGATCTCCTAGCCGGCCGTCCCTGCCGGGCCCGCCTCTCCTCGCGAAGGTCGTTTGACAGACCACCCCGCCGGCTTGCACCCTTGAAAGGAGAGCACTGCTCACACAAGAGATCAGAGAGCACTCTCTATTGCAGGCGAGACGAAGGGGACGGATCCATGGCATTCCACCTGGTCGTCGGGGCGGGACCGATCGGCCGCCACGTCGCAGCAGAACTCGCCAGCGAGGGCGAGGAGGTGGTGCTCGCCAGCCGCAGCGGCACCGGACCGGCCCTCCCCGGCATCCGCCGCCTGGCGCTCGACGCGACCGATGCGGCCGCGACCGCCGAGGCCGCGCGGGGCGCGGCGGCGCTGTACAACTGCGTCAATCCCCCGCACTACCACCGCTGGCCGCAGGAGTGGCCACCGATCGCCGCGGCGTTGCTGCAGGCGGCCGAGCGGTCCGGGGCGGTCCTCGCCACCACCAGCAACCTCTACCCGTACGGCCGCCCGACCGCGCCGATGGTCGAGGGGCAGCCGGACACGCCCGCCGAGGCCAAGGGCGAGGTCCGGGCCCGGATGTGGGCCGACGCCCTCACGGCCCATCGAGCCGGGCGGGCGCGGGTGGTGGAGGTCCGGTCCTCCGACTACGTGGGGGACATCGCCGGGATGAACGCGTCCGTCCCGCGGGCCCTTCCGGCGGCCCTGGCCGGGCGGACCGCCCGGGTGATCGGCGATCCCGACCAGCCGCACACCTGGACCGACGTCGACGACGTGGCCCGGCTGCTGGTGGCCGCCGCGGCGGACCCGACCGCCTGGGGACGGGTCTGGCACACCCCCAGCAACCCGCCGCGGACGCAGCGCCAGGCCCTGGCCGACGCCTGCGCGGCCGTGGGCAAGGAGCCCGGTGACGTACGGGCCTATCCGGACCGTACGCTCGCGCTGGCCTCCACCGTGGTGCCTGCCCTGCGGGCGATCCGGGCGATGTCGTTCCAGTTCACGGCGCCGTTCGTGATGGCCTCGGCGACCACCCAGCAGCACTTCGGCCTGGCGCCGACGCCCTGGCCCCAGGTGTGCGAGCGGACCGCCCGGGCCGCACTCAGCCGAGCGGCTTGAGCAGCGGGAAGAGGATCGTCTCGCGGATGCCGACGTTGGTGAACAGCATCACCAGGCGGTCGATGCCCAGGCCGAGGCCGCCCATCGGCGGGGCCCCGAACTCCAGCGCCTGCAGGAAGTCCTCGTCGAGCTGCATGGCCTCCTCGTCGCCCTCCGCGGCGCGCAGGGACTGGGCGGTCAGACGCTCGCGCTGGATCACCGGGTCGATCAGCTCGGAGAAGCCGGTGCCGCGCTCCATCCCGCCGATGATCAGGTCCCAGGCCTCGATCTTGTTCGGCTCGGAACGGTGGGGGCGGGCCAGCGGCTGGGCGGCCGGTGGGTAGTCGCAGACGAAGGTCGGCTGCAGCAGGTGGGGCTCGACCAGCTCGCCGAACAGCTCGATCACGAGCTTCTCCTCCGACCACAGCGGGTCGTACTCGATCCCGTGCGAGGCGGCGACGACCTGCAGCCGCTCCAGCGAGGTGGCCGGGGTGATCTCCTCCCCGACCCGCTCCGACAGGCCGGGGTAGACGCCGAGCCAGCGCCACTCGCCGTCGAGGTCGATGACACCCTTGTCGGTCTCGATCTGCCGGGTGCCGACCGCATCGGCCGCATCCAGGATGATCTGCTTGGTCAGTGCCGCGATGGTGGTCTGGTCACCCCAGGCCTGGTAGGCCTCGAGCATGGTGAACTCCGCGGAGTGCGAGGAGTCGATGCCCTCGTTGCGGAAGACCCGGCCCAGTTCGTAGACGCGCTCGGCACCACCGACCATCACCCGCTTCAGGTACAGCTCCAGCGCGATCCGCAGGCTCATGTCGATGTCGAAGGCGTTCAGGTGGGTGTTGAACGGGCGGGCCGCGGCACCGCCATGGACCAGTTGCAGCACCGGGGTCTCGACCTCGAGGTAGTCGTCGGCGTGCAGCGTCTCGCGAATGGACCGGGTGATCGCGGCGCGGGTGCGCAGCACGGTCTGCGCCTCCGGGCGGACGACCAGGTCGGCGTACCGCTGGCGGACCCGGGTCTCCTCGGACAGCTCGTGGTGCAGGTTCGGCATCGGGCGCAGCGCCTTGGAGGCCATCTCCCAGCCGTCGGCCATCACCGAGAGCTCGCCGCGCTTGGAGCGGATCACCCGGCCGTGCACGTACACCCAGTCACCCAGGTCGACGTCGGCCTTCCAGGCGGCGAGCGCATCGTCGCCGACCTCGGCCTTGGAGACCATCACCTGCAGCCGGGCGGCGTCCGCGCCGGGCGTGAACCCGCCCTGCAGGGTGGCGAAGCAGAGCTTGCCGGTGTTGCGCATGAAGACGACCCGGCCGCCGATGCCGACCAGGTCCTGGGTCTCCTCGCCGGTCTCCAGGTGGTCCCAGCCCTCGCGGACCTGGCCCAGCGTGTGCGTACGGTCCACCCACACCGGGTACGGGGGGCGGCCTTCCTCGAGCAGCCGGGTGCGCTTATCCTGGCGCACCTGCATCTGCTCGGACACCTCGTGTTCGGGAAGCTCGGCCGGGGCATTCTGCACATCACTCACCGGGTCATGCTACAAGCTTGCTACGGCCCGGGTCGTACGAGCATCAGTACGGGAGGAGGCGGGTCGGGTCCAGTAGAGTCGCCCGCATGGCTGACATGCTGGTCGACTACCCGACGGGAGCGGCGTTCGACGAGATGGTGGACCGGACCGGAGCCATCCGCGAGCCGTACGCCCTGCTCGGACGCACCCTGACCCAGATGGCCCCCGGGGACCTGCACGCGATCGCCGAGTCGCTCTCCAACAACTACCTGGCCGCCGGGGTCACCTTCGACGTCGGCGGGGTCGAGCGGCCCTTCCCGCTGGACGCAGTCCCCCGGATCATCCCGGCCGACGAGTGGGACGTGGTCGACACCGGCGTTCAGCAGCGGGTCCGAGCCCTGGAGGCCTTCCTGCACGACGTCTACAACGACCAGCGGGTCGTCGCCGACGGTGTCGTGCCGCGCTCGCTGATCACCACCTCGACCCACTTCCACCGGGTGCTGCACGGGATGAACCCGACCAACGGCGCCCGGATCCAGGTCGCCGGGATCGACCTGATCCGCACCGAGGACGGCGACATGCGCGTCCTGGAGGACAACGTCCGGGTGCCGTCCGGCGTGTCGTACGTGATGACGAACCGTACGTCGATGGCCTCGGTGATGCCCGAGACGATGGCCGAGCAGCGGGTCCGCCCGGTCGCCGACTACGCCCAGCACCTGCTGCACGCGCTGCGCCGGGCCGCGCCGGAGGGCGTCGAGGACCCGACGGTCGTGGTGCTGACCCCGGGCGTCTACAACTCCGCCTACTTCGAGCACACCCTGCTGGCCCGCACGATGGGCGTGGAACTGGTCGAGGGCTCCGACCTCGAGTGCCGGCGCGGCAAGGTCTACATGCGTACGACCCGCGGCATGCAGCAGGTGCACGTGATCTACCGCCGGATCGACGACGACTTCATCGACCCGGTGCACTTCCGGCGAAACTCCCTGCTCGGGGTGCCCGGCATCGTCAACGCCGTCCGCGCCCGCGGGGTCACGCTGTGCAACGCCCTGGGCAACGGGGTGGCCGACGACAAGCTGGTGTACACGTACGTCCCGGCGCTGATCCGCTACTACCTGCACGAGGATCCGGTGCTGAAGAACGTCGACACCTGGCGGCTGGCCGAGCCGGCCGCGCGCGAGGAGGTGATGGACCGCCTCGACGAGCTGGTGGTCAAGCCGGTCGACGGCTCCGGCGGCAAGGGCATCGTGATCGGCCCGATGGCCAGCGCCGAGACCCTGGACGAGCTGCGCCGCAAGGTCGAGCAGGACCCGCGCGGCTGGATCGCGCAGCCGCTGGTGCAGCTGTCGACCGTGCCGACCTTCCTGAACGACCGGCTGGCGCCCCGGCACGTCGACCTGCGGCCCTTCGCGGTCAACGACGGGGAGGACGTCTGGGTGCTGCCCGGCGGCCTGACCCGGGTCGCGCTGCCGGAGGGGGAGATGATCGTCAACTCCTCCCAGGGCGGCGGCTCGAAGGACACCTGGGTGATCGCCCGGACCCCGGAACAGATCTCCCTGCAGGTCGACCCGGCCGAGGGGTTCGGCGCGGAGACCACCGAGGTCGGTCCGCAGCCCGAGGCGACGGCCCCGGCGGACCTGGCCCAGCTGCCCGCCCCGGCCCAGCGTCCCCCCGCCTCGGCGCCGCCCCGCAACCCGCAGCACGAACAGCAGCAGCAGGTGCTGCCGCAGGAGGGCGCAGCATGCTGAGCCGGATCGCCGAGTCGATGTTCTGGATCGGTCGCTACGTCGAGCGGGCCGAGGACACCGCGCGGATCCTGCAGGTGCAGCTGCGCCTGTTCGTGGAGGAGCCGGTGGTCCCCACCGCCACGGCCTGCACCAACCTGCTCACCCTGATGGGGGTGCCCGCCGGGTCGTACGACCTGGACGGCGCCGAGCAGGGTGGGCGCAGCGCGCACGAGACGCTGGTCGACCTGCTGGCGTACGACCGTTCCCAGCCGTCCTCGATCGCCTACTGCTGGGCGCAGTCGCGCGACAACGCACGCCGGGCCCGCGAGGTGATCCCCTCCACCGTCTGGGAGCTGGTGAACACCACCTGGCAGGCGCTGCCGCGGGTCACCCCGCACGCCGTCCGGTCCCAGCACAGTTACCTGGACTGGGCCCGGGAGCGGTCCGCCCTCTTCTACGGCCTGGCCCGCGGCTCGATGGTGCGCGACGAGGGCTGGCAGTTCCTGCAGCTGGGCCGCAGCCTGGAGCAGGCCGACATGACGGCCCGGCTGGTGACCGCGACCACCCTCGCCGAGGGCGCGGTGCCCCTGCCCGCCGCCCTGCGCGGGTGCGATGCGCACGACGCGTTCCTGCGTACCCACCGCGGCTGGCGCGCCTCGACCCAGGCGATGGAGTTCCTGGTCCGCGACGGCTCGTTCCCGCGCTCGGTGATGCACGGACTGACCCGCGCCCTGGACGCGCTGAACGCCGTCTCGGAGCCCACCCGCGGGGTCGGACGACCCGGCGAGGCCCGCTACGAGCTGGGCCGGATGACCCAGGAGCTCGCGTACATGCCCGTGGACGAGCTGCACGCCGACCTGGCCGGGCAGATGGCCCGGGTGCAGCGCACCTGCGCCGAGGTCACCGCGAAGATCTCCCAGGACTTCTTCGCCGGGGCGACCGCCCAGTCCTGGACGACCGAGGAGGCACGCTGACATGCGGCTGAGCATCGACCACGTCACCTCGTTCCGCTACGCCACCCCGGTGCGCGCCTCCTACAACGAGGCGCGGATGACCCCGGTCTCCACCCACCGGCAGGTGGTGTGGACCTCGCGGCTGACGATCTCCCCGACCCCGTGGCGGACCACGTACACCGACTACTGGGGCACCCCGGTGACCTGCTTCGAGATCCATGAGCCGCACGACCGGCTCGAGATCCAGGCGCTGTCGCTGGTGGAGACCCGTCCCGACGGCGACGAGTGGGACACCGAGCGCCGGATCTCCCCCACCGACCTGGACTGGGCGGACCTGCGCGGCCCGGCCGTCCTGGACTCGATGGGCGAGTACCTGGACAACAGCTCCCGGACCACGCCGCACCCCGAGCTCGCCGACCTCTCCGCCGGCCTGGTCGACCGGGCCCCCCGGCTCGCTGCCCTCGACGTCTGCGCACTGGTCCACGACCGGCTGGCCTACCAGGCCGGCAGCACGGCCGTGACCTCCACCGCGGCCGAGGCCTGGGCCGGCGGCAGCGGGGTCTGCCAGGACTTCAGCCACGTCACCTGCGGCGCACTGCGCGGGCTGGGCATCCCGGCCCGGTACGTGTCCGGCTACCTGCACCCGGCCGGTCCGGACGCGGTCCGCGGCACCGGCGTCGCGGCCGAGTCCCACTCCTGGGTGGAGTTCTGGTGCGGGACCTGGCTGGCGTACGACCCGACCGGGATGCACCGTCCCGACGAGGCGTACGTGCGGATCGGGCACGGCCGGGACTACTCAGACGTGCCCCCGCTGCGCGGCACGTACGCCGGTGGTGACTCGGAGATGGACGTCAAGGTCACGATGACGGCCCTTTCGTGACCCGCGCCCACTAGGGTGAAGACCATGACGCACCCGCCGACCGCCTGGACGCCGCCCGGATCCGGCGCGTCCGCGGAGCCCCCGGCCCCGCACCCCACGGCACCGCCCGCCCCGACGGTCCAGCACCAGCCCTCCACCGCGCAGCCGTCCGAGCACGGAACGCCGTACCCGGTGCCGCCCTCGCAGCCCGCCCGCCCGGGCCAGCCCGCCCAGCCGCAGCAACCCGCGGTCGAGGCCCCTGCCCCGACCCCGCCGCAGCGGGCCGACCACGGCATGCCGGTGACCACCACCGACTCCTTCCCCGGCCGCACCATCGCCCAGGTGATCGGGGACGTGATGGGCGTGGTGGCCCGGTCCCGAGAGCTCGGCGGCAACCACGGCATCCAGACCCGTACGCTCCTGGTCGAGCGCCAGGAGGCGGTCACCCGGATGTGCCGGATGGCCCGCGACGCCGGCGCCGACTCGGTCGTCGGGATGCGGTTCGACACCTGCCAGGTGAACGACGAACTGATCGAGGTGATCGCCTACGGCACCGCGGTCCGCTTCGCCGAGAGCGCGGGGTTCACCGGCTCGCCGGTCGACCTGCCGCGGCCGTCCACCACGGCCAGTGCCACGCACCCGCCGGTGCACCACCAGCAGCACACGCCGCCTCCTACAGCGACGAGCTGACCCGCACCCCGCCGTCCGCCGGCCGCCACGAGAGGTGGCCGAGGTCGGGCACCACCACGTCCGCGAGCGGGGCCAGCTCGGCGGTCGTGTGCGTCGTGGCCACTGCCACCGTCGCCATCCCGGCGGCCCGGGCGGCGAGCAGGCCATTGGGAGCGTCCTCGGCGACCAGGCACCTGAGCGGGTCGGCGCCGAGCCGGTCGGCTGCGCGCAGGAAGATCTCCGGATCCGGCTTGGCCCGCTCCACGTCGCTGGCGGTGACCAGCACCGCGGGCGCGGGCAGGCCTGCCGCGGCGAGCCGGGCGGCCGCCATGTCGCGGGTGGCCGAGGTGGCCACCGCACCCCGGCTCCCGACGGCCCGCAGGGCCGCCGCGGCACCGGGCAGCGCGACCACGCCCTCCTGGTCGGCGAGCTCGTGCTCGGCGATCCAGGCCAGCGCGTCGTCGCGGCGGTCCGTCCCGACCAGCTGGGTGACCACCGAGCGGGTGGAGCGGCCGAACATCCCCTGCAGCTGCTCCTCGGTCAACCCGTACCGCATCGCGAAGCGCGTCCACACCCGCACGATCGCCGGCAACGAGTCGACCAGCGTGGAGTCCATGTCGAAGATCACGGCGTCGTAGGTCCGGTCGGTCATCGGCTCCCCCTCGGGCTCGTCCTGCCTGCAACCATGCCACCGTCGGCCAATCACCGGCCGCTTCGGAGCCATGGTGACCGACGTGGAGACATGGTGTCGAGGAGAGTGGACCGAGTGCGGGCCACCCCCTCCCGAGGTCCCCTCGTCACAGCAGGGCTTCCCGGCACCCCGTGATCTCCCATGCCTCCACCAGGCCGTCCAGGACGAACGGATCGGTGGCGGCGAACCTCTCGGCGGCCTCGCGGGTGGTGAAGACGCCGAGGGCGCCGTCCGCAGGATTCTCCATCGGCCCGATCGCGAGCAGCGTTCCGTCCTCCCTGAACGAGCCTCAGAGGTCCCGATGGGCTGTGAACCACCGAGCCCCACCTTGCTGAGTGAATACTCACTCACTACACTGGGGCGGTGACCAGAGCCCAGCGACTCTCGCCGGGCGACCGGCGCGAGGCCATCATCGAGGCGACCATCCCGCTGCTCGTCGAGCGCGGCCCGGATGTCTCCACCCGGCAGATCGCGGCGGCGTGCGGCATCGCCGAGGGCACCCTGTTCCGGGTCTTCCCCAGCAAGGACGCCATCCTCACCGAGACGATCCGGGCGACGCTCGACCCCACCGAGGCGATCGACGAACTGCACGCCATCGACCCGGCAGGCCCGCTGGCGGTGCGGCTACGCGAGGTCGTCGGGATCCTGCACGCCCGGGTCCTGCGGGTCAGCAGCCTGGTCAGCGCACTGGTCGGCCCGCGTCCGGGCATGGAGGGCAAGCCTCATGGGCCCGGCCACCCGCACCATCCGCACGGCGTCGAGGACCGGGAACGGCTCACCGCAGCCGTCGCCGACGTCCTGGCCCCCGATGCCGACCTCCTCGACGTCGACCCACTGGTCGCCGCCTCCTTCGTCCGCTCCTTCGTCCTCGCCGCCGCCCACCCGATGCTGGGTGACGGCCGCCTCGGCGATCCCGACCTGACCACCCGTCTGCTCCTCCGGGCCCTGCGGAAGGAACTCCCGTGAAGCATCCCCTGAACCGGCTCCTCGTCCGCCACCTGCGGCCCTACACCGGCCTGCTGGCCGGTGTCGTCGTCCTGCAGTTCGCCGCGACGATCGCCTCCCTCTTCCTGCCCACCCTCAACGCCACGATCATCGACAACGGCGTGGCCAGGGGCGACACCCACTTCATCTGGTCGCACGGCGGCCTGATGCTCGCCGTCAGCCTGGTCCAGGTGGTCTGCCAGATCGCCGCGGTCCTCCTCGGCAGCATGGTCGCGATGGGCTTCGGCCGTGACGTACGCGCAGCCGTCTTCTCCCGCGTGCTGTCCTTCTCCTCCCGCGAGGTGAACCGCTTCGGCGCACCGTCCCTGATCACCCGCAACACCAACGACGTCCAGCAGGTGCAGATGCTGGTGCTGATGACCTGCATCATGATCATCGGCGCGCCGATCACCATGGTCGGCGGGGTGGTGATGGCGCTGCGCGCCGACTGGCACATGTCGTGGCTGATCCTGGTCGCCGTCCTCGTCCTGGCCGCCGTCATCGGCCTGCTGGTGAGCCGGATGGTTCCGCTCTTCCAGGCCATGCAGAAGCGCATCGACGTGCTCAACCGGGTACTGCGCGAGCAGATCTCGGGCATCCGGGTCGTCCGCGCCTTCGTCCGCGAGCCGTACGAAGCGAAGCGCTTCGCCGCCGCGAACGCCGACCTCACCGCGACCGCACTCTCCGTCGGACGACTGATGGCGAGCATGTTCCCCGTCGTGATGCTCATCCTCAACGTGTCGAGCATCGCCGTGCTGTGGTTCGGCGCGCACCAGATCGACCTCGGCAGGATGCAGGTCGGCCAGTTGACGGCCTTCCTGCAGTACCTGATGCAGATCCTGATGAGCGGCATGATGGCGATGATGATGCTGGTGATGGTCCCCCGCGCCGCCGTCTGCGCGGACCGGATCATGGAGGTGCTCGACACCGACAGCACCGTCGTCCCGCCGGCCGACCCGATCCGCGAGGTGCGTACGCACGGCACGGTCGCCCTGGCCGGGGTGGGCTTCACCTACCCGGGCGCGGACGCACCGGTCCTGCAGGACATCTCCTTCACCATGGAGCCGGGCAGGACCACCGCCATCATCGGCTCGACCGGTTCGGGCAAGACCACCCTGGTGCACCTGCTGCCCCGGCTCTACGACGCGACCCAGGGCACCGTCGAGGTCGACGGCGTCGACGTCCGCCGGCTCGACCCCGAGGTGCTCTGGAGCCGGGTCGGCCTGGTCCCGCAGAAGCCCTACCTGTTCACCGGGACCGTCGCCAGCAACCTGCGCTACGGCAACCCCGAGGCGACCGACGAGGACCTCTGGCACGCGCTCGAGGTGGCGCAGGCCCGTGACTTCGTCGAGGCGATGCCGGGACAGCTGGAGGCGCCCATCGCCCAGGGCGGCACGAACGTCTCCGGCGGACAGCGCCAGCGGCTGTCCATCGCCCGGGCCCTGGTCCGCAAGCCCGACCTGTACATCTTCGACGACTCGTTCTCGGCCCTCGACGTCACCACCGACGCCCGCCTGCGCGCCGCCCTGGTCCGCGAGACCAGGGACCAGGCGGTGCTCATCGTCGGCCAGCGCGTGTCCACCATCGCCGGCGCCGAACAGATCCTGGTCCTGGAGGACGGCAGGATCGTCGGCCGGGGCACCCACGAGGAACTGCTGGCCGACAACCCGACCTACCGGGAGATCGTGGAGTCCCAGATGAGCGCCGAGGAGGCCGCAGCATGACCACCACACGAGCCCCGAAGGGCGCCCCGGTGCGCGTCGCCGCCCCCGAGCGCCCCAAGTACCAGCCGACCGTACGCGGCCACGGCCCGATGGGCGCGATGAGTGGCGCCGCCGCGGAGAAGGCGGCCAACTTCGGCCCCTCGCTGCGCCGCCTGCTCGGGCACCTGCGCCCCGAGCGCGCCCTGATCATCCTGGTCACCCTGATGGCCGCGACCGGGGTGGCGTTCACCGTGGTGGGCCCCAAGCTGATCGGCCGCGCCACTGACATCATCTTCGCCGGCGTGATGGGCAAGGCGCTGCCGGCCACCGTCGTGGTGGGCGGGCAGACGGTGCCGGTGACCAAGGACATGGTCATCACCGGCCTGCGCTCGTACGCCCAGGGCGGCCCGGGCCTGCCCGGGATGGGCGGCGGGGGCATGCTGACCCCCTCCACCGCCGGCCGCTTCGCCGACATGCTGCAGGGCATGGCCGTCGTCCCGGGACAGGGGATCCGGTTCGGTGACCTGTCCGCGGTCCTGCTGCTGGCCCTGGGCCTCTACGTCCTGGCCGGGGTGCTGATGTGGGGCCAGGCGTACGTCCTCAACGGCGTGGTCCAGCGGTCGGTCTACCGGCTGCGCGAGCAGGTCGCCGGCAAGATCAACCGGCTGCCGCTGGCCTACTTCGACCGGCAGTCGCGCGGCGAGCTGCTCAGCCGGGTGACCAACGACATCGACAACATCTCCCAGACGCTGCAGCAGACCATGTCCCAGCTGCTCAACGGGCTGCTGACGATCATCGGGGTCGGGGTGATGATGTTCGTCGTCTCCCCGATCCTGGGCGCCATCGCGATCGCGGCGATCCCGATCTCCGTGGTCCTGGTGACGATCATCGGCAAGCAGTCCCAGAAGCAGTTCGTGCTGAACTGGCGCTACACCGGCGAGCTCAACGGCCGGATCGAGGAGGCCTACTCCGGCCACGCCCTGGTCAAGGTCTTCGGCCGGGCGCACGAGGTGGAGGCCCACTTCGCCGAGAGCAACGACCAGCTCTACCGGGCCGGATTCCGCGCGCAGTTCATCTCGGGCATCATCATGCCGACGATGTTCTTTGTCGGGAACCTGTCGTACGTCGTGGTAGCGGTCGTCGGCGGCCTGCGGGTCGCCAGCGGCCAGATGTCGCTCGGCGACGTGCAGGCCTTCATCCAGTACAGCCGGATGTTCACCCAGCCGATCACCCAGGTCGCCTCGATGGCCAACCTGCTGCAGTCCGGGGTGGCCTCGGCCGAGCGCGTCTTCGAGGTGCTGGACGAGGACGAGGAGCCCACCGAGGCCGCGGGCCTGCTCAACCCGACCCGTGGCCGGGTGGAGTTCGAGTCGGTCGACTTCTCGTACGATCCGGAGCACCCGCTGATCACCGACCTGTCGCTGGTGGCCGAGCCGGGGCACACGATCGCGATCGTCGGCCCGACCGGCGCCGGCAAGACGACGCTGGTCAACCTGATCATGCGGTTCTACGAGCTGCAGGGCGGCCGGATCACCCTGGACGGGGTCGACATCACCTCGATCCCGCGCCACGACCTGCGCAAGAACATCGGCATGGTGCTGCAGGACACCTGGCTGTTCCACGGCACCATCCGGGAGAACATCGCGTACGGACGGCCGGACGCCTCCGAGGCGGAGATCCTCGACGCCGCCACCGCGACGTACGTGGACCGTTTCGTCCACTCGCTCCCCGAGGGGTACGACACCGTGATCGACGAGGAGGGCAGCAACATCTCCGCCGGCGAGAAGCAGTTGCTCACGATCGCCCGCGCGTTCCTCGCCGACCCGGCGCTGCTGATCCTCGACGAGGCGACCAGCTCGGTCGACACCCGTACCGAGCTGCTGGTCCAACGGGCGATGAACGCGCTGCGCAAGGACCGGACCAGCTTCGTGATCGCCCACCGGCTCAGCACCATCCGGGACGCCGACACCATCCTGGTGATGGAGCACGGCCGGATCGTCGAGCAGGGCAACCACGACGAGCTGCTGGCCGCGGATGGGGCCTACTACCGGCTGTACCGGTCCCAGTTCGAGGGAGCGATCGAGGAACCGGCCGCCTGATGGGGCCCGGGGCGGCCCTGCGCCTGACATCATCGAACGATCCTCGGAACGGTGGGTGTGCCATCCCGCGGGCCGTTCGATTTGCGCCTCGGATACCCCCCGGGGCATTATTGACACGTCCCCACCACTCCACCGAAGGAGAAAACCCATGTGCCGTCCCGTTTCCTGCTCGTCCTGCGGCAAGACCACCTGGGCCGGTTGCGGCCAGCACGTCGCCTCCGTCAAGGCGTCCGTGCCCGCCGGCCAGTGGTGCACCTGCGACCGCAACGCCGCGGCCCCGTCGAACGACGGTGGCCTCATGTCCTTCTTCCGTCGCTGAGCCCAGGAGCGCACCTCACCCATGTCTGACCGTCCCCGCAAGGTCCTCATCGTCGGCGGCGTCGCCGGCGGCATGTCCGCAGCGACGCGCCTGCGTCGCCTCGACGAGTCCGCCGAGATCGTCGTCTTCGAGCGCAGTTGGTACGTCTCGTTCGCCAACTGCGGCCTTCCCTACCACGTCAGTGGCGTGATCGAGGACCGTCAGGCCCTGCTGCTGCAGACCCCCGAGTCCCTCGGTCGCCGCTTCGGGATCGACGTCCGCGTCGGCCACGAGGTCGTCTCGATCGACCGGGACGCCAAGCGGGTGTCGGTGCGCGACCTGAACACCGACCGGATCACCACCGAGTCGTACGACACGCTGATCCTCTCCCCCGGTGCCGCGCCGTTCGTGCCGGACATCCCCGGCGCGGAGCGGGCCCTGACGCTGCGCAACATCGCGGACGTCGACAAGATGGTCGCCGCGGTCGGCCGCAGGCCGCACACCGCGGTGGTCGTCGGCGGTGGCTTCATCGGCATCGAGGTGGCGGAGAACCTCCAGCACCTCGGCATCGACGTCACCGTCGTCGAGATGGCCGACCAGCTGCTGGCCCCGCTGGATCCGGAGATGGCCGCGTACGTCGCCCAGCAACTGGTCGACAACGGCATCGAGGTGCTCACCGGCAACGAGGTCGTCGCCATCGGCGAGAAGACCGTCACCCTGGGCTCCGGCGACGAACTGCCGGCCGACATGGTCGTGATGTCGATCGGCGTCCGCCCGGACTCACACCTGGCCAAGGATGCCGGGCTCGAGGTCAACGGGCGCGGCGGCATCGTGGTCGACGAGTACCAGCGGACCTCCGATCCGGACATCTTCGCCGTGGGTGACGCGGCCGAGAAGCGCGACGCGGTGTCCGGCGAGGCCGCGATGGTCCCGCTGGCCCAGACCGCCAACCGGCACGGTCGCCTGGTCGCCGACGTGATCGTCGGCCGGCGGACGACGTCGAAGCCGGTACTCGGCACCGCCATCGTCGGGGTCTTCGGCCTGATGGCCGCCTCGGTCGGCTGGAACGAGAAGCGGCTGCGCGCCGCGGGCCGCAACTACCGGGCCATCCACGCCCACCCCGGCTCCCACGCCGGCTACTACCCCGGCTCCGAGGCGCTGCACCTCAAGCTGCTGGTCGACGCGGACACCGACGAGATCCTCGGCGCCCAGGCGATCGGCAAGGACGGCGCCGACAAGCGGATCGACGTCATCGCCACCGCGATGCGCGGCGGCCTCAAGGGTGCCGACCTGGCCGACCTGGAGCTGGCGTACGCGCCGCAGTTCGGCTCCGCCAAGGACCCGATCAACATGCTCGGCTTCATCGACGACAACGTCGTGAACGGGCAGTCCGAGCTGGTCCAGTGGCACGAGGTCGAGGCGGCCCGCAAGGCCGGCATCCCCCTGGTCGACGTCCGGACCCCCGGTGAGTTCCGCCGCGGCCACATCCCCGGCTCGATCAACCTGCCGGTCGACGAGCTGCGCAACCGTCTCGACGAGGTGCCCGCCGGTGACCTGGTGATCACCTGCCAGGTGGGCCTGCGCGGCCACGTGGCCGAGCGGATCCTGCGCCAGGCCGGACACCAGGTCCGGAACCTGACCGGTGGCTACCAGACCTGGTCCACCGCGACCCGACCGCTCGCCAAGCCGGCCTGGACCGAGTCCCCGGCCGAGGAGGAAGCCGCGCGCTGATCGGCGCGCACAGATCCGCACGCCGGCGCCGCAACCGACCCCCCTGCCCCGCGGCGCCGGCACTGCCGGGACGGCCCCGTCACGAGTCATCGTGGCGGGGTCGTTCCGGTTCCTCGCGTCGGTGCGCCCGCACCGACGATCACCCACGGACGATCGCCCATCATCCGCCAGGTGCGACCGCAACCCAGATCCGAACCGCCCCGGATGCGAACCGCCCCACGTGGAGACCACGTGGGGCGGTTGCTGCGTCCGGGGTGCCGGGGCTCAGGCGAGGCTGAGGAAGAGCTTCTCCATCTTGGAGGTGTCGAGCTGGTCCTCCGCGGTCAGGCACTGGCGCATGCCGGCCGCCACGACGGTGAAGCCGGCTCGGTCGAGGGCCTTGGACACCGCGGCGATCTGCGTCACGACCTCCTCGCAGTCGCGGCCCTCCTCCAGCATGTCGATGATGCCGTTGAGCTGGCCACGGGCACGCTTGAGCCGATTGATCACCGGGCGCATGTCATCGCTGGACAACTCCATGGCGGATCTCCTTCATCACTGGTCCATCACTGGGAATTGTTCCAAGAATACCCCCACGGGGATCCGGAGACCAGCCTCGTTCCCCCAGCGTGCCATCAGAGCGTAGGCCGCGAGGTCGACGACCCGATCACAGGCGTCGCGCACCACCGGGTCGTGGGTGATCACCAGGACCGCCGCCCCGTCGGTCGCGGTCCAGAGGTCGGCGAGCAGGTCCTCGGCGGTCTCCTCGTCCAGGTGCTCGGTCGGCTCGTCGAGGATGACCACGTCGGCCGCCCCCACGAACAGGCGGGCGGCGGCCAGCCGCCGGGCCTCACCGCCGGAGAGCCTCCCACCGTGTTCGCCGACCAGGTGGTCGGGTGCCAGGGCGAGACCGGCTCGGTGCAGTGCGGCGACGATCTCCTCGCGGCTCGCGTCCTTGCGCCCGATCAGGACGTTCTCGGCCACCGAGGTGTCGAAGACGTGCGCGTCCTGGGCGAGGTAGCCGACGGTTCCGTGCACCTCGACCTCCCCCGCCAGCGGCGGCAGCAGTCCCATGACCGTGGCGGCGACGGTCGTCTTGCCGAGCCCGCTGCGACCGACCAGCGCGACCCGCTCCCCGGCCCGCACCTGCAGGTCGAGGCCGCGGACCACCGGTTCGCCGCCGGGCCAGCCGACCGTCAGACCACGTACGTCGATCGCGGGCCCGCCCGCGGAGCGCACCGGCCCCAACTCCTCGCCGGTGGCGGGGAAGGCCAGTACGTCGCCGACCCGCCCCAGGGCGGAACGCACCCGGGTCCAGGTCTGTGCGGCCTCGGCGAGCGGCTCGAGGACCTCGTGCAGGGCCAGCGGGGTGAGCACCAGGACGGCGAGCATGACGCCGGGCAACCGACCGTCGACCACCGCCCGCGATCCGATCAGCAGGGCGCCGACCACGGCGACCGCCAGCGCGGCCACCTGCAGGGCACCGGACAGGCCGCGCACCCGGGCGGCCCGCTCCTCGGCGGCGGTCAACCGGGTGTTGATGGCCTCGATCCGGGCCAGGGCCCGGTCCTGCACGCCGTACGCGACCAGGTCCGGGGCGGTGCGATGAAGGCCGGTGACGGCGTCGGCGAGTTCTCCGCGCAGCGGGGCGAGCGCGGTGTCGGCACGCGCGGAGGCCCGCTGGGCGATCCACGGCACCAGACCCCCGGCCAGTATGGCGCTCAGGCCCAGCACCGCCCCGTCCACCGGCGAGGCCAGGCCGACCAGCACGGTGGTGGCGACCGCCACGACACCGGCCGCGGTGAACGGCACGAGCACCCGGACGACGGCGTCCATCACGGCGCGGACGTCGTCGACGATGCGCACCAGCAGGTCACCGCGGGAGCGGCCGAGCAGGATCGTACGACTCAGCACGTCGTAGACCCGCAACCGCAGGGCGCTCTGCATGCCCAGGGCCAGGTCGTGCCCGACCAGGCGCTCGACATAGCGCAGCACGGCGCGCGAGATGCCGAACGTCCGCACCGCGGTGATCGCGACCATCAGGTAGAGGATCGGCGGGTGCTCGGCGGCCCGGGACAGCAACCAGGCCGAGGTGCCCATCAGCGCGACCGCCGCGCCGGAGGCGCCGGCGGACAGCAGCACGGTGAGCAGCGCCCGGCGTCGCCCGTGCGGGACGGCGCGGAGCGTGGTGTCCACCAGGGTGGTGACCGGCCCGCTCACGCCCGGACCTCCTCGACGGACGCCCCGGCGTCGGTCGGAGCGGATGGCGCGACCGTCCCGACCGGACCGACCGTCCCGACCGGACCGACGGTGACCACCCGGTCGCAGGCCGCGATCACGGCAGGGCGGTGGGTGACGACCAGGGCGGTGAGGCGATCCTCGCGCAGCGCGGCGAGGACGCGGGCCTCGGTCCCACTGTCGAGGCCGGCGGTCGGTTCGTCGAGCAGCAACAGACTCGCACCGCCGTGGTTGAGGCGCAGCAGGGCACGGGCCAGGCCGACCCGGCGCCGTTCACCGTCGGACAGACCGGTCGACTCGTCGCCGACCGGATGGGACAGCTCGAGGTCGGCCGCGCCGGCCCGGTCGAGGGCACGTCGGATCGCCTCCGCCGGCGCTCCGGGGGCGCCCAGGGCGACATTGGCGCCGACCGTACGTTCCGGGAGGCCGGGCGACTGGCCCACCCAGGCGATCCGGGCCCGCCAGGAGTCCGGGTCGATGTCGGCCAGCGGTACGTCGCCGAGCACGACCTCGCCGGCCGTGGGACGCACGAAACCCATCAGCACCGACAGCAGGGTCGACTTGCCCCCACCGCTGGGGCCGACGACCGCGACGACCTCTCCCGGGGCGAGCTGGAGGTCCAGGCCGTCCAGCGCGGGACGGTCCGCGCCGGGATAGGTCACCTGCAGCCCGCGGATGTGCAGCGGCGTGGTGGCGGGGTCAGGGGCGGCCTGAAGACCGCCGGTGACCCGCGGGGCGTCGATCTCGGCGAACGCCCGGTCGGCAGCGGCGATGCCCTCGGCGGAGTCGTGGTAGTGCGCGCCGACCTGGCGCAGCGGCAGGTAGACCTCCGGGGCCAGGACCAACAGAAACAGCGCGGTGCGCAGGTCCATCCCCCCGGCGACCGTACGCAGGCCGATCGAGACCGCGATGATCGCCACCGACAGGGTCGAGAGCAGTTCGAGGGCCATCGAGGAGAGGAAGGAGATCCGCAGCGTGCCCATCGTCTCGGCGCGGTTGCGCGCCTCGATCTTCTGCAGGCCGATGGCCTGGGCCCGGGCACGGCCGAAGACCTGCAGGGTCGGCAGGCCGGCGACCAGGTCGGCGAAGTGGTGGGCCAGCTTGGCCTGCACGGCCCAGCGGCGGTTCATCCGCCGTTCGGTTGCCCAACCGATCAGCACCATGAAGAACGGGATCAGCCCGATGGTGAGCACGACGATGACGGCGGTGAGCAGGTCGGTGGCCAGCAGCGCGATGCCCACCACCAGCGGCACGGTCACCGCGAGCAGCAGTTGCGGGAGGTACTTCGCGTAGTAGCCGTCGAGCGCGTCGAGGCCGTGGGTGACCAGCTCGACCAGGCCGCCGGTGTCGCTGCGGGGGTCCAACGGGCGGGCGAGCCGGGCCGCGGCGACGTCGCGGCGCAGTCCGCCCTTGACCACGGCGGCGGCACGTTGGCCGAGCCAGGGATTGACACCGCGGAGCAGGGCGCGGCCGAGCAGAACCAGGACCAGCCAGCCGACGGTGGTGGCGAGGCCGTCGGGTCGGTGGGTCTCGACGACGTACGCCACCCGGTCCGACACCAGCCAGGCCTGGGCGACGACCAGGACCGCAGTCAGGGTACCGACGAGGACCCCGGCGGCCAGGTAGGTCCTCGTCGCGCGGGCCCTCGCCAGGAGCTGGGGGTGCAGCGGTCCCGGCATCAGCCTGCCACGTGCCGGGGCTCGGCGACCGGCGCCGGCGCCTCGAGCGGGATGTCACGGACCGTCAGTCGCTTGCGGAACACCCAGTAGGTCCAGGCCTGGTAGAGCAGCACGAAGGGGGTGATCACGACGGCGGCCACCGTCATGATCTTCAGGGTGTAGGTGGACGAGGCGGCGGTGGCCGCGGTGAGGCTCCAGGCCGGGTCCAGCGTGGAGGGCATCACGTTCGGGAACAGGGCGGCGAAGATGTTCACCAGCATGGCGAGGATGCTCACCGCGCCGCCGACGAAGGCCCAGCCCTCCCTGCCGCGGGAGTTGGCCAGCCACAGCACCACCAGCCCGAGGACGGCAAGCGCCGCGGCGGGCCACAGCGAGAGTGCCGGGGAGGCCCCGGCGACGCCACGGGCCAGGCCGGAGAACGAGAGGTTCATCCACAGGACGAACGCCAGCATCGCCAGGATCGCGACGGCCCCCGTACGGGACGCGAACCGACGCGCCCGGGCGCGGATCTCCCCGTCGGTCTTCAGGGCGATGAACGCGGCGCCGTGGGTGAGGAACAGCACCACGAAGAGCACCCCGCCGAGCAGGGCGAACGGGGTGAAGAGCCCGAATAAGGAGCCGGCGGTCTGGTGGATCGTCCGGGCCCCATCGATCGGCAGGCCGCGGACGAAGTTGGCGAAGGCCACGCCGAGCACCAGGGAGGCGACGAACGACGACCCGGTGATCAGGTTGTCCCAGCCACGCTTCCAGCCCATGCCGTGCTTCTGGTGGCGGTACTCGAAGGCGACGCCGCGCAGGATCAGCGCGATCAGGATGAGGAACAGCGGCAGGTAGAGGCCGGAGAACATCGTCGCGTACCACTCCGGGAACGCCGCGAAGGTGGCACCACCGGCGGTGAGCAACCAGACCTCGTTGCCGTCCCAGACCGGGCCGATGGTGTTGATCATGACGCGTCGCTCACGCTCGTCCTTGGCGAGGATCGGCAGCAGCATGCCGACGCCGAAGTCGAAACCCTCCAGGACGAAGTAGCCGGTCCACAGGACGGCGATGAGCAGGAACCAGACGATCGGAAGTGTGGTGTCCATGGTCGGTGTCCCCTCTCAGTACGCGAACGACAACGGGGCGTCGTCGCTCTCGGTGTCGACGGCGTGCTCCGGGGTGGAGGGTTCCAGACCCTTGCGGATGGCCCGCAGCAGCAGCTGCACCTCCACCACGGCGAGGGCGCCGTAGAGCAGGGTGAACCCGATCATCGTCGTCAGTACCTGAGCGGCCGGCACCCCTGGCGACTCGGCGGCGGCGGTGGGCATCAGCCCGAAGACGATCCACGGCTGGCGGCCCATCTCGGTGAAGATCCAGCCGAACGAGTTGGCGAAGAGCGGCAGCAGCGGTGCGGCGACCATCATCAGCCACCAGAACCAGCCGGCGCGCAGCGGCGGGAGGTTGCCGCGGCGCAGCATGACCAGCACGATCGCGCCGACGGCGATCGCGGCGAAGCCCAGGCCCATCATCAGCCGGAAGGTCCAGTAGGTGACCGGGACGGCCGGGGTGTACGTCATCGCATTCGCGACCTCGTCGCCGTACTTCTGCCGGATCATCGCGGTGTACTTGGCGTCGTACTCCTGGCGCAGCGGGTTGATCCCCTGCACGGTCCCGGTGAACGAACCGGTGGCGAGGAAGGACGTCACGCCCGGCACCTTCAGCGCGAACACCTCGCGGGAGCCGTCGAGGGTGCCGATGGTGAAGATCGAGAACGAGGCGGGGGTCTCGGTCTCCCAGATCGCCTCGGCGGCGGCCATCTTCATCGGCTGGACGTCGGTCATCACCTTGCCCTGCAGGTCACCGGAGAAGATCACCAGTGCGCCCGAGGCGATCATCACCCAGGCGCCGAACTTCGTCGCCCATCCGTACGCCGAGGCGTCCTCGGCCTGCTGGCCCTCCAGCTCGGACCGGTTCCGGGCGCCGGAGGTCCGGGCGATCCGGAGCAGGTGCCAGCCCGCCACGCCCATCACGAAGGCGCCGCCGACCATGTACGCCGCCATCAGCGTGTGCGGGATGGTGACGAGCGCGACCGGGTTGGTCAGGACCGCCCAGAAGTCGGTCATCTCGGCGCGTCCTCGCGCTTCGTTGAAGGTGAACCCGACCGGGTGCTGCATGAACGAGTTGGCGACCAGGATGAACAGCGAGCTGAGCACGGTGCCGATTGCGGCGAGCCAGATCGAGGCCAGGTGGACGGCCTTCGGCAGCCGGTCGCGCCCGAAGATCCACAGGCCGAGGAAGGTCGACTCCATGAAGAAGGCCAGCAACGCCTCCAGTGCCAGCGGTGCGCCGAAGATGTCCCCGACCATCCGGGAGTACTCCGACCAGTTCATCCCGAACTGGAACTCCTGCACGATGCCGGTGACGACACCCATGGCGAAGTTGATCAGGAACAGCTTGCCGAAGAAGTCGGTCAACCTGCGGTAGGCGTCCTTGCCGGTGCGGTAGTGCGCCGTCTGCATGACGGCGACGAGCAGCGCCAGGGAGATCGTGAGGGGAACGAAGAAGAAGTGGTAGACGGTGGTGATCCCGAATTGCCACCGTGCCAGCAGCACAGGGTCCATGCCCCCGAGAGTACGACCGGCCTCGCGGCAGCACAGTAGTGCCGGCCACACCGAGGCAGGGAAATGGAACGGTTCTACATCACACTCCGAATGGAACGGAGATATGTCACACCAGCCATCTACGCAACGTGTAGTACTTCGGCGCGAGTTGCTCTAGCATGGGGACATGCCAAACCTTGGTGACCTCGAGCTTCAGGTCATGGAGGTGCTGTGGCGCACGGACCATGCGATGTCGGTCAGGGAGGTTCTGGCCGACCTGACCCGCGACCGGGACCTTGCCTACACCACCGTCATGACCGTCCTCGACAGACTGTCGAAGAAGGGCCGCGTGACCCGTGAGCTGGAGGGCCGCGCCTGGTTCTACCGTCCCGCGGAGTCCCGGGCCACCCTGATGGCTGCGGAGATGCTCGCCGCCCTGACCGGTACGCCCGTACAGCGCCGGGAGGCCCTGCGCGAGTTCGCCGCGGGCCTGGCCGACGACGACGCCCGGGTGGTGCTCGAGGTGCTCACCTCCAAGGAGGCGGTCTCCTGACGTCCGGGCACCGGTAGCCTCTCCCTCCATGGCCCCTGCCCCGCGGTTCCGCATCGACTCCTTCCTGCTGGCCATCGTCGTCTCGGCGATCGTCGCGACCCTGCTGCCCGCGCGCGGCGTCGGGGCGGTCGTGCTCGGGCACGGCGTGACCGCCGGCATCGCCTTGCTGTTCTTCCTGTACGGGGCGCGGATGCACCCGCGCGAGACCCTCGACGGCCTGCGCCACTGGCGGCTGCACGGCGTGATCCTCGCCTCCACGTACCTGATGTTCCCGCTGCTCGGGCTGGCGCTCGGCTTCCTGGTGCCGCTCGGGATCCTGACCCCGGCGCTCTACCTCGGGTTGCTCTACACGACCCTGCTGCCGTCGACCGTGCAGTCCTCGGTCACCTTCACCTCGATCGCCCGGGGCAACGTCGCCGGCGCCGTGGTGTCCGCGTCGATGTCCAACCTGATCGGGGTGTTCCTGACCCCGCTGCTGGTCATCGCGGTGATGAACACCTCCGGGCAGGCCAGCGTGCACCCCCGCGCGGTGCTCGACATCGTGCTGCAGATCCTGGTGCCGTACGTCCTGGGCCAGCTCTCCCGGCGGTGGACGGCGGGCTTCGTCACCCGCCACAGGAAGCCGCTGAAGTACGTCGACCAGGGCATCATCGTGCTGGTCGTCTACTCGGCCTTCTCCGCCGGCCGGCGCGAGCAGATGTGGCGGGAGGTCTCCGCGCCGCAGGTACTGGCCCTGGTCGGGGTCTGCCTGGTCATCCTGGCCCTGGTCCTCGCGCTGACCTGGTGGGTCGCGCGACGGCTCGGCTTCGGGCGCGCGGACCGGATCGCGATCCAGTTCTGCGGCTCGAAGAAGTCGCTGGCGACCGGACTGCCGATGGCCGCGGTGCTCTTCGCCGGCCAGCCGATCGGCCTGATCGCGCTGCCCCTGATGATCTTCCACCAGGCCCAGCTGATGGCCTGCTCGGCACTGGCCCAGCGCTACGCCCGGTCGGCGCCCCCGGAACGGGAGCCGGCCCCGACCGCGTAGCGCAGGAAGACCTCGTCGCGGGCACCGAGCACGTCCAGCAGCCGCAGGTCCACCGGCTCCGGGTACGCGTGGCCGTGCAGGATCCGTGGGCCCTCACCGCCGACCAGGGTCGGCGAGACGGTCAGGAACAGCTCGTCGACCACGCCCGCGCCGACCAGCTCGGCCAGCACCGTCGGGCCGCCCTCGCTCAGCACCCGCGGCAGGCCGGCCGTCCGCAATCCCTCGACGGCGACCGGTAGCAACGGTCGGCCGTCCGGGCCGGCGGCGACCTCCAGCAGCTGCGCGTACGGCTCGAGCCGGGCCCGGCGGGCCGGATCGGCGCCGGCGACGGTCACCACCCACGGACGGCTGTCCGGCCCGGCCTCCGCGAAGGCGGGCAGCGCCGGGTCCAGGTCCAGACTGCCGGAGACGATCGCCAGCACCGGACGGGGAGCCTGTCCTCGGGCCTGCCGGATCTCGCCCAGCCGGGGCGGCAGGTCGACCACCCCGTACCCCTCCGCCCGGATCGTCCCGGCCCCGACCAGCAGCACGTCGCACCACCCGCGCAGGGCCAGCAACAGGGCCTGGTCCGCCTCACCGGTCAGGTCCCCGACCCGGCCGCGGATCGTCGCGTGGCCGTCGGGGGAGGTGACCATGTTGGCCCGTACGCCCGGGTCGTCGCCGAGCCACTCCAGCAGCCCCGCCGCGTCGAGCTCCTCGCCGGCGATCGGCCGGCGTCGCAGTCCTGTCATGCCCGTGCCTCCGTCTCGCGCAACCGCACCGCCACCTGGGATCGGGAGGTGACGCCGAACTTGGCCAGGATCCGCTCGACGTGGCCGTCGACGGTCCGGGTCGAGATGGTCAGCCGCCCGGCGATCTGCTTGTTGCTCAGGCCCTCGGCGAGGAGCTCGGCGACCTGCGCCTCGCGCCTGGTCAGCCCGACCTCACCGCCGTGCTGGGAGACCTCCAGCCGATCGAGTTCGGCCAGCGCCAGCGCGATCGCGCGGGGCACGTCGACCCCGGCGCTCTCGGCCATCAGCGTGCCGGCCTCGGTCCGCCCCAGCACCCGGAACAACCGCTCGCGGCTCTCCCTGGCATCGCCCGCCAGGCCCGGGCCGAAGGCGTCGATGCCAGTGCCGTGCAGGACCCAGAGAGCATCCGCCGCGCCCTGCAGCCGGGCCGCCCGGCGCACCTCGCCGGCGGCCATCACGACCTGGCCGACGAGCAGCATCAGGTGGGCGGTGCAGATGGCGTCCTGGAAGACCTGCTGCAACCGCAGGGCCGCGGTGGCGTACTCGCGTACCCCGGCCAGGTCACCCTGGCGCCACCGGACGATGCCCGCCACCCACAGGGCGTACGCCTTGACCCACGCCTCCTGGTCGCGGCGGCTCTCCTCGAGGATCTCCTCGCAGGTCGCCCCGCCGGCGGCCGGGTCGCCGGAGTAGATCTGGCACAGCGCCAGCTGGAACATCGCCGCCTGCCTGGCCGCGACGTCGCCGACCTCGCGCAGCTCGGCGATGCCGCGCTGGTAGTAGGGCACCGCCCCGGCCGCGTCGCCGGTGAAGAAATGGACCAGCCCGGTCCAGGTCTGGACCTCGGCGAGCCTGCGCCGGTCCCCCAGCTCGGTGGCGAGGGCCTGGGCCTCGGCGAGGTAGCGGGGGGCGTCGGTGTGGTCGCCCTGTAGCAGGCTCACCCAGGAGATCACCAGCAGGCACTCGCAGCGCAGCGACGGGGCGACGTCGGGCAGTGCCAGCACCCGCTCCAGCCGGTACCGCCCGGCGCTCATGTTGTAGCCGGAGGCCCAGAAGTAGCGCAGGTTCGCGGCCGTCTCGGCCGCCACGTCGTGCCCGTCGGGGGTGCTGGTGCCCCAGTCCATCGAGGCGACGATGTCGGCGTAGTCGCGGCGGGCCCGGCGCAGCCAGGCCGCCTGGTGCGGGCCTACCCACTCGGTGTGCATCCGGCGGCCGCGGTCGCGGTGCAGCAGCGCGTGCCGGCGGCGCAGTTCCTCCCACTCGCCGTGGCGCTCGGCGACCCGCTCGCCGTAGTCCCGCATGGTGACCAACTGGCGGTAGTAGGCCTGGCCCTCCACCACGACGGCGACCACCACCGACTTGGCGACCAGGCCGTCGAGCAGGTCGAGCACCTCGACCGGGTCGATGCTGCCGAAGCCGCACACCGCCTCGGCCGCCTCGAGGTCGGAGCCACCGCGGAAGACCGCGAGCCGGGACCACAGCAGCTGCTCGGCGGGACTGCACAGCTCGTACGTCCAGTCGACCAGCGCCTCCAGGGTGCGGTGGCGCGGCAGCAGGTCGCGGCTGGAGCCCTTGAGCACGGCGAACCGGTGCCCGAGCCGCTCCAGCAGGTCACCGACGGTGAGCGAGCGCAGCCGCGCGGCGGCCAGCTCGATCGCCAGCGGCATCCCGTCCAGGTGCTCGCACAGCTCGATCACCTGGCGGCAGTTGGCCGGGGTCACGTCCAGGTCGACCCCGGCCTGGGCGGCGCGCTCCACCAGCAGGTGCACGGCCTCGGAGTGGCGGACGGCCTCCAGGTCGGCACAGGAGACCGGCAGCTGCAACGGGGGCACCGAGACCACCCGCTCCCCCGAGATACCGAGCGGTTCGATCGAGGTGGCCAGCACGTGCACCTGGGGGCAGTCCCGCAGGACGGCCATCACCAGGTCCGCGGCAGCCTCCAGCACGTGCTCGCAGTTGTCGACCAGCAGCAGCACCCGTCGCTCGCGCAGCTGGCGGATGACCTGGGCGAGCGGGTCCTGGATCGACTGGTCGACACTGTGGACGGCCGAGGCCACCCGCCAGGCGACACCGGCAGGATCCTGCACCGCGTCCAGGGCGACCATGATCACGCCATCGAGGAACTCCGTACGGAGCGCGTCGGCCAGCACCATCGACAGCCGGGTCTTGCCGATTCCGCCCGGACCGACCAAGGTGACCAGCCGCTGCTCCCGGACCACCTGCTCGGCGTGGTGGAGCAGCTCCCTGCGCCCGACGAACGACGTCAGCGGGGTCGCCAGCATCTGGGGCGTGGGATCGGTCAACGTCTGCTCCTCAACACTGCGGATACCCCCGAGCGTACGCGACCGACGGCGGCGCCGGGGGCCTCTCGACCCCGTGGGAACGGGCAGGACACGCGTACCCGGTGGACCGGCCACCCGGTCACGGGGAACCGGAATGGGGTAGTTCTACGGATGTGCCCGTGCTGTGATGCACCTTACATTTCTAGTACGAACTCGACTCGAGGAGGAGTCTCCATGACGTTCTTCATGCATCGGCTGGCCGAGGTACTCGGGGCCGAGGAGCCGGAAGCGGCCCCCCAGCCCACCATGCGACCGGCAGTTGCAGTGGCCCGCAACGAGGGCACGGACCGGCAGATCGCGCTGCGATCCCTGGCCGAGCAGCTCGTCAGCGAGGCGAACGCCGTGATCACGGACCCGACCTCACACCTGTCGCTCGTCGACGAGGTCGGCGGGGACGAGCTCGCCTTCACCATCAGCTGCCGCAACCACCTGGCGCGGGTCTCCACCCGCTTCGCCGGTGGCAGGACCGTCGGGCAGGTGATCTCCGACGACCTGCCGCAGGGCGAGCCCCAGGAGCTCACCGGCCCGGAGGCACTGCCGGACCTGCTGGTCCGCCTGGTGATCGCCGCGGGCCTGCACAACGAGCAGGCCATCCACCTCAGCTGAACCCCGAGGGAACCTCCCTCACCCCGGCGCGTACGCCCTGCGAGCGCCACCCCACAGATGTCCGGTCAACGTGGACCGGCAAACCTCGGAAGGAGGTCAGTTACGTGCAGTACGAGTTGAAGACCCAGGTCATCGAGCCTCTTCGCCAGACTTTCACGCCACTGATCGAGCGCTATGGCAACAAGCCCGCCACCCGCTACCAGGAAGGCACCATCGGCCTGCAACCGGTGGAGAACTTCCACTACCGCCCCACCTGGGACTCCGAACGTGAGCTCTACGACCCGAACTACAGCGCCCTCAAGCTGACCGACCCGTACTCCTACACCGACCCGCGGCAGTACTACTACACGCCGTACGTCACCAACCGGGCCGCCATGCACGATGCCTTCGGCAAGACCCTGGACTACGTCACCAACCACGGCCTGCTGGAGCGTACGCCGGCTGACTGGCAGCAGCTGATCGCCGAGGTGATCATCCCGCTGCGCCACTACGAGTCCGGCGCGCAGATGCTCTACTCCAACGCCTGCCGCTTCAGCTACGGCGCGACCATCGCGCAGTGCTGCGGCTACGAGAGCTTCGACCGGATCGGCAACGCCCAGCTGATCTCCCGGGTCGGCATCGCCCTCGGCCAGCAGACCGCCGACATCCTGAAGGCGGCCAAGGCGCTGTGGATCGGGGCCCCGAGCATGCAGGGTCTGCGCTCGGTCGAGGAGCGGCTGCTGGTCGAGCAGGACTGGGCGGTCGGCGTCATCGGTCTGGACCTGGTCGACGAGCTCGTCGATGCGCTGGTCTACCGCTACCTGGACGAGGAGGCCATCCTCGGCGGGGCCGGCGCCTACTCGCTGCTGGCGCAGCACATCGGCACCTGGTGGACCGAGCACCGCAAGTGGCTGGACCCGCTGTACAAGGAGTGGATCGCCGACGAGCAGTACGGCGCGGCCAACACGGCCTCGATCGAGGCCGCGGTGAACACCTGGCTGCCGCAGGCCCTCGCCGCCGTCAAGCTGATCGCTTCTCGCGCCGACGAGCTCGCCGGCACCGCATCGATCGCCGCCGTCGAGGAGCACGCCGTCGCCGTGGCCGATCGTTTCCGCGGCCTCGGCATGGACATCACCGACCCGATGGGAGCCTGACATGGCAGAACAGATCACCGAGAGGCCTCTGGTCAGCGTCGACCTGCAGGAGACCGAGGAGAACCGCGGGCTCATCAACGCGATCGAGGCGGACAACCCGGACCTGGTCATCAACCACTTCCCCGGCGTGATCAAGCTCCAGGCCCCGGGCCGGCTGCTGATCAGCCGGGAGTCCGTTGAGGCCCAGCTCGGCCGTACGTGGGAGACCCACGAGTTCCAGATGGCCATCATCACCCTGTCCGGCAACGTCTCCGAGTGGGACGAGGACCGCATCGTCATCTCGTGGGGTCCCAGGGTCGACGACGAGGAAGACGAGGACTGACATGACCACCACCGCTCCGAACCAGGCCGGCAAGAAGTCGGCCGGCAAGCCGAAGAAGCTCTCCATGAAGGCGCGCTACAGCGCGCTCACCCGTGACCTCGACTGGGAGCCGAGCTACGTCTCCGAGCAGGAGATGTACCCGCACACCCAGTACGAGGGCATCAAGATCCACGACTGGTCCAAGTGGGACGACCCGTTCCGGCTGACCGTCGACGCGTACTACCGCTACCAGGCCGAGAAGGACAAGCGCCTCTACTCCGTGCTGGACGGCTTCGCCCAGGGGCAGGGCCATCTGACCCTGTCCGAGGCGAAGTACCTGAACGCGATGAAGGTCTTCCTGAGCGGCGTGACCCCCTTGGAGTACGCAGCGAACCGGCACTTCGCCTACATGGCCCGCCAGTTCAACGGCCCGGGCCCGCGCTTCGCCGCGCTGTGCCAGTCGATCGACGAGATGCGCCACGCGCAGACCGAGATCCACACGCTGTCGAACTACAACAAGTACTACTCCGGCATGCACAACTTCATCCAGCAGCACGACCGGGTCTGGTACCTCTCGGTGACCAAGTCGTACTTCGACGACGCCCTCAGCGCGGGCCCGTTCGAGTTCATGATCGCCATCGGGTTCTCCTTCGAGTACCTGCTGACCAACCTGCTGTTCGTGCCGTTCATGTCGGCCGCGAGCTTCAACGGTGACCTGCCGACGATGACCTTCGGCTTCTCCGCCCAGTCCGACGAGTCCCGTCACATGACCCTGGGCCTGGAGGTGATCAAGTTCATCCTGGAGCAGGACGAGGCCAACGTGCCGATCGTCCAGGAGTGGGTCGACAAGTGGTTCTGGCGCGGCTACCGGGTCACCGGCATCGTCGCCCAGATGCTCGACTACCAGCTGCCGCGACCGGTGATGAGCTGGAAGGAGGCCTTCGAGCTGTACTTCGAGCAGCAGATGATGGGGGGCCTGTTCCCCGACCTGGCCCTGTACGGCATCAGGCCGCCGAAGCATGTCGAGCAGGCCATCTGGGAGAAGGACCACCTGTCCCATTGGCTGCATGACACCTTCTACCAGTTCAGCCACGCCGCGAACTTCACCACCACAGTGCCCGACGAGGAGCACATGGAGTGGCTGTCGCAGGCCTACCCGGACACCTTCGACGAGCTGTACCGCGACAAGTGGGAGGAGATGCGCAAACTCGACGAGGAGGGCAAGCGCTTCACCTATCCTGGCCTGCCGCAGCTGTGCCAGGTCTGCCAGATCCCGATGACGTTCCCGCAGCACGGCAATCCGCACCTCAAGGCGCAGTTCACCTCCGAGTACGAAGGTGAGCACTTCAACCTCTGCTCCGATGGGTGCAAGTGGATCTTCGAGCGTGAGCCCGAGAAGTACCGCCAGGCCTGGCTCCCGGTGCACCAGATCTACCAGGGCAACTGTGGGGGCCCGACCATTCCGGACGTGCTGAAGTGGTACGGCGTCCAGGAAGGCGACAACGGCGAGTACGTCGGCAGCGTCGACCAGAAGAACTGGGTGCGCTGGCACCACCAGATCGAGGACAAGCTCGGCACCAGCAGCGAGATCGAGGAGACCCTGGAAGCCGAGGGTGTCCACGCCGCCGTCAAGAAGATCGAGGAGGCCTGACCCATGCCCACTCTCGCCCTCTACGACTACACCGTCCATCCGTCGCGTTCCGCCCAGGAGCTGTACGGTGACGACATGCTGGTCAACATCTGGCAGAAGGACGACAACTTCTTCGCCTGCCCCTGTGCAGTGCGCGTCCCGAAGGCCATGACCTGGCAGGACTTCTACCAGACGCAGTTCCTCCCGTACGTCTCGGCCAGCCCGCGCACCACGGGCGACGAGACCTACGCCTGGCACCTGGACGATGCCCCGTTCACCCCCGAGGATTCCAAGACCCTCGATGAGCTGGGCGTGCATCACAAGCACACGTTGGGCTTCTTCAAGGCCTGACCTGCAGGACGTGACGGGCCGGGGTGGTCCCCCGGCCCGTCACGGCGTCCCCCCGACATCGACTGATCGAGCAACAAAACCGCATGCCGCGCGCCACCGCTGCCGCGCCGAGAGAAGCAGGAAAGCCTGACATGAGCGAGACCTACACCGTCACCGTCGAACCGCTCGGCCGCGAGGTCGAGGTCGCCGAGGGCCAGACCATCCTGGAGGCCTGCCTGCGCGCCGGCGTCTGGCTGCCCCACTCCTGCACCCACGGCACCTGCGCCACCTGCAAGGTGGAGGTCCTCGACGGCGACGTCGACCACGGCGAGGCGTCCAGCTTCGCGCTGATGGACTTCGAGCGCGAGGAGGGCAAGACGCTCACCTGCTGCGCCCGCCCGCAGACCGACGTGACCATTGAGGCCGACGTCGATGTCGACGAGGAGCTCGAGGTCTTCCCGGTCCAGGACTTCACCGGCACGATCGTCGAGCTGACCGACATCGCCAACGACATCAAGCGGCTGCGGATCGAACTCGACCGCGAGATCGGCTTCAACGCCGGCCAGTACATGAAGGTCCAGGTCCCCGGCACCGACGGCATCGACCGGACCTGGTCGATGGCCAACCCGCCGACCGAGAACCGCGTCGTCGAGTTCCAGGTCCGCAACGTCCCCGGCGGCGTCGCCACCGACGGCTGGCTGTTCAAGGACGCCGCCGTCGGCGACTCCCTCCAGCTCTCCGGCCCGTACGGCCGCTTCGTGCTGCGGACCTGGGAGGAGGAGCGCCCGATCATCATGCTCGGCGGCGGCACCGGCCTGGCCCCGCTCGCCTCCATGGTCAAGCACGCGCTGATCAACGAGGAGTACGACGGCCACATCACCCTGTACGCCGGTGGCCGCACCAAGAACGACCTGTACGACGTCGACTTCTTCCGCCAGCTGGAGCAGGAGTACCCCGACCAGTTCGCCTTCCACCCGTGCGTCTCGGCCGAGGAGCCCGAGGAGGGCTACCGCGGCGGCTACGTGAGCACCGTGATGGAGCAGGACTTCGACAAGCTCACCGGCTACCAGGGCTACATGTGCGGCTCCCCGGCGATGGTCGAGGGCTGCCTGAAGTCGTTCATGAGCAGGCGACTCTTCCCCCGCGACATCTTCGGCGAGGACTTCTTCAACGAGGGCGACAAGCAGAACGGCCTCAGCTCGCCGCTGATCAAGCGCTGACCGGGGGCTGATCGGGGGCGCCTTCGCCTCCTCCCTTCGCCTCCTCCCTTCGTCTCCTCCCTTCGCCTCCTCCCTTCGCCTCCTCCCTTCGCCTCCTCCCTTCGTCTCCTCCCCACAGCCGCGGATGCTGTTGCCGCTTGCGGACGTTCCAAGGTCCGCAGCCTCGGACAGCATCCGCGGCTGTGCCCGTCCGGCTGTGCCCGTCCGGCTGCGCCCGTCCGGCTGCGCCCGTCTGGATGGCGCGCCGCATAGGCTCGGAGCATGAGCGATCCCCTGCCCGACGGCGTGCCCGATGGTTCCGATCCCGCGGCGCTGGCGCAGTGGCTGTTCGACCGGGCCCGGGCCGGTGACACCGCCCGGGTCGCGGCGTACGTCGATGCCGGTGCACCGGTCGACATGGCCAACGAGAACGGCGACACGATGCTGATGCTGGCCGCCTACCGCGGCCATGCGGAGACCGTCCGGGCGCTGGTCGAGCGCGGCGCGGACCCGGGGCGCGCCAATGACCGTGGCCAGACGCCCTTGGCGGGGGCGGTCTTCAAGGGCGAGGCAGAGGTCGTCCAGGTGCTGCTCGAGGCCGGCGCCGATCCCGACGCCGGCACCCCGAGCGCGCGCGAGACGGCCCGGATGTTCGGCACCGGGGAACTGCTCGGGTGACCCGCCGGATCGGTGCGGACCGATCTACTGGAGGCCCTTCCCACGCCACGGCGAATGACTACGGTGGGGACATGCTCGTAGCCTTTTCCGTGGCCCCGTCCGGTGGGGACAACCCCGAAGCCTCCATGCACGAGGCCGTCGCCGCGGCCGTCCGGATCGTACGCGAGTCCGGCTTGCCGAACCGTACCGACGCCATGTTCACCACCCTCGAGGGCGAGTGGGACGAGGTGATGGACGTCGTCCGGCGTGCCACCGAGGCGGTCGGGGCGTACGGTCCGCGCGTCTCGCTGGTCCTGAAGGCCGACATCCGCCCCGGCCACACCGGGGAGCTGATCGGCAAGGTGGACCGCGTCGAGGCGGTCCTGGCCGAGGGTCCCGATCCCTCCGGCGGCGGCGCATGAGGAGGTTGCCGCTGTTCCCCCTCGGCATGGTGCTGTTCCCGGGGATGCCGCTGCAACTTCAGGTGTTCGAGCCGCGCTACATCGAGCTGCTGGAGGATCTGGCCGCGCTGGAGCCCGAGGAGCGCGAGTTCGGGGTGACGGCGATCCGCGAGGGCTCCGAGGTCGGGCGCGACCGGGTCACCAGCGTGCACACCATCGGCTGCGCGGCGCGGCTGGCGTCGGTTCGCCCGGTCGGTGGCCGGTTCGCGATCCGGGCGCTGGGCAGCTGGCGGTTCCGGCTGGACGGGGTCGACGCCGCCGCGACCACCCCCTACCCCACCGGCCTGGTGACCCGCCTTCCGGAGATCCGCGGCGACCAGCAGCTCGCCGTCCGGCGGGCAGCCGACGTCCAGCAGGCACTGGCGGCGTATGCCGAGGCGATCAACGGCGAGATGCCGCCACTGCCGACCGATCCCGACGAGCTGGCCTACACCGTCGGCGCCCTGGTGCCGCTGAGCATCGCGGACCAGCAGGCCCTGCTGGCCGCACCGACGACGGCGGACCGGCTGCTGGTCGTCCGCACCTGCCTGCGCCAGGAGGCCCGGCTGATCCGGGCCACCCATTCACTGCCGTTCCGCCGCAACACCGCGGCCTCACCGAACTGAGCCCGCGACGCCGCCGTGGGGTGGGGCGGCTCGACTGCTAGTCGCTGCCGAACAGGTCGCGGGTGTAGACCTTGTCGGCCACATCGGCGAGCTTGGCGGATCGGCGGTTGGAGACGATCACGTCGGCCCGGCGCTTGAACTCCTCCAGGTCGCGGACGACCTCGCTGTGGTAGAACTCGTCGCCCTCGTAGAGCGGCTCGTACAGGATCACCGGGATGCCCTTGGCCTTGATCCGCTTCATGATGCCCTGGATGGAGGACTGCCGGAAGTTGTCCGAGCCCGCCTTCATCGCCAGCCGGTAGATCCCGACAACCTTCGGGCAGCGGGACAGGATGTCCTCGGCCACGAAGTCCTTGCGGGTGGAGTTGGAGTCCACGATCGCCCGGATCAGGGTCTGCGGCACCTGCTCGTAGTTCGCCAGCAACTGCTTGGTGTCCTTGGGCAGGCAGTAGCCGCCGTAGCCGAAGGACGGGTTGTTGTAGTGGGTGCCGATCCGCGGGTCAAGGCCGACGCCGTCGATGATCTGGCGGGTGGAGAGCCCGTGCTGGATCGCGAAGGAGTCCAACTCGTTGAAGTAGGCCACCCGCATCGCCAGGTAGGTGTTGGCGAACAGCTTGATCGCCTCCGCCTCGGTCGCCCCGACCAGCAGCACCGGGGTGTCCGCGTCGAGCGAGCCCTCGCACAGCAGGGCAGCGAACCGCTCGCCGGCCGGCGACGGGTCGGCCACGATGATCCGCGAGGGGTGCAGGTTGTCGTACAGGGCCTTGCCCTCGCGCAGGAACTCGGGGGAGAACAGGATCGTACGACCCGGGTGCTGGGCGCGGATCTGCTCGGTGAAGCCGACCGGGATGGTCGACTTGATCACGACCACGGCGTCGGGAGCGATGCCGAGGACCTGGTCGACCACCGACTCCACGATGGAGGTGTCGAAGAAGTTGGTGACCTCGTCGTAGTTGGTGGGCGCCGCGATCACCACGAAGTCGGCGTCGGCGTACGCCTCGACCGGATCGGTCGTGGCGACCAGGTCCAGGTCGTGGTGGGCCAGGTAGTCCTCGAGCTCGGGATCGACGATCGGCGAGCGGCGCTCGTTGACGTCGGCCACCCGCGTCGCGTCGATGTCGATGGCGACGACGCTGTGGTGCTGGGCGAACAGCACGGCGTTCGCCAGCCCTACGTAGCCCAGCCCGCATACTGCGATCTTCATCCCAGTCCTCTTCCCGTGGTGAACAAGCCGATCGTCGCCCGGGGAGGGCGGTCCGCGCCAATCGGGTGCCGCGGAGACGGGTCGATCCCGCCGATCGGGTGGGGTCGGCGAAGGCGTGGGGTACGCGCTCGCCGGGTCGGACCGGGCAGCGCTGGCCGGTGGTCGGTGCTCCGCTCAGGCGGGGACGACGGTGTAGCCGCCTGCCTCGTCAACGGCGGCGGCGATGGTCTCCAGGGGGACCTCGGTCGCGGAGGTGACGGCCATCCGGCCGGACTCCAGGTCCACCTTGACGTCACTGACGCCGTCGACCGCACTGACCTCTTCGGTGACTGCACTGACGCAGTGTCCGCAGGTCATGCCGGTGACGGTGTACTCGTTGGTGGCCACAGTGGTCCTCCCGTGGGTGCTGCGGGCGCGACGGACGTCGGCCCAGGTGGTGTGCTGGTCCTACGGTACGTGACGGGGACGGCCGGTCAGGAACGGACCAGGCGCGCGATCGCCGCGGACGCCTCGGCCAGCTTGTCGTCGGCCTCCTGGCCGCCGGCCTCGATCGCGTGCGTGACGCAGTGCGAGAGGTGCTCGTCCAGCAGGCGCAGGGCGGTGGACTCCAGGGCCTTGGTCACGGCGGAGATCTGGGTCAGGATGTCGATGCAGTACTGGTCCTCCTCGACCATCCGCTGCAGTCCACGGACCTGGCCCTCGATGCGGCGCAGCCGGCGGGTGTAGTCCTGCTTGTGGTCGGCATAGCCGTACGTGTTGTCACCGGCGCAGCACGACTCGGCCCCCGCCTCGTCCGTGGTCGCGGTATCCAGGTCCGGTACGTCCTGCTCCGGGTCCTGCACGTCGATCGTGACGGTGCCGGTCCCCCCACAGCAGGAGGCCTGCGACTTCGTCTCGGATCCCATGATGACTCCCCTCGTTCACCCTGCATGATACCCCGCGGGGCATGACTGCCGGCTTGCCGGCGAGGGCTTGGGGCAACGTTACCCGAGGTCGCCAAGGAGAGCAGGATGCACGTGGAACACCGGCCGTGCAGCGGCTCGACACTGCCGGCAGGCGGTCGCGGACGCAGGCGTACGACAGGCCTCCTGCTCGGTCTCCATGCGGTCCCGGGCAGGCATGGATCCGCTCCCCCACAGGCGGGAACGGCCGCTCCTGGACACCGCAGCAACCACCCCGAAGTTATGCACAGAAGGTGTGGATATGCCACACGGGATGGCGGCTGTCAACAAGCAAGACCAGTTGGGCACGTGGTCCCATGATTCATCGGCCCGACTTTCCATCCACCAGTGCACCCCTGCGTTTGCCCTTGCCAGAGGGCGAAAACCCCGGTTTGGACACGCTTGCTCGCCGTGTCGTCCACAAGTTGTCCCCCTGCGGCAAGGGTGTCTCCACAAAGAGTCCACAGTTGTCCACAGCTCCTGTGGATAACTGTGGTGGCCGGGCGTCCGGAGGAGGGCTACGGTAGAGGCCGTCCCGACCTCGAAATGCCGTGCCCCCACTGCGCGTCGGACGTGCCACGAAGGACTTGTCAGTGGTGCTCCCTAGCGTTGGTGGCACATCGGGAAGCGTCAGAAAGGAAGGTTGGCCATGGCGGTCGTCGACCTGGAATCCGCGTGGAACACCGACAGCCGCGAACCCGTCCCGGGAGCCGACCGACAGCCGCCGCAGGACATCATCGCCGAGCAGAGCGTCCTCGGCGCGATGCTGATCTCGAAGGACGCCATCGCCGAGGTCCTGGAGATCGTCCGCGGGGACGACTTCTACAAGCCTGCGCACGAGATGATCTTCGACGCCATCCTGCACCTGTACTCCGTCGGGGAGCCCGCCGACGCCATCACCGTCTCCGAGCAGCTGACCAAGCGGGGCGAGATCGGCCGGGTGGGCGGCCACGGCTACCTGTACGACCTGGTCGCCTCGGTGGCCGTCGCCGCGAACGCCGGCTACTACGCCGAGATCGTCCGCGACAAGGCGATCCTGCGCCGGCTGGTCCAGGCCTCGATCAAGATCGCGCAGCTGGGCTACAACGCCGAGGGGGATGTCGACGACATCGTCGACGAGGCCCAGTCCACGATGTACCAGATCGCCGATCGCCGCTCCACCGAGGACTACAAGCCGCTGGAGCAGCTGATCGAGCCGACCATGGACCAGATGGAGCTGATCGAGGCCCAGGGCGGCGTAATGAGCGGCGTACCGACCGGCTTCATCGAGCTCGACGAGCTGACCGCTGGCCTGCACGGCGGCCAGATGATCATCATCGCGGCGCGGCCGGGCATGGGTAAAAGCACCCTGGGCCTGGACATCTGCCGCTCCGCCTCGATCAAGCACGGCCTGGCCTCGTGCATCTTCTCCCTCGAGATGAGCCAGACCGAGATCACCATGCGCATGCTCTCGGCCGAGGCATCGGTCCCGTTGTCGCACATGCGCCAGGGCACGATGTCGAGCGAGGAGTGGGACCGGGTCTCCGGCAAGGCCAGCCTGATCGGTTCGGCCCCGCTGTACGTGGACGACTCCCCCAACCTGACCATGATGGAGATCCGGGCCAAGGCCCGCCGGCTCAAGCAGCAGCACGACCTCAAGCTGATCGTGCTGGACTACCTGCAGCTGATGAGCTCGGGCAAGAAGGTCGAGTCCCGCCAGCTGGAGGTCTCCGAGTTCTCCCGGCAGATGAAGCTGCTGGCCAAGGAGCTCGACGTCCCGGTGATCGCGATCTCCCAGCTGAACCGAAACTCCGAGAAGCGCGACGACAAGAAGCCCTCGGTCTCCGACCTGCGTGAGTCCGGCTCGCTGGAACAGGACGCCGACGTGATCATCCTGATCCACCGTGACGACTACTACAACAAGGACGAGTCCGACCGGGTCGGTGAGGCCGACGTGATCGTGGCCAAGCACCGCAACGGTCCGACGAAGACCGTGACGGTGGCCTTCCAGGGCCACTACTCACGCTTCGTGGACATGCCGCACTAATCAGGGTTGCCGCAGGGGCTGCATCCAGCTGTTGACAGCAACGATGACCGTTCGGGCGTCGAGGTCACCGAAGGGTCTGGTTCCCCTTGGCAGTCGGTGCCGCGTCGTACAGCGACTGGGTCTTCGAGTTCAGGATCGGGCCGTGCAGGTAGGACTGCCCGGAGTAGGTGTACGAGTTCAGCGACATGATCGTCCCCGAGCCGCTCGCCGTGGTGAAGGGCGAGAACCAAGGGCCGCCCGAGCAACCGCCGGTCATGTTGCTGGCCACCCGATAGGTCTTGTTGGAGTTGTAGCGATCCAGCCCCAGCGACCCCTCGCTGTAGATCAGCCGGCTGCCGTTGTAGGGGCTGGCCGCCGGGTAGCCGAAGAGGTCGGTCGTCTTCCCGTTGGGCACCTGGGAGAACTGGATCGGCTGCGTCCCGACGGTGCTGTCCAACTGGCTGCTGCCGCTCAAGCCACCGGCACCGACAGTGGCGAAGGCGAAGTCGTTCAGGGTGGCGGTGGTGTTGAACGAGGTCTGGTTGGCGAAGTCGGCATCCACGGTGAGTGCCGAGGCGGTCCAGCAGCCGTACACCGTCTGGGCACAGAAGCTGCCGCCGGTGATCAGCGGTGCGGGAGCGTCCGCGTAGTCCGGCACGAACATCCAGTCGGTGGCGTATTTCTGGCCGGCATTGTCCCAGGCACAGTGCCCCGCGGTCAGGATCACGGACACGCTGGTGGATGTGTCCGGCACCACCGAGGCCGAGCAGACGTAGTACGTGCCGGCCATCGCGAACAGCACCTTCCCGGTGGTGTTCTGGACCAGTCCGCCGGTCCAGGTGGCCCCCAGGACGCCCGTGCCGCTCCCGGGCCCGGGCTTGGCCCTGGCGGGGTTGAGCTTGAAGCGGCCGGTGCCCGGGTCACCGACGAAGTCACGGGGGACAGCCTTGGCGACCTTGTCCGGCGTCCAGAAGTCGATGATCCGCTGGTGCTCGGAGCTCGCGCCCCGGTCGGGCGGCGGGGCGGCGGCCGGACGCACCGGTGAGCCCAGGATCGCTCCGGCAAGGGCGAGGGCCACGGAGAGTGTCGCGGCCCATAGACGTGGTGTGTGCTGGCGCATGGAAGCCCCCGAAGTGTGGTACGGATCACTGATCGGTCCTGAGAGAAAAGGTAGGAGCGAAGGTGGTCCGCTGTCAGCCGATCCGGCAGGCCGGGGGCGCCGAAGCGTCCCACAACGGCGACGTCAGCGAGCTGACGTGCCGGATCGGACGTACGTTTCACGGGCGTCGTCTTCAGGGCCTGCCGTGCAGCGTACGAGGCACGTCGTGTGCCATCCAGGCTGCGTCCGGACAGGGTGCTCGTGGCGGCGCGGCCCGTCCTGAACGCACGCTTGCCTGGAGGAACCACGTTCGATCCGAAGACGGCTGCGGCCGTCGCCCTCGCCGTCATGGCACTCGCCGGCTGCACGGCCTCCCCGAACGGCGCCGCCCCCGAGCCATCACCCTCGACCGGTCCCACCACCGCCTCGTCGGCGCCCGCTGCCCAGCGCCAGTCGAGCACCGCCGGCGGCACCAGGCTCCGTAGCGTCCACACGTCGGCGATCATGGTCGACGACATGAAGCTGCAACTGGACCGGTGCCACGAGCGGACCCTCGACGCCGCCCAGGGCCTGGTCCTGCCCGATCGCGCCTGCACGCCCGGCGCCATCGACCCGGCCGTCACCCAGGCCGACATCAACCAGACCATCTGCAAGTCGGGCTACACGGCCACCGTCCGCCCGTCCGCGTACGTCACCGGGAAGGCGAAGACAGCCTCCTTGGCGGCCTACGGCACCCGGCCCTCCCCGACCATCGAGTACGACCACCTCGTGTCCCTGGAACTCGGCGGGGCGAGCAGCACGTCGAACCTGTGGCCGGAAGCGAACCACGCCGGGGCCAAGGGAACGACGAACCCCAAGGACACCGTGGAGAATGCGATCCACAAGGCCGTCTGCAGCAAGCAGGTCACGTTGTCCGCCGCACAGAAGGCCATCGCGACCAACTGGACCACTGCCGAGACCGTCCTTCACATCATCCGCTGAAGGGATCCCCACCATGCGTTTCTTCCACCGCGACCGCCCAGGGGGAGACGATCCCACCGCGGGCAACCCACCCGCACCGTCCCAGGAGGAGATCGACGCCACGGCGCGCGACCAGCAGCGGGTCGCCGACACCCCGGACTCACCCGGGCTGTGCGCCGACTGCAAGCACCCCGCCGCGGTCCACACCCCGGTCTGCAACGACTGTCTGGCCGACCTCGGGCCGCACAACGCCCTGCAGGTGTGCGGCGCCTTCGCCACCGTCCCCACCCCTGGGTGGCACCGCTGACCCGATGTTCCAAGCTCACACCGGCGCGTCGCCGCCGGCCTCCCGCCACGAGCACCGAATCTGACCCTAGGCTGAGGACCGAGCCAGGGCGGGTGGATGAGCCGATCGACAGCCCTCCGCAACGACCCGAGGAGTTCCCGTCATGCGCCGAGCCATCACCCTCGCCTGCGCCGCGATCGTCCTGGCCGCGTCCCCCACCGTCGCCAATGCGTCGGACTACTACCGCACGGGCGCCCTCGGGGTGGACGTCAGCTACCCGAACTGCACCACTGCGCTCCCGAGCGGTTTCGGCGTCGTCGGGGTGACGAACGGCGTGGTCCAGAGCAAGAACCCCTGCCTGGCCGCTGAGGCGAGCCACTTCGCCGATCTCAGCCTCTACATGAACACCGGGCTCAACACCAGCAGGTCCTCCGGGTTCTACTCCCGGGCCCTGGCCGCCTGCCATGGCGATACTTCCTGCGCCGCCTACAAGTACGGCTACGCGGCGGCAACGAGTGCCCTGGCGTACGCGCGATCCCAGCACGTCGCGAGCACGCGATGGTGGCTCGATGTCGAGAACGGCAACACGTGGAGCAAGGACGTGCAGCTGAACCGGCGCAGCCTGCAGGGCTCGTACGACGCCCTGAAGGCCGCTGGCGCGACGATGGTCGGCGTGTACAGCACCACCGCCCAGTGGGGCGAGATCACCGGAGGATGGAAGAACAACTGGCCGAGCTGGGGCGCGACCGTCCTGACCTCGGCCGCCAGGGCAGCGACCTACTGCACCGGCCACCGGTTCACCGGTGGGCCCAGCCTCCTCATCCAGTACGTGGACCGCAGGTCCCGGCTCGACCGCAACGTCGCCTGCTGAGTCCGGCGGAGCCGGGGGAGAGCGCGGAGATGGGCGGAGATGGGCGGAGATGGGCGGAGAACGTCGGACACGAGCGAGGCGCTCCACGGGGTTGTGACGTCCCTCACGCCTGCCTAGCCTTGAATTGCTGGCGCCGCCTGCCCGGGCGGCCGAGAGGAGAACCATGACTACCTCGGAGCACCACGTCGACACGAACCCCGTCCGTCCCTCCTCCGCAGAGGGCGATCCTGACGAGGAACTGGACGACCTCACCGTCGACGTCGATCCGCACGCCTCGCCTGATCCCCATGCCTTCCGCCCCTCACAGGCCGAGGGCGAGCCCGACGAGGACTGACATCCTGGGCGGTTCCGCGTGCTCGGTCGTGTTCGGGACCGACCCCACCCCCAGGCGAGGAAGCGGCCGGCACCACGTCGGATGCGCCGCGAATACTGGTGAGGGCCGACCGCCCGGGCTGCCTGCCCTGGCGGCGGTCCTCGCTGCCTGCCAGCGGACGACCACCTTGATCAGCGTGACGGTCGCTGCCCCCGTGGCCACGTTTCGCTCCGGGACTGAGGCATGTGGGTCCTCTGGTTTCCGCGAGTTCGGGATATCCGAGAGATAATCTGCGCCCCTCGACAGAGCCCCCTGAGCTGTGCTCATGATGGATCGGTAGCGATAGGCAGGCTTGTGGCTGCGGCTTTCCGTACGCGCAGCACCACCTGCCGGTGTTCCGGATCATGTTCATCGAGTGACGGGAGGCAGGGATGTTCTGGGGAACCGTGGTGATGGGGCTGGTCGCCGTCGGGTTCGTCCTGGGTCTCCACCTCGTGCACCGGCTGGCCTGCGTGGCCAGGGATCCGCTCCGCGTGCTTCCGTTCCGATCCGGCTGGCCCCCGCAGGAGCATGCGCTCTCGCGGTACCACGTACGCTGGTACCTCACCTCGCTGGTCTTCCTCGCCTTCGACGTGGAGATGCTGTTCATGTATCCGTGGGCGGTGGTCGTCGCGGCGCGCGGGGCCAGTGCGATCCTCGAGATGTTCCTCTTCCTCGCCGCCCTGTTCGTGGCCGTCGTCTGGGCGTGGCGCGAGGGGGCGCTGCGATGGGTGTGAGCCTGGCCCGCCTCGCGGCATCCTGCACCCACGTCCTGCTGGTGGAGGTACCCGGACAATGGCGGCTCCGGGCGAGGGTGGAACACGCTGTGCTGGCACGAGGCTGGGTGCTGGCAGCCTCCCCCGCCGACGCGGACGTCCTCGTCGTCTGCGGGATGGCCTCGCCTCGGCTGGCCGAAGCAGTCGAAGCCGTCTGGAACCAGCTACCGGGGCCTCGGGTACGGATCGATGTCGCGGGGGCCGACGAGGTGACGTCCGGCCTCGACCGGGCGTACGCGGAACTGCTGCCGGACGCCCCCCATCGCGAGGACGCGCAACAGCGACCTAGTGGCCCGAACCTGCTGGACGACGGGGACATGGGCGACATGGACATGGACCACGGCGACATGGACCACGGCGACATGGACCACGGCGACATGGACCACGGCGACATGGACCACGGCGACATGGACCACGGCGGCATGGACCACGGCGACATGGACATGGGCGGCATGGACCACGGCGACATGGACATGGGCG
>NZ_FMYF01000002.1:0-288983 GCF_900092135.1 Raineyella antarctica | reverse complement strand
GGCGACATGGACATGGGCGGCATGGACCACGGCGACATGGACATGGATATGGACATGGACATGGACATGTCGCCGGGCGGGATCGCGCTGGCCAAGGGTGGGCCGGATCGCGACGGCCTGGAGATGGACGTCCTGCACGTGCCCCTCGGGCCCGTCCTGCCGTACTGGCCGGCCGGCCTGGTGCTGCACTGCACCCTGCACGGCGACGTCATCGCCGCGGCCGAGGCCGAGGTCCTGGCCCCCGGCCCGGACGAGGCGGACCAGGCGGACGAGGTCTCCGCGACCGGAGCCGTACGTTCCCTCGACAACGTGGTGTCACTGCTCGCCCTGGCGGGCTGGGACGCTGCCGCGGCCGAGGCGCGCCGCGTACGCGACGACTTGCTGGACGGGGACGGGCACGCCGCCGAGCGCCTGCAGCGACTGGACCGCCGGGTGCGCCGATCGGTGATCCTGCGGTGGTCCCTGCGTCGGCTCGCTCCGCTCGGCCCCGATGACCTGTCCGCCCGCGACCTGCCGGCCGGGCTGGCCGGGGACACGTACGACCGGCTGCTGGCCATGCTGGATCGGGCCGGCCGCGGCGGGCTGGCTCCCCTGCAGCCGTTCCCGGTGTCCGCCCTGCCGGATCTGGTCGTCGGGCTGGACCTGGCCGCGGCCCGGCTGGTCGTGGCCGGCCTCGACCTGCACGAACTGGACCCCGGACGTACGAAGGCCCAGGAGGAGTCGCATGCCTGAACTCGTCCCCCTGGCCACGGCGGTCCAGGCCGCGGCACCGGTCTGGTCGCTGCTCGCGGCGGCAATCCTCGGCTGCCTGGTCATGCTGGCCGCCGTGCTGGACGGCGTGCTCTCCGCCCGGGGGAACGGCGCGGCCGGCGCAGGTGTCGGGCTCCGCCGGCCGTTCGCCGAGGCGGCCCGGCTGATGCGGCAGCGCCGACGGACGACCATCGAGCCGGACTCGTTGCTCTGGCGGATCGGGGGTGCCGGCCTGCTGGTCGCGGCCCTGCTGATGGTGGCCGTCGTGCCGCTGGGGCGATGGACCGTGTTCGACCTCGACGTCGGCGTGGTGTGGTTCAACGCGATGGACGTGCTGGTCTGGGCGTTCGTCTGGCTGGTCGGGTGGGGCGCCAACTCCGCCCCCTCCCTGGTCGGCGGCTACCGCTTCCTCGCGCTGGGGCTGGGCTACGAACTGCCGTTGATGTTCGCCTTGGTCGCGCCGCCGATCGCGGCGCAGAGTCTGAATGTCGGCGCGGTCGCCGCGGCGCAGCACGGCCTGTGGTTCGTCGTCTGGATGCCGGTGGCCTTCGTCGTGTACTGCCTGGGCGTGACGGCGTTCTCGGTCTGGGGGCCCTTCGCGGCGGCGATCGGCGCCGACCTGGCCGGTGGGGTGCGGGCCGAGCTGTCGGGCGTGGACCGGCTGGTGTTCGAGCTCGGCCGCTACGCCCTCCTGGCCGCCGGTGCGGCCTTCGCTGTCCCGATGTTCCTTGGCGGTGGCGCCGGTCCGCTCCTGCCCGACTGGGCCTGGGTGCTGGTCAAGACGGCCGTGCTGCTCGCGGCCCTGGTCGGACTGCGGCGCCGGCTGCCGGTGCTGCGGCCGGACAAGCTGATGGAGGTCGGCTGGCTGGTACTGCTGCCGGCCGTCCTGGTGCAGGACCTGGTCGTCGCGGTGGTCGCGGCGGGAAGGGGATGAGCGTGGTCGCCGACGTGGCCTTCTGGGTACTGGGGGTGCTGGCCGTCCTGGCCGGCGCGGCGGTCTTCGTCGTCGACTCGATGGCGCGGGCGACGTACGCCCTGGCTGTCTCCTTCGTCGCGGTCGGCCTGCAGGTGCTCTTCCTGCAGCAGACCTATGTCGGCGTCGTCGTGATCCTGATGATGGTCATGGAGATGGCGATCATGGCGGTCTACATGGTCATGTTCATGGGCATGAACCCCGCGCTGATGCCGATGAGCATGGTGCACGACAAGAGGCTCGCCCTCGCGGCGGCCATCGGCACCTTCCTGGTCCTGGCCGCCGGCGTATTGCTGGTCGACTGGCCCGCCCGCCGCGGGAGCCCGCCGCCGGACGCCACCCGGGCCCTGGGCGAGGCACTGATGGGGCACAAGATGCTGGTGATGACGGTGATCAGCCCGGTGATGGTCGCCACCATCGTCGCCGGGGTCGTGCTCGCCTCCGCGCGCACCCGCTACGACCGCTACGGCGACGACCTGCGGGGTGCGCCGGACGATCCGCAGCCGGGAGGTGTCGGACGATGACCCTCGAGGCGACACTGCTGATCGCCGCGGCGATCTTCGCCGTCGGCCTGTACGGCGCGATCTCCCAGCAGGTAGTGGTGATGGTGATGATGGGCCTGGAACTCATGATCAACGCGGTGATCCTGGCCGGCGCCGGCTTCTGGTGGTTCCTCGCCCCCGACCCCACCGGCCAGGTCCTGCTGATGCTGGTGATCGCGGCCATGACGCTGGAGATGGCGATGGGGTTCGCCGTGGCCACGTTGCTGCACCGCCGCAGCGAGACGGACATGACCGACATGGCCACCGAGCTGAAGGAGTGAGGATGACGATGGACACCGCCCTCTGGCTCCTGGTCCTGCTGCCCGCCGTGGTCGGCGCGGTGCTGCCGCTGGTCCCCGGCCGCGACCGGGTGGCCGCACCGGTGTCCCTGGCCACCTCCGCCCTGACGACGGTGCTGGCGGTGGTGGTCGCGTTCGGCCGCCCGGCCGTGGGGGTCGCGTTCCTGGCCGGTAGTCGGTTCGCCCTCGGCGTCGACGCCCTGTCGGCGATGATCGTGCCGACAGTGGCCCTGGTCACGCTGCTGGTGCTGGTGTTCTCCGCCGCCGACATCAAGCGGTCCCAGGGCCGCTTCCACGGCCTGATGCTGCTGTTCTCGGCTGCCGCGCTGGTCACGGCGACGGCCGGAACGCTGCCGACGCTGCTGGTCGCGTGGGAGGTGATGGGGGCCACCTCGTACGCGCTGATCGGCTTCTGGTGGCGCGACCAGGACCGGGTGTCCGCCGGCCTGACCGCGTTCCTGACCACCCGTACGGCCGACCTGGGCCTGTACGTCGCCGCCGCGGCCGCGCTCGCCGGCGGGGCCGGCCTGGCGCTGGCAGACCTTCCCGCCGCGCAGCCGGCCTGGCGCCAGGTGATCGCCGCCGGGGTGCTGGTCGCCGCGCTGGGCAAGGCGGCCCAGCTGCCGTTCTCGTTCTGGCTGTCCGGGGCGATGAAGGGTCCCAGCCCGGTCAGCGCGCTGCTGCACTCGGCGGCGATGGTGGCGATGGGCGGCTACCTGCTGCTGCGGGCCCAACCGCTGCTCGCCGCCACCTCCTGGGCCGGCCCGGCCGCGGCCTGGGTCGGGGCGCTCACCGCACTGCTGCTCGGTGTGGTCGCCCTCGCCCAACGGGACCTGAAGCAACTGCTCGCCGCCTCGACCTCGGCCCAGCTCGGCTTCGTCGTCCTGGGCGCGGGGGTCGGCACGGTCAGCGGTGGCGCCGCCCACCTGGTCGCCCACGCCGCGACCAAGGCGGCGCTCTTCCTGGCCGCCGGGGCCTGGCTGAGCGCCCTGGGTACCAAGCAGCTGGCCGGCCTGCCGGGCGTGGCCCGGCGCTGGCGCGCCCTGGGGATCTTCGCCACCGTCGCCGCGCTGTCGCTGGCCGGCCTGGTGCCCCTGTCGCTGTGGGCGACCAAGGATGCGGTGCTGGCCGGCGCACTGGAGGCCTCGCCCTGGCTCTACGCGGTCGGCCTGGCCGCCGCTGCGCTGTCCGCCGCATACGCCGGCAAGGTCCTGGTCGTCATCTGGCGCGGCGTCCCCGGCACCGGTCCCGGCGAGGCCGAGGGGCACCTGGACGAGGAGGAGCCCGGTACCCGCCACGTCGGCCTGCTCGAACAGCTGCCCGTCGGCATCCTCGCCGCGGCCGCGGCCGTCCTGGGCCTGCTGACGTTGCCGTCCGTGGTAGCCCGGTCGGGGGTCTCGGCCGCCAGCCCCGTCCACCCGGGGCCGGTGGAACTGGTGGTCTCGGCGGTGCTCGCGCTGCTGGTGCTGCTGCTGGTGTGGCGCCGCTACGTCCCCGAGCCCCGATGGGCCCTGGACTGGCTGGGGCTGGAGCGGGGCGTACGCGCCGTGGTCGTCCGACCCACCCTGGCCCTCGCCGAGGGGCTGGCGCGCTTCGACGACCGGGTGCTCGACCGGGCTGTCACCGGTACCGCCTCCGCTGTGCGGGGCGCGGCCGGGGGCCTCAGCCGGTTCGACGACCGGGTGCTCGACAGGGCGGTGATCGGCGCGGCTGGCGGCGTGCAGCGAACAGCGGCCGACGCGGGGGCCTTCGACGACCGTCTGGTCGACGCCGGGGTCGAGGGCCTGGCCGGCCAGGTCCGCCGGCTCGGACGCCTGGCCCGCCGCCCGCAGACCGGGCTGCTGCACCAGTACTACCTGCAGGCGATCGCGGTCCTGGCGGTCGGTGTCATCGTTCTCGTCGTGGTGAGGTGAACATGCTCAGTCTGGTCGTCTTCCTTCCGCTGGCAGCCGCCGTGGTGCTGGCCGCCGTGCCCGCCTTGGGCCATCGGGTGGCGGCATGGGCGTGGGTCGGCGCCACCGCCCTCGACCTCGCCCTGGTCGTCGCGGTGTGGGCCGGCTACCGGACCCCCGCGGCGGGACGGTTGGCGTACGAGGAGCAGGTGCCCTGGATCCCGGGGGTGAACAGCAGCTACCACGTGGGCATCGACGGGCTCTCCCTGCCGCTGGTCGCGCTGACCGCGGTGATCTTCCTCGCCTGTGCGGTCTACTCGCTGCGCGACGACGACCGGCCCCGGACCCGCGCGGCCCTGTTCCTGTTCCTGCAGGGCGTGAGCACGGGCCTGTTCGTCTCGGCCGACCTGATCCTGTTCTTCCTGTTCTTCGACCTGTCGATCGTCGGCATGTACTTCGTGATCGCCGGGTGGGGACACAACAACGCCGCCCGCTCGGCGCTGAAGTTCTTCCTGTACACGTTCCTGGGCTCGCTGGCCCTGCTGGTCGGCTTCATCGGGCTGTACGTGTACGCCGACCCGCACACCTTCGACATGGTGGAACTGGCCGCCCAGCTCCCGCTGAACGGGTCTCCGGTGGCCGGCGGCTGGGTGCTCGCCGCGATCATCGTCGGGCTGGCGGTGAAGACCCCCACCGTTCCGTTCCACACCTGGCTGCCGCCGGCCCACACCGACGCCCCCGCCACCGGCTCGGCGGTGCTGGCCGGCGTGCTGCTGAAGATGGGCACCTACGGCTTCGTACGGATCGCGATGCCGCTGCTGCCCCAGGCCTGGCGCGCCTGGGCGTGGGTGATGGTCATCGTGGGCATCGTGTCGGTGCTGTACGGCGCGCTGGTCGCCCTGGCCCAGACGGACCTGAAGCGGATGATCGCCTACACCTCGGTCAACCACATGGGCTACATCGTGATGGCCGTCGGAGCGGCCGGGCTGGTCGGGAACGGCCCGGCCGAGGCGCGCTCGATCGCCGTCACCGGTGCGGTCACCCAGATGGTCAGCCACGGCCTGATCACCGGCGCCCTGTTCCTGCTCGCCGGGGTCTTCCACGACCGGGCGGGTACGTACGACCTGGGCGCCTTCGGCGGGCTCGCGGGCCCGGCACCGCGGCTGGCCACGCTCTTCGCCGTGGGGGCGTTCGCCTCGCTGGGACTGCCCGGCCTGTCCGGCTTCATCGCCGAGTTCCAGGTCTTCACCGGCAGCATCGCGGTCGCCCCGGTCAGCGCCGTCGCGCTGGTCGGCATCCTGGTCACCGCCGCACTGTTCCTGCGGGCGCTGCAACGGGTCTTCACCGGCCCGGAGGCCGGCCACTCGGCCGGCTTCACCGACCTGCGGCCGGCCGAGGCGTGGGCCGTCGGCGCCTTGCTGCTGCTCTCGCTGCTGATCGGTGTGCTGCCCCGGCCGCTGCTTGACGTGATCGAGCCGGCCGCCCGGACCGTGGCCGAGCTGGTCGGGAGGTAGCCCGTGACCGCGGAGGCAGCGATGCGCCCCCTGCTGTTGTTGCCCGAGATCGTCGTGTTCGTCGGCGGTCTGGCGGCGCTGCTGGCCGGGTCGTTCCTGGCCCGGCGGCGGCAGTGGATCACCCGGGTGGTCGCCGGCGTGGCGCTGGTGTCGGCGGCCGTCCTCGCGGCGATCGCCCTGGCCGGATCGGACCTGATGGCGTTCGAGGGCACCTTCCGGGTCGACACCGCCACGGGCGTCGCGCGGCTGGTGGCCTGCCTCGGCACCCTGGCGGCGCTGGGCCTGGCGGCCGACGAGTTGGCCGACTCGCCGCGCGAGAGCGAGTCGTACGCGCTGCTGCTGTTCTCCACCACGGGTGCCCTGGTGCTGGCGGGGGCGGAGGACCTGCTGGTGCTGGGCGCGGGCTTCCTGCTGACCAGCATCCCGCTCTACGGGCTGATCGGGATGGCCCGTACCGGCCGGGGCGCGGAGGCGGCGATGAAGACCTACCTGCTGGGAGCGCTGTTCGGCATCCTGCTCCTGGCGGGCGTCACCGTGCTCTACGGGGTCACCGGCACCACCACGTACGCCGAGCTACCCGACCGGCTGGCAGCCGCGCCCGCCGGGGCGGTCGCGGCCGGGACGATCGGCCTGCTCGCCGGGCTGCTGTTCGAGGCCGGTGGGGTGCCGGCCCACTTCTGGGTACCGGACGCCGCCCAGGGGGCCGGCGGAGCGGTCGCCGCGTTCCTGACCACGATCCCGAAGATCGGCGCCCTCCTGGCGACCTACCGGCTGGTGGCCCTGCTTCCCGGGACACTCGACTGGCCGGTGTTCGTCGGTGTCCTGGCCGCCGCGAGCATGACCCTGGGCAACCTGGCCGCGTACTGGCAGCAGGACCCGCGCCGGCTGCTCGGCTGGTCCACCGTCAGCCAGGTCGGCTTCCTGCTCGTACCGGTCGCCGTCGCCGGGGCCAGCCCGCTGGCACTGCCCTCGCTGCTGCTCTACCTGGCCGGCTACACGGTCACCAACCTGGGTGCCTTCGCCGTCTCCACCGCCCTGCCCGACCGCCGGGAGCTGGCGTCGTACCAGGGGCTGGGTCGGGCCCGTCCGTGGTTGGGGACATCACTGGTCGTCACCCTGCTCGGTCTGGTCGGGACCCCGCCGACGGTGGTCTTCGTCGGCAAGCTCACCACCGCGACGGCCGCGTGGGACGCCGGTCTGGCCTGGCTGACCGTCCTGGTGGTCCTCAACTCGCTGCTGAGCCTGTTCTACTACCTGCGCTGGATCGAGCCGGTCTACGCGTCCGGCCGATCCCGGGAGGAGGCGGGCGAGGAGGCGGCCGAGGAGGCGGGCGAGGCAGCGTTCGTCGTACGGCCGTGGTCGGCCCGGATCGCCGTCGCGGCAGCGCTGCTGAGCGTGGCGTTGGGGATCGGCGCCGGACCGCTGTGGGCCGTGGTGACCGGACGGTGATGCCGGGCCGCTGGTCATCCGGGTGTCGGAGCTGCTGGGTACCCTCGACGGGACGAGCCAGTTGCGACTGGACTCGGACGACCTGACCCCCGACGACCTGACCCGGACGACGCGACCCAGAAAGCACCCGCCATGGCCCTGAACCTGCTGACCGACGTGCCGCGCTTCCTGTTCTTCACCGGCAAGGGCGGGGTCGGCAAGACCTCGCTGGCCTGCTCCACCGCCGTGCACCTGGCCGAGGCGGGCAAGCGGGTGCTGCTGGTCAGCACCGACCCGGCCTCCAACGTCGGGCAGGTCTTCGCCACCGAGCTGGCCACCACGCCCCGGCCGATCCCGGCCGTCGCCGGGCTGGACGCGCTGGAGACCGATCCGGACGTGGCCGCCGAGGCCTACCGGGAGAAGATCGTCGGACCCGTACGAGACCTGCTCCCGGCCACCGAGATCGCCGCGATCACCGAGGGCCTGTCCGGGTCCTGCACCACCGAGATCGCCTCGTTCAACGAGTTCACCGACCTCCTCGCCGATCCGGCCTCCACCGCGGCGTACGACCACGTCATCTTCGACACCGCACCCACTGGGCACACCATCCGGCTGCTGGCGCTGCCCGGTGACTGGAGCAACTTCATCGAGACCGGCAAGGGCGTCGCCGCCTGCCTCGGGCCGATGTCCGGCCTGGAGAAGCACCGCGACGCGTACGCGGGGGCCGTCGCCGCGCTCGCCGACCCGGAGCGCACCCGGCTGGTCCTGGTAGCCCGGCCCGACCGGTCCTCACTGGACGAGGCGGCCCGGGCGGCCGTCGAACTCGCCGACCGCGGGATGCGCCGGCAGTACCTGGTCCTGAACGCCGTCCTGCCCCCGGATGCGGTCCAGGGCGACGACCTCGCCGCGGCGCTGGCCGCCAGGCAGCAGGAGGCGCTCCGCGAACTTCCGGAGGCGCTGCGGGACCTTCCGCAGGACCGGATCGGGCTGCGTCCCGGCAACGTCGTCGGGGTGCCGGCGCTGCGCGACCTGCTGGCCGCTCACGACGGCGCCCCCGCTCTCGCCGACGGGGCCGCTCACGAGGACCGTGCCGACGAGCCTCCGCTCGGCGTGGCGTACGACCTGCCGGCGGGCCTGCCCGTCGGGCTCGATGCCCTGGTCGACGAACTCGCCGAGAACGACCACGGGTTGGTGATGTGCCTGGGCAAGGGTGGGGTCGGGAAGACCACTGTCGCCGCGGCGATCGCGGTCGCCCTCGCCCGCCGCGGTCACCGGGTGCACCTCACCACCACCGATCCCGCCGGGCGCCCCGAGGGTGTCGTCCGCGACCCGGTGGACAACCTGACCGTGACCAGGATCGACCCGGGCGAGGCGATCGCCGCGTACCGGGACCGGGTGATGCGCACCAAGGGTGCCCATCTGGACGCGGACGGCCGGGCCCAGCTCGCCGAGGACCTGCTCTCCCCCTGCAACGGTGAGGTCGCGGTCTTCCACGCCTTCTCCCGGATCCTCACCCAGGCGACCCGGCAGTTCGTGGTCGTCGACACCGCCCCGACCGGCCACACGCTGCTCCTGCTGGACTCCACCGGTTCCTACCACCGCGAGGTGGTGCGCAGCATGGGCCCTGTCCAGCACTTCACCACGCCGCTGATGCGGCTGCAGGATCCGGGGCTGACCCGGCTCGTATTGGTCACGCTGCCCGAGACCACCCCGGTGCTGGAGGCCCGCGAACTGGAGCAGGACCTGGCCCGCGCCGACCTGCACCCGTGGGCCTGGGTGGTCAACGACTCCCTGGCCGCCGCCGGCCCGACCTCTTCCCTGCTGCGCGCCCGCGCCGCCGCCGAGGGGGAGCACCTGCGGGAGGTCGCCGACCATGCCGAGCGCGTCGCGATCCTCCCGACGCTGGCGATCGAACCGAGCGGCGCCGAGCGCCTCGAGCAACTCAGCCACCTCGCTCCCGTACCGGTCAGCCCCACCGGCCGCTGACATCAGCTGACGAGGGAGGCTGACGACGATGACCGAGCACGCGCCGGTGCCCGCCGCGGAGCCCTACCTCTACGACCGGTCGGGAACCCGCTACCCGCTCACCGACCGGCGGTGGCGAGGGGACGACCTGACGCCGCTGGCGATCGGTCCGCTGCCCGGGCTCGGCCCCGACCGGATCGACACTGCCGAGCACTCGCTGTGGCGCTACCAGGCGGCCCTCCCGGTCGATCCGGCCTACCGTGTCAGCCTGGGCGAGGGCTTCACGCCGATGCCCGCGATCGCCTGGGACCGGCCCGGCTCGGACGGAGGCCGCATCCACGCCAAGCTCGAGTGGTTCAACCCGACCTCCAGCTTCAAGGACCGCGGGGTGTCGGTGATGATCTCCCACCTGCGCAGCCAGGGCGCCACCCACGTCCTGGAGGACAGCTCCGGCAACGGCGGCGCGGCGGTGGCGGCGTACGCGGCGGCCGCGGGGATCGGCGCCACGATCATCGTCCCGGCCGCCACCTCGCCGGCCAAGATCCTCCAGGCCCGCGCGTACGGGGCGCGGATCGAGCTGGTGGAGGGCACTCGCGACGAGGTGGCCGCCGCCGCGATCCGCCGGTCGGTGGACCTCCCGTACGCCAGCCACAACTGGCACCCGATGTTCCTGCAGGGCACCAAGACCATCGCCTACGAGATGTGGGAGTCCCTCGGCTTCCGGGCACCCGACAACGTCGTGCTGGTCGCCGGCGCGGGCAGCACCATCCTCGGCTGCGACCTCGCCTTCACCGAACTGCTCGACGGAGGGTGGATCGACCACCGGCCGCGGCTGCTGGTCGGCCAGCCCGAGCACTGGGCGACCATCGCCGACACGTTCAACGGCATCGACCCGGCGAGCCGGGGCCCGAGGGTCCCGACGGTCGCCGAGGGCGCCTCCATCGCGCACCCGGTCCGGCTGCCCGAGACGGTCGAGGCGATCCGCCGCTCCGGCGGGGCGGCCACCACCGTCAACGAGGAACAGATCCGCGCCGCCGTCCGCAAGCTCGCCGCCCGCGGCCTGTACGCCGAACCCACCAGCAGCGTGGCGGCCGCCGCGCTGGACGCCTTCCTGGCCGACGGCACCATCGAGCCCGGCCAGACCACCGTGCTGGTCCTCACCGGGTCCGGGCTGAAGGCGGCCGAGCGGATGGCCGAGGTGTTCGGGAGCGCACCGGACCGGGCGTGAGCCGCGGACGACACCCGTCCCTGCAGACGGGGATGTCCGCATCCCCCGGCCCGCCGGCTCCCAGGGCGATGTTGTTAAACATGGCGCTTCCGTGTTTAATGATCCCGTGGTCGACGCGGGCGCCTCACGGGACCCGGACGCCGACCCTCACCCACGCGCCGGACGACCGGCGCCGACAGGAGAGCGACGATGGAAGAACTCAGGTTGACCGAGGTCCAGCAGGAGATCCCGGTACTGGATGCCCGGACCATCCCGCACGCGATTCGCCATGCCACGATCTTCGGCGCCCTGTCCGCGATCGGACCGGGTGGCTCGCTCATCCTCGTCGCCCCGCACGACCCGCTGCCCCTACTGGCGCAGATCGCCGAGCGCGAGAGTGGCGCGATCGAGGTCAGCTACCTCGAGCGCGGCCCGGAGGCCTGGCGCCTCCAGCTGACGCGCCGCTGAGTCACGCCGTCAGCCGCGCGCCCAGCCGCACCACTCCTCATCTCCCGCACCGCCCCGGCAGAAGCCACAGCTCCGGGGCGGTGGCGGGAACGTCCCGACACCTGTGCCGGGCGCCCGCTGGGCGCGGCGGACCGGGGATCGTACGTTCAGGCGAGGTGGGACCCCACTTCCTTGAGCAGGTCGTCCGGCGACAACCACATCGACGGGTACTCGCCGTACCAGCGCTGCTGCCCCTGCTTGTCGACCAGCACGAAGCTGTGGCCGGGCAGGCCGGCATGCATGCCCTTGCCCAGGGTGCCGTACGCCTCCGAGACGCGTCCGTCGTCGAGCAGGAACGGGGTGGTGACGTGGTTGGCTGCCATGTCGGCGAGGATCTGGTCGCGGGAGTTCATCACGATGGGCAGCACGACCACGTCCGCGGCGTCGAAGTCGGCCTGGCGCTTGGCGATCTCGCCCATCTGGACGATGCAGATCTGGCAGCCGGCGCCTTCGCTGAAGTACAGCAGGACGTTCTTGCCCCGCAGGTCGGACAGCCGGTGCACCGCGCCGGACGTGTCGGTGAGGGTGAAGTCACTGGCCTGGTGCACGCCGGAGGACCGGGTCGGCAGGCTGGTGAGGATCCCGGCGACCACCAGGGCGACGGCGACCAGCAGGCCGACTCCCCAGGTGATCAGCCGGTTCCGGTGCCTGCGCGCCTCCTGGCGCCGGACTTCGGCGAGGCGCTGCCGCGCATTGGGCTGCCCCGGAGCGGCCTTCGGAGCAGTCCTGGTCCTGGTCGTCATGTCTCACGCTTTCTTCGCCCTTGGAGGCGGTCAGTGGCAGGAGGGGTGCTTGGTGGTGGCGGGCTCGCCGGCGGCCTCGCCCGGAGCCCTGTCCACGGCCTCATCCGGAGCCTGGTCGGCGCCCTCGTACGGTGCCTGGTCGTTGCCCTCGTCCGGGCTCGCCGGCTGGGCAGTGTGGGGGCCGGGGGCCGAATGGCGATCCTTGAGCGTGGCGACCACGAAGGCCGCCACCAGGGCGATCAGGCCGACACCGAGGATCGCCTCGGGGACCGGCCGGGACCAGGTCTCGAGCCGGCGGAACACGCCGGCGACGGCCTCGCCGATCGCGACCTGGAAGCCGGGACCGGTGGTCATCGTGCCACTGTTGGCCAGGTGGATGACGAACCCGCCCATCAGGGCGAACGCCACCGCGACGGCTACGTTCACGACATTGGTGTGCAGGCTGCGGCCACCCAGCCGGATCACCACCGGGTGGGCGCGCAGGAAGCGCCGCTCCCCCAGGCGCAACCGGTCCCACAACAGGGCCATCACGAACAGCGGGAAGGCCATCCCGAACACGTACGCCAGGCCGAGCGCCACGCCACCGACAGGGCTGGCGGACAGTGCGGACAACGTCATCACCCCGGCCAGCACCGGCGCGCAACAGGCCGACGCCACCCCCGAGAAGACCCCGAGGGAGAAGAAGCTGGCCGAGTCGCCGCGGCGGGTGTCCGGGGCGCGCAGGATCGACGGGAGCGACCACATCCGGCCGGTGAGCGACCACACCGCGAGCAGGACCATCAGCGCCCCGCCGCCGTAGTAGAGCACCCGGTGGTAGTGGGCGATGGCGCCCGAGAGCAGGCTCATGCCGAGGGTCAGCGGCAGCATCACCAGGGCCAGGCCGGCGGTGAACACGAAGGTCAGCGGCAGCAGTCGCCAGCGGCGGTTCTTCACCGCCGCGGCCAGGTAGCTGGGGGCAAGGAAGACGATGCAGCAGGGGGCGAACAGCGCCACCCCTCCGGCGAAGAACGCGGCCAGCACCGAGCCGGTGGTGAGCAGGTCTCCCATGGTCAGGCCGCCGTCCGCGTACGGTTCCGGAGCAGTCGCTGGAGCTTGCGCCGCGGCAACCGACCCGAGCTGAAGTACCAGCCGTCGAGCAGCACCAGCGGCGTCATCGGCGCCCGGAGCTCCTGGAGCAGTGCCCGGCCCTCCCGGGAGCGGGCATCGACCCGCTCCACGACCATCGGGAACTCGAGGCCGAGCTCGGCCAGGGCGCGGTTCGCGTCGGCACAGAAGTGGCAGGCCTGCGCCTCCACGATCGTCAGCACGGCCGGCCCACCCACCGCTCCGGTTTCGTCATCCGTCATGTCCACGATCGTTCCCGCCCGACGTCCAGAGCGGGCACAGGAACTGTGCGGATCCGATCAAGATCACCGGCCCCGACGTACGACCTGGTGCCGGCACCGGCTACGCAACGGCGCCCTCACCGGGGACGTCAGCGCGGAGGACTACCAGACCCGCGTGAAAATGCTCCGTACGGTCCGCGACCAGGGCCTGGACCCGCTGTCCGGGGTGCCCCACCCCGCGCAGCGGTGACGATTCGGGGCTTCTCGGTGGATGCCGCAACCTGTCGGGTCCCAGGGACAGAATCTTGAGCAAACCCTGACCTTGTGGGCTGGAAGTAGACGGACCGGAGGACTACCGTCGACAGCGGATACCCCACCGGGGTATGACAGGACCCGCAGGGGTCCTCCCACCCGACCACGCCAGCGAAGGAACCCCATCATGACCACCACCGATCCCGTCTGCGGCATGACCGTCGAGCCCGAGACCGCCGCCGGCTCCGCCGAGCACAAGGGGCAGACGTACTACTTCTGCTCGGCCGGCTGCCGGACGTCCTTCCTCAAGGATCCCGAGAAGTACGTCGGCTGAGGCCCGCGCCACCGACACCGCCAGCAGCCACCCCTCCCCCGGAAGGTCGACCTTGTCATCCACGTTCTCCCGCCGCTCCCTGCTGCTCAGCGGGCTGGGCGGCGCCGCCGCGCTCTCCTTGGCCGCCTGCACCAGGAATCCGGGTACGACGCAGACCGCCGCGGCCGTCGCCTCGGCCACGCCACTGAGTCCGGGTCCCGGACAGAACGTCGTCTCCACGACGCTGACGCCTCGCGAGGTCACCCTCGACCTCGGTGGCGGGGTGACCGCCCGGACCTGGGCGTACGACGACAAGCCGGTCGGGCCGGTCATCCGCGCCACCGCCGGCAGCCTGCTGCAGGTCGACGTACGCAACCAGTTGCCCGCGTCCACGTCGGTGCACTGGCACGGCATCCACCTGCGCAACGCCGCCGACGGGGTTCCCGGGGTCACCCAGCAGCCGATCGAGGCCGGCGCCACCTACCGCTACGAATTCGTCGCCCCTGATCCGGGCACGTACTTCTACCACCCGCACTCGGGGGTCCAGCTCGACCGCGGGCTGTACGCACCGCTGATCATCGACGACCCGCACGAGCCCGGCGGCTACGACGCGGAGTGGATCGTCGTGCTGGATGACTGGACCGACGGCATCGGCAAGGGCCCCGACGACATCCTGGCCGACTTCCGCGCCGAGAAGGGCACGGTCGGCACCGGGATGGGCGGCATGGGTTCGGGCGGCATGGGTTCGGGCGGCATGGGTTCGGGCGGCATGGGTTCGGGCGGCATGGGCGGGATGCACGGTGGCGGTTCCGGTTCCCCGCTCGGCGACGCCGGCGACATCGCCTACCCGCACTACCTGGTCAACGGCCGCATCGCCACCGATCCGGCCGTCTTCGAGGGCAAGAAGGGCCAGCGGGTGCGGATCCGGCTGATCAATGCAGCCTCCGACACCGTGTTCCGGGTCGGCCTCGCCTCCCACGAGATGACGGTCACCCACACCGACGGGTTCCCCGTGCGGCCCACCCCGACGCGGGCCCTGTTCATCGCGATGGGCGAGCGCTTCGACCTCACCGTCACCCTCGGAGACGGCGTGTTCCCGCTCGTCGCGCAGCCGGAGGGCAAGACCGGCGCCCCCGCGCGCGCCCTGGTCCGTACGTCCGGCGGCACGGCACCGTCGCCCCAGGCGCGGATCGGTGAGCTGGACACCGAGCCCCTGCTGGCCACGGCGCTGTCCCCCGTCGGTGCGGCGAAGCTGCCCGATGCCGCGGTGGACCAGACCCTCGACTTCCAGCTCAACGGCCAGATGCAGCCGTACGCCTGGGGCATCAACGGGAAGCAGTTCCCGAACGACGAGCCGTTGACGCTCCGCGAGGGCCAGCGGGTCCGGATGCGGATGACCAACATGACCTCGATGGTCCATCCGATGCACATCCACGGCCACACCTGGGCGCTGCCCGGCAGCAACGGGCTGCGCAAGGACACCGTGCTGGTGCTCCCGATGCAGACGATCGAGGCCGACCTGCAGGCCGACAATCCCGGCACCTGGATGTACCACTGCCACAACATCTACCACGCCGAGATGGGCATGATGACGCGCCTCGTCTACGCCTGACCCGCTCCCCTTCGCCGAATCGAGAAGACCCCATGACAAGCAGCCAAGCCCGCGCCAAGCTCGACGCGCTCCGCCAGCAGGACGCCGCCCGGACCCGGAAGCGGCGCCGGGCGATCATCGGCGCGGGGGCGGTCGTCCTCGTCGTCGCCGTCCTGCTGGTGGTCTGGGCGGTGGTCCGTACGCCGGCGCAGCCCCAGGCCAGCACCGGTCTGGTCACCTACTCCAACCTGTCCCGGGACCACGTGACCGGCCCGGTCACCTACCAGCAGACACCGCCGGCCGGGGGCCCGCACTCCGCCGTGTGGCAGAACTGCGGCATCTACAACAACCCGGTACCGAACGAGAATGCCGTCCACTCCCTCGAGCACGGCGCCGTCTGGATCACCTATCGACCCGACCTGCCGGCCGCCCAGGTCGCGACGCTGAAGGCCGACGTCAAGGGGCAGCCGTACGGGCTGCTGAGCCCGTTCCCGGGCCTGCCCTCCCCGGTCGTCGCCACGGCGTGGGGCGTCCAGCTGCGGCTGGACGATGCCACCGATCCTCGCCTGCAGCAGTTCCTCGCCACGTACGGCGACGGCAGCAAGGCACCCGAGCCCAAGGGCGAGTGCACCGGCGGAACCGGCACCCCGGACAGCAACTAGCAACCAGCGGCGACCAGCGCCGGCCGCAGCGCGCACCCGCCCCGGATCCTGGCAGGGGCCATGGTCCGGGGCGGGTGCTGGCATCGCCCGGTGATCGGGTTGCAGTAGGACGAGTGGGCGGGTCAGAGCCCCTCGCCGGACGGGGACACGAGGATCTTCACCGCCGTCTCGTTGTGGTGGATGAGGGTCTCGAACCCCTTGTCGATGAGGTCGTCGAGGCCGATCCGCCCGGTGATGAAGGGCTTGAGGTCGATGGCCCCGGACTCGACCAGCTGGATGGTGGACGGGTGCGTGTTGACGTAGGCGATGGACCCGCGGACCTCGATCTCCTTCATCACCACCTGGAACAGGTCGATGCTGGCCCGCTTGGTCCAGATCGCGACCACCTGAAGGACGCCCTGGGGGCGGAGGGCGTTCAGCAGGGTGTCCAGCACGGGCTGGGCACTGGTCGCCTCGACCGCCGCGTCGGCGCCCCTGCCACCGGTGAGCCTGCGGACCTCCTCGGCGACGTCGACCTTGGTGGGGTCGAACACGTGGTCGGCGACGCCGGTGTCGAGCACCCGCTGGCGCCGCAGTTCGCTGAGCTCGGTGACGGCGACGGTAGCTCCCCGCGCCTTCAGGACGGCGGCCGTCAGCGAGCCGATCGGACCGGCTCCGCCGACGAGGACGAAGTCCCCGGCCTTGGCCCCCGACCGGTCGACGGCGTGGTAGGCCACGGACAGCGGCTCGATCAGCGCCGCCTCGTCGAGCGGGACGTCATTGCGGATCGGGTGCACCCAGCGGCGCTTCACCGACACCTTCTCGCCGAGGCCGCCGCCGCAGCCGGACAGGCCGATGAACCCGAGCTCGCGCGAGAGGTGGTAGTCCCTGCTCTCCGGGCCGGTGTCGACGTCGTCGTGGATGATGTACGGCTCGACCACGACGTGCTGTCCCACCTGGAGGTCGTCCACGCCTTCGCCGAGCGAGGACACGACGCCGGAGAACTCGTGTCCCAACGTCACAGGCGCCGACTCACCGGAGATCGGGTGCGGATGGCCTGCCGGCGGGACGAAGAGCGGCCCCTCGAGGTACTCGTGCAGGTCGGAGCCGCAGATTCCGCACCAGGCGACGTCGATGCCGACCTCGCCGGGCTTCACCTCCGGCTCCGGGATCTCGTCGATTCGGATGTCACCGCGGTCATAGAAACGGGCAGCGCGCATCTCGTCTACTTCCTTGACTCCCGGCAGTGGGCCATGGTCACGTGAAGTCGTCCGCGCCGGGTGTGGATGCTCGCGCCGACAGGCGTACGTCCCGCCTGTCGATTGCCTTTCAGGCTACGCCGATGCGTCCGCACCCATGCCCCGATCAGGCGCTTCGGGTGGACGGTCCCATGGCACCTGGTATGGCACCTGGCACTCCGCTCCCGCATCGCTGCTGGCTGAGGCCGGGGACGCTGGGCCGGGGCTGAAAAAGGCCGACGCACCTCTTCCCCACGTCCGTGATCGGCTCATACTGGCAGTGTCAGGCGCGCAGCGCCGCGCGCCACCGGCCGGAGGTGTGCCATGTCCGTCACCCAGTCACAGCAACTGCAGATGCAGGCCGAGGTCAGTGGGGACGGGCCCCCGCTCCTGGTCGTCGGTGGCGGGCTGACCGGCTGGGCCAGCTGGCGCCCGATGCTTCCCCGCCTCACAGAGGGCCGCCGCGTGGTCCTGCTGCAGCCCCTCAACGTCCAGTTCGGCCTCGAGAACCGGCTCCTCCCCACGGACTACGGCGTACGCACCGAGAGCGAGGCGCTGAACAACGCCGTCGAGGCCACGGGCGTCGAGCTGCCGGCGGACCTGCTGGCCTGGTCGTACGGTGCCCACGCCGCCCTCGACTTCACCCTGAACCACCCCGACCGGGTCCGCCGACTCGTGCTGATCGAGCCGCCGGCGCTGTGGTTGCTGCCCGACCACGGCCGGGCGATCCCGGGTGTCGCCGAGATGGAGGCCCTGATTCCCGACATCGCGGCCGAAGTGAGCGACTACCACCTGGCGGACTTCCTGAGGCTGGCGGCACTGGTGCCTCCCGGCGGGGACCCCCACGGGCTCCCCCAGTGGCGGGACTGGGTCGGCTACCGGCGCTCGCTGCGCAACAACCCGGTCCTGTTCACCCACGTCGATGACCCGGCGCGGGTCGCGGCCCTCGACCTGCCCGTCCTGCTCTTCACCGGGACCGGCACCAGTGAGTTCCTGCGCGCCGTCATCGAGGTGCTGGCGACCACCCTGCGCCGCGTACGCGTCGTCGAGCTGCCCGGTGGCCATGCACCGCAGCTCGCGGCCCCCGACAGGTTCTTCGAGAAGGTGAACGCGTTCCTCGAGGACTAGGTCAGGGACCCTGGCGTCCTTCGGAGGTACCTGCCCGTGAGGAGATCAGGGGCTAGCCGTCCTTAGGTGCGCTGTATCTACTGCTCCAGCGATAGATACGGCGCACCCAAGGCCTACCCATCGCGGTCCGGAGCTGCAGGAGCACCTCCGGAACCGTCGATCCAGAACCGCGCCGCCGAAGAACCCAGCGAAGGCCCTCGTTCCCAGCCCGTTGAGGTACCCGCAGCCCCTTGGGACGATGGATCCCACCGCACCCCCAGGAGGCCGGGATGAAGACCCTGCACACCGCCTACCGGGTCAGCGACCTGGACACCTCGCTCACCTTCTACCGCGCCCTGGGCTACCGGGAACTCCTCCGCGTGCAGCCCGATCCCGAGACGCTGCTGGTGATGCTGGCCTTCCCCGGCGAGCGGGTGGCAACCCTGGAGCTGGTCCACCGACCCGGCGACGGGCCGGTGGACCTCGGCACGGGCTTCCACCACCTGGTGGTCCAGGTCCACGACCTCCGGGCGGCCGTCGTCGGCCTGGCCCATGCCGGACTGGAACCCGAGCCGATCCAGCCCTTCGACGATTCGAGGGGCGGCGGGACGTCCTGGGTCACCGACCCCGACGGCTACCGCATCGAACTGGTGGAGTGGCCCCGCGGCCACGCGGACGGGATCAGCGCCGACCTGGACTGAGCGGACCGTACGAGCTCTGCGGAACGTACGAGCTCGCCCGACCGACTCGTCAGACGCGGTTGCGAAGCCCGCCCGAGACCGCCTCCACCGCGTCCACCGCCGGCGCAGCCTGCGACTCCGACGAGAGGACCGGCGCAGCCTGCCCCTCCCCCGCCGAGCGGACCCCGCGGATGATCAGGTGCAGCGCCAGCGAGATCTCCCACAGGAAGATCGGCACCGCCGCCCACGGCTGCGGCTGGTTGAGGCCGAACATCACCCCGAGGTTCGCCGCCGCGACCAGCGGCGCACCGACCAGGCCCAGGATCGGGATCGCGCGCAGCACCAGTCCGTGGCGCAGCAGCAACCACGCGATCACCACCGTGTTGATCGGGGCGACCAGCCCGGGGCCGACCAGGAACGTCCAGTCGTGCACCAGGCGCAGGCCGGCGACGACCTCGGCGGACAGGCCGGGCGAACCGGCCAGGGCGGGACTGGCGACGGCCGGCAGCAGCACCACCACGCCGGTCAGGATCACCGAGGCCTCGAGCGTACGCAGCGCCACGTACGCGACCGCCAGGCCCGGCGCGTGCCGGCGGACCAGCGGGTAGAGGGCGACCGAGGTACCGACGACGGCCGCGGCCAGCACGACCTCGAGCAGGCCGCCGAGGAGGACCGAGTTCCGGCCGGCCAGCCCGGCTTCCGGATCGAGGGCGGAACCGCCGTACAGCGCGACGGCCGCGACCGAGGTGACGTGGGTGACGAAGTACAACAGGCCCGCAAGGCGGGCGATGGATCGAGGACTGCTCATCGTGGGACTCCCTGACCTCCCGAGGTGTACGGCGTACACCTTCTACCGGAAGGGTAGGTGTACGGTGTACACACGTCAAACCCCGAGGAGGCGCCGATGGCACGCGGCAACCCGCCACGACAGCAGCTCAGCCGCGCCCGGGTGGTGCAGGCCGCGATCGAACTGGCCGACGCCGAGGGCATCGAGGCCCTGAGCATGCGCCATCTCGCCGAGCGGCTCGGCGTGGTCCCGATGGCGCTCTACAAGCACGTGGGCGACAAGGAGGACCTGCTCGATGCCATGGTCGACGAGCTGATCGGGCAGGTCCGCGCGGCAGAGGCCGGCGAAACCGGGCCCGCGCCGACCCCCGACCCCACGCCTGGTCCGGTGAGGGCCTCAGGCGCAGAGAACACCCCCCTCCCGGCGGGCCAGCCGGACTGGGCGGACGCCATCCGCCGGACGATCCTGGCCACCCGAACGGTCGTCCAGCGCCACGGCTGGGCGCGCCGCGTGATCGAGACCCGTACGGTCCGTACGCCGACCGTGCTCGGCCACATGGAGCACCTGACCCAACTGTTCCTGCGCGGCGGCCTGTCCCCGGACCTGGTGCACCACGTCATGCACGCCCTGGGCAACCGGATCTGGGGCTTCAGCCCCGAACTGTTCGACGAGTCCCCGGGCGGCCGAACGCGGGAGAGCAGGAGCCGCGCCGAGCAGCCCGACCCGGCCGACTACCCCGGCATCATCGCGATCGCCACCGACGCCGCGGCACGCCGACCGGGAGCGACCGGCTGCGACGAGGAGTTCGAGTTCCGGTTCGCACTCGACCTCCTGCTGGACGGGATCACACGCCTCCAGGAGTCCGGCTGGACCTCGACCCCTGGGCGCTTGACGCCGGAGGATTGACATCCAGGCGTTGACATCCAGGCACGGACGTCGAGCATTGACACCCGTCAATGGCTAGACTAGTTTCACATCGAGAGTCGTCTATATGAAGCTGCCTGGATGGAACTCCGTGTGGCGCCACCGATCGACAGCACCATGGGGTTGCCCATCCGTCGGCCACCGGCCGCCGGATGTCCCCCGAGAGGATCGCGCAATGGCCCACCTGGTCACCATCGGTGGCAGTGACGCCGGCATCAGTGCCGCGCTGCGTGCACGCGAACTCGACCCCACCACCGAGGTGACCGTGCTGGTCGCGGACGACTACCCGAACTTCTCCATCTGCGGCATTCCGTACCACGTCTCGGGTGAAGTTCCCACGATCGCCGACCTGGCCCACCGCACCGGTAAGGACCTTGCCGCGGCCGGTCTCACGGTGCTGCGACGCACGCTGGCCACCAGCATTGATGCCACCACCCACACCGTCACCGTACGAACGCCGGAGGGCACGACCCGGGTGATCGACTACGACAGCCTGGTCATCGGCACCGGAGCGACCAGCATGGTCCCGCCCATCGCGGGGCTGCGCGGAGAGGGCGCGCTCGGCCCCACCGACGGAGTCCACACCATCCGTACGATCGACGACACCCGCGCCGTGGTGGCCGACCTCGACCGGCACCCGGGCGGCCGGGCCGTCATCGTCGGCGCCGGCTACATCGGCCTGGAGATGGCGGAGGGCCTGGTCGGGCGGGGTATGTCCGTCACCCAGGTCGAGGCGCTCCCGGAGGTGCTGTCCACCGTCGACGCCGAACTCGGGTCCCTGGTCCACGCCGAACTGGTCCGCCACGGCGTCGACGTGCACACCGCCACCACCGTGGACCGGATCAGCCGCGACGACGACGGACTCCGGCTGGCCGCGTCCGGACCCGAGGGTCCGCGGACGTTCCGGGCCGACCTGGTGGTCGTGGTCGTGGGCGTACGACCCGACACCCGGCTGGCGGTGGAGGCCGGCGTGCCGACGGGCGCGAAGGGGGCCCTCGTGGTCGACGACCACCTGCGCACAGCCCTCCCCGACGTGTACGCCGCGGGCGACTGCGCCGAGACCCACCACCGGCTGCTCGGGACCACCTGGCTGCCGCTCGGCACCACCGCACACAAGCAGGGCCGCATCGCCGGCGCGAACGCCGTCGGGGCCGACGTCACCTTCCCCGGGATCGTCGGCACCCAGGTGGTCAAGGTCTTCGACCTGGTGATCGCTCGAACCGGGCTGCGCGACCATGAGGCCGGCAACGCCGGGCGCGGCTGGAGCCCCCTGACCGTGGCGACCACGGCCGACGACCACAAGCGCTACTACCCCGGCGCCACCCCGCTGCACCTGCGGATCACCGGCGACCGTACGTCCGGCCGGCTGCTGGGTGCCCAGCTCGTCGGGCAGCGCGGCGCCGAGGTGGCCAAGCGGGTCGACACGTACGCCACGGCACTCTTCCACGAGATGACCGTCGCGGGCCTCAGCGACCTCGACCTCTCGTACACCCCGCCGCTCGGCGCACCCTGGGACGCGGTCCAGGTCGCCACCCAGGCCTGGGAGGCGGCAGCCCGGTCCCGGACCGGCGACCAGTCCCAAGTGGTGACGACCTGGGGAACGATGAACCGAAGACCGACCGACTGAAGACGTCGAAGCGTTCGAAGCAGAAGTGAAGCAGCAGAGAGGACCCACCATGACCGACACCACCGCCACGGGCGAGCTCGCCGAGGGCCGCACCACCCTGACCGTCATCCGGGCAGCCGAGGGCCGCACCACCCTGACCGTCATCCCGGCAGCCGAGGCGCGTCCCCGGGTCGAGGTGTTCGAACCCGCCCTCTGCTGCAACACCGGCGTCTGCGGTGACGACGTCGACCAGGCCCTCGTCACCTTCACGGCTGACCTGACCGCCCTGAACTCCCGCGGCGCCGACATCGTGCGGCACAACCTCGCGAACGACCCGCAGGCCTTCGTCGACACCCCGGCCGTCGCGGACTTCCTCCGGGTGGCCGGCTCGGCCGGACTCCCGCTGACCCTCGTCGACGGCATCACCGTCGCGACCGGCGGCTACCCGGACCGCGCCACGCTGGAGCGGCTCGCCGGGCTCGCGGGGAGCGGCGCCGGACACGAGCAGGCCGGACACGAGCAGGCCGGGGCCGAGCAGACCGGGGCAGAGCAGGCCGGAACGAGCTGCTGCGGCGGCTCGGGATGCTGCTGAGCGGGCACGCCATGACCCTTGACTTCCTGGCCGACGTGCCGCGCTTCCTGTTCTTCACCGGCAAGGGCGGGGTCGGCAAGACCTCGCTGGCCTGCGCCACCGCCGTCAGCCTGGCCGACGCGGGCCAGCGGGTGCTGCTGGTGAGCACCGATCCGGCCTCCAACGTCGGGCAGGTCTTCTCCGTGGAGCTGTCGAACACGCCGACGGCGATCCCCGCGGTGCCGGGGCTGGAGGCGCTGGAGATCGACCCGGAGGCGGCCGCCGAGGCCTACCGCGAGAAGATCGTCGGGCCCGTACGAGGTCTGCTGCCCGAAACCGAGATCGCGGCGATCACCGAGAGCCTGTCCGGGTCGTGCACCACCGAGATCGCCTCGTTCAACGAGTTCACCGGCTTCCTGTCCGATCCGGTGGCGACCGCCGCGTACGACCACGTCATCTTCGACACTGCGCCGACCGGGCACACGATCCGGCTGCTCGAGCTGCCCGGTGACTGGAGCAGCTTCATCGAGACCGGCAAGGGCGATGCGTCCTGCCTCGGGCCGATGTCCGGCCTGGAGAAGCACCGCGACGCGTACGCCTCGGCCGTCGCCGCACTCGGTGATCCGGACCTGACCCGGCTCGTCCTGGTCGCGCGGGCCGACCCGCCCTCCCTCGCCGAGGCCGCTCGCGCAGCCACCGAGCTCGCCGACCGCGGGATGCGCCGGCAGTACCTGGTCGTGAATGCGGTGCTTCCTGCCGGATCCGCCCAGGGTGACGAACTCGCCGAGGCGATCGGGGCCAAGGAACAGGCGGCACTCCAGGACCTGCCCACGGCGCTCGCGGACCTGCCGCGCGACCTGGTCGGGCTGAAGCCCGGGAACGTGGTCGGCGTCGCGGCCCTCCGTGGCCTCCTGGCCGAGGAGCAGCCGCCGACGCGTACGACCCCGGCCGACCTCCACGCCAACGTGCGCAGCGACCAGCCGGCCGACCTGCCCAGCGACCTGCCGGACGGTCTCCCCATCGGCCTGGACGCGCTGGTCGAGGAGCTGGCCCAGGACGACCACGGCCTGGTGATGTGCATGGGCAAGGGCGGGGTCGGGAAGACCACCGTCGCCGCTGCCATAGCGGTCGCCCTGGCCGAGCGTGGGCACCGGGTGCACCTCAGCACCACCGATCCCGCCGGCCATCCGGAGGGCGTCGTACGCGACGCGGTGGAGAACCTCACCGTGACCCGGATCGACCCGGACGAGGCGATCACCGGCTACCGGGACCGGGTGATGCGCAGCAAGGGAGCCGGCCTGGACGCCGAGGGCCGTGCGCAACTGGCCGAGGATCTGCGCTCCCCCTGCACGGCCGAGGTCGCGGTCTTCCACGCCTTCTCGCGGATCATCAACGAGGCCGGCAAGCACTTCGTCGTCGTCGACACCGCGCCGACCGGCCACACCTTGCTGTTGCTGGACACGACCGGCTCCTACCATCGCGAGGTGACCCGCAACATGGTCGCCCAGCAGCACTTCACCACCCCGATGATGCGGCTGCAGGACCCGGAACTGACCAGGCTCATCCTGGTCACCCTGCCGGAGACCACCCCTGTGCTGGAGGCCCTCGAGTTCGAACAGGACCTGGCCCGAGCCGACCTGCACCCCTGGGCGTGGGTGGTGAACGAGTCGCTGGCCGCGGCCCGTACGACCTCTCCGCTGCTCCGGGCCCGCGCCGCCGCGGAGGTCGAGCACCTCCAGGACGTCGCCGAGCACGCCGAGCGCGTCGCCGTCCTGCCGATGATGGCGGCCGAGCCGACCGGCGCCGAGCAGCTCCGCCGGCTCAGCAACCTGGCACCCCAGTCCACGACGACCCGCTGACCACCTCACCCACCAGGAGACCCCGTGTCCACCACCCCGCCCTCGGTCCTGTTCGTCTGCGTCAAGAACGGCGGCAAGTCCCAGATGGCCGCCGCCCTGATGCGCCAGGTCGCCGGCCCGGCCATCACCGTCCACTCCGCCGGAACCAAGCCTGGCAACGCCCTCAATGCCCAGTCAGTGGCGAGCATCGAGGAGGTCGGCGCGTCGATGGAGGGCGAGTACCCCAAGCCGATCGACCCCGTGCTCCTCGACACCGTCGACGTCGTCGTCCTCGTGGGTGGCGAGGCGACGATCGAGCATCCTGGTACGGCGCCGATCCGCGTCTGGGAGACCGTCGAGCCCTCGAAGGACGGCATCGAGGGGATGGAACGGATGCACCTGGTCCGCGAGGACATCTCCCGCCGCGTCGAGGCGCTGGCCCTGGAGTTGACCGGGGAGCTGCCCACGGACCCCGTCGGGAACGCCGCCCACGACCAGGACAGCGACCAGGACCGCAGCTAGCGGACCCGGAGGACGTGCGGCGTACGCAGCGCCGGACCAGGCGCAGTCGGCTCAGCAGCAGCGGGTGTCGGTGGCCGCCTCGCAGGCGCCGAGGAAGTCCCGGGCGACGTCCAGCACGCCGGCGACGGCGGTGTAGTGCGCCCAGCGACCCCGCTGCTCGCGGGTGACCAGTCCGGCGTCCACCAACTTCTTCAGGTGGTGGGACAGGGTCGGCTGGCTGATGCCGAGGGTCTCGGGCAGGTGGCAGGCACAGGCGGTGCCGCCGGCGGAGGCGGCGATGTGGTCGAGCAGGCGTACGCGGGTCGGGTCGGACAGCGCCTTGAAGATGTCCGCCAGGCAGGCGGCCCGATCGGCCTGCATGAGGGCGCCCCCGACCTCGCACGTGTCGTCCGGGTCGACGCGAGGGGTGCTGATGGTTCCGACGTCTGCCATTCGACCAATCTACGTGATGTATCGACAGATGTCGATCAGTGGCGACACCCGCGGCTCACATTGACATTCATCAATGAGATCGGCAGGCTTGTCATCGAACATCGTCGATATGAACGGGGTGACCACGTGTCACACACGGAGACGCATCCGGTTTCCAGCCACCACGCACCGGTCGCCAAGCAGCTCAGCCTGCTGGACCGGTACCTTCCGGTCTGGATCCTGGCCGCGATGGCCGCCGGACTGCTGCTGGGACGCTTCGTACCCGGCCTGAACACGGCGCTCGACGCGGTGAAGGTCGGCTCGGTCTCGCTGCCGATCGCGATCGGCCTGCTGGTGATGATGTACCCGGTGCTGGCCAAGGTCCGCTACAACGAGACCCGGCGCATCGCCGCCGACCGGCGCCTGATGGGCCTGTCGCTGGTGCTGAACTGGATCATCGGACCCGCGGTGATGTTCACCCTGGCCTGGCTGCTGCTGCCCGACCTGCCCGAGTACCGCACCGGACTGGTCATCGTCGGCCTGGCCCGTTGCATCGCCATGGTGCTGATCTGGAACGACCTGGCCTGCGGCGACCGCGAGGCCGCCGCCGTCCTCGTCGCGATCAACTCGGTCTTCCAGGTCATCGCGTTCTCCGCGCTCGGCTGGTTCTACCTGCAGGTGCTGCCGGGCTGGCTGGGCCTGGCCACCACCTCGGCCGAGTTCTCCTTCTGGGCGATCTTCGTCTCGGTGCTGGTCTTCCTCGGCATCCCCCTGGTCGCCGGCTTCCTGACCCGGCTGGTCGGGGAGCGGACGAAGGGTCGTACGTGGTACGAGGGCTCGTTCCTGCCGAAGATCGGCCCTTGGGCGCTCTACGGCCTGCTGTTCACCATCGTGCTGCTGTTCGCTCTGCAGGGTGACCAGATCACCAATCGCCCGCTCGACGTCGCCCGGATCGCCGTACCGCTGGTGGCGTACTTCGCCATCATGTGGGTCGGGGCGCTGCTGCTGTCCCGCGCCTCCGGCCTGGACTACGCGCACTCCACCACGGTCGCGTTCACCGCGGCCGGCAACAACTTCGAGCTGGCCATCGCCGTCGCGATCGGCACCTTCGGCGTCACCTCCGGCCAGGCCCTCGCCGGCGTCGTCGGACCGCTGATCGAGGTCCCCGTACTGGTCGGCCTGGTCTACGTCTCGCTGTGGCTGGCGCCCAAGCTGTTCCCGAACGACCCGACCCTGCCCACCCGCTGACCGGCCCCACCCACCCGAAAGGCACCCCATGAGCACCCCTGAGTCCATCTCGCGGCCCTCGGTCATGTTCGTCTGCGTCCACAACGCCGGACGTTCCCAGATGGGCGCGGCGTACGCCCACCACCTCTCCGGCGGCAGGGTCGAGGTCCGGTCGGCCGGCTCGGCGCCCGCCGACAGCATCAACCCGGCCGTCCGCGAGGCACTGTTGGAGCAGGGCATCGACATCTCCGCCGAGAAGCCGAAGATCCTCACCCCGGAGGCCGTCCAGGCCTCCGACGTGGTGATCACCATGGGCTGCGGCGACACCTGCCCCTACTACCCCGGCAAGCGGTACGAGGACTGGGTGCTCGAGGACCCGGCCGGCCAGGGCGTCGAGTCGATCCGCCCGATCCGCGACGAGATCCGCCGCCGGGTCACCGAACTGCTGGGCGAACTGGGCGTCGAGGTGCAGCCGACGCCGGCCGAGGCCGCACAGGGCTGACCCGCCGGGTCATCGCCGCCCGATCGCCGGCCATCGCCTGCCCCATGCCGACTCATCGCCGGCCCGCTGCGGGCGACGGCCGCGCGCGCAAGAATGCGCACATGACCCAGCACGACCTGATCGTGATCGGCGCCGGCATGGCCGGCCTGGCCGCCGCGGAGAAGTGCGCCTCGCGCGGCTGGCAGGTCGCCGTCGTCGACGACCAGCCGTACGGGGGCACCTGCGCGCTGCGTGGCTGCGACCCGAAGAAGATCCTGCGCCGGGCTGCCGAGGTGGTCGAGTCCGCCCGGCTGATGGCCGGCCGCGGGGTCGGGGTGCGGGGCGGAGGCCCGGGCGATGGCGGGAGCGACGTCGAGGGCGGCGGGGATGCCGGTGGCCTGGCGATCGACTGGGCCGACCTGGTTGCGTACAAGCGCGGGTTCACCGATCCGGCACCGGCCCGGATGGAGGCCAACCTCACCCGCCTCGGGATCCGTACGCTGCACGGGGTGGCCCGCTTCGTCGGGGCCGACGCGCTCGACATCGACGGGGAGCGGCACACCGCCGCGCACATCCTGGTCGCCACCGGGGCGGTGCCGCGGCCGCTGGACTTCCCCGGCCACGAACATGTACTGGACAGCACCGGGTTCATGGAACTGGCCACGCTGCCGGAACGGATCCTGTTCCTGGGCGGCGGGTTCGTGTCGTTCGAGTTCGCCCACGTCGCCGTCCGGGCGGGGAGTCGTACGGTCATCATCGACCGGCACCCCCGGCCGCTGAAGCAGTTCGACCCGGACCTGGTCGAGCGCCTGGTCGCGAGCGGCGCCCGGGCCGGGGTCGAGGTGTGGCGCTCCAGCACGATCTCTCGCATCGAGCGCATCGGTACGGAGTTGCGGGTCACGGTGGAGACCGACGGGGTCCCGCGCGAGGTGGCGGCCGACCTGGTCGTGCACGGCGCGGGCCGGATCCCCGATCTGGCGCGCCTGGACCTGGGCGCCGCCGGCGTGGCGTACGACACCCACGGGGTGACCGTGACCGAGCACTTGCAGAGCACGACGAACCCGGCGGTCTGGGCGGCCGGTGATGCGGCGGCTTCGCCGGGCCTGCCGCTCACCCCGGTCGCGGTGGTCGAGGCGAAGGTCGCCGCCTCCAACATGCTCAAAGGAGATCGCGCCGAGCTGTACGCCACCCCGGACCACACCGGCACCCCGGCCGGCGTCTTCAGCATCCCCGAACTGGTCCGGGTCGGACTACTCGAGCACGAGGCCCACGACGCCGGGATCGACGTCGACGTACGCCTCACCGACACCAGCGGCTGGTACTCCAGTTACCGGATCGGCGGCACCACCTCGGCGGTGAAGGTCCTGGTGGACAGGGCGACCGACCGGGTGATCGGCGCGCACCTGCTCGGCCCCGACTACGCGGAACTGGCCAACACCTTCGCGCTGGCGATCAAGGTCGGCCTGACCCGGCGCCAGCTCGCGGCGGCGCCGGCGCTGTACCCGACGCTCGGATCGGACCTCAGCTCGATGCTCTGAGGGGTGGCTGCCCTGATCGCTCGCCGGCTTGAGCATCGGCTGCCCTGATCGCCCGCCGGCTTGAGCACCGGCTGCCCTGAGCACCGGCTGCCCTGAGCACGGGCTGCCCTGATCGCTCGTTGCTCGGCCACCCTTGGGTGCGGCGAATCTACGGATAGACCACCAGATTCGGCGCACCCAAGGTCCTGCCACCGGCACTCCCGGTCGGGATCCAGGGATCAGCGGGCCCTTCAGCGGCGCAACCGGCTGGGGATGACCAGGCCCAACAGGATGGCCACGCTGATGCCGGCGATCCCCACGTGCAACGCCACGGTCGCGGCGCCGTCCCAGAGGGTGTGCAGCAGCACCGCCAGCAGGAAGGCGCCGACGAACAGCAGTCCGGCGTGCCGTCGCGGGGGAACAGCACCGAGCCGCCAGAGCGCGGCGGTGACCATGCCCGTCCAGGCCACGTGTCCCGCCGGGGACAGCAGCCCGCGCAGCAGCAGGGTCTGGTCGACGGCGGCCACGTTGCCCCCGCTGGAGATCAGCGCGGTGAACCCGTAGCCCATGGTCTCCAGCACCGCGAAGCCCATGCCCGACGCGACCCCGAGCACTACCCCGAGGCCTTCGGTCCGGCGACGGGCCACCAGGAAGACCAGCAGCGGCATCACCAGCTTCACGGCCTCCTCGATGAACCCCACGGCGAGCATCCCGAGCGCCGGCATCTGGCGCAGGGTGGAGTACTCCAGTACCGAGGCGGCAGTGGTGCCGATCGCCCCGCCGACGACCGCCGTGAGGGCAACCAGGCCCGAGTGCCCGTCCGGCCGCGGCCCCATCACGTACGAGACCAGCAACACCGACAGCGGGACGGTGATGGCCCCGATCAGCAGGAGGGTCGGGAAGAGGTTCGGGTTGCGGGTGGTGAGCATCGCCGAGAGCACGATCGCGTAGGCGCCCACACCGAGCGGCAGCACCAGTAGTCCGGACAGGCGCAGCCACCAGGGGCGGCGAGGGGCAAGGGCTGCCGGGGCCCGGTACAGATCCTCGTCCATGCGGCTCTCCTCGCCCATCGACCGGGCCGGCAGGGCGCCGACACGTCCGTCTGTGAGTCTGCCACCGGCGGCCGCGTTCGCGCAGGGTTGCCGAGCCCGTCAAGATCGTCGAGCCCTTCGAGCCCTTCGAGCCCTTCGAGCCCTTCGAGCCACGGAGCGGACTGACCGCGAGCGGAGCGACCGACGGCGGTCCCGGCTCGACCCCAGCAGGTGACGGGTATCTTGTCGCCATCAGCCCGTCGGGGGCCGGTGACAGCGATGCGAAGAGGGATGCCATGTCACGACGTACGTCCGGGAAGGGCTCGAGCGGGCGCAAGCAGGCGTCCGGGCGGCGCCGCGCCCCTGGCACCCAGCGCCCCGAGGCCGGGGCCGGGGCAGCGGCCGAGGCCGGCGGCGATCGTCCGACCGGGACCGAGGGGAACGCTCCTGATCGGACCGCGAGCGACCTGAACCCGAGTGACCGAAGCGCGAGCGACCTGAACGAGGCTCTCGACGTGCTCGCCACCCACCCGATGCTGGCGACGATGCCGCACTGTGGTTCCTGCGGCAGTCCGGTCCGTTGGATGTTGCCCGAGGAATTGAAGGACGCCGACCGCGAGGCCTATCGGAAGGTGATCGCCGGACTCGCCCCGGAGGTGGTGGAACGCTCCGACGTGTGGTGGTGCCCGGCGTGCGGGGCCGTCGGGATCGAGGACCACGGGGACGACCCGTACGCCGCGGAGGACGAGGCCTTCGACTCGATCGACCTCGACGACCGGTGCGTCGACTGCGGGACCGAGGTCGAGTGGTACGACCCTGCGTACGTGGCGACGATCGACAAGGACGCGTACATGCAGGCCAAGCGCCTCTTCGGGGCCGCCGACCTGCTCGACGGTGAGGCGGCCGTCTGCCCCGGGTGCGGCCGGATCACGTTCTTCCCGTACCAGGAAGGCGACGACTGACGATCGCCCGGATCCGAGCGGGAGGACTCCGTCTCGGCCACACTGTCCCGGCCACGCTCCGGCGAACTGGCCAACACCTTCGCGCTGGCGATCAAGGGCTGGCGATCAAGGTCGGCCTGACCCGGCGCCAGCTCGCCGCGGCGCCGACGCTCTACCCGACACTCGGATCGGACCTCAGCTCGATGCTGTGAGGGTGACGCCCCGGGCGAGACACCGAGGCCCTTAGGTACGCCGAATCTGTTGGTCTATCCGCAGATTCGCCGCACCTAACCCCCTGCCCCTACCGCGTACCCGTCGCGGCCCGGCTGCTGCATGCGCGTCCGCTGCAGCGTCTCCGCCCTGCTCAGGCGGGCACCGCCGATTGGCCGTGCGGCAGGTTGGGATTATAGGGTTCGACCCCGACCAATGCCAGGGTCGGTGAACTGGTGCTCCCGGTAGCGGTGAAGTAGGCGTAGTTCTCGGTCGACGGGTCATAGGTGAACCGGAACGCGGACTCGACATCATTTCCCGCTCTTACGTACATGTACATCCAGACCGCATCGCCCGCCTGAAGTGGCTCGTTTTCCTTGGGGAAATAGGTGCATGGCTCCTGAGTCGGCCCTCCACCGCCACTCAGCTCTGGACTGTACGTGGCGCCTCCCACATCTGTTGGGTACGTGACGCCATTGTGCACCCACTTCATGGTGAACGAACAGTTGTACCAAGCCTGGTCCAGCAGGTTGAAGCCCGAGATATTTCCGAACGACTGGGCGAGGGGGCCCACCTTGGTCTCAAGCATGTGTTGGGAACTGCCGAGGTCGGGTACGAAGCGAAGGGTCTGCAGGGCCCATTCCGGGCTCTTCGCCGCCGTCGCCATCAGTTTGTCGCGGTGGCGGCCGAGGTCTGGTACGGAGCGGAGGGTATTGAATGCCCATTCCGGGCTTTCCGCCGCCTTTGCGATCAGCGCACTGCGGTGGCTTCCGAGGTCGGATACGTGCAGGAGAACCCGGTAAGCCCACTCCGGACCATTGTCGAGCACGCGGGCAACGAGCCTGTCGATACCGATCTCCTCGACCGCCGCCGCAAAAATATCGTCGTAGCAGGCGTCTGGGTCTTTGATGACCCGACTGGTCCGCGTCGCGTTCTCGGCTTCGGCAAGCCCGAGGCCGATCTGCCTTTGGACATAATGAGTGAGTCGTGGTCCTGCCATGGCCCGGATCCTTTCCGTGGCGCCCTGAAGGTTAGCCCGCGGGGCTCATCTGACTGCTGAATTCAAGGCCACTAACACCCGTATCAGAACGTAACTCATAATCGTCCGCAACACAATGCCTTGGTAGAGGGGTAGCGCTCAGTCCCGACCAAGCTTCATCGAGAGACCCAGAAAAGACTCCGGACATGAAAAGACCCCGGGATACCGGGGACTTCTCTAATAACTGAAAGCTTCTTGTGACGACGCAAATTTCTGTTCCCAGACGATTCGCAACCCTCAATACAACATCCTTAAGTCCTCTCAGTGCCTCCATTCTAGGACCGTTCGGAGGCGCTCGGCAAGAGCCCATGCACAACAATTGCGCCGGATAACACCGAGCCCGCGAACCCCGCCGGATCAGCACGGGCCGCCTCGACGTCCGCCGGCGTCCACAGCAGCAGGTCGACGTGCATGGGAACCCCGTGGACGGCATCCTCCAGGGCCGCCCGCAGCATGGGCGAGGGCCGCTCCCGCAGCACCACGACGAGGTCGACGTCGCTGTGGACATTGGCGGTGCCCTTCGCCCACGACCCGAAGAGCAGCACCGCCAGCGGATCGCACTCGGCGACCAGCGACCGGGCCAGGCGCCGAGCGAACGCCAACTCGCCCCGCGACGCGGCCTCGGCCCCTGACCCGCCCCGCGACGCGGCCTCGATCCCTGACCCGCCCCGCGACGCGGCCTCGATCCCTGACCCGCCCCGCGACGCGGCCTCGATCCCTGACCCGCCCCGCGACGCGGCTGCACCGCCGGGTCCGCCCTCGCCCGCGCGCCCGACCCCTGCTGCCCCGGCCGCCCCAGCTTCACGCACCGGTCGCCTCGAACCGCAGCAGCAGCCAGGCCCGCCGCACCACCTCGGGCGCCAGGACGTCCCAGCCGGCATCTGCCTGCCGCTTCAGCTGGATGGTCCAGGTGCCCAGCAGGTCCTGGCTCCCGGCCGCCCACCCCGCCGTGGCCTGGGGCAGGTCGCCAAAGTCGCCGCCCGGAGCGGCCGGGACCTCCACCGTCGCCCCGCCCGGAGGCGCCAGCCGTACGTCGAAGGCGTCCTCGTCGTCGGACTCCAGCACCAGGTCGGCCCGGGTCACCACCAGCCGCTTGCGCAGCGCGAGTTGCCGGTACAGGTACTGCAACTGCTCCGCGCCCAGGTCGATGGTGAGCCGCTGCTCCCCCGCCGCCGGGTGCAGGAACCGCGCCCACTCGGTGGCATGGCCGGCATCCAGCCACAGCAGCACCGCCCCGTGCTGCGGCAGGGCCTTGTCGACCGCGTCCCTGGCCAGGTCCACCAGCGCCGCCGAGCCCTGGTCGCCCTCGTACTCCAGGGTCAGGACGACGTCCGACAGCGTGCTGACGTCGAACGCGTTGTCGCGCGGGTCGAGGGTGATCGTCCAGCGGCTGATCGCCCCGGCCCCCTCGAACGCCTCGTACCGGTCGTCGGCCCGGGCCCCGGACACCCGGCCCCGGTCGTTCACCCCCTGGCTGGTCCGGATCGCGTTCACCACCGGCATCGCCGCGGCGAACCGCGCATCAGCACCGCCGAACGCGTCGCCGAAGCCGCCGCCGGTGTCGTCGTTCAGCCGGACCACCGCCGAGGTCAGGGCCAGTCCCGCGTGCACCCCGGTGTACGGGCCGGCCACGCACGGCGCGGTGACCGCGACCGAGACGATCCGCTGGTTGGTCCAGCCGGGGTTCTCCCGGGCCAGGATCCATTCGGCCACCTCGATCGACGTGGTCCCGGTCGCCTTCAGTTCCAGCAGCTTGTCGGGCATCAGGGAGGCCAGCGAGACGTGCGTGGTCGCCTGCAGGCGGCGCCGGTTGCGCTCCAGCGCGGTCGTCTCCAGCCGGCGCAGGTCGTTGACCAGCCGGTCGCCGGCCAGCAGCCCCTTCTTCAGGCTGTCCCAGTAGCCGAAGGTGATGATCGGTGCCGACGTGGTGTCCCCGACCTCGAACCGGTACGCCCGCTCGGCCCGCCGGGCCAGGTCGTACGCCAGTTGGTAGGCCTGGAAGTACACGCTCGACAGCTGGGCGACCATCCACTCGTAGAGCTGGGCGCCGGTGTACTTCGAGCGCAGGAACTCCTCCACCCCCTTGGCGTTCTCCACGGTGCGCAGGTGCGCGTCCAGTTCGTACTGCGCCACCGCCTCGCGGACCTGGGCGGTGACCACCTGCTTGCCGACCTGGGCGATCTCCTTGCGGGCCAGGTCGGCCTGGAACTGGTGCTCCTCGAAGCGGCGCTGGTAGCCGCCCTGGGTCTCCAGCAGCGACCCGGTGCTGTGCAGGATCCCGCCCAGGCCCTCGAACAGCCGGGCGAACGCCCCGACGGAGTTGGACACGTTCTGGCCGCCGTACTTCACCGTCACCACCGGCGATCCGCCGAAGCCGGACGCCCCGGCCTCGAACGAGGGCACCAGGCTGGCCCCGCCGGCGACGGTGTTGAGCACCGTCGAGACGATCTGGGAGACCACGGCCGCGGCATGGACGATGGTCGCGGCGGTCTCCCAGTCGTTCATGTACGGCCGGGAGGAGTAGTAGTCCAGCCGGGCCTGGGCCGCCTCCAGGCCCTGCTCGACCGCCTCCCGGCCCCGCTGGGCCTCCAGCACCTGGCCCTCGCGGACCCGCTGGACCAGGGTGACCGCGGCCACCTCGTTGCCGGCGCGGAGCCGCTCCAGCGCGTCGTCGTCGCGGCGCTGCAGCGCCTGCAGCATCCGCTCCCCCAGCGATCGGACGTCGGCCGCCGCCGACATCGCGGCGGAGAAGAGGGTGGCGTACCGGTACGGCGAGCCGGACGCGGGGGTGTCGTTGAGCACGCTGTCCAGGTCGACACCGGCGGCGGTGGCCCGGACCAGCAGTGCCGGGTCGATCGGCGGCTCGAACAGCGGCAGCTGGCGGACCCGGCCGGAGATGTCCATGCAGTGGCGGATCTTGAACAGCCGGTCGGCGACCCGGTCCCAGTAGCCGAGCAGGTCGTCGTTGGCCGGGATGGCGAAGTAGGACAGGTTCACCACCGGCAGCGCCTGGGTGTCGGAGGCGACCACCAGGGTGGGGCGCTCGGCCAGGTTCTCCAGCTGCACCTCCACCTGCTGGTCACCGAACGGGTCGAGGGCGGCCGCGGCGGTGAGTTCCTCGTACGACCTGCCCTCGCGCGGGATCATCGGCACGTGCTCCGGACGGCGGCCGAGCAGCTCGCCGGCCAGCACGTAGAGCAGCGTCGCCTCGTTGATCGCCTCGATCGTCTCGCGCCGGAACAGCTGGTCGCCCCAGTCGACCAGGGCATCGATGTAGCGCATCACGACGGCCTTCTGGTAGGCCACCGGACGGAACCGGGCGATCACGTCGGGCATGAACGGATGGTTGCGCCACTCCGCGATCTGCTTGCTGACCTCGGGGTCGGTCGCGTCGGCCAGGATCGACTCGATCCGCTGCTTGGTGTAGTCGGCGTCGGTGGCGTCGAAGAACGGCTTGGTGATCCAGTACCGCTGCGGCGCGTCGAGGGCCTCGGTGTTGGACGGGTCGAAGATCCGGTGGAACCAGTCCAGCGCCTCCTCGAACCGCTGGTTGCCGGCCAGCTTGCTGGCGATCAGGAACGGGACGTGGAAGAAGACCTCCCAGTTGTAGACCGACATCGCCCCGGAGCGGGAGAAGTCGAGGGTGTCGGTCGCCGCGGCCGGGTCCGCCGCCGCGACACCGGCCACCGGCGCGTACGTGGTGAAGGAGAACGCGTTCCCGGGCGGGTAGGCGTTCGGGAAGCGCTGCATGGTCCGGTTCAGCACCCCGTCGACGCCGCTGCGGTCCAGCTCGCGGACGAACAGGGCGGCGTACGGGTGGGAGAACGGGTGGAAGGTGTACTGCAGGCGCTGCACGGTCGTGGTGGAGTCGATCGTCACGTTCACCCACTGCGAGGTGACGACGTACGAGCGGCTCGGGTCGGTGTAGACGAACGGGCTGCGGTCGGTGGCCGTGTCGGGCTGGATCCGGTGCAGGCTGTGCGCCGCCGCGAACGGCGGGTGGGCGCCGGTGAGCAGCGTCACCGAGGCGCCGTTGGACAGCACCGTCAGTGATCCCTCGTTGGCGGTCCAGGTGTTGTTCACCATCCGGCCCGCCTCCAGCCGCATGCCGGTCGGCTGCACCACCCGCGCCGAGACCTGCCGGGTCGTCTTCATCGGGTGCACGGTCCGGCCGGTCGGGTCGCTGAGCCTGCGGACGTACTCGAACGAGTCGTTCACGACCGAGTCGTCGAGCAGCTGGTACTGGCCGTCGAGCGGCTTCAGCCGCAGGTCGACCACCCGTCCGTCGAAGACGAACGAGGAGGAGTGCCACGGTCGTGCGGTGGCGTCGAAGGGCCGGCTGGTCAGCGCCCGGCGGCCGCCGCTCTTCGGATCCCAGAACGCCCGGCCGTTGAACTCCGGGCTCATCGCAATGTAGACGTCGATCCACAACTGGTTCTCCGCGCCGTGGTAGCGCGGCTTGAGGCTGTACGATCCGCGCGGGCGCGGCCACGGGTGGACCAGCACGTTCGGCGCGGTCTGCCGGGTGGTCCAGCCGCCCCCGCGGTGCACGGTCCAGGCCAGCTTCAGCTCCAGTTGGCTCGGCGCCTCCGGGCTCTGCTGGGTGCTGGAGTTGGCGGCCGCCGCGGGCTGGCGCTGGGTCTTCTGCGGCTTGGACTCGATCTGCAGCCAGAACAGGTGCAGCATCCGGTTGTAGACCACCGGCAGCACCTGGTCGCCGGTGATGTCGACCTCGATCGCCTCCCACGGCGACCAGAGCGCGGCGTTGATGTCGTACGAGCGGTAGAAGTGCCGGTACGGCTCGACCCGGGTGCGGCCCACCACGTGCAGCACGTTCACCGAGGGACCCAGGTCGTCCCACGGGTGGTCGTCGTCGATCTCGTGGTGCACGCCGATCACCTCGAGGTTCGCCACCTCGTTGAGCTTGTCCAGGTAGCCGCGCATCGCCGTCTCGCACCGTTCGGCGGTGATGTCGCCGGAGAGCACCTCCTGCTCCAGCTCCTTGAAGAACGGGGTCTTGTCGTCGCGCAGCTCGGGGGCGATCCAGTTCTCGGGGTAGAGGAAGATCTTGCGGTTGGCCTCCCAGACCCGGTAGTTCTTCATCCACTTCCACTGCCGCCAGGAGTCGGGCGCGGACAGGTCGGCCTTCTCGTCGGTGGTGACCACCACCCGCGGCTTCTCCAGGTTGAGGAAGGCGCGCTGGACGAACATCTGGGTGCTGCCGATCGCCTGCTTGATCCGCGAGGTCAGCGCGCACGCGGAGGTCTCCACGTCGACCAGGAAGTAGCGCAGCAGGTCGTCCGGGTCGGTCCACCGCCGCGGGTTGGGCACCGTCTTCCCGTCGATCGTGACGGTCTGCGGCTCGGTCCGGGCGGCGTGCTCGAGCAGGAAGGCGACCAGCGCGTCCCGCTTGTGCTCGCGCCAGTCGTCCTGGAGCGGAGCCAGCACTGCCAGCCAGGCGGAGCGCTCGTACTTGGCCTTCGCGGCGGCGGTGACGGCGGTGGCCACCTCGCGCTCGGTCGGGCCGGCGGCCCGTTCCCGGACGGCCCAGACCGCGGCGGTCGCGGCCGGTACGCCGAGGCGCCGGACCTGCCCGGCGGCCTCGACCAGCCGGCGGCCGAGGACCGGATCGGCGTACGCCGCCGGGTCGTCACCGTCCAGGGTCTTCAGCGTGTCCGCATCGATGCCGGTCAGGGCGGTCGCGTGGGCGCGGACGGCGTCGATGGCGGCACCGCCGAGGGCGGCCCCGACCAGGTCGTCGGGGGTGCTGGTGGGGACGGTCGGCGCAGCACCCGGGGCGGCGGCCAGCGCGCGGGACAGGGCCAGCAGGTCGCGACGGACCGCTGCCCAGCCCAGCAGCCGGAGCCAGTCGGCGACCAGCGGCGCGGCGGGCGGCGTGGCCACCGGCAGGTCGACCGGCCGTAGCCCGACCGCGCCGGGATGCGCCAGCACCCAGGCCAGGTCGTCGTCGGACCAGCCGAACAGGGCCACGACGCGGCCCATCTTCAGCACCCGGCGGTAGGCCTCGAACAGCCGCGGGAAGCCTGCCGGGGTGATGTCGGGGTGCACGAAGGCGCCATCGGCGTCGCGGTCGAGCAGGTCGGGGGCGGTGAACGCGTCCAGCAGCTTGCCGGTCGCATCGGAGAGGTCCAGCAGCTGCCGGACCTGGGTGGCGAGCAGCCCGGTCGCCCCGGCGAGGGCCGAGATGACCGCCCCGGCCGAGTCGGTCCCCGGGTCGGCCCGCAGTCCCTCGCGCAGCGCCGACAGCGCGGTGACGATCGCCCCGTCCGCGGCGGCCAGTGGGGAGTCGGGCCGGGCGTTGAGCAGGAAGTCCTGCTCGGCCAGCGTCGCCCCGCTGCCGCGCAGCACGTCGAGCAGGTCCAGGAACTCCAGCAGGTCCGCCGGGGAGGCGAACGGGTCGGCGAGCACCGGGGCGAGCAGGTCGGTGGCCAGCAGCAGCTCGGCCAGGTCGATTCGCAGCGCCCGGGCCAGCTCGGCCCAGGCCACCAGCCGGGACAGCGTCGGCAGGTCGTTGGTGCTGCCGGTGCGGGCCAGCAGGGCGGTGAGCGCGGTGTCGTTGGTCGCCAGGGCGGCGAGCAGCGCCGGGCGGTGGTCGGCCAGGTCGCTGCCGTCCGGCTGGGGGTCGAAGGCCGGGTCCGGGGTGCCGGACAGGGCCCGGGAGCGGAAGGTGACGGCGTAGCGGGACGGTGCGGCCGACGGCAGCGCCGTTGGGTCGGCCGGGTCGGGGCGCCCGGTGGTCGGCAGCGTCCCGAACCAGGTGGCGAGCTGCTCGGCGCCCAGGCCGAGCCGGTCGGCCAGTCGGCCGGCCCCGTACAGCGCGACCAGCGTGTCGCCGTCCAGGGCGCCGGCACCGATCCGGTCGGCGCGCAGCAGCAGGTCCAGTTCCCAGGTGTCCCAGGGCGTGTGCCGGGCCAGCCGGAGCAGCCTGTGCACCCGGTCCAGGACCTCCGGGCCCACCGCATCCAGGGTCTGGAGGCGCAGGTCGGCGCTGGTGGCGGGCCGGGTGAGGTGCACCCGGGGATCGCCGTCGGGGGTGATCCAGGACCCCTGCAGCAGGAGTTGCAGCGGCAGGTAGCCCAGCTTGGTCCGCTCCATCACCTCCAGGACCGGGATCGAGGCGCGGGAGGAGTCGAAGCCCCAGAAGGCGTCCTGCTCGCCGGCGGTCGCCGCGGCGGTGGTGACCAGGCCCGCCTCGTGCACCGAGATGCCGAAGTACTCGGCGGCGACCTCGACCGGTGCGGCCGTCCCCAGCGCCCGCATCAGCTTCCAGCGCGGGACGCCGAGGTGCTGCAGCAGGACCCGGACCTGGTCGGCCCACAGGTCGTACGCGGAGGAGATCGGGATGTCGGAGGTGCGCAGCAGGTCGTAGACGGTGTCGTCCTGGTGCTCCGGCGCGGCGCGCAGTTCGTCGGCGGGCAGCGTGGTCTGCAGGTCGACCCGCCCGGCCGAGCCGGGGAAGACGCTCTCCAGCACCTCGTTGGACAGGTCGATGAAGGGCAGCGTGGTCTCGGTGTTGGGGCAGTCGAGCTTGACCTTGGTCAGGTCGGGGCGCCGGGCGACCAGCACGTCCAGCACGCTCCCGCCGCCGGTCGCCGCGGCGTGCCCGTCGAGGAAGCGGAACACGTCGGCCAGGTAGGCGGCCGGCCCGTACACCGAGGCGCACTGCGGGCAGTCGCAGGCGTCCAGCGGGCCGAACAGCAGCTCCAGGTCGGGCAGGTCGGCCAGCAGCTCGGCGCGTGCCTCGGCGGTCAGCGCCTGCGGGGCCAGCGCGGCCGGGAGGGTGGACTGCACTTCGGAGCGCATCTCGCCGAGGCGCTGCAGCACCTGGGCGTACTGGAACTCGGCGAAGCCGTGGATGGATCCGGCCAGCGACTCCGCGACCCCGGCGTCCTTCATCGTCGCGATGAAGGCATCGCGTCCGCGGGCCATGATCTGGACCGAGCTGTGCAGGCCGTTGGCCAGCAGCGCGGTCGCGGCGTCGGCGGTCGGGGCCAGCCGGTGCACCCGCTGCAGCACCTTCAGCTCGGTCCGCGTCTCGGGCTCCAGGGCCAGGTCGTTGCGGGCGGCGTACGCGTCGATGTTGGAGACCCGCAGCTCCAGGTCGGGGTGGTCGTCGACGATCTGCTCGATCTCGTCGATCCGGGTCAGGCCGCCGGCGCCGCTCCGCTTCACCGCGGCGGTGACCGCGACGGTCGGGAACAGCCGCTGCGCCTGGGCCGCCATCGTCCGGGCGTACGTGGCGCGGCGGGCCTGCTCGGTGTCGCCGTCGGTGTTGGCGGGAACGGCGCCGACGGCGGCGACCACCTGGTCCCAGTCCGCGGGGGCGAGCTTGGCCAGCGCCCGGGTACCGGTGCCGGCGACCCGCTGGGACAGCTCCTGCACCATCGGGTCGAAGTTCTTGGCGACCAGGCCGACCTCGGTCCCGCGCTCCAGCGAGGCGACGGCGTTTGGGCCGCCGTACGTGCCGGGGTCCTCGTGCAGCAGCGCCCAGAACTTCGGCCCCATCCCGCCGGCCGCCACGAAGGCGTCGGCCACCGCGTCGTACGCCCCGGCGGGCACGTCGCTGCGCTGCAGGGTGGCCCGCAGCGTGCCGTTGCCGACCAGGAGCGGCCGGTCGAGCGCGAAGGTGCGGCGTGCCGTGGCGAGGGCCGCGAGCACCGCGTCGAGGCGTGCGGCCAGGCTGACCGGGACCAGGTTCTGGGCCAGGGCGGTGGCCAGGGCTGTCCGGGCCAGGTCGGACTCGGTCGCGGCGATGCCGGCGGCGACCAGGTCGGTCAGCTGCTCGACCAGGGTCCATTCGTGGGTCTGGGCGAGCAGGTCGTCGGGCAGGTTGCTGGGCAGGCTCTGGGCCAGGAATGCGAAGCAGGTCTCGGCGTCGATCCCGGCGCCGAGCCGTTGCGCGGCCCGGGCGGCCAGGACCAGCCGCATCACGTCGTCCTGGGCCAGCCCTGCGGCGCGGGCGACCCGGGTGACGTCGGGCCGGTCGGCGGTCTCCTGCAGGGTGGTGACGTCGGGGACGCCGGCGGCCCGCACCGCGGCGAGCTGGGTCTCGTACAGGCTCGCGCCGCGGTAGGGGTAGGGCCCCTCGGTGAAGTTCACCCAGGCGATCGGGGTCGGGTCGGCCAGCCGCTTGGTGCCGATCTCGGCCCCGGCGGGGTCGACGAACCGGACCTTCAGCAGCAGCGGGGACACCGGCCGGCCGTCGGCGGGGTCGGTCGGGACGGCGTACGGCAGGTCGTAGAAGCCGTTGCCGAGAGTCGTACGGTGGGCGAGGACGACCCCCTGGCCGGTCGGCGGGTCGGTGGCGAGCTCGACGGTGACGCCGGGCCGCCCGGCCCAGCTGGCGTCGCGGACAGTGCCGCGGATCCGCTGGGCGTGCTCGGGTCCGGGGGTGGCGGAGCGGACCAGGCCGTTGAGCGTGCGCAGGGTCGCCCCGTCGGCGGCGCCGGTCTGCGGCAGGCCGTGGGCGGCCTGGAAGGCGATCACGGCCTTGCGGGTGGTCGGCCCGAACCGGGCGGCCTTGAGCTCCGCCTCGACCGGGGGGTGGCCGAGGAAGGCCAGGGCCTTCTGCAGGGCGGGCACGTCCTTGTTCACCATGTTCAGCCGCAGCGGGCGCGGGACCACGCCGAGGTCCGCCGGGTCCGGCGCCCCGACCTTGGCGGCGGGGGCCCGGCGGCTGGCGGCGACCGAGTTGATCCGCTCGAAGGTCGCCGTGTCGACGGTGCCGGTGGCTGGCAGGCCGAGCGAGGTCTGCAGCGCCTCGACCGCGGCCTTGGTCGTCGGGCCGGCCTTGCGGGACTTGGACTCGGCCGGGTCGATGGCCACCTTGAGTCCGCGGATGGCGGCGGCGCGCAGGATCCTGCGCTGCAGCAGGTGGGTCTGCCGGCCCGAGGCGAGCCGCGCGGTGAGCGCCGCCTCGCCCAGGGCGGCGAGGGTCCGGTCCCCCACCAGCCCGTCGGCGGTCAGGCCCTTGGCCTGCTGGAAGCGGGTCACCGCGGCCACGGTCGAGTCACCCAGCTTGCGGGAGGTGGTCTCGGCCTGGTCGGGGGCGAAGCCGGCGGCGGCCAGCATCGCCTGCACCTTCGCGGTCCGCGCCGGGTTGGTGGCGACGTGGTGGTTGACGGTCTCGGCGAGGAGCCGGGCCACGGTGGCGTCGTCGGCCCGGCCGGTTGCCGGCAGGCCGGCGCGCCGCTGGAAGGAGCTCAGGGGGCTCGCGGCGGGCGTCGCTGGCGTCGCCGGTGTGGCTGCGGGCGTGACCGGCGCAGCGGGGGTCGCCGGTGTGGCTGCCGGAGTCCCTGGGGTTGCCGGCGTGGCTGCGGGCGTGACCGGGCGCGCGGCCGCCTCCGCCAGGGCCGCGGCCACCGCTGCGGCCGCGGCGTTGCGCCGCCGGCCTGCCGGCAGGCCGGCCAGCGAACGAGCCGAGTTCACCGTTGTCCCAGCCATGGTTCCTCCTTGGTGCGGGTCGATCAGAAGTGCCGTGCTCAGAAATGCCATTGCGCGGTCACGCCGAACCGCGGGTTGGTGAAGAGGTTGGAGCTCAGGTCGGGGATGAAGCCGCCGGAGACGGAGTAGACGAGGCCCTGCCGGTAGCCGAAGTAGGAGGCGCCGAGGGTCAGGCCGCTGGGGGTCCACGGGTTCGCCGGGGACCCGAGCACCGCGGTGGTGCCCGCGCTGGGCGGGGACGGATCCTTCAGCGTGATCCCCGGCGTGTACGTCAGGCCGAACACGCCGGCGTACCCGGACAGGCCGGCCCGGCTGCTGTAGTCCACCCCGCCGGTGATGTACGAGGTGAACAGCGGACCGGCTCCGGAGAACCGCGCCGACAGGTCGACCCCGGAGGACGAGACGGTGCCGGTCGCGGTCGCCCGCAGCGAGGGCAACCCGAAGAGCGTCAACCGGGCGCCACCGCGGACGTCCAGGCCGCCGGCGCCGTTGCCGGTCCCGGTCGCGGTGGCGTCCAGCCGGAAACCGGGGATCCCGGCGGAGGCACGCAGCCGGGCCGAGTCCAGCGAGACCTCACCACTGGGACTGACCGCGCCGGTGGCGTCCAGCCGCAGCCGGGCCACGTCGGCGATCGAGGTGGCGTCCAGGCTGCCCTCGAACCGGCCACCGGCCAGCGCCGCACGGGCCCGGAAGGTGGCCAGCGACAGGCTGCCGTAGCCGAGGGCCCCACCCAGCCGCAGCTCACCCTCGCCCTGGGTGAGGGCCGGCAGCAGCGAGCCGGGCAGGCCGCCGATCCCGATCCGTTCGGGCACCGAGAAGCGGAAGCTGCCCTGGCCGCGGAGCCCGAGGTTGAGCCCGGACGGCTCCCCCAGCAACAGCCCGCCCTCCAGCCGCGCCCCGGCCCGGCCCAACCCGGTGTCCACCGCGGCCTGGCCGGAGAGATCGGCCAGTCCCGTCGTGTTCAGGCTGAGTTGCGGCACCTGCAGCAGGAAACTGGCGCGCGCGTTCAGCCCGAGCACGCCGTGCCCGGAGACGCTCCGATTGGAGGACAGGAAGTCGTGGAACTGGAAGTCGCCGGCGACGCCTGCCGGGGAGATGTCGGTGACCAGTGGGGTGACCCGCGGCTTGGGCGGGTCCATGCCGCTGGGATCGTTCAGCATCACCGGCGAGTCGTTGCAGTAGCGGTAGAGGTTGGCGCCGGCCTGCACCCCGAGCGGGTCGGCGGAGGTCCAGCGGGCCAGCCAGGGGGCGTAGTAGCGGACCCCGTGCACGCTGAAGCCGGTCTCCTCGTCACGTTCCCGCCCGGTGAAGCGGTACCGCTTGGATGGCACGTCCAGGTCCGCGGCGACCGCCTGGTACGTGGTCGCACCGTACGGCGCGTACTCCTCCAGGCTGACCACGGCAGCACCCTGGTCCAGCTCCAGGACGGCCGAGCCGAGGTGGTTGCCGTGCTGGTAGCGGACCACCTGCACCGGTGACCCGTCGTCGATGCCGTTGCGGGTCTCCACCAGCGCGAGCCTGCGGCCGCCGTCCACCAGGTGCAGGGTGCGGCGCTCCAGCCCGGCGGCCGCCCCGCTGTGCCGGCGGTACACCTCGGTGTCGCCCAGGTAGACCCGGTCCTCCAGCACCTGGCCGCCGGCGTCCAGGCGCACCTTGCGGACCCGGTTGCCGTCCGCGTCGTACACGTAGCGGGTCGAGCCGCCGGGGCCGGCCTGCCGGGTGCTGGCGGCCAGTTGGTCGCGGAAGTTCCAGGCCAGCGACGGCAGGTGGGCCATCGCCAGGATGCTGCCGTGCGGGTCATGGTCGAACGTCTCGGTGCTGGCCCCGACGGTGGTGCTGGTGAGCCGGTTGCTGTCGGCGGCATGGACGAACGAGCGGGTCCAGGACAGCGCGCCCGGGCAGGACTCCTGGTGCCTCAGCTCGGCCAGGTTGCCGGCGTCGTCGTAGTCGTACGTCTCGCAGTAGCGGCCCATCGCGGTGCCGTCACCGGGCTGCGGCAGGCCGAGCGCGGCGGCGTCGTCCGGGCCGTACGGCACCCGGCCCTGCCCGACGTGCTCGCGGCCGGTCGCCCGGGTGAGCCGGTAGAGCGGGTCGTACGTGTAGTCGTTGGCCGCCTCGACCACCTGGTTGCGGAAGAACACCGCTGCCACGGCGGCGTCGGTGATCGAGGTGATGTTGCCGGCCGGGTCGTACGCGTACGCCAGGTCCTGGACGGTGTCGCCGAACGGCGCCGGCCGGGTGGTGGTCAACCGCTGCAGGCGGTACGTGTCGGGGTCGTACGTGTAGCTGGTGGTCACGCCGTTGCGCAGCTCGAGCCGCAGGCGCTGGCCCTTGGCGTCGTAGTCGACGTCCGCGATGCCGGTGGTGGCCGAGGGCGGGTCGGTGGCCGGGTCGATCAGGCCGGCGGGATTGGCGGGCCGGCCGAGCCAGACGTCCAGGCGCTCCAGCAGGTTGGCCTCGTTGTAGACCGGCTGGGTGACGTCGTACGGCCCGGCGCCGTCCGGGTGCGCCGCGATGGTCTGCACCATCCGGTTCAGCGCGTCGTAGCGGGAGGTGGCGGTGTAGGCCTCACCGGGCGGCTGGGGCAGTGCCCAGTCGATCGCCCGGTCGACGGTGGTGGCGACCTCGCGGGTCCGGGCGGTGGTGTTGCCGGCGAAGTCGTACGTGTGGGTGAGGATCCCGGCCGCGTCGAAGCGCCGGTGCACCCGGCCGCGCAGGTGCCGGGCACGGTCGTTCGGCAGGCCCTCGCCGTACTCGGTCCGCTCGAACGTCACCGGCCCGGCCAGGGTGTCGGGGTCGGAGTGCTGGGGATCGGAGCCGGCGACGGTGCGGCTCAGCGGGCGGCGCAGGGCGTCGTACGTGGTGGTGAACGCGTGGCCGCGGCTGTCCCAGGCCGTGACGGGCCGGCCGGCGACGTCGTTCAGCGTCCACCGGTCGCCGGCATCCACGCTCGAGCGGTGCACGGCGGTGCCGAGCATGTCGAAGTCCGCGGTCGCGACGGTGCGGCCCAGCGGGTCGACGACCGCGCGGGTGTTGCCCTCTCCGTCCAGCACCGTGCGGGTGTCCAGCAGCGTCCCGCCCTTGTCGGCCCGGGTCAGGAAGCCGCGGCCGAGGCCGTCCAGGACGCGGGTCAGCGGGGTGTCGGCGTGGGCGGTCGCCTTGGTCGCGGCGTCCTCGCCCTGGTGGCGGGCCAGCCAGGTCTGGCGGCCGGGCCGGGCGGTGAGGAAGGCCTGCACGACCGGCCCGATGTCGGGGTCGGTGGCCGGGTCGGTCGCCACCGTGTCGTTGCCGTCGTACTCGCGCTGCCACCACGGGGAGAAGACCGTCTTGCCGTACGAGCCGTCGGGGTTGAGCACCGCGACGACCCGGCCGGGCGGGTCGTAGAAGAGGGTGCCGCTGGGCCCGGCGCGCACGTCGCCCTCGAAGGCCGGCGTGGCGGTGAAGAATGGTTCGAACTGCTGGACCGGCCGGCCCTTGTTGTTGAAGACGGTCCAGCCGGTAGCGGTCCAGCGCGGGCCGTTGTCCGGCTCGGCCTGCACCTTGCGCTGGATCTCCCGGCCGAACCCGTCGCTGTAGGCGAAGGCCTGCTGGACCGGCGAGGTCGGGGCGTCGGCGGCGTGCACCTCCCGGGCCAGGGTGGCCACCACGACCGGGGCGCCGGTCCGGGCGAAGGCGTCCACGTCCGGGACCAGACGCGTACCGGCCCGGCCCAGCAGGGCCGCCGGATCGGCGAGCGGGTCGGCCAGGTGGGCCTGCACCTGGGCCGCGGTGAGGTCGGTGTCGAAGCCGTCCAGCACGTCCCCCTCGCCCGCGTTGCCGACCCGGGCGGTGGCGGTGACCATCCCCAGCAGGTCGAAGGCGGCCTCGGTGCGGTCGCCGTTCGGGTCGGTGACCGCCCAGGGGCCGAGCAGCCGGTAGTCGATCTCCGCAGTGGTCTGGTTGCCGAGCGCATCGGTGCTGCGGGTCGCGACCAGGTCGTAGCCGTCGTAGTCGACGGTGGTGGTGCCGCCGAACGGGTCCTCGAACCGGGTGGGCCGGAAGAAGTGCCGCCGGGCGGTGGCCAGGTCGCCGTACCCGGCGCGACCCGAGGGCACCCACCAGGAGCCGTCGGAGTCCAGGTCGCGGTAGCCGGCGCCGGGGAGCAGGGCGGTGACGTCGTGCGGGTAGGCACGCTGCAGCAGTCCGGGGGTGAAGGCCTGCCGGTAGGTCTCGTGCATCAGCCCCCGGGCCCCGACCACGCCCCAGTCCGCGGGCCCGGTCAGGTCGTCGCGCCGGTAGCGGACGCGTTCGACCTCGATCGGGCGGCGGGCGGCGGTGGCCGGCGGGTCGTCCTCGTACGCGATCACCGGGGCGGCCTCGATCGCGGCCGCCAACTGGTCGAAGGGCAGCGCGGCGGACAGGCCGGTGACCTCGTACGTGAGGGCGGTGTGCAGCGCCGGCAGCCGGTGGTCGTCGACCTCCTCGACCGGAGCGGTGTAGCTGGTGTCGGTGCAGGTGAGGTGCGCCCGGGCCTGGTCGGCGCGCGCCTCGGCCGATAGCGCCGGGTCGGGTGCCTGCCGGCCGAAGGCGATCGCGACCGCGCGGGTGACCTGGCCGTACTCGTTGGTCGCCAGGGTGAGCGTACGGGTGGTGCGCGGGTCGGCGGTGTCGCGCTCCAGCTGGGTCTGCAGCGACTCGCGCGGGTGCGGCAGGAAGACGGCGTGCGGGCCCGTTCCGCGTGGCTGCAGCAGCCGGACCGTGGCGTTGGCCTCGGAGACCTGGTAGGGGTACGGCTCGCGGTCGGACCCGTCGAGGGCGTAGACCTCCTGGCGCAGCAGGGTGCCGCGCAGTGCCCGGCAGGCCTCGCGCTCCTCCTCGGCGGTGAGCCCGGCGGGCAGCACGGTGTCGGGGAGCAGGTCGCCGGGGAAGTACTCGTGCGCGTAGAGCTGGGAGATCCGGTCCCCGCCGAGGTGGGCGCCGGTGTGGTACCAGCTGCGGGTCAGCACCGGCGGCACGTGGAAGGCGGGGTCCTGGTTGGCGCCGGCGGGGCGCGCGTCGAAGGTCTCGCTGTCGCGCTGGTCGACCCGGCCGAAGCCGCGGAACTCGCGCTCCACCCCGTCGTAGTGGCCGTGGTGGTAGGCGTACGTGGTGGTGAAGGTGTTGCCCGCGACCAGGTCGCGGGTCTCGACGCCGGCGACGACGTGCACCGGGAAGGGCAGCCGGGTGATCCACGGCGTGCCCTCGCGGGCGTCGCGCAGGTAGTGCTGGGTGGAGGACTCGTACGTGATCCGGGTCAGCGCGCCGAGGTTGTTCGCCGCCTCGGTCAGCAGGTGCGGCTTGCCGGCGGCCATCAGCTCGACGTAGCGCACCGGCGCGGGGGCGTCGTTCGGGGCCGGGGAGGACCAGACCAGGCAGCCGGTGCCGGTGCCGAGCAGGTCGGTCACCTCGACCTCGGTCAGGTCGTCCAGGGGTGGCAGGGCGGTGATCGGGACGGCGGCGGACCAGGAGTTGCCGCTGCGGTTGGCGTACGCCCGGGCGCCGTCGGCGGCCAGGTAGACCAGGTCGGTGGGCCCGCTGCCGTCGATGTCGCCCAGCCGGATCCGGCGGGCATCGAAGGCCTCCGGGGCGTCCAGCAGGGGGGCGTCGGCCATCACCACCGCGGCCCCGAACCGGCCGTAGCCGAGGTTGGGCCAGTAGCGGATGTCGCCGTTACGGATCCGCACCAGGTCGGACAGGCCGTCGCCGGACAGGTCGGCCAGGAACACCGTGCCGGTACCGTCGGCGAACACCAGCTCCGGGGCGGGCCGGACGTCCAGCGGCAGGTCGTAGCCCTGCTCCCCCAGCGACCGGTGCCAGGTCAGGCCGTCACCGTACAGCCGCAGGACGTCGGGCAGGCCGTCGCCGGTCAGGTCGGTGAGGCGTTGCGCCGGGTCGTCCCAGTCCAGGTCGGGCCAGGAGGTGAACGTACGGTGCGGGGACCAGCCGGCCTCGTCGGTGCGCTCGTGGAAGCCGGGGGCGGTGGTGGCGTCGACCAGGTCGAGCGAGCCGTCGCCGGCCAGGTCCAGCAGCCGGCCGCGGGTCGAGGGCGTGGTTGCCTGCAGTTCGGCGGCGGCCAGGCCCCCGTCGCCGGTGTTGCGGCGGTACCACCAGGCGCTGTCCTGCCGGGTGAGGGCGCCCGCGATCCCCTCCCCGTCCAGGTCCACCCATTGGGTCGGACCGGGCAGGTCGACGGCGGCCAGCGTCCTTGCCCGGGTGCCGAACTCGGTCCGGCTGTAGCGCAGGTCCAGGGGGGGCAGGCCCGCCGTACGGTACCGGTCGCCGACGCGCCGGTGGCCGCCGGCACGGACCGAGGTGAGCAAGGAGTAGCCGGACGTGTCGTCGTACGTGAGGGCGATGTCGCGCACCAGGGTCGGCTCCGCGCCCAGCTCGGCCATCGTGTGGAACACCAGGACCCGTTCGCAGCGGCGGTAGGTCCGCACCTCGAAGCCGGCCCGGTAGCTGGAGAACGGGTCCGGTCGTACCGGCCAGTCCCCGCCGGCGGTGAGGCGTACGTAGCGGTGGCCGTCGGCGGCGGGTGCGTCGGGCGCGCCGCCTGCGGGGGCGTCGGGCGCGGCGTCGGGCGGGTCGTCGACCAGCAGGCCCTCGCCGTGGTCGAACACCACCTCGAACAGCCAGGCGGTGTCCCAGTCGCCGGCGTGGTCGGGGTCGAGGCGGGAGTGGACGTTGCCGTAGCGGATCCCGGCCAGGTAGCGCTGCGACCGGGCCCGGCCCTGCTCGTAGCTCAGGCCCGGGTCGACGCCGGCGCCGTCCTCGGGTCGGTAGTCGTACGCGATCGCGTTGCCGAACGCGTCGTGGCTGGAGCTCACGAGCCAGCTGAAGATCCGGGTCGGGTCGGCCGGGTCGCTGATCCGCTCGGCCGCGGTCCGACCGTAGTAGGTGGTGACGTCGTCGGCGGAGATGGTGCGCCAGTACGTGTCGGTGGGGTCGGTGCGGCTGGCCCAGCGCTCGATCCGGGCGAACGATCCCTCGGTGCGGGGCCGGTAGCGGGTGATCCGGTAGCCGTCCCGGTCCGGGAGCGCGTCAGTGGCCGGGACGAGGTCCTCGGCCCCGGAGAGGACGAACACGTCCGAGTCGTCGTAGCGCGGCAGGCCCTTGTCGGTGCGCCGGCTGACAGCCGGCTGGTCGAGACTCCAGCCCAGTCCGAACGGTCCGTTGCCGGCGCCCGAGTCGTACACCAGGTTGAGGTCGGGGCCGAAGCCGGAGCGGCCCGGCGAGGCCCCCAGCGGGATGCTGAACGAGCCGGTACCGGTCGCGGCGTTGACGGTGAACTTCTCGCCCAGGCCGCGGATGGCCCCGCCGCCACGCGGGAGCTGGATCGCCGGTGGGGAGAAGGGGCCGGTGGCGGGGGTGGCGCTGGTGGAGGCCTGGGGGCCGGAGGCCGGGGTGCCGGAGATCTGGTTGGCAGAGTCTGGTGCGGGCTGCGTTCCGGCGTTCCCGATGACCCCAGTGTTCCCGGCTGGGGGCTGAAACGGGGAGCTGCCCGTGGGGCGGTTCATGCCGCCCGGATCAGGGATGCGCCGAGGACCGGAGTCCCGGCGATATCGCCGGCATCGTCAGTGAAAAGCAAGTCAGTGAAAAGCGATGTGCCGACCCGGACCGGAGAACTCGCCCTCATTCGCATAGAGGCGTTGTGTCCGATGCCCTCGACCTTGCACCCGACGACCTTCACTCCCAGCGCACGGGAGTCGACAACGGATCCGGGGAAACCCAAGGACCCCACCGTGCAAACAGTGCGCGGAGGATCCTGATCGCCGTTCTGGGGGGTCATCGGGCCCGGCATCACCGCTCCCTTCGCCGGCCCACGGGCACAGGGCGCGCGGGAATGGTCGATGAATACAGTCGCTGACACAGTTCCGGAGAACAGTGCGGGACTGACCGAAAGCTTCTTCAGTCTGCCCCCGGAAAGGCCACCCACGCAATCATTCCTGCGAGACTCTAAGCCAATCCCGGGAAGCAATTGGATGCACGGCTGCACGCAATGGAACATCTCCGATTCTGGCCACTAGTTGTAGCCGAAAGTCATTTGTCTGAAAGGGAGTAACGGGGGACAATTCCGGAACCTCCGGCGTAGCGTGGACGCATGGTCCACGTCTCCGGACACCTGCCGATCAGCGCCCCACCCGAGCTGGTCTTCGACGCCGTCGCCGACTCGCGCAACGAGCCCTCGTACAACCCGGACATGACCGGCGTCGAGCTGCTCACCCCCGGCCCGATCGGCCCCGGCAGCCGCTTCCACGCCCGGATGGGCCGGTCGGGCATGGAGCTGGAGATCGAGCTGACCGAGTACGACCGGCCGCACCGGCTGGGGTCGCGGACCACCAGCTCGACGATGGAGACGATCGGGGTGACCACGTACGCCCCGGTGGCCGGCGGGACCGAGATGGGCTGGGACTGGCAGGTCCGCCCGAAGGGCTGGTTCCGGCTGCTGTCCCCCTTCGTCGGGGTGCTCGGCAACCGGATGGAGCGCCGGATCTGGACCGGCCTGAAGCACCGACTCGAGAGCACGGAAACCCTCCACCCCTGACGCATCGTGCCGCTGGGTGCCGGCCCTGGGGCGCCGCACACTGAGCTGCTGCGGAACCCGCGGCTCAGCGCCTTAGCCGCTCGCGGCGTCCTCCCCCACGAGCACGCGAAGCGCCTCCCCGCCGGCCAGTAGCTCCACCAGCCGTTCGGTGAACCGGGCCGCCGGCGCGCCATCGATCACATCGTGGTCGAAGGCCAGGGTGAGGTGGGCGATCTCCTGCTCACCCAGCTGACCGTCCTGCCACGCGAGTCGTCGGCCGATTCCGCCGATGGTCACCCCCAGCGTCCCTGCCCCCGGACTAAGGCCCCAGCCGGCGACCTTGGTGCCCATGCCCAGGTTGTTGACCCCCGCCACGCCGAGCTGCAGCGCCCACCTGGTGCTGCGGCGCACCCACCACATCAACGGGCGGGCCGCGAACGGCGGTATCAGCGCCAACCATTGCTGGCCGGCAATGGTCTCGTGCCGGGCGGCCTGCCCGGCACGGATCTCGTCGTGCACCTGGCGCAGCGTCTTGGCGTCGGCGTGCCGGATCGGCAGGTAGCCGACGGCCGGCTGTCCGTCGATCGTCCGCTCGAGCAGGACCTCCACGATCACCTCGTCCAGGAACACCAGGGAGTGGCCGCGGCGGAACGCGTTGAGCTCGGGGACCTCGGCCAGAGCGCGCGCCACGCAGGTGGTCACGTACGCCGTCAGGGAGAGGTGCTCCCCGGTCGACTCACCGTGCTCGCGGATCAGCCCGCGCGGGACTGTCAGGTCCGCCTCGACCAGGGCGAGCATCAGGTGCTTGTGGCGGACGGACTCCTGGCCCGCTGCGAGGGCCCGTCGGGCCCTGCTCATCCGTTCGACGCGGTATCCCGGAGCCGACATGGCTATGCCCCCACCCTGGTAGGTGATGCTGCTGCCCGACCAGCGTATCGAGGCGACGAACGCCCTGTGTGCGAGGAAACTCAGTCCACCCGCGACGAGCCGAGTCGCTTGGTCATGCCCGGATCCCGGTGGTCGAAGAACTGGCTCACGCCCTGGTCCAGCGTCGCGATCCGCGCCATCTCGTCCTCGGACAGCTCGAAGTCGAAGACGTCGAAGTTCTCCGCCATCCGCTCGGGGTGGACCGACTTGGGGATCACCACGACCCCGCGCTGGATCAGCCAGCGCAGCACGACCTGGGCGACCGACTTCTCGTGGGCGGTACCGATCCCGCTGAGCACCTCGTTGCCGAAGAGGTTGTTGCGGCCCTCGGCGAAGGGTCCCCAGGACTGGATCCGTACGCCGTGCTTGTCCATCAGCCGCTGGTAGTCGGCCCGCTGGTAGAAGGGGTGCGTCTCGATCTGGTTGACCGCCGGCACGATCTCGTTGTTGGTGATCAGGTCGACCAGCCGGTCGGGCATGAAGTTGGAGACGCCGATCGCCTCGACCAGCCCGTCGCGGTGCAGCTCCTGCATGGCTCGCCAGGAGCTGTAGTAGTCCCCGTACGGCTGGTGGATCAGGTAGAGGTCGAGGTACTCGAGCCCGAGGCGATGCATGGAGGTCTCGCACGCCCGCCTCGCGTTGTCCTCCCCCGCGCCGCGCAGGCCGGAGTCCTGCACCCAGAGCTTGGTCGTGACGAACAGCTCCTCCCGCGGGATACCGCTGCTGGCGATGGCTCGACCCACCGCGATCTCGTTGCCGTAGGCGGCAGCGGTGTCGAGGTGGCGGTAGCCGACGGCCAGGGCATCGCTGACCGCCTGCTCGGTCGCTTCCGGGGGGACCTGGTAGACACCGAAGCCGAGGATCGGCATCTTGACGCCGTTGTTGAGGGTGACGTTCTGCACGGAATGCTCCTTGCCAGTCGCGATGCTCGAAATGTCGTGGGGTGCAGCGGGGAACGGGGCCCTCGGGGGCCGATGCTCCAGTGTCTCGTGTACTGAATCCCAACGCCTACCCCTCGATCCCAGGACTTGCGTGACGAATCTCCGTCGATCGAGGCCGGGCGTTGGGATTCAGTACACACTCGGCCCAGGACCGGCCCCCGGAGCGGCCCCGAAGCGGCCCCGAAGCGGCAGTTGCCATATCGGCCAGGCCAGAAGACGGCGCAGGTGTAGGTCCAGGTCCATGGACCGGCCCCTGGTGGACGAGAAGAATCGTGAGCAGGCCGCAAGGACTGCAGGGCAGTCGAACCGCGGTGAGTCATCGAATCGCGGCCCGGACGTGATCGGCATGAGCCGCCCACAACGGACCGACCACCTTGTCGAGCACGTAGCGACATGCCGCCGCAACCGTGGACTCGGAACGAGTCCACGCACCCAGAGAAGGGGTAACAGCTCATGACCAACGCCACGTTCACCGCCCAGCAATTGACCGCCGGCCAGCAGGAGCTTGCACAGAAGCAGGCACACTACATCGAAGGTCTGAAGGCCGAAGGAAACCCGGACCTGCTGCAGCAGGTCCAGACCGCCGCAACGGGCACCTACGGCGCCAGTGGCACGCTCAGCATCCAGTCGTACCTGATCTACTCCGTGGTCCGCATCGATCTGGAGTACACGGATTCGAAGAAGAAGGTCCACTTCGAGGGCCGGGCCTGGGGCGTCGGCGCCGGTGCCGTGGAGAGCTTCGGCGGCGGACCGTTCGTTGCCCCTGAGGTGCTCGTCGGCGACTGCGGCTTCCACGTGCAGTTCGGCGCAGCTTCGGGTGGGATCGCCCAGGTGACCTGCTGGCGCGACAACTTCGGCGCCCTCGGGCAGATCACAGCTGCCGCTATCGGCGCCGGGGCGACCGAGATGGGTGGCACCGGCACGTGGACATGGGCGTAGCCGTCCGCCTCCATCGTCGCCAGGCAGGGAGTCCGTAACTTCCCGCCGGGCCCGGGCGCCGGTGAGCAGCCGGTGAGTCAGGTAGTCCCGGCAGCGCCCAGCCAGAGGCTGGGCGCTGCTGTCGCCACTCCAGCGTCCGACGGGAGCCCAGAGGTCGCCCCGGCCTCGGCATCCTGGAGTGGATGCGGCGCTGCCTGCGCTGATCTGCTGGAGTATCGACACCGGCCGGGCCGTGGACCTTCCCGCTGCGCTCGTGGAACGCCCACCCGGCCGCGCCGGCCCGGCTGGACGGCTCCACCGGTCCAGCTGCTCAGACGTCGCGGTGCGCCGCGTCGTACGTCTCGTCGGTCACCGGCTCGAGCCACGTGGTCGCCTCGACGTCCCGCGGATCCTCGAGCATGGCGAAGTGGCTCATGAAGTTGTCCCGCGTCGCGCCGTGCCAGTGCTCCTCCCCCGGCGGGGTCCACACGGTGTCGCCGGCACGCATCACGATGACATTGCCGTCCCGGGTGGCGACCAGGCCGATCCCGCTGGTCACGTGCAGGGTCTGGCCGAGCGCGTGGGAGTGCCAGTCCGTCCGGGCACAGGGCGCGAAACGTACGTGCGCGACGACGAGTCGGGACGGGCCGTTGCCGGTGAGGCCCGGGTTGACGATCCCGTCGACGTACACGTCGCCGGTGAACTGGGCCGCGGGTGCCTTGGCGGTGGGTGGGGTGGTGAGTTTCTCCATGGGGTGCTCCTTCAGCGGTTGGTCATGCGTTCGGCGGCCTCGGCGTAGCGCCCGCCCTCGATCGGGATCGACGCGAGCGCCTCGTTGATCGCCGCGAGGTCCACGGGCGTCAGCTCGAGGGCGGCGGCGCCGATGTTCTCCTCCAGCCGGTGCAGCTTGCGAGTGCCGGGGATCGGCGCGATCCACGGCTTCTGCGCCAGCAGCCAGGCCAGTGCGACCTGAGCCGGAGTGGCACCGATCCCCGCCCCGATCTCGCCGATCAGCTCGACCAGCCGGTGGTTGGCCGCCAGGGCCTCGCCCTGGAACCGCGGGATCGTGCTGCGGATGTCGTCGGCGCCGAACTGCGCGTCGGCCGCCACCGTGCCGGTCAGGAAGCCCTTGCCGAGCGGGCTGTACGGCACCAGGCCGATGCCGAGCTCCTCCAGGGTCGGCAGCACCTCGGCCTCGACCCGGCGCCACCACAGCGAGTACTCGCTCTGGACCGCGGCGACCGGCTGGACCGCGTGGGCGCGGCGGATGGTGCCAGCTGCGGCCTCGGACAGGCCGAGGTGCTTCACCTTGCCGGCCTCGATCAGTTCCTTGACCGCGCCGGCGACGTCCTCGATCGGGACGTCCGGGTCGACCCGGTGCTGGTAGTACAGGTCGATCACGTCGACGCCGAGCCGGCGCAGCGACCCCTCGACGGCCTGCTTGATGTGGTCGGGACGGCTCGACAGGCCGGTCTGCTTGCCGTTCTCGTGGAACGCGAAGCCGAACTTGGTGGCGATCACGACCCGGTCGCGGACCGGTGCAAGCGCCTCGCCGACGAGCTCCTCGTTGACGTACGGGCCGTAGACCTCGGCGGTGTCGAAGAAGGTGATGCCGAGCTCGACGGCCTGGCGGATCAGGGCGATGTTGGCGTCGCGGTCGCCGACCGGGCCGTAGCTCTGGCTCATGCCCATGCAGCCGAGGCCGAGGGCGGAGACGACGAGGCCGTCGCCGAGGATGCGGGTGTCCATGGGGTGCTCCTTGGGTGGGTATGTGGGGTAACTGGGGATCAAGGCAGGTGGTGGCGGGTCAGGTACCGGCTCAGTGCCAGAGGTGGCGGGTCAGGTCCCGGGGCGGGTCGGTGCCAGGTCGGTCAGTGGGGGTCGGGCTCGTCCGCGGACCCGGTGTCCTCGGGCAGCACCTTGTTGATGCAGCCGATCGCGTTCAGTGTGCGCGGGTAGCCCACGTACGGCAGCAGCTGGGTCAGCACCTCGAGCAGCCGGGCCCGGCCGTTGCCGACCGCCGCGTTGCCCGCGACGTGTCCGGTCAGTTGCGGCTCGCACCCGCCCAGCGCGGTCAGCATCGCGAAGGTGAGGAGCTCCCGGGTGGCCAGGTCCAGGCCGGTCCGGGTGTAGTGGTCGCCGAAGCAGTGGGCGGACAGGTGGTGCTGGATGTGCACCTGGTCGCGGGGCGAGGCCTCGTACATCGCGGCGATCGCGTCCCCGAAGATCTCCTCCTGCACGGACCTGCCTGCTGCCTCGCGGGTGGCCGGCGTGGTCGTCGACTGCCCGGCCAGCGGCAGCGCGACGCCGGCGCCGGTGAGCACCTCGTTGACCAGGTGAAGCGCCTCGTACGCCCGGCCGATGCCGACGTACGGGACCGCCTGGTAGACGATCTCCTTGATCTCGACCGGGGTCACGCCCACCCGCAGTGCTGCGCCGAGCATCACGCGCAGCTCGCCGAGGGCCTGCATCGCGATCAGCGCGGCGAGGATGGCCTGCAGGCGCAGGGTCACCGGGAGTTCGTCGTGGGCGATGATCTCGTCGAAGGCGAAGTTGTCGAACAGTTCGACGAACTCGGGGTCGGTCTGGGTGAGCGTCGAGCGGTGCTCGCCGAACAGCTCGTCGTGGTGGGTGCGGGCGGCCTCGGACAGGGCCATGGGTTCTCCTCGGGGAAGGGTCGGTGCGGGGAATGCTTCGGTTCTGGATCGTCCGTCCCTGGGGGCCTCCCAGTTCTTGATCGTCCGTCCCGGACGGCGGAGGATCCAGAACTGGAGGGCGGGGCGTCGGCGGCCGATGAAGCTTCAGAAGGCCGATGGCACGTGCGGGCGGTAGTGCTGCTCGAGCAGCGCCACCTCGTCGTCCTCGAGTCGTACGTCGAGGGCCGCGACGGCATCGGCGAGGTGGTGCGGCTTGGTGGCCCCCACGATCGGCGCGGACACCACCGGGTTGCGCAGCACCCAGGCCAGCGCGACCTGCGCCATCGGGATCCCCCGGGCCGCCGCGACCTGCTGCACCGCGTCGACGATCGGCTCGTCGCCCTCGATGTCGAACCGCGCCCCGACCGGGTCCTGGTCCATCCGCGAGGTCCGCTCGCCCCAGGGCCGGGTGACCCGCCCCTTCGCCAGCGGGGAGAAGGGGATCGAGCCGACGCCCTGCTCGGCGAGCAGGCCGAACATCTCCCGCTCCTCCTCGCGCATCAGCAGGTTGTACTGGTCCTGCATCGACACGAAGTGCGTCCACCCGCCGAGGTCGGCGGTGTACTGCATCATCGCGAACTGCCACGCCCACATCGACGAGGCGCCCAGATAGCGGGCCTTGCCCGCCTTCACCACGTCGTGCAGCGCCTCCATCGTCTCCTCCACCGGCGTCTCCGGGTCGAACCGGTGGATCTGGTAGAGGTCGACGTAATCGGTGCCGAGCCGGGTCAGGCTTGCGTCGATGTTCTCCATGATCGCCTTGCGCGACAGCCCGGAGCCGCCCGGACCCGGGTGCATCGGGAAGTACACCTTGGTGGCCAGCACGATGTCCTCGCGCCGGGCGTACGTACGGATAGCGCGCCCGACGATCTCCTCCGAGCTGCCGTTGCAGTAGGAGTTCGCGGTGTCCCAGAAGTCGATGCCGGACTCGACCGCCTGCCGGAAGAACGGCTGCGCGGCCTCCTCGTCCAGCGACCAGCTGGTGTAGCCGCCGCGGGCCGGGTCGCCGAAGCTCATGCAGCCGAGCCCGATCCGGCTCACCTTCAGGCCCGAGGCCCCCAGTCGTACGTGGTCCATGACGTTCCTTCCCGTGGGCCGGTGTCGGCCCGTACGGCCGGTGCCGGTCGCCTCGCTGTCCTTGCGACCAAGTTCTCGGTCGTTGCGACCAGGTGCTCGGCCGTTTCCACCGGGCTCTCTGCCGTTGCCACCAAGGCAACCACCGTCCTCGACCGCGCGGGAGACTCTGCGAAGAGGGGTACCAGCAGTACCTGCCTGCGGCGGGCGCGTCGACGTAGCGTGGAGGCGTGGCGACGAACGACGACATCCGTGACTTCCTGACCTCGCGGCGGGGCCGGATCACCCCCGACCGGGCCGGGCTGCCGGCGTACGGGGGCAACCGTCGCGTCAGCGGGCTGCGGCGCGAGGAGGTCGCGCTGCTGGCCGGGATCAGCGTGGAGTACTACACCCGGCTGGAGCGCGGGCACGTCGGAACGGTCTCCGAGTCGGTGCTCGAGGGACTGGTCCGGGCACTGCAGCTGGACGAGGACGAGGCCGCGCACCTGGCCGACCTGTTGCGTACGGCCGGGCCGGGACGCCCGCAGCGGCGCCGGACGACTCCGCGGAAGGTGCGCCCCGGCGTGCAACTGGTGCTGGACTCGTTCACCGGGCCGGCGCTGGTGCGCAACGAGCACTTCGACCTGCTGGCGCTCAACGCGCTGGGCCGGGCGCTGTACGCCCCGGTGGTCGACTTCGCGCCGAAGCGGCCGAACACCGCGCGGTTCATCTTCCTGTCCCCGGAGGCGCCGCGGTTCTTCCTGGACTGGGACCGGATCGCCGACGAGTGCGTCGCCGCGTTGCGGGCCGAGGCCGGCCGGGACCCGTACGACAAGGACCTGTCGGACCTGATCGGGGAGCTGTCGACCCGCTCGGAGACGTTCCGGACCCGCTGGGCGGTGCACAACGTGCACACCCACCGGGCCGGGTCCAAGCGCTTCCACCACCCGGAGGTCGGCGACCTGGAGCTCAGCTACGAGAGCCTGCGGCTGGTGGCCGACGAGGGCCAGACGATGTCGATCTACACTGCCGAGCCGGGCTCGCCGTCGGCCCGGGCGCTGGACCTGCTGGGCAGCTGGGCGGCCACGCCGGCGGCCGCGAAGGTGGAGTGAGGGCGCGAGCCCCCTTCGGGCTCTGGCCGTCACCCGCGGCGCATGGCAGGGTAGGGCCATGCGTAGCCGCCACGTGAGCCAGGTGATCCATCGCGATCCCGGGGCCGTGTACGACCTCGCCGCCGACGTCGACAATCTGCCGCGCTGGGCCGCCGGGCTGGCCAAGGGCGAGCTCCTACGGGAGGGCGACGACCTGGTGGTGGAGTCGCCGATGGGCCGGGTCACCCTCCGCTTCACCGAACGCAACCCGTACCTGATCCTCGACCACGACGTGACGCTCCCCTCCGGGGTCGTCGTGCACAACCCGATGCGGGTGCTGCCGCATCCGGAGGGCGCCGAGGTGGTCTTCACCATCCGCCAGTTCGAGATGACCGATGCCGAGTTCGACCGCGACATCGAGGCGGTGGCGGCGGACCTGCGCCGACTCCAGGAGCTGGCCGAGGCGAGCTGGCCGGAGGAGAGTCTGCCGGAGCAGACCCTGCCGGAGCAGACCCTGCCGGAGAGCGCGGAGCAGGGCCCGCGGGAGACCCTGCCGGAGCAGACCGCGCCGCAGCAGAGCCGGCCGGAGAGCCGGCCACCGGAGAACTGAGGCGCCCGCACCATGACGATCACCACCCACCCGGCCACCGAGGACCGCTTCGACGACCTCGCCACCATGCTCGGACCGAAGAACCCTGACTCCTCCGTGTGCTGGTGCCTCAGCCACCGGATCGATTCGAAGACGAACCGCTCGCTCCTCGGCACCGCCCGCGCGGACTACGTCCTTGGGCTGACCCGGCGCCCGGTGGCGCCCGGGATCCTGGCGTACGACGGCGACGACGTCGTCGGCTGGGCCGCCATCGCCCCGCGGGCCGAACTGCCGTTCGCGAATTCCCGCAAGATCCCGCACGTGGACGACCTGCCGGTGTGGTCGATCTGGTGCATCCGGGTCCGGCCCGGCCGCCGCGGCCAGGGCATCTCCCACGCCGCGCTCGCCGGCGCCGTCGAGTACGCGTACGAGCTGGGCGCCCCGGCGGTCGAGGGCTATCCAGTCGACAACCAGGGGCAGCGGGTCGACCCGACCATGGCGTACGTGGGCACCCGTGCGGTGTTCGAGGCGGCAGGCTTCGAGTTGGCCGCACGTACGGACTCGGTCTCGGGCGGGTTCCCGCGCGTCGTGATGCGCCTCGACCTGCGCATCTGAACCGCCCCCTCCCTGGCAGCACCGAGCCCCCCTCCCCTGGGCAGCACCGATCCCCGCCCTTCCCGGGGCAGCACCGAGGCCCCGGCACGAGGACGTGACGGGTTCCCGACCGCGGCCCGGTCAGGCGGCCTCGGCGCGCGGGATCCTGAAGCGTTGGTGGCGTCGGGGCCGCTGCTCGGGGTCGACGCGAACCGGCGGCAGCACCTCCGGGATGCCGCCGTTGCCCAGACGGATCTGCCAGCGCTTGTCCGCAGGTGCGGTGGTTGGCTCGACGATGCGGTGATGGTGCGCGCAGACCGAGACGAGGTTGTCCAGCGATGTCGCCCCACCGGCCTGCCACGGCACGATGTGGTGCGCATGGCAGTCCGTCGGCGGCTTGTCGCAGCCGGGGAACACACACCCTCGGTCCCGGGCGTTGAGGGCGGTGCGGATGGGGGCGGTGACCAGCCGGTGTTCGCGGCCCACGTCGAGGACCTCCGACTCGGCGCCGAGCACCACCGGCACCAGGTCTGCGTCGCAGCACAACCGGCGCAGCTCCCCAGCGCTGATCGGCTGGTCCGGCCCGACCAGACGAGCACCCGCCGCCAGGTCGGCCAACCGCTCGTGCGGCATGGTCACTACGATCCGCGGCCGGTCGCCGCCATGCGCCGGCGCGTCCTGATGGGCCGCGGCGGCCTCGGCCAGCGCGACCAGGGCGTCCGCCCGGCGCATCGTCGGGGTGACCTCCTCGGCCAGCGGATCCAGCGCGTCCAGCGCGCGACGGGCCTCGGCTGAAGCCATCGCGTTGATCTGCTCGATCAGGGTCTGCGCCTGCAGCACCGGCAGCCTTCCGCGGATCTTCACCGTTCCGTGCCCGTCATCGGTGAACGACAACTCTCGATTCCGCCGGGCCAAGCGCTCCTCCCGCTCCAACCGCTCGGCCTCCAACCGGTCGACCACCTCCGGCGCGATCACCTCCAGCAGGTGCCCGGACAACGTGGACAGGCCCTTGGCGTCGAACTCGGCGGCGAAGCCGACCATCATCGCCTCGGCCCGGGCGCGCTCACCTGCGTCCAGGTCATCGGGCAGATCCGCCAGCACCCTGGTGATCGCCCGCACCTGCGCCGGCGAGGCCTCACCCGCCAGCGCGGCCCGGGTGAGGTCGGGGAAGCTGCGCAGGTCCCGGCCCAGACCGAGCAGCGCCCAGCCCTCACGCCGTGTCATCCGCCGCTGCGCGGACAGCAGGCTCACCACTGGCAGCCCCGTCGCCGTGACGTCGGCCCCGTACGCGTCAGTCTCGGCGGCCAGCACCGCGGCCAACGCGGCCAACCGGTCCGCGGCCTCCACCGCCGCATCCAGCAAGGCCACCCGTTCGGCATCGGTGGCCAGTGATCGATCGTCGTCCAATGCGTCCAGACCCGTACGTATCCCGGCCAACACAGCGCCGGTTCGGGTTCCCCATTCCCGTTCCATGACCACCACGCTAATCGAACGCACTGACAAATAATCGAGGGCGGCCGGAGGGGCCTGTCCCGACACCTCGACCTGCGCCGAGGCTGCCGTACGCCGCCCCCAGACCGCCGCTCCCACAGCTCGGTTCAAGCGCGCCCGCCACCACTTGTGCATTTTTGTGAAGCTGTGTTAAGTTTCGTGACAACGATCGACCGAGGACGTGCGACGTTGTCGACACCTCGGTCACCCCTACGCAATGGCGCGCCGGGTCGTGGTGCGCTCCTCAGGAGTGGATATGGCTGTACGGCTCGGCGTGATCGCCGACGACTTCACCGGCGCGACCGACATCGCCGGGTTCCTGGTCGCCAACGGTCTGCGCACCGTCCAGCTGACCGGCGTCCCGACCGCCGCGACCTCGGTGCCGGAGGACGTCGACGCGGTCGTGGTCAGCCTCAAGAGCCGCTCCAACCCGGCCCCTGAGGCGGTGGAGATGAGCCTGGCCGCCCTGGGGTTCCTGCAGTCGATCGGCGCCGAGCGCTTCTACTTCAAGTACTGCTCCACCTTCGACAGTACCGACCAGGGCAACATCGGGCCCGTCACGGACGCCCTGCTCGCGGCACTGGGCACCGACTTCACCGTCATCTGCCCTGCGCTTCCGGTCAACGGCCGCACCGTCTACAAGGGCTACCTGTTCGTCGGTGACGCGCCGCTGCACGAGTCGGGCATGCGCCACCACCCCATCACGCCGATGACCGATTCCAACCTCATGCGCCTGATGGACCGGCAGTCCCAGGGCAGGACCGGGAACGTGGACGCGGCCGTCGTTGCCCGGGGCAGCGCTGCCGTACGCGACGCACTGGCTGCCCTGAAGGCCGAGGGTTTCCGCTACGCGGTCCTGGACGCCGTCACCGACGACGACCTGGATGTCCTCGGCGAGGCCGTCGCGGACCTTCCCCTGGTGACCGGGGGCTCGGGCCTGGGCGCCGGACTGGCGCGCGTACTGAGCAGGCCTGCGGGACAGCACGCCGACGACGCCACCGGCACGTGGCAGCACGCCGACGACGCCACCGGCACGTGGCAGCACGCCGACCACGACACGCGGACCTGGCAGCCGACCCCCGGGCGGACCGTGATCCTGTCGGGATCCTGCTCGGTGATGACCAACCAGCAGGTAGCCGCCTACGACGCCTCCGGCGCACCCACGCTCCGGGTCGACGTCGACCGGCTCCTGGCCGACCCTCCGACGTACGCCCGCGACGTCCTCGCCTGGGCCCTGGAGCGGTCCGGGGAGGGGGCCGCACCGCTCGTCTATGCCACCGCGCCGCCCGACGAGGTGGCCAGGCTCCACGCCACCTACGGCGCCGAGCGCACCAGCGAGGCGATCGAGGCACTGTTCGCCACCGTGGCCGCCCGGCTCGCGGAGGACGGCGTACGACGCTTCGTGGTCGCGGGAGGCGAGACCTCCGGATCCGTCACGACCGCCCTCGGCGTGACCGGCTTCGAGGTCGGCCCCCAGATCGCTCCCGGCGTGCCCTGGGTGCGCGCGCTCGACTCCGGCATCGAACTCGCCCTGAAGTCCGGGAACTTCGGCGACACCGACTTCTTCACCACCGCACAACAGCCCGCACCGCAGCCCGCACAACAGACTGCACCGCAGCCCGCACCGCAGACCGCAGAGCAAACCGCGCCGCAGACCGCGCACTGACCCCCGAAGGACCCACCATGCCCCGGTTCGCAGCCAACCTGTCGATGCTCTTCACCGAACTGCCCTTCCTCGACCGCTTCGAGGCCGCCGCCCGCGCCGGCTTCGAGGCAGTGGAGTTCCTCTTCCCGTACGACTTCCCGGCCCAGGACATCGCCGACCGGCTCGCCGAGTACAACCTGACGCAGGCGCTGTTCAACATGCCGCCGGGCGACTGGTCGGGGGGCGAGCGCGGCATTGCGGCCCTGCCCGGTCGGGAGGCCGAGTTCGAGGCCGCAGTCGAGACCGCCCTGGCGTACGCCGAGGTGCTCGACTGCCCGCGCCTGCACACCATGGCCGGGATCACCGGCGGCAACCCGTCCGCGGCCTGTGGCGAGACGTACCTGCGCAACATCCGCTACGCCGCCGACCGTGCCGCCGAGGCCGGCTGCCTGATCCTGGTCGAGCCGCTGAACCCGTACGACGTGCCCGGTTACCACATCGCCAGCGTGCGGCAGGGGCTGGAGTTCCTCGACACGGTCGAGCGGGACAACGTCCGGCTCCAACTGGACCTCTACCACGCGCAGATCACCGACGGCGACGTGACCCGGCTCATCCGGCGGACGGTCGACCGGGTCGGCCACGTCCAGATCGCCTCGGTGCCCGAGCGGCACGAGCCCGACACCGGCGAGCTGAACTACCCGTACGTGCTCGCCGCCTTGGACGACGCCGGTTACACCGGCTGGGTCGGGTGCGAGTACAACCCGGCCGCCGGCACCGAGGCCGGACTCGGCTGGCTCGACGCCTACCGGACATCCTCGCGATGATCCCCCTGGAGCGGCGCCGGCGCATCCTCAGCGTCCTGGAGGAGCGGGGAACGGCGAGGATCTCCGAACTCTGCGAGCTCCTGGACGTCTCGCACATGACCGTACGCCGCGACATCGGAGCCCTCGAGGAGCTGGGGCGCGTGGCCTCGGTGCCCGGCGGGGTGTCGCTGCCGGCCCGTCTGGTCCTGGACCAGTCCCACGCCGTCAAGGAAGGCATCCGCCAGGAGGAGAAGACCGCCATCGCCCAGCAGGCCGCGAGCATGGTCGGGCCCGGCGAGCTCGTGCTGCTGGACGCCGGCACGACCACCCTGGCCCTGGCCCGCGCGCTCGCCGACCGCGCGGACCTGACCTTCATTACCAACGACCTGGCGATCGCGACCTACCTGTCGGAGCATGCGGCCAGCGAGGAGCTGTACCTCGCGGCGGGCAAGGTCGATCGGGCGAACCTCTCCACCGAGGGCGCCCAGACGGCCGCGGCGATCGCCGAATACAACATCGACATCGCCTTCCTCTCCACGTCGTCCTTCGACCTGCGCGGCCTGTCCGTGCCGACCGAGGCCAAGAAGGTCGTCAAGCGCGCGATCGTCGAGAATTCCACCCGCACCGTGCTCCTCACCGACAGCAGCAAGTACGGCAAGGTGGCCGACCTGCGCGCGGCCCGGCTCTCCGAGCTCGACGCCGTCATCACCGACAGCGGGCTGCCCGAGCCCGCCCGTACGGCGATCGCGCAGCAGGACGTCCCGCTGGTCCTCGTCGACGTCCCCTCCCCCCGCTCCGCAGCCTCCCCGTCCGCTTCTCCCCAGACCCCCACAGCAAAGGTGCAGCCATGAACATCGTCGTCACCGGCGGCGCCGGCTTCCTCGGAAGCCGCGTGATCCGACTCCTCCTCGAGCGCAAGGACCAGGGCACGCCGCCGATCGCCTTCGACCGGATCGTCTCGTTCGACCTCGTCGAGTCCCCCGTGGACGACCCCCACGTGACCTCCGTGGTCGGCGACATCGCCGACCCCGCCCTGATCGCCTCGGTGATCACCCCCGACACGGTCGCCGTCTACCACCTGGCCGCCGTGCTCAGCGGCGGATCGGAGGACGACTTCGACCTCGCCATGCGGGTCAACGTCGACGGCACCCGCGCGCTCCTCGAGGCCGCCCGCACGACCGGAACCCGCCCGCGCTTCCTCTTCACCAGCTCGCTGGCGGTCTTCGGCGGACCGATGCCCGCGCGGGTGCCCGAGAACCTCGCGACCCAGCCCGAGTCGACGTACGGCGCGTTCAAGGCGATCGGCGAACTGCTGGTCAACGAGTACTCCCGCAAGGGTTTCGTCGACGGGCGGGTGCTCCGGCTGCCGACCATCTCCGTACGTCCGGGCAGGCCGAACTCGGCCGCCTCGTCCTTCGCCAGCGGCATCCTGCGCGAGCCGCTGAACGGCGTCGCCTCGTCCTGCCCGGTCCCGCAGGACACCCGGATGTGGCTATCCTCCCCGGACACTGCCGTACGCAACCTGGTGCACGCGCTCGAGGTCGACGGCGCCGAACTGGGCCAGTGGCGCACCCTGAACCTGCCCGGCATCTCGGTCACCGTCGGGCAGATGCTCGACAGCCTCGAGCGGGTCGGCGGCACCGAGGCCCGCGCCCTGGTCACCGACGAGCCCGACCAGCGGGTGATGGACATCGTCTGCTCCTGGCCCGGCGACTTCGACGTCGAGCGCCCGCTCGCCCTCGGCTTCGCCCGTGACGAGTCGTTCGACGAGGTCGTCGCGCAGTACCGCGACGAATTCGTGCCGGCGCACTGAACCCCGAGTTCTTCTCCCTCAGGCGCTGTCCCAGGGCGCTGATCCAGGGCGCTGACCCTCCGGTCATCGCTCGAGGGAACCCCTCACCCGACCCTTCGGCCCCGGGCTCCTTCATCGACCCCTGCCCGGGACCCCCTCCTCGACCCCTGATTCCTGCTCCCAGAAAGCGGACATCCCCATGAAAGAAGCAGCCACCGCGATCGGCCCCACGGCCATCGTCGGCCTGGTCATCGCGATCGCAGTGCTGGTGTTCCTCGTCATGCGCACAAAGGTGCATGCGCTCATCGCCCTTATCGCCGCCGCGTCCATCGCGGCCCTCTCCGCCGGTATGGCGCCGGCCGACGCCATCAAGTCCATCACCACGGGCTTCGGCTCGACCCTGGCCACGATCGGCCTCGTCGTCGGCTTCGGCGTGATGATGGGACGACTGCTGGAGGTATCCGGCGCCGCCGAGAAGCTCGCCATCACCTTGGTCCGCTGGCTCGGCACGAAGCGGGAGGAATGGGCGCTCGCGGTCGCGGGCTACATCATCTCCATCCCGATCTTCGTCGACAGCGCCTTCGTCATCCTCAACCCGCTGGTGAAGTCGCTGAGCCGCACCTCCAAGCGTTCGGTACTCACCCTTGGCATCGCGCTCGCCGGCGGCCTCGTGCTCACCCACCATGCCGTCCCCCCGACCCCGGGCCCGCTGGGCGCCGCCGGAATCTTCGGCGTCAGCATCGGCGACATGATCCTCTGGGGCCTGATCCTCACCCTCCCCGCGCTGGTCACCGTCACGATCTACGCGCGGGTCATGGGCCCGCGGATCGAGGCCATGATCAAGCGCGACACCGGTGAGTCGCTGGTGGTCGAGGACGCCTTCACGCAGGTCAGCACCCACGCCGAGGGGCACGGCGTCCAGAACGCCAGCGTCTCGGGCCGAGGCACCGCCACCATTGTCGAGGACGACATCGACGAGGCACTGGAGCCCAAGGAAGCCTTCGCGCAGTTCGCCGCCCAGGCCAAGGAACGCGAGGCCCAGTTGCCCTCGCTGTCCCTCTCCATGCTGCCGATCGTCGCGCCGATCCTGCTCATCTTCCTCAACACCGGCATCGCCGCCCTCGCGGCCAGCAACTCGGTGCCCCAGCTCCTCGTGGACACGGCCTCGTTCATCGGCAACCCGGTCATCGCGCTCGGCATCGGCCTGCTGCTCGCCATCTACGGCGTCGCCCGTCACCTGAGCCGCCGCGACGCGCTGGCCGAGATGGAGAAGGGCATCGACAGCGCCGGCATCATCCTGCTGGTCACCGGTGCGGGTGGCGCGCTCGGAGCCGTACTCCGCGACAGCGGCGTCGGCCAGGCAATTGGCCAGTGGGTCGCGGGACTGCCGCTGCCGGCGATCCTCATCCCGTTCCTGATCGCCACCATGGTCCGGCTGGTCCAGGGCAGCGGCACCGTGGCCATCATCACCGCTGCCTCGCTGTCGGCGCCCATCATGGCGCAGATCCCCGGCGTCAACATGGTGCTGGCGGCCCAGGCCGCGGCGTTGGGAGCCATGGTCTTCAGCTACTTCAACGACAGCCTGTTCTGGGTCGTGAACCGCATGCTCGGAGTCAAGACGGTCAAGCACCAGATCCTGACCTGGTCGGTGCCGACCACTGTCGCCTGGGCAACCGCACTGGTCACCATCCTGGTCGCCGACATCTTCGTCTGATGCCTCCCGCACCCGATCCCCGCCATCAACCCGAAACGACCCAGGAGCGGACATGAGCCAGAGCGAGCAGCGCCAGCAGATCGTCGAGTTGGGCGCCAGCCTGTTCCAGCGCGGGTTCTCCGTCGGCAGCGCCGGGAACATCAGCGTACGGGTGCCGGAGGGCTTCCTGATGACGCCCACCAACTCGTCGCTGGGCCGGCTGCGGGCCGATCGGCTCTCGCTGCTCGACCACCAGTGGAACCACGTCGGCGGCGACCGGCCCACGAAGGAGGTGGTGATGCACCGGGCGCTGTACGAGGCCCGCCCGGATGCCCAGGCGGTCGTGCACCTGCACTCCCTGCACGTCACGGCGCTCAGCTGCCTGCAGCCCGGGCCGGGCCCGCTCATCCCGCCGCTCACGCCCTACTTCGTCATGAGGCTGGGCCGGGACGTCCCGACGATCCCCTACTACCGCCCGGGCAGCCCGGAGATCGAATCGAGCATCACCGAGGCGGGGCGCGGTGCCAGCGCGATGATCCTCAGCAACCACGGCAGCGTGGTCGCCGGTTCCTCGCTCGAGGCCGCGGTCAACGCCGCCGAGGAACTGGAGGTCTCGGCGCAGCTCGCCCTCATGCTGGCCGACCGGCCGGTCCGCCAGCTGACCGAGGAGCAGATCGCCGAACTGCTCTGATCACGCCGACTCCCCGTCAGTCACTGGGTCCCGGCTTCCTGATCATGGAAGCCGGGACCCAGTGCCGCCCAGACAGCGTTGCCGCACTCTTCAGGCCCCTCCAGATCGCTCTCCCCGGACCCGAACCCTCTTCCCAGTTCTTGATCGTCCGTCCGAGACAACGGAGGATCAAGAACTGGGAACGCCACAAAGACGGGGAATCAAGAACCGACAGCGCCACCAGCACGGGTAATCAAGAACCTGCCGGTGAGCAGGCCACTACTCGTCACCTCGCCCACCGTTCACCTCGCCCACCGTTCACCTCGCCCCCGTTCACCTCGAGCGTTCGGTCAGTTGAACGGTGCCGCGTCGCAATTGTCGTTGGACGCGTCACAGCCCATCTGCAGCCACTCCCAGAATGCCTTCGGCTGCCCCTCGATCGCGTACCGCACCTGCGGCGTCATGCCCGCCTGCTGGGCGGTCGTGCCGAGCTGTGCCAGCAGCGCCTGGCTGCCGCACGAGGTGCTGGCGTTGGGGATCACCGTACGGATGTCGGTGAGGTTCACGTACGAGGTGCCACCGCTGACCTTGGCGCTGACCAGCGCGTTCGCGGTCGCCGACGAGAACCACGACCGATAGCCCTGCGCGGACTCAGCCGCCGTTGGGCCTGCGAGCAACTGCTGCATGCTCGCGGTCAGCATGTCGGCGGAGGCCGGAACGGTCCGCGGCACGGCGTACACCTTGGAGCAGTCGGCCGCGTTCGGGTTAAGCACCTGGTTGTCGAAGTACACCAGCACCGTCTTCGTCGCGGTGGAGGACTGACTGCGCTCAGGTCCGGCCCCGGGCCCGTTCGTGGGCTGGGGTCCGTTCCCGTCCGGCGGCGTGCACCCGGCCAGCAGCAACAGTCCGGCCAGCACCGCTCCGGCAGCCCTTACGCCGGCGAATCCCTTGGCCCGCACCATTAGACGCATCCTGGGCCCCTCTCCGATCCTGCCCCGATCCTGAAGAACCCAACAATTGTCCGCCCGCTGGCGGTGTCCTGTCAGGTTGCGCCATCGGTTCGGTACTCACGTGCGCCGTCCTGGCCAAGTAGCCGCTTGGGTACGCCGAATCTGCTGGTCTATCAGTAGATTCGGCGTACCCAAGGGGCCACCGCCGCGGAGGCCGCCCCTACGCCTGCGCATCGCTCCGCCAACACGCCCCACCCACACACCCCCACTCCCGCCCACACCACCCCCAATTCCCCCTCGCGCCCGCCGCGCCCCCGGTCTAGGGTGATTCAAGCCACCCGGCCACGGATCGAGGACAACGATGACCGACATCAAGCCGCGCAGTCGAGCCGTCACCGACGGCATCCACGCCACCGCCAGCCGCGGCATGCTCCGCGCGGTGGGGATGGGCGACGAGGACTGGGACAAGCCGCAGATCGGCATCGCCAGTTCCTGGAACGAGATCACCCCCTGCAACCTGTCCCTGGACCGCCTTGCGCAGGCCGCGAAGGAGGGCGTCCACGCCGGCGGCGGCTACCCGCTGGAGTTCGGCACCATCTCGGTCTCCGACGGCATCTCGATGGGCCACGAGGGCATGCACTTCTCGCTGGTCTCCCGCGAGGTGATCGCCGACTCGGTCGAGACGGTGATGTCCGCCGAGCGTCTCGACGGTTCGGTGCTGCTGGCCGGCTGCGACAAGTCGCTGCCCGGCATGCTGATGGCCGCGGCCCGGCTCGACCTTGCCTCGGTGTTCCTGTACGCGGGGACGATCGCGCCGGGCAAGGCGCTGCTGAGCGACGGCACCGAGCACGAGGTAACCCTGATCGACGGGTTCGAGGCGGCGGGCGCCTGCCTGGCCGGGCTGATGAGCCGGCAGGACCTGGACGCGATCGAACGCGCGATCTGCCCGGGCGAGGGCGCCTGCGGCGGCATGTACACCGCGAACACAATGGCCTCGATCGCCGAGGCGCTCGGGATGAGCCTGCCCGGCTCGGCCTCCCCGCCCTCCGCCGACCGGCGCCGCGACAGCTTCGCGCACAGCTCAGGGGAGGCGGTGGTCGAACTGCTGCGTCAGGGCATCACCGCCCGTCAGGTGCTGACCAAGCCGGCGTTCGAGAACGCGATCACCCTGCTGATGGCCCTCGGCGGCTCCACCAACGCCGTGCTGCACCTGCTGGCCATCGCGCACGAGGCCGACGTCGACCTGGAGTTGGGCGAGTTCAACCGGATCGGCGACAAGGTGCCGCACCTGGCGGACATGAAGCCGTTCGGCAAGCACGTGATGGCCGACATGGACTTCCACGGCGGCATCCCCGTGATCATGAAGGCGCTGCTGGACGCCGGCCTGCTGGACGGCGACGCGCTGACGGTGACGGGTCGTACGCTCGCCGAGAACCTGGAGCAGATCGGCCCCAAGCCGCTGGACGGCAAGGTGATCCGCAGCATGGACAACCCGCTGCACCCGACCGGCGGGATCACCGTCCTGCACGGCTCGCTGGCGCCCGAGGGCGCGGTGGTGAAGTCGGCGGGGTTCGACGCGGACGTGTTCGAGGGCCCCGCCCGGGTCTTCCAGCGCGAGCAGGAGGCGATGGACGCCCTGGACCGCGGCGAGATCCAGGCCGGCGACGTGCTGGTGATCCGGTACGAGGGGCCCAAGGGCGGCCCCGGCATGCGCGAGATGCTGGCGATCACGGGCGCGATCAAGGGCGCGGGCCTGGGCAAGGACGTGCTGCTGCTCACCGACGGGCGCTTCTCCGGAGGCACCACCGGCCTATGCATCGGTCACCTGGCGCCCGAGGCCGTCGACGGCGGTCCGGTCGCGTTCGTCCGCAACGGTGACCGGATCCGGGTCGACATCAAGGGTCGTACGCTCGACCTGCTGGTCGATCCCGAGGAGCTGGCCGCCCGGCGCGAGGGCTGGCAGCCGCTGCCGCACCGCTACACCCGCGGGGTGCTGGCCAAGTACGTCCAACTGGTGCACTCGGCCTCGGAGGGCGCGGTCACCGGCTGACCCAACAAGCCTCCACGTACGGGTGCGGTCACCGGCTGATCCAAACAAGCATCCGTACGGGCGCGGTCACCCGCTGATCCAACAGCGCTCCCCGTACGGGCGCGGTACCGGATGTGACTCCGCCCGCACTCGCCGTCCATGCGGGTCTTGATGTCAGCGCTGCTGGCTACGATCCGTCGGGATGGGTCGGTCGTCGCCCCACCAGGAGGCTTCGACATGGCATTGGATTTCGTGGCGATCGATTTCGAGACGGCGAACGGGGCGCGCACTTCGGCCTGCGCGGTCGGGGTCGCGGTGGTGGAGAACGGCCGCCTGACCCACCGGGACTCGTGGCTGATCCGTCCGCCGGGGCCGGCCACCCGCTTCGAACCGCGCAACATCCAGATCCATGGCATCACCGCGGCCGACTGCCGTGCCCGCGGCATCGGGTGGCCGGAGACCGAGCGCCGCCTCAGCACGCTGACCCGGGACCGGATCGCGGTGGCACACAACGCCACCTTCGACCAGGGCGTCTGGGCGGCGGCCAACGGGGTCACCGGGATCGGGTCCCGTACGGCCGCGTTCTGCTGCTCGCTGGAGCTGGCGCGACGTACGGTCGACTCCCCCAACCACAAGCTGTCGACGGTTGCCCAGGCCCTGCGGCTGCCGCCCTTCGCGCACCATGACGCCGGCGAGGACGCCCTCACCGCCGCCCGGATCGTGCTGGAGGTCGCGCGGCTGCAGGGCCTGCACGCCCTGCACGAACTGTGGCCCTCCGGTCCGCGGCCGGGACTGCCGGGCACCGGCGCGGGCGTGGGCACTGGCGTGGGCACTGGCGCAGGAGTCGGCGCCGGGGTGGGCCCCGGCCCCCAAACCGGCGGCGACCGGCCGGCCATGCCCAGCCGGGACAGGGGGTACCGGCGCGAGGTGCACCGGCCGACCTCGGGCCCCTCGCTCGCCGACCCGACCGTCCCGGTCCCGACGTCGCTGCGCGGTGAGGTGGTGCTGATCACCGGCCAGTTCGAGTTCGCCGAGCGCGAGGAGGCGATGGCCCGGATCGAACGCGCGGGCGGCCGCAACGTGAAGTCCGCCACGCGTGCCCTGACGCTCCTGGTCATCGGGGCCGGCCGTGACGCCCGGCGACCGCCGCTGACCGGCGCCACCACCAAGGAGCGGTGCGTGGTCGAGAAGCTCGGCCAGGGCCAGCGGATCGCCGTGATCGGCGAGCCGGAGCTCCGCGAACTGCTGGCCAAGCGGACCGCGCCGGATCCGGTCGTGATCATCCCGAGCAACGTGGGCGTCCAGGGTCTCCCGGCCATCAGCACACCTGACACCCCAGGCGCCCACTCAGCCCACTGAGCCCGCTTCTACTTCTTGATCGTCCACCCGAGACAGTGGAGGATCAAGAAGTGGGGACGCCGACACGACGGGCGATCAAGAAGTGAGCACGCGGGCGTCGATGACGGCGATACCCGCACCCGCTCCGGTCCTTGGGTCCTGGTCCCGCACCCGCTCCCGCCCCGCGGAAGCCGATCAGTTCCCGAGCCGGATCGGGATCCGCCGGGCCCCGAAGTCGCCCGGCCGGTCGTCGAACGCGCCCGGCAGCACGGCCCGGCACTCCGGACAGCGCCCCTGGGACGTGATCCGGTAGCGCTGCACGGTGTGGCCCTCGCGCTCGATCAGCGCGGCGCCGCAGCCGTGGCAGTACGTCGTCCCGGTCGCGGGCGTGCCGGCACCGCCGGAGTACACGTAGCGCAGGCCCACCTCCCGCGCGATGTCGACCGCACGCAGCAGCGCCTCCGGTGGGGTGGGCGGCACGCCGGCCAGCCCGGAGGCGGCCAGCCCGGTCTCCGGCATCCGCGGATCGGGCCGGTAGGCGCTGAAGTGCAGCGGCACGTCGGGTCCGAGCTCGTCGTGGATCCAGGTGCACATCGCGCGCAGCCGGTCCGGGGCGTCGTTGTGGCCGGGCACCAACAGGTTGGTGATCTCCAGCCAGGTCGAGGTGCGGTGGCGTACGTAGATGAGCGTGTCCAGCACCGGGCGCAGGCTGCCGCCGATGAAGGACTGGTAGAACTCCTCGTCGAACCCCTTGAGGTCGATGTTGGCGGCATCCATCACCCCGAACAACTCCCGGCGCACCGCGGGCATCATGAAGCCGGACGTGACCGCGACGGTCCGGACGTCCTGTACGTGGCAGGCCCGGGCGATGTCGATCGCGTACTCGGGGTAGATCGCGGGGTCGTTGTAGGTGAAGGCGACGCTGGTGGCCTGCCACTGGTGCGCGGCCGCGGCGATCGCGCGGGGCGAGGCCTCCTCGGCCATCCGGTGCACCCGCTTGGCCACCGCCTCGTCCCAGGTCCGGCACGGCCGGCAGGACAGGTTGCAGCCGGCGGTGCCCAGGGAGAGCACCGCGGTCCCCGGATGGAAGTGGTAGAGCGGCTTCTTCTCGATCGGGTCCAGGCAGAAGCCGGACGCCAGCCCGTACGTGGTGAGGACGATCCGCTCGCCCTGCCGGACCCGGACGAAGCACTTGCCGGCCTCGCCGTCGGCCAGTTGGCACTGGTGGGGGCAGACGTCGCACTGCAGTCGACCGTCGCCGACGTGGTGCCACCAGCGGGCCCGCTCGGCCGTGCCCGCGGCGGCGGGTGGAAGTCGGTGCCCGGGACCAGCCAGCTTGCCCACGGGTTCCATCCCCAACCTCCCCGGTGCCGTTGTGTCGAAAGTCTATCGAGCGGGGTGCCGCGGCGTGGGCATCCGTGGCAACTCCCCCGCTGTTGCCAAATGAGCCTCCGCGCCGCCTCAGCCGACCGCCCGGTCCAGCCACGTCCGCAGGTGGTTCAGCGGCATCGCCCCGCTCTGGCGCGCGACCTGCTGGCCCTTCCGGAACACCATCAGCGTCGGGATCGACTGGACCTGGAACCGCGCCTGCACCAGCGGGGAGATGTCCACGTTCACCTTGACCAGCTTCAGCTTGCCGGCCCGCTCGGTCGCGAGCCTCTCCAGTGCCGGCGACACCTGCCGGCACGGGCCGCACCAGGGCGCCCACAGGTCCAGCAGCACCGGCACGCCGGCGGTGTTGACCACCTCGTCGAAGCTCTGGTCATCGGCGTCAGCGATCCAGGGCAGCGGCCGGTGGCAGTGCGCGCACTGCGGCACGCCCTTCGCCACGGCAGGAACACGGTTGCGGGTGCCGCACGAGGGGCACGCCACCACATGGTTGGCCATGGGGCCATTCTCTCCGTAGCGTGCAGCCGTTGGGGTGACATCTGGGTGCTTTATCTAGTTTCAATAAAGCTCCCTAAAGCTTGTAAGGATCGGGCACCACACCCCCGTTCGCTCCTCAGTGCGAGAATGTCCTACGTAGCGTCGTAGGCGGCGAGGCGAGGAGAGCAGCATGAGTACACCGGAAGCCGGCGGCATCACGGCCCCCAGCGTCACACCCGAGGGCATCACGGCCCCCAGCGTCACACCCGAGGGCATCACGCCGGAGAGCATCACGGCCGACAGCATCGCTGCGGACACCAGCTCCGACGACATGATCCCCGACGACACCATCCCCGACGACGCCACCTGGGTGACGGTCGAAGGCAACGAGGCAGCTGCCCGGATCGCGCACGCCCTCAGCGACGTGATCGCGATCTACCCGATCACCCCCTCCTCCGCGATGGGCGAGCTCTCCGACCAGTGGTCGTCCCAGGGGCGTACGAACCTGTGGGGCTCGGTCCCCCAGGTGGTCGAGATGCAGTCCGAGGCCGGCGCCGCCGGCGCGCTGCACGGGGCGCTGACCAAGGGCGCGCTCGCCACCACGTTCACGGCCTCCCAAGGCCTGCTGCTGATGATCCCGAACATGTACAAGATCGCCGGCGAACTCACCCCCGCCGTGCTCCACGTCGCCGCCCGGACCGTCGCGACCCACGCGCTGAGCATCTTCGGGGACCACTCCGACGTGATGGCCGTCCGCCAGACCGGCTGGGCGATGCTGTCCGGCACCGGGGTGCAGGAGTGCCAGGACTTCGCGGCCGTCGCACACGCGGCGACGCTGCGCTCCCGGGTACCGTTTCTGCACTTCTTCGACGGCTTCCGCACCTCGCACGAGATCACCACGATCCAGCAGCTGCCGTACGAGGCGCTGCGCGCGCTGGTCCGCGAGGAGGACGTGCTCGCCCACCGCGAGCGCGGCCTGACCCCGGACCGCCCCACCGTCCGCGGCACCGCGGAGAACCCGGACACCTACTTCCAGGCCGCCGAGGCCGCCAACCTCTTCCACGACGCTGTCCCGGCGATCGTGCAGGAGGTCTTCGACGACTTCGCCGCCCTGACCGGGCGCGCCTACCACCTAGTCGACTACGTCGGCGCGCCCGACGCCGACCGGGTCGTGGTGGTGATGGGTTCGGCCGCCGGCACCCTGGCCGAGACCGCCGCCGAGCTGATCGAGCGCGGCCAGAAGGTCGGCGTGCTGACCGTCCGGCTCTACCGGCCCTTCCCGGTCGAGCAGTTCCTCGCCGCCCTGCCGCGGACCGTCACCTCGCTGGCCGTCCTGGATCGTACGAAGGAGCCCGGCGCCCCCGCCGAACCGCTGCACGCCGACGTCCTGACAGCCCTGGCCTCCCAGGACCGTACGCCGGACGAGCTGCGCCCGCGGGTGATCGGTGGCCGCTACGGGCTGTCCAGCAAGGAGTTCACCCCGGCGATGGCCAAGGCGGTGTTTGACGAACTGGCGAAGTTCGATGAGCTGGCGAAGTTCGACGCACCTGCGATGTCCCACGGCTCGGCGAAGTTCGATGCCCCCAGACCCGCTCCGAAGAAGCGCTTCACCGTCGGCATCACCGACGACGTCACCCACCTCTCCCTGGACGTCGAGACCGGCTTCCGGGTGCCGAGCGAGGCGCTGTCGGCGGTGTTCTACGGCCTCGGCTCCGACGGCACCGTCGGAGCCTCCAAGAACTCGGTCAAGATCATCGGCGAACAGCCCGGCAAGCACGCCCAGGGCTACTTCGTGTACGACTCGCGCAAGTCCGGCGCCACCACGATCTCGCACCTGCGCTTCGGCACCGAGCCGATCCGCTCGGCGTACCTTGTGCAGGAGGCCGACTTCGTGGCGGTGCACCAGTTCGGGCTGCTGGAGTCGATGCCGACCCTCGACCTGGCCATCCCCGGCGCCACCGTGCTGCTCAACTCCCCCTACCCGGTCGAGGAGACCTGGGCGCACCTGCCGGTGGAGGTGCAGCAGATCATCATCGAGCGCTACCTGGAGCCGTGGGTGATCGACGCGGCCGCCGTCGCCAGGGCCGCCGGGGTCGGCAAGCGGATCAACACCGTGATGCAGACCTGCTTCTTCTACCTGTCCGGCGTCGTCGCCCGCGAGCAGGCGCTGCCGGCGATCAAGGCGGCGGTGGAGAAGACGTACGGCAAGCGCGGCCGTACGGTGGTCGAGCGCAACTTCGGCGCGATCGATGCGGCGGTGGCCAACCTGCACCGGCTTCCGGTCCCCGACCTGGCCGATTCGGCGGCGCACCGCCTGCCGCCGGTCCCGGCCGAGGCCCCCGACTTCGTCAAGCGGGTCACCCAGACGATGCTGCACGGGCGCGGGGACCTGCTGCCGGTCTCCGCGCTGCCGGTGGACGGCACCTGGCCGACCGGCACCTCGCGGTGGGAGAAGCGCGCCACCGCCGAGGAGATCCCGATCTGGGACCCGAGCATCTGCATCGACTGCGGCAAGTGCGCGATCACCTGCCCGCACGCCGCGATCCGGATCAAGGTGATGCCCGAGTCCGACCTGGCCGGCGCGCCGGCCACGCTGCAGTCCAAGCCGTACAAGGACCGCACGCTGAAGGACCACCGCCTGATCGTCCAGGTCGCCCCCGACGACTGCACCGGCTGCGGGATCTGCGTCGACGTCTGCCCGGCCCGGTCCAAGACCGAGGTCAAGCACAAGTCGATCAACCTGGAGCCGGCCCGCGAGCACCGCGAGACCGAGCGGAAGAACTACGACTTCTTCCTCGACATCCCCGAGATCGATCGCACGCAGGTGCGCCACGACCAGGTCAAGGGCGTGGCGCAGTTGCAGCCGCTGTTCGAGTACTCGCTGGCCTGCTCCGGCTGCGGGGAGACCCCGTACCTGAAGACGCTCACCCAGCTGTTCGGGGACCGGATGATCATCGCCAATGCGACCGGCTGCTCCTCGATCTACGGGGCGAACATGCCGACCGTCCCGTACGCTACCGACCCGCACGGGCGCGGCCCGGCGTGGTCGAACTCGCTGTTCGAGGACAACGCCGAGTTCGGGCTGGGCATGCGGCTGGCCTGGGAGCAGCAGCACGCCGACGCGCGCCGGCTGCTGGCCGGCTGGCGCGACGTGCTCGGGGCCGACCTGGTCGAGGCCCTGCTGGGCGCCGACCAGTCCGACGAGGCCGGCATCGCAGCCCAGCGCGAGCGGGTCGAACAGCTCAAGGAGCTACTGGAGGCGCACCCGCACCACCCCGGCGCGGCGCAGTTGGCCTCGCTGGCCGACGAACTGGTGGAGAAGGCGATCTGGATCGTCGGCGGCGACGGCTGGGCGTACGACATCGGCTCGGGCGGCCTGGACCACGTGCTGGCCTCGGGCCGCAACGTGAACATCCTGGTGCTGGACACCGAGGTCTACTCCAACACCGGCGGGCAGGCGTCCAAGGCGACCCCGCGCGGGGCGTCGGCCAAGTTCGCCGCCTCGGGCAAGGCCGGTGCGAAGAAGGACCTGGGCCTGATGGCCCAGTCGTACGGCAACGTGTACGTCGCGCAGCTGGCGATCGGGGCGAACCAGCAGCAGACCATCCGGGCGATGCAGGAGGCTGCCGCCTGGGACGGCCCGAGCCTGCTGATCGCGTACAGCACCTGTATCGCGCACGGCATCGACATGGAGACCTCGATGAGTCACCAGGCCGACGCGGTCGCCAGCGCCCACTGGCCGCTGTACCGGTTCCGGCCGGGGGCCGAGGACGAGGCGCATCCGCTGCACCTGGACTCCAAGGCGCCGACCAAGCGGGTGTCCGCCTTCATGAACGGCGAGACCCGCTTCACCATGCTCCAGCGCACCGACCCGGAACGGGCCGCTGCGCTGGCCGCACTGGCCCAGTCCGACGCCGACGAGCGGTGGCGGCACTACTCCCAGATGGCCGGGCTGACGCGCAGCGTCATCGCCGAGCCCCACCCGGACGCCACCGCGCATCCGGCCGACGACGAGTGACCCGGAGGACTTTCGTGCGTACCGAACCCGACCTGACGACCTCCTACCTCGGCCTGCCGCTGCGCGGGCCGGTGATCGCCTCCGCCGGACCGTGGACCCGGACGGTCGACAAGCTGGCCAAGCTCCAGGACGCCGGCGCGGCAGCCGTGGTGCTGCCCAGCCTGTTCGAGGAGGACGTGATCGCCGAGGAGCTCGAGCTCGCCGACATGATGGACACCGGCGAGGAGTTCGCCGAGTTCGCCTCCCCGCCGGCCCCGCTCAGCACGCTGCCCGAGGTGGGCACGACGCCGCACCTGCGGCTGGTCGAGGAGGCCAAGGCTGCCTTGGAGATCCCGGTGATCGCCTCGCTGAACGCCACCCACCACGGGTCCTGGGAGCGCTACGCCCGCCAGCTGGCCGAGGCCGGCGCGGACGCCCTGGAACTCAACCTGTACACAGTCGGGGCTGACCCGGCGCTCCCGGCGGCCGAGCTCGAGTCCCGCCAGATCGACATCATCTCCTCGGTGGCGAACTCCATCGACGTCCCGCTGGCGGTGAAGGTGTCCGCCTACTACACGTCGTTCTCGCACTTCGCTGCGGCGGCCGTCGCCTCCGGCGCGGACGGCCTGGTGGTGTTCAACCGGTTCTACGCCCCCGACATCAGCCTGGAGACGCTGAAGGTCGAGCCGCGGCTGTCCCTGTCGCGCTCCGACGACCTGCGGCTGTCGCTGCGCTGGCTGGCGATCCTGCGCGCCCAACTGGCCGACACCGGCCTGGCCGCGACCGGCGGTGTCCACGGCTGGGGCGACGTGGTGAAGGCCCTGCTGGTCGGCGCCGACGTCGCCTGTACGACCGGCGCGGTGATCAAGGACGGCCCCCAGGCCATCACCGCGATGATCAAGGGCGTACGCGGCTGGCTGGACGAGCACGAGTACGAGTCGGTGGAACAGTTGCGCGGCTCGATGTCGGCCGCGTCGGTGCCGGACCCGTCGGCGTACGAGCGCGGGCAGTACCGGACGATCGTCACGAGCTGAACCGGACCCGGGTCAGCGCTCCCAGGGGAGCCTGTCGTGACAGCCCGGTGTCACGGCCACCTTGAGCATGGCTCCGGTCTCGTACGCGAAGGCCCTCAGCCAGACCCACAGGCCGTGCTCGGGGATCGCCACCACCCGTACGGTGCCGGGGAAGCACCGGCCCATCAGGATCCTGATCCGCGGCACGTGGCTGGTCTGGCTGACCACCGTGACCGACGTCCATCCGCGCTCCTGAGCCAGGCGCGCGAAGGCCTCGGCTTCGCCCTGGGTGGTCTCCGGGGACGGGGTGATGCAGGTCAGCCTGGGGTCGTCGCACGCCCGGTACATCGGCCAGTCGGCGATGCTCCGGGGACGGGAGACGACGACCTGTCCGATCCGCAGATCGGGACGATCCTGCAACGCCGCGTGCCCACCGTCTGAGGAGAGGAAGAAGGTCGCATCGGTCGTGGCAGGGACGTCGACCCGGGGGAAGGCGAAGACGACAGTGCAGGCGACCAGCCACACCACCAGCAGTGCCACCGCACCGAAGACCAACCGGTGGAGGGGTCGCCGCGCTTTCACGCCCGAACGCTAGCCTCGCCCTTTCATGTGGGGGCGTCCTGAGGGGTGGGCCGGATATGTGAAAGTGCTCCTGGCTAGGGAGAATGGGAGTGTCTAGATCACATTCTGGCCCGTAGCAAGGAGCACCTTCGAGGTGAAGCATACCGGCTCGTATCCGCGCGTCCATGTCGACCGCGCCCACGTCCCAGCAGCCGGGCAGGCCGGAGGTCTGCTGCTGGTCGAGACAGTCCGGGCGACCGGCCTGGACCGGGCACTGTCCGTCGAGTTGGAGGGCTGGCGCAAGCCGACCGCGGTGCACGACCCGGGCAAGATCCTCTGCGATCTGGCCCTCACGTTGGCGTTGGGCGGGGACTGTCTGGCCGACATCGCCCAGCTGCGCGAGGAACCCGGCCTCTACGGCCGGGTCGCGTCCGACCCGACCGTCTCCCGCCTCATCAAGGTGCTTGCGTCCGATGCTGATCGTGCTGTCGCCGCGATCGGGCGGGCCCGCAAGGCGGCCCGCCAGAGCGCCTGGGCGCTGGCGGGTGAGGCGTCGCCGGCGGCCCGGGCGACGCTGGCGGATCCGTTGGTGATCGACCTGGACGCCACCCTGGTCACCGCCCACAGTGACAAGGAACTGGCCCGACCGACGTTCAAGCGCGGCTACGGCTTCCACCCGTTGTGCGCGTTCGCCGACCATGGCCCCGACGGCACCGGCGAACCCCTCACCATCCTGCTGCGGGCAGGCAACGCGGGCTCGAACACCGCCGCCGACCATCAGAAGGTGATCGCCGACGCGCTCGACCAGGCCGGGTTGGGGCCACGTCCCGGCCGGCGGGTCCTGGTCCGCATCGACGGCGCCGGCTCCACCAAGGACACCATCGCGGCGCTCACCCGGCGCCGGGTCGCGTACTCGGTCGGGTTCACCCTGCCGATGAACACACCCGAGCTCTATCGGCTGGTCCCGGAGGGCATCTGGGAACCGGCCTACAACACCGACGGCCAGCCCCGCGACGGCGCCGACGTCGCCGAGTTCACCGGCCTGCTCGACCTGGCCGGCTGGCCGGCCGGCATGCGCGTCATCGTCCGGCGCGAACGGCCCCATCCCGGCGCGCAGCTGCGGTTCGACGACGTCGACGGCTACCGGTTGACCGCGTTCGCGACCAACACCCTCCGCGGCCAGTTGGCTGATCTGGAGGTCCGCCACCGGCGCCGAGCCCGCTGTGAGGACCGGATCCGCAACGCCAAGGACACCGGCCTGACCAACCTGCCGCTACACGGGTTCGACGCCAACCGGATCTGGTGCCAGATCGTCGCCCTGGCCGGGGAGATCACCGCCTGGATGGGACTGCTCGCCCACCCCGACCACCAGGCCCGACGGTGGGAACCGAAACGGTTGCGCTACCGGCTCTTCACCATTCCGGCCACACTCGTACGCAGATCCCGCCGCATCGTGGTGCATGTGTCCGCCCGGCACCGCTGGTCCGGGCTGGTCGAAGAAGCGATCGGCAGGCTGCGGGGCCTACCGGCCCCGGCCGGCTGACCGCCGGCCATCCCCGTCGACCACCATCTGAAGGACCCCGCAGGCCTGGACAGCCCGCCACCGCGTCGCCACGCGGACCGTTGTCACACCCACCTGCCACAATCAGCCCACGAGCCGGAGATCCCAGCCCAGACAACGACCAGACCCGGCCCCATGAAACATCGAGGCTAGCAGCGGCCGCCAAGTGGCGCGCCGGCACGCAAGCTGTGCCTCTCCCTCTGCAACGCTCCCCTCATGCCGGCTACTTGCCGCCGGTGGCCTCGTCCTCGACCTCCGTGATGCTGCCGGAGGTGAACAGGTAGGTGTGCAGCTCCTCGTCGAACTTCGCGTCGTGGCGCCGCAGCCACTCGATCAGCATCGCGGCATGCTCCTTCTCCTCGTCGCGGTTGTGCTCCAGGACTTGGCGCAGGCTGTCGTCGGTGGTCGCCTCCGCGCGCTGGGCGTACCAGTCGACGGCCTCTAACTCCTCCATGATCGACACGATCGCGCGGTGCCGGTCGAGGGTCTCGGGGCTCAGGTTCTGCTCGTGCAGGTGCTCGCTGCTCATCGGTGCTCCTGATCGGTAGAGGTGACAAAGCGATCCTGCCAGCCCGGCCCCCTGCAAACCAGAGGGCGCCCAGCTCTCCGAAGCCTCCACGACCAGCCCACGCGGTACAGCGCGCCGGGACGGTGGGGTGGAGATCTCAGTCAACTGCTGCTTCGTAGTCATCGGTGCGATCCCACATCCCAGACATCGCTTGGGCCCTACTCCAGACCCGAGTTGCGTCCGACCCGACCGTCTCCCGCCTCATCAAGCTCCTCGCCTCCGATGGGGTCTGATGCTCCTATTCTGGGGTCTGTCCAGAAAACGGTGTAACTGGGTTGTTGTTGTCGGTCAGGGACGAGCGGCGGAGAGCCGTCCGTCGAAGGTGATGTCGAACGCGTTCAGGGCCTGCTTCCAGCGTTGGGTCCACCGTGCCCTGCCCTTGCCTGTGGGGTCCAGGGCCATGATCGCCAGGTAGACACACTTCAGCGCGGCCTGCTCGTTGGGGAAGTGGCCGCGGGCCTTGACGGCCTTGCGGATCCGGGCGTTGACCGACTCGATCGCATTGGTCGTGCACACGATCCGGCGGATCTCCCGGTCGAACTGCAAGAAGGGCACGAACTCGGCCCACGCGTTCTCCCACAACCTGACGATCGCCGGGTACTTCTTGCCCCATGCTTCGGCGAACTCGAGGAAGCGTTCCTCGGCCTGCTCGACGGTGGAGGCCTGGTAGACCGGCTTCAACCCCCGGGAGATCGCGTCCCAGTCCTGGCGGGCCGCGTAGCGGAAGCTGTTGCGCATCAGGTGGACGATGCAGGTCTGCACGATCGTGGCCGGCCACACGTTGGCCACCGACTCCGGCAGTCCCTTCAGACCGTCACAGACCAGCATCAGCACGTCCTCGACGCCGCGGTTCTTGATCTCGGTCAGGACCTGCTGCCAGTACTTGGCGCCCTCCCCGCCGTCGCCGGCCCACAACCCGAGAATGTCGCGGTTGCCCTCCACGGTGACGGCCAACGCGACGTAGATGGGCCGGTTGGCGACCTGCCCGTCGCGGATCTTGACGTGGATCGCGTCGATGAACACCACCGGGTAGACCGGGTCCAGCGGTCGGCCCTGCCACTCGGCCATGCCGTCCAGGACCTTGTCGGTGATCGTGGAGATCGTCGTTTTGGAGACCTGCGAGCCGTAGACGTCGGCCAGATGCGCGCTGATATCGCCGTGCGTCATCCCGCGCGCCGACAGTGACAGCACCACGTCCTCGATCGAGCCCAGCCGCCGTTGCCGCTTGCGCACCACCACGGGTTCGAACGTGCCGGCCCGGTCCCGGGGCACCTCGATCTCGACCGGCCCGGCCTTGGTCAGGACCGTCTTGGACCGGGTCCCGTTGCGGCTGTTGCCGACTCCCTCGTCGGTGCGCTCGTGCTTCTCATAACCCAGGTGGGCGGTGATCTCGCCCTCCAGGGCCGACTCCAGCACCATCTTGGTGAGCTGGGCCAACAGCCCGCCCTCACCCTCCACCGACAGGCCCTGACGCTGCGCATCACCGACCAGCTGCGCTACCAGCGCCCGGTCCACCACCGGCGACTCGACCGTCGTCGTCACGTGTTCCTCAACCTCCATCAGGGCCGACTCAACCACCGGCTCGACCTGCATACTCATCGTGTACCTCCTGGATCGGAGTTACACCGTTGAAAGGGCTCTGGCGCACTTTCGGTGGTGGGGGCCGATGGCGCTCAGCCGAGGAGGATGCGGTGGCGTAGGAGGGCGAAGCCGGCGCGTCCGTACATCTGGCGTTTGAGCATTTTCGTCCGGGTGTTGACGCCCTCGGTCCTGCCGTTGTGGTGGGTGGTGGTGATCGCGGCGATGACGGCGTCGCGGTCCTGTTCGATCCCCCGGACGAAGGAGTGCACGTGGGGCAGGTCCGCCGCCCGGGCGGCAGCGGCCCAGGCCTGGAGTGCGGCGGCGTTGGACTGGTCGGGCTTCAGAAGGGCGGCGAACGCCCCGACCAGGCTCAGCGCGGCGGTGATCTGCGGGCAGGCCCCGGCGAGCTGGCCGAGACGTTCCTGCTGGCTGGTGGTGAGCTTGTCGGGCCTGGTCAGCAGAAGGCGGGCGGCACGGCGGGGTGACAGATGCGCGCGGTCGTCCTCGGCGCGGCCCTGGTTCAGGTAGCGATACAGCAGGTTCGCACTGCCTTGGTAGCCCAGCTCGCGGATCTCGCGCAGCAGCTGTTGGACCGCAACGCCGGGCTCTGCTGCGCGGCGGCTGCGCAGGTGGTCGCGGTAGGGGTCGACCAGGGTGGAGCGGTAGGTCGGGACCCGCTGGAGGCGTTCGGGGGCGCTGGCGCGGGCGTAACGCTTGACAGTGTTCAACGACAGGTTCAACCGGCGGGCACAGTCCAGCAGGCCGACGCCCTGCTCCAGCAGGCCATGGACCTGGGTCCAGCGTTCGGCGGTGGTGGCGGCCCGTGGCCCGTCCTGCAGGCCTGTCGCCGAGGCCCAGCAGGTCGAGTGCGCGGCGACTTCCTTGGCCACGGCCTCACCCAGGCCGTGCCACAGGTGCCAGCGGTCGGAGACCTGGACGGCGCCGGGCAGCGCGTCCCGCACCGCTTGGGCGTAGGCCGTCGAGCCGTCCCGGCACACGGTCTGCACTCCCGGATGCTCGCGCAGCCAGTCCGTGACTGGCTGCGCGCCTCGTCCGGGGATCACATCGATCCGGGCGCCGGTGGTGGCGTCGATCATCACGGTGGCGTAGGTGTGGCTGCGGCGCAGCGCGAAATCATCGATCCCCAGCACCGTGGGCACCGCCCGCTCGGGCAGTGCGATCCCCATCAGTGTCCGCAGGGCGGTGTCGCGCCCGGCGCCGATCCCGACCACGGGCAACAGCCGGGCCGAGGCCCTGCCGGCGAGTTCGCGCACCACGGCCCGGACCTGCTCCCTCAGCCGGACAGTGCGGCGCTGGTAGCGCTCCAGCAGGCCCGGGACCTGTTCCCGGAACGTCCGGCGCGCACAGCCGGTGACCGGGCACCGCATCCGGCGCACCCGCACGCGGACCAGCACACGGCGTCCGTCGACGGGCACATCCGCCGGCCTGCGCTCGCAGAAGGCGTGAACCCTGCGGGTCGGCGTCCCGCACGCGGGACACTCCACTGCCTCGCCCCTGGTCGAGGCCCGGACCACGATCACCTCGCCGGCGTCCTCGACATCCTCGATCACCAGCGCCGCCAGCCCCGAGAACACCGTCCTGACCAGCTTGTTTGTCTCAACCACGACCAATCATGGTAAGGCCACAGCCCACCCCGACCGTTGATCCGTCACCCACCACCGAAAGTGCGCCAGAGCCGTTGAAAGTACAGTCCCGAGGAGAGTGGCATGGTCAAGGTGTTGCGTTCGATCGTGCGGGGCCCGTTGGAACCGCACGTGGCGGGGTTCGCGGTGGAGCTGGAGCGGCAGGGCTATGCACGGAGCTCTGCGGAGCAGCAGGTGTGCTTCATCGCTCATCTGGATCGCTGGATGCTCAGCGAGGGCGTCGGCCTGGATGGGCTGAGCAAGTCGGTGCTGCGGCGATATCTGGCGGAACGACGGGCGGACGGGTATCGGCAGTACCTGTCGATGAGGGCGTTCGCGCCGTTGGTGGATTATCTGGTGCCGTTGGGCGTCCTTCCGGGTGAGGAGCCTGTAGCACGGGGTCCGGTCGAGGAGTTGCTGGACCGCTACCGCTGCTACCTGCTCGTCGAGCGCGGGCTGACCGAGGGCACGGCACGGGGTTACGTCGACAACGTGCGCCCGTTCGTCGCGACCCGGCTCAGCGGAAAGGTGCTCGACCTGGCCGGGATCGTGGCCGGCGACGTCACCGGCTACGTCCGGTCGGCGTGTCCGGGCAGAGCGTGCGGGACGGCGAAGCTGATTGTCTGCGCGCTCCGTTCGCTGTTGAGGTGGCTGTATCTGACAGGGCAGTTGCCGGTGTCGCTGACCGAGGCGGTGCCATCGGTGGCCGGTTGGCGGCTGTCCGGTCTCCCGAAAGGACTGGAGCCTGGCCAGCTGCAGCGGCTGTTGGCCAGTTGCGACCGGCGCATGCCGACGGGACTGCGCGACTACGCGGTGATGCTGTTGCTGTCGCGGTTGGGGTTGCGCGCCGGTGAGGTCGCCCGGCTGCGGTTGGACGACATCAATTGGCGCCGCGGTGAGGTCACGATCATCGGGAAAAGCAACCGAGGTGAGCGGCTGCCGTTGCCGGCTGACGTGGGAGAGGCGATCGCCGCGTATCTGCAGCGCGCTCGCCCGGCCTGCGCTGAAGGGCGCAGTGTGTTCGTGCGGGTGCATGCCCCGCTGGGGGCGTTGACGACCGGCGGGGTGACGATGATCGTGTTCGACGCTGCGCAACGCGCCGGGCTTGGGAATCTGCACGCCCACTGTCTTCGCCATACCGCGGCGACCGCGATGCTGCGGGCCGGCAGTTCGCTACCGGAGGTGGGCCAGGTGCTTCGGCACCGGTCGGCGTTGAGCACGGCGATCTATGCGAAGGTCGACCGGGAAGCGTTGTCCGTGCTGGCACGGCCCTGGCCGGGCGTGATCGCGGAGGCCAGGTCATGACCGGGCATCTGCGTGACCAGCTCGCCGACTACCTGACGTTGCGCCGTTCGCTGGGCTACCGGTTGGAGCGGCCGGAGAAGCTGTTGCGCCAGTTCCTGGGCCACCTCGAGGACCGCGGCGAGCCCATCCTCACGGTGGACAGCGCGCTGGCCTGGGCGCAATTGCCCGCTGACGCGTCGGTGAATTGGTGGGCATACCGGCTTTGCGTCGTGCGAGTGAGTATTTGGAGGTCTGAGAGCCACCCGTTCTGGACTTTGAGCGCCACCGGTTATTGGGTTTGAGCGCCACCTGATCGTGCGGGGGAGCGCCAGCGGCGCCGGGTGGTGTCGCTGGCGCTCCCCGGGGGTCAGTGGGTCTGGGCTTGGGCTGCTCGTTCGCGCATGTTGATGGGTCCGGTGTTGATCCAGATCGCGGTGTGGACGATCCGGTCCATGATCGCGTCAGCACGGACCCCGCCGCCGAGGCGCTGGTGCCAGTCCTTCTTGGGGTATTGGGTCGCGAACACGGTCGAGCCGGTGTCGTGGCGGCGTTCCATCAGTTCGAGCAGCATGGTCCGGGTCGCCTCGTCGGGCTGGTCGAGGAGCCACTCGTCGAGGACGAGGAGGTTGAACGAGGCGTACTTGCGCAGGAACTTCGTCGTGCCTTGGGTCTGGTCGCGGGCCAGGGTCCAGGCCTCGACCAGGTCGGGCATCCGGATCACGTGGGCCCGGATCCGGTGGTGGCAGGCATGGCGGGCCAGCGCGGAGGCGAGGTAGGACTTGCCCGACCCGGTGAAGCCTTCCAGGACCACGCTGCGGTTCGCGGCGATGAACCGACAGGTCGCCAGTTCGGCCAGCACGGTCCGGTTGATGCCTCGTTGTTCGACCAGGTCGAGGGCGCGCAGGTCCGCGTGCGGGTAACGCAGCCCGGCCCGACGGATCAGGCCGGCGACCTTGGTGTCGGTGAACGCGCCGTGCGCGTCATCGACCGCGAGCCGGACCCGTTCGGTGAACGGCAGGTCCATGGTGAGGGCCTCGTCCTGGGCCTCGAACGCGTCGGCCAGGTCTGCGGCGCCCATCTCGCGCAACTTGCGCTTGGTCTCCATGTCCAGGGCGCTCATCGGGATCCTCCGGCGTAGTAGTCGGCCCCACGAACGAACCCGGCCCCGCCGGCCTCGCCCGGTGGTGGGGTGTCGTCGGGGCGGGTCTTGTCCTGCCCGGTCGCCAGGATCGGCTGCAGGTGGGCGTAGCGCGGTGATCGGATGCCCGCGGACAACGCGATCCGGCTGGCGGTCTCCAGCCTCGGCGCCGAGTAGCGCCGCGACAGACGCAGCACGGCCAGGGCCGCGTCCAGACCTTGCTCCTCGACGGCCACCGAGGCGAAGATCCGATCCACGACCGTGGTGGTGTCGGGGCCGATCCGGCCCGCCCAGGCGCGGACCCGGTCGGGGTCCCATTCCCGCCAGGGCTTGCCGTCGGGCAGGTCGGCGGGCCGGGTGCGGTACTGGTTGACCGCCGTGGCCGCCAGCAGCGGATGGGAGGCCAGGCGTTCGTCGTGGCGCCACACCTGCAGCGTGGTGTCGCTGATCCGCAGGTCGACCTGGGCGCCGATGTGGACGAACGGCACCGAGTAGCGATTCTTGGCCCAGACCACGTGCCCGTCCCGCCCCACCCGCCGGCCGCGGGCCCAGACGGAGATCTCGAACGCGACCACCGGCAGCGGGCGCAACAGCGGCGCCTCCTCCGCGGCGAACACACTCGTCCGTGAGCCGGCGCGCTTCTGGAACGGTGCGTCGTTGTAGTCGGCCAGCCGTTCCCGGATCGCGGCCCGGAGCTGCGCCAGGCTGGTGAACGTCTCGGCGCGGAGGGCGGCGATCACGGCGGTGGCGATGTTACCGACCGTGTTCTCCACACTCGGCTTGTCCTTCGGTGCCCTCACCCGCCCGGGCAGCACCGCGGCCGAGTAGTGCGCGGCGAGCTCGCGGTAGGCGTCGTTCAGCACGATCTCCCCCTCGCGGGGGTGGCTGATCACGCCGGTCTTCAGGTTGTCCGACACGATCCGGGGCACCGATCCGCCGAAGAACTCGAACATCGCCACATGCGCCCGCAGCCAGGTGTCCTGACGCATGTCCAGGGCAGGCTCCACGAACGCATACCGGGAGAACGGCAGACACCCCACGAACAAGTACACCTTCTGCATCGTCCCGGTCACCGGGTCGGTGAGCTTCATGGTGGGGCCCGACCAGTCGACCTCGACGGTCCTGCCGGCCTTGTGACCCACCCGCGAGGACGCGCCGGTCACCAGCAGATACTGGCCGTAGGACTTGCAGAACCGGTCATAGCCCATCGCCACCCCACCCCCGGCGGCCGCGGCGTCGAGGTACTCGGCGTGCAGCAGACGCAGCGTCACCCCGACCTTGGCCAACTCCCGGTGCACCCGGGCCCAGTCCGGCTCGCTGAACACACTGACGTGCTCACCCCGTCCCGGGAACAACAACGCGTAGACCTCGGCCTCGGTCCGGTCGACGACGTCGTCCCAGCCGACCCCGGCCTCCTGGGCGGCATCGATCACCGCCGCCACGCTGTGACGCGACATGTTCTGGGACGTGGCGATCGCTCGCCCTGACAGGCCCTCGGCCCGCAGGCGAAGCACTGACTTCGCCTGAATCCTTCGTACCATTGCGATACTCCTTCTGCCATGCGGTAGGCACATGGCAGAAGGAGCCTGACAGGATGGCGCCCAACCACGCCAACCCCGGCGCTCACACCGAATAATCCGTGACCCGAACGGTGGCGCTCGACCCCACTACCGGTGGTGCCCCTGAGGCCGAATATTCAGTGCGAGGGTTCGCCACCTACCTGCATGCGATCGATCCGGTTCATCAGGCTCTGCCCATGGGCCTGCTGCCGCAACGATCGGTGCGGGCCAGCCCTTACCTGTACTCCGATGCCGAGATTTCCTGCCTGATCTCAGCCACCGCGACGCTGCGCACGCCGCTGCGCCGAGCCACGTTCGCGACGCTGATCGGGTTACTCGCCGTGAGCGGGATCCGTGTCGGGGAAGCGATCAGTCTGGACCGCGGCGACGTCGACCTTGCCGGTGGGCGACTCACGATCCGGTTCGGGAAGTTCGCCAAGACCCGGGAGCTGGCCCTGCACCCCAGCACGGTTCAGGCACTGCGCTCCTACCGGCGGATCCGTGACAGGTCCGCGCCCTCGACAGGAATGCTGGCGTTCTTCGTCTCGACCGCCGGGACCAGGCTGATCTACTGCAACGTCCACAACACGTTCCAACGGCTCATCCGGCACGTGGGTCTGATGCCGCGGTCGGCGTCGTGCCGGCCACGTATCCACGACCTGCGACACACCTTCGCGGTCAGGGCGATGCTTGACGCCTACGCCGCCGGTGAAGACGGGCAGACCCGGATCACGCTGCTGTCTACCTGGCTCGGTCACGTCCACCCGCGAGACACGTACTGGTATCTGTCCGCGGCCCCGGAACTGATGGCCCTTGCCGGGCAGCGACTCGAAGCGCACCTGGCCACCGGATCGGGGCACCGGTGATGAGCGCGCTGGCCCCCACCCTGCAGGCGTTCTTCACCGACCGGCTGATCCGACAACGCGACGCCAGCGCCAACACCATCGCCGCCTACCGCGACACGATGCGGATGCTGCTCGGCTACGTCACCGCCCGCACCGGCGTCCCACCGTCCCTGCTCGATATCGAACAGCTCGACGCCCCGATGATCGGCGCGTTCCTGGACCACCTCGAGCACGAGCGGGGTAACAGCGTCCGCACCCGCAACGCCAGACTGTCCGCGATCCACTCACTGTTCCGGTTCGCGGCCCTCGCTCACCCCGAACACGCCGACACCATCGCCCGCGTTCTCGCGATCCCACCCAAACGGTTCGACCGGGCGCTGGTCTCCTACCTCACCGAGGACGAGGTCGACGCACTGCTGGCCGCCTGCAACCCGGACACCTGGACCGGAAGGCGTGACCACACCTTCCTGCTGTTGGCCGTGCAGACCGGGCTGCGGATCTCAGAAATGATCGCCCTCACCCCAAGCGACGTCCATCTCGACACCGGCGCGCACGTCGCTTGCCACGGCAAGGGCCGCAAGGACCGGATCACCCCGCTCACCGCGACCACCATCACCGCCCTGCGGGAATGGCTGGACGAGCTGGACCCCGACCCAAGCGCACCGTTGTTCCCGGCCCCCCGCGGCGGCCGGCTCAGCCGCGATGCGATCGAGCACCGCCTCGCGCACTACACCGCCAAAGCGGGCAACGCCTGCCCATCGCTGCAAGGCAAGAGGATCACAGCGCACGTGCTGCGACACACCACCGCGATGCGGCTCCTGCACGCCGGGGTCGACACCAGCGTGATCGCGCTCTGGCTCGGACACGTCAGCGTCGACACCACCCAGATCTACCTCCACGCCGACATGACCCTGAAGGAGAAAGCACTCGCCCGAACCAGCACACCCCAAGGGCGAGACAGCCGCTACCGGCCGAACGACAACCTCATCACCTGGCTCGAAGCGCTCTGATTATGCCGCCCTCGCCAGCGCACAACCCGCGCCGGGCAAGGGACCAACCGCCCACATCGGCATAATCCGGACGTCGGCATAATGCACGATGCACGTCTGCACGATCGTCGCCGGCCACACGTTGGCGACCGACTCCGGCAGTCCCTTCAGCCCGTCACAGACCAGCATCAGCACGTCCTCGACACCACGGTTCTTGATCTCGGTCAGCACCTGCTGCCAGTACTTGGCGCCCTCCCCGCCGTCGCCGGCCCACAACCCGAGAATGTCACGGTTACCCTCCACGGTCACGGCCAGCGCGACATAGATCGGGCGGTTGGCGACCTGCCCGTCGCGGATCTTGACGTGGATCGCGTCGATGAACACCACCGGGTAGACCGGGTCCAGCGGGCGGCCCTGCCACTCGGCCATGCCGTCCAGGACCTTGTCGGTGATCGTGGAGATCGTGGTCTTCGAGACGTCACTGCCGTAGACGTCGGCCAGGTGCGCGCTGATGTCACCGTGCGTCATTCCCCGGGCGGACAGTGACAGGACGACGTCCTCGATCGATCCGAGGCGCCGCTGACGCTTGCGGACCACCACGGGTTCGAACGTGCCGGCGCGGTCGCGGGGGACGTCGATCTCGACCGGGCCGGCCTTCGTGAGGACCGTCTTCGACCGGGTCCCGTTCCTGCTGTTGCCCGCGGAGTCGTCGGCGCGTTCGTGCTTCTCATAACCCAGGTGCGCGGTGATCTCGCCCTCCAGCGCCGACTCCAGCACCAGCTTGGTCAGCTGGGCCAACAGCCCGCCTTCGCCGTCCACGGACAGGACCTGGCGCTGCGCGTCGCCGACCAGCTGCGCTACCAGCGCCCGGTCCACCACCGGCGGCTCGACCGTCGTCGTCACGTGTTCCTCGACCTCCATCAGGGCCGGCTCAACGACCGGCTCGACCTGCATACTCATCACGTACCTCCTGGATCGGAGTTACACCGTTGAAAGGGCTCTGTCGCACTTTCGGTGGTGGCATCAACGGTGCTCAGCCGAGGAGGATGCGGTGACGTAGAAGGGCGAAGCCGGCTCGTCCGTACATCTGCCGCTTGAGCATTTTCGTCCGGGTGTTGACGCCCTCGGTCCTGCCGTTGTGATGCGGGGTGGTGATCGCGGCGATGACGGCGTCGTGGTCCTGCTCGATCCCGCGGACGAAGGAGTGCAGGTGAGGCAAGTCCGCGACCTGGGCGGCAGCGGCCCAGGCCTGGAGTGCGGTGGCGTTGGACTGGTCGGGCTTCAGAAGGGCGGCGAACCCCTGGACCAGGCTCAGCGCGTCGGTGATCTCAGGACAGGCCCCGGCGAGCTGGGCGAGACGTTCCTGCTGGCTGGTGGTCAGCTTGTCGGGCCTGGTCAGCAGCAGACGAGCAGCCCGGCGGGGTGACAGATGGGGGTGGTCGTCCTCGGCGCGGCCCTGGTTCAGGTACCGGGTCAGCAGGTTCGCACTGCCCGGGTAGCCCAGCTCGCGGATCTCGCGCAGCAGTTGTTGGACCGCAACGCCGGGCTCGGCTGCGCGTCGGGTGCGCAGGTGGTCGCGGTAGGGGTCGACCAGGGTGGGCCGGTACTTGGGGACACGTTGGAGGCGTTCGGGTGCGTTGGCGCGGGCGTAGCGTTTGACGGTGTTCAAGGACAGGTTCAGCCGGCGGGAGCAGTCCATCAGGCCAACGCCCTGCTCCAGCAGGCCGTGGACCTGGGTCCAGCGTTCGGCCGTGGTGCGGGCCCGTGGCCCGTCCTGCACGCCTGTCGCAGAGGCCCAGCAGGCCGAGTGGTCGGCGACTTCCTTGGCCACGGCCTCGGCCAGGCCGTGCCACAGGTGCCAGCGGTCGGAGACCTGGACTGCGCCGGGCAGCGCGTCCCGCACGGCCTGGGCGTAGGCGGTCGAGCCGTCGCGGCACACGGTCTGCACTCCGGGGTGCTCGTGCAGCCAGTCCGTGACTGGCTGGGCGCCTCGTCCGGGGATCACATCGATCCGGGCGCCGGTGTCGGCGTCGATCATCACGGTGGCGTAGTTGCGGCTGCGGCGCAGCGCGAAATCGTCGATCCCCAGCACCACCGGCACCGCCCGTTCCGGCAGCGCGATACCCATCAGCGTCCGCAGTGCGGTGTCCCGTCCGGCTGTGATCCCGACCGCTGGCAGCAGCCGGGCCGAGGCCCTGCCGGCGAGTTCGCGGACGATGGCCCGGACCTGCTCCCGCAGTCGGACGGTGCGGCGTTGGTAGCGCTCGAGCAGGCCCGGGACCTGCTCCCGGAACGTCTGACGCTTACAGCCGGTGACCGGGCACCGCATCCGGCGCACCCGCACCCGGATCAGCACGCGGCGCCCATCGACGGGCACGTCCGCCGGCCTGCGTTCGCAGAAGGCGTGGACCTTGTGGGTCGGCGTCCCGCACGCGGGGCATTTGACCCGAGTTGGTTCAGATTAGTGCACACCCTGACCGGGGAGGGCGTCGAGGATTTGTTGGGCCTCGGGCGAGATAGCCGGCGGAATAGTGAGGGTCTGGGTGCCGGTGTTGATCACTGCTGACGTCAGCGGCCGGAGGGCGTGCAGGAACTTCTTGATCGAGAGCCCGGTCCGGGCCTGGATCGTGCGGGCAATGGCGAGGGCGGCGAACACGACGGTGAGGTGGGCATCGATCGATTCGCGCTTGTAGTGGTAGATCGGGCGCGCGGCGAGATCTGACTTCGCCATACGAAAGGAGGCCTCGACGTTCCACAGGTCCCGGTAGGTCGCCACGACAGCCGGCCCGTCGAGCAGATCCGGGTCCAGGTTGGTCACGTATCCCTTGAACCCGGCAGCGGCGCGGGCGCGCTCGACCAGGGTCCAGTCCACGCCCTTGGTGGCACCCTCCAGGGTGACGAAGCGGTGCTTGCCGATCGGCGCCTTGCCGTCGGCGATCGTCTCGGCCCGTTCGATCTGCTTGTTCAGCGTCTGCTGGTCCCGCCGCGCCCGTGCCGACAGGTAGTGCCAGACCACCCGCCGGTCACGCCGGTCCTTGCCCACGCCCATCGGGCGGGTGACCTCGAACGTCGCCCCGTCGGCCAGGTAGTTGCCGTGGGCCTCGAAATGGCCCTGCAACTCGGCCGGCGCCTTCGATTGCCGGGCGGCGACGATGAAGGAGAACCCGGCGTCCTCCAGGGCGTTCAGGTTCGCCGCCGACAACATCCCGGCGTCGGCGACCACCACCAGATCGCGCACCTGGTGACGGGCCTGAAAGGCTTCGATGACCGGCAGCAGGGTCGTGGTCTCGGCCTTGTTGCCCTCGAACATGTGCACCTCCAGCGGGAAACCTGTCGGGTCGACCAGCAGTCCGACGGTGATCTGCGGGTCGACCCGGCGCTCCTTGGACATGCCGACCCGCCGGAGCGCATCCTCGTTCTCGGCTTCGAAGTACAGGGTCGTGACGTCATACATCACCAGGGCGACGCCGCCCTTGGCCGTGACGTGGTCCCAGCAGGCCCGGGCGAGCAGGTCACGGTAGTCGCCCTTGTTGATCCGCGGCAGGGTCCGTTTGATCGTGCTCAACGACGGCGCGGCCACCCCGAGACCGTCCAGGACCCGGATCGAATCGAGCTTGCTGGTCGGTTCCACGATCCTGGCCAGCACCAGCTGGCGGAAGCACTCATCGCCCAGCACGTCGAACCCGAGCCCGTCATAGACCGACGACAACGCGTCCCACAACACCGCCGAAGCCGTTGATTCGACGACCGCCTGGCCCGGCGGCCGCCCGGTTGGCTCCCAGCCCAGCTCCAGCTCGTCCTGCCCCTGCACCAGCCGTTCGCGGGCGACCTGCAACAGCAACTCCAGCTCGCCCTGGTCGTGGGCCGAACCGATGTGGTCGATCCCGAGACGCTGCTTGCCGCGCTTGTGCACGATCTGGACCGCGGTCGCTCCGGACGCGGTCTTGACCTTCCGCACGAACGACCCCACCCCGACAGGCTACCGAGTACCTTCTTAGCCTCGATCCACCGATGTGCTGGGTGGGGTGGGTAGGCGCGGGAGCGTGGAAATGCCCTTCTGGCCTGGGAAGATACGACTTGTCTAAGGTCCGTATCAGCCAGTCAAGAAGGGCATCTCGTAGATGCAACTCTCTCACACCCGCCGGGTCGCCTCGGCAACATTCGATGATCCCAACCTCGTGTCGGCGGCCGGCCTGGTCCCGTTGATGCGGCTGGCCCAAGCGGCGGGGCTGCGCGAACTGGCCGACGAACGGATGAGCGTCCCGACCGACAAGGGCGCCCATCCGGGTCTGAAACTGTCCAGCCTGGTTGCGGGCATGGCCGCCGGCGCCGACAGCATCGACGACATGGCCCTGCTGCGCCACGGCGGGATGGGCAAGGTCTTCACCGGCGTCTACGCCCCCTCGACGTTGGGCTCGTTCCTGCGCGCGTTCACCTTTGGTCACGTCCGCCAGGCCGACGCGGTCGCGTCCCGGTTCCTACTCAACCTCGCCGATCACACCAACCTCCTCGGCGAGGCCCACGACACCGGCGCGGTGATGGTCGATATCGACGACACCATCGTTGAGGTCCACGGCCACCGCAAGCAGGGCGCCGCGTTCGGCTACTCCGGGGTCCGGGGCCTGAACGCTCTCCTCGCGACCGTCTCCACCGACCAGATCGCGCCGGTGATCGCCGCTCAACGGCTCCGCAAGGGATCGACCGGCTCCTCGCGGGGAGCGGCCCGTCTGGCGACCGATGCCCTGGCACTGGTGCGGCGCAGCCGGCTGGCGGGCCGGCCGGTGCTGGTGAGGGCCGATTCGGCGTTCTACTCCCACACCCTGGTCGCCGCGGCCATCAAAGCAGGAGCGGAGGTCTCGATCACCGTGCGGATGGACCCGGCCGTCAAACGCGCCATCGCCTCGATACCTGAGGATGGGTGGACGCCGATCAAGTACACCGACGCGATCTACGACCAGACCAGCGCCACCTGGGTCTCCCGCGCCGAGGTCGCCGAGATCGCCTTCACCGCGTTCTCCTCCAAGAAGAAGACCGCACAGGTCCCCGGCCGCCTGATCGTTCGCCGGATCCCCGACCTGAACCCCAAACAGGCCGACGGGCAGGGATCGCTGTTCGACCTCTGGCGCTTCCACGCGTTCTTCACCACCACACCGGCCGACCAACGCGACACCGTTCACTCCGACCAGGTCCACCGCCGGCACGCGATCATCGAGAACGTCCACGCCGACCTCAAGGCCTCCGCCCTGGCCCACCTGCCCTCGGGCCGGTTCACCGCGAACGCGGCCTGGCTCGTCTGCGCGGTGATGGCGTTCAACCTCACCCGCGCCGCCGCGACGCTGACCCAGAGCGCGGCGCTGGCCCGGGCCACGACCCCCACGATCCGCCGCAAGTTGATCACCATCCCGGCCCGGATCGCGACCTCGGCCCGACGGCTCCGCCTCCACCTACCCGTCGGCTGGCCCTGGCAACAGGCCTGGGCCACCCTCGCGGCAGCGGTCGGGCTCCCCGCCCAATCCGCGACCTGACCATCACGCCACGACCGCTACGACCAAGGAACCACCAGTGGAAAAGCCGGGCAGACCGGCAGCTTCCACACGCCCATCGGTCCCCGCCCCCGTCCACCCGACCTCACCAGCCACACCCCCGCGGGTCGGTGGATCGAGGCTTAGTGCACACCTCCGGCAGCAACACCCCTAGTCAACACCATTTCAGACCAGAGAATCCGGCGACCTGAACCAACTCGGGTTTGACCGCCTCGCCCCGGGTCGAAGCGCGGACCACGATCACGTCGCCAGCGTCCTCGACATCCTCGATCACCAGCGCCGCAAGCCCCGAGAACACCGTCCTGACCAGCCCATTTGCTTCAACCACGACCGATCATGACACAAGCCCACAGCACGCCCCGACCGTTGACACTTCATTCACCACCGAAAGTGCGACAGAGCCGTTGAAAGTACAGTCCCGTATGAGGGCGGCAGAGAACCTGGGACGCTTCAAGCAGAGAACCTGGGGCGCTTCAGGCAGAGAACCTGGGGCGCTTCAATCTGCTAAGAGAGGCTCTCACGAGCCGGCACCTTTCCCACACCGGCCACTGTTCCGCGTGAAGCGTCTCAAACACACGGACTGCACCACAAGATAGGGCACGAGTGCCGCCACATCCGATACCACAACCCAAATCCAAGCGCCGGTTGCCGCGGTCATCGTGGACGCAATCAGGAGTTTAAGTGCCACACCCAACGCGAGCATTATTCCCTGAACGCGTAAAATGCCCGCCCCGTTGGCGATGCTCGAGAGGACACCGTTCCAGGCAAACACGCTTGCTGACGCCGCGAATGCCAATGCATATCCGGGGTCTATGTGGATCGCGTTCGCCCCCAGCCAAACGTCCACGAAAGGCTGCAGGGCAGGCACGAAGGCGAACATAACAAGCGTGGTCATTACCGCGAGCACGGATAGCCGCTTGAACAGTTGATCAAGCCAGCCGAAGTCAGACTTCACGACAGCCTCGGTCACTGCCGACCAAATGGGAGTCAATGCCAGCACGAAGAGAGTACTAAGCGCAGTGAAGGGCCGCGAATAAACCTGGAAGTCGACAACGTCTTTAGGGTCAGAAAGCCTTGAGATAAGAAACGGGTTCGTGTTAGCCAACAGCATGAACAGGATCTGCAAGAGAAAGAAAGTGCCACCAAGCTGGAACACGTCAACGGCATCAACGAATCGGAATGCCGAGGGCCACGGCAGGCAGTGCCTTAGGGATGTCGCAAAGACAAGAATTGTCGCTATTACGAGGGGAAGATTCGCGGCGAGGGCATAGGCTTGGGCTAGCATCAGAACGTTGTGCCCAGAAGTTCCGGGCTCCACCAACAGTACGAACGCTAGTAGCGAGGCGTTTGTGGCCAGACTGAGCAAAGCGGGCAGGGCGGCCTTCTGCAGCGCAAATAGTATCGAAGTGATCGTTCTTAGCAACAGCTGGGCGAGTATCCCCGCGAAGATGAAGCCGACTGCCGCTGTCAGCGACTCACTCGAGATATTCTCTTTCGAGACGTTGAATACGGCGTTCCAATCCACCAAGGGAACTAGAATGCCGAGAAAGAGCCCGAGCAAAACCACCAAGCCGAAAGTGACAAGGTATGTTGATGAGATGTAACCTCTCGCTTTTTCAACGGAATTCTCCCCAAGAGCACTGACAAGCCTGTTTCGAAGCCCATTCCCAAGACCCATGTCAAAATTGAGAATCCAACTCAATGTCGTGATTATCGTGAACCAAAGGCCCAGCACCTGCTGGTTATCAAAAAAGCGGATGTAGGCGGGCATCGTCAACAACGCCAGCAAGAGTGAGCTGCCCTTGATTGCAAACGATGCGACGATATTCTTGAGTATCACCACATTACGCCCGTTCGTTGGACGGAATCTGACGATCCGGCGTATATTCGCAATCACCTGCAGCCGCCTTGGCTCTTTACTGCTTCGACCAATCGTGCGAGGCTGGACATGAACTCTATATCGAGTTGTTCAATCAACGCAATATTATCTCTCGCCCGAGAGGAGACCGCTTCCCTTATAGCTTCGGCAATCTCCGGCGGTTCTTGATGATCATAGAATGTCACCGCGGGAGCAATCCTCGACCGTTCGATCGCCGGTATTCGCACGGTGACGACTTTCAGGCCGTGAGCTAGGTATGAAAGGATTTTGGAGGGAAACGAACTGTCATTGAATTCAGCTGAAGGGTTCTGCGTAGAAAGTCCAACGTCGCATTGACGTAGGAATTTGGAGTACTCCTTGCCGCGGAGGACACCATCAAACGAGACCAGACCAGCGTTCGCGGAACTTACCCTAGAGACCGCGCGCTTCATAGCAGCAATGTCACTGTCGGAGCCAAACCCCAAGATATGGATGTGGAATGAGCCGTCCAAATATGCTGCTGCTGCTGCCGCTGCTGCCGCGCCACCCTTCCTCGGGTCTAAGGTTCCGGCGTAGACAACGTGCGTCCGGCCATCGTTAGTCGATTTGCCCGTCTGCTCGGGGCGCTTGTACGTTCCATACACCACTGCGTGCGGCTTGCCCCCAGTGTTCAACTTCTCGTCTAGCAGTTCTGTTGAGAAGATGAAGGCGTCGGCTTTTCCGAACAGTGCATACTCGGTTTTACGCTTCCAGCGAGAAGTGTTCACAACATCCTGATAGATCTCCTCAACCTCAAGAATCAATCGAAAGCGACGGAGCACTTTCGCCACGAGGACCACTTCTTGGATATCCAGTGAATGGTAGACCAAGACTGGTTCGCCTGCACGTGTATTGCGCAAGAGGTAGGCGAGCAAGAATATCTTCCCGGCAACCACTCGAAGAAGCCGTTGCGCGATGGTGCCACGGGGATAGGTTGGAAACACTCTCAACCACGTCATGGGCGTAAGTTGTCTTGTATGGCCGGGGAAGTACCTACGATGTTTCGTCTGGCTTGGCGAGATGATTAGCACCCTGTGCCCTAAACGATTCAATGCATCAGCAATGTACTCCATTTTGCTCGCCGCGGAAAGCGCATGCGCTCGACCCTCGCGTGCATTGGAGACGTGATCGAAGAATCCGATATACTTGATGTCCAAGAGTTTTCCTGACTGAAGGTTAGATTCCGAGGTGCGTTCTCGAGAAGCTGAGGGACCTCGCCACGTCGACGGTAACGGACTCCGCTCAGTCGGACGTGGGGACGGTGCTGGGTCGACACGCCGCAGCAGGGGCACGGGTGGAGGTATCACGAAGGCCACGGTGAAGAGCCGGTTAACTGACAGCCCCGATCGAGGCTAACGAGGTCAAGGGCTGGTGTGAAATAGGCAGAGCCGGAGGAAATCGGCCTCTGCCTCGAGGCTCCCAGGCTCGCAACGTCTCCAGATCCGGCCCTCCCCTGCGACGCCCTCGATTGAAGAGTCATCTCGCGAGGGTCAGCCCTGAGTACGGCGAAGCCCAGTATGTGTATGCTAGAAGCACGCCGAGCACACCGAAGTAGATCATGCTGCGCTGATTTCTCGGCGTTCCGTGGACTACTGCCATGGGGATCAAAAACACGGCCGCGATGTTGAAATAATATGCAACTCGAAAGAACTCGGCAACAAGCGTCGCCATCGCTTGGAAGCCGGCACCCACGGCTAGCACGTTATAAAATGACAGAGCTTGAGGGTCCTGCTTCAAAACCCTTGCACGAAGGGCTACGCAGAAGAGTAATATCGACACGGCAATAATCAATCCGGAAACAGAGAGCGACACGCGACTATCCGCGTATTCCTTCAAACTCTCAGTCCACGCGAATTCGGTTATCATCTGTCGGACGCGGTCTGGGGCGAGGAATGCTCCAGCCCAGCCCAACATCACCAAGATCACTTGCCGCCAACCCAAGACCAATCCTGCGAGCGGGTAAGCAACGAGGAAGATGAGCGCAGCCGAGTGAAACGCCGACGCAAGCGCCACAATCAAAATAAACCGAACAGGCCGACGCTCGCGGAGTGCACCGTACGCCCAAAGCAATACTGACATAGCGAGCGTTTGCCTCAACCCGTTCATTGCGAAATAGGTTAAACCTAACGAAATAGTCGCAATGAAGCTGAGAAATGGTTCGGGTGAATACTTATGGACCGCACGGCCGAGTGATATGCAGAAAATAGCTGCCAGAACGGCGATCCAAGCTCTCGGGCCTACTCCAAGCTCCGAAAAAATCTTCGCCAGCAGGTAGAACGCTGGATCCTTGACTGAGGGGTCCAATAAGCGTGCTGCAACGTCGGCGAAACTCACGCACTGCAAAGCTTTGTAGTTGGCGATATAGACTGCAGTATCGGAACCGAAGCCCAAGTCTCTGAATGCAATCACAACCCACATCGCGCAAGCCGCCAACGCCCCGAAAACAAGTTTCCCAGGTCGCAATGGAAGCGTGATCACCCGTGCCAATCCCAAGAAGATAATGAGGAGGGAGATGGCTAGCATCACTTGCCCAATGAGAGCATGGCGCAGAGTCGCCGATACAAGTCGACGTATTCATCTATCTGGACTGTTGGATCAAATCGCCTCTCAACTGACTCAACACATGTCTCCAGGAATGAGCTCTTGCCAGTAGCGGCGTGTGCTCGGATGGCTTGCGAAAGGCCTTCAATATCACCTGGTTCCACCACCGTGCCGCACCCGTCCGCGACCAGTTCAGGGCTTGCCGTGGAGTTCATAACCACGGCGGGCGTTCCACATGCGAGTGCCTCAACAGTCACAAGGCCGAAGGTCTCTGCTTCCGAAAGGCTGACGAAGACATCGGCTGCCGAGTACAGCCTCCGTAATTGCGATGGATCAGCCAAGGGGCCGACGGAAACCACGTTCTTGGGCAGATTCTCTGCGTCTGCGATTGATCCGACGAGTGTGACTCTGAAATCGGGGTTCAGCCGCGCCAACTCGACGAACTCGCCTAGTCCTTTCTTCTCTGACCAACCACTTGCTACCCCAAGCACCATTGTGTCGCCGTCGGGGATCCCGAGCCGCTCCCGCGTCACTCCGGCAGCGTCGGGAAAGAACACTGCTCGATCCACCCAGTTGTAGATTCTTGTCAGGATGGGAGCACTGGCTAGGTGCGACGCACGCGCCTCCTTGGTGATCCAGTCCGATACACCGACAACAGCAAGACGCGGGATAGCCTCAAACCAATTCATCTTGTCTAGCTTCATTCTCGCCGTGCGGTCGAAGAGCCAACTCGGATTGTCAGCCCTCAGGAGCGGGCACTCGCCACACTCCGCCTCCCACCTCTGACATCCGACTGACACGTAGTGCGTGCACTTACCTGTCATGAACCAGCAATCATGGAGCGTGATAACCGTGGGGATGTCCTCCTGGCCCAAGTAGCTCAGCAGCATCCCCAGGTTCACGTAGTTGGCGTGCAGGTTATGCAGATGGACGACGTCCGGCCGCAACTTGCGAATGTCGGCCAGCAGTGTGGCAGTGGCTCTCTTGGAGAAGTACCCCTGCATGCCTGACACTCGAGAGAACAAGGCGTGGAGCTTTGCATCGAGTCGCGAGCCGATTCGGATTCGCCCGGCACCGTCCCCCCCAACCGAGTATGCGACGTACGCTTCATCGCCGAGCTCGCTGAGTCTCTGGGAGATCTCATCACATAGGCGACCGGTGCTTCCTCTGCCAGCGACCGCGTTGATGTGTAGGACTCTCACGTCGTCCCCCCTTTACGGTTGAAGGGCATCTAAGCTTCTCCTTCGCATCAGACGCACTATTTCAGGCCCGACCACGCCGCGTGACGTCGCCAGGTCGACAGGATGAAGCCCACTGCCCGTTCCGACGAGTTGGGGTGGCTGTAGTCCTGCGGGAGCAGGGATCCCTGCGCGAGGGCAGCGTCCGCCATCCTCACCCTGACCGCCTCCAACACGTTGGCCGGGTCGAGACCCGTCATGATGATGGCCCCGCTGTCGAGGGCCTCCGGCCGCTCGATCGAGTCGCGGAGAGTGACCGCCGGGAACCCGAGCAGCGACGACTCCTCAGCAATGGTGCCCGAGTCCGAGAGTACGCAACGCGCCTTCAACTGCAAGTGGTTGTAGTCGTGAAAGCCCAACGGCCTGTGAAACCTGACGCCATCGACGTCCCGACCGGATGCTTCGAGGCGCTTACTGGTGCGTGGATGGGTCGAGACCAGTACCGGCAGCTTGAAGTCGTCGACCACGGCCTCGAGGCAGTCCAGCAGCGCCGAGAGACGGCTTGGGTTGTCGACGTTCTCTTCCCGATGGGCACTGACGAGGAAGTAGCCCCCCTCCTCCAAGCCAAGCCGCTTGAGCACGTCGGAATCCTCGATGGCCGCACGTTGAGCGGTGAGCACTTCGTTCATTGGCGAGCCCGTCAGCAGGATGCGACGTGGATGGAGCCCTTCGGCGAGCAGATTGCGCCGCGCATGCTCGGTGTAGACAAGGTTAAAGTCGGCGACATGGTCGATCATGCGCCGGTTCGTCTCCTCCGGCACGTTCTCGTCGAAGCACCGGTTACCGGCCTCCATGTGGTAGACGGGGATGCGCATCCGCTTGGCGATCACGGCTGCGACACAGCTGTTCGTGTCCCCGAGGACGAGGAAGGCGTCCGGCTTCTCCTGCAGCAGCACCTGCTCGGTCTTGATCAGCACCTCACCGAGCACGTGGCCCAGGCTCGAGGTGTCTACTTCGAGGAAGTGGTCAGGCCTGCGCAGCCCCAACTCCTCGAAGAAGATCTCGTTCAGCTCGTAGTCGTAGTTCTGGCCCGTGTGAACAAGCACGTGGTCGACCGTCGCGTCCAAGCGCTTGATCACCTCGGACAGCCTAATAATCTCAGGGCGGGTGCCCACCACCGTCATTACTTTGGTCATCAGGCTACCTCGGTGTAGGTGTCGGTGCCCTGCGGTATGAACAGTTCGCTCCTCCAGAATATGGTGGCGAGTTCGCCATCTCCGCGGCAGCTCGCTGCGCCTGCGGCTACAACACACATCAGGCGACACCCCGCTCGGTCAGCGCTGCGATCTCGGGGATCGTGAGTAGCAGGTCTTTCGTCTCCTCCAGCGAGAGCCGGTCGGTGTTCTCCGACGTGTAGTCATCCAAGCCGGCCAGTCGCGTCTCGCCATCGTCGAAGTACAACTCGTACTGCAGCGATCGGGCGTCCAGGGGGACCCGAAAATACCCGCCCTGATCCTCGGCCTTCGCCATCTCTTCGCGGCTCAGCAGCGTCTCATGGAGCTTCTCACCATGACGGGCTCCGATCACGCGGATCTCGGGGTCGTCGTTACCGAGCAGCGAGGCGACCGCACGTGCCAGCGTTTCAACCGTGCTCGCGGGAGCCTTGCGTACGAACAAATCCCCCGCCGTAGCATGGAAAAAAGCGTGGTAGACGAGATCGACCGACTGCTCCAGCGACATAAGGAAACGTGTCATCAGCGGTTCAGTCAGCGTCAGAGGCTTCCCAGCCTGCAACTGCTGGATGAAGAGCGGAATAACCGAGCCGCGCGAGTACATGACGTTGCCGTAGCGGGTCAGCGAGACGGTCGTCGGGCAGTTCGGGTTGTTCCGAGCGAACGCCTGAGCGGTCTTCTCCATCAACGCCTTGGTCATGCCCATCGCGTTGACCGGGTAGACGGCCTTGTCTGTACTGAGGCAGACCACCGAGCGGACCCCCGCCTTTGCCGCGGCTTCAATCACGTTATAGCTCCCCCGCACGTTGGTCTTGACAGCCTGCTCAGGGAAGAACTCGCACGATGGAACCTGCTTGAGCGCAGCGGCATGGAAGACGAAGTCAGCGCCACGCACGGCCTGGTAGACGCTGTCGGTGTCTCGCACGTCACCGATGAAGTAGCGGACGCGTGGGTCATCGGTGCGACGACGCATCGCGTCCTGCTTGGCCTCGTCACGACTGAAGATGTTGATACCGCCGACGCCCTTACGAAGCAGGTCCATGGCCATGGTGGAGCCGAAGGAACCGGTGCCTCCTGTGATGGTTACGACGGAGTCACGGATGCTGGTGGTGTTAGGCAAGTTCTTCTCGCTCATCTGGGTTGGAATCCTTCGGAAAGCTGAGCGCTAGGCGAAGCCGGATGATATCTGGCTGTGCGCAACAGGGGTACGACCTCAAGCCGGTCTCCCATCACACCACCTCCGCGAAGGTGTCAGGATCCCCTGGGTCAAAGAGCTCGTTGATCCAGAAAAGTGTTGTCAGGGTTTCTGATCCGATATTAATGATGTTGTGAGACCACATCGTAGGCATGTCCACAACACACGGTTCATCACCCGAGACGTCAAAACTCACAACTTCGTCGCTAAATATCCGTCGCAAGCTTATGCGGGCATTACCGGAGAGAACGACGAATCGTTCGATCTTCCGCAGGTGATAGTGGTTTCCCCGAGTGACACCTGGCACAGTCGTGGAGAAGGACGTCTGGCCTCCCCCATCGACAACACGGACAGTCTCGAAGAACGATCCGCGCTGGTCTGCGTGCTTAACAAGCGGGATAGGCGAGCGCAGCGGAAACAGAGCTGCCCGATAGCTGTTAAAAAGGGAAACTTCGAAGGGTGAACGCAATGCCGGAATATCGCCCTTAGAGTAAAGCCGGTCGAAATGGAGCAGCATATCGTAAACACCTCGGACGGTCGCCTGCGAGCCCATGATCGGAAGAGCCAACGCCTCGGCTTCCGAAGCCGTACGCTCCAGGGTTAGCCCGTCTATGAGTGCCTGTGCCGCCTCTTGCGCATGCAACAGAGCGATCGGACGATCGACGATGTTCGGCACAGTACCGTCTATGACGGCCTGGATGAACGTTGCGACAAAGGTGTTGTAGTTAGGGCGGGCATGCTCCCCGAACAGATTCGGGAATCTCAAATTGACAAATTTTGCCCCCTTTTCCGCAGCCACCTCTGACAAGATCTCAGCGGAACGTGCCTTGTCGCTACCATAGGGCGTCCCATTCCCTGCATGAATCGTGTTTGCGTAAACGATCCTAGTGCACGAATCGGAATTTCTGGCCGCTTCGGCAACTTGAGCCGCCAGATCGCTATTTCCCGTAGGTTCCCCATGGGCGTTCACCCCGGCGACGTGAATAATCGCGTCCACATCTCGCGCCAATGCGGACAACTGGCCCCACATGCTCCTCGTGACAGGAACAACCTCGTGATCGCCTTGCGCACTGAGACGTGTCCGAGTATGCCACCCCAAGAACCCATCTGCACCAGTCAATAAAATCTTCATGCGGTCCTGCCTACCATTTCCTAAATATCGGGAAGGCCCTCATTAACAATTCGCCACGAGTTCCCTCAACACTTCCAACTCTCGACTTCAAGTTAAACCTATCTAATGGAATTCGCAGTGATGTGAGTCTTTCATGACCAGAGCCTTCGCACAGTTCCGAATTGTCCACGCCTCGTGCGACCGTTGCGTCACATCTTCTTGTTGAAGCAGATAGCAAGGCTGATAATAAGTACTTGCATTCGCACTGCCGCCCAAATTGAAGGCACTAGGTGTCATAAGGACGTTCATTACGCTGCAGTTGTTTCCATGAAAGTATCCTCTTCGTGCGGTTCGCTGCATGTGTTAATTTAGTTCCACTGGGGAGAATGAGCAGCATAACCCGACTCACCTCAGACGAGGACATCATCAAGCGATTCTTCCAACCGACTGCCCCGCGCTGACCAGGGACCCAATGGCGGAAGTAAAATCGTCGCGAATTCTTGACAATTCATGGTTCCGCACCCCGCAAGCCCAAGCTTTATCGCCATACTCAGCAATAATTTCAGGATTATGAAGGATTCTTCGCAATTGCGGCCCAATGGCGTCCTCGTCACTCGCTACAATTGCGGCATCATTCTCAATCAAATAGCTTATTGAATTCGCACCAGCCCAGCCCGCCGCAAATATGCACTTCCCGCTCCGAAAGTAGTCGACCAACTTCGTGGAAAATGAAAGCCGAGTCTGCATCTTGTACTTAAGCTCAAATGATTCGACATGCACGACAATATCACCCCCACCGAGAATTCCGGGTATCGCACTTGCTGGAACTTCACCCATCAGAAACACTTCACCAGGGAAGTCGAAAGACTCCACCATTCGCTGGGTCAGCGCATCGGCACTATAAATATGGAGCCGCATCTTAAGACTCCCCGCATTCTGCCGATGAATTTCTCGTGCCAACATGGACAGCGTCTTCCACCTCTTCCCACCAAGTAAATTCCCGGCGTAGACGAAATCGACAATAGGGCCGAGTGTGGTGTGCGACGGCTTCCCATCTCCGATTACCATGCCCCTCCTCATGATACGGAACTTATCTCCGAATTCTCTACTCAGTTCATCCTTCTGTGTATCGCTCATGCAATAGCACAGGTCCGCATGCACAAGACTCCTGCGGACCTTGCTCCTTAGCACAACCCTGTTAATCCAGTACAAAGGAGATAGCGACACCTGCCTCAACGAATACATATCGTCACCAGTGAAGAGCACAACCTTCGCACCAGTGCATGCCTTTACGTAATGCAATACGTCGTGCATGTAGAAGCAGCCATGGATAGGCATATATATCACTTCGGGGTTGAACTCCGTGAGGAAGTCACGCAGATTAGCGTTCTTCCACTTCCCAGCACACCACAATAACTCCCGCGCCCACAGCAGCGCGTGGAATCTCCGGCTTCGGAAGAAGCGGTATAGCCTTCTCTCGTTGTCCGCAGCTTCGCGATCAGTCGCCTGCTGGCTCTTCGTTAGGCCGACATAGTCCGATCTCGTTCCGATGGGTCCGCCCTGAAAAATACTTTGAACAAGGTCGGCTTCCGTTATTCGAAAGTACTGATCGCAGACATCATTGTTCGGCGCTTCAGACCGGCAATACAAGTTCGCGATACTGTTTCGATCCCAGCCGCCAAAGAAGTTCGTTGTAGTGAGGCCCGTGCTATTGCTGTCATTCCAAGAATTATTAGTGATCACTAGAACTCGAGTCATATCCAAATACGCTCCTGTCTGGACCCACATCGCATGGTCACTGCTCAACTCTTTCACCCATGAGCAAGGTTAGGCTACTGCATCCTTCATGGCGCATGTTTCGCGGATTGAGTCATGACCACTTCGTCAATGCACCAATCCAGCGCGAACTCAGGTTCACGGATATGCCCTCCGAATCAACTGCGCCAGTTCGGCGTGGCGGTCCCCGCAATCCTTGCGAAGTGTAACAAGATGATCTCTCAACTCGGGTTCATCTACCAATTCGGAAAAGAGCTCGGAGGCTGCCTCCGCACGGAATGCCTCAATATCGATGGCAAACCGCGATAGGCCAGCGTCCCTCATAATACCCTTCCCCTTATTGCCGCCATAGGCGATAGCTAGCGCTGGAACGCCTTCGGATAACGCAAATATCACGGAGTGGAATCTCGTTCCAATCACGTAGTCGCATTCTCCGTAGAGAGCCTTCAGTTCGCGACACGTGTAGGTCGGCTGGGAAACTACTTCGTAGTCAACTCCTGATAGCCGATGCGTGATCGCTTTGATTGCCGAAATGTCGCTCTCATGTTCACCGCCGGCTATTACGTGCTCGATTAGCACCGGAATGAAGTCGTGGCTGGAAAGCCATGCGACAAGCTTGGCCATTTCGTCTAGATAGCGAGCGTATGCTTCGGCGGGGTCTGGAGAGTGCGGAAAGCGATATGGTCGCGCAGTTATACCAACAACGGGTTTGCTGCCGTGGTGCTGCCGTATTGATCTAATGGGCGATTCGTCTAGGGGGAGGCTGTCCAAGCTGAAGGCGAGGTCCGGGTATAGCTGACTTTCGACTCCGATTGCACTGAGAGCTTTCTGCGAAATGGACTCACGGGCCGTGACCACTGAGCATCTATTGAGCGCACCTCGAACCAGAAATCGGTATAGGGCTCCTTTGAACGGCCCGAATGAATTCGGCATCACGTAGACTGGCTTGCCTAGCGACTGTGCGAGAAAGACATGGAAGAGAAGGTAAAAGGCGCGGTAAGGGTCGGTAATGCTGTTCGTGGAGTGGATGAAGCCTCCGCCTTTCACGAAGCAAATATCACTTTCCTCCATGACCTTCAACGTCTTACGCTCCCCCAGCGTCAAGAATCTGCGTAGAACTGCTCGGCCTGTTGTCGTCAGCAGAATCATGCACTTGACCGTATCGACAAGAGCAATAGCCCCCCAGACTAGTACCAGCAACGGCCCGTAGTGCAGGTTACTCTTGGGGGAGTATCTGGTGTTTGGGTGGCTTAGAAGCGGTGCGAGGAGACCGATTCCCGTCGCCTCTGACTGTGGCGCACCTTGTACGGGGTCGCCAAGCATGTAGAATTGGCCAGTGTATCCCGCTGCTTCAGCCACGCGACGAGTCTCCCACACGAGGGCCTGATCGCCCCTATTAGAGTCATCACACGTGGGAACAATCACGGCGCCCCCCGTTTTTGGCAGACTGTGCTTCTCGGGCATCCTAGGTTCCTCCCATGCTAGACCGCCCCGCGTGTTCGGGAGCTTCTGGATTTGCCTCTACCCGGTTTGGCAGAGGATGTTTCTTGCAGCATTGTAGAACTCTTCTCCTCGCAGCGGTTCGAGATAGCGGAAAGGCTGACGTCGCCGGTGCTGCGACCAACGCCTAGGTGCCCGCAAGGACGAACATCGACACAATAGGCGAACAGACGACGAAATCCGAGGCGGAGTCCAGGAAGTAGCGGGCGACGCTCGAGGGGATGAGACCGGCACACCCCAGTTATGAGCATCCACCGTTCGAAGTCTCGCTTCCTACTCAGGGGGCGCACAGGCGTTTCGGATCTCCGCCATGTACTGGTCTACTACCTTCTCGCGGTCGAATTGTGTTTCCATTTTTTGCCGAGCTGCCAACCCCATGGATCGCCGACCTTCCCGAGAAATTGAGAGAAAACGCTCGATTGCAGATGCCAGCGCGTGAGCGTCCTTCACGGGGAAGAGAAGCCCAGAGGTGCCGTCGTCTATAGCCTCATGGCAGCCAGGGATGTCGGAGACGATGCATGGGACCCCTGTCGCGGATGCCTCTAAGATGACGTTCGCCATCCCCTCGTGATGGGACGCGTGGATCAGGCAATCTGACTCTGAGAGCAACTCCCGCACGCGCGCCTGTGGGACGCTACCGTGAACGACGACTGGGAATCCGTTCTCCATCTCTCCCACCACCTCACGGTACGACTCATCCTCGTACCAACCGACGAGGTGGAACTCGACGTCGTCATGCACCGCGCAGATTTGCCGGATGGCGGCGAAAAGTTCGTCGAACCCCTTGTCTCGGCGGATTCGTGCGACAGTGATAAACCGGGTTACCCCTTCATTCTCGCGAGCCTCTGCGAGGCTATTTTCCTTCAAGTTGACTCCAGAGCCTGAGACAACGGTCGAGTTGGCGTAAGTGACTACTTGGCGGTCAATGAAGAATTTCCTGTTCGCGGAGTTTTCAAAGAACACGATGGACGCTCTCCGCAAAGCCAGCCGGTAAAGCGAGGTCATGAAGTTGCGAACGGCCCCTTCTCTTTGAAAGGTGGAACCCAACCCCGTGACAGCGCCGACAAACGGCGCGTGAACGATTTGACTGACGAAACCACCGTAAATGTTCGGCTTTGCGGTGAATGTGACGATCACGTCAGGGCCAACATGCTGAGCGATCTTGAAGAGATTGAACACCGAGACCAACTCCTGAAGTGGGTTGGTCCCGAAGCGGCTTAGTGACGTCTCCACTACTTCGCAACCCAAGTCACGCAGCGCCTGACTGCGGTCGTGTGCAGGGAGGGCAATGGTGACCTCGAAGCCCACGGCTACCAAGCGACGAAGCAGTTCACGACGGAAGTGGATGATGCTAGTGATGTCATTCGCGAAGATCAGGACCCTAGGCATTCGCCACCTCACGGACACGGGCAGCGATCTTCCGTGCGCTCATGCCGTAGACGTCGCGGAGATACTTCTGCGACCCAACGATGCTGGAGTAGCGATCATCCAGTCCGATCCGGACCAGCCGCGCCCGCGGGTTAGGCAACTCCGACAGCACTTCGGCTACGGAGCCCCCAAATCCCCCGACCACGTTGTGTTCCTCCACGGTGACCAGGACGCCGAACCGGGTTGCCAAGTCGGCGATAGCATCGGCGTCGATCGGCTTGACGGTTGGGAATGAGACCACCGCGACGCTGACGCCTTCTGCGGCAAGCAGCCTGCGGGCCTCCAGCACCTCGTCGCCGATCGCCCCGGTGAACAGCAGTGCGGCGTCGTTCCCGTCGAACACCGGCATCGCGCGCCCGATCTGGAAACCTTCGCTCGGGCAGTTCAACTCTGGTTCACCGCCCCGACCGAGCCGCAAGTAGCAGGTCCCCGGATGCGCGTAGATCGCCTCAGTGGCCAACTGCGCTTGCGAGGGATCGGAGGGCGCCATCACTGTGACGTTCGGCAGCCCTCGCATGATAGCGAGGTCCTCAGTGGCGTGGTGGCTCATCCCGAGTGAACCGTACACAAAACCGCCGCCCACGCAGACGATCTTGACGTTCGCCTCGTGGTACGCGCAGTCGTTGCGGATCTGCTCCAGCGCACGGATGGTGGGGAAATTGCCGATGGAGTAGGTGAAGACTGTCTTGCCCTCCAGAGCCATCCCCGCCGCGAAGCTCGTCATGTTCTGCTCTGCGATGCCCGCGTTGGTGAACTGGTCCGGAAACCGCTCCCAGTATGGCTTGAGCACGCCGAACCCGAGATCGCCCGTAACCAGGTGCACGCTCGAGTCCTTGGCGGCCAAGCTCATTAGCGTCGAAACGAAACGATCCCTCATCGCGCAGCCTCCTCGCTGGTGGTGGCGGGGCGCTGGGCGTCCAACTCGGCCACTGCGCCGTCGTACTCCTCGCCCTCATGGGGGAAGCGGTAGTGCCACAGGATGTCGTTCTCCATGAACGAGATCCCCTTGCCTTTCGTTGTCTCGGCGATGACGACGGTTGGCTTCGCCGAGCCGCGGCAGCCGTGCAGTGCCTGCCTCAGTTCGGCGTGGTCGTGGCCATCAACCTCGAGGGTGTTCCACCCGAATGCGCGCCACTTGTCCGCGAACGGTTCGAGGGCGATGGTGGCCTCGGTATCCAAGAGGCTCTGCATCCGGTTGCGGTCGATGATGGCCACCAGGTTTCCGAGCCCATAATGGTTCGCGACCAGCGCGGCTTCCCAGACCGACCCCTCATCGCACTCGCCATCACCGAGGATGACGAAGACCCGGTGTGCCTTGCCGTCCTTCTTGGCCGCGTACGCCATGCCAGCCCCGACCGAAAGACCGTGGCCGAGCGACCCGGTGGAAAGCTCGACCCCCGGCACGCCCTTGTGTGAGACATGCCCAGACAGCCGGCTGCCATCGGCGTAATGGGTGGCGAGTTCGGCGACCTCGAAAAACCCCTTCTCGGCGAGCGCAGCGTAGATCGACGCGCCGGCATGCCCCTTGCTCAGGATCACCCGATCGCGGTCGACCTTCCTCGGGTCGCTCGGGTCGACGTTGGCAACGTCCGCATAGAGGACGGCGACGATATCTGCCACAGACAGGATGGAGCCGACATGCGATCCGCCGGAGAGGTGGGTCATCTCGACCCCATGGCGGCGGATGCGCCAAGCAAGTTCAATGCTGTTCAAGACACCCGTTCCTTTGTGGTCGAAATTGAGTCCAATACACTGATGGCTTCTGCGGGAAGGTGCCAATCCACCGCCTCTAGGTTGGACTCCAATTGCTTCACGTTCTTGATGCCCACGATCGCCACGGTTCCTGGCACGTGATCGAGAATCCACCGGACCGCCACGGCAGCCACGCTCTTGCCAACCTCGCCCGAGATACTCCGTAAGACCTCGACGATGCGCAGGTTGTGCGCCAACTTGTCGCCGTGGAAGTTCACATAGACCGAACGGCTGCGACGATCGTCGGGACCGAAGGTGCTTGTCGCGTCGTACTTGCCGGTGAGGATTCCCTGACCCAAGCTGCCCCACGTGAGCGGGCTGAAGCCGAAGTGGTCCGCGAGCGCCAACATGTCGTCCTCGTGGGCGCGATTCGCGAGGCTGAACTCGTCCTGAAAGCTGACGAAGGCGTCCGAGAGCGTGCCCAGATCGGCGGCGTCGTCCCGTCCTACGTTCGAAAGGCCGAGGTGGCGGATCTTCCCTTCTTGCTGTAGGTCGCGCAGAGTGCCGACCACGTCTGCCAGCGGGGTTGCGCCGTCGCGGTAGTGAATCTGGTAGAGGTCAACATGGTCTGTGCCCAACCGCTCGAGGCTGTTCTCAAGGGCAGTGCGGATCCAAGTGGGCGAGTTGTCATAGAAGGTGCGCCCACCCTCGACGCGCACCCCGAACTTGGTCGCGATCACCGCGTCGTCACGTCGGCCCTGCAACGCCTCACCGAGCGTCCGCTCGCCCTCGCCCAGACCGTACGTATCGGCAGTGTCGAAGAAGTTGAGCCCGGAATCGAGTGCGACGTTGATGGCGCGGACGAAATCTTCGCGGGAAACATTGCCCCAACCGTGACCACCCATCGGGCAGCCGCCAAAGGCCAAACGGGAGACTTGCAACCCGCTCGCCCCCAACTCAGTTGTCTCCATGAGATCCTCCCCCTTTGAAGATGTGACGAAGCACGCCCTTGACCGCTCGGACCACAGTGATGACGAAGAGACGTAGGTCGGTCAGCGGAGACATCTGCTCGACGTAATGGATGCGCAACTGATTCTTCCGTTGCAGGACATCGCGTTCATATGCGGCGTCAGCGTCTCCAGCCCCGACGACCTCGTCGAGGTTGATGTACTCGATCGAACTGAAATCGGTGATTCCAGGGCGAACCTTGCTTATGTAGGTCTCCAGCCCCGCGTATTGCCGCGTGTATTGGAGGAGTTCGGGGCGGGGGCCGACGAAGCACATCTCGCTCCGGATAATGTTGAGCAGTTGCGGAAACTCGTCCAACTTCGTCTTCCGCAGGAGTCTGCCGACCCGGGTGATCCGGGGGTCCGCCAAGGCTGTCGTGCCCCCGCCGATCTGATCCGCGTTGCGAACCATGGTGCGAAACTTGTAGATCCGGAACGGCTTGCCACGGAAGCCGCCGCGCTCCCCCCGATAGAAGACCGGCAGGCCCGTATCGACGATGATGGCCAAGGCGATGACCGTGAGTACTGGCGACAACGTGACGAGCAGCGGCACCGCGATGACCGGTCCGACGATCGGCTTGAAGATGAGGTTGTACGGCCCGGAGACCCTGCGTTCGAGACGGCGCTCAAAGGACTGCTCACGATCTTGGTTAGGTTCCCCCGACGCAGCGTTGTCTAGCGGGGTGAGGTGTTCGCTGACATCACTGCGCTCAGCCACGGTTGTAGACCGCCGAATCGCAAACGGCATTCGCCCCAGCCTCCGGCGACAACTGGGTGCTCAACCTTTGGCGAGACAGCACCGCCTTGATGGCATCCCCGTCCTGCGGATCCGTCGCGCGCGCCTCCCCCGGTGTCATCTCTGGCACCGAGACGCGGTTGATCAGCGGGTGGGCGCTCGGCTCACCGTTCTCCCGGGCGCTGAAGAGCACCTCATGTAGCTTCTCGCCGTGCCGCAGTCCGGTGAATTCGATCTCCACGTCCGTCCGGTGGGACTCCTCCAGGAGCCTCCGGGCCACGTCGACGATCCGAATCGGCTCACCCATGTCGAGCACCAGCACGTCCCGTGGCCGGCCGATCGCGCCGGCCTGGAGCACCAGCTCGCAGGCCTCCGGGATCGTCATGAAGTAGCGGGTGACGTCGGGGTGGGTAACGGTGATCGGTCCGCCTCGCTCGATCTGCGAGCGGAAGGTGTACAGCACCGAGCCGCGCGAGCCCAGCACATTGCCGAACCGAACCGACAGGTAGCGCACGTCGTAGGTGCCGGCATACCAGGAGGTGAGCCGCTCGGCGATCCGCTTGGACTGGCCGAGGACACTCGAGGGGTCGGCGGCCTTGTCGGTGGAGATGTTGACCAGCGTCTCCACGCCGGCCTCGTGAGCGGCCTGCAGCACGTTGAGGCTGCCCAGGACGTTGGTCTTCCACCCCTCCAAGGGGTACATCTCGAGCATCGGCAGGTGCTTCAGCGCAGCCGTGTGGAAGACGACCTCGGGCCGGTGGTGCCGGAACACCTCCGCCAGGGCGGCCTTGTCGCGGATGTCGCACAACACCATGTCGTCGGTGTCCAGCAGGCCGACGCCGTAGATCGATAGCTGCAGCGCGTGCAGGGCTGATTCGTCCCGGTCGAGCAGGATCAGCTTTCGTGGCCCGAGCTTGTGCACCTGGCGCGACAGCTCGGAGCCGATCGATCCACCGGCACCCGTCACGAGCACGACCTTGCCGGCGACGTAGTCCCCGATCGCCTGCAGGTCCGTGTGGATCTGGCGCCGACCCAGCAGGTCCGCGACGTTGAACTCGCGCAGTTCCTGGAGGCGGACGCGCCCACCGATCCGTTCCCGCACCGGCGGAACGGTGATGAACTTCAGGCCTGCGGCCTGGCTCTCCTCTGCGAGGCGATCGATCAGCTCGCGGGTGGCAGCGCTGATCGCGAGGATGACGCCGTCAGCATCGGTCTGTCGGGCGATGTCCAGCAGGTCCGAGCCCTGTCCGAGCACCCGGTAGGAGCCGATCCTCCGGTATCGCTTGGTCAGGTCGTCGTCGATGAAACCGACGATCTGGTAGGGCGGCTCGGAGGCGTGGTCGACAAGCCGAGCTACGTCATGGCCGTCGTCACCAGCGCCGTACACGAGAACCTTCGCTGCCGTCGGGTTGGGCAGTGGTCTGCCTCCTCGACGGTGGTCCTGTCGGAACAGGCTCCGGAACGCCCACCGGCCCAGGCCCATGAACGTCAGGGCAAGGGGAGGTAGCACGAGGGCAACACCACGGGGGAAGTCAGGCACCGCGACAACGAAGACAAGGCCGAGCGACAGGGATACGGGCGCAACAAGGACGCCCAAGGCGCTTGCCTCGGCGAAGCTACCGACCCGGTACCGCCCCATGTAGAGGTGGAACCCGTAGGCGCAGACCAGCGTCAGGACGATGGCGCTGACGGTGTAGTTCAGGACGGCCTGCCACTGGGACTGGGTCAAGATGAGGTCATAACGAAGCGTCACGAAGATCGCGAAGGAGAGCAACCAGGCCAGTGCGTCCCAGCCCGCCAGCACCAGTCGGCGCCAGAAGATCGGCAGCAAACTCATCGCGCAACTCCTTCGGTGATGAGGTGCCCGCAAGGGTGCACCTCGCTACCTTCACCGAGCACGAGCCGGGCCATGAGATGCCCGTCGGCTCCGGTCGTCACAACGATCGACGTCTTGTCTTCCACCTTGCTTCCCCCCAATTTGTCGTGCCGCGCCCGCGGCGCGCCCTGCTCGGTCTCTCGTCGGTTCAGCGTCCCCAGTTGGCGCTGCGTCGGGGCCCCGCCCCTTCCATCGGAACGGGCACCTCCTCGGCCCGCTGCGGAGCAACGAGCGATCCCTGACGGTGCACGTCATCGGCATACCGGCGGTAGTAACCACCTGTATTCATGTCCTTGGCCTGCAGCTTGTTCAGGACGACGCCCAGGATCCGGCCCTCGACCGACTCCAGGCTCTCCACGGCCGCGGCCAGCTCGGGTGCCCGTACTTCTCCGCTCCCAACGACGAGCAGGGCACCGTTGGTGATCCGCGACAGGATCGCCGCATCGGTGACCGGCAGCAGCGGCGGCGCATCGAGCACCACGACGTCGTACTCCTGGGTGACCGTGGTGATCAGGTGCTCCATCGCCGCCGAGCCGAGCAGTTCGGCCGGGTTGGGGGGCACGTGGCCTGCAGGGAGGACTTGGAGGCTCGAGAACCCGGCCTGCTGGACGACCTCGCGCAGGTGGGTGCGGCCGATCAGCACGGTGCTCAGCCCGACCGAGCCCTCCAGCCCAAGGGCCCCCGCCACTGTGGGCTTGCGCATGTCGGCATCGATCAGCAGCACCCGCAGACCGGCGTCCGCGAGGGACTCGGCGGTGTTGATCGCCGTACTCGTCTTGCCCTCGTCAGCAACAGAGGACGTGATCACGAAGGATCGTCCACCATGGCCCGGATCGAGGAACTGCAGGTTGGTCCGCAGCCGTCGGAACGCCTCCGCCCGCGGGGAGGTCCGGTCGTCAGACAGCAGCAGGGGCGCGTCCGTAGCGGTCCTGTCGAGGGCGATCCGGGCGATGATCGGGGCATCGGTCACCGACGCGACGTCGGCATCGGTGCGGACATGGGTGTCCAGGCTGTCTCGCAGGATCGCCTGGCCGGCCCCGAGGAACAGGCCGAGCAGCAGCCCGAGGGCCAGGTTCTGGGCGATCTTCGGAGTGGTCGGCGACGTCGGCGTGGCCGCGGGAGTGATCACCGTCGCGACGACTGACTTCTGGCCGTTCACCGCGGACGGCGAGAGGTTCCGGACGGTCTCCACCAACTGGCCGCTGACAGCGTCGGCTGCCGCGGCTGCCGCCTGGGGGGACGGGTCGGTCACCGCGATATCGATGACGGCGGTGTTGGTGGGAACCGTCACCGTGAGCCGCTTGGCCAGATCTGCCGGGGTCTCGGACAGCCCGAGCTTGGTGATCACCGGCTGCAGGACCAGCGGGGAGGTCGCCACCTCGACGTACGACTCGACCTGCTTGGCGGTGAAGGTCGTGCCCTGGGCGAGATCGGAGGCGGTTCCCGAGCCGTTGACCGAGAAGAAGAGGGCCGACTTCGCGGTGTAGATCGGCGTGCTCAGGAGGTTGAAGGTCGCTGCGGCGATCACACCCAGCAGGACGAGGGCCGTCAGGCTACGCCAGTACTTGCGCAACACGGCGATGTAGTCCCGCAGTTCCATGGCCGCTCCCCGATCGACATCAGCTATCGGGGGGCAGACTACGCGGTCCATATGACACCCACAGGGCGACCGGGGGTAGCCTAAAGTCTCTTCAGTGCCCTTAGAGGCAAGCTGCCCCTGTCACGGGAGGGCACGCGGTGTGTTAAAGATCACAAAACAACTGGGAGCAACGCCGTTCCGAAGCACTCTGCACCGTCCCTATCTCCCGCTGCGAGGACGTGCGGAACAGATCGCCGACAAGCGCCAACGCTCCGGGCTGCAGAACAGTCTCAGCGGACGATCGTCAGGAGCCGACCAGGGAAAGGTCGAGGCACCAGCGCACCCTGCCCCGCTCCGCCGCACCGTCGAGGACGGGGTCCGGGTCAGCCACGAACCCCAATCGCTCCAGCGTCTGGGGCATAGCGGTGTGATGCTCGGGGACCGTGGTCACGAGGTGATCGGCCAGGCGCCGGCTCGCAGCCCATGCGATCCAGGCGCGGAGCGCCTCGGTGGCGTAGCCGCGGCCGCGCCGATCCGGGGTGATCGAGAACTCGATGCCGAGCTCGTCGCGTTCCTCGTTCCTGACCAACCCGGCCAGTCCGACGAAGACTCCGGTGGAGCGTTCGACCAGGCCACTGGGGCCGTAGCCGTACCGGTCCCAGTGGGCTTCGCACCGCCTGAGTCGGTCCTTGGCCGCCATCAGGGTCCGGGCGTCCAGCCCGAGCTCGCGAGCTACTGTCGGGACCGCGAACAACTCCGAGACCCGATCGAGGTCGGCGTACACCAACGGCCGCAGCACGAGGCGATCGGTGATGAAGGTCAGGCAGGCGTGAGGGGCGGCCATGCGATCACGCTAACAGTGCGGAGTGGTCAACTGTCCAACGGCTCCCGGCGGGGTGTCACCGTCCCGACCTCGTCGTCCCCCGCCGCGGCGGAGCCGTCAGCGGATCCTCCGGCCACGGATGCTTCGGGTAGCGGCCGCGATTCTCGGCGCGGACCTGCGGGTACGCGTTCACCCAGAACGAGGGCAGGTCGTCGGTGATCGCCAGCGGCCGGCGGGCCGGCGACAGCAGGTGCAGCAGCACTTTCACCCTCCCCTCGCACACCGTGGGCGTCCGGGTCATTCCGAAGCATTCCTGCAGCTTCACCGCCAGCACCGGGCGGCCGTCCGGGTCGTCGATCTCGGGGTAGTCGATCCGGACGTGCGAGCCGGTCGGCACCTCGATCCGTTCGGGCACCAGTTCGTCCAGCCGCCCGGCCTGCGGCCAGGGCAGCAGCCGGCGCAGCGCCGAGGTCAGGTCCAGCCGGTCGGCCGGGGTTCCCCGCACCAGCGCGTCGATCTCGGGCACCAGCCAGTCCTGCCAGCGCGACAGCAGGTCCTCCTCCGCCATCGAGGGCCACGGCTCCCCGTACACCCGGTGCAGCAGCGCCAGCCGCCGCGCGAGCATGCGCCCGTTGTCGGTCCAGCTGAACACCCCTGGTCCGGCCAGCCCGAGCCCCTGCTCCCGCAGCGCGTCACGGACCGCGGCGCGGGCGACGTCGGGTGAGGGGCGGACGTTCGCCGCGGTCAGTTCGATCGCACCGAGCCGGCGGACCTTGCGGGCGCTGACCTTCCGGCCGGTCCAGGTGCCGACCTCCTCCTCGACCAGCAGCGCCGCGGCGGCCTCCAGTGCGGTCGCCTCGTCGATCGCGACCGCCGAGCGGATCACGGCACCGGTCGTCCCGGCGGTGGCCGAGCGTTCGACCTGGGCGATCGCCAGCCATTCCTGGCCCAGTAGCCCCGAGCCGCGGTCCAGCACCGCCCCCGTGCCCGAGGCCAGCAGGTAGGACGGGTCGTCGCGCCCACCCCGGCGGTGGGCGATCCGGTCCGGGAACGCCATCGCCACCACCAGCGCCAGCGCCGCCTCCGCGGAGCCATGACCGCTCGGGCCGGCCGGACCGCCCGGGCCGACTGGGCCGGCGCCCCTGCCGCTGCCCTTGCCACCCCCCGGCACCAGCCGCGCCAACCGGTCGGCCTCCCGCCGCCACCGCTGTGCCGCCGGGCCGCCGCCGCGCCGGAACTCCCGCAGCAGGGCCGCCAGGTCCCCGCCCGGTGGCCGCTCGTCGGAGGCGACCAGCGCGACCGCCTCGGCGGCGGCCTTCGCGCCGAGCCGTTCGGCCCCGTCGAGCAGCGCCCGGGCCAGCCGCGGGTCGGCCGGCACCGCGGCCATCGCCCGGCCCCGGGCGGTGACGTGCCCGTCGGCCAGCGCGCCGAGTTCGGTCAGGGTCCGCTCGGCCGCCGCCAGGGTGCCTGCCGGGGGCGGATCGGGCAGCGCCAGCCCCTGGCCGCCAGGTGCTCCCCAGACCGCCACGTCGAGCGCGAACGAGGTCAGGTCGGCAGTGGCGATCTCCGGCGGGGCGTACGCATCCATCCGCGCCCAGTCCTGCTCGGCGAAGCACCGCACCACCACGCCGGGCCCGAGCCGGGCCGCGCGGCCGGCGCGCTGCTCGGCCGAGGCGCGCGACTCGCTGACGGTGACCAGCCCGGCCATCCCGCGGATGCTGTCGTACGCGGGTCGGCGGGCCAGCCCGGCATCGACGACCAGCCGGACCCCTGGCACCGTGAGCGAGGACTCGGCCACCGACGTCGAGACCACCACCCGGCGGCGCGGGCCGGGCGCCAGCGCGGCGTCCTGCTCCCGGGACGACAGCCGGCCGTGGAGCGGCAGCACGTCGATGCCCGCTCCCGATCCGAGCGCACCGGCCAGCCGGGAGACGACCTGGCCGACCTCGCGCGCCCCGGGCACGAACACCAGCGCGTCGCCCTCGGGATGGTGTTCCAGGGCCGAGCGGGTCACCCGGGCGACGTGGTCCAGGAACGCCGGCGTGATGCCGCGGGCGTCCAGCCGCAGGGTGCCGGGCGGCAGCGGCGCCCACTCCACCTCGAGCGGGAACAGTGCCGCGTCGACGTCGACCACCGGCGCCGGGTCGGGCGCGGCGAGCAGGCCGGCCCAGCGGTCGGCGTCCAGGGTGGCCGACATCGCCACCACCAGCAGGTCCCCGCGCAGTTCGGCCACCTCGCGGGTCATCGCGACCGCCAGGTCGGAGTCCAGGTGGCGTTCGTGCACCTCGTCGAGCACGACCGCGCCGACGCCGGGCAGGTCGGGGTCGCGCAGCAGCCGGCGGACCAACACGCCCGTGGTGACGAACTCGACCCGGGTCGCGGGCCCGACCTGCTGCTCGCCCCGGACGGTGTACCCGACCAGGTCGCCGAGCCGGGTCCCGGTCAGCTGGGCCAGCCGGCGCGCCGCCGCCCGCGCGGCGATCCGGCGCGGCTGGGTGACGACCACCCGATCGGCCGTCAGCCCCGCCACGGTGGGCGGCACGACAGTGGTCTTGCCGGTGCCGGGCGGGGCCTGGACGACCGCTGTCCCGCTGCGGGCCAGCGCCTCGCGCAGGGTGGGGACGAGCGCGGCGGCGGGGAGTCCGGCGCCAATCACGGCGAGGTCGAAGGTGGGCACCCGTCCAGTGTCGCGTACGGTCCTCACCCACCTCTGCCCCGACGACTGGCACAATCAGCCACGGGGACCGAGACCAGGGAGAGCAATGGGTACGTGGGAATCACCGGGCAACGAGCCCGCAGCCGACGCCGGCAACGGCCTGCCCGGCGGCTCCGCCCGTCCCGCGCCCTGGCAGCCGGCGGCCACTCCGCCGCCGCTGGCCGCCCAACTCGCCGACAGCGACGCCGACCAGCCGGTACCCGCTGACGCCCCCGCCGGGACCCCTGCGGATGCTGCTGCCCCGGACGCCGAGCCGGCCCATGCGCCGCGGCGCGCCGCGCAGCTGCCCTCGGCGCCGTCGGCCCCGACGATGCGGCCCGACCTGGTCCTGGTCGAGGACAGCCGCGAGCAGCTCGACCACGCCGCCCCGGCCGGTGACCTGTTCACCAGTGAACTGTTCGTCCGCGCCCGGGCGTACGCCCGGTCCACCGGGGCGCCGTGGTTCGTGATGTCGGCCGAGTACGGCCTGCTGGCCCCCGAGCACGTGGTGGGGCCCTACGACCGCAACCTGGCCACCGTGCCGACCGCCTACCGCGAGGCCTGGGGTCCGTGGGCGCTGGCGCGGCTGGAACTGGTCGCCGGGTCGCTGCGCCGCAAGCGGATCGAACTGCACGCGCTCAGCTACGCGGCCTCCGAGGGGATCCGCCGCCAGCTGCTCGGCCTGGGCGCCCTGGTCCTGGAGCCGCTGCGCGGCCTGTCGGTGGCCGACCGGATCGCCTGGTACGACGCGGCCGCCGGCGGCGTGGCGACCCCCGCGGCGCACGCCGCGGCCGGCTCCGGTGCCGCCGGTGATGCGGATGCGGCCGTGCTGGGCGATGCGGCCGGGGCGCTGTCGCCCTCGCGGCTGCTCGCCTCGGTGGATGCCTCGCTGCGCCAGCCGGGCCTGTACAGCTGGTTCGTCGACGAGGTCGGCGCCGCGCAGCTGTCCGAGGGCCTGGGCGCGCACGTCTCCCCGGGCCTGGTCTGGGTCGGCCAGGCCGGCGCGCTGCGCCCGGGCAGCGGCCTGTCCAGCACCGCCACCCTGCGCACCCAGATCGCCTGGGTCCACCTGGGCCGCTCGGTCCGGCTCTCCCCGCTGCGGCGGATCCTGGGCTCGGCGCTGTCGCAGGTTCCGGACTCCGGGGTCACCTCCGAGGACGCGCTGACCGACTGGATGCACACCCACCTGAGGATCGCGACGTCGGCCACCATCGAGCCGGAGAACCTGGCCGAGCGCGCCGAGGTGCTGGCGGCCCGGCTGGTGCCCCAGCTCAGCGCCGAGCATGCCCCCGACCCCGAGGTGCGGGCAGCGGTCTCGCGCGCCCGGCTCGAGTTCGACGGCTTCCCGGCCCGCTGAGCCGGGGCCGATAGCGGGCCGCAGCGCGGCCGGCTACTTCAGCTTCGCGAGGACGGCCTTCGCGATCGCCTGCTGGCCGGCGGCGTTCGGGTGCACCCCGTCGGGGGCCACCAGGTCGGCGCGGCCGGTCAGCGGCTGGCCGATGTCCAGGTACTGCACGCCGGCAGCGTTCGCAGCGACCCGCACCCCCTGCTTGGTGCCGGTCAGGTCGGCCGGGACCGGGTCGTCGTCCCACAGCGGGGAGACCACGATGATCCGGGCCTTCGGGGCCGCCTTGTGCAGGTCGAGGTAGAGCGTCGCGGCCGCGTTCGTCACGCTGGACGAGCCGTCGTTGCGGCCACCGGAGACCACGATCACCGCCGGGTCGGCCGCGGCGGCCTCCTTGACCATCCCCGGGTACGCCGGGCAGCTGTCCAGGCCGCAGGCGGCCTGGGCGCCGGGACCGCTGACCGAGGTCACGTAGCCGGTGCCACCGCGGGCCAGGTTGGTCTCGTTCCAGCCCATCTTCTCGGCGACGAGGCCGGTCCACGTCGTGCCGTCACCACCGGCGCCCGCTGCGTACGAGTCGCCGATGAAGACGGCCGTGGGCGCGGAAGGATCACTGGCCTTGGTCGGTGCGGTCGTCGCCGTGGGGCGGGCGGACCCGCTGGGGCTCGCAGGCGCGGAGGTGCTGGTCCGAGTCGCGGCGGGGTCGTTCGGTGGCGCACCCACGGCGTCGGCCGAGGTGCCCCCCTGCCTGGTCATGGCCAGCACGACCATCACCACGGCGAGGACGGCCAGCAGACCGAGCCCGATATTTCCCCACCGCTGCTTGTCCACAGCCGCATCCTAGCGACGGGTCACTCACGCGACAGGTGGTTCGGCTCCGGCCCCGTAGGGGCCCCTGCGCCAACCTGCTCCGGATCAGGCGACGATGTCGATCACCACGACGGCCTCGGGGGTCTCCTCCCCCACCAGCTCGCGGGCCCGGTCCATGACCGCGGACAGCCCGGCGCCGAGGCCGTACTTCTCCTTGATCGCGGCCTTGGCCTCGTCGAACAGCGGGCCGTCGGCGACGACGGAGGCGCGCCCCTCCAGCAGGGGATCGGTGACCTTGGCCCGGCCGGTGCGGGAGCAGGCCCGTACGCTCACCACGGGCGCGGCGGCGAAGCGTTCGGCCGCCCCGGTGCCGTCGGGCAGCCAGTAGGCGACCCGGTGGTCGGCGAGCTCGACGACCCGCTCCACCGAACTGGTCTCCCCGCCCTCGGTGTCGTACGCGGTGACGAGGACGTGGTCGGCGTCAGCGAGGATTCCCATCGGTGCCTCCCCGGTGCGGACGGTCGGCCGGGTCGACCGGGCGGGTCTGGTCGGTGTACGGGGCCTGGCCGGTGGCGCGCTGGCGGATCTCGGACTCGCGTCCGGTGTTCACCGCCTGCAGCGTCTCCTTGCGGATCCGGCCCGACGAGCGGCGCGGCATGCCCAGGCCGAGGCCGAGCAGCAGTCCGCCGACCAGGGCCAGCCCGATCGCGAGGGCGAGCTCCTGCTGGGGATTGACCTGGGGCGCGCTGCGCATCGACTCGGCGACGGCGACGAGCTTCTGCAACTGGAACCAGCCGAGGTAGGTGTAGATACCGGCGCCGACGATGCCGGCCACGCCTAGCAGGGCCAGGAGACCTTTCAGGATCTTCATACTTAAACTCTAGGGGGGCGGGGCTCCGGTCCGGAGGAAATCGCCGGGCGCGGCGTGGCACGCCGGAATACATCGGCCGGACCCGTGGTTACAATGGTTGAAGATTCAATCCAAGGACCACGTGAAGGGATCCTGCCATGCAGTTCGGCGTATTCAGCATCGGTGACGTCACCACCGACCCGACCACCGGCCGTACGCCCACCGAGGGTGAGCGGATCCGGGCGATGATGACCATCGCCGAACACGCCGAGCAGCTGGGCCTGGACGTGTTCGCCACCGGCGAGCACCACAACCCGCCCTTCGTGCCCTCCAGCCCCACCACGATGCTGGGCTACATCGCCGGTCGTACGAAGAACATCATCCTGTCGACCGCGACCACGCTGATCACCACCAACGACCCGGTGAAGATCGCCGAGGACTACGCGATGCTGCAGCACCTGGCCGAGGGCCGGGTCGACCTGATGATGGGCCGCGGCAACACCGGCCCGGTCTACCCGTGGTTCGGCAAGGACATCCGCAAGGGCATCGAACTGGCGATCGAGAACTACCACCTGCTGCGCAAGCTGTGGCGCGAGCCGGTGGTGGACTGGAAGGGCGAGTTCCGTACGCCGCTGCGCGGCTACACCTCGACCCCGGCCCCGCTGGACGACACCCCGCCGTTCGTGTGGCACGGCTCGATCCGCTCCCCCGAGATCGCCGAGCAGGCCGCCTTCTACGGTGACGGCTTCTTCCACAACAACATCTTCTGGGACGCCGCCCACGTCGGCCAGATGGTCGACTTCTACCGCCAGCGCTTCGAGCACTACGGCCACGGCAGCGCCGACCAGGCGATCGTCGGGCTGGGCGGGCAGGTGTTCATGCGGAAGAACTCGCAGGACGCCGTCAAGGAGTTCCGTCCCTACTTCGACAACGCCCCGGTCTACGGCCACGGCCCCTCGCTGGAGGAGTTCACGTCGATGACCCCGCTGACCGTCGGCTCGCCGGAGCAGGTGATCGAGAAGTACCTGACGTACGCCGACGTGGCCGGTGACTACCAGCGCCAGCTGTTCCTGATGGACCACGCCGGCCTGCCGCTGAAGACCGTTCTCGAGCAGATGGACCTGCTGGCCACCGAGGTCGTGCCGGTGCTGCGCGCCGAGTTCGACGCCCGTCGCCCGGCCCACGTGCCGTCCGACCCGCCCACCCACGCCTCGCTGGTCGCTGCCGGGCCGGAGGGCAAGCACCACCTGGTCCAGTCCGCCACCCTGCCCGAGGACCGCAACGAGACCGAGACCGCCAAGGAGTCCGCATGACCCGCAAGCTCGCCGTCGTCACCGCCGGTGTCGGCACCCCCTCGTCGACCCGCCTGCTCGCCGACCGCCTGGTCGCGGCCGTGCAGAGCCAGGTCGGCGCGCGCGGTGAGGACGTACGCGTCGACGTGATCGAGGTGCGCGAACTCGCCGCGGCGCTGGCCACGATGACCACCGCGGCCGGCCTGCCGGTCCCGGAGGTCACCCGGGCCCAGGACATCGTCCGCGCCGCGGACGGGGTCATCGCGGTCACGCCGGTGTTCGCCGGCAGCTACGCCGGGATGTTCAAGATGTTCTGGGACACCTTCAGCCCCGACGACCTGTCCGGCATGCCGGTGCTGATCGGCGCGACCGCGGGCACGCCCCGGCACTCGCTGGTGCTGGACCACGCGATGCGGCCGCTGTTCACCTACTACCGCACCATCGTGGTCCCGACCGGCGTCTTCGCCGCCACCGAGGAGTTCGGCGGCGGGGCGGGCGGGGATCAGCTCAACCGCCGGATCGTACGCGCCGCCCAGGAGCTTGCCGGACTGATGGTCTCCACCGCCACCGGCGTGGAGGGCTTCGTGCCGGCCGGGCCGCGGCGCACCAACGGTTCGAGCCTGCCCGACCCGACCTCGATCACCCCGTTCACCCGGCTGCTGGCCGGTCACGACGGGTCGTAGCCCTCGGCGAGGACGTTGGGCTCCGAAGCCTGGCCGCGGACGTTGCGCAGCCGCGCAAGACTGGCCGCGGACGTTGCGCTCAGCTGCGGACCTTATAAGGTCCGCAGCTGAGGTCAACGTCCGCGACTGGATCCCGAAGCCAGCCCTCAGCGGGCCGGACTACGCTTCTCCCATGGCCTCCGATGACATCTTCGACCTGGCCCGCGAGGGCGAGGTCCGGGCCGTGGTCGCCCTCCTCGAGGCGGGCGCCGACTTGGAGTCGGCCACCGAGCAGGGCAGCACCCTGCTGGCGCTGGCCGCCTCGTACGGCAACGTCCACCTGGTCTCGGTGCTGATCAAGCGCGGGGCCAAGGTCAACACGGTCGACGAGCACGGCCGTACGCCCCTGTCCGCGGCGATCTACCGCGGCGAGGAGATGGTCGCCCGGCTGCTGCTCGACTCCGGCGCCGACCCGCACCTCGGCTCGCCCAACGCGATCGAGACCGCCGAGGAGTGCGGGATGCAGCGGGTCTTCACCGAGGATCAGCAGCTCAACGACGACCTGCGCGACGAACTGCGCGACGCGGACGGGATCAGCTACCGGGAGCACCGGGACTGAGCGTCCCGGCCTCCGGCTCCTCGATTTGGTCGGGCACCGTCCCGCATTCCTATAATCACGAGTGGTTTTCGATGGGTTCAGCTTTCCTTATAGTTGAGCCCCGGGGGCCAGGACGCGACAGGAATGAGGACCCCCATGCACCGCAGGCAGCACCCCGGCCGGGCCCCGGCCCGTGCCGGCCGCCGCCCGCTCGTCGGCGTCCTGGTCGCGCTGGTGCTGCTGCTCTCGGCCTGCGCCGGCGGCCCGAGTGACGTCCCCGGTGCGGCGGCCACCCCGGTCAGTGGCCCGGTGCTCAACCTGTACGCGTACTCGGTGGCCAAGCCGGCGTACGACGCGCTGACCCAGGCGTACGCGGCGACCCCGGAGGGCTCGCAGGTGACACTGCTCACCTCGTACGGCGCCTCGGCCGACCAGTCCCGCAAGGTCGCCGCCGGCGCCCCCGCCGACATCGTCAGCTTCTCCCTCACCCCGGACGTGACGCGGCTGGTCGACGCCGGGCTGGTCGCGAAGGACTGGAACGCCGGGCCGACCGCCGGCACGCCGCTGACCTCGGTCGTGGTACTGGTGGTCCGCCCCGGCAACCCGAAGGGCATCCACGACTGGTCCGACCTGCTCCGCCCCGGGATCGACGTGGTCACCCCGAACCCGCTCAGCTCCGGGTCGGCGCAGTGGAACCTGCTCGCCCCGTACGCGGCGATGAGCCACGGCGGCAAGGACCCGCGGGCCGGCCTGGACTACCTGCACACCCTCGTCCACGACCACGTCAGCACCCGGCCGTCCTCGGCCTCCGAGGCGACCGAGACGTTCCGGCAGGGCCACGGCGACGTGCTGCTCAGCTACGAGAACGAGGCGATCGTCGCGCAGCGCCGCGGCGACGCGTTCGAGCACGTGGTGCCCTCCGAGACGATCCGGATCGAGAACCCGGTGGCGGCGGTCCAGGCCGGCCCGCACCGGACCGAGGCCCAGCGCTTCGTCGACTGGCTGAACACCGCGCCGGCCCAGGAGACCCTCGCCTCGGCGGGCTTCCGTCCGGTCGACCCCGCGGTGGCCGCGGAGCACGCCGCGGACTTCCCTGCGCCGACGCGGCTGTGGACCGTCGCCGACCTCGGCGGCTGGCCGACGGTGACGCACGACCTCTTCGCCAAGGACACCGGGGCGATCACCACGATCTACAGCGAAGCGACCAGGTGACCCGTGGCCCTACCGACTCGTACGACCCCGCGCGCCCCGGCCGGCCGTCCCACCTCCCGCCGCCCCGCTGCCCGGCACTTCCGCCTGGGCGGGATCGACCCCGCCACGCTCGGCGTGGTGGTGCTGTGGGTGAGCGTCCTGGTCGCGCTGCCGATCGCCGCGCTGCTCGCGCTGAGCCTCAGCGGTGGACCGCAGGGCTTCCTGGCGGCCGTCACCCGGCCCAGCGCCCTGACCACCCTCGGCCTGACCGTCGCACTGGCCGCCGCGGTCAGCCTGGTCAACGCCGTGATGGGCACGGTCATCGCCTGGGTGCTGGTCCGCGACGACTTCCGCGGCAAGCAGGTCCTGGACGCGCTGATCGACATCCCCTTCGCGCTGCCGACCATCGTGGCCAGCATCGTGCTGCTCTCCCTCTACGGGCCGGACAGCCCGATCGGCGTGCACCTGGCCGGGCTGCGGGCCGGCGTGATGCTGGCGCTGGCGTTCGTCACCCTGCCGTTCGTGGTCCGCGCGGTCCAGCCGGTGCTGCGCGAACTGGACACCGAGGCCGAGCAGGCTGCCGCCTCGCTCGGCGCCCACGGCTGGACCATCTTCCGCCGGATCGTCTGGCCGGTGCTGATGCCGGCCGTGGCGTCGGGCACCGGGCTGTCGTTCGCCCGGGCGATCGGCGAGTTCGGCTCGGTGGTTCTGATCGGCGGCAACCTGCCCGGTCGTACGCAGGTCGCCTCGCAGTACATCCAGCAACTGATCGAGGCCGGTGACCAGGCCGGCGCGGCCGCGGTCTCGGTCGTCCTGCTGGCGATCTCCTTCCTCGTGCTGACCACCCTGCGGGTCACCTCGAGTCGGATGCAGCAGCGGGAGGAGGCGGCATGAGGCAGTCCCGTACGCTCCGGCTCAGCCTGCGCGCGCTGGCCACCGTCTACCTCGGCCTGCTGGTCGCGGTGCCGGTGACGATGATCCTGGTCCGCGCCCTCGCGCCGGGCCTGCGCACCTGGTGGCAGTGGGTCACCACCCCGGCCGCGATCTCGGCGCTGAACCTGACCCTGCTGATCATCGCCATCGTGGTGCCGCTGAACGTCGTCTTCGGCGTGATCACCGCGCTGGCCCTCGCCCGCGGGCGGTTCCCCGGCCGCGCGGTGCTGCAGACCCTGGTCGACCTGCCGTTCGCGGTCTCCCCGGTCGTCGTCGGCGTGGCGATGATCGCGCTGTGGGGCACCAACGGCTGGTTCGGCTGGCTGCCCCAGCACGGCATCCGGGTCGTCTACGCGCTGCCGGCGATGGTGCTGGCGACCTCGTTCGTGACCATGCCGTTCGTGGTCCGCGAGGTCGAACCGGTGCTGCGCGAGCTCGGCACCGACCAGGAGCAGGCCGCCGCCACCCTCGGCGCCAGCCGGTTCCAGGTCTTCAGCCGGATCACCCTGCCGGCGATCCGCTGGGGCCTGACGTACGGCGTCGTGCTGACCATCTCCCGGGCCCTGGGCGAGTACGGCGCCGTGCTGCTGGTCTCCTCCAACCTTCCCGGCGTCTCGCAGACCCTCACCCTGCTGGTGCACGGCCGCTTCGTCGACGACCACAACGTGTACGGGGCGTACGCCGCCTCCACCGTGCTGATGGGCCTGGCCCTGGTCACCCTCCTCGTCACCACCCTCCTGGACCACTGGAAGAAGCAACGATGATCACCGTCACCGACGCCACCAAGGACTGGGGCGACTTCCGCGCCCTCGACGGGGTCAGCCTGGACGTGCCCAGCGGCTCACTGACCGCCCTGCTCGGGCCGTCCGGATCGGGCAAGTCGACCCTGCTGCGGGCGATCGCCGGGCTGGAGACCCTCGACTCCGGCCGGATCGAGATCGGCGGCGTGGACGTCACCGACGTGCCGCCGCAGCGGCGCGGGATCGGCTTCGTGTTCCAGCACTACGCCGCCTTCCGGCACATGACCGTACGCGACAACGTCGGCTTCGGGCTCTCGATCCGCAAGGTCGCCAAGCCGACGATCCACTCCCGGGTCGACGAACTGCTCGAACTGGTCGGCCTCGGCGGACTGCAGGACCGCTACCCGGCCCAGTTGTCCGGCGGCCAGCGGCAGCGGATGGCGCTGGCCCGCGCGCTGGCGATCCAGCCGGAGGTGATGCTGCTGGACGAGCCGTTCGGCGCCCTCGACGCGAAGGTCCGGGCCGAACTGCGCGACTGGCTACGCCACCTGCACGACGAGGTGCACGTCACCACCATCCTGGTCACCCACGACCAGGAGGAGGCGCTCGACGTCGCCGACCACATCGCCGTGCTCAACCACGGCCGTCTCGAGCAGGTGGGCAACCCGACCGACCTGTACGACCACCCGGCGAACTCGTTCGTGATGGGCTTTCTCGGCTCGGTCTCCCGGCTGGGCCACACCCTCGTACGCCCCCAGCACATCGAACTGCGCAAGCTCGCCCCCGGCGAGGAGCCGGTGGTGACCGACTGGTCGGCGGCCAAGATCACCGAGCGCGCGGTGGTCGAGCGGGTCACCCACCTCGGCTTCGAGACCCGCGTCGAACTGGTCACCCTGCCCAGCGGCGACCGCTTCACCGCGGCGCTGACCCGCAAGAACGCCAACGAGCTGGACCTGGCGGTCGGCGACTCGGTGCTCGCCACCGCGGACCGCGACACCGAGCACGCCACGTTCGACGACTGGAGCATCTGAGCGGGGGGAAAACGCGCGGAGCACGCCCGGGGCACGCCCGGGGCACGCCTGCGGAGCACCTCGCATCGCCCTCCGGAGCACCTCGGTCCGCCCCTGCGGAGCACCTCGCATCGCCCCTGCGGACGTTAGCTCCAGTTGCGGACCGTACAAGGTCCGCAACTGCAGGTAGCGTCCGCAACCAGGTCTGGGGCGGCACGGGTCACGGGCGGCACGGGTCACGGGCGGCACGGGTCACGGGCGGCACGGGTCACGGGCGGCACGGGTCAGGGGCGGCACGGGCGGTGATCTGCCCCACACAACAGGACGGCACGCGCCCCTTTCGCGCGGGGTCGAGGGCGGATTAGTGTGCCACATCACACACGTCCGGCTTTCCCCACCCCCGTTGGTGAGGTTAGCCTTACCTCTATCGGCAAGGACGCCGACTCCCGCAACTCCAGAGGTGCCTCGTATGTCACAGATCACCGTGCTGCTGTCCGAACGGACCGTGGACCACTCCCCCGACGCGTCCTTCGAGCCTGCCTCGCGCGGCATGGACGAGCTCCTGGAGGGCGAGGTCGCCCTGGTCAGCCGGGTCTGCCACGGGTCCGATCCCGCCGCGGCGCGCCGGTTGTTCGACCTGGGCTTCACCCCCGGTGCCACGGTGAGCAAGATCCGCCGGGCCCCGTTCGGTGGCCCCGCGGTCTACCGCGTCGCCGACTACGAGATCGCGCTGCGTCCCGCGCAGGCCCGTACGATCGTGGTCGAGGGCACGTACGCCCCCAGCAGCGCAGCATGAGCCACGCCCACCACGGCGGAGGCGCCTCGGTCACTGCAGAGGGAGTGTCCCGGATCGCCCTGGTCGGCAGCCCGAACTCCGGCAAGTCCACCCTCTTCAACGCCCTGAGCGGCCTGCACACCCGTACCGGCAACTACCCCGGCGTCACCGTCGCGCGGTACGAGGGACTGGTGCAGACCCCCGCCGGCCAGGTGGTCGTGGAGGACCTGCCCGGCACCTACAGCCTGGACCCGATCAGCCCGGACGAGAAGGTCGTCGAGGAGATCCTCGACCCGGACGACGGCATCCACCCGACCCCGGACGCCGTGATCGCCACGGTCGATGCGACCACCCTGCGCCGCTCCCTGGGACTGATCGCGCAGGTGCTGACCGTCGGCCTGCCGACGACGGTGATCGTGACCTTCACCGACGAACTCGCCCGCCGCAACGGGCACCTGGACCTTGCCGCACTCGAACGCGCCCTGGGCGTGCCGGTCCGCGCGATCGCCGCCGGCGACCCGCGGGCCACCGACGAACTGCGCGCCCACCTCGACCACGCCGCACACTGGGGCACCCCGCTGGTGCCGCCGCCCACCGCGCCCGACGAGGTGACCGGCTGGATCACCTCGGTGCTCGACTCGGCCGGCTACCGGGTGCCCGAGGTCGACGCCCGTACCCGCCGGATCGACAACGTGGTGTTGCACCCGGTCTGGGGCACGATCCTCTTCTTCGTGACGATGTTCGCCTTCTTCCAGGTGATCTTCACCGTCGCAGCGCCCGTGCAGGGCCTGGTCCAGTCCTTCTTCGACTGGCTGGCCGCCCTGGCGCAGACGTACGTACCGATCGGCTGGCTGGCCAGCTTCCTCAGCCAGGGCCTGATCGGTGGTGTCGGCGCGGTGGTCGTCTTCCTGCCGCAGATCGCGCTGCTGTTCGTGCTGATCTCCATCCTGGAGGGCACCGGCTACATGTCCCGGGCCGCGTTCCTGATGGACCGGGTGATGGCGAAGGCCGGCCTGGAGGGGCGGGCGTTCGTGGCGCTGCTGTCCTCACTGGCCTGCGCGATCCCCGGCATCATGGCGACCCGGTCGCTCCCGAGCGCCAAGGACCGGCTGGCCACCATGATGGCTGCCCCGCTGATGACCTGTTCGGCCCGCCTGCCGGTCTACGTGATGTTGATCAGCCTGCTGGTACCCTCCGAGATCCGCCTCGGGCCGTTCGGTGCGCAGGGTGCGGTGATGTTCCTGCTCTACCTGGGTGGCGCGATCGCGTCGATGGGGACGGCGTGGTTCTTCAGCAAGGTGACCGGCCGCCGGCAGGGGCAGTTGCCGTTCTACATGGAGATGCCGCCCTACCGGATGCCGAAGCTGTCCACGGTCCTGCACGCGGTGTGGGACGCGTGTGCGGCGTTCCTGCGCAAGATGAGCACCGTCATCCTCGGCGCGACAGTGGTGATGTGGCTGCTGCTCAGCCTGCCGATGCCCTCCGCCCAGCGGCTGCAGGAGGCCGGGATCGACCGGACCGACCAGGCCGCCGTCGCGACGTACACGCTCAACCACTCGGCCGCCGCCGCCCTCGGCAAGGCGATCGAACCGGTCTTCGAGCCGCTCGGCTTCGACTGGCGGATCAACATCGGCATCATCTCCTCGCTCACCGCCCGCGAGACGTTCGTGTCCACGATGGGCCAGGTCGCCTCCGCCAGTGACCCGGCGAACCCGGGCACCGCGCTGGAGCGGATGACCGTCGAACACGGGCCGCGCGCCGGTGAGCCGCTCTTCACCCCGCCGGTGATCGCGTCGCTGATGGTGTTCTTCATGTTCGCGCTGCAGTGCATGGCGACGATGGCCGTGATGCGCCGGGAGACCGGTACGTGGAAGTGGCCGCTGATCGCGTGGGGGTACATGTTCACGCTGGCGTGGGTGTTCGCGTTCCTGACCCGACTCGTGGTGGGTGCACTGACGTGATCGGGCGCTGCTGCGAGCGGCCTGTGGTCGGGTGCCGCTGTGAGCGGGGGCTGACGTGATCGCGCTGCACCCGGAGGCGACCGAGGATCCGCGGACCCTCCGGTGGGTGGTACCCGCCGGAACGCTGGACTTCGTCGGCGTCCCCGCCGCCGTTCCGTCGCCCCTGGCAGGTCTGCTGGCCGATGGGACGCTCACCGGGTTGGTCGTCGAACCGGCAGCGGTGCTCACCACCGGTTCCGGTGACTGGCGTACGGTCGGGGCCACCGTGCGTACGGCCCTGGTCGCGGCCCTGGACGAGCCCGAAGCCTGGCGCGCTCCCGCGGATACGCCCCGTACGGTGCTGGCGGCCGCGGTCGAGCAGGTGATCGCCGGGGAGGTGGGCGACTACGTACGCTCCCACGGCGGCAGCGCCCGGCTGGTCGAGACCGAGGGCTCCCTGGCGACGATCGCGCTCGAAGGCGCCTGCTCGGCCTGCCCGGCGCGCGGGCTGACGCTGGACCGGCGCTTCTCCGAGGCCGTCGCCGCACTGTGCCCGGGCGCCGAGGTGCGCCTGGAGGAGAACGGCCAGCCGATCTGGGCGTGGCTGCGGCGCTGAGGGACGGGGCGGTTCCGGGTACAACAATTCCTCTGTACTGATTCCCAATAGGGACGTCCGATCCACGCAGCCACGTGACGCAACTACTGGGATCGACGTCCGCCGTTGGGAATCAGTACAGGGACCAAGCGCTGCCGGCCCCCAGCCCGCGGCTCAGCCGGCCATCGCCGCGTTCCGGGTCGACAGTGTTCCAATTGTCGTCAGCGTTCCATTAGCATGAACACATGACCCTTCTGGAACAGCCGCCCCAGGGTGGCGAGCCGTCGTTGATCGAGCAGATCGAACTGGCCCTGCATGAGCTCGGCCTCGCCACGACATGGGTCTCCCTCGCAGCGGAACGGGCCCACGACAACGGGACGGACGGCAAGCTGCGAGTTCGCTGGGATGGTGGTGAGCACGAGTTCCCGGTGGAGCTGAAGCACCACGTACGGGCAGCAGCCGTCGAACTGGCCGGACCGCCACCTCCCGGCGCAATCCTGGTCACGGAACACGTGAGCGCCAAGCTCGCCGAGCGTCTCGAGCGGGCAGGCTGGCAGGGCTACGCCGACGCGTCGGGGAACCTGTCGCTCAGCGCGCCCGGACTACTCATCCGCGTCACCGGTCATCCCCCGCGGATCAAGCCACCATCGCCGACCCTGCCGTTCACTCGGACCGGCCTGCCGGTGACGTTCGCGATCCTCGTGGCGGATGCGCGCAACACTGACCTGACGCAGCGCGAGCTCGCACAACTGACAGGTTCCTCACTCGGGACCGTCAACCGTGTCCTCCAGGCACTTCGCACCTCCGGGCACACCGGAACCGACGGGCCACTGAGGCGCCCGGACCAGTTGCGCGACCAATGGACCGCCGCCTACGTGGCCGTGCAGCCCGCGGTCTGGCCTGACGAGACCTACTCATCGCCCCGCTGGGGCGCCGTGACGGACCTCCTCGAAGCAGACCTGCCCGATGGCGCATTGATCGGTTCCGAGCTGGCCGCCTTCCGGCACGGGGCCTCGATACGACCGACGACGGCCCTGGTCCACTGCCCCCCGGCAGCTCGCAAGGAGCTGATCACCGCGGGGCGGCTGCGACGCGATCCCCAAGGCCCCATCAGGGTTCGGTCGGCTTTCTGGAGACCTGAACTCGTCGTCGGTGCAAGGACAGCACCTCCGTTCCTGGTCCGGGCCGACCTCCTCCTGGCGGATGACCCGCGCCTCACCGAGATCGCCCGCGACAGGGGAATGACGTGGAACGACTGGACCTGACCGGGCGCACCGACGTTCCCGTCCGCGAAGAAGTGATCGCCGAGCTGGTGGCCCTGTCACGGCGCGCAGGCCTGGACATCCTCATCATCGGCGCAGCTGCCCGGGATCTCGTCGTCCATGCACCCGTCGGCGCCGCAGCCGCGCGGGTCACCCTGGACATCGATGTTGCTGTCGCGGTGGGAGGTCCGGGTGGCTTCACGAAGTTCACGGCAGACCTCGAACGCGCGCGGGGCGGGGAGCACACTTTCGTCGTGTTCGGAGTGGAGGTCGATGTCATCCCCTTCGGCGGCATCGAGGAGAACCGGAGTGTGATGTTCAGTGACGGGCATCAGCTCGATGTGAACGGGATCGCCGAGGCCTTCCGCAGCTCGGTCGAAGTTCGACTCCCCGCAGGCACACAGGTGAGAGTTGCTTCACTACCTGCGCAGGCCGTGCTCAAGGTGCTCTCGTGGCGTGACCGACGCTACTCGAGCACCAAGGACGCGCGGGATCTGCAAGGAATCCTGTCGGTCTCATCCGAGGGCCCGTACGGGGATTCAGCATGGGACGACGCCGCAGCGTTGGCTGCGACAGATCACGACATCATCCTGGCCGGCCCCTATCGGGTCGGCCGTCTTGCCGCCGCCCCTTCGACCGGGCGGGGGCATCGGCAGTCATGGAGGTCTTGGATGACCCCGGGCTACGCGCAGCCCTCACGCGGGACATGGGGTCCCCGTCCAGCCGCGAGATGCTGGATGCCTTCACCGAGGGCTTTCGCAGCGGAATCACCGGGCTTTAGGCGCCATTGCCCGCATCGGGCCGCACCAGCTCGCCGGTTCCCAACAAGGAGTCCCACAGGGCCTCTGTACTGATTCCCAACCGGGACGCCCGATCCACGCAACTCCGTGACGCAACTACTGGGATCGACGATGCCCGTTGGGAATCTGTCCAGGGCCAGCGGCCGAACCGGGGACCCGAGCCGCGCCGACCCGACGCCCCAGCCCCCTCAGTCGCCGATCGGCGGCAGCTCCCCGGTCTCCAGCATGGAGTCCGGATCGACCCAGCCTTCGCCGAAGTCCGTGCCCTGGCTGCCGAACTGGTCCGCCACCGGGCGGCCCAGCACCGGGATCATCCGCGGCAGCAGGCCACGGCTGCGGTCCTCCGCGAGCTGGCTGGCCGCACGCCGCCGCTCCTCGTGCTCCAACTCGGACACGATCTGCTGCAGCACGCCGAGGATCGACCCCCGCAGCAGCCACAAGCCGCGCTCCTGCGCCGGGTCGACGGTCATCAGGTCGACCAGCATCGCCCGGGCCTCACCGACCTGGCCCAGCGCCTCATCCAGTTCCTTGCCGTGGTCGCCGTCCTTGCCGCTGACCTCGGCCTCCACGAAGCGCCCGTACGCAGCGATGCAGTCGGCCAGCGTGGCCAGCACCCACGCGAAGGCCGGACGGACGTCCTCGCCGTAGCCGTCGTCGCGGGTCTGCTGGATCGGCGCCTCCAACGACACGACGTGGAGCAGGTGGCGGACCTCCAGCACGATCCGCTCGACGGTGCCGACGCCCATCGTCAGCACCGGGCCGACGTCCGTAGTGGTCCAGGCCCGCGCGTTCATCCGGCGCGCCTCCCGGGCCTCGGTCACCGCGGCCGAGGCGCGGGAGACATCGACACTCAGGGCACGGGCGTCGCCCAGCCACTCCTCGGCGATCGCCCGGTGGATCGGCTGGGTGGACATCGACTCGGCGGCCCGGGTCAGCAGGTTCGCCGTGCCGACGGCGACCCGTTGGACCAGGTGCGCAGCCTTGCGGGTGGGCACCGGGGCGGGCAGCACCACGACGAAGAGGAAACCGATCGCCGCGCCGATCAGGGTGGTCAGGATCCGGTTCTCCACCGCCACGGCCTGGCCCTGGACCGCCAGGATCAGCATCGCGCTGATCGGGGTCTCCAACGCCTGCTCCCCCAGCCGGAAGACCTTCGCGAACGTCAGCGCCAGCGCGACGACGATGGCCAGGCTCCACCAGGACAGCCCGACGAGAGAGGACACCAGCACCGCCAGCATGACGCCGGTGACCACCGCACCGATCCGTACGACCATGCTGCGCAGCGTGCCGACGTTCGTGCCCTGGACCACCAGCAGCGCGGTCAGCGCGCCGGTCAGGTCGGGCGGCCCCTGGACGAAGGGGATGCTGGCGGCGTACGCGAGCACGGTGGCGACCGTCAGCCGCAGCACCCAGGCGCCCGAGGGACGCAACCGTCCGGGCACGTCCTTCCACCGGCGCGGGTGCGCGGGCCACAGCCGCTCCAGCACCGCCTGACCGAGGTCAGCCATCCGGGACATGTCCTCCAGCGTAGGCGAGTCGGTCACCACCTCCAGTGCCGGGAGCTTCGCCGACGGACCTCGGGACGCCGCCCCTCGGCACATTCACTCTTCCCTCACCGGGAACTAGCATGCTAGCGTCTCAGTACCGAGCCAAAGGAGCTGCCATGACAACGACGCCTGTGCAGATCACCGAGCGGGCGACCGCCCGCCCGAACAAGCCGATGACGGTCGCGATCGCGAGCCTCATCGGCACCACCGTTGAGTACTACGACTTCTTCATCTTCGGGACAGCAGCCGCGCTGGTGTTCCCCCAGCTGTTCTTCTCCAACGCCAGCCCGTTCATGGGAACGCTGCTGTCCTTCGCCACCCTGGGCGTCGGCTTCCTTGCCAGGCCGCTGGGTGGGGTCGTCTTCGGACACTTCGGGGACCGCCTCGGTCGCAAGAAGATGCTGGTGATCACCCTGCTGGGCATGGGGCTCGCCACACTGCTGATCGGCATCCTCCCCACGTACGCCGCGATCGGGATCGCAGCGCCGGTCCTGCTTACCGTGCTGCGCCTGGCCCAGGGCTTCATGGTCGGCGGCGAGTGGGGTGGCGCCACGTTGATGGCCGTCGAGCACGCCCCGGTGGGCCGCAAGGGCATCTTCGGCTCGTTCCCGCAGATGGGCGCACCCCTGGGCACCGCCCTCGCCACCGGCGCATTCCTCATCGCCGCCACCCTGCCCGACGACCAGTTCCTCGCCTGGGGCTGGCGCGTGCCGTTCCTGGTCAGCGCCCTCCTGGTCGTGATCGGCCTGGCCATCCGCCTCACGGTGGAGGAGAGCCCGGCCTTCCAGGCCGCCCAGGAGGAGGACAAGGTCGAGGCCCTCCCCATCGTCACCGCCTTCCGCGACCACTGGCGGGCGATCCTGCTGATCGCCGGGACCTACCTGAGCCAGGGCGTGCTCGCGTACCTGTGCATGTCCTACTTCGTCAACTACGGCAGCAAGGTCATCGGCATCCCCCGCGTCCACGCCCTCAGCGGAGTGCTGGTCGCCGCGGTGATCGCCACGGTGGCGTACCCGGTCTTCGGCTGGCTGTCGGACTATTGGGGCCGCAAGACCATGTACCTGCTCGGGGCGGTGCTGATGGGCGTCAGCGTCTTCCCGGCCATCGCCATGATCAACACCGGCAACTCCCTGCTGTTCGTGCTGGCGATCACCCTCATGTTCGGCATCGCGATGCCGCCGTCCGCGGGTGTCACCGGCCCGTTGTTCTCGATGGTCTTCCCCAAGGAGATCCGCTACTCCGGCGTCTCTGTGGGCTACACCATCTCCCAGATCGTCGGACCCGCCTTCGCCCCCACCATCGCCACCGCCATCTACGGCGCCACCCACTCCTCGACCAGCGTGGGCCTCTACATGGTGGTCATCTGCGCGATCTCGATCGTCTCGGTGGCCCTGCTGCCGGGCCCCTGGGGTCGCCGCGAAGCCGCCCTGCAGAAGCTCGAGGTGCACTGACATGACGATCGACTCGACCACCGACGTCCTCGTCATCGGAGCCGGTCCGTTCGGCGTGACGACGGCCATCGCGCTGGCCCAGCAGGGCGTCCGCGTACGAATGGTGTCCAAGGCGCCCTGGGTGGCCAACTCGCCCCGGGCCCACATCACCAGCCAGCGCACCATGGAGGTCTTCCGGGACCTCGGCCTGGAGGAGCGCGCCAGGAAGGCCGCCACCCCCTGGGACCAGATGGGCGACACGCTCCTCGCGATCAGCCTGGCCGGTCCGGAGATCGCCCGGATGCCCGCCTGGGGCAGCGGCTTCGCCCGGCACGGCGACTACGTACGCAACAGCCCGTGCGAGTACCTCGACATCCCGCAGGACCGGATCGAGCCGGTGCTGGTCGACGCCGCCGGCAAGCAGGGCGTGGTGGTCAGCTACCAGACCGAACTTGTCGACTTCGAGCAGGACGACGAGGGCGTCACCGCCCGGCTGCGGCACCGGACCAGCGGGGTCGAGGAGACCGTACGATCCCGATACCTGGTCGGCGCCGACGGCGCCCGCTCCCAGGTGGCCGAGACCATCGGCCTGCCGTTCGTCGGGCACACGAACCGGGCCGGGACGCTCTACACCCAGTTCCGCTGCGACCTCAGCCAGTACGTCGAGCACCGGCCGAGCATCCTGCACTGGTTCTTCAATCCGGAGATGAACATCGGCGAGATCGGCCTGGGGCTGCTGCGGTGCACCAAGCCGTGGACCGAGTGGATCGCCGGCTGGGGCTTCCTGGTCGAGGACGGGGTGCCGGAGCCGACCGACGAGGAGGTGGTGGAGCGGATCCGCCAATTGGTCGGACTGCCCGACCTGGAGGTCGAGATCTTCAACCGCTCCCCGTGGTTCGTCAACCAGCAGTACGCGACCGAGTACTCCAGCGGCCGGGTGTTCTGCGGCGGCGACGCCACCCACCGGCACCCGCCGAGCAGCGGCCTGGGCCTGAACACCTGCGTCCAGGACGCCCATAACCTGGCCTGGAAGCTGGCGTACGTCCTGAAGGGCGACGCCGGACCGGGACTGCTGGAGAGCTACACCCCCGAGCGTGCCCCCGTGGGTCGCCAGATCGTGCTGCGCGCCAACCAGTCCCGGCTGGACTACAAGGCGCTGCGCGACTGCCTGGACACCAGCGGCGACGCGGACCCGGTGACCAATGCGCTGGCCAACCTGAACGCCCCCACCCAGGAGGGCGTACGCCGACGCGAGCAACTCGAGGCCGCACTGCAGCTCAAGGAACACGAGTGGAATGCCGAGGGCGTGGAGAAGAACCACCGCTACACCTCGACCGCGGTGATCCCCGACCCCTCGCTCCCGGAGGAGGTCTGGGAACGGGACCCGGAGCTGTACCACCAGCCCACCACCCGTCCGGGCGCCAAGCTGCCGCACGCCTGGCTGGTCGACCACCACGGGCTGCGCGTCTCCACCCTCGACGTGGTCGGCAAGGGCCGGTTCACCCTGGTCACCGGCCAGGCCGGGGAGGCGTGGCGCGAGGCGGCCGACCGGCTAGGCCTGGACTTCCTCGACGTCGTGCTGGTCGGCACCGATCCCGACGCCCAGGACCCGTACCACGACTGGCACCGGCGCCGCGAGATCCACGAGGCGGGTGCCCTGCTGGTCCGTCCCGACCAGGTCATCGCGTGGCGCTGCCCGGAGGCGGTCTGGGACGCCGAGCAGGCGCGTACGCTCCTCGCCGAGGCGGTCGACGCGGTCCTCGACCGGCCCCGGACCGACCACTGAGAGTCTCGGGTGCAGGGGTGAACGATAGGATCCAGCGCATGTTCCCCCCTGCAGGCCGAGGCTCCGCGATCGGCGGTCGACTGGCCCGCCAGGTCTACGAGCAGCTCAAGGCGGACCTCCTGGCCGGGCGGTACTCCGCCGGCGAGGCGATCACCGTGGTCAAGCTGCGCGAGGAGTACCAGGTCAGCAAGCAGCCGGTGATGGAGGCCCTGCACACCCTGGCCGCGGACCGGTTGGTGGAGATCCAGCCCCAGGTCGGCGTACGGGTGAGCAGCTTCTCGCCCGAGGACGTGGCGACGTTCTTCTGGATCTTCGCCCGCACCGAGGGAGGGATGGCCTACCGTGCGGCCCTCACCCGGACCGACGCCCAGCTCGCCGAGTTGGACCAGTTGTGCGACTCGATCGACGCCCTGCCGGGCGCGACCGACGACTCGGGCCGGTCGGCGCATGTCCCCCAGAACCGGGCGATCCACACCCTGATCCACCGGATGTCCGCCGCGCCACTGGCGGCAGACATCAGCCAGCGCCTCTGGGACCTCAGCGACTTCATGATCGCCACCCACGGGAGCGGCTTCAGCGGGCACCTGGCCGAGCGCAACCGCGGCCACCGCGAGGTCCTCGACGCGATCCGCCGGCGCGATGCCGAGGGAGCCGAGGCGGCGATGACCCGGCACATCCTGGACTCACCGCTCGCGATGCCGGCGGGCTCACCCGCGGTGCCGCCGGGGTCGTACGACACCGCCCGGTAACCCCCGGGTGCCGCCTGCGTTGACCGCCCACAGGAGGTCCGACCTGTGTCACTCCCTGCATGACCCTTCTCACACCACTGATCTACGGCGACTGTAGTAATCCCATACCCGTATGGGTATCGTCGTAGGCATGAGACGCCTCCTCATCCTCGGTGCCGGCACTGCCGGCACGATGCTCGCGAACCACCTGCGTCGCGAGCTCGCAGACAACGAGTGGTCCATCACCATCGTGGACCGCGACAATGCCCACCAGTACCAGCCGGGCTACCTGTTCATCCCCTTCGGGATGTACAAGCCGCAGCAGGTGACCAAGCCGCGCACCCACTACCTCCCCAAGGGCGTCGACTTCATCCAGAGCGGCATCCGCAAGGTGCGCCCCGAGGAGAACGAGGTCGACCTGGAGAACGGCCAGGTGCTCGGCTACGACTGGCTGCTGATCGCCTCCGGCACCCAGCCGCGCCCCGACCTGACGCCCGGCATGGCCGACGGCTCCCTCTGGCACAAGAAGGTCTTCGACTTCTACACGCTCGAGGGCGCCACGGCGCTGCACGATGCGCTGGAGAAGTTCGAGGGCGGCAAGCTGCTGGTGCACATCACCGACATGCCGATCAAGTGCCCGGTGGCCCCGCTGGAGTTCGTCTTCCTCGCCGAGGACTACTTCCGCAAGCGCGGGATCCGGCACAAGGTCGACATCACGTATGTGACGCCGCTGGACGGGGCGTTCACCAAGCCGGTCGCCTCCCGCGAGCTCGGCAACCTGCTCACCGAACGCTCGATCCGGCTGGCCTCGGACTTCGCGGTGGAGAGCATCGACAACGACCGCCAGGTCATGGTGTCGTACGACGGCCGCGAGCTGCCCTTCGACCTGCTGGTCACCATCCCGCTGAACACCGGGCAGCAGTTCGTGTTCGACTCAGGTCTGGGGGACGAAAGTGGTTTCATCCCGGTCGACAAGAAGACGCTGCGCTCCACCACGTACGACAACATCTTCGTACTGGGCGATGCCAGCAACATCCCGACCTCCAAGGCCGGTGCGGTGGCGCACTTCGCGGTGGAGACCTTCATCCCGAACTTCCTGGCCCTCGTCCAGGGCAAGCCGATGCCGAACGAGTTCGACGGGCACGCGAACTGCTTCGTCGAGTCGGGTCGCGGCCAGGCGCTGCTACTGGACTTCAACTACGACACCCAGCCGCTGACCGGGACGTTCCCGCTGCCCGTCGTCGGGCCGATGAAGCTGCTGGGCCGCTCCCGGATCAACCACATGGGCAAGCTAGCCTTCGAGCAGATCTACTGGCGAATGCTGATGCCCGGCCACAAACTGCCCGTCCCGACGCTGATGTCGATGGCCGGCAAGCACGAGGAGAAGTGACGTGCCCACCAACACCCTGAAGGACCGTACGTTCCAGGTGAACGACGAGGGCTTCTTCACCAATCGCGACGAGTGGAGCGAGGATCTGGCCACCGACCTGGCCCGGTTCATCGACATCGAGATGGACGAGGCGCACTGGGCCCCCATCCGCTTCATGCGCGAGGACTCCGCGAAGACCGGGGTCACCCCCACGCTGCGCAGGATGCAGACCGTGGGCGGCTTCGACATCAAGGAGCTGTACCGCCTCTTCCCCGGAAAGCCTGCCAAGAAGATGGCGTGGCTCGCCGGCCTCCCCAAGCCCGTCGGCTGCGTCTAGGAGATCCCCACCATGACTTCCACAACAGCGGTGGACATTCCCGCCGGCTTCATCATGCCGAACTTCGGTCCCCGCTCCGGGGCCACCACGACGACCACGACGGCCACCGGCGAGGTCGTCGCCGGGGGCGCCCCGGCGTACGCCGGGCCGCGCAAGATCGCCTTCATCTGCTCCAAGGGCAACCTCGACATGGCCTACCCCGCGCTGATCATGGGCAACGCCGCCCTCAGCGAGGGTGCCGAGGTGCACATCTTCTTCACCTTCTGGGGCCTGGACATCCTGAACACCAAGCTCAACCACAAGCTGCGCTACACGATGACCGGCAACACCGCGATGCACATGCCCGAGCTGGGCAAGATCAGGGCCGGGGCGGAGCACCACTCGCTGCCCCAGCAACTCGGCGGCCTGCCCGGCATGACCACGCTCGCCACCCGACAGATGAAGCAGATGATGGAGGCCGAGGACATCCCGGAGATCCCGGAGTTCCTCGACATGATGGCGGCGGCCGGCGCGCACTTCTACGCCTGCAAGCTGACCTTCGACATGTACAAGATGATCGAGGCGGACCTGCACCCCGCCTGCGAGGGCGTGATCTCCGCCTCGGACTTCATCGTGATCAGCGAGGGCGCCCAGGTCATCTTCGTCTGAGAGCCGCCTCGAGCTCGCCCGGGTCCCGCCTTGCGTGGGCCCGGGCTTCTCGCGTCGCCCAGGTTCCTCGCCTGAGGTCGCGTCCGGGCCGGTTCCACTTCTTGATCGTGTACCGCAGACAGTGCACGATCAAGAAGTGGAGCGCCCGCGGGCGCGAGCCACCACGAATCCGAGCAACGCGGACCTCGACAGCAGCGCCGGGGACGGCGCCGAGAGCCCCGGACGGCGCCGAAGCGTACGGGCGGTGCCCGGCCCGGCCCGCCCCGGCGTGCCAGGAGGGTCCTACTGCGGGCGCTCCGTCATCGCCAGCACGTCCAGCGCCGAATCGAGCTGCTCCTCCGTCAGCATCCCCTGCTCGACGAAGCCCTGCTCCAGCACCACTTGGCGGATCGTCTTGTTCTCCTTGAGCGACAGCTTCGCCACCTTGGCGGCGTTCTCGTAGCCGATGTAGCGGTTCAGCGGCGTGACGATCGAGGCCGAGGACTCGGCGTACGTACGGCAGCGGTCGACGTCGGGCACGATGCCGGCGACCGTACGATCCGCGAAGACCCGCGAGACGTTCGCGAGCAGCCGGATCGACTCGAGCAGGTTGTTGCCCATCATCGGGATCATCACGTTGAGCTCGAACACGCCGGTGGTGCCGGCGAACGCCACGGCCGCGTCGTTGCCGATCACCTGGCCGCCGACCTGGATCATCGCCTCGCACAGCACCGGGTTGACCTTGCCCGGCATGATCGAGGAACCGGGCTGCAGGTCGGGCAGGTGGATCTCGGCCAGGCCGGCGCGCGGGCCCGACCCCATCCAGCGGATGTCGTTGGCGATCTTGATCAGGGACACCGCGATCGTCCGCAGCACCCCGGAGGCCTCGACCAGCGAGTCGCGCGCGGACTGCGCCTCGAAGTGGTTGCGGGCCTCGGACAGCGGCAGGTCGGCGGTCCGGGCGAGCTCGTCGATCACCCGCGGCGCGAAGCCGGGCGGGGTGTTGATCCCGGTGCCGACGGCGGTGCCGCCAAGCGGCAGCTCGCAGACGCGGTCCAGGCAGCTCCAGATCCGCTCGATGCCGAAGTCGACCTGGCTGGCGTACCCGCCGAACTCCTGGCCCAGCGTCACCGGGGTGGCGTCCATCAGGTGCGTACGCCCCGACTTCACCACCGTCGAGAACTCCTCGGCCTTGCCCGACAGCACGGTCGCGAGCCGCTGCAGCGCCGGGTACAGGTCGTGCTTGAGCGCCGACCCGACGGCCACGTGCACCGCGGTCGGGAACACGTCGTTGGAGGACTGCGAGGCGTTGACGTGGTCGTTCGGGTGCACCGGGGAGCCAAGGGTACGGGTGGCGAGGGTCGCGAGCACCTCGTTCATGTTCATGTTCGAGGAGGTGCCCGAGCCGGTCTGGAAGACGTCGACGGGGAACTGGTCCAGGTGGCCGCCCTCGATCACCTCGTCGGCGGCGTCACGGACGGCCAGCGCGATCGACGGGTCGAGGACCCCGAGCGCCTGGTTCGCGCCGGCGGCGGCCTTCTTCACCCGGGCCAGCGCGACGATCAGGGCCGGCTCGAGGGTGCTGCCCGAGATCGGGAAGTTCTCCACCGCCCGCTGGGTCTGCGCCTGGTAGAGGGCACGGGCGGGAACCTTGACCTCGCCCATGGTGTCGTGTTCGATGCGGAACTCGGTCTCACTCATGGGACCAGTCTCTCCCCTGGTCCCCCTCCCGGCCAGCACCCCGGGGCTTCCGCGTACGGCCGGACCCGGCCTACGCTCGGGACATGCCCAAGCAGATCGATATCGCAGCCTTCGCCGAGGCGTACGCCGCCGGTGCGCCAGTGGTCGACGTCCGTGAACCGTACGAGTACGAGCAGGCCCACCTGCCCGGCGCGAAGCTGATCCCGCTCGCCGAGATCCCGGCTCGCGCCACGGAGATCGACCCGGACACCACCACGTACGTGCTGTGCGCGGCCGGGATCCGCTCGCTGCGCGCCGTCGAGGCGCTGGAGGCGGCCGGCTACGACGTGGTCAACGTCGAGGGCGGCATGAACGAGTGGGCAGCCGAGGGGCGGCCGTACGAGCAGGGTCCGGTCCAGGGCTGAGCCGGTCCGACGTAGGCCTTCACCCCAGCGCCAGGAGCTCGGGCACGGTGACGAACTCGTACCCGGCGTCACGGAGCCGATCGACCGTCAGCTGCACGGCGCGGACCGTCTGGGTGTGGTCGCCCCCACGGATGTCGTAGCCGTCGTGGAAGATCAGGATCTTCCCCGGAGACGCACGCCCCAGCGCCCGGCGCGCGGTCCACGCGGCGGGGATCTGGAACGGCTCGAATTCGTGTGCGAACTCCCCCGAGACGGGGGTGAGCCCCTGTTCCCGGAGGGTCCGGAACAATCCCCGTGAACGCCACAGCCAGGGCGGCCGGTAGAGCGTGGGCCGCTGCCCGGTGATCTCCTCCTGCAGGTCCTGGGTACGGAGGATCTCGTCGGCCATCACGGAGTCGCGAAGGCAACGCGTGAAGTCGTGGCTCCAGGAGTGGTTGCCGATCTCGTGCCCGTCAGCCAGCAGGCGCCGGGTGGCGTCCGGGAAGGCCTTGACGTTCAGCCCCACCTGGAAGAACGTGGCGTGGACGCCCCGCTCCACGAAGAGGTCCGCCAGTTGCGAGGTGTAGGGCTCGTTGGGACCATCGTCGAAGGTGAGGGCGACGACCCGCCGGTCGGTCTCCACGTGCCAAGGGAACGGCCCCAGGCGCTGCGACCAGGAGGACATCCTGACCCAGTAGGTGAGGGCGGCGGCAGAGAGGGCGCCGGCACCGACGCCCATGCCGGCAGCCGTTCTCACGTCGACGACTCGTCGCGCCGACGCGGGGCGACCAGCATCCGGCGTCTCCTCGGAGCCGGCAGCGGGCCAGGATCGGCTCGATGCGGGACCGGGACAGGGGACGGGGTCCTGATGGCCCGGTAGGTCCCGATCACCCGGCGCCGCGCCAACTTGTTCACCACGTAGCCGCCGACGTAGTAGTAGAGCATGGTCACGACGAGGCCGTGGAGCATCCCGGCACTCATCCGGCGAGGAGACGTCACCACCGGATTGTCAGCGTCCCAGACGAGACGGCCGTGGGGCCGCAACTGGCGCAGCACATCCAGTTCATCGCCGCCCTGGCTCATCTGCGTGTCGTAGCCACCGAAGGCGGACCGTCGGAAGGCGAGGTTGGCCGCCGAGACGTAGCTCAGGCGTCCGCTCACCCTCTCGATCACCGTCACCAGCCAGAAGAGCCACCCGGTGAGGACACGTCCCCACGCCGGGCCCTCCCGGAAGACGGGGGGCCCGGCCACGGCGACGACGTCGTCCGCCGAGGCGAAGTGCCGGTCGATGGTCGAGAGCCAGTGGGGCGGATAGATGGTGTCCGCATCCACGGAGACGATGATGGTGCCGGTGGCCCTGGCGAGGCCGGCCTGGCGAGCGTTGCAGACCCCCGGTGACGGTTCGTGGACGACGACGGCATCGTGAAGGGCCGCGATCCTCGCGGTGGCGTCGTCGGAGTTGTTGTCGACCACGATGATCTCGACAGGCCCGGCGAAGTCCTGCCGACTCAGCGAGTCGAGGCAGTCCCCGATGAACAACTCCTCGTTGTAGGCCGGAACGACCACGCTGTAGGACCGCGGCTCCCGTCGGATGTCAACGATTTCGATGCTCACGTCCTAACGCTAGCGCGATGCTCCATGCATCCAGCGGCCGGAGGCCGTCGGGACGACTCGAGGACCACCCGGGATGTCGGGATGTGCACCATCCCTTCCGGCCGGGGGCTCGCCCACCACGGCGACTCTGCGGATGAGCGGCGCGGCACGACGGGGAGTCTTCCCAGAAGGTTGCGATCCTACGGTCGACCTCATGGCGACGCGGTGTCATAATAATTCCATGAGCCAGGTCTCGAGGTTCTACAGCGGCCCCGGTGGGCTTGTGGGGGCCATCAGCGCCGCCTTGGACGCGGCCGGTCTGGACCGTCGGACTCTGCGGCCGGCCGACCTCGCGCCGGTGGACGAGTTCCACATCCGTGGCCGTGCCGCATCGCTGGAAATCGTCGAGGCCCTCGCACTCACTGCCGACTCCCACGTGCTGGACCTGGGCAGCGGGTTGGGCGGGCCCGCACGGACGCTCGTGGAGTTGACCGGATGCAGGGTGACCGGCGTCGACCTCACGCCAGAGTTCTGCGAGGTGGCGACGGCGCTCTCGGAGTGGACGGGCCTGTCCGAACGCACCGACTTCCGCGTCGGGGACGCAACGGCTACCGGACTTCCCGAAGCGGCCGTCGACGCGGCGCTCACCCTCCATGTCGCGATGAACATAGCCGACAAGCCGGCGCTCTACGCCGAAGCCTTCCGAGTGCTCCGGCCCGGCGGCAGGTTCGTCGTGTACGACGTTCTGCAGGGCGAGGGCGGCGACGTCCGCTACCCGGTGCCGTGGGCGACCGACCCGTCGATCAGCTTTCTCGCCACGCCCGAGGAGATGCGCGAACTACTCGCAGCGGCCGGCTTCCAGGTCATCTCGGAAGTCGACTCGTCGGAGGAGAGCCTGGCTTGGTTCCAGCAGGTGCGCGCCCGGATCGAACGAGACGGACCACCACCGGTCAGCTTCGCAGCCTTCCTCGGCGACGCGTACGGGCAGATGGCGGCCAATCAGGTGGCCAATCTCGCCCAGCGACGGATCCGCACCGTCATGTTCGCGTGCTCCCGACCCTCCTGATCGTCCCCCATACCGGGGACCACCTCAGGCCCATCACCTCGACACACGACGAAAACGGGCGTCCCGAGCAACTCGGAACGCCCGCCTCAGGGGTTCAGTCCCTCGCCGACCTCTGTCCTGGGGTCACGAGTCCGAACATCTTGAATCTGGTGGAGCATAGGGGATTCGAACCCCTGACCTTCTCATTGCGAACGAGACGCGCTACCAACTGCGCCAATGCCCCAGTCAGGCGGACACCGAGGTGTCCCGACAGGTTTGGGAGTCTAGCACCATCCGCGAGCCAGTCCCAAACCGCTCGGTCTCACTCGCCCACGGCCCGCAGCCTCGGCCGTCGGGAGGCCCGCTCGATGGCCCGTGCGTCGAGTTCGCCGACCCCGGCCAGTTCCCCGTCACGGCCGTCGGCGGTGACCGGCAGGTCGCCCTGGGCCTGGTCCATCGCGGCGTTCAGGCCAGGGCTGGACAGGTCGATCGTCCGTACGGTCCGGGCCACGATCGGGCGCTGCACGTACGTCTCGGCCGGCACCGGCAGCGGCTCCCACAGCGAGGGGGCGAGGTGGCGGGAAGGCACGTCCTCGAACAACGGACGGCGGAAGGAGACGACGTCGCGGGAGGTCCGGGCTGCTTCGGAGCCGGTCACCTCGGCCGGCGGGGCGCCCTCGAACAGGTCGTCCCGGGTGATCGCCAGGGTGCGCTCCTGGTTGCCGGTGCGCAGTTCGGTGACCCGGCGGTCCATCTCGCGATCCACCAGCACCACGCTGACCCGCAGCGCCACCAGGCCGGCGACCAGCAGGGCACCCGCACCGGTGCACCACCACCAGGACCACCAGCCGGCCAGCGCGCCGACGACGACCAGCACGTCGATGCCGAGCACGCCGGCGATCGCGCGGCGGCGGATACGTACGGCGGCCTGCTCGATCTGGCGGAGCCGGGCCAGTTCGGTACGCCGGGTGAGCCGGGTCGAGAGTTCGGCAGTGCTGAACTGGGCGCCGTCGGCGCCGATCAGCGGCACGGTCGTGACCTGTCCGGTGCCACCGTTGACCAGCGTCGCCGAGGACTTCCCGGAGGGGCGCAGGATCCGTACCGCTCCGCCGATCCGGTCGGCGGGGTCGGGGATGTCCTCCTCCAGCACCCGCGGCACGGACAGGAATTGGGGCACGCCGAACGCAAGCCACGCGACGGCCACCACTGCGATGATCACCCCTGTCATTCCCACGTTCAGAACCGTACGGGGTCGGTCGTTATCGGTCCGTGACCGCGTCCGGAGTGTCGGGCGTGTCGTGTCCCAGTCCAGCGGAACGGTCGGACGCCTCGAGCCGTCCGACCAGGCCGCCGGGCCCGATCTCGTCGGCGTTGAGGGCGTAGACCAGGTGGTCGCGCCAGTCCCCGTCGATGTGCAGGTAGGCCGGGCGCATTCCCTCGCCGCGGAAGCCGAGCTTCTCCACCACCCGCCGGCTGTTCACGTTCTCGGGCCGGATCACGATCTCCATCCGGTGCAGCCCGAGCGGGCCCAGGCAGTAGTCGGTGGCCATCGCCACGGCCAGCGGGATGATGCCGCGCCCGGCCCACCGCTCGTCGATCCAGTACCCCAGCTGGGCCCACTGGGCCGAACCGCGGGTGATCCCGGAGACGGTCAACTGCCCGGCCAGCACGCCGCGGCCGCGCGGGTCGCCCTCGGCGACCGGGTCGTACCAGACCAGCCACGGCAACGTACGACCCGCGCGGGCCTGGCTGCGCAGGTCACCGGCCAGCTGGACGTACGACGACGGGGAGCGGCTCTCGGCGCCGGGCGGCACGGTCGCCTCCCACGGGCCCAGCCAGTGCGCGTTGCGGTCGTGCACCTCGGTCCAGGTGCGCGCATCGCGGCGCCGGATCGGCCGCAGGGCAACCCGCCCGTGGCGCAGCACCGGGATGCCGGAGGCACCGTCCGCGGCGAACCGCAGGTCCGCGTTCACGCGTTCCCCCCGGGATGGTCCCCGCCGCGGATCTGGTCCAGGGCATGTGCCAGGACCGGGCCCAGCACGGACAGGCCGTCCTTCACCCCGCCCCGCGAACCCGGCAGGTTGACCACCAGGGCGTGCCCGGCGATCCCGGCCAGGCCACGGCTGAGCACGGCGGTGGGGACGTCGTTGCCGGTCCCGGCCGCGACGATCGCCGCGGCCAGGGCGGGCACCTGCCGGTCCAGCAACGGCTCGGTCTGCTCGGGGGTCAGGTCGCCGGGCGCCAGCCCGGTGCCGCCGGTGGTGACGACCAGGTCGGCCCCGCCCTCGATCGCCTCGCGCAGCGCGGCCCCGACAGGCGGCCCGTCGGGCACCACCACGGGATCGGCGCAGTCCAGGCCCAGTTCGCGCAGTCCGGCCACCAGCAGCGGGCCGGAGCGGTCCTCGTACGTCCCGGCGGCCGCCCGGGTGGAGCAGGTGATCACCACGGCGCGGTGCCCACCTGCCGCTGGGCTCACCCCTCGCTCCAGTCGCCGCTGCGGCCGCCGGACTTGGCCGCCACCCGTACGTCGGTGATCACCGCGTGCTTGTCGATCGCCTTGGTCATGTCGATCACGGTCAGCGCACAGACCGTGACGGCGGTCAGCGCCTCCATCTCGACGCCGGTGCGCGAGGTCGTCCGGACCGCCGCCTCGACGTGCACGCCCTCGTCCACGATCTCCAGGTCGACCCGGACCGCGCTGATCGGCAGCGGGTGGCACAGCGGGATCAGGTCGGGGGTGCGCTTGGCGGCCTGGATCCCGGCGATCCGGGCCACGGCCAGCGCGTCGCCCTTGGGCAGCGTGTCGTCGCGCAGCGCGGCGACCGCCTCGGCGGACAGCAGCACGGTTCCGCGGGCGGTGGCGGTGCGGGTGGTGACATCCTTGTCGGAGACGTCGACCATCCGCGCCGCGCCGCGCTCGTCCAGGTGGGTCAGGTCACTCATCGTCGATCATCCAGATCTCCACGGGGTTGCCTGCCTCGATCACCTCGACCTCGGGCGGGATGATCACCAGCGCGTTGGCCTGGGCCAGGTCACCCAGCTTGTGGGAGCCCCCACCGCCCATCGGCGCCACGTGCCGGCGCCCGTCCCGGGTGCTCGTCACCACCCCGCGCTGGAACTGCGTCTTGCCGAGCGGGGAGCGGATGATCGTACGGGTCAGCGCGTGGCTGACCGGTCGCACCAGCGGCTGGACGCCCATCAGCTTGCGCAGCACCGGCCGGACGAAGACCTCGAACGACACGAACGCGCTGACCGGGTTGCCCGGCAGCATGATCACCGGGGTGCGGTCCTCGCCGATCAGCGCGAAGCCCTGCGGCTTGCCCGGCTGCATCGCCACCCGGCAGAAGTCGGTCGGCCCGAGCCGGGGCACGACGGCCTTGACCACGTCGTGGTCGCCCTGGCTGACGCCGCCGGTGGTGAGGATGATGTCGGCCCGGACGAGCTGGTCGGAGATCGTCTGGGCGACCACCGAGGGGTCGTCGCTGACGATCCCGACCCGGAAGACCTGGGCGCCCTCGCTGCGGGCCAGGGCGGCCAGCATGAAGGAGTTGGAGTCGTAGATCTGGCCCTCGTGCAGCTCCAGGCCGGGCTGGACCAGTTCGGAGCCGGTGGAGATCACCACCACCCGGGGGCGGGGCCGGACCAGCACCTGGTCGATGCCGATGCCGGCCAGCATGCCGACCTGGCGGGGTCCCAGCCGGTCCCCGATCGAGGCGATGTGGTCACCGACGGCGATGTCGTCACCGGCGGGGCGGATGTTCTCCCCGACCGCCGGGGCGTGCAGGAACGTCGCGGTCACCGAGCCGCGGTCGGTGTGCTCGTACGGCACCACCGCGTCGACACCGGGCGGGACCGGGGCGCCGGTCATGATCTTGACCACGGTGCCCTCCTCGACCTCGGGACCGGCCGGGTCACCGGCAGCGATCGAGCGGACCACCGGCAGGCTGCGCGGCAGGCCGCGGGAGACGCCCTCCAGGTCGGCGGCGTGCACGCCGTAGCCGTCCATCGCGGAGTTGTCGAAGCGCGGCAGGTCCAGGTCGGCGATGATGTCCTCGCACAGGCTCAGCCCGACCGCGTCCAGGATGGTCTGGCCGAAGGCCGGCAGCTCCTGCACCAGCGAGAGCAGGTAGTCGCGGTGGTCCTCCACCGAGCGCAGACCCTCCAGGTTGGGCTCGGGTCGGCGGGGCAGGCCCCGTTCCGGCGCGGTCTGGACGGGCGCCTCGTCGGCAGCCTGCTTCTTGCGGCGGAAGAGTCCCATGCTCCGTAGAATAGGCGAGTGAGCCTCCCCCCAAGCCCCACCCCCGTAGGTCTGTCCGCGACCGACCTCGAGGCGCTCGGCCGGGCCAAGGACATCCTGCGCGATGCGGTGGCCACTCGGCGCGGGATGCGCACCGGTCCGGAGCGCGAGCGCGACGACGGTGCGCGCTTCGGCCACCTGCGCGAACTGCTCGACGGATCGCTCGGTCCGGACCTGGTCGTGGCCGCCTACCTGTCGACCGGCGCCGAGCCCTCCACCCTGGGCATCGTCGAGTGGCTGGCCGAGCACCACGTACGCGTCCTGCTGCCGCTGCTCGGCCGGCGCCGCGACGGCACCCGGCGCAGCGAGCCGGACTGGGCGGAGTTCCGCGGCTCGGACAAGCTGCGGCTGGCGGTCCGGGACATCCCCGAGCCGACCACCCCGGCACTCGGCATCGCCGCACTGGAGCAGGCCCAGCTGATCCTGTGCCCTGGGCTGGCCGCCACCCGTCGCGGGGAACGGCTCGGCACCGGCGGCGGCTGGTACGACCGGGCGCTGGCCCATGCCGGCGAGGAGGCGGTCACCTGCCTGCTGCTGAACGACGACGAGGTGATGCCGAGCCTGCCGGTCCAGCCCTGGGACCGGCCGGTCGACCTGATCATCACCCCCGCCGAGATGACCAACTGCCTGGCCGAGCGTGACGCCGAGGATGGCGCGGACCGCGGGGCGGCACAACCGGACGGCCGGGAATAGCACGAAGGGTTCTGGGCGTTACCCCGGACGGTATTCTTACCGAACGTCCCCCCGTCCCCTGCCCGAGCGAGAAGCACATATGCCGAAGTACCAGTACCACTGCACCTCCTGCGGCCGTGACCTCGAGATCCGCCAGAGCTTCAGCGACCCCAGCCTGACCGAGTGCCCCGAGTGCACCGGTTCCCTGCGCAAGGTCTTCAATGCCGTCGGCGTGGTCTTCAAGGGCTCGGGCTTCTACAAGACGGACAGCCGTACCGGCTCGGCCAGCATCCCGGCCAGGACAGCCTCCGACTCCGCGACCTCGGCCGCCGCCTCGGCCGCCGCCAGCACCAGCACGTCGACCACCAGCGCTGCGACGCCCACCCCGGTGACCAGCGGCGCCGTAGCCGGCTGAGCGATCCGGGGACGCGAGCGCCTACGGCGTCCCCGCAGGCGCTCGCCACCGCCTAGGCTGGCGACATGCAGAACATCCGGGAGTTCATCGACACCCTGCATGCCCAGGGCTACACCGTGCGGGACGACCAGGGTTCGGATCCGGACCTGATCGATCCGGGTGGCTCGGCCGTGGAGACCTGGCGCGAGGACTACCCGTACGACACGCGGATGACGCGTGACGAGTACGACGTCGAGAAGTACCTGCTGCAGATCGAGTTGCTGAAGTTCCAGTACTGGACCCAGGACAACAACCTCAAGCACATCATCGTGTTCGAGGGCCGCGACGCCGCCGGCAAGGGCGGCACGATCAAGCGCTTCCAGGAGCACCTGAACCCGCGGTACGCCCGCGTGGTCGCGCTGGCCAAGCCGTCCGACCGCGAGACCGGCCAGTGGTACTTCCAGCGCTACATCCGCCACTTCCCCACCAACGGGGAGATCGTGATGTTCGACCGGTCCTGGTACAACCGCGCCAACGTCGAGCGCGTGATGGGCTTCTGCACCCCCGAGCAGTACGAGACCTTCATGCTCCAGGCCCCCACCCTGGAGAACATGCTGATCCAGGACGGCACCTCGCTGACCAAGCTGTGGTTCTCGGTGACCCAGCACGAGCAGCGCACCCGCTTCGCGATCCGCCAGCTCGACCCGGTCCGGCAGTGGAAGCTCTCCCCGATGGACATCGCCTCGCTGGACAAGTGGGAGGACTACACCGAGGCGAAGGAGCAGATGTTCGTCCGCACCGACAGCGACTGGGCGCCCTGGACCACCATCAAGTCCAATGACAAGAAGCGCGCCCGGATCAACGCGATGCGGTTCTTCCTGAACCAGTTCGACTATGACGGCAAGGACTCCGACGTGGTGTTCGCCCCGGATCCCAAGGTCGTCCGCCGCGGCCGGGAGGCCGTCGGGGACTGAGAGCCTTCGCGGACTGACCTTCCGCAGCGATCCGCGCCGAACCTCAGCGCGGGCGACGGCCGGGCTGTGGACGACACGGGCCGGCCGTCGCTGCTTGTGGACAGCTGCCGATCGTACGGCCGGGCGGCCCACCCTCGGGCATGCCACGTCCCGCCGGGGTCGACTCCCCCTCCCTGCTGCTGTCCTGGGCCCGTACGCTGCGCCGGGTCGTCTCCTGGCACCGCCGCGGCGTCGCCGCCCTGCTCACCTTCGCCGCCGTGCTGGGCGGCCTGCGGGCCGTCTCGGCGCCCGAGGCCCCCGGCACGCCGGTGGTCACCGTGGTCGGTGACGTCCCCGGCGGCAGCCCGCTGACCCGTGACCAGCTCACCGTCCGCCAGGTCCCCGCCGCACTCGTGCCCGGCGAGGCGGTGCTGGCGACGGAGGACGCCGTGGGTCGTACGCCGGCCGGCCCGCTCACCGCCGGCACGATCCTTACCGAGGCCGGGCTGGTCGGCCCGGGGCTGGCCCGCGGGACGCCGGGCCGGGTGGTCGTGCCGACCAGGCTCGCCGATGCCGGTACGGCGGGGGTGGTCCGGGTCGGGCACGCGATCGACGTGATGGCCACCGACCCCGGCACCGGCCAGGTCACCCGGGTGGCCTCCCGAGCACGGGTCGCCGCGATCCCGAACGAGGAGAGCGGCGGTGCGCTGGGCGGTTCCGTCCGGGCCGAGGACGTGCTGGTGCTGCTGGAGGTCAGCCAGCCCGAGTCGCTGGACCTGACCCGGGCCGCGGCGACCTCCCGGCTGAGCATCGTGCTCCCGAACGCCTGACCTGCGACAGCATCAGGATTCTCCACCTGATACCTGGGGAAGGTTGCGAGACGTCCACCGACAGATCCCAACGACCCTCTCCGGCGTCCGGAGGGTCGGGCGGCGGTAGAGCCCAGGGACCACGACTCGGGGAAGGCGCCGCCGACGAGCCGGCATGGTGGCGCGACCAGAGCAAGAGCAAGGTCTGGGAAGGGGTGCTGGAAGTCAGGCCGGGCGGTAAGGCACTCCTTCAGGGTGGGCATCGTCCGGGGCGCGGGTGGGCCGGAAAGACCGAGTTCACACCAGATTGGACGCGTGCGGACATGGAGTCGGCAGTAGCCTTCGCCTGGAATGAGCCGGATGCCTTTTGTCAGCGCGGGGACCGCCGAGAGGTTCGCAAGATCGTCCATGGCGTTATGATCGAAGTGCAGGTCTATGGCGATGAGCTTGAGGTGTTCCGCGCAGCTTTTCCCAAGACTGGCGCCGGAGTGGTCAAGAATGTTGGCGGTGGCCAGGTGAAGTCGATGGACCTCGATCGGAGCGCGCTCGAGGAGGAGGGATGGACCCGTGCTCAGCGTTGATGACCAGGCAGATCAACTGGTGCGTGAAGTCCTTCCCGTCATTCCGGTTGCCGATCAGAGCTTCGTGAAGGGGTGTCTGGAAGAAGGTGATCCAGACATGGCCATTGATGATTGCATGCAGTTCAGCCTGATCAACGGCATTCGCCTCAGCGACGGAGTTCTGGACAGCGTCGAGGAAACCGTGCTTCATGCCGGATACGACCGCACGCTCCAGGACCGCACCCTCGGCTGGATCGCCAAGCATCGCGAACGGAATCACGCCGCAGCCTGACATCCGTCCAGCCTCTTCCCCGAGGCGTTCAGGCCTCCTCCGCACCGCGACCCCGTAGGGTGAGGACAGCGACCCGATCCGGAGGTGTCATGAGTTTCTACGTCGACGAGGAGATCTCCTCGCAGCCCGATTGCTGGGAGCGTGCCGTCGCGATGGTGGACGAGGTCTCCGACCTGCTGCCGCGCCCCGGCGAGAGCGTCGCGTACGTCGGGTGCGGCACGGCCTGGAACATCGCCGAGGCGATGGCCAGCCTGCGTGAGGACCACGGCCACGGCCGTTCCGACGGGTTCGTGGCCAGCGAGTTCCCGTTCCAGCGCGAGTTCGACCGGGTCGTGGTGCTGTCCCGCTCCGGTGACACCCTCGACGTGGTGGCGATGCTGCACGAGCTCGGCGGCCGGGTCCCGACCCTGGCGTTCGTCGGCACCGAGGGCTCGACCATCGGCGAGCTGTGCGACGAGCAGATCACCCTGCCCTTCGCGGACGAGGCCGGCTATGCCCAGACCCGGTTCGCGACCAGCGTGCTGTCGCTGCACCGGGCCTGGCTCGGCCACGACATGGCCCCCGTCATCGAGCAGGCCCGCGGCGCGCTGCAGGAGCGGCTCCGGGAGGAGCACGTCTCCGCCGAGCAGGTCACCTTCCTGGGCGCCGGGTGGACGTTCTGGCTGGCGCGCGAGGCGGCACTGAAGTTCCGCGAGAGCTCGGCCAGCTGGGCCGAGGCGTACCCGATGCTGGAGTACCGGCGCGGCCCGATCACGGTCGCCCAGCCGGGGCGGATCGTGTGGGTGTTCGGCGAGGCCCCCGAGGGGCTGGGCGAGCAGATCCTGGATACCGGCGCCACGCTGGTCGAGTCGAGCCGCGACCCCCAGGCGGAACTGGTCGTCACCCAGCGGCTCGCCCTGGGGCGGGCGATGAAGCTCGGCCTCAACCCGGACAAGCCGCGCTACCTGCGCAAGCTGCCGGCCGGCCTGGCCGACGAGGTGCTCGCCTCCGCGATGGCGGCGCACCGGGCCCGCACCGGCAAGGGTCCGGAGAGTTAGGTCTGACAGCATAGGATGTCACCTGTGAGCGACCTCATCGACACCACGGAGATGTACCTGCGGACCATCTTCGAGCTTGGCGAGGAGGGGATCGTCCCGATGCGTGCCAGGATCGCCGAGCGTCTGCACCACAGCGGCCCGACGGTCTCCCAGACCGTCGCCCGGATGGAGCGGGACGGCCTGCTCACCGTCCGCAACGACCGCCACCTCGAACTGACCCCCCAGGGCCACGAGCGCGCCATGCGGGTGATGCGCAAGCACCGGCTCGCCGAGCGACTGCTCGCCGACGTGATCGGCCTGGACTGGGAGCTGGTCCACGACGAGGCCTGCCGCTGGGAGCACGTCATCTCCGACGAGGTCGAGCGCCGCCTGGTTGACATCCTCCACGAACCGGTCGACTCCCCGTACGGCAACCCGATCCCGGGCCTGGACGAGCTGGGGATGGCGGAGCCGCACCTGTTCCCCTCCACCAGCAGCCTGTCCGAGCTGATCGCCCACCGGGGCACCAAGGGTGCGAAGGTGCCCGCCACCGTCGCCCGCTTCAGCGAGCAGCTGCAGACCGACCCGCAGCTGCTGCAGACGCTGCACGAGGCCGGGATCGCCCCCGGCAGTGACGTCACGGTCTTCACCGTCCCCGGCGGGATCGCCCTGGTCCCCGAGGGCACGCCCGGCTGCGAGCTCTCCCCGGAAGCGGCCGCCATGGTCTTCGTCTCGCCCCGCCCCCAGACCAGCTGACGGGTGAGGAACGTGGCACTCCCGCTGCCGGAGGCGGTCATCGCACTGGTCAGCAACCACTGGTACGACGCCGCCGCCTCGATGCTGGCCCAACGCTCGGCGGCCCCGCTGCCCGGCGACGACTGCGCCCTGATCGACGAGGCCGGCCGGATGGCGACCGCCGCCAAGCGCGTGCTCGACCTGGACGCCGAGGACTTCGGGACGATCGCGGCCGGCTTCGAGCAGCCCTGGGCCGTCGCCCTGGCCAATGCGCGCTTCCCGCTGGAGCCGCGCGAGCCCAACCGCGGCGCCCTCGGGTCGCTGGTCCCCCTGTACGAGCTGATGCTCGAGGTGGTCCAGCTCCGCTCGGCCCGCCAGGAGTCGCTGCAGGTCGTCGTCACCGCGCACCTGATCGGTGAGTACCTCGGTCACCTGGCCTGGGAGGGCACCCTCGGCCACGCCGGTGACCCCGCCCGGATGCGTGCCTCCACCGACGGCCGCTGGGGCAGCGACGACCCGGCCTGCCCGCACACCTCCGCCCAGCGCGCGACCGCCAAGCGCTCCCTGAACGCCTGCGACGGCGACGTCCCCGGCTACACCGCCTACCTGGACCGGTTCCACTCCCGGCTGGGCGACGCGCTGTCGGTGTGCGCGATGAACCACGCCAGCATCGCCGCCGGGGACCGCCCCGACGTCGGCGAGACCTGCGCCGACCCGTGCGGGTTCGCCCTGCGCCCACCGCTGGAGCACCGCCGGCACCTGGACGCCCGGGTGCGGCTGGCCCGGATCTACCAGGACTCCCCGATCGTGGCGCTGCGCCACCACGCCCCCGTCGGCCACTTCTTCGGCGTGCCGTCGGTCGCGGAGATCTCCGACGCCTGGCTGCGGACCTGGGACAAACTCACCCAGCAGTGGCCCGACGGCTGCAATCCCCTGCTCGCCCCGGACGCACCCCGGGTGGCCGTGGAGGACGAGGCCCTGCCGGGGCTGTCCGCCCTGGTCTCGGCCGTCGCGCAGCGTCCGCTCGGCCCGGGGCACGTGATCCGCGACATCGGCGCGGACGCGATCGCCCTGCTCGACGATCCCCGCCACCGCTAGGGTCCGCGCCCTCGTCGCACGCGTCGCACCCCTGCCTGCCGTCCTTCGGCCCGCGTGGCACAGTGTGGACATGGGAATGTTCTCGGGACGCGAGACGGTCGACTGGCACGAGTACCTCGCGCAGTTCCATCGTGAGCACGTCGGAGCCATCGAGGAGTTGCTGCAGCGGATCGAGTCCGGCGGCCGCACCCCGTACGCCTGGCTGTCCCGGGCCGTCTCCGAGTCGTCCCGCACCGTCCTGGACCTGGCCTGCGGCACCGGTGCGGTGGCCCGTGAGCTCGCCCGCCCGGGACGTACGGTGATCGGGGTGGACATGTCCGCCCACGAACTGGCCGAGGCCCGGCGCCGGTCCCCCGAGGGCACCTTCCTCCGTGCCGACGCCCGCCACCTGCCGCTGCGCGACGCGAGCATGCAGGCCGTGGTGAGCAGCTTCGGCTTCGCGGTCGTCCGGCCGATGCCCCAGCTGGCCAAGGAGGTCGACCGGGTACTGGCCCCCGGCGGGGTCGTGGCGATCATCTCCCCGTCCTGGCAGTCGCTGCGGCTGCACGACATCCCGGCGATCTCCAAGTTCCTGTCGGTCCTGCACGACACCCCACACTTCCCCCGCCGCGCCCCCTCCCCCGGCCTGCCGCACCTGTTCGCCGCGCACGGCATCCGCAAGGTCGAGGACGCCCGCGAGCGCTACACGTACACCGTGCGCAACCGCGAGGACGCCGAGCGGCTCCTCGAGGCCATCTACCTGCCCGGGGTCGCCGCCAGCCGGATCAGCGCCGCGATCGACTCGCTGACCCAGAGCGCACACCGCCGGCCGGTACGGATCACCGTGCCGATGCGCCGCTTCGTCGGCATCAAGTGACCCCAGGCCCGGCGGGGATGCGCTGCAGGACGGAACCACGAGGTTCCGCGACGATCCCGGCGGCTATACAGTGGACGACGTTCCCGCGGTGGAGGCATCGGTGCCCCACGGTGGCACCAGTGGACCGGTGTGCGGGAATATCCGAACCACCACTCCTGTTGCACCCCCGTACGGCGCAGTTGCCGGTGAGACAGACCCGCGCCTCCGTGCGCAACGCCAAAGGAAACGAGAGAGACCCATGGCCACCACGAACCTGACCAATGACGACTTCAAGAAGACGATCGAAGACAACGAGATCGTTCTCGTCGACTTCTGGGCCGACTGGTGCGGTCCGTGCAAGCGCTTCGCGCCCGTCTACGAGAAGGCTTCCACCGAGAACACCGACATCGTCTTCGGCAAGGTCGACACCGAGGCCCAGCAGGAGCTGGCGATGAACTTCCAGATCACCGCCATCCCGACGCTGATGGCCTTCCGCCAGGGCATCATGCTCTTCAACCAGGCCGGCGCCATGAACGGCTCCACCCTGAAGTCCCTGATCAGCCAGATCAAGGAGCTCGACATGGAAGAGGTCAAGGCCCAGGCCAAGCAGGCCTGACCCGACCCCTCCTGGCACGAGACGTACGTCTCCCCAGAACAGCACTTCGCCCCGTACCCTCCGCCGAGGGTACGGGGCGAAACTGTCCTGCCGGAGCGGCCCCGAGAGGATTCGAACCTCCGACGCACGGTTTAGGAAACCGACGCTCTATCCCCTGAGCTACGGGGCCTGACCGCACCAAGAGTAGCCGAAGCGGCAGGCGATCCCACGATTCGTCACCCCGCGGTCCCTAGACTGGCGCCATGACGACACAGGGACTCGAGCGTGCACAGCAGAAGATGCGTGATGCCGGAGTGGCCGAGAACGCCATCACCGTCTTCACCCACTACTACGGCAAGCTGGCGGAGGGGGCCACCGGGATCGTTCCGGAGTCCTCGATCCGGCCGGTCACCGAGCTGCCCGCCCTGGCCGACCTGCTGGCCGCCGACCGTACGCCCGACACCGAGGCGCTGGATCGTACGGTCATCATCAAGCTGAACGGTGGCCTGGGCACCTCGATGGGGATGACCAAGGCGAAGTCGCTGGTCCCGGTCCGCTCGGGCCGTACGTTCCTGGACCTGATCGTCGCCCAGGTGATGGCGACCCGGGCCGAGCACGGCGTACGCCTGCCGCTGATCCTGATGGACTCGTTCGCCACCAGCGCCGACACGATGGCCGAGCTGGCCGCCTCCCCGGCCCTCCGCACCCCGGGCGTACCGCTGGAGTTCATCCAGAACCAGGAGCCCAAGCTGCTGGTCGACGACCTGGCCCCGGTCGAGTGGCCGGCCGACCCGACGCTGGAGTGGTGCCCGCCGGGCCACGGCGACCTGTACACCGCGCTGCAGGGGTCCGGGGTGCTGGCGCAGCTGCTGGCGGCCGGCTACCGGTACGCGTCGGTCTCGAACGCCGACAACCTCGGCGCCGCCCCCTCCGCCGAGCTGGCGGCCTGGTTCGCCTCGACCGGTGCGCCGTTCGCGATGGAGGTCTGCGAGCGGACCCGGGCCGACCGCAAGGGCGGCCACCTGGCCGTACGGGAGGAGGACGGCCGGCTGGTGCTGCGCGAGAAGGCGCAGACCGCCGAGGAGGACGAGGAGGCCTTCGGCGACATCGAGCGCCACCGCTTCTTCAACACCAACAACCTGTGGCTGGACCTGCAGCAGCTGTCCGACACCCTCGCCGAGCGCGACGGCGTACTGGGGCTGCCGCTGATCCGCAACCGCAAGCGGGTCGACCCGACCGACCGTACGTCGCCGGAGGTGTACCAGATCGAGACGGCGATGGGTGCGGCGATCGAGGTGTTCGAGGGGTCGCAGGCGATCGTGGTGCCCCGGGACCGGTTCCTGCCGGTCAAGACCACCAACGACCTGCTGCTGCTGCGCTCCGACGTGTACCGGGTCCAGGAGGACGGGACGCTGGTCCGGGTGGACCCGACCCCGCCGCTGGTGCAGCTGGCGCCCGGCCCCTACCAGCTGATCGCGGACTTCGAGCAGCGCTTCCCGCACGGCGCCCCGAGCCTGCGCGAGGCGGGATCGCTGACGGTGGAGGGTGACTGGACCTTCGGCCACCAGGTCACCATCCGCGGTGACGTGGTGCTGCCGCCGACCGACCGGCCCCGTACGGTCCCCGCCGGCAGCGTGCTGGACGGCCACAGCGGGCTGCCCTCGGACGACGGTGAGTGAGCCCGAGGGCCTCGGCTGGCACCGGACCCTGGCGTACGCGCTGACCGGCGAGGACCTGTCCCTGCCGCCCCGGCCCGCCCCCGACGAGGCGGTACTGGCCGGCGAACTCGACGCCGCGGGCTGGGACCGCGAGGCACTGCGGCGCCATGCCGACGCCACCCGGTCCGCGGGGACGCCCTGGCCTCACCCCGTCCCGGCGGAGCTGGCCGAGGGACTCCCGGCGGCCCAGTTCTCCGCCGCTCTCCGGGCCCTGGTGGCCGACTGGGGGCTGGCGCCGGCCGCGGTCCGGGTCCGCAGCGCGGGCCACGGGCGGATCGGTGCTGGCCGGCCGTCACCGGCGGACGAGCGGCTGCTGCGCGACCTGCCGCCGCACTTCGGCAAGCTCTGAGCCCAGGAACGGCCCTGCCCCAGGAACGGCGAAGCCCCCGCCACAGCAGTGACGGGGGCTTCGTGGTGTCCGCGGGTGCCCGCGGCGATCGGTCCGGGGCGAAAGGGTTGCTGGTGCTGGGTCGATCAGACCTCGCGGCGCTCGGCCAGCAGGTCGCGGATCTGGACGAGGATCTGGTCGGTGGTCTGGACCTCCGGCTCGGCGACCTTGTGACGGGCCTGGTACAGGTTGTACGGCTTCACCACGGCGAAGTAGACCACGAACGCGGTCAGGACGAAGGTCACGACGGCCGACACGAACGGGCCGATGGTGATGCCGGCGACGACGAGCCCGGAGAAGGCCGCCCCGTCGATCGGCAGCAGCTTGCCGATCAGGTCGAGCATCAGGTCGGTGAAGGCCTTGACGACCGCGGCGAAGACGGATCCGATGATGAAGGCGACGGCAAGCTCGATGAGGTTGCCGCGCATGAGGAATTCTTTGAAACCCTTCACGTGCTCACTCCTTGTGTTGGTAGGCGGACACGGCACGACCCCTGCCCAGGGGGAACGGTCATACCACGCGTCACCCTAGCAAGGTGGGCGTTCAGCTCGATAGCACCACGCTGAAGCCCGCTCGCCCTCCCGCGGACCCCGACCACAGGCCCGGCTCAGGGCGCGAGCCGGTGCAGCTGCCAGGACGTGCCCTCGCGGGTGAACCGGACCCGGTCGTGCAGCCGGCTCGGCTCGCCCTGCCAGAACTCGATCGCCCCGGCCGGGACGCGCCAGCCTCCCCAGTGCTCGGGGCAGGGCACCTCGCGGCCGCGGAACTCCTCACCGACCCTGGCGTACGCCGCCAGCAGCTCGGCGCGCGAGTCGAGTTCGGCGGACTGCTGGGAGGCCCAGGCGCCCAGCTGGGAGCCGCGCGGCCGACTCGCGAAGTACGCCTCGGACTCCTGCCGGTCCACCCGGACGGCGGTCCCCTCCACCCGTACGGCCCGGGCCAGCGCCGGCCAGTACCACTGCAGGGCCACCTGCGGCTGGGCCTCGATCTCCCGGCCCTTGCGGGAGCGGTAGTTGCTGAAGAACACGAAGCCGCGCTCGTCGACCTCCTTGAGCAGCACCGTCCGTACGCTCGGCCGGGGCACCCCGTCCCCACCCAGCGCGACCGTCGCGACCTGCATCGCCGTCGGCTCCGGGTTGCCCGCCTCGTACGCGGCCTCCAGCCAACTGCGGAACAGGGCGTACGGCGAGGTTGCGGCGTTCACGCCATCAAGGGTCTGGCCGTGGTACTCGACCCGGTCGGCGGCAATGTCGTGCATGACCCCGTCCTACCACCCAGCCACCCGGCCGCCCGGCTCGGACACGGTGCAAAGATGGGACGGTGACCGTGCAGATTCCCGCAGACATCAAGCCCGCCGACGGACGCTTCGGCTGTGGGCCGGCCCGGATCCGCCCGGCGGCGCTCGCGTCCCTGGCCGGTCCCGGCGCGCAGGTGCTCGGCACCTCGCACCGGCAGGCCCCGGTGAAGGACCTCGTCCGCCGCATCCGCGAGGGCCTGGCCGAGCTCTACCGGGCCCCGGAGGGCTACGAGGTCGCCCTCGGCAATGGCGGTTCGACGCTGTTCTGGGACGCCGCGATCTACTCGCTGGTCGAGCAGCGCTCCGCGCACGGCTCGAACGGCGAGTTCTCCTCCAAGTTCGCCGCCGAGGCGGCCCGGGCGCCGTTCCTGGCCGATCCGGTCATCGCCACGGCCCCGGTCGGCAGCGCGGCCGTGCCGCAGCCCACCGCCGGCGTGGACGCGTACGCGTGGGCGCAGAACGAGACCTCGACCGGTGCCGCCACCCCGGTGCAGCGCGTTGCCGGCGACGAGGGCGCGCTGACCCTGATCGACGCGACCTCGGCGGCCGGCGGCATCGATGCCGACCTGGCCCAGACGGACGCCTACTACTTCGCCCCGCAGAAGAACTTCGGCTCCGACGGCGGCCTGTGGGTCTCGTTCCTGTCCCCCGCGGCGATCGAGCGGATCGGCCGGATCGCGGCGACGGACCGGTGGATCCCCGAGATCCTGTCGCTGCAGGTCGCGCTGGACAACTCCCGCAAGGACCAGACGCTCAACACCCCGGCGATCGCCACCCTGTGGCTGCTGGCCGAGCAGGTCGACTGGCTGAACACCCAGGGCGGGATGGCCTTCGCCACCGCCCGTACGCAGGCCTCCGCGGCCCACCTGTACGGCTGGGCCGACGCGCACGAGCTGGCGACGCCGTTCGTCGAGCAGGCCTTCCGCTCCCCGGTGGTCGGCACCATCGACTTCGCCGAACAGGTCGATGCCGCGGCACTGGCGAAGACGCTGCGCGCCAACGGGATCATCGACGTGGAGCCCTACCGCAAGCTCGGCCGCAACCAGCTGCGGATCGGCATGTTCACCAATGTGCCGACCGCCGACGTCGAGGCGCTCACGGCCTGCATCGACTACGTGCTGGAGCGGATGGCCTGAGCTTCGGCCTGGGACCGGGCGAAGCCGGTCAGCGCCGGCGTCGCTCGTCCGGCAGGGCGCGCCGGGCCGGGGTCGGGCTCGAGACCGGGCCGGAGTGGACCCGGGGCTGCAGGCCGGTGTCGTCGGCGAAGTGCCGGCGCGGGACGGAGGCCGGCCGTTCTGCTCCGCCCGGACCGAACACCGCCGTCAGCCCCGCGAGCAACGCGACGATGCCGGCTGCTCCGAGGGCGAGCCACGTGCCGGTGCGCTCGACCCCGGCGGCTGCGGGGTCCGCCGCGTACGCCCATACCCCTGCGGTGGACAGCACAGCAGCCGTCACCGCGACGGAGACCGCCCTCTGGATGGTCCGCATGCGGCACCCCTTTCTTCGTTGTCGGCTCGCTCAGTGCCCGGCGACCAGGGAACCGATGATGACGATCAGGAGCAACGCCACGGCGACCGCGCTGACGAGTTGGTGACCGGTACGAAGCTTCACAGACCAAGGTTAGTCGCTACCGGCGGCCGGTCGGTCCCCTACGCTGGACCCATGGCCCAGCCAGCCCGCGTCGGCGAGCCGCTCGGCGCCGGCAGCAGCGGCGGCGAGCTACGGCTGTACGCCCTGGGCATCGACGAGGTCCGCGACCTGTTCGGCGCCCCCGAGCAGCGCCGGGCCGAGCTGCGCACCCTGGCGCACCGGGCCCTCGGGCTGGAACCGCCCCCGCAGCGCACCAGGCTGTGGGCGGCGCTGTTCCGCAACGACCCGCACCGGCCCACCACCACCGACCCCGACCAGCCCAGCAACGAGGACGTCGAGGCGATGCTGGCCGGGCGGTACGCCCCGCCGGAGCGCAATGCCGCACGCTGGCGGCTGACCGAGACCCTGGTCAGTGCCCTGGCCCACGACCGGCTCCGGGTCGCCGCCGACCCCGCCCTGGTCGAGGCGACGGACTTCGCGCTCGCCTGCCTCGGGGCGCCGGCCGCCCTGGGCATCCGCACCCTGGTCGACACCCCCGCGATGCTGCCGCTGCCGCCCCTGCCGGGGGTCCGGATCGGCTACGTCCGCGGCGCGATGGCGGAGGCGATGGCCCAGACGTACGCCACCCATGCCCCGCAGCTGAAGGAGCCCGCACCACGCGCCCTGGTCGCCGAACTCGCGGCCTGGTTGGCGCACTACCCGGAATGGGCGGCGCGGGCCGCCCATGGAGGACGGCCCGCGCCGGACCTGCTCACCTTCGCCTTCGCCTGACCTCTCGGCCGTTCCGGCGAAGGCACGCACACTCAGTCGGGGCGGACCACCAGCACCAGGTCGCCACCCTGCACCTGGTGCGGCCCGTGCAGCGCGATCCGCTCGACGGTGCCGGCGACCGAGGTGGTGATCGCGGCCTCCATCTTCATCGCCTCGATCGTCGCGACGGCCTGGCCGGCCTCCACGTGGCTGCCCTCGGCCACGGTCACCGAGACGACGCCCTGGAACGGCGCGGCCACGTGGCCGGGGTTGGTGGCGTCGGCGCGCTCGGCGACCTCCACGTTGGTCTCGATCGAGCGGTCGAGCACCCGGACCGGGCGGATCTGGCCGTTCAGGACGGTCATCACCGTACGGTAGCCGCGCTCGTCGGCGTCGCCGATGGCCTCCAGGCCGATCAGCAGGTCGACGCCCTTGCCGAGGTTCACCTTGTGCTCGTCGCCGCGCTTGAGGCCGTACAGGTAGTCCGAGGTGGCCATCGAGGACAGGTCGCCGTACTGGCTGCGGAAGTTCGCCAGGTCCTTGGTCGGGCCGGGGAACAGCAGCCGGTTCAGCGTCTCCTGGCGCTCGCGGCCGGGCACGCGCAGCTTGGCCGCGTCCTCCTCCGGGACCGTCTCCTCGACGGCCTTGACCGTACGACCCTGCAACGCCTTGGTCCGGAACGGCTCGGGCCACCCGCCGGCGGGGGCGCCGAGGTCACCGGACAGGAAGCCGATCACCGAGTCCGGGATGTCGAAGGACGCCGGGTCCTCGGCGAACTTCTTCGGGTCGGCGCCGACCGCGACCAGGTGCAGCGCGAGGTCGCCGACGACCTTCGAGGACGGGGTGACCTTGCTCGGGCGGCCGAGGATCTTGTCCGCCGCGGCGTACATGTCCTCGATCTGCTCGAACTTGTCGGCCAGCCCGAGGGCCTTGGCCTGCTGGCGCAGGTTGGACAGCTGGCCGCCGGGGATCTCGTGGTCGTAGACGCGGCCGGTCGGGGAGTCCAGGCCGGACTCGAACGGCCGGTACTGGCGACGGACCATGTCCCAGTAGGGCTCCAGGTCCATCACGTTGCGCAGGTCGAGGCGGGTCTCGCGATCGGTGTTGTCGGTCGCGGCGACCAGCGCCGACATGGACACCTGCGAGGTGGTGCCCGACATCGGGGCGGCGGCGACGTCGACGCCGTCGACCCCGGCCTGGGCGGCCATCACCAGGGTGGCCAGCTGGCCTCCGGCGGTGTCGTGGGTGTGCAGCACGACCGGTACGTCGAAGCGCTCGCGCAGTGCCGTGACCAGCTTGTACGCCGCGGGGGCGCGCAGCAGTCCGGCCATGTCCTTGATCGCCAGGATGTGGGCGCCGGCCCCGACGATCTGGTCGGCCAGGTGCAGGTAGTAGTCGAGGGTGTAGATGTCCTCGCGCGGGTCCAGCAGGTTGCCGGTGTAGCACATGGCGACCTCGGCGACCGACGGCGTGTCGCGGATCGCGTTGATCGCGGGGGTCATCTGGGAGACGTCGTTGAGGGCGTCGAAGACCCGGAAGATGTCCACGCCGACCTCGGCGGCCTCGTGCACGAACGCGTCGGTGACCTGCGTCGGGTACGGGGTGTAGCCGACCGTGTTGCGCCCGCGCAGCAGCATCTGGACCGGGATGCCCGGCATCGCCTCGTGCAGGCGGGCGAGCCGCTCCCACGGGTCCTCGCCGAGGAAGCGCAGCGCCACGTCGTACGTCGCACCGCCCCACGCCTCGACCGAGAACAGGCCGGGCAGCATCCGCTGCATGTGCGGGGCGACCTGCAGCATGTCGTACGTACGCATCCGGGTGGCGAGCAGCGACTGGTGCGCGTCCCGGAAGGTGGTGTCGGTGACCTCGAGCTTGTCCGAGGCGCGCAGGGCCGCGGCGAACTTCTCCGGGCCGAGCTCGACCAGCTGCTGGCGGAAGCCGGCGGGGGCCGCGGAGCGTACGTCGACCGCCGGCAGCTTGGCGACCGGCTGCACGGTGATCGGGGAGGGGCCGTTGGGCTTGTTGACGGTGACGTCGGCCAGCCAGTTCAGCACCTTGCTGCCGCGGTCGCCGGAGACCCGGGCGTTGAGCAGTTGCGGGCGCTCGTCGATGAAGGCGGTGGAGACGTTGCCGGCCTGGAAGTCCGGGTCGTCGAGCACGGCCTGCAGGAACGGGATGTTCGTCGCGACGCCGCGGATCCGGAACTCGGCCAGCGCGCGGCGGGCCCGGGCGACGGCCTGCTGGTAGTCGCGGCCACGGGTGGTCAGCTTGACCAGCAGCGAGTCGAAGTGGGGGCTGATCACCGCGCCGGTGGCGGCGGTGCCGCCGTCGAGGCGGATGCCGGCGCCCGCGGCGGAGCGGTAGGCCGAGATGGTGCCGGTGTCGGGGCGGAAGCCGTTGGCCGGGTCCTCGGTGGTGATGCGGCACTGCATGGCCGCACCCATGATGTGGATCTCGTCCTGGCTGAGGCCGAGGTCGGCCAGGGTCTCGCCGGAGGCGAGCCGCATCTGGGCCTGGACCAGGTCGACGCCGGTGATCTCCTCGGTGACCGTGTGCTCGACCTGGATGCGCGGGTTCATCTCGATGAACACGTGCTGGCCGGCGCGCGGGCCCTCGGTCTCCAGCAGGAACTCGACGGTGCCGGCCAGGGAGTAGTCGATCGACCTGGCGAACGCGACGGCGTCGCGGGTCAGCGCGCTGCGCAGCTCCTCGGAGATGTGCGGGGCCGGGGCCAGCTCGACGACCTTCTGGTGGCGGCGCTGGATCGAGCAGTCGCGCTCGTACAGGTGGATGATGTTGCCGTGGGTGTCGGCGAGGATCTGCACCTCGATGTGCCGCGGGCGGCCGACGGCCTGCTCGATGAAGACGGTGGCGTCACCGAAGGCGGACTCGGCCTCGCGGGAGGCGGCCTCGATCGACTCGCGCAGCATCGCGGGGTCGTCGACGCGGCGCATGCCGCGGCCACCGCCACCGGCGACGGCCTTCACGAAGACCGGGAAGCCGATCTTGTCGGCCTCGGCGACCAGGTAGTCCAGGTCCGTGGAGGGCTCCGAGGACTGCAGGGTGGGGATCCCGGCGCGACGGGCCGAGTCGATGGCGTGCTTCTTGTTGCCGGCCATCTCCAGGGTCTCCTTGGAGGGACCGATGAAGGTGATGCCGTTCTTGGCGCACGCCTCGGCCAGGTCGGGGTTCTCCGACAGGAAGCCGTAGCCGGGGTAGATGGCGTCGGCCCCGGACTCCTTGGCGGCGCGGATGATCTCGTCGATGTCCAGGTAGGCGCGGACCGGGTGGCCCTTCTCACCGATCATGTAGGCCTCGTCGGCCTTGATCCGGTGGACGGCGTTGCGGTCCTCGTACGGGAAGACAGCGACCGTCTTCACGCCGAGCTCGACAGCGGCACGGAACGCGCGGACGGCGATTTCGCCTCGGTTGGCTACCAGGACTTTAGTGAACATGCACACACCTTCGGGAGCAGAACAGGGATCTCCACGGCCCGACACGACACTGTGAGCGAGACCACATGGAAGTCTAGACCCGTAGCCCCGCCGCACCGGAAGATCGTCCCGATACCGAGGTCAGACCCAGCACAATTGCTGGGTCAGGTGCCGGTGCGTGGCCCGCGCCGGCGTCCGCGGCCAGCCTCCGGGGGGCTCAGTCGCGCCCGGGGTCAGTCGCGCTCGGCCTTCAGCCGGGCGTTCTCGGCCCGGACGTCGGCCTGGGTCTGGCGCTCGCGGACCAGCCACTCCGGCATCTCCTCGAGCAGGGCGTGGATCTGGTCGGCTGTGAGGGCCTCGGTGATCCCGGCCCGGGCCAGGCCGGAGTTGGACACGCCCAGCTTGCGGGCCACCTCGGCCCGCGGGTAGGGACCGTGCAGGCGCAGCTGGACCAGCCACTCGGGCGGGTCCGCGAGCAGTGCATTGAGCTCCTCGCGGGTCACGACGCCCTCGCGGAATTCCTCGGGGGTCGCCGGGAGGTGGACGCCGAGCTTCTGGGCGGCCGTCGAGGGCTTCATGCTCTGGGGGTTCGCAGGCTTCACTCCCCCAGCCTAAGGCGTGGGGGCGAATCCTGCGCTGCCGCTGGGAATGGGGCTCGAGCGGCGCCCGGGCGCTAGGGTGGCGCAAGGTCGCACGGTAGGAGGAGCACGGTGTCCGGTGTCCCCGCAGAGGCCGTTTCGGCCTTCCGGATCGCGTTCGTGCCCGGTGTCTCGCCGGACACGTGGGCGCGCAAGTGGCGTGACCGCGTCCGTCGGGTCCCGCTGGAGCTGCTCCCGGTCCCGGACGAGGACCAGTTGGCCGTCCTGCTGGAGGGGCGGGCCGACATGGCGCTGCTCCGGCTGCCGGTTGACCACGAGGGCCTGAACGTCATCCCCCTCTACGAGGAGGTGCCGGTCGTCGTGGTCCCCAAGGACCATCCGGCCAGTGTCTTCGACGAGGTGTCGGTCACCGACCTGGCCGACGAGCACCTGCTGCAGGACCCCGACGAGGTGCCGTCCTGGCGTGACGTCGCCGCCGAGGTCGCCGACGGCTCCCGCTTCCCGGTGCCGCCGATGACGATGGCTCAGGCGTTCGAGACGGTCGGGGCCGGCACCGGCATCCTGATCGTGCCGATGTCGCTGGCCCGGCTGCACCAGCGCAAGGACGTAGTGGCCCGTCCGGTCACCGGGGTCGAGCCCTCCCGCGTCGGGTTGGCCTGGCTGGCCGACCACGCGGACGAGCGGACCGAGTACTTCATCGGGATCGTCCGGGGACGGACCGCCAACACGTCGCGCTCGGACGTGCCGGGGCAGACCCCCAGGAGCGGCACCCCCAAGGGCGGCACCGGCACCCGAGCCGCCCGGACCACCGGCGCCGCCCGCAAGCAGCGCGGGCCCCGGCGTACGGGCCGCCGCTGACGCACGCGCATCGCGGTGGCCCCTCGCCGGGGCCCGTGGTAGGAGCCCGCAGGCCCCCGGGGATCAGGTGTACTGCCCGATCAGTCCCTGCAGGAAGTAGAGGACGAACAACGCCGAGACGAGCCACATCAGCGGGTGGATCTGGCGGACCTTGCCCTTGGCGATGTCCATCACGACCAGCATGATGAAGCCGATGCCGATGCCGACGGTGATCGAGTAGGCGAACGGCATGAACACGATGGTGAGGAAGGCCGGGATGGCCTGCTCCATCTTCGACCACTTGATCTCGGTGACGTTCGACATCATCAGGGCGCCGACGATCACCAGCACGGGGCTGACCGCCTCGGCGGGGATCAGCGAGACGATCGGCGAGGCGACGATCGCGACCAGGAAGCACAGGCCGGTGACGACCGAGGCGACACCGGTCCGCGCACCCTCCGCGACACCTGAGACCGACTCGACGTACGAGGTGTTGGACGAGGTGGAGCCCAGGCCACCGGCGACGGCGGCCAGCGAGTCGATCATCAGGACACCGGTCAGGTGCGGCGGGTTGCCGTTGCCGTCGAGCAGGTGGCCCTCGGCGCCGACGGCCACGACGGTGCCCATGGTGTCGAAGAAGTCCGCCAGCAGCAGGGAGAACACCAGCAGGGTGACGCCGAGGATGCTCAGGTTCTGCTGGGTGAAGGCGCCGAAGACGTCCACGTTGCCGAGCAGCTGCAGGTCGGGGGCGGCCCACTGTCCCCAGACCGGCGGGTTGGCCTTCCAGCCGGTGACGGAGCCGCTGGTCATGGTGGCGACCGGGTGGACGACCTGGACGATGACGGCGATCACGGTGGCGACGATGATCGAGATCAGCAGGCCTCCGCGGACGCCGCGGGCGTACAGCACCGAGCCCATGATCAGGCCGATCAGGAAGATCGCGATCGGCCAGCCCATCAGGCTGCCGTTGATGCCGAGGGTGACCGGGGTGCCCTGCGCGGGGCGGATCAGGCCGCCGTCGACCAGGCCGACGAAGGTCACGAACAGGCCGATGCCGACGCTGATCGCGGCGCGCATGAATGCCGGGACGGCTTTGAAGACCGCTGTCCGGAAGCCGGTCAGGACCAGGATGGCGATCAGGACGCCCTCGAGGACGACCAGGCCCATCGCCTGCGGCCAGGTCATGATCGGGGCCAGGGTGTAGGCGAGCAGGGCGTTCAGGCCCAGGCCCGCGGCCAGGGCGAGGGGGTAGCGCCCGACCACGCCCATCAGGATCGTCATCACGCCGGCGATCAGGGCGGTCGCGGCGGCGACGGCGGCCTTGGACACCGCGATGTTCGCGTCGGTGACCGGCTGGCCGGTGATCAGGTTGCCGTTGATGTCCGGCACGGTGCCGATGATGGCGGGGTTGAGGGCGATGATGTACGCCATCGCGAAGAAGGTGACCAGCCCGCCGCGGGCCTCACGGCCCCAGGTCGACCCGCGCTTGGTGATCTCGAACCAACGATCAAGGGTGCCGCGCGCATCCTGGCCGGTGGGGCCGGATGCCGTGGTGGGTGCAGCAGTTTTCATGGCCGCAGCCTAGGGCTCCCACATCACGCCGAGGTTTCGTGGTCCCCCCGAACGGTAGCGGTTTCAGTCGAAGAGGGATCCCTCGGAGACGCTGATGGTGTCCCAGATCGGTGCCGACCGGTCCGCGGCGTGGTCGTCGACGGTCACGTCGGAGTGCGCGCCACAGCCGTGGTCGACCGCGACGACGGTGCCGTCGGAGGGTGACATCTCGTTGGCGCAGACCCCGAAGATCGTGCCCAGGCTGCCCTCCAGCCGGATGAAATAGCCACAGGTGACGCACGGGCCGGGGGCCTGCTTGGTCATCTGGTTGTGCGGTCCGCCGTCGCCGGCGAGCCAGCGCTCGGCGGTCTCGCCACGACCGTACGCGGACAGGACCCGTTCCCGGCCCAGCCCGAGCTCGGCCACGACCGCGCGGGTCTGGGCCGCCTCGGCGGGGTCGCGGTCGGCCGCGCGGTCGCCGCCGGTGTAGCCCGGTTCCAGCCGCTCGTCCTCGGCCGGGGTCGGCATCAACATGCCCGGCGTGACGTCCTCGGCGGAGATCCGCTCCGACCACGGCACCCAGGAGGGCGCCAGCAGGGCGTCCTCGCCGGGCATCAGGGCGACCTCGTTGACGGTCGGCACCTTGGCGCGGGCGGCGCGGACGAGGGTCACGTTCCAGCGCCACCCGCGGTAGCCGGGGTGGGTGCAGTCGAACAGGTGGGTGACGACACGGTCGGCCTCGGCGATCACCCCGAGGTGCTCGCCGACGGCATGGGTGCCCGAGCTCGCGAGTGCCGCCTCGCGGGCGAGGTCGACCGCCGCGGCGGTCACCGCGTCGAGCTTCACTCGCGTCGGACGCCGGTTCGCCGGTTCGCTGGGGCCTGCCATGTCTGTCATCCTCTCACGCACGGGCGTGCGTCACAGCTCCAGCTCGTCGGCGATCCCCCGGAGCACGTGGGCGGCCCGTTCGGCCGACTTCGCATCCGGGTAGCGACCGTGCCGGTAGCTGTTGGCCAGGTGGTCGAGCATCTTGATCAGGTCCTCGACGATAATCGCCATGTCCTCGGGCTTCTTGCGCGCCGCCTTGGAGACCGAGACGGGCTTCTCCAGCAGGTGCAGGCTCAGTGCCTGCTCCCCTCGTCGGCCCTCGATCACCCCGAACTCGACGCGCTGTCCGGCCTTCAGGGCAGTGACTCCCTCGGGCAGGGCGGACGAACGGACGTACACGTCCCCGCCACCGTCCTTGGTCAGGAACCCGAAGCCCTTGTCGGCGTCGTAGAACCGCACCTTGCCTGTGGGCACAGCAACCTCACTTGTTCGATGTCATGTCTGGAATACCGGGGCTGGGAAGGGGCGCGACCGGTGGAAGCGTTGGCTGCCGCCCGGAAACGATCCGTCGGCAGGATCCGGAGAGTTCAGCATACCTTCAGCGGTCCAACCGGAGGGGTCAGCGATAGCGTTCGGGATCCGCCAGTAGCTCGTTCATCGATCCGGAGCGGAACTCGCGCAGCTCCACCGGACTGAATCCGCACCCCTCGACCGCCTGGCGGACCTTTTCGCGTGCCGCGGCGTCGATCGTGCCCATCGTCGGCCGGTCCAGTTCCACCCGGGCAGCCCCCTCGCCCAGGTCGCGCACCCGAAGGTCCCGTACGCCGGGCAGCAGTCCGCGGACCCGGCCCTCGGCCTGCTCGACCCTGGCCAGCCGGGTCGGGGTCACCTCGATGCCGTACGCGATCCGCGAGGCCAGGCAGGCCGCGGCGGGCTTGTCCCAGGTGGGCAGTCCCCACGCGGCGGAGACCTCCCGGACCTCGGGCTTGGTGAGCCCGGCATCGGCCAGCGGCGTCAGGGCACCGTGCTCGACCGCCGCACGGATGCCGGGCCGGAAGCCCGCGGCCAGGTCGTCGGCGTTGGTGCCGGTCGCGACCGGCCAGCCGCGGCGCTCGGCCTCGGGGGCGAACACCTCGAACAGCTCGGTCTTGCAGAAGTAGCAGCGGTCCCCGGCGTTGGCCCGGTAGCCCTCGCGCTCCATCTCGTGGGTGCCCGGCGTCCAGGTCGACACCCGGAGCGAGGCGGCGAAGTCCGCGGCCGGACCGCGCTCGGACAGCGCAAGGGAGTCGGAGACGGCGGTGGCGGCCAGCACCCGGTCGGCGCCGAGCGCCCGGACCGCGGCGGCGAGCAGGAAGGCGGAGTCCGCCCCACCCGAGTAGGCGACGACGAGCCCCGGCAGCGCCGCAAGCCTGCTGTGCAGCCCGGCCACGCGGGACTCCAGGGGCTGCGGCTCGGCGATCGTCATGCCGACCATCGTACGTGGGGCCCCGAGTAGCATCGAGGTCATGGCGACCTGGCAGGACGGCCCCGAGTACGCACCTTTGGTGCCACCCTCGGGCTACGAACCCGCGGGTCCACCGACTCCCGTGAACGGTCCGGACCCGGCCCCCGAGGACACCGGTCCCGAGGTGGCCCCGGCGGCCCGGCCCGGCTTCGAACCCCCGGAGTCCTCGATCCCGCTCGACTCGCTGGCGCCGCCCCCCATGTCCGCCGCGCGCGACCCGCACGTGCCGTTCGCCGTGGCGAGCCGTACGACGCGTGCCGGCTCGGCGTGGCAGTCCAGCCACGTCCCCGGCACCCAGCCCGCCCCCGCCGGGCCGCCGACCCCGGGCCAGGACCTGTCCGTCCCCTACCCGGAGCCGCCCTACCCCGAGGTCCCGTACGCCCCCACGCCTTACGGCCTGCAGCCGCCCCACGACCCGGCCACCCCGTACCCACCGGTGGCCCCGCCGCCGACCCTGCCGCACCCCGAGGGAGCCGACCTGGCGGTCCGGGAGCGGGCCGCCCGCTGGCTGCTCGGCGCGGCCGGGATCTACTTCCTCGGCACCTGGACCGGGCCGCTGGTCATCGCCGCGGTGATCCTCGCGGCGCTGATGGTGATGACCCGTCCGGGCGTCCGGCCGGCGGCGAAGCTGGTCTCCAGGATCGCGCTCGGCCTGGTGGTCGGCGTCTGCGTGGTGACCGTCCTGGCCGGCGACGGGCTGGCGGCCGCGACGCCGCTGGCGCGCGCGATCGGCCTGGTCCACGCGTTCCTGTGCGTGATGTGGTTCGTCCGGGAGCGTTCCGAGATCGACGCCGAGCGGCAGCGCCGCGAGCGGGAGCGCTCGTCCTGGCCGCCGCCCCCGGACCACCACTCCTGGCCCGGGCCGGGTCCCTACCCGCCGGAGGACCACAGATGAGCCCTGCCGCCCCGCGGTCCCTGGCGGAGACGCTGCGGCGGTGGAAGGCCGGTGACTTCGCGGCCCTGCTGCAGGCCCGGCCCGACCTGTGCACCCCGCCGCCGCGGACGGTGGCCGACCTGGTCACCCGGATGTCCACCGGCGGCTCGACGCTGCACGCCCTGCACCGGCTGAACGCCTGGCAGCACGTCGTCGCCGAGGCGCTCGCCGCGCTGCCCGACGGGGCGACGCGCAAGGACGTGGCGACGCTGCTGGGGGCCACCGACGAGCTCGCGGTCCGCCGGGGCATCGCCGACCTGCGCGCCCGGGGGCTGGTCTGGGGCGCCGAGGGGTCCCTGCACCTGGTCGCCCAGGCCCGGACCGCGTTCGGGCCCTGGCCCGGCGGCCTGCCGGAGGAGTCCGCCCACCCGCTGACGGAGCGGCAGATCGGGGCGGCGCTGCAGGCGGCCGGCGAGACCGTCCGCCCGCTGCTGGACCAGCTGGTCTGGGGCCCGCCGACCGGCCGGGTCCGCAACGCCGACCGCCAGGTCACCCCCGAGTCCGCGAACACGCCGATGGAGGTCGCCCTGGCGTATGGCCTGCTGCGCCCCCTGGACCCGGACACCGTGGTAATGCCGCGGGAGGTCGCCCTGCACCTGCGCGGACACCGGCTGGTGCGTACGCTGCCCGCCCCGACCGCGCCCGACCTGGGGACCGGGCACCGCCGCCGCGCCGACCTGATCGACCGGGCCGGCGTCGGAGCCGCGATCACCGTGCTGCGGGACATCGAACAACTGGTCTCCTCGATCGACGACCTGGACGTCCGGCTGTTGCGCGACGGTGGGCTGGGCGCCAAGGACCTGAACGCGGTCGTCACGCTGCTGCGGCTGCCGGGCGTGCATCCTGAGCGCTCCCAGGCGTACGCCGCCCTGCTGGTGGAGCTGGCGTGGGCCGCGGGACTGGTCAACCAGGTGAACGCGGAGACCTTGCTGCCGACCGCCGCGTTCGACCAGTGGCTGGAACGACCGGCGGTCGAGCGCTGGAGCGGACTGGTCCGCACCTGGATCGCCACCCCGCGCTGGTTCGCCTGGTCGGTCCGCCCCAAGGCGCACGCGCTCGGCCCGGACGCCGACTGGCGCGGCGCGGTCGACCTGCGCCACGGCCTGCTCGCGGTGTGCGCCGAGGTGGAGCCCGGCACGGTCGTCGGCGCGGAGGCGCTCGGACGGGCGTACGCCTGGCACCGCCCGGCGCTGGCCTCCCAGCTGGACCTGGCCGAGATGACGGCGCAGTGGTGGGAGGAGGCCGCCGCGCTGGGGCTGCAGGCGCTGGACGCGGTCACCGGCCTGATGGTCGTCGCCGCGGCCGACGCCGAGGTCCCGGCCGTGCTGGCCGAGGAGTTCCCCGAACCGATCGACGAGCTGATCCTGCAGTCCGATCTGACAGCGGTGGCGCCGGGGCCGCTGGCGCACGAGGTGGGCCGGACGATCCGGCTGCTGGCCGCGCAGGAGTCCCGGGGTGCCGGGGGCGTGTTCCGCTTCTCGGCCGCCTCGCTGCGCCGCGCCTTCGATGCCGGCTGGAACGCCGACCGGGTGCTGGCCTGGCTGGCCGAGCACTCGAGCACCGGTGTGCCGCAACCGCTGGAGTACCTGGTCGGCGACGTCGCCCGCCGGCACGGCCGGATCCGGGTCGGCACCGTCGGCTCCTGGATCCAGACCGACGACGACGCGGTGGTCAGCCAGCTGCTGGCCCACCCCGAGGCCGGACCGCTCGGCCTGCGCCGACTCGCCCCGAGCGTGATCGTCGCCGACGCGGAGGCCGACGAGGTGGTCGGGCTGCTGCACCGGCTCGGCCTCTCCCCGGCCGCCGAGGACTCCGCCGGCCGGCTGGTCACCGCGCCCACCCGTCCCCGGGCCCGTCCGCGGCCCGTCGAGCTGCCGCCCGGCCCGCCCGGTCCGGAGGCGATCGCCGAGCTCGCCGAGGAACTGGCCGGCTCGCTGTCCTGACGCGCTGTCCCGACCCCCCGCTGGACCCCGGTGCCACAATGGACCCCATGCCGTCATCCCTGGACCCGACCCGCCCCCCGCGGGGACACCGATGAGGGGCGAGCCCGGCCCGCTGGTGGTCCAGTCGGACCGGACGCTCCTGCTCGAGGTCGACCACCCGCTGGCCGACGAGTGCCGCCTGGCGATCGCCCCGTTCGCCGAGCTCGAGCGTGCCCCCGAGCACATCCACACCTACCGGCTGACCCCGCTGGGGCTGTGGAACGCCCGCGCCGCCGGCCACGATGCCGAGCAGGTCGTCGACGTGCTGCTGACCTACTCGCGCTACCCGGTGCCCAGTTCGCTGCTGGTCGACGTGGCCGAGACGATGGACCGCTACGGCCGGCTGCGGATCGAGAAGCACCCGGTGCACGGGCTGGTGCTGGTCTCCTCCGATCCGGCGGTGCTGACCGAGGTGGTCCTCGCCAAGCAGGTCGCGGGCATGCTCGGCCAGGTGATCGACGCCGAGACCGTCGTCGTCCACCCCTCCGAGCGCGGCCACCTCAAGCAGGTGCTGCTCAAGCTGGGCTGGCCGGCCGAGGACCTGGCCGGCTACGTCAACGGCGAGCGGCACGCGATCGAGCTGGAGCAGGACGACTGGACGCTGCGGACCTACCAGCAGCAGGCCGTCGACTCGTTCTGGCAGGGCGGCTCGGGCGTGGTGGTGCTGCCCTGTGGCGCCGGCAAGACGATCGTCGGGGCCGCCTCGATGGCCCGGGCGGGGGCGACCACGCTGATCCTGGTCACCAACACGGTCTCGGCCCGGCAGTGGCGTGACGAGCTGCTGCGGCGTACGTCGCTGACCCCCGACGAGATCGGCGAGTACTCCGGTGCCCGCAAGGAGATCCGGCCGGTGACGATCGCGACGTACCAGGTGATCACCACCAAGCGCAACGGCGTGCACCCGCACCTGGAGCTGTTCAGCGCCCGCGACTGGGGACTGGTGGTGTACGACGAGGTGCACCTGCTGCCGGCCCCGGTGTTCCGGATGACCGCCGACCTGCAGGCCCGCCGCCGGCTGGGGCTGACCGCGACGCTGGTCCGCGAGGACGGGCACGAGGGCGACGTGTTCTCCCTGATCGGGCCCAAGCGCTTCGACGCGCCGTGGAAGGACCTGGAGAACCAGGGCTGGATCGCGCCCGCCGAGTGCATCGAGGTCCGGGTCACGCTGCGCGACGACGAGCGGCTGGCGTACGCGATGGCCGACGCGGACATGAAGTATCGGCTCGCCGCGACGGCGGAGACCAAGCAGCGGGCGATCCTGGAGCTGGTCGAGCGCCACCGCGGCACGCCGACGCTGGTGATCGGGCAGTACGTCGACCAGCTGGACGAGCTCGCCGAGCAGCTCGGCGCGCCGCTGATCAAGGGATCCACCCCGACGCCACGGCGCGAGGAGCTGTACGCGGCCTTCCGCTCCGGCGAGATCGACCTGCTGGTGGTCTCCAAGGTCGCCAACTTCTCGATCGACCTGCCGACCGCGGAGGTGGCGATCCAGGTCTCGGGTGCGTTCGGGTCCCGGCAGGAGGAGGCCCAGCGCCTCGGCCGGCTGCTGCGACCCTCGGGCGACAAGACCGCGCGCTTCTACGCGGTGGTGTCCCGGGACACCTCGGACGCCGACTTCGCCCAGCACCGCCAGCGGTTCCTGGCCGAGCAGGGCTACAGCTACCGGATCATCGACTCCGAGGACATCGACCAGCTCGACCGGCAGTGAGGGCGGCCCCTCGCGGGGCAGCCCCCACCGGTGCGCTCAGGACTCGATCAGCTCCGCGGCCTGGCGGGCGATCGACAGCTCCTCGTTGGTCGGGACGACCAGCACGGTCACCTTCGACGCCGGGGTGCTGATCGCACGGATGCCGTCGGTGCGCTGGGCGTTGCTCTCCCGGTCCAGCTCGATGCCGAGGAAGCTGAGGCCCTCGAGCACCTCGCGGCGCAGGTCGGAGTCGTTCTCGCCGACGCCGGCGGTGAACGTGATCACGTCCAGGCCGTTCAGGGCCGCGGCGTACGAGCCGATGTACTTGCGGATCCGGTGGCCGTAGATGTCGAGGGCCAGCCGGGCGTCGGCCTGGCCGGCGGCGGCCAGCTCGCGGACCTCGCGCATGTCGTTGTGGCCGCAGACCCCCTTCAGGCCGGAGCGCTCGTTGAACAGCGAGTCGATCTCGCCGACCCGCATGTGCCCGACGCGGGCCAGGTGGAAGGCGATCGCCGGGTCGATGTCACCGGTGCGGGTGCCCATCATCAGGCCCTCCAGCGGGGTCATGCCCATCGAGGTGTCGATCGGGTGGCCCGAGTCGATCGCCGAGGCGGAGGCGCCGTTGCCCAGGTGCAGCACGATCTGCTTGAGGTCGTCGCGGCCGAGGTGGCGGGCCACCTCCCTGGACACGAAGGCGTGCGAGGTGCCATGGAAGCCGTAGCGGCGGATCTTGTAGCGCTCGGCGACGTCCTTGTCGAGGGCGTACGTGGAGGCGTAGGCCGGCATGTCGCTGAAGAACGCGGTGTCGAAGATGGCCACGTGCGGGATGTCGGGGAACACCTCCAGCGCGGTCCGGATGCCGGTCACGTTGGCCGGGTTGTGCAGCGGCGCCAGCGGGATCAGCTCGGCGATCTCGCGGGTCGAGGCCTCGTCCAGCACGATCGCCTTGTCGAAGCGGCTGCCGCCCTGGACCACCCGGTGGCCGACCGCGACGACGCCGGCGGCGGCCAGGTCGGGACCGAACTTCCCGCAGGCCGCGATGACCTGGCGCAGGCCCACCTCGTGGTCGGGGACCGGCGCCTCGAGGGTGTGCTTCTCGCCCGCGTACTTGTGCGTGATCCGGCCCGACTCCTCACCGATCCGCTCGACCACTCCGGAGGACAGGGACTCCCCGGAGTCCGGGTCGATCAGCTGGTACTTGATCGACGACGAACCGGAGTTGATCACGAGAACGGTGCGGGACATGCGAATCCTTACTCGGGTTGGGGTGGGGCTTCGATGACTCAGGCGCCGGCCGCGAGGACCTGGGCCTGGACGGCGGTGATGGCGACGGTGTTCACGATGTCATGCACCAGAGCGCCGCGCGAGAGGTCATTGACCGGCTTGTTGAGTCCCTGCAGCACCGGACCGACGGCGACGGCACCGGCGGAGCGCTGCACCGCCTTGTAGGTGTTGTTGCCGGTGTTCAGGTCGGGGAAGATCAGCACGGTCGCCCGGCCCGCCACGTCGGAGTCCGGCAGCTTGGCCAGCGCCACCGTCGGGTCGACGGCCGCGTCGTACTGGATCGGCCCCTCGACGGCCAGCTGCGGGGCACGCTCGCGGACCAGTCGGGTGGCCTCCCGGACCCGGTCGACGTCCGCACCGCTACCGGAGGAGCCGGTGGAGTAGGACAGCATCGCCACCCGCGGCTCCACCCCGAACCCGGCGGCGGTCTGGGCCGAGGAGATCGCGATGTCGGCCAGCTGCTCGGCGGTCGGCGCAGGGTTGACCGCGCAGTCGCCGAAGACCAGTACCCGGTCCGACATCAGCATCAGGAACACCGAGGAGACGATCGACGTGCCCGGCTGGGTGCGGATGATCTCGAAGGAGGGCCGGATGGTGTGCGCGGTGGTGTGTGTCGCGCCCGAGACCATGCCGTCGGCCAGGCCCAGGTGGACCATCATCGTGCCGAAGTAGGAGCAGTCCTCCATCAGCGGACGGGCCTGCTCGGGGGTCATGCCCTTGTGCGAGCGCATGTGGGCGTACTCGTCGGCGAACCGGTCCAGCAGCTCGGGGTCGTGCAGCGACAGGACCTGGGCGCCGGACAGGTCCAGGCCGAGCTCGGCGGCGCGGGCCAGGATGCTCGCCTCCTCCCCGAGGATGGTCAGGTCGGCGACGTCACGCTCCAGCAGGAGCGCGGCGGCCTTCAGGATCCGGTCGTCCTCGCCCTCGGGCAGCACGATCCGCTTGCGATCGGTGCGGGCGCGTTCCAGCAGCTCGGCCTCGAACATCAGCGGGGTCACCACCGGGGCGTGGTCGGTCGCCAGCAACGCCTGCAGCTGGTCGATCGGGACGTGCGTACGGAAGGTCTGCGAGGCGACCTCGATCTTGCGACGCGACGCGGTGGTCAGTGCGGGACGGACCCGGGAGGCGATCGAGGCGGTCGCGAAGCTGTCCCGGGGCGTGGCCAGGACGGGCAGGTGCTGGCCGAAGCCGCCGACGAGGCGCTCCACCACCTCGGGGGTCTCGTACCCGCCGTACAGGACGACCCCGGAAAGGGAGGGGAAGGACTCCGCGGCGTGCGCGGCGACCAGGGCGACAAGCATCTCCTGGCGGTCGGAGGCCGAGATCACCAGCTGGCCCTCGCGCAGCCGCTCCAGCACGTGCGGGACGTTCATGCCGGCCACCAGCATCGACTCGGCCTCGCGCGCGAACAGCTCCGGATCGCCGGAGACGACCTCGGCGCCGAGCTCGGTGAGGATCTCACCGACCGTCGGAGAGGCCAGCAGCGTCACCTCGGGCAAGGTCCAGACCGGGGTCGAACCGTCGAGGGAGGGGGTGTACGCATCGAGGTGGTCGGGGGCGACCCGGTTGACCACCAGCCCGGCCACCCGGCCGTGCCGGCGGGTCGCGTCGGCGACGGCCAGTTCGATGGTGCGGTTGGTCTCGGCGACCTCGCGGCCGAGGGCGCTGACGACCAGGACGATGGCGGCGCCGATGTTGGCGGCCACGTCGACGTTGAGGTCGAACTCGGACGTGTCGGCGGGTCCGGTGTAGTCGGAACCGAGCACGACGACGCTGTCTGCCCGTCCCGCGAGGCGGCGGTAGCGCTCGATGATGCGCGTGTGTGCCGTCTCGGGATCTGTGTGCACCTCGTCGTACGTGACGCCGATGCATTCTTCATAGCTGAAGCCGGAGGTCTGCTCGAGGAGCACCTCCAGCACGGTGTCGGGTTCGGTGTGGGAGGCCACCACCGGCCGGAAGGGGGCCACCCGGCCCTGGCCGGCGAGACCTTCCATCAGTCCGATCGCCACTGTCGACTTGCCGCTGTCCGCCTCGAGCGACGTGACGTAGACCGACTGCACCATGCTGTGCCCCTTTGCTACCCGACTGGATCTCCCGGGCACGGGAGGCGGAGCGTGTTGCTCCACCTCCCGCGCCGGGTCCGTCGACGGGCTGGCCCCGTCGCCGGCTACTTACTCGTTGTCCCCACCGGTGGCTACAGTAGCGTCGGTCTGGTCGCCGACGACTCCGGCCCAGGTCCACTGCTGGACCTCGGGCAGATCCTCGCCATGGGCGTACGCGTACTCCCTGGCCTCGGTGCGCTGGTCCAGCATCTCCTGCCGGAGGTTCGCATAGCGGGCTCCGAGCGAAGGAACTCGGTCGATCACGTCCATGACCAGGTGGTAGCGGTCCAGGTCGTTGCGCATCAGCATGTCGAAGGGCGTCGTGGTGGTGCCCTCCTCCTTGAAGCCGCGGACGTGGAACTGGCTGCCGAAGTCGTGGCGGTAGACCAGGCGGTGGATCAGCCACGGGTAGCCGTGGTAGGCGAACAGCACCGGCTTGTCGGACGTGAAGTAGTTGTCGAACTCGCGCAGCGACAGGCCGTGCGGGTGCTCCTTCTCGTCCTGCAGGCGCATCAGGTCGACGACGTTCACCACGCGGACCTTCAGCCCGGGGATCCGCTCGCGCAGGATCTTGGCCGCGGCCAGGGTCTCGATGGTCGGGACGTCACCGGCGCAACCCAGCACGACGTCGGGCTCCTCGCCGGCGACCTCGGTGCCGGCCCACTCCCAGATGCCGATGCCACGGGTGACGTGCTTGACGGCCTGGTCCATGGACAGCCAGTTCGGGTTCGGCTGCTTGCCGGCCACGACGACGTTCACCAGCTGGCGCGAGCGCAGGACGTTGTCCCAGGTCGCGAGCAGCGTGTTGGTGTCGCACGGCAGGTAGACCCGGATGACCTCGGACTTCTTGTTCACGACGTGGTCGATGAAGCCCGGGTCCTGGTGCGAGAAGCCGTTGTGGTCCTGGCGCCACACGTGCGAGGACAGCAGGTAGTTCAGCGAGGCGATCGGGCGGCGCCAACCGATGTGGTTGGTGACCTTCAGCCACTTGGCGTGCTGGTTGAACATCGAGTCGACGATGTGGATGAACGCCTCGTAGGAGGACATCATGCCGTGGCGGCCGGTGAGCAGGTAGCCCTCCAGCCAGCCCTCGCACTGGTGCTCGGACAGCATCTCCATCACGCGGCCGGCGCGGACCAGGTGGTCGTCGGAGTCGGTGTCCAGGTACTCGGCGTCCCACTGCTTGCCGGTGACCTCGTACACGTCCTGCAGGCGGTTGGAGGCGGTCTCGTCCGGGCCGAAGATCCGGAAGTTCTCCGGGTTCTTGGCGATCACGTCGCGGAACCAGGTGCCCAGGCGGCGGGTCGCCTCGCTGGTGACGGCGCCCGGGGTGGTGACGTCCACGGCGTAGTCGCGGAAGTCGGGCAGGTCCAGGTCGCGCAGGACCAGGCCGCCGTTGGTGATCGGGTTGGCCGACATGCGCTGCTCGCCGGTCGGGGCCAGCTCGGCGATCTCGGGCCTGAGGGCGCCGGTCTCGTCGAACAGCTCCTCGGGGCGGTAGGACTTCAGCCAGGTCTCGAGGTTGGCCAGGTGCTCGTCGGTGTCGCGGGCGTTGGCCAGCGGCACCTGGTGGGCGCGCCAGGAGTCCTCGGTGCGCTTGCCGTCGATCTCCTTGGGGCCGGTCCAGCCCTTCGGCGTACGGAAGACGATCATCGGCCACGCCGGACGCGGGGCGTCCTCGGGCAGGGCCTTGATCTCGGCGATCATGTCGAGGGCCTGGTCGAGCACCGCGGCGAACCGCTTGTGGGTCTCGATGACGTCCTCGTCGCCGAAGCCGCCGGTGAAGAACAGCGGGGTGTGGCCGTAGCCACGCATCAGCTCGGCCAGCTCCTCCTCCGGGATGCGGGCCAGCACGGTGGGGTTGGCGATCTTGTAGCCGTTGAGGTGCAGGACGGGAAGGACCACGCCGTCCTGCTGCACGTTCACGAACTTGTTCGAGTGCCAGGAGGTGGCCAGCGGGCCGGTCTCGGCCTCGCCGTCACCGATCACCGTGAAGGCGATCTGGTCGGCGTTGTCGAACATGGCGCCGTACGCGTGCGAGAGGGCGTAGCCGAGCTCGCCACCCTCGTGGATCGAGCCGGGGGTCTCGGGCGCGACGTGGGAGGGGATGCCACCCGGGAACGAGAACTGCTTGAAGAGCCGCTGCAGGCCCTCCTCGGTCTTCGTGATGTTCGGGTAGGTCTCGGTGTAGGTGCCCTCGAGGTAGGTGCTCGCCACCAGGCCGGGACCGCCGTGGCCGGGGCCGGTGATGTAGAGGGCGTTCAGGCCGCGCTGCTTGATCGCGCGGTTGAAGTGGGCGTAGAGGAAGGTCAGGCCCGGGGTGGTGCCCCAGTGGCCGAGCAGGCGCGGCTTGACGTCCTCGCGGGTCAGCGGCTTGCGGAGCAGCGGGTTGTCGAGCAGGTAGATCTGTCCCACCGACAGGTAGTTGGCGGCTCGCCACCACGCATCGACGAGGCGGGCCTCGTCATCGCTCAGCGGGCTCGCGGAGCCGGTAGGCCACGAATGTCCCTCGTGCATGCTGTTTCTCCTCGATCGGACGATCTGCTTTCGGTCCGACCATAGCGAGGGGCCTGCCGCGTTCCTATCCTGTTGCCGCGTCTTGCGCAGGCGGGGCGGCGTCCGGGCGCACCGGGACGGTGGACTCGGCGTCGACCAGGCCCAGCTCCAGCGGCCACTCGGCGGGCCGGTCCGCGACTGCGACCAACTCCAGCAGTTCGGCCGGCCAGACCCATTCGTCGGTCCGGGCCAAGGCGCTCAGCGGCCACCACTGCGAGCCGAGCATCGTACGTTGCTCGCGCTCGGTGTGGCCCTCGGTGCTGACCCGGAAGCGGGGTGCGGCCAGCACGAAGAACCACTCCTCCTGCTCCAGCACCCGGTCGCTGTAGCCGTGCCGGGCCACGCGGTGCCCGACCGGGCCGAGCAGGTCGCGGGGGTCGGCGGCGTGCCCGGTCTCCTCGGCCACCTCGCGCAGCGCGGCCTCGGTCGGTCCCTCGCCGGGGTCGATCCCACCGCCGGGGGTGACCCACCAGTGCACGTCCGGTACGCCGGGGTCGCTGTCCTGCATCAACAGGACCTCCGGCTCCCGCTCGCCGGGGCTGACGACGACCACGCGGGCGGCGCTGCGGAAGCGCCGCGGCCGCGGGTCGGGCTGGTGCTCTGGGGTCACGGCGCCAGCCTAGTGCCGGCCACGGACGTCCTCGAGGAGCGCGGCACGGGCCCGGGCCGCCGGCAGGCTCACCTGCTCGAGGTGGTCGGCGCCCGCCCGGTCGCCGAGCTCGCGGCGGCGGGCCACCAGGGCCTCGACGTCGGCGGGGGTCTTGTTCTGCGCCATCTTGGCCTTGCCCTGCCAGCCGGTGATCATGAACTCGACCCCGACCACCGCGCGCAGCATCCGCTCGACGTGGTCCCCCGGCGGGTCGTCGACGCTCCAGCCGTCGGCCGGCTCGTGCCGCTCGGTCAGGCGGGTGACGGCGGCGCGGGTCCAGGCCGGGTCGTCGTGGAACCGCACCTCGCCCTGCAGGTGCACCGTGACGTAGTCCCAGGTCGGCACCACCCGGCCGTGCTCGGCGGTCGAGGGCAGCCCGCTCGGCGAGACGTAGTGGTCGGGGCCGTGCACGATCACCAGCCCGGGGCCGGTGACCGGCGAGGTGGCCTGCGGGTTGTTGCGCTGCACGTGCGCGACGAGCCGGCCGTAGGGTCCCGGCTCCGGGTCATGGAGCACCGGCAGGAAGCTGGCCTGCAGGCCGTCGGCGTGCGGGGTGACCAGGTCGACCACGTCGACGGACGCCAGCAGCGTACGCACCTCGTCGTCGGACATCGAGAAGTGTCGGGGGACATACATGGGGACCATTGTCGCGCAGCCGCTCAGCGCGCCGGCGCCCCGCCCTCGCGCAGCCGCTGCGCGGCCTGCCGGTCGGACCGGTCCAGCAGGGTGCGCCAACTGCGGACCAGGTCGGCGTCGACCCAGGCCTTGTACTGGCCGAGCGGCCGGGCCTGGAGGTCCAGGTGGTAGCCGCGGATTCCGGCCCGGTGCAGCCAGGGGACGTGCTCGGGCTGCAGTCCGCCGGCGACGACCAGGTTCTCCGCGGCCCAGCGGTCGCCCCGGGCCCGGGCCACCAGCCCGTCCAGGCCGTGCTCGACGTCGCGGGCCGAGCCGGCGCTCAGCACCCCGTCCAGGCCGGGCAGCGTACGCAGCGCGATCCAGGCGTGGTCGAAGTCGAGGCAGTAGTCCACCGCCCGGTCGAAGGTCCAGGGCCAGCCGGCCGCCCCGGCGACCGTCGCGCAGACGTCGACGTCGACGGCCGACCACGGGTCCAGGAAGCCCATCACCATGCCCTCGGCGCCGGCATCCACGTACGCCGCCGCGAGGCCGCGCAGCCGGGTGACCTCGCCGCCGTCGGTGGACCAGCCCTCGCGCAGGCGCAGCGTCACCCGGACCGGCAGCCGCGTCGCGGCGCACACCGCGGCGACCAGGTCCGGGGCAGGGCTGAGCGCGCCCTCCTTCGGGTCGGCGACCAGGTGGATCCGGTCGGCACCGCCCTCCTCGGCGCGCCGGGCATCGTCGGCGTGCCCGCACAGCACCTCCAGGAGACTGTCCATCGTGGTCAGGCCGGGCGCATCGACGCCGACTCGTCGGCCGGGGCGCGCTCGGCCGACTGCAGGTCGGTGGCCCGGTCCTCGACGGCGTGCAGCACCCGCGAGATGTTGCGCCAGCCGACCTTCTCCAGGTCGTCCCGGCTCCAGCCGTGCAGGGCGAGGGCGTCCCACAGCCGCGGGTAGCAGGACACGTCGGTGAGGCCCTCGGGCAGCCACGAGGTCCCGTCGAAGTCGCCGCCGACCCCGATGTGGTCGACCCCGACGACCTCGCGCAGGTGGTCGTAGTGCGCGACCACGTCGTCGATCGTGGCCGGGGGCATGTCGAGCGGGTAGGTGTCGTAGAAGGCGGTCATCTGCTCGAAGTCGTGGACGTCGATGCCCTCGTGGTGGGCCTGGTTCTCGGCCCGCTCCCGCCACTCGTACGCCGGCTCGGAGACGAAGGGCGAGACGAAGGTGGCCATGCACACCCCGCCCTGGGCGGCCATGTCGGCGAGGATCTCGTCGGGCACGTTGCGCGGGTGCGGGCAGACCGCCCGGGCCGAGGAGTGCGAGAAGATCACCGGCGCGGTGGTGACGGCGAGGGCATCGGCCATCGTGTCGACCGAGGTGTGCGAGAGGTCGACGATCATGCCGAGCCGGTTCATCTCCCGGATCACCTCGGTGCCGAAGGCGGTCAGGCCGTTGTGGCGCGCCTCGTCGGTGGCCGAGTCGGCCCAGTCGTTGTTCTCGTTGTGGGTCAGCGTCAGGTAGCGCACGCCGAGGCGGTGCAGCGTCCGCAGCACGCCCAGGGAGTTGGCGATCGAGTGCCCGCCCTCGGCGCCCATCAGCGAGGCGATCGGCGCCTCGGGGCCGGCGGTGACCGCCCGGTCGAAGTCGTCGGCGTCGACCACCCGGGTGAGGTGCTCGGGGTAGCGGTCGATGAACGCGTGCACCGCGTCGATCTGCTCCAGGGTCGCCGCCACGGCCGCGTCGCCGGCCAGCGTGCCGGGCACGAAGACCGACCAGAACTGCGCCCGGACCCCTCCCTGCCGCAGCCGCGGGATGTCCGTGTCGAACTCGGGCCGGGGCCGGTCGAGCTCGTGGCCCAGCAGGTCGTACCCGTACTCGCGCAGCGCCCAGGCCAGGTCGTTGTGTCCGTCCACCACAGGGATGAGGTCCATGCCCCCATTGTGCCCACCCGGGCGGTCGCCCTGCCGGGCTCCCTGCCAGAATCCGCCCATGAGCGCATTCGTCCACCTCCCCGCCCTCGCCGCGCCGGTCCTCGCCGTCACGCTCCTGCTGGCCGGCTGCGCCTCCGGCCCGGCCGAGGTCTCGGTGGACGGTCCGGCGCCGGGCCTGGTCGCGCCGGCGCGCTGTATCGGGCCGGCGGTGGCCGGGACCACCCCGCTGCCCGGGGACGTCACCCAGGTCAGCAGCACCGGCCACCTGGAGGTCTGCCTGGTCGGGTACGGCGACGCGTCCCTCCCCGACGACCCGACCCGGCTGGTGTCGGCGCTGGAGTTCACCGTGCAGAACCCGGGCATCGACGCGGTGCGGCTGCCGGCCGACGTCCCGCTGCTGCAGGCTGCCCCGTACGGTCCGGCCGCGGTGCTCGCCCCGAAGGGCAGGGTGCTGCCCGAGATGCTGGAGGGACGCTCCGCCGTGACCGCCCGGGTGCTGTACGACTACACCGCCGATCAGCGCAGCGGCGCGCAGGTGCACTGGGCCGACCTGGTCTTCGAGCTGGCCGGGTAGCTGGACGGGTAGCTGGACGGCGAAGGAGGGCGGCCCCGACGGGACCGCCCTCCTGGCGTGCTGTGGTCGTCGTACGACGACCGGTCGCGATCAGCGCGTCATCGGCTCAGAAGCCGACGCCGCCCATCTCGTCACCGGCGTGGCCGGCCGGCAGCTGCTGCGGCTCGGGCTTGTCGGCGATGACGGCCTCGGTGGTCAGGAACAGGGCCGCGATGGAGGCCGCGTTCTGCAGCGCAGAGCGGGTCACCTTGGCCGGGTCGATGATTCCGGCCTTGACCATGTCGACGTACTCACCGGTGGCCGCGTTGAGGCCCTGGCCGGCGGGCAGGGCCGCGACCTTCTCCACCACGACGCCACCCTCGAGGCCGGCGTTCTCGGCGATCTGGCGCAGCGGGGCCTGGACGGCGCGGAACACGATGGCGGCGCCGACCTTCTCCTCGCCGGTCAGGTCCAGGTGCGTGTTGCGCGCGGCCTGGATCAGTGCGACACCGCCGCCGGGGAGGATGCCCTCCTCGACAGCTGCCTTGGCGTTGCGGACGGCGTCCTCGATGCGGTGCTTGCGCTCGTTGAGCTCGACCTCGGTGGCAGCGCCGACCTTGATCACGGCGACGCCACCGGCCAGCTTGGCCAGGCGCTCCTGCAGCTTCTCGCGGTCGTAGTCGGAGTCGCTGTTCTCGATCTCCGCACGGATCTGGTTGACCCGGCCCTCGATGGCGTCGGTCTCGCCGGCACCCTCGATGATCGTGGTCTCGTCCTTGGTCACGACGACCTGGCGGGCCTGGCCCATCAGGGTGACGTCGGCCTGGTCGAGCTTGAGCCCGACCTCCTCGGAGATGACCTGGCCACCGGTGAGGATGGCGATGTCGGCCAGCATGGCCTTGCGGCGGTCACCGAAGCCCGGGGCCTTGACGGCGACGGACTGGAAGGTGCCACGGATCTTGTTGACGATCAGGCCGGCCAGCGCCTCGCCGTCGACGTCCTCGGCGATCACGACGAGCGGCTTGCCGCCCTGCATGACCTTCTCCAGGACCGGGAGGAGCTCCTTGAGGTTGGAGATCTTCGAGTTCACCAGCAGGATGTACGGGTTGTCGAGGACCGTCTCCATGCGCTCGGTGTTGGTCACGAAGTAGGGCGAGATGTAGCCCTTGTCGAAGCGCATGCCCTCGGTGAGCTCGAGCTCCAGGCCGAAGGTGTTGGACTCGTCGACGGTGATGACACCTTCCTTGCCGACCTTGTCCATCGCCTCGGCGATGATCTCGCCGACCAGCGGGTCAGCGGCCGAGATGGAGGCGGTGGCAGCGATCTGCTCCTTGGTCTCCACGTCGGTCGCCATGGCGAGCAGCTGCTCGTTGATAGCGGCGACGGCCTTCTCGATGCCCTTCTTCAGGCTCATCGGGTTGGCGCCGGCGGTCACGTTCTTCAGGCCCTCGCGGACGATCGCCTGGGCCAGCACGGTTGCGGTGGTGGTGCCGTCACCCGCGACGTCGTCGGTCTTCTTGGCGACCTCCTTGACGAGCTCGGCGCCGATCTTCTCGAAAGGCTCCTCCAGCTCGATCTCCTTGGCGATGGACACGCCGTCGTTGGTGATCGTGGGGGCGCCCCACTTCTTCTCCAGCACGACGTTGCGGCCCTTCGGGCCGAGGGTCACCTTGACGGCGTCGGCCAGCGTGTTCATGCCACGCTCGAGACCTCGACGCGCCTCGACATCAAATTGAATCAGCTTTGCCATGTTGTTCGGGAGTCCTCCCGCAAACCGAGGCACGCAGCCCCGTTGCTTGTCTGTAGTGTCTGGGTGCGCATGCGACCGATGCCCGCGACGGACGGCCGGTTAGGGCCTCACCAGTCCCACGTACGTAGCACTCGTCCAACGAGAGTGCTAAAGCAATTGTTAGCACTCACCCCAAGGGAGTGCAAACATCCGGGCGACCCCGTCGCACGCGGAACCATCGGTGCCACACTGGCGGCATGCACCCATCGCGCCGACTGGCCTCGCTGCAACCCGGCGGCCACACCCCCGCCACCCGGCTGCGCACCGCGGTGAACTGGCTGAACCTGTCGACGCCGTTCGGGCTGGGCGTGGCCGCGCTGGGCGGTGCCCGCACGGTCCGCGGCCCCCGCGGGCTGTGGCTGGCCGAGGGCTACCGGCCCGGCTTCCCGCGGGCCGGGGCGTTCACCGTCGGCTCGGTGGTGCTGACACCCGGACGCTTCGCCGACCTGGCGCGGTCCCGCCCCGACCTGCTGGCCCACGAGGAGCGGCACAGCCGGCAGTGGTGCGCCCTCGGGCTGCCGTTCCTGCCCGCGTACGTTGCGGCGACGGCCTGGTCCTGGCTGCGGACCGGGCACCTGGCGTACGCCAACGTCTTCGAGGTCCGGGCCGGACTGGTCTCGGGCGGCTACCGTCCCGGACCGGGCGTCAGCGACCCTGCAGCCGACGGGCGGAGCGCTCCCGCTGGCGGCGGTCGCGCTCCCGGCGCAGCCGCTTGACCAGCAGGGCGTCGTACGCCATCGCGGCGGGGTCGTCGAGGAGGGCGTTGAGGGCCTGGTAGTAGCGGGTGGTGGACATCCCGAACTGCTCGCGGATGCCCTCGTCCTTGCTGCCGGCGTACTTCCACCAGGCGCGCTCGAAGTCGAGCAGGTGGGTCCCGCGCTCGCCGAGGGCCCCGGTGGAGGGCGCGACGGGCCGCCCGGAGGAGTCGGCGGGGGAAGCTGTCATGGAGCCAGTCTAGGCGCCGTCGCGGTCCGCCGGCCGGTGCGCGAATACGCCCCGGGCGCCGCGCGCGTCTACACTCGTCGGGAACTGCGCGCGCGCCGCAGCCTGCGTCCGCACCAGCCCCGGGGAGACCGTGAAGCACCTGACAGGAGTCGTCAAGGACTACGCGTGGGGCTCCCCCACCGCCATTCCGCAGATCCTGGGGACGGCGGCCAACGGTTCCCCGCAGGCGGAGTACTGGCTCGGGGCGCACCCACTGGCACCCTCCCGGGCGGACGGCCTGGCCCTCGACGCGCTGATCGCCGACCGGCCAGAACTGCTCGGTGCCGAGTGCCGGGAGAGGTTCGGCGGCCGGCTGCCGTTCCTGATGAAGATCCTCGCCGCCGAGCGCCAGCTCTCGCTGCAGGCGCACCCCTCCCGGGCCCAGGCCGAGGCGGGCTTCGCCGAGGAGGACGCCGCGGGCATCCCTCGCGACCACCCGATGCGGACCTACCGGGACAACTGGCCCAAGCCCGAACTGCTCTGCGCGCTGGGCCCGTTCGAGGCGCTGTACGGGTTCCGCGCGCCCGGGGAGTCCTTCGCGCTGTTCGAACAACTGGACCTGGTCGAGGTGACGACGATGGTCGCCCCGCTGCACCGGCCCGAGGACGCCGCCGAGGCGATCCGGTCGGTCTGCGTGTCCTTCCTGCACCTGCCCCACGGCGGCCTGGTCGACGCGGTGGTCGCGGTGGCCGGGACGTACGTGGACGCGGCCGGCCCGCTGGGACTGTTCGCCCGGACGGCCGTGCAGCTGGCCGAGCAGTGCCCCGGCGACCCCGGGATCCTGGTCGCACTGCTGATGAACCGCACCACCCTGCAGCGCTTCGAGGCCCTGTACGTGCCCGCCGGCCTGCTGCACGCGTACCTGCACGGCACCGGGATCGAGGTGATGGCGACCTCCGACAACGTCGTACGCGGCGGGCTGACCGCCAAGCACGTCGACGTCGACGCACTCGCCTCCGTGGTGGACTTCCGCCCGCACGAGCCACTGCTGGTCCGCCACGAGGAGGTCGCCCCCGGCCTGTGGCACTACGACACCCCGGCCCCCGAGTTCGGTGTCTGGCGGACCGACGGGCTGACCGGCCCGGTCGAGCTGCCCGCGACCGGCAGGGCCCGGATCGTGCTGGCCGTCGAGGGCAGCCTGCGGATCGACACCGACCAGGGTCCGGTCGACCTGCCGCAGGGAGGGGCGATCCTGTTCGCCGCCCACGAGCGGGCCACGATCGACGGCACCGGGACGGCGTTCATCGCGGCACCCGGCGTCTGAGCCGGGTCCCCGACAGGGAATTTTCGACATCGGCCCGGCCCCACGGCACAATGGGGCCCTGTGCTCCCGTAGTTCAACGGCCAGAACAGCTCTCTTGTAAAGAGCAGATCAGGGTTCGACTCCCTGTGGGAGCTCCACTCCGTGCGGACCGGCGGTCCCCGGCGCCGCAGGGGGCCCGGGGCGATTACCTTAGTGACATGGTCCCCATTCCCTCCGCTGCCGACTCGGGAGCCTCTGCCGCGTGGTCCCCCGACGCGTACCAGGAACTCGTCCGTCGCGGTCGCCAGTTCGCCGAGTCCGTCCTGATCCACCTCGAGCGCCTCGAGGCGCTGGACCGGCACTCCGACCCGCGGGACCTGGAGGATGCGAACATCCGCCTGGAGGGGGCACTGCTCGACTTCCAGGACGCCCAGGTCGCGTACGCCGGCCGTGGCTTCGACTTCATCCAGGACCAGGACCAGGACGCCGAGGTCGGGCCCGAGCTCCACCAGCCGAGCGCCACGAGCGCGCCGGCCGACCGGCAGCCCACCACCGTCTCCGGCGACGACGTCTCCGAGGTCGCGCTCGGCGACGTGGTCACGGTGCTCACCCGCCACGACTTCGAACTGCTGGACCAGGGGGCCGTCGAGGACACCGCGCAGCAGTTCGCCGAGCTGGCCGGTGCCACGCCGGTGCCGCCGGGCGACCTCGGCTACGCGATGGCGATCCTGAACTACATGGGGCTGGGCCAGCTGACCACCACGGCGGGCCTGCGCCCGCTGCTGGAGGTCAATGCGGTCTCCACCCGCCCCAGCTCCCCCAGCCGCGAGGAGATCGCCGCGACCGAGGGCGTGGACGACCTCTTCGATCCGGGGGACGTGCTGAACTACCAGACGAACTTCTGGGACTCGGGCCAGGAGGGCTGAGGTGACCAACCACGCAGCGGTCAGCCTGGTCCTGGGGGACATCGTCGCCCAGCGGGTCGACGCCATCGTCAACGCCGCCAACCCGAGCCTGCTGGGCGGTGGCGGGGTGGACGGGGCGATCCACCGCGCTGGCGGTCCGGAGATCCTGGCCGCCTGCCAGCGGTTGCGCGAGACCAGCCTGCGCGAGGGCCTGATGCCGGGCCACGCCGTCGCCACGACCGCGGGTAAACTGGCGGCCCAGTGGGTGATCCACACCGTCGGCCCGATCTGGTCCCCGACCGAGGACCGTACGGCCATCCTGATGTCCGCCTACCGCGAGTGCCTGCGGGTGGCCGACGAGCTGGCCGTCACCACGATCGCCTTCCCGGCGATCTCGGCCGGGGCGTACGGCTGGCCGCTGCTCGAGGCGGCCCGGGTGGCCATCACCACCACGTCGACCACGCCGACCCAGGTCGCCGAGGTGACCTTCGTGCTGCGGGACCAGCACGCCTACGACATCTTCCGGCTGGCCCTGGACGAGCTGGGCTCCTGATCGGTCGTCAGGCCGCGTCGGACCTCGCGGCGGCGCGGCGCCTGTTGTTCCACAGCATGCCGACGACCATCACGACCAGGATGACCAGCGACAGCCAGATGCTGTACTTCGCGTACTGCGTCACCAGGTGGACGGCCGGCTCGCCGATCCGGTAGCCCAGGTAGAGGTAGAGCGCCTGCAGGAAGCCGGCGGCCAGGACGTCGACCACCAGGAACCGGCGCCAGGACATCCCGGCCGCCCCCACGGTGGCGTAGATGATCGGGCCGGGCAGCGGGACGGGCAGGTACGTCAGCACCACCGCCGGCACCGACCAGCGCAGCGCGAACCGCTCGGCCCGCTCGTTGCGCCGCCGGGCCCGTTCGGAGTCCCCGGTCATCACCTCGATCAGCCCGCGGCCCCACAGCTTGCCGGCCCAGAAGTAGACCCAGTCGAACTTCACCACGCTGACGGTGGCCAGCAGCCAGCCGAGCCACCACAGGTGGTCGCCGGTGGCGGCCAGCGCGCCGATCATCACCACGGCCGTACGGGACCCGGAGATGCCGGCCAGCACGTACGGGGTGTACCCGAGCAGGATCGGGCGCAGCGGCAGCATCAGCAGCGAGTACACGCCCACGACGGCGATCCCCGTCCAGCAGACGATGTCCTTGCGGGTCGGCTCGTGCGCCCAGGGCAGCGACGGGTCGTCCCACCAGGGCCGCTCCTCCTCCGGGACCGCGTCGGCTCCGTGCGGGTCATCGGGGGTCGGGGTCATGCGGGTCCTTCCAAGGGGATGCGCAGATCATACGGGGCGCCCCGGCACGCCGCCCGAGTCGACAAGCACCCTCCGGCACGAGTAGAACATCCGCATGCGGCGCACCCTCCACACGACCCTCTCCGGCACCATCTCCGGGCCGGCCACCGTCTACGGCATCCTCGCCGCCGCCGCGACGTACGCGCCCGGCCAGGAGTCCCTGCTCGCCACCATCGACGGCCACCGGGTCGAGGTCTGCGAGATCGCCGGGCCGCACGGCACCCGGCTGCACCGGTTCGGCCCGGACGCCCCGACCGAGCGGCCGGTGGACTTCACCCTCGCGTACGACGCCGTGATCGAGGGCCGGGCCCCGGCCGCCCCGGGCGAGCCGGTCGACCTGCCGACGTACCTGCGTCCCAGCCGCTACTGCGAGAGCGACCGGTTCGGCGCGCTCGCCCGGGAGAACTTCGCCGGCCTGTCCGGCCTCGACCTGGCCGACGCGGTCTGCGGCTGGGTCCGCCGGACCCTGGACTACGTCGCCGGCTCGACCGGCCCCTCGGACTCCACCGTCGACGTGCTGCGTACGCACAAGGGGGTCTGCCGGGACTATGCGCACCTGGTGGTGACGATGCTGCGGGCCCGCAACATGCCGGCCCGGTTCGTCGGCGTCTGGGCCCCGGGGCTGGACCCGATGGAGTTCCACGCGGTCGCGGAGGTCTGGGTGGACGGGCGCTGGCTGGTGCTGGACCCCACCGACCTGGCCCCCCGCCAGGCCATGGTGCGGATCGCCACCGGCCGGGACGCGGCCGACACCGCGTTCCTGTCCAGCTACGGGGCGGGCCTGTCGCTGCGCAGGTACCTGGTCCGGGCCGAGGTCGACGAGCTGCCCGTCGACGACCACGTCTCCCCGGTCGTGCTGGCCTGAGGGTTCCTGAGAACAACAACCGACACCGATGGCGGGGCCGCACCCCCGGGTTGCGATACTGGCAGCTCATTCCATTCGGATCGTCGGGCACGTGCCGCCCGTGGAAAGGAACCACCATGGCCTCCGTCTCCTACCGGGACGCCACCCGTGTCTACCCGGGCAGCGATCATGCTGCCGTCTCCGAACTGAACCTCGAGATCGCCGACGGCGAGTTCATGGTCCTCGTGGGCCCCTCCGGATCCGGGAAGTCCACCGCACTGCGGATGCTGGCCGGCCTGGAGGAGGTCACCTCCGGCTCGGTCTGGATCGGTGACCAGGACGTCACCCACCTGCCGCCCAAGGACCGCGAGATCGCGATGGTCTTCCAGAACTACGCGCTCTACCCGCACATGACCGTCGCGGACAACATGGGCTTCGCCCTGAAGATGCAGAACGTCCCCACCGAGGAGCGCAACGCCCGCGTCCTGGAGGCCGCCAAGCTGCTCGGCCTGGAGGACTACCTGGACCGCAAGCCGAAGGCCCTCTCCGGTGGCCAGCGCCAGCGGGTCGCGATGGGCCGCGCGATCGTGCGCGAGCCCGAGGTCTTCCTGATGGACGAGCCGCTCTCCAACCTGGACGCGAAGCTGCGCGTCTCGACGCGTACGCAGATCGCCTCGCTGCAGACCCGGCTGGGGATCACCACCGTCTACGTCACCCACGACCAGATCGAGGCGATGACGCTGGGCGACCGCGTGGCCGTGCTCGAGGACGGCGTGCTGCAGCAGGTCGACAGTCCGATCGCGCTGTACGACACCCCCCACAACCTCTTCGTGGCGAGCTTCATCGGATCGCCGTCGATGAACCTGCTGACCGGGCCGACCGTCGAGGGCGGCGTCCAGCTGGGCGACTGGGTCGTACCGGTCCCCCGCGAGGTGCTCGACCGGGCCGACCCGGTCGCCGGCGTGACCCTCGGCGTACGGCCCGAGCTGCTCACCCTGGCCGAGGACGACCGCGGCATCGCGATGACGGTGGCCGTGGTCGAGGAGCTCGGCTCCGACTCCTACCTGTACGGCACGCCCGCGGCGGGCATCCTCAGCTCCCGGCAGGAGTCCGGGCAGCTGGTGGCCCGGATCGCCGCCCGCCGGACCCCACAGCGCGGCGACCGGCTCCGGCTGGTGGTCGCCCCGTCCGACGTCCACGTCTTCGACAACCGCAGCGGCCTGCGGATCTCCTGACCGGAGACGTGCCATGGACCAGAACAGATCGCGTGGCCCCGGTCACTTTTCCGGGGCACTGGTCGAGCCCCCTTGCGCACCCTGAGACACTGGTAACCGTGCCTCGCTTTCTCTCAGCGCACCCTGACGCCCGGCTGCTCCCGCTGCCGTGGGGAACTCCGTTGGCCGAGTGGCCGGCGGAGCACCTGGTCGCGCTGCCACGGGGCATCTCCCGCCACGTGGTGCGCTTCATCCGGGTCGGCCACGAGGTGTACGCCGCCAAGGAGGTCGTCGAGCACCTGGCGATGCACGAGTACCGGCTGCTGCACGACCTGATGCGGCTGAACACCCCCGCGGTGGAGCCGATGGGCGTGGTGACCAAGCGGATCTCGGCGGACGGGGAGCCGCTGGACCCGATCCTGATCACCAAGCACCTGCAGTTCTCCCTGCCCTACCGGACGCTCTTCTCCAAGGGCGTACGGTCCGACACCGTCACCCGGCTGCTGGACGCCATGGTGGTGCTGCTGGCCCGGCTGCACCTGATCGGGTTCCTGTGGGGCGACGTGTCGCTGTCCAACACGCTGTTCCGCCGCGACGCCTCCGACTTCGCCGCCCACCTGGTCGATGCCGAGACCGGCGAGTTCCACGACCAGCTGTCGCGGGGCCAGCGCGAGCACGACCTGGAGATGGCCCGGATCAACCTGTTCGGCGAGTTCCTGGACCTGGAGGCCGGCGGGATGCTGGACTCCGCGTTGGACCCCCAGGAACTGGTCGAGACGATCGTCACCCGCTACCGCGAGCTGTGGCACGAGCTGACCGGTGTCGAGGAGTTCGACGGCAGCCAGATGCACCGGATCGAGGGCCGCGTCCGCCGCCTCAACGCGCTCGGCTTCGACGTCGCCGAGCTGGACATCACCACCGACATCGACGGATCGACGATCCGGATCCAGCCGAAGGTGGTCGACGCCGGGCACCACTCCCGCCGGCTGATGCGCCTGACCGGCCTGGACACCGAGGAGAACCAGGCCCGCCGGCTGCTCAACGACCTCGACTCCTACCGGGCCCGCACCGGCCAGCAGAACCTGGACGAGTCGGTCGTCGCGCACCAGTGGCTGACCGAGTGCTTCGAGCCGGTGCTGCACCTGGTCCCGCGCGAGTACGCCTCCAAGCTGGAGCCGGCGCAGGTCTACCACGAGATGCTCGACTACCGGTGGTACCGGTCGGAGGCCGCCGGGCACGAGATCCCGTTGCTGGAGGCGACCCAGGGCTACGTCCGCGACATCCTCAGCAAGCTCCCGGACGAGGAGCTCTCGGTCGTCCGCCCCCCGGAGCCGGGCCAGCAGCGCGACTACCTGGCCAGCATCAGCGCCGAGCCGGACGCCGACGACCTCGACGACGTCCCGAACTTCGATGACGGCTGGGAGACCGGCGAGGAGGAGGACCTCCCGCAGGAGTACCTGGACATGTCGGCGATCCGCGCCCGCGCCGTCCGCCGCTCCACCCCGGACCAGTGATCGCCGATTCTCGGTAGGCTGTCCCCCGTGACGCTCCACCTCTATGACTCGATGACGCACCGGACCCGGGAGTTCGTCCCGCTGGTCCCCGGCCGGGTCTCGATCTACCACTGCGGCCTGACCGTCCAGTCGGCCCCGCACCTGGGCCACATCCGCAAGGAGGTGGTCTTCGACGTCCTGCGCCGCTGGCTGACCGCCTCCGGCTACGACGTGAAGATCGTCGCGAACGTCACCGACATCGACGACAAGATCCTGCGCAAGTCCGCCGAGCAGGGCATCGAGTGGTACGCGCTGGCCTACCACTTCGAGCTGGAGCTGCACCGCGCCTACCAGGCCCTCGGTTGCCTGCCGCCCACGTACGAGCCGCGGGCGACCGGCCACATCCCCGAGATGGTCGAACTGGTCCAGCTGCTGATCGAGCGCGGCCACGCGTACGCGGCCGAGGACGGCTCGGGCGACGTCTACTTCGACGTCCAGTCCTGGCCCGACTACGGGATGCTGTCCGGCCAGCGGGTCTCCGACATGGAGCCGGCCGAGGACTCCGACCCGCGCGGCAAGCGCGACCCGCACGACTTCGCCCTCTGGAAGGGCCGCACCGACGACTCCGAGCCGGAGACCGCGTCCTGGCAGACGCCGTGGGGCCGTGGCCGGCCCGGCTGGCACCTGGAGTGCTCGGCGATGGCCGGCAAGTACCTGGGCGACGCGTTCGACATCCACGGCGGCGGCCTGGACCTGCGCTTCCCGCACCACGAGAACGAGCTGGCCCAGTCGGCCGCGGCCGGCCGCCCGTTCGCGAACTTCTGGATGCACAACGCCTGGGTGACCGCCGCCGGGGAGAAGATGTCGAAGTCGCTCGGCAACGGGGCGCTGGTCACCGAGGTGACCCAGCAGTACCCGCCGCGCGCGGTCCGCTTCTACCTGCTGGCGCCGCACTACCGCTCGGCGATCGAGTTCTCCGACACCTCGCTGGCCGAGGCGACCGCCTCGCTGGCGCGGATCGACTCCTTCCTGGACCGGGCCCACGACCTGGTCGGCGACACGGCCCCCGCCGACCCGCTGCCGGAGGCCTTCGTGGCCGCGATGGACGACGACCTGGGCACCCCCACGGCCGTCGCCACGATCTACACCACGATCAAGCAGGGCAACCAGGCGCTGGACGCCGGTGACGCCGATGCGGTCCGGAAGGCGTACGCTGCAGTGCGGGCCATGCTCGGCGTGCTGGGTCTCGACCCGGCCGATCCGATCTGGGCGGCGTACGCCGGAGGCGGCGCCGATCTCACCCCGGTCGTCGACGGCCTGGTGAAGGCCCTGTTGGACCAGCGTCAGGAGGCCCGGGCGCGCAAGGACTACGCGGCTGCCGACGGCATCCGTGACTCGCTGGCCGCACTGGGCGTCCAGGTCGAGGACACCCCCCAGGGCCCGAAGTGGAGCGTGAAGCACTGATGCCAGGTAATTCCCAGCGACGCGGCGCCGTCCGTCACAAGGGCAAGGGCAACACCGCCGGTTCGGGCGGCCGGGTCCGTCGTGGCCTGGAGGGCAAGGGCCCGACCCCCAAGGCCGAGGACCGCACCTACCACCGCGCCTACAAGAGCAAGCAGGCCGCCGTGGCCCGCGACTCGTCCCGCCCGCAGCAGCGTACGCAGCAGCAGCCCCGCGGCGGCGCCGACTGGGTCGCCGGCCGCAACTCGGTGCTCGAGGCGCTGCGCGTCGGCATCCCGGTGGTGGCCGTCTACATCGCCGAGGGCATCGACCGGGACGACCGTGTGCGCGAGGTCTTCAAGACCTGCGCCGAGCAGTCGATCCCGATGCTGCAGACCACCAAGAACGAGCTCGACCGCCTGACCGACGGCGCCGTGCACCAGGGGCTGGCGATCAAGCTGCCCGAGTACGAGTACGCGCACCCGAACGAGCTGATGGACAAGGTGCTGCAGTCTCCGGGCGCTCCGCTGATCGTCGCCCTGGACCAGGTCACCGACCCGCGCAACCTCGGCGCGATCATCCGCTCCGCGGCCGCCTTCGGCGCCCAGGGCGTGGTGATCCCGGAGCGTCGCTCGGCCGGGATGACCGCCGCCGCCTGGAAGTCCTCGTCCGGCGCCGCGGCACGCATCCCGGTGGCCCGGGCGACCAACCTGAACCGGGTCCTGCAGGACTACGCGAAGGCCGGCTTCCTGGTCATCGGGCTGGCCGGCGAGGGTGACACCGACATCGCCGACGTGCCCGACGCCGCCGGCCCGGTGCTGCTCGTGGTCGGTTCGGAGGGCGAGGGCCTGGGACGACTGGTACGCGAGCACTGCGACGTGCTGGCCTCGATCCCGATCGCCAGCGAGGTCGAGTCGCTCAACGCCGGCGTGGCGACGAGCATCGCCCTGTACGAGATCAGCAGGGCCCGGAAGCAGTAGGTCGTGGCCGGCCCCGGGAAGCGGATCACCAGCTCTCTCGGGATCCTTCTCGGGGCCATCACCGCGACCGCCCTGCTGTGCGGAGGCGTGCTGCTGGTGATGAGCCCCGGCAGGGTGGCCCGTACGACTGTCACAGCGCTGGAGGTGCCCACGTACTTCTTCTCGGGGGCGTACGACTACACCGTCAACCACGATATGTCGGAGCAGTACCTCAGGCAGCTCGACGCCCCCGTGAAGGGCTTCTACCTCTTCACCGAGTCCGCGCACAGCCCGATCTTCGAGGAGCCCGACAAGGTCGCCCGGATCATCAAGGACGACGTCTTCAACGGCACCAACGCCCTGGCGGATGCCTCGTAGCGGACCCTGGGTGCCGTGCATCGGGATGCCGAGCGGTCCAGTAAGGGTTGCTTTAGTTTTGAGACGTACGTAAACTCGCCGCGTCGAGCACAACGGCGTCGCCCGTGATACCACCACCGTCGTACGCGAAGGAAGACAGCCATGACCAGGAATCGCCGCAAGGACCAGGACCGGATCATTCTCGCCGGGGCCAGCCCCTTCATGAACGAGGTGCTGCGGGCGGCCTACGAGGAGCTCTCGGAGCTCGAGGACTGACGAGCCCTTCCCGCGCCGCGGCGTACTGAGACCGTACTGAGGTCCCGCCGCGGGCCTCGCGGCAGGCCTCGCCGGCAGGGATTGACCACTCATCCGCGGCGGTGCCACCCTGATCACATGGCTGATCACGGGGGATCACAGCTTCCTGCCCGCTCGACGGACCTGGTGCTCGAGGGTGGCGGGGTCAAGGGCATCGCTCTGGTGGGCGCTCTCGAAGTGCTCGAGGAACACGGCTACGTCTTCCGGCGGGTCGCCGGGTCGTCCGCCGGAGCCATCGCGGGGGCGCTGGTCGCCGCCGGGATCCCGACCTCGACCATGGTCGAGATCCTGCGCAACACCGACTACCGCAAGTTCATGGATGGCGGCAGGTTCAGCAACATCCTGACCGGCAAGGCCATCGACCTGTGGGTCCACAACGGCATCTACCACGGCGACTACCTGAAGCAATGGCTGGACGAACAGCTTCGCACCTATGGCGGCCCCGGCTGGAAGGGCACCTTCGCCGACCTGCCGTACGAGGATCCCGATCCGGACAAGGTGGTGGCCGAGTCGCGGCGCTTCCGCCTGATGGTGACCGGCTCCGACCTCACCAACAACCGGCTGCGCTACTTCCCGTGGGACTTCGGGGACTACGGCCGTGACCCGGGGAGCCAGCGGATCGTCGACTCGGTGCGGGTGTCGATGTCGATCCCGTTCTTCTACCGACCGGTGAAGTGGACCCAGGACGACGGCACGGTCACCTGGCTGGTTGACGGCGGAATGCTGTCGAACTATCCGATCAGCGTGTTCGACGCGCCGATGGGGGTCGCCCCGCGGTGGCCCACGATCGGGGTCAAGCTGTCGGGCAAGCCGCAGGCGGGCCTGGGGATCAAGAACACGATCAAGGGCCCGGTGGGGCTGGCGCGGGCGATGCTGCGCACGATGATGGGCTTCTACGACGGCCAGCACATCGACGCCTCCGACGCTATCGACCGGACCATCTTCGTCGACACCGGCAAGGTCCGTACGACCCAGTTCGACCTGGGCCCTGAGGACCGGGAGATGCTCTACCAGAACGGGCGGAAGGCTGCGACACAGTTCCTCGAGGGCAGCGCGGACCGGCCGGCGTGGGACTTCGACGCGTACGTCGAGAAGCACAGGCAGGTGACCACGAGCTGAGTCGCGACCCCTTGCCGAGCCGCCCGCGGCGGGCGCGCATCCCGCGGCGGCCACCCAGCGGCGCCCGCACATCGGTGAGCAATCGTTCGGGTGTCCGAAAAAATGTCAGAGGCCATTCCTAGGCTCTTTGACATGAGCGGGACACTCTTCGACGCCCCCGAACCCGACCCCGACGACCCCTATGACGACCCCTATCTCGAGCCCTATCTCGAGACCGGCGCCCACCTGGCGGCGGGCTCCGACACCACGCCGCGGCTCGACGCGCCAGAACTCGACACCGGCCCGATCGACGAGGCCGAGACCACTGTCGCCGACGTGGTGATGCCCATCGCCCTCGACCCCGACCGGGTGCTGCCCGGATCGGTACAGGGGGCACTGGACGAGATGGACGCCCTGCGTACGCTGCGGGCCGCCACCGAGGCGCGGCAGTTCGCGCTGATCGGCCACCTCGCCTCGATCGCCCCGCCGCCGGCGCAGGAGCACCTGGAGGGCGGCGAGCAGCTGGTCGACCTCGGTGGCGACGGCTGCCCGACCGTGCCGGAGTTCCTGGTGCTGGAGCTCGCCGCCCTGCTGCGCACGACGCACCAGTCCGCCCGTGGCATGGTCGCCGACGCCCTGTCGGCGAGCTGGCGCCATCCGCGGCTGTGGCAGGCGGTGATGGCGGGCCGCGTGCCGGTCTGGCAGGCGCGGAAGGTCGCCCAGGCGGTGCGCTGGGCCGGTCTGGACCGGACGCGGGCCCTGCAGGTCGACCGCAACGTCGCACCCGCCTTGGGCACGGTCTCCTGGCCGCGGCTCGAGGCGCTGGTGGAGGGCGAGATCGTCAACGCCGACCCCGACCGGGCGGCCGAGGCCGAGCAGCGGGCGCGGACCGGCCGGTTCGCGCGAGTGGCCCGCGACGAGCGCGGTCATGCCGGGGTGCGTACGTTCGTGGCCCGGCTCGGCACGCCCGAGGCGCTGCAGCTGGACGCCACCATCTCCCGGCTGGCCCACCGGCTCGGCCAGAACGGCGACACGGACAGCCTGGACGCCCGCCGCGCGCGGGCCCTGGGCATCCTCGCCACCCCGGAGCGGGCGGCCGCCCTGCTGGCCGGGGACAACGCCTCGGCGGACCGGCTCAAGCCGCCGGTCCGGCTCTACCTGCACCTCAATGCCGAGCGTCTGGGCGCGGACGGTGTCGCCCGGCTGGAGGGCGAGGGCGCGGTCCCGGTCCAGGCCCTGCGCGAGCTGCTGGCGGATTCGAACGTACGAGTGACCTGCGTGATCGACCACCGCACCTCCGAGCCGGTGGACGCGTACGAGATCCCGGAGCGGATGCGCGAGCAGGTGACGCTGGCCAACCCGTACGAGGTGTTCCCCTGGGGAACCCGCCGGGCCCGGCACTCGGACCTGGACCACACCAAGCCGTACGCGGAGGGCGGCGAGACCCGGGTGGAGAACCTGGGGCCGCTCGGCCGGTCCGCGCACCGAGCCAAGACGCATGCGGGCTGGCGGTGCCGGCAGGTCCAACCCGGCCAGTGGCTGTGGCGCTCGCCCTACGGCCGGTGGTACGACGTCGACAACTGGGGCACCCGGACCGCGGTGGCCTCGGCAGCTCCCTCCACCATCGAGCATGAGGCGATCAAGGTCCTGAACACGATCCCCCGCACGTCACCGGGCGATGCTCCGGCACCATCGGCCTCGTCGGCGGCACTGGCCCGGCGAAAGAGCCTAGGACGGGGCCGCCGACGGCCACGGGCAGCCCAGCGGGCAGCGCGGCGGCGCCGCCGGCACTAGTGCCCCGATGCGGGCAGATGCCCTCAGTGACTGTCCAGATCCAGCCGGATGATCCGGACCACCGGATGGGCATCTCCATGCCCACCCCCGGTGAACGCCGCGTTGTACTGGAAGTCGATGCGCCCGGCGCCACTCACCTCGTAGTGGTAGACGGCGGACCAACCGTCTTTGGCGAACTTGTCCGTGCCCTTGAGCTTGGTGCACTGACCGATCCGGGGAGGCTTGTTCGGCGTGTGGGCCAGGTAGTCCCAGGCACGCGTAGCATTCTGGAGCCCGACTCGATCAGGCAACTCGGCCCAGAGGGCGGCGAACTTCCGGTGGACCAAAACTCGCCATTCTGGTGGGTCCTCCGGACGGCCACCCGGGCGCGGCGCAGGTTCGTACGGACTGTACGCGCGAGGTGACACGACCGCTCAGGCTCCTTGAGCGGTCGCCCAGTCATCGGGACCGACCTCGGTCCACTCCTCGATGTCCATCGATTCCTCGAGGATGCCCCTGCTGACGGGATCAGCCATCAGAGAGGCTGTGGCACGCCACTCATCCAGGAGGTCGTCGACCAAGGAGATGGCTTGACCACTGCCAGCCCGGATCAGAGCGTCATTGACCTCTGAGTGGAACTCGGTCAGTTGCCCCTCGTCCAAGGACGCCACGAACGCCCACCCACCGAAGTCGGCAGCTCGGCGCTGTTCGCGCGGACGCGACATGGCATTGTCCAGCATGAGGAAGTTCAGCGCATGGTCCCGCATGCCGGCCAGGTGCTCCAGGTCTGCCGCGGGGAGCATCACCAGCGACTCCCCCTCGGGGGTACGCAGAGTGGTCGGGCCCCGCTGGGCCGCCTCGATGAACTCCTTGCGGCCGCGTCCCGACAGGTCCGATGTCTGGTAGATGCGTCCATTGGTCGTAATCATGACTTCACCCCTATGTGCCAAGATACGTGCACAAATGTTACCAGTGCCTTGCCTGACGACAACCCGCGGTAACGAGGTCCACCTCCGCCGTTTGCCCTGGGTCGTAGATGACTCGTCGCTGGCCCTGGCCTCAGCCGCGACGTGGGGGTGCCGTGGGGTGGTGTCGTGGACGAACCGCAGATAGCCCTGAAGGCCCGCCCCAGGTCAAGCCGGGACGGGCCCTCATTGTGCAGATGTGACCGCCAACGAGCGGCTACAGGCGAATGCTCACCCAGCCGCGGCGGATGGATTCCTGGTGGTTGTTGCTCAGCTCGTGCTCCACCCGGGAAACCAGATCACCAGGGAGGCAGCTTGAGCCGCCGAGGGCTACTCCTCCCCCGTCGCTCAAGGAGCAGCGTAGATCGGGATGGACCCGCCGCCGCACCCGTACGCAGAGTTCGTGCTGATGACCGCTGGGGCAGGTGACTTTGACGTTGGCACCATGATTCGGGCCATACTCACGCTCTGATTCGCTCATGGCGATCACCTCCCCTTGCCGTACGGCGACCGGTTGGTCGGCGCCAGACTGATGCCGAGGTCCGACGCATGCGACCGGACGGCAGCCTCGGTGCGGCCCAGCTGCCAGCCGATCAGCCCTGTCGGGGTGTTCTGATCGGCCAGTTGCGCTAGGCGCCGGTCATCCGGGGCCGACCACTGCTGGCCGTGGTTCTGTGGTTGCTTCGACATACTCTGCCCCTCCTCGGGGCTTCGGCACCCAGACGGCGGCCAACACACCCGTGTTCCGCAGCGTTCACCCTCATGGGTGCCTCGCTGCCGAGTGCTGTACGGTGTCCGAACAACCCGCCAAAGTTGTAATGGACCCCGACCGTTGGCCAACCCCGACGATCGGGGTCTGCTGTTGCCGCTCATCCAGGGCTGAACATCTACCCGTGGATGACACATTCAGTGTGCAAAATCAGTCGGACACATCTCCCGACTGCCCGGCGTACCCCGGTGCCAGCACCTCCATCTGCTCGATCACCAACCGGACCGCCTCCTCCGACTTGTCCGGTGGGTACTTCCGCGACCGCAGCAACCGCTTGATCTTGGCCCGCAGCGCCGCCCGGACGTCGTCTCGTACGGTCCAGTCCGTACGGGTGTCCTTGCGCATGATGCGGACCAACTCGCGGGCGATCTCGGCGAGTACGTCTTGACCGAGGACGTCCATGGCCGACTGGTTGTCGGCGACGGCGTCGTACAGCGACAGCTCGTTGGCGCCCAGTGGCGGATGGAACTGCTCGCCGCGTCGGCTCTCGGCGGCGATGTCCTTGCTCATCTCGTACAGCTCCTGCAGCACCTCGGCCGCAGTCAGCTGGGAGTTGGTGTAGCGGGTCATCAGCGAGGTGAGGCGTTCGCTGAAGTTCCGCTGCCGGACCAGGTTGTGCCCGGTGACCCGTTCCGCCTCGGCGAGGATCGAGTTGCGCAGGGCCTCGATCGCCAGCTGCGACCGGGACGACGCCTTCGCCTGCGCCAGCAGCTGCGGCGAGAGGTGGTCGAAGTTCGGCCGGCTGATCTGCGCGGCCTGGTAGATGTCGACGACCTCCCCACCTTCGGTCGACTCGTCGACGATCTGGCGCAGGAGGCGGGCGACCTCCTCCGGCACCGGCCGACCGCTCGCGGCGCGCTCAGCGGCGTCGAACTTCGCCATCCAGATCCGGACTTCCTCGTAGAACTGGACGTCGACCTTGATGTCCGCCAAGGTGTCCGAGCCCGATGCCAGCGCCCAGGCGCGGCTGAGCTGGCCGGCCAGCAGCCGGTAGCGCTCGGCCAGCGTCGACTCCCCCGCCGGCACCTGGTTGCCCGGGGTCTGGGGCGAACGCAGCCACGCGGTCAGGCCGGTCGCCGCGACGATCCAGCCCTTCGGCCCGGGCATCGCCGCCCGCCAGTCGTACCCGGACGTCAGGACGTTCAGCTGCCCGACCAGGGCACGCGCCAGTTCGACGGCTTCGGACACGTCACGGCCGACCGGTCTGGTGTTCTGGTCCTCGGCGGTGTATTCCGCCAGCGCGGCCGCGAGGTTGTCGGCCAGCGGGGCGTACGCCACCAGCAGCCCGTCCTCCTTGCCGCGGAAGGTGCGGTTGATCCGGGCCAGGGTCTGCATCAGCAGGGCGCCCTTGAGCGGCCGGTCCAGGTAGAGGGTGTGCAGCGGGGGGGAGTCGTAGCCGGTCAGCATCATGTCCTTGACGATGACCAACTCGAGCTCGTCGTCGGGGTCGCGGAGCCGGGCCTTGATCACCTTGTTCTGCGATTCGCGGCGGACATGGTCGCTGACCGGCGGCTGATCGGAGGCCGAACCGGAATAGACGACCTTGATCCGGCCCTTGTCGACCGCCTCGTCGTGCCAGTCCGGGCGCAGTGCCACGATCTGCGCGTACAGGTCGGCGCAGATCTGCCGGGTGCCGGCCACGATCATCGCCTTGCCCGGGCCGTCGATGAACGGTCGCATCCGGGAGCTGCGGGTCTCCCAGTGCTCGACGATGTCGGCGGCCAGCTTGGCGAGCCGGTCCGGGGCGCCGTAGACGGCGTTGATGACCGCGACGGATTGCTCGATCCGTTCGCGCTCGACGTCGTCCAGGCCCGCAGTGGCCTCGTCGGCGGCCGCATCCACCTGCTCCTGGCTGACGCCTTCGGCCAGACCGACCTTGACCAGCCGTGGTTCGAAGTAGACCGGGACGATAGCGCCGTCGGCGACGGCACGGGTCAGGTCGTAGATGTCGATGTAGTCGCCGAAGACCTCGCGGGTGTCGTGGTCGACCTTGCTGACCGGGGTGCCGGTGAACGCGATGAAGGTCGCGTTCGGCACCGCGTCGTGCAGGTGCCGGGCGTAGCCGTCGAGGTCGTCGTAGTGGCTGCGGTGCGCCTCGTCCACGATGATGATGATGTTGCGGCGATCGGAGAGCAGAGGGTGGTCGGCGCCGCTCTGGCGCTCTTGGGCCGAGCGACCGAACTTCTGCAGCGTGGTGAAGTAGATCCCGCCACTCGTACGCCCCGACAGCTCCGTACGCAGCTCGGAGCGCTTGCGGACCTGGACCGGCTTCTCCGGCAGCAGCGTGCTCGCGGCGAACCCGTCGTACAACTGCCCGTCGAGCTCGGTCCGGTCGGTGATCACCACGATGGTCGGGTTGAGCAGCTGCGGGTGCCGGGCGACCTGGTTGGCGTACAGCTCCATCTCCAGCGACTTGCCCGAGCCCTGGGTGTGCCAGACGACGCCGGCCTTGCCGTTGGTGCGCACCGCCTGGATCGTGGTGCCGATGGCCTTGGCGACCGCGAAGTACTGGTGCGGCTTGGCGATCCGCTTGCTCAGCCCGTGCTCCCCCTCGGCGAACGCGGTGTAGAGCCGCATCAGCTGGGTGAACCGCTCGAGGTTGAACAGGCCGTCGAGCGCGATCTCCAGCGCGGTGGCGTGCTCGGTGTCGGGAACGGCCTCCCCCAGCGGGACCGGGTGGCCCTCGTCGTCGACGTTCCACGGCGAGTAGTGGTTCAGCGGGGTGAACGGGGTGCCGTACGAGGCCGAGATCCCGTCGCTGATCACCGTCATCACGCAGGCCCGAAAGGCCATCGGGAACTCGGTGACGTACGTCCCGAGCTGGGCGTGCGCCATCGGGAGGTCAGCGGCGGGCGAGCCCGCGTTCTTGAGTTCCATGATCGCGACCGGCAGGCCGTTGCAGTAGAGCACGACGTCCAGGCGACGCGTACGGTCCCGGTTGCGCAGGGTGACCTGGTTGACGGCCAGCCACTCGTTGCGGTCCGGCTGCGGATCGATCAGCCGGATCGTCGGGTTCTGGTCGACGCCCTCGTGGTCGGTCCAGGTGACGCCGCGGTAGCCGTTCACCATGTACTCGTGCAGGCGCTTGTTCTCCGCGATCGCATCCTGGGAGCGCGGGGTGAGGATCTCGGTGACCGCCTGCTTGAGGTACGTCTGCGGGACCTGCGGGTTCAGGTGCTGGACAGCCGCGACGACCCGCGAGGGGATGACCGGGTCGTCCCAGGTCGTACGCTCCCCCTTCCCCGGGGCAATGTCTGCACCGGAGAGGTGCGCCCAGCCGAGGTCGCCGAGGACCTCCAGTGCCATCAGCTCCCAGTCGGCTTCGCTGAAGCCGGGCATCACACGACCTCCGAGACTGCGGCTTCGGCGTCACGTACGGACAGGCGGCCGGACATGAGCGCGGGGAGGAGGGTGTCCCGGAGGGCGGCGAGGGTGCGGGACTCGAGCTTCGCCTGCCAGATCCGCTGGCTCAGAGCATCGACCAGACTGATGGCCTGATCGCCAAGCGCAGCTGGATCCGGCACCGACAACCTCATGGCGTCTTCAGGCTTCACCCGTTGATGCGATCCAGTGGTCCCGCGAGCCAAGCCCTCAAGTTCACGCTGAACCTCGGGCTGAATCAACAATCCCCACAAGACTCCGGTCGGAATCGATTTGGGCTCCAGCATCAAGAATTCGGTGGACGCCAAGGCGGGTTGCTCCGGGAGCACCGGAACATCCCAAACCCTAGGGATACGCGGATTCAACTTTGAAAGAAGCACACACGGGCGAGACAAGAGCTGCTTATTGCTTAGAATTGATTTACCTTGCACCACCTCAGGAAGACCATTCCCATCAAAAACAGGAAGACTGAAATGCGCAACAGAAGCAAGGGATGCCGGCTTGACGGAGGCCTTCATTAAACGCGCGACTTCACCCAACTCGACCTCATCCGTCGCAGAGGTGCGGCAGATCGCCTGAACCATAGCGCACGCCGATGCCACAACCGCACGATTCGTCGAAATCTTGTCATCCAGGGCACCCAGGACATCCATAATGGCCACCTGCTCACGAACCGGCGGAACAGGTATGAGAATGGAATGCAGCGATCTCTGCGTCAACTTCGGCTGAGTGGATCCAGTAATATATTGGCCAAAATTGACCATCGATAGCACATAGCATACATATTCCGTCCTTGCCAAGGCATTGCCTTGCAGCACGTGAGCATGATTATTGACCCAGAATTTTCCTTCAGCAAGAAAGGCGATAGGAAGGCTCCGACTCCGCAAGTTCTCGCCATCTTCAGCGACTAGCAGGTACCGACCATCAAATAGGTAGTCGTCCACATGATCAACGACCCCTGAAGCCCCGTAATAGGGAAACTCTCCAGCCACCCGATCAGCGCTCTTGACTGGTCGTCGGCGCACGTCGAAGTTGACCGTGACATCACCAAGCGTCATCATGGGCCAGATCACTTGATCCTCCCCAACTGCTCCCGCACCACCCGTTCTAAGCGGACGGATTCCTCGAAGTGCTCCAACAGTTCGTTGGTCAGCCGCTCTATCTTCTCCTCAAGTGGCTCCCCGTCTTCCGCTTCCGCTGCACTCCCGACGTACCGACCCGGCGTCAGCTCGTATCCGGCGGCCTTGATCTCAGCCAGAGTCGCGGACCTGCAGAAGCCTGGGTCGTCCTCGTACGCCATCCTCTCTGCTGATGCGGATCCGCGCCACGCATGATAGGTGCCGGCAATCTTGGCGATGTCCTCGTCGCTCAATGCTCGCTCAGCCCGATCGATCATGTGACCAAGGTTCCGCGCATCGATGAAAAGAACCTCACCGCGCCGGTCCGCACTCCCACGGGCGCCTGCGCCCTTGTCCATGGCGAAGAACCAGAGGCATGCCGGAATGGGAGTGGAGCGGAACAGCTGCATGGGCAGCGCGACCATGCAGCTCACCAGATCGCCTTCGACCAGCTGGGCGCGGATGTCGCCCTCACCGCCGGAGTTCGACGACATCGAGCCGTTCGCCATCACCACACCAGCACTGCCGCCGGGGGCGAGCTTGGAGATGATGTGTTGCATCCACGCGTAGTTCGCGTTGTTCACCGGCGGCACACCGAAGCGCCAGCGGGCGTCGTCCTCGCGACGGGCCCAGTCCTTGATGTTGAAGGGCGGGTTGGCCATCACGTAGTCGGCGCGCAGGTCCGGGTGCAGGTCGCGGGCGAAGGTGTCGCCCCAGCGCGGTCCGAGGTTGCCGTTGATGCCGTGGATCGCCAGGTTCATCTTGGCCATCCGCCAGGTCCGCTCGTTCAGCTCCTGGCCGTAGACCGACAGGTCCGAGCCCTCCCGGCCGTGCGCCTCGAGGAACTTCTCAGCCTGGACGAACATGCCGCCCGATCCGCAGCACGGGTCGTAGACCCGTCCGCTCTTCGGCTCCAGCACCTCGACCAGTACCCGCACCACGCTGGCCGGGGTGTAGAACTCACCACCCCGCTTGCCCTCGGCGCGGGCGAATTTCTCCAAGAAGTACTCGTACACCTCGCCCAGCAGGTCCCGGGCCCGGTGCGCGCCCTGGCCGCTGAACTGGGCGCCGTTGAACAGGTCGACCAGCTCACCGAGGCGGCGCTGGTCGACGCCCTCCCGGTTGTAGGTCCGCGGCAGGGTGCCGGACAGGCCCGGGTTGTCGTCCATGATCAGCTTCATGGCCTCGTTGACCAGTTCGCCGATGGTGGCGGACTCGGTGCCCTTGGCGCGGTCGGCGAGGTACTGCCAGCGGGCCTGCTCGGGCACCCAGAACACCTGGGATCCGGTGTACTCGTCGCGGTCCTCCAGGGTGGCCTCGATGTCGTCCTCGGTGTAGCCGCCGTCGGCCTCGAGTTCGGCGCGGATGTTCTGCTGGCGCTCGACGAAGGCGTCGGAGACGTACTTCAGGAACACCAGGCCGAGGATGACGTCCTTGTACTGGCTGGCATCCATGGACCCGCGCAGCTTGTCGGCGGCCTTCCAGAGGGTGTCCTTCAGTTCCTTCATCGTCGATGGTGTGACGGGAATGAGCGGTTGTGCCGCCATATCAGGCTCCTTCGTTCGGGGTCGGGGGAAGATCAGGTGCGGGGGTGACGAACCGGGCGTGCCCGGTGCCGATGGTCTCGGTGAGCAGCCGGGCCGCACGGTCGAGACCGGCCAGGCGTCGCCGCAGGGCGTCGCGTTCCTCATTCATAGCGGTGAGCACTGACTCCAGTACGGCCCGCTGGTCGGCTGGTGGCTGGGGCACCACCCAGTCGCGCCAGCGCGTACGACCGGCGTCCTGGGAGCGGATCGTCTCGGCGACCGCGTGGGCGCCCAGCGGGCCGCCGGCCCGGGGGCGCAGGATGAAGCCGGGCATCACCACGACCGTGCCGCCCTGCTCGTCGACCCAGGCATCGGGGGCGGGTCGTACGGTCGCCACGATGTCGCCCGGCTCGGTCTGCCGCAGGTCGCGGCCGAGCGCGAGGGTCAACCGGTCGAGGCGGTACACCTGCCAGCCTCCCCGCGCCTGGTCCGGGACGGCCACCGCCAGTTGACCGGCCGGCAGGTCGGCCAGCTCGAGGCGCTGGCCGGGAAGGTGGCGCAGGTGTCCGCGGTCGAGGGCCGCGCCTAGGGTGACGCCACGCGTCCGCGCCTCGTCGGGAGCGGCTTCGACGCTGACTCGACCGGCCAGGCCGGCCGCCTCCAGCGCCGTACGCACCTCCAGCACCCGGTCGGCCACCCCGCGCGGCACCACGGTGCTGTGGCGTACGCCGGCGACCAGTGAGCCTCGCCGGGCGACGAGGTCGGCGGTCGGCAGCCAGGCCAGGTGCGCCCAGGACCGGCGCCGGGCCGCTTCGATGCCGTGCAGGCAGGCGAGCACGTCGTCCACCAGGCCAGACACGGTCGGGGCATCCAGCGCCAGCTCGGCCAGGTCGGCGATCCCCGTCCGCCGCTCGGCCAGGGTGTCGGTGTCCGGATCGGCGAGGACCCAGAACGCCAGGTGCTCGCGCGGCCGGCTGGTCCGCAGCCCGGCGGGCAGGCGCACCGCCACCCGGACGCGTCCGGAGCGCAGCAGCTGGTCGCGGCGTACCTCCTGCGGCTCGGGCAGCGGATCGGTCAGCAGGGCGGCCGGCGCCAGCACGAGGCCTCGCTGGCCGGGGGCGAGCTGGAGGTCGAGTTCGTCGACGAGGTCCCACAGGCGGTCGGGCGCGGCGTCGAGGTCGTCGGCCGCGGGCAGGGTGAGCAGGTGGACGACGGGTTCGAGGCCTGCCCAGGCCTCTCCGGGCCGGACCAGCCCGTACCGACGACCGGCCAGGGCCAGCAGCCGCTGGGTCAGGCGGGCGACGTCACCCTCGCCGCTACGCAGCAGCACCGGATGGTCTCCCCCCTCGACCGCCTCCAGCAGCAGGTCCGCACCGCAGCCGGTGGGGTCCGTCACCGGGCAGTCCTCGCCCAGGTCGCGGGCGAGCGCACCGATGAGTGCCCGGACCAGCGCCCGGGCCGAGGGGCTCACGGCAGAGTCGGCGAGCGGGCGCCACGCGGCGCGGAACCGCTCGTCAAGGACCCGCGCGTGGGCCCGCTCCACGTCCCAGGCAGCCTCCACCAGAGCCTCGGCGGTCGCGGCGTCCCGCACCAGGTCGGTCCTCGACTCGAGCTCGGCCAGCAGGAAGTCGTCGTCCGGGTCGGCCTCGTCCGCCAGGTCGAGGATCTCCTCCGCATCGAGGTCCTGCAGCGGATGGCCGACCAGCTTGCGCAGGGTGAGCAGGGCACTCAGTGCCTGCGCGGTGGCCTCCCGCTCGGCCGCGGTTCCCGACCACATCGCGTACGCCGCGGCATCCGCGCGCACCTCGGGGTTGTTGCCTCGCCCGGTGGCCTCCAGGTAGGCAACCACGTCGTCGACCGCGAAGCGCTCCTGGCCGTCGGGATCGCGCCGGGCGCCGGGGAAAGCAATGGCGGGGGTGCCCCGCTTGCGCCACATGCTGACGACGGGCCGCTGGACGTGGGCGAGCTCGGCGATGTCCTGCAGGGTCATGCGTAGCGTCACCCCTCCACCTCCTCGCGCGAGCAACCGGGTCGTACGGCCTCACCCTAGGGCAGAACGGGTCACATTGGACGTCGATCACTGATAACCCCTGTTATCAGCCCAAATGTGTCTGCGTTCCGGCTCTGGGTTCCACCATGGGATCACCCAGTCACCCCGACCAAGGAGCCCCCAATGAACCGCATCCGCCTCGCCGGGACCAGCCTGCTGGTCACCCTCACCACCGTCGCCGCCCTGACCGGCTGCACCACCCAGGCCGCCACGCCGGTCGAGAGCGCACCGGCCGGGGACAACCGCCCCACCGCGACGGCCACCCAGGTCGCCGATGCCGGGCTGTCCACCTCCACCAGCGAGGCGCCGGCCACCCAGAAGCCTGCCGCCGACGGGACGTCCGAGTTCGGCAAGGCCTACACCTGGGAGGACGGGCTCTCCGTCACCGTCTCCGCTCCCAAGGCATACACCCCCAGCAGCAGCGCATTCGGCCCGGTCGCCGGCCAGAAGGCGGTCTCCTTCCAGATCACCATCGTCAACGGGACGAGCGCCCCGTTCGACCCGGTCATGGCCTCGATCACCGCCCAGTCGGGCAACACCGAGGCTTCCCAGATCTTCGACTCGGCCAAGGCCATGGAGGGCAGCCCCAGCACCAAGATCCTCGCCGGCCGCGAGACCACCTACAAGGTCGCCTTCTCCGTCGCCGACGCCTCCGACATCGTCGTCGAGTTCTCCCCGGACTTCACCCACGAATCGGTGCTGTTCGCCTCCTGAGCAGCCCGCCACAGAACCGCCGCGGTGGCCCTCTGGGGGGAGGGCCACCGCGGCCTGCCGGCTCCGACGACCTCCTGCCTACCCCCTCCGCATCCCGCAGAAGGTCGTCGCCATGATGACCTCGACCACCCGCTCTCATTCCACTGCGGGCGGGTGAAGGACAGCTGAAGCGTGGCGTTGCAGAGCAGGGCGGCGGCATCGAACGCGGACAGGCCGCCGGGGATGGCGTCGAGCGCGAGCTGTTCGGCGCGCTCCTCGAGCAGCGGGGCCAGGATGGCGGGCAGCGGCACCAGCTCCTTCGGGTTCAGCGATTCCGGCGCGGGCACTGCCTCGGTCTGGCTCGCTTCCTCGGTCTCGGTCGAGGTCTCCGTCGCGCGCTCGAGCGTGGCGCTGAACACTCCCTCCAGCAGGGCCGCGGTCAGGGGCACGTCCCTCCTCGCCAGCTCGACCAGCTCCTCCAGGAAGATCTGGACGACCTCCTCGACGGGGGCGGTCCCGCCGAGCGACCGGGCCACCCGACGGAGGGCGGGCAGTCGGTGGGCCCACACCGCGGCAGCGAGCCCGCGGCGGTCGGTGAAGATCCGAACCATCGCGATGCGGTCGACGCCGAGTTCGGCGGCCACGGCCGGGATCGTCAGGCCGTTCCACCCGTGCCGGGCATAGATGCGCTGGACGGCCGCTGTCGCCCGGGCCAGTGACTCCTTCTGGTCGACCCCCAGTGGCTCCTTGCTGAACCGTGCGTGCAGGGCATCCACGGCGTCGGCATCCAGGTCATCGGCGTTCGCGGTGAGCGAGAGGTACAGGCGGAGCAGGGTGTCGGCGAAGACGGCGACCGGCGCCGATCCCGGATCGAACCGTCGAACGCGAAGGAAGCCCTCGACCAGCGCCTGCGTGGCGATGACGAGCTGGTCCGGATCCGCACCCGGCCGCCACGCCCGGCCGGTGATGTCCATCAGGGTCTGGGTGAGCGCCGCGTACCGTTCCCGCTGGTGTGCCGCGAGGGCGGCGACGGTCTGGGCGGCAACGGGATCGTTCGGCGCCACGGCGGCCAGCAGTGCCTCGGCCACGCCGAAGGAGGCGAACAGCCTGCGCTGCCCGTCGTCGGCCTCGGGCGAATCGGGTCCGGGAGCCAGGCGCGCCACCTGCTGGGCCAGCGATCGTGCGACGCCGGCGAGGTCGCCCTCGCCCCGGGCCAGGTCCGCCATCGCCCGGTCGACACCGTCGTACGACCACTCCGTGCCGAACCGCTCGAGGACGTGCTGGAGCACTTCCCGGACGAGTACCTCACGCGAGCCGAAGTAGTAGGTCATCGTGCCGGGGCTCACCGGGACCGCCCGCGCGACCTGCTTCATACCGATGAACGTGGTGACGTCGGTCAGCTCCGCCTGCGCCAGCAGGTCCATGGCCGCCGCCAGGGCACGGCTCCGTCCGTTCCCGTTGTCCTCCGCCATGTGCCTGCTCCTCCACCGTTTCCGTTGCGGCCGGATACGCCTCGTACGTGCGTACGAGGATATCTGCGAACCGTGGTACTGGTGAAGGTTCGCATCCGTCCCCGACCATGGTCATACGGCATGCGCGCGCTCCGGAGCCCTTGCCCACGCGAGAGCCCGGTGACCTTCGGGGGGAAGGTCACCGGGCTCTCCTACGACGTCTCAGCGGCCGTCAGGCCGCACCGATCAGAGCTCCAGGCCCGGGTACAACGGGAACTTCCCGAGCAGCTCCTCGGCCTCGGCCTGCACGCGGTCGGCGATGCCGTCGGCGATCACGTACTTGGCCTTCGAGGCACCACCCTTCGGCGCGTCGGCCGCCGTGGTGTTCGACAGCACCTCCACGATCAGCTCGGCCGTACGGTCGAACTCGTCGGCACCGAAGCCGCGCGAGGTCAGCGCCGGGGTGCCCAGCCGGATGCCGGAGGTGTACCAGGCGCCGTTCGGGTCGGCCGGGACCGAGTTGCGGTTGGTGACCACCCCGGAGTCGACCAGCGCGGACTCGGCCTGGCGACCGGTCAGGCCGAACGAGGCGGCGATGTCGGCGAGCACGATGTGGTTGTCGGTGCCACCGGTGACCAGCTTCACGCCGCGCTTCTGCAGGCCCTCGGCCAGCGCCTTGGCGTTGTCCGCGACGTTCTGCGCGTACTGCTGGAAGGCGGGGGTGCGGGCCTCGGCGAGCGCGACGGCCTTGGCCGCCATCATGTGCGACAGCGGGCCGCCGAGCACCATCGGGCAGCCGCGATCGACCTCGGGGGCGTACTCCTCCTTGGCCAGCACCAGGCCACCGCGCGGGCCGCGCAACGACTTGTGCGTGGTGGTGGTGACGACGTCGGCGTACGGCACCGGGTCCTCCTCGCCCGTGAACACCTTGCCGGCGACCAGACCGGCGAAGTGCGCCATGTCGACCATCAGCACGGCACCGACCTCGTCGGCGATCTCGCGCATCTTGGCGAAGTTCACCCGGCGCGGGTAGGCGGAGTAGCCGGCGACCAGGATCAGCGGCTTGAACTCGCGGGCCTGGGCCAGCAGCGCGTCGTAGTCGATCAGCCCGCTCGTCGGATCGGTCCCGTACGAGCGCTGGTGGAACATCTTGCCGGAGATGTTGGGGCGGAAGCCGTGGGTCAGGTGGCCGCCGGCGTCCAGGCTCATGCCCATCAGCCGCTGCTCACCGAAGCGGTGGCGCAGCGTCTCCCAGTCCTCCTCGGACAGGTCGTTGACGTTCTTGACGCCCTTCTCGGCCAGGCCGGGGCGCTCGACCTTGTGGGCCAGGATCGCCCAGTAGGCGACCAGGTTGGCGTCGATGCCGGAGTGCGGCTGGACGTACGCGTACTCGGCGCCGAACAACTCGCGGGCGTGCTCGGCGGCGACGGACTCCACGGTGTCGACGTTCTGGCAACCGGCGTAGAAGCGGTGCCCCACCGTGCCCTCGGCGTACTTGTCGGAGAACCAGGTGCCCATCGTCAGCAGCACCGGCAGGGAGGCGTAGTTCTCGGAGGCGATCAGCTTCAGCGATCCTCGCTGGTCGGTGAGCTCCTGCCGGGTCGCCGCGGCGATCCGCGGTTCGACGGACTCGATGACGGAGAGCGCCTCCCGGTACGCGCGGTCGGCAGCTGCAGTCATGTCTGACACTGGGTTCTCCTCGGACGAGTTGACGGCACAGTCGTGCCTCAATTTACCCTCTCGTCACCCTGAGGGCTCAGTGCCCGGCGGTCCGTACGAGCAGGGCGGTGGCGATCGCCGCCAGCCCCTCCCCGCGACCGGTGAAGCCCAGCCCGTCGGTGGTGGTGGCGGACACGCTGACCGGGGCGCCCAGGGCCTCCGACATCACCCGCTCGGCCTCGGCCCGCCGCGCCGCCATCCGGGGGCGTACGCCGATGACCTGGACCGCGACGTTGCCGATGGTCCAGCCGGCGGCGGTCACCCGGCGCGCGGTCTCGGCCAGGAACGCGACCCCGGCGGCGCCTGCCCACTGCGGCTCGGAGGTGCCGTAGTTGGAGCCGAGGTCGCCCAGTCCGGCGGCCGACAGCAGCGCGTCGCAGGCGGCGTGGCTGGCCACGTCACCGTCCGAGTGGCCCTCCAGCCCGTACGCCTCGTCCGGGAAGTGCAGCCCGGCCACCCACATCGGCACGCCCTCGGCGAACCGGTGCACGTCGGTGCCGATGCCGGTGCGCAGCGTGGTCATCGGGTCTCTCCGGTCAGGTGGCGGCGCCGCTGCCAGACGGCCTCGGCGATCTCCAGGTCGAAGGGATCGGTCACCTTCAGGGCGTCCCGGGATCCCTCGACCAGCGTCACCGCGGCGCCGATCGCCTCGCAGGCCATCGCATCGTCGGTGACGGCCAGGCCTTCGGACCGTACGTGCTGGTGGGCGCGTACGAGGGTGGCCAGGTCGAAGCCCTGCGGGGTCTGCACCGCGCGCAGCACGGACCGGTCCACCACGGCGGAGGCACCCGGCCCCCCGGAGAGCGCCCGGATGGTGTCGACCACCGGGGTGACCGGGATGACCGCCGGGGCACCGGCGCGCAGCGCGTCGACCACTGCCGCCACGACGGTGGCGGGGACGAAGGGACGGGCGGCGTCGTGCACCAGCACGTGGCGGGCGCCGGGCTCGACCCGGGCCACCTCGGCCAGGCCGTTGGCCACCGAGTCCTGCCGCTCGGCTCCCCCGCCGACGAGGGTCCAGGGGATCGTCGCGTCGGCGAGAGCGCGGTCGAAGTCATCGGCCAGCTCGAGGCGGGAGACGACCACCACCCGGGTCACCCCGCCGGCGGCGAGGGCATTGACCGCATGCGCGACCAGGGCCCGGCCGCCGATCTCCCGGAGTGCCTTGGGGGCCCCGGCCCCCAGACGAACGCCAGAACCGGCCGCCACCACAACGGCGACGACCGGTTCAGGACTTGCAGAGGATGTCATGACACCCACGATTTCATGCGAACGTACCTCAGGACGCGAGAACCTCGTCCAGCAGCTCTTCGGCCCGCGCCTCGTCACAGCTCTCGGCGAGCGCCAGCTCGGAGGTGAGCACCTGGCGGGCCTTCGAGAGCATCCGCTTCTCACCGGCGGACAGGCCGCGATCGTTGCCGCGACGCCACAGGTCGCGGACGACCTCGGCCACCTTCATCACGTTGCCGGAGTGGAGCTTCTCGAGATTTGCCTTGTAGCGGCGCGACCAGTTGGCCGGCTCCTCGGCGTGCTGGGCACGGAGGACGCTGAACACCTTCTCCAGCCCATCGGCGTCGACCACGTCCCGGACACCGACCAGGTCGAGGTTGCACGCAGGCACGCGCACCACGAGGTCATTCTGTCCGACGATACGGAGGACCAGGTACAGCTGGTCCTCACCCTTGATCTTGCGTGTTTCCAAGTCTTCGATGACGGCCGCCCCATGGTTGGGATAGACCACCGTTTCACCCACTGCAAACGTCATACGTGACCCCTTTCGCACCTCGATCCTACCATGCATCCCTGGAACGGGCCGGTTTCGCGGGGGTCTCCGCGGCACGTGAGGGCGCCTGCCGGACACCGGCGCTGCGGGCCGGATGCCCGATCGTGACCCGTAGAACGGTGAACGATGTGCCGACCGACCCGCTTTGCGGATATTCTGTGGCCGAGTCTGACCGGCCCAATGAGGAGTCCTGAATCGTGCCCACCTTGAAGTTCCGTGCCAAGCGCGCCGCCGTCGTGATCGTCGCCGCCGCGTCCCTCGTCGGCCTTGCCGGCTGCCAGATGGGCTTCAAGCACGCCACCCTGACGCAGTACACCCAGGCCGAGGGCATCAACCTCGACCTGGCCAACGGTGGCCCCGTCGCGCAGGGCACGGGCTACGTCAAGGTGCGCAACCTGATGATCATCGCCTTCCCGGACGGCTCGGCCCGTCTCTCCGGCGTCATCTACGGCTCCCCCTCCAGCAGCGCGTACCAGGTGGGCAAGGCCAGCACCCCCGACCCCAAGGTCGACACCCTGCAGTCGGCCAACGGCAAGGCGCTGAAGCCCAACGGCGACCAGGGCGGCGCCCTCACGGTGAGCCTGCCCCAGCCGCTGCCGATCGTGGTCAAGGAGCCGGTCCAGCTCCAGGACCAGAACATCACCGTCACCGGCGCCAAGCTCACCCCGGGCGTCGACGCCGAGCTGACCCTGACCTTCGCCAAGAACGGCCGCGTCACCTCGCGGGTGCCGGTCGTCGACGGCACCAAGCCGGACTTCGCGACCATGACCCCGGTCTCCGCCGCCTCCGGTTCCGCCTCGGCGTCGGCCTCGCCGTCGGCGAGCGCCACCCCGGCACGCTGAGCCGGACCGGTCCGGCTCACCCAGAACGTCTTCACCCCCGGTCGCTGCGGCGGCCGGGGGTGAAGCGTTCCTGCACCGGCCGACCGCCGGCCGGCCGTCAGCCGTCGAACTTGTAGCCCAGGCCGCGGACGGTGACCAGGTGGACCGGATGGGCCGGGTCCTCCTCGATCTTGGCGCGCAACCGCTTGATGTGGACGTCCAGGGTCTTGGTGTCCCCGACGTAGTCGGCCCCCCAGACGCGGTCGATCAGCTGCCCCCGGGTCATCACCCGGCCGGCGTTGCGCAGCAGCATCTCGAGCAGCTCGAACTCCTTCAGCGCCAGCCGGACCGACTCACCGTTCACGGCGACCTCGTGGCGCTCCACGTCCATCCGGACCCCGCCCGCCTCGACGACGTCCGGGACCAGCTCGACCTCCTGGCCGCGGCGCAGCACCGCGCGGATCCGGGCCAGCAGCTCGCGCTGGGAGAAGGGCTTGGTGACGTAGTCGTCGGCGCCGAGCTCCAGCCCGACCACCTTGTCCACCTCCGAGTCCCGGGCGGTGACCATGATCACCGGGACCGAGCTCTGCAGGCGCAGCTGCCGGCACACCTCGGTGCCGGAGATCCCGGGCATCATCAGGTCCAGCAGCACGATGTCGGCACCGCCGCGGTCGAACTCCGCGAGCCCTTCGGTGCCGTCGACGGCCTCGACGACGTCGAAGCCCTCCTTGCGCAGCATGTAGGACAATGCTTCCCGGTAGGACTCCTCGTCCTCGATCACGAGTACACGGGTCATCCGGCAACCTCCTGGGGGTGGTCCCCGCGCGCGGCGTCCGCGACGGGGTCGTACGTGGTGGTCCCGCCGGCGCCCGGTTCGGGCGCCGCCTCGCGGGTGGAGTGCTGGGGAATGCGGACGGTGAAGGTCGAGCCCTGGCCCGGCTTGCTCCACACGTGGACGTAGCCCCCGTGGGCGGCGGCGATGTGCTTGACGATGGACAGTCCGAGTCCGGTGCCGCCATTGTCGCGGCTGCGGGCGTAGTCGACCCGGTAGAAACGCTCGAAGATCCGCTGCACCTCCTCCTCCGGGATGCCGATCCCGTTGTCGGAGACGCTGATGTCGACGAACTCCTCCTCGCCGAGGACCAGCGAACGGGCGGCGACCGCGACCCGGGCCCCCCGCTCGGAGTACATGATGGCGTTCTCGACGAGGTTGGAGACCGCGGTGGCGAGCTGGGCCTCGTCGCCGATCACGTGCAGGCCACCGCGGCCGCCGGCGGTCAGCACGACGTCGCGGTCGTCGGCGTCGACCCGGTTGCGGTCCACCGCCATCCGGATCACCTCGTCGATCGAGACGTCCTTCTGCGCCAGCAGCGGGTCGTCGGACTGCAGCCGGCTGAGGTCGATGATCTGGCGGACCAGGTCGGTGAGCCGACGGCCCTCGATCTGCAGCCGGCGGGCGAAGCGGCGGACGTCCTCCGGGGAGTCCGCGGCGTCCTCCAGGGTCTCGGCGAGCAGGCTGACCGCCCCGATCGGGGTCTTCAGTTCGTGCGAGACGTTGGCGACGAAGTCCCGACGGGTCTCGTCGACACGACGGGCGGCAGTCCGGTCCTCGACCAGGACCAGCAGGCTCCGGTCGTCCAGTGGCGCCACCCGTCCCATCAGGTGCAGGCTGGTGGAGCCCTCGCGCTTGAGGTCGAGCTCCATGTTGCGCGGGTGCCCGTCCTGGCGTACGTCACGGATCAGCGCGAGCACCTCCGGCACGACCACCCGGGAGCCACGGACGACACCGAGCGTACGGGCCTGCGCGGTGGACTGGACCACCTCGTCATGGGGACCGACCACCACGCCCCCGGAGCGCAGCAGGTTGAGCACCCGGGACACCTCCGGCCGTACGGTCACGCGCGCGGCCGCCAGGGCGCGGGTGCGTTCCTCCTCGGCCTGCCTGCTCCGCTGGCGCACCCACATGAACAGCACGCCCAGCAAGAAGCCGACCACGACCCCGATCACGACGTCGAGGGAGGGGTTCACACCGCCGATCATACGGCCGGGGGCCGGGGCACCCGAATCCGCAAACCCCCATTCACCCAGCGTTCACGCCACGTTCAACCGCCACCCCTCGGCGGAACACCAGGGGTGGCTAACGTGCCGGGGGATCGCCCGAGGGGCGGCTCCCGCCAGGTGCCTGCCGAAGGTCCGGGGAGTCCGGGTACTCGCGGGTATAGTTGCTTGCCACGAGGGCAGGCGCACAGGGATCGGGGGGCCCGTGGCCAGGAACGAACAGCTCGGCCCCGATTCGGGCGCCAGACCCTACGTGGCGGTGCCCGGGTGGCGCCGGGGCCGTCGACAGCAGCGCCGACCTCTCGTCGCGCCGCAACCGACGCCAGGGCCGCCGGACCCCCTCGGCCCGCAGGAGCAGGAGGAGGCCGGGACCGTGCGCGCAACGTATCGCGAGCAATTGCACCTGATCGTGATGGACCTCGTCCGGATGCTCGAGCTGGTCCGGATCGCCCTGCACGACGCGACGACGGCGCTGCTCACCGCCGACCTGCAGCTTGCCGAACAGGTCATCTCCAACGACAAGGCGATCGACGACCTGGCCGAGGAGACCGAGCGCCGCAGCTTCTCCACCCTTGCCCGGCAGGCCCCGGTCGCCGGTGAGCTACGGATGGTCTTCTCGGCGATCCGGCTGCTCACCGAGCTGACCCGGATGGGCGACCTGGCCGCCCACGTGGCCAAGATCGCCCGGCTGCGCTTCCCCGAGTGCGCCGTGCCCGAGCCGCTGCATGCCAACTTCCGGCAGATGGCGACGCTCGCCGAGTCGATGGTCGCAGACGCCGCCACGGTGCTCGGCACCACCGACGTCGAGGGTGCCGGCCGGCTCGCCCGGGACGACGAGGAGGTGGACGAGCTCCGGCGCGAGCAGTTCCGTGCCCTCGTGGACGGGAGCTGGGACCACAGCATCGAGGCCGCCGTGGATGTCGCCCTGCTCGGGCGCTACTACGAGCGGATCGCCGACCACGCCGTCGAGGTCGGGCAGCGGCTGATCTACATCGCCACCGGCGAGGAGCCCACCGGCACCGAATGACGCGATCCCACGGAGACACTGGGGGCGCAGGCCGACCGGCCCGCGCCCCCCTGTCCCGTCACCGGCGGAACGCCGGTCCGGGGTGCTACTTCTTGCCCTGGTTCTTCACGGCCTCGATCGACGCCTTGGCGGCCTCGGGATCCAGGTAGCGGCCACCGGTGACGGTGGGCTTCATGTCCTCGTCCAGCTCGTACAGCAGCGGGATGCCGGTCGGGATGTTGAGCCCGGAGATGGCGTCGTCGGAGATGCCGTCCAGGTGCTTGACCAGCGCGCGCAGCGAGTTGCCGTGCGCGGTGACCAGGACGGTCCTGCCGGCGCGCAGCTGCGGGACGATCCGGTCGTACCAGTACGGCAGCATCCGCAGGACGACGTCCTTGAGGCACTCGGTCTGGGGACGGATCTCGCTGGGCAGGTCGGCGTACTGCGGGTCGTTGTACTGCGACCACTTGTCGTCCTTGTCCAGCAGCGGCGGCGGGGTGTCGTACGAACGACGCCAGACCATGAACTGGTCCTCACCGAACTCGTCGCGGATCTCGGTCTTGTTCTTGCCCTGCAGGGCGCCGTAGTGGCGCTCGTTGAGGCGCCAGGAACGCTCGACCGGGATCCAGTGGCGGTCACAGGTGCGCAGCGCGACCTCTGCGGTGTGGATCGCACGCTTCAGGGTCGAGGTGAACAGCAGGTCGGGCAGCAGCCCCTCGGCGGCGAGCAGTTCGCCACCGCGCTGGGCCTCTCCCAGACCCTTCTCGTTGATGTCGACGTCGACCCAACCGGTGAAGAGGTTCTTGGCGTTCCACTCGCTTTCGCCGTGGCGCAACAGGATGAGCTTGGCAGTCATGTGCTGAGCCTAGTGCTCGTCGGATCGCCGGTCCGACCCGCCCCCGGCCTGTGGTGACGTTCCGCCCTGCACCCCCTGCCCTTCCGTGACGGCCGTCACCTCTGAATACTTCGACCATGAGTGAACAAGCACTGTCCGCCCGTCCCATCGCTGTCGTCACCGGTGCCAGCAGCGGCATCGGGGCCGCGACCGCTCGCGCTCTCGCCTCCCAGGGCTACGAGGTGATCTGTGCCGCCCGGCGCGAGGACCGCCTCCGGGAGGTCGCCGACGAGATCGGCGGCCACGTCCAGGTCTGCGACGTCACCGACGACGCGTCCGTCGCCGCACTCGCCGAGGCCGTCGGCCCCCGCCTCGAACTGCTGGTCAACAACGCCGGCGGCGCCCTGGGCCTGGCCCCGGTGGCCGAGGCCGACCTGGACAACTGGCAGAAGATGTACGAGATGAACGTCCTCGGCGCGGCCCGCGTCACCCGTGCACTGGTCCCGGCGCTGCTGGCCGCCGAGGGTGGTCGCGGCCAGGTCGTCTTCGTCACCTCCGTGGCGGCCGACGGCGGCTACGAGGGCGGGGCCGGCTACTGCGGCGTCAAGGCGGCCGAGCGCTCGATGGCCCAGTCGATGCGCCTGGAGACGTACGACCAGCCGCTGCGGGTGGTCGAGATCGTCCCGGGCATGGTGAGGACCGACTTCTCCCTGGTCCGCTTCGAGGGCGACCAGGAGCGCGCCGAGTCCGTCTACCAGGGCGTCGAGGGGGTGCTGGAGGCCGAGGACATCGCCTCCTGCATCGGCTTCGTCGCGGGCCTGCCGGCGCACGTCAACATCGACCGGATGGTCGTTCGGCCCCGGGTCCAGCCGGCCCAGCACAAGATCCACCGCACCGGCGCCTGAGCCGGCCCGCTCCCACACCGGCACGAGGCCGCCGCTCCCGTGGGGGAACGGCGACCTCGTACGTGCCGTGGGCCGTCAGGCCCTCGTCGGTCGGGCCCTCAGGCCATCGCGATCAGCGCCTGGCCACCCTGGACGGCCTCGCCGACCTCGACCAGGACACCGCCCACCGTGCCGTCGGCCGGCGCGGTGATCTCAGTCTCCATCTTCATCGCCTCGAGCAGGACCAGGACCTGGCCGGCCTTGATCTCGTCACCGACCTCGACCATGATCCGGGCGACCGAGCCGGCCAGCGGCGCCACGATCTGGTTGGCGCTGGCGGCGGGCATGGTCGTGGTCACGGGCGCGGTCGGGGCCGGGCCGGTGTAGGCGCCGATCACGCCCATGTCCCCCAGGGAGGGTCGGCTCTGCTCCACCTCGACGTCGACGTCGTAGGCAGTTCCGTTGACAGTCACCTTCAACTTCATGTCTGTTCCTTGTCGTCTCGTCAGTGCAGCGTGATCCGGCTGGGCCGGAGCACCGGCCGCGCCCTGGAGTGGTCCTGGACCTCGGTGAGACCGGCGCGGGTCCAGCCGACGCTGGAGGCCAGCTGGATCTGCTTGACCTTGGCCTTGTGGCCGAGCACAGCGGCCACGGCCGCCGAGATGACCATCATGGTCTCCTCGTCGACCTGCTGGCTCTCCCGGTAGTAGTCGGCCAGGCGCTGCACCTCGGCCAGTTGGGCCTCCATCGCGGCGAGTCGCTCGCCGAGGGCGTCGACCTGCTGCCTGAGCTGGACGATCTCGTTCTCGTCAGTCATGTCCCGTCCCCGATCAGACCGGCCCGAGGCCGTGCTTCTTGTCCGGCCGCAGCTGGCGCTTGGTGCGGAGGATCTCCAGCGCCATCGCCACCTCGCGTCGGGTGTCGGCCGGGTCGATGATGTCGTCGACCAGGCCGCGCGAGGCCGCCATGAACGGCGTGGCGAAGGTCTCGCGGTACTCCTCGACCAGTTCGGCCTTGCGGGTCACCGGGTCGTCGGCCTCGGCGATCTCCTTCTTGAACACGATGTTGGCCGCACCCTCGGCACCCATCACCGCGATCTCGGCGGTCGGCCACGCGAATACGCGGTCGGCGCCCAGGTCCTTGGAGCACATCGCCAGGTACGCGCCGCCGTACGCCTTGCGCAGCACCACCGTCACCTTGGGGACGGTGGCGGCCGAGTAGGCATACAGCATCTTCGCGCCGTGGCGGATGATGCCGTTGTGCTCCTGGGCGACGCCCGGCAGGAAGCCCGGGACGTCGACGAGGGTGACCAGCGGGATGTTGAAGGCGTTGCAGAAGCGGATGAACTGCGAGGCCTTGTCCGAGGAGTTGATGTCCAGCACGCCCGACATCACGCCGGGCTGGTTGGCCACCACCCCGATCGAGTAGCCGTTGATCCGGGCGAAGCCGACGACGATGTTCTGCGCGTAGCCGGCCTGGACCTCGAGGAAGTCGCGGTGGTCGACGATGCCCAGGATGACCTCGCGGACGTCGTAGCCCTTCTTGCCCTCGACCGGCACCACGTCGCGCAGCACCGGGTTCGGCTCGACGATGTCGTCCGGGTTCACCTGCACCGGGTCGGACAGGTTGTTCTGCGGCAGGAAGCTGAGCAGCTTCTTGGCGATCAGGATGGCCTCCTGGTCGTCATTGGCCACGAAGTGGTTGACGCCCGAGCGGGTCATGTGCGCATCGGCGCCACCCAGGTCGTCCTGCGTCACCTTCTCGCCGGTGACCTCCGAGATGACGCCCGGCCCGGTGATGAACATGTGGGCCTTGCGGGTCTGGATGATGAAGTCGGTCAGCGCCGGGGAGTAGGCCGCGCCACCGGCGCAGGGGCCGGCGATGATCGAGATCTGCGGGACGGCGCCCGAGAGCTTGACGTTGGAGTAGAACACCCGGCCGTACCCGGAGAGCGAGTCGATGCCCTCCTGGACCCGGGCGCCGCCCGAGTCGTTGATGAAGACGAAGGGGGTCCCGGTGGAGAGCGAGGCCTCCATCATCTCGACGACCTTCTGCGACTGGGTCTCGCCGGCCGAGCCGCCCATCACCGAGAAGTCCTGGCTGGCCACGTGGACGGCCCGGCCGAGGACGGCACCCGAACCGGTGACCACGCCGTCGGCGGGCGCCTTGGCGGTGTCCATCCCGAACGTGGTGGTGCGGTGGGTGCGGAACATCCCGGTCTCCTGGAAGGTGCCTGGGTCGAGCAGCGCGTCGACGCGCTCGCGCGCGGTCAGCTTGCCCTTCTCATGCTGCTTCTCCAGGCGGGCCTTCCCGCCACCGAGGGAGACCTCCTCCCGGCGGGCCTCGAGCTTCTCCAGCCGTTCAGCCATGCTGTGGGTCTGCTTTGCCATGGTCGTCACCTCACGCCGGCTCGACGGACACCGAACGGGACTGCCCGTTGATGGTGACCGTGTACTTGATGGGTTCGTGCAGGGCCTTGTCGAGGCCGGCGGCCTTGCGCCGCTCCTCCTCGACCTGCTCCTCGGTCATCCCGACGTTGCGCGGGCCCTCGTGGCGCTCCTTGAAGAACTTCGGCGCGACCTGGGGGAACATCGCCATCGTAAGGACGTCCTCCTCGCTGGTGTCGGCACCCTCCAGGGCGCTGGTCTGCTCGACCAGCCCGTCCCACTCGGGGGCCAGCAGGTCGGCCGGCCGCTCGGTGATCGGCTCCTTCTTGGTCTGCGCCTTGGCCATCTCCACGACCTCGGGGTCGCGGTCGCCGGGGCACTCGCCGTAGTAGCCGAGCATCAGGTCGGCGAACTCGCCGGTCATCACCTTGTACTTGCCCATCAGCACGTTGAACACGGCCTGCGTGCCCACGATCTGGGAGGAGGGGGTGACCAGCGGCGGGTAGCCGGCATCGCGACGGACGTTGGGCACCTCCAGCAGCACCTCGTCCATCCGGTCGCCGGCACCCTGGGCCTTCAGCTGGGACTCCATGTTGGAGAGCATCCCGCCGGGGATCTGCGACTGGAAGATGTCGGTCTTGACGCCGGTGACCGCCGACATGAACTTCTTGTACTTGGGGGCCACGGCCGCGAAGTGGTCGCGGATCGGCTTCAGCTTCGTACGGTCGACGGTGGTCGTGTACGGGGTGCCGTCGAGCATCTCGATCACCGACTCGGTCGGGTTGTGGCCCGGGCCGAGCGACATCGAACTGATCGCGGTGTCGACGACGTCGGCGCCGGCCTCGATCGCCTTCATCAGCGAGACCTGGGTGACGCCGGTGGTGGCGTGGCAGTGCACGTTGATCTGCACGTCCTCGCCGTACGTCTCCTTGATGGCACGGACGATGTCGTACGCCGGCTGCGGCTTGAGCAGGGCGGCCATGTCCTTGAGCGCGATCGAGTCGGCACCCATGTCGAGCAGGCGTCCGGCCAGCGCGACGTAGTCCTCGGTGCCGTGCACCGGGCTGACCGTGTAGCAGATCGTGCCCTGGGCGTGCTTGCCGACCTTCTTGACCGACTGCATGGCGTGGGCGAGGTTGCGGGGGTCGTTCAGTGCGTCGAAGACCCGGAAGACATCCATCCCGTTCTCGGCGGACTTCTCCACGAACTTCTCGACCACTCCGTCCTCGTAGTGGCGGTAGCCGAGCAGGTTCTGTCCGCGGAGCAACATCTGCAGACGGCTGTTCGGCATGAGTTCTCGGAAGGTCCTCAGACGCTCCCATGGGTCCTCGTTGAGGAAGCGGATGCACGCGTCATACGTGGCACCGCCCCAGCACTCGACGCTCCAGTAGCCCGCTGCATCGATGTCGGCGCAGGCATCGACCATGTCTTCCATGGCCATGCGCGTCGCCATCAGGCTCTGGTGCGCGTCGCGAAGGACGAGTTCGGTGATACCAATCTCTCGCGGCTTCATGTGCACAATCCTGCCACCCGGACGATCGTCCCAGGGAGGCCCCCGGCCCCGGTTGGCAAGGGGATCCGCAACCTCGGGACCAAGGTCACAACGGGCGCCGCAGAACGGGGCGGACAGCCCCCTCGGGGGAACTACTACAGCACGTAAGAAATGTCACACGAAGTCGGTACTGGAACCGTCAACTGGTCATGACCAGTTGGCCGGTGGGCTCAGTCCCGGGACGGTTTGGGGGCCCGTCGGAGGAACTCGTCGAGGAAGGCCGCGCGCACCTTCTCGTTGTCCAGCAGGCCGTCGATCCCGGCCAGCCTGCCCTCGGCGGCCCGCTGCACCACGGTGAGCCAGGCCTCCCCCATCGCGTACGTGAAGGACGAGGCGATGCCGGCCCCGATCGCCCCGCCGGCGATGGTGCCCGCACCGGGGATCAGCTTGAGCAGCCCGGTCACCGAGGCACGGCCGGCCTGGGTGGCCAGGGTGGTCGAGGCGACCGCGAGCAGGGCCGCCCGGTCGACCGGCACCTGGTAGAGCTGCGCGATCCGCGCCATCATGCCGAGCTGGAGCGGAACCAGGACGGTGGCGTCGGAGAACGGGATGGGCGTCGCCGCGACACCCGCCGCGCCGGCGGCCGTGCCCGCTATGAAGCGCCGCGCCTGCGAAGCCTTGCGCCGATGGTCGATCTGCTGCGCCGCAGTGAGGGCCGCGTGGACCGCCGCCGGTGCGCTGCGAAAGGTCGCCCCGAGCAGGTCCATCAAGCCGTACGACGACTGCCCGCTGAACGGGTCCTCCAGGGCGTAGGTGGGGTAGGGGCGGCCGTCGACGATCGGCAGGCCGAGGTCGGTGACGTACTCGGCGAGGGTGACCGCATCGGGGTGCAGCACCCCGTCCGGGGTGCGGGGTACCTGCGTCAGCACCACGACCACGGGCAGGCCGAGGGAGTCGAGGTGCCGGACGAAGTCGGCCTCGAACGGCTCGAACCGTCGGTCCATCCCCCGGATGCAGTACCAGACGACGTGGACCTGCTCCTCCAGCGGGCCCTTGCGCATCTCCCGGACGTAGGCGTCGAGCTCCTTGAACAACTGCTTGTCGTCCCGGCCGACCTCCAGCCCCCGGGTGTCGAGCAGCCCCAGCCGGCCGCGGTCGTCGAGGTAGAGGTGGGAGTCCCTGGTGACCGGCTCGCCGATCCCGGTGTCCGCCACGGGCTCGCCGAAGACCGCGTTGACGAGGGTGGACTTGCCGACGCCGGTCTTGCCGAAGAGGGCCAGGTTGAAGCGGCCCAGGCTGTCCAGCTGCCGGTCGTACTCCGCTCGGAAGGAATCGGTGAACCAATCGGGCATGCCCCGAGGATAGGCGGGTGCCGTTCGGATTCACGCGCGCACGCCCCCGGCAACTAAGATTGCCCCGTCGTACCCCTCACAACCGGAAGTCCCCCTTATGCCCCAGCGCTCTGACCTGCGCAACATCGCCATCGTCGCCCACGTCGACCACGGCAAGACCACCCTCGTCGATGCCATGCTGTGGCAGTCGGGCGCCTTCCGCGAAGGTCAGGACGTGAACAACCGCGTCATGGACTCCATGGACCTCGAGCGCGAGAAGGGCATCACCATCCTCGCGAAGAACACGGCCGTGAAGCACGTGATCAACGGCGAGGACGTGACGATCAACATCATCGACACCCCCGGCCACGCCGACTTCGGTGGCGAGGTCGAGCGCGGGCTGGAGATGGTCGACGGCGTCGTGCTGCTGGTGGACGCCTCCGAGGGCCCGCTGCCCCAGACCCGCTTCGTGCTGCGCAAGGCGCTGATCAAGAAGCTGCCGCTGATCGTCGTGGTCAACAAGGTCGACCGCCCCGATGCCCGGATCGCCGAGGTCGTCGAGGAGACGTACGACCTGTTCATGGACCTGCTGCCGGAGGACTCCGACGGCGCCGTCCTGGACTTCCCCGTGGTGTACGCGTCGGCGAAGGCCGGCCGCGCCTCGCTGACCCGTCCCGAGGACGCCGGCATGCCCGACCACGAGGACCTCGAACCGCTGTTCGAGACGATCATGTCGACCATCCCGGCCCCGCAGTACGAGGAGGGCGCCACCCTGCAGGCCCACGTGACCAACCTGGACGCGTCCCCCTACCTGGGCCGGCTGGCGCTGTGCCGGATCAAGGCCGGCGAGCTGCACAAGGGCCAGACCGTGGCCTGGTGCAAGCATGACGGGACGATCGAGAACGTCAAGCTCTCCGAGCTGCTGATGACCGAGGCCCTGGACCGCGTCCCCGCCGACTCCGCCGGTCCGGGCGACATCGTGGCGATCGCCGGGATCCCGGACATCACCATCGGTGAGACCCTGTCGGATCCGGAGAACCCCAAGCCGCTGCCGCTGATCACCGTCGACGAGCCGTCGATCTCGATGACGATCGGCATCAACACCGCGCCGCTGTCGGGCAAGTCCGGCAAGAACGTCACCGCCCGCCTACTGAAGGCCCGGCTGGACCGCGAGCTGATCGGCAACGTGTCGATCCGGGTGAACCCGACCGACCGTCCCGACACCTGGGAGGTGCAGGGCCGTGGCGAGCTGCAGCTCGCCGTCCTGGTCGAGCAGATGCGCCGCGAGTCCTTCGAACTGACCGTCGGCAAGCCCGAGGTGGTCACCCGCGAGGTCAACGGCAAGCTGCAGGAGCCGACCGAGTTCCTGACCATCGACGTCCCCGAGGACTACGTCGGCGCGGTCACCCAGATGCTCGGTGTCCGCAAGGGCCAGCTGCGCACCATGACCAACCACGGTTCCGGCTGGGTGCGGGTGGAGTACATCGTCCCCTCCCGTGGCCTGATCGGCTTCCGGACCGAGTTCCTCACCGAGACCCGCGGCACCGGCCTGATGAACCACGTCTTCGAGGGCTACGAGCCGTGGGTCGGCGAGCTGCGTACGCGGCCCAGCGGGTCCATGGTCGCCGACCGTAGCGGCACGACCTCCTCGTACGCCCTGTTCAACCTGCAGGAGCGGGGCACCCTCTTCATCAAGCCCGGCGACGAGGTGTACGAGGGCATGGTCGTCGGCGAGAACTCCCGCCCCGACGACATGGACGTCAACCCGACCAAGGAGAAGCACGTCACCAACGTTCGCTCCGCGACCGGTGACGAGCTCGAGCGCCTGGTCCCGCCGCGCCTGCTGAGCCTGGAGCAGGCCCTGGAGTTCTGCCGCGGGGACGAGTGCCTCGAGGTGACGCCGGCCGCCGTCCGGATCCGCAAGACGGTACTGGACCGCAGCGAGCGGGCCAGGGCCACTCGTCGGGCCAAGGCCTGACCTTCCGGGCCTGCTCGCCCACGGAGCCCGGCCCCACTTGTACGGCCCCTGTCAAGGGCGGTTGCGGCCGCTCTCGACGGGGGCCGAACTGTTACCTTTCACCCCTTCACACGCCCCCGGCACAGAGTAGCGTTGGCTGTGCCGCAGCTGAGTCCCGGACGACCACCGGGGGCTGCAGCCGAAGGTTCTGGGCCGTGGACCGATCCACGGCGAACAGGGGGAAATATCCACATGTCACGCACCACCCGTCCCCGGCGCCGGGCTTGGGCCCTGCGGCTGGCGGCCCTGTCCGCGGCAGCGCTGTTGACCGCACCGTTCGGCGCCGGTCCCGCGAGGGCCGAGACCGCTAGCCCGACGCCCACTCCGACCAGCACGGCCACTCCGACCAGCACGGCCACTCCGACCAGCACGGCCACTCCGACCATGACGGCCACTCCGACCATGACGGCCACCCAGGCCCCTGCAGCGGCGCCCGTTCCGGCCGCGGCGTCCGCAACCTCGGCGTCCACAACCTCGGCTGCCGCCCCGGCCCCCCTCGCACTCCCGGCAGGTGAGCAGGCGATCGCGGACAAGTACGCGCTCTCGCAGGGTGTGCTCGGTGCACCGACCACCGCCGTCGCGTGCGGCCTGGTCGACGGCGGCTGCTACCAGCACTTCCAGGGCGGCTCCATCTACTGGTCCCCGGCCACCGGCGCCCACTTCACCACCGGCGCGATCCGCGCCAAGTGGGCCGCCACCCGCTGGGAGAACGGCTTCCTCGGCTACCCCACCACCGACGAGACCTGCGGCCTGGCCCGCGGCGGCTGCTACCAGCACTTCCAGCACGGCTCCGTCCACTGGTCCCAAGCCACCGGCGCCCACTTCACCACCAACGCCATACGGGCCAAGTGGGCCGCCACCCGCTGGGAGAACGGCTTCCTCGGCTACCCCACCACCGACGAGACCTGCGGCCTGGCCCGCGGCGGCTGCTACACCAGCTTCCAGGGCGGCTCGATCCACTGGTCGGCCGCCACGGGGGCACACTGGACGAACGGCACGGTCCAGTCCATGTGGAGACAGCGCGGCTACGAGAACGGGAGCTACGGCTACCCGGCCGGCGATCCCTACAGCGTTTCCGGCAAGACCAGCCAGCGGTTCGAGGGTGGGTACCTGACCACCGGTGTCGACACCCGCTGCCTAACCGGCCGCACGATGTGCGCCTCCAAGAACGACCGCAAGCTGCGCTGGATGATCAACGGCCAGATCGTGCAGACCATGGATGCGCGGTTCGGCTGCTCGGCCACCCCGACCGACAACGGTTCCTTCAAGGTCTACTGGAAGAGCTACAACCACACCTCCACGCTGTACAACACCTGGATGCCCCGGGCGATGTTCTACAACGGCGGCGAGGCCGTGCACTACTCGCCCGACTTCGCGTCCCGCGGCTACGCCGGCTGCAGCCACGGCTGCGTGAACATCCGGGACTGGGACGGGATCAACTGGCTCTACAACCAGGTCCAGGTCGGCGACAAGGTCGTCGTGTACTACTGACCACCACCAGCCGGGTGCGAGGGCGATCGGGGCCACTGGTCCCGGTCGCCCTCGTCGTTGAGCGCTCGTCGTTCAGTCGAGCGCCCCGGGCCAGGCGCCGGGCACGCTCGCGGTGATGTGGCTGCCGTCGCGACGGACCCCGATCACTGCCTGCGGCGGCACCGGCCCGGGCGTGAGCGGGCCCTGGTCGGCCAGCGGCACCCGGACGACCGGGTGCTCGTTGTCGATCTCGAACACCTCGCCGCGGACGCTGAACTCCTCGTACGTGCCCTCCTCCAGGGCGAACTCCATCATGTCGGCGGTCAGCCGGACCCGGGTGCGCGAGCCGCGCCGCTGCAGGCGGAACGTCAGGCTCTCCCAGTCGGCCGGTAGCCGGGGGTCGAAGGTGAGGTCGGACCCGTGGTCCCGCATCCCCCCGAAGCCGTACACCAGGGCCATCCAGACGCCGCCGCCCGAGGCGACGTGCACCCCGTCGGAGGTGTTGCCGTGCCGGTCGGCCAGGTCGACGAAGAGGCTGGAGTAGAAGTAGCGCAGCGCCAGCTCCTGGTAGCCGACCTCGGCCGCGATGATGGACTGGACCACCGACGAGAGGGTGGAGTCACCGGTGGTGATCGGGTCGTAGTACTCGAAGTTGGCGAGCTTCTGCTCCGAGGTGAAGTAATCCCCCTGCAGGAACATCGCCAGCACCACGTCGGCCTGCTTGAGCACCTGGAACCGGTAGATCACCAGCGGGTGGTAGGAGAGCATCAGCGGGAAGTTGTCCGGCGGCGTCGCGGCCAGGTCCCACACCTCCCGGTCCAGGAAGTGCGCGTCCTGTGGGTTCACCCCGATGTGGTCGTCGTACGGGATCACCATCGCGTCCGCGCAGCGCAGCCACTCCTCCACCTCGTCCTCGGTGAGGTCGAGCCGCCGGGTGAGCCGGTCGTACGAGTCCGGCCAGATGCTGGCCAGGGTGGCGACCGTCTCCGCCGCGCGGCGCAGGTTGTAGCGGGCCATCACGTTGGTGAACAGGTTGTCGTTGACGACGGTGGTGTACTCGTCCGGACCGGTGACCGCGTGGATGTGGAAGGTCGCCGACCCGTTGTCGGTCCAGAAGCCCAGGTCGGCCCACATCCGGGCGGTCTCGACCAGGACGTCGACGCCCTCCTTGAGCAGGAACTCGATGTCGCCCGTGGCTCCGACGTAGCGGTTCAGGGCGTACGCGATGTCGGCGTCGATGTGGTACTGCGCGGTGCCGGCGGCATAGAAGGCAGAGGCCTCCTCGCCGTTGATGGTGCGCCACGGGAACAGCGCCCCACGGGTGGACATCACCTCGGCGCGCCGGCGGGCCGCGTCCAGCATCAGGTAGCGGAAGCGCAGCGCATTGCGCGCCGCGTCCGGGAACGTGTAGGTCAGGAACGGCAGGACGTAGATCTCGGTGTCCCAGAAGTAGTGCCCCGAGTAGCCGGTCCCGGAGACGCCCTTGGCCGGGATCCCGTACGTCTGGGAGCGGGCCGAGGCCTGGGCCAGGGAGAAGAGGTTCCAGCGGATGGCCTGCTGCACGGCCGGGTCACCGCCGACGACGACGTCGGAGTTCACCCAGAACTCGTCGTACCAGTCCCGCTGCTGCTCCATGAACCGGGCCGGGGTGGACTCCATCGCGCGGTCCAGGGTCCGGCGCACCCGGTCGATCAACTCGCGGACGGGGACGGTCTTGGAGCTGTGGTAGGAGGCGTACTTGACCAGCCGGATCGGCTTGCCCGGCTCGGCCTGGGCCCGGAAGATCACCTTCGCCACGTCCTCCTCGGACATGATCAGCGGCTCGCACTCGTTCTCGGTCTCGACCACGTGGTCGATCCCGACGGTGAGGGTCATCCCGGACTCCACGGTGCGGTAGCCGAGCATCGCCCGCAGTCCCTTGGTCCAGTTCATCTGCGGCTCGAGGACCCGGCGTTCCACGCCCTCGGCCCGGCGCGGGTCGAGCCCCTGGGCGGCGGAGCGTACGTGGTACTCGTCCTCGCCGTCCTGCCGGTTGAGGATCTGGGAGGAGATCACCACCGGCGCCGCCTGGTCCTCCATGGTGACGTCCATGGTCATCACCGCGAGGTGCCGGTCGGTCATCGAGACCATCCGGGTGGTGTCGATCCGGACCGTCTTGCCCGAGGGCGTCCGCCACAGGAGGTGCCGACGCAGGACGCCGTCGCGGAAGTCGAGGGAGCGCTCGTACGCCTGCAGGTCGGCCATGGAGAGGTTGATCGGCTCGTCGTCGACGTAGAGCTTCATCACCTTGGTGTCCGGCACATTGACGATCGTCTGCCCCACCCGGGCGAAGCCGTACGCCTCCTCCGCGTGCCGGATCGGCCAGGTCTCGTGGAAGCCGTTGACGAAGGTGCCGTGCGCGAAGCTGTCCCGGCCCTCCTCCGGGTTGCCGCGCATGCCGAGGTAGCCGTTCGCGACCGAGAAGAGGGTCTCCATCTGCCCGAGGTCGTCCCGGCTCGGGAACGTCTCCACCAGCCGCCACTCGTCGACCGGGAACCGGGAGCGGTCGAGCGGGTCCACCGGAGGGGGTGGGATGTGGGCGTCGTGGTGGGGCGATCGCATGACGTTCCTCAGGGGTGGCGTACGGCGGGCGGGGCGGCGGATTCGGGCGGAACCAGGTCGGCGAGGTCGGCGACGACCTTGTCGGCGCCCGCCTCGCGCAGGGCCTCGGCACCGACGCCGCGGTCCACGCCGACGACCGCGGCGAAGCCACCGGCCCGGCCCGCGGCAACGCCGGAGAGGGCGTCCTCCAGCACGACCGCCCGGTCGTACGGCACGTGCAGCAGCCGCGCCGCGTAGCGGTAGGTGTCCGGGGCGGGCTTGCCGGGCAGGTCCTCGGCCGCCGCCACCTGCCCGTCGACCACCACGTCGAACCGGTCGGCCAGCCCCGCAGCCTCGAGCACCGCCGCGGCGTTGCGGGAGGAGGAGACGACGGCGACGGCGACGCCGTGGCCACCGAGCCAGTCGAGCAGGCGCACCGAGCCGGGGTAGGCGGCCATGCCGTCGCGGTGCAGCGTCTCGAGGAAGGCGTCGTTCTTCAGGTTGCCGAGGCCGCGGACCGTTCCGGCGCCCGGCGGATCGTCCGTGCTCCCCTCCGGCAGGTCGATCCCACGGGAGGCCAGGAACGCGCGGACCGCGTCGTACCGGGGCTTGCCGTCGACGTACGCGAAGTAATCGGCGTCGGTGAAGGGCTCGGCCAGCCCGCGGGTGGCCAGGAAGGCGTCGAACACCTCGGCCCAGGCCCTCATGTGGACCTCCGAGGTCGGGGTGAGCACCCCGTCGAGGTCGAACAGGGCGGCGTCAACAGCAGACCAGTTCACTTGTCCCACCTTAGGCAACCCTCCAATGGCCCCTTGGGGCAGTGTACCGGCAGTGCCGGCGGCAGGTCGGTCGATCAGCGCACGGCCAACAACTCGGCGATCTCCGCGGGCCGGGCCACCCGGCCGGACAGCACGACCTCCTCGTCGACCACGAGGCCGGGGGTGCGCATTATGCCGTACGAGGCGATCTCGCCGACGTCGGTCACCTTGATGATCTCGGCCTCCTTGCCGAGCGTGGCGAGGGCCGTACGGGTGTTCTTCTCCAGGTTGACGCAGTTGGCGCAACCGGAGCCGAGGATCTTGATCTGCATGGTGTTTCTCCTGTCGGATGGGGCACTTCTGGGGACTGTGGGGACGGAGCGGGTCAGGTCGGCAGGACGGCGTTGAACAGGTAGCCGACGGCGATGATCCCGACCGCTGTGATCGCGGCGAAAGTGGCGATGAGCCTGGGCTTGAGGACCCGGCGCAGCAGGATCATCTCCGGCAGCGAGAGGGCGACCGTGGCCTGCATGAAGGCGAGCAGGGTTCCCATCGGCAGTCCCTTGGAGTGCAGGGCGTCGACCAGCGGGAGGATGCCCGCCGCGTTCGAGTAGAGCGGCACCCCGACCACGACGGCGATCAGCACGGCGAACGGGTTGTCCTTGCCGGCGTACCGGGCGAAGAAGTTCTCCGGCGCCCAGCCGTGGATCACGGCCCCGAGGCCGATGCCGACCAGGAGGTAGGGCCAGATCTTCTTCAGGATCGAGCCGACCTCCTCGACACCCATCCGGACCCGGTCGGAGAAGGTCAGGCCGACGCTGGAGTTGATCACCTGGCCGCGCAGCCGGGTCTCGAACACGAACGGTTCGACCCAGCGCTCCAGCTTGAGCCGTCCGATCACGAGCCCGGCGATGATCGCGATGAGCAGCCCCGAGCCGATGTACAGCGCCGTGGGCCCGGGTCCGAACAGGCCGAGCAGCAGCGCGATGGCGACCTCGTTCACCAGCGGGCTGGCGATCAGGAAGCTCATCGTGACCCCGAGGGGTACGCCGGAGGCGACGAACCCGATGAACGCCGGAACCGCGCTGCAGGAGCAGAACGGCGTCACCACCCCGAGGCCGGCGGCCAGCACGTTGCCGACCCCCTCACGCCGGCCGCCGAGCAGCGCCCGGGTGCGCTCGACGCTCATGTAGGAGCGCAGCACCGTGACCAGGAAGATGATGCCCGCGAGCAGCAGCACGATCTTGATGGTGTCGTAGAAGAAGAAGTGCACCCCCGAGCCCAGGCGCGAGGTCAGGTCGAGCCCGACCACGTCCCCGACCAGCCAGTTCCAGAACGGCTGGTTCACCAGGTAGAGGCCGGTCCATGCGGCGGCGGCCAGGGCGAGGACGCCCCACAGCCGGACGAACGGCCGGACGCCGGGCTGCTGGATCACCGACATGGCGTGCCTCCTTGGCAGCCGCCGGAGGCGCCCGGAAGCGCAGCGTGCAGGCGCTCGAGGGCGTCCTCCGCCAGTGTGTAGTCGACCCAGCGGCCCCGCTTCGCGCTCGTCACCAGGCCGGCATCACGGAGCACCTTGAGGTGGTAGCTCAGCTTGTTCTGCGGGATCTGCTCGGCCGGCTGCAGGTCACAGACGCACTTGGTGCCCTGCGCGGCGAGGCGTTGGAGGATGCTCCAGCGCACCGGATCAGCTGCCACCGCGAGGAGGGCCACCGCATCCTCGGGCGAGACGCGGTCCCATTTCACATCGAGCTGGATTGATTCAAGCACACTTGAAGTGTGCGACGCTGTCGACCCCTTCCGCAAGCAAGGAAAGGCAAAGTGCCGAGGATCACACCGGGCCTGCGGTCACCCCCTCCCGGGGCGTACGTGCAGCCCGACCTCCGGGTCGACGATGACCTCCTGGGAGGCGGCGACCTCGCCGACGACCAGCGGGGCGTCGACCGGCACCGAACGCTTCACCAGGGCGAGGGCGATCGGGCCCTCCTCATAGTGACGGGCGGCGGAGCCGACGAAGCCGACCGTACGATCCGGGTCGTCGCGCAGCGCGACCGGCGAGCCGTGACCGGGCAGCATGTCCATCGAACCGTCGAGCTGGAGCCTGACGAGGCGGCGCGGCGGCCGGCCCATGTTCCAGACCCGGGCGACGGTCTCCTGGCCGGTGTAGCAGCCCTTGTCCATGTGCACGGCCCCGCCGAGCACCCCGATCTCGTTGGGGATCGTACGCTCGTCGGTGTCCACGCCGATCCGGGCGATGCCGGCGGCGATCCGCCGCGCCTCGTACGCCCACAGGCCGGCCCGATGCGGACGCTCGGCCAGCGCGGCCAGCGCCCCGCGGGGCACGAACAGGTCGGTGCCACCCAGGGAGTCCTCGGCGCGGCGGGTGATGATCGCGTCCGGCCAGCCGGCCGGGTCCTCGACGGTCCAGACCACCGCGACGTCGGCCGAGCGGTCGGTCACCTCGACCCGGCTCATGAAGCGCATCCGGTCCAGGAAGGCAACCAGGTCACCGACCCTCCCGGGCTCGGTGTGCACCCACAGCACCTCGCCGTCGTCGACGAGGAACAGTGCGTGGTCGACGTGCCCGTTGGGGTCCAGCAGCAGCGCCGTGGTGCCCTGGTGCGGGGCCAGCGCCAGCAGGTGCTGGCTGGTCATGGCGTGCAACCAGGTCAGCCGGTCCGGGCCGGCGACGGTCAGGACGCCCCGGTGCCCCAGGTCGACCCAGCCGCGGCCCTGGTCCAGTTCGCGCTGTTCGCGCGCCGGGTTGCCGCAGTGCACCACGGCACCGGCGTCGATGCCGTCCTCGGCCCGTACGAGTCCCATCTCAGTGCGCGGTCCGCTTGAGGCGGGCCCACATGTACGGCTGCAACTCGTGCTCGGTGGTGGCCCGGTCGAAGGTCCACAGCAGGTCGCCCTCCACCTGGCCGTACAGGCGCTGGCCGCCGGTGTAGCCCGGAGCGGTGACCGTACGCGCGACGGCGTCGGTCGCCAGCTGGATGCGGGCGCCCTCGACCTTGCCGAACCACACCTCGGAGTAGCCCTCGGGGTGGCACATCACCACCTCGACGGAGCCGTCGGCCTGGGGCCGCCAGAAGCCGGTCTCCATCGACCGCGGCGCGACCGGCTGGCCCTCCTCGTCGGCGATGAAGGTCTGCGAGAGGTAGTGCAGGTAGCCGCCACCGTTGTCGGTGAACTCGACCACCTGCCCGTACTCGAACTCGCCCTCGGTGGGCCACTGGCCCTTGCCGGTGCCCTCCCATCGGCCGATCATCCAGGCGATCGGCATCAGCAGCGGGTCGAGGTCGGGGCGAATCTCGAACATCTCAGTTCCGTCCTTGTTGGTCCATGATGAGGCGGACGACCAGGTACAGGGCCAGCACCCCCACCAGCACGCAGATGCCGATCAGGAGGGCCGAGTAGAAGGTCGCCACCCGCACAGTGTAGGTGGGCACCACGACCGGCCCCTCGCACGACGGCAGTAGGGTCGGGGCCATGCGTGCAGTGGTCCAACGGGTGAGTTCGGCGTCGGTCACCGTCGGGGACCGTACGGTCGGGGCGATCGACGGGCCCGGCCTGCTCGTGCTGCTGGGCATCACCCACGACGACACCGAGGCGTACGCGCAGCGGCTGGCCGAGAGGATCTGGAACCAGCGGATCATGGCCGACGAGCGGTCCTGCGCCGACCTGGGCGCCCCGCTGCTGGTCGTCTCGCAGTTCACCCTGTACGCCGACACCCGCAAGGGCCGCCGTCCGGGCTGGAGCGCCGCGGCGCCACGGCCGGTCAGCGAGCCGCTGGTCGACGCCTTCGTCGCCGCGCTGCGCGGGCTCGGCGCCCGGGTGGAGACCGGCGTGTTCGGCGCCGACATGCAGGTGGCGCTGGTCAACGACGGGCCGGTCACCCTGGTGCTGGACCAGCCGCCGGTCGGACCGGGAATACCGTGATGGAGGAAGGGATGGGCGCCGACAACGCCGGGCGACAGGAGGCACCGGTGCGGCAGGACGCCGACCCGGCAGCGGTCCGGGCGCTGCGGCGCACCGCGCTGGTGGTGGTGGCGCTCAACCTGGCGTACTTCTTCGTCGAGGTCGGGGTGGCGCTGGCCATCCGGTCGGTCTCGCTGTTCGCCGACTCGGTGGACTTCCTGGAGGACACCGCCGTCAACCTGCTGATCTTCATCGCGTTGGGCTGGAGCCTGCGCGCGAGAGCCCGGGCCGGCAAGGCGATGGCGGGGATCATCGTGCTGCCCGCGCTGGCCGCGGTGGTGATGGCAGTGCTGAAGTTCGCCGACCCCGAGCGCCCCGATCCGCTCTCCCTGGTGGTGACCGCGGGCGGGGCGATCGTGGTGAACTCGATCTGCGCCTGGCTGCTCGCCCGGCACCGGCACAACGTCGGCTCGATGTCCCGGGCCGCCTTCCTGGCCGCGCGCAACGACGTCTATGCCAACGCCGCGATCATCGCGCTCGGTGTGGTGACCATCTTCTGGGCCTCCGGCTGGCCGGACATCGTCCTGGGCATGTTCCTGGTCCTGCTGAACTTCACCGCCGCCAAGGAGGTCTGGGAGGTCGCCGAGGAGGAGGACCTCGCGGCCAAGGCCCTGGCCGGCGAGGCCATCGACGACGACTGACCACGCTGGCCGGCGGCTCAGCCCCCGGCGAAGGGCGGCAACGCCTCCAGCTCGACCGGCCCGGTGAGGGGACGGGTGCGATCCGCGTCGCCGAGCCGACGCCCGTCGACCAGGAACGAGCACAGCCCGATGACCCGGGCGTACTCCGCGTCTCCGGGGCGAGCGGCGGCGGCCCGATCGAGGGCGGCGGCCACTGTCGGGGCCTCCACGACGTCGGTCTCGACGCCCGCGGCGTCCCGCGCCCCGGCCCAGTAGCGAATGGTGATGGTGGCCATGCAGCCATGCTGCCACGCCACCCCGAGCCCTCCGGCCGCGGGCCCGGGGCGCGCCCAGAGGCGCTCCGGCGTGTTCCGGACGGGTAACAGGGCTGTTCCGGTGTCGTGGCGCGCCGATGACGGACCCACGCAACGGCGCGGTACCAGTCCCGCCCGGTTGCAGTCCCTGCCACGGCACCGGCGCGTCCGGCGCCCGAACAGGATATTTTTGGCCTCGGAAGCGAGGTGCGGTGCAACTATTGCTGATGACCACGAGGGATGACGCGGAGTCGGTCATGCCCTCGCTCGGGCTGCTCTCCCACCAGGTGGCGCTGGTCCCCCTCGACGCCGCGGCCCTGCTGCACGTCACGCTGCCCGACGTCATCCTGATCGATGCCACCTCGGCGTTGTCCCAGGCACGGGCACTGACCCGGGTGATCGGCACCAGCGGCAAGCACGCCCCGATCCTGCTGGTCACCGGCGAGGGCGGCCTGCCGGCCCTGTCCACCGACTGGGGGTTCGTGGACTTCGTGCTGGCCCAGGCCGGTCCGGCCGAGCTGGAGGCTCGGCTGCGCCTGGTCACCTCCCCGGTCGGCCGTGACGAGGTGATCACGACCGGCAGCGTGACGATCGACGAGGCCGGCTACGCCGCCTCGGTCAACGGGCAGCCGCTGGACCTGACCTACACCGAGTTCGAGCTGCTCAAGTACCTGCTCCAGCACCCGGGGCGGGTCTTCAGCCGCGAGCAACTGCTCTCGGACGTGTGGGGCTACGACTACTTCGGCGGCTCCCGTACGGTCGACGTCCACGTCCGCCGGCTGCGGGCCAAGCTCGGCCCCGAGCACGAGGGGATCATCGGCACGGTCCGCAACGTGGGCTACCGCCTGGTCCCCGAGGCGAACGGCTGACCGGACCGGCTGTGCCACCGGCTAGCGTGGTCCCATGCGCTACGAGCCGACCTTCCTCGACGACCCCGACGACAGCCACCGTACGGAGATCCTCGCGATGGCCGGCGCGGCGGCGGCCTTCGACGGCGTCGACCCGCTGAACGAGGCGGCCCGGATGAGCCTGCGCCCCGGCGCCGCCGGCGCCCGGCACCTGGTGCTGTCCGGCCCGGCCGGGATCGAGGCGTACGCCAACCTCTCCGCCACCGCCGAGGGGACCGCGATCCAACTGGTGGTCGCCCCCGAGGCCCGGCTCACCGGCATCGGCACCGCGATGCTCGAGGCGGCACTGGCCGCCCTGCCGCCGGACCCCGCCCCCGGGATCTGGTCCTTCGGGGACCTGTCGGCCGCCCGCGGCTTCGCGGCCGCCAACGGGCTGCGCCCCGGGCGCAACCTGCTGATCATGGAAGCGCCACTCACCGGCATCCCGGCCCCCCGACTGCCGGCGGAGGTGACGGTTCGCGCGTTCCGCCCCGAGGACGAGGCGGCCCTGCTGGGCGTGAACGCCCGCGCCTTCGCCCACCACCCCGAGCAGGGCGCGATGGATGCGGCCGACTTCCGGGCCCGGACCTCGGAGGACTGGTACCGCCCCGAGGACCTGCTGGTCGCCGAGCGGGACGGGCGGCTGGTCGGCTTCCACTGGACCAAGCGCCACGACGCCGACCTGTGGGAGGTCTACGTGATCGGGGTCGATCCGGTGGCGCACGGTGGCGGCCTGGGCAAGGGCCTGCTCCGGGCCGGCCTGCAGCACATGGCCGAGCAGGGCGCCCGCCGGGTGATCCTCTACGTCGAGGGCGACCAGGAGGTGGCGGTCGGCCTGTACCGGGCGCATGGCTTCCGTACGATCCACACTGACGTGATGTACGTCCCTGCCTGACCGGACGCCCGGATTAGGATGATCCCGCCGCCCCGGCCATGGTCGACCGGATCCGCGGCACCGCAGGCACTGCTCCACCAGACAGGTCACCCCCCATGCCCAGTCCCATCCTCGCGGCCGGCGCGGTCGTCCTCCGCCCCTCGGCCACCGACGCAGACGGCACCGAGGTGCTCGTCATCCACCGGGCCGGCTACGACGACTGGACCCTGCCCAAGGGACACAAGGATCCCGGCGAGCCGCTGCCGCTGACGGCGGTCCGCGAGGTCACCGAGGAGACCGGGGTGGCGATCCGGCTGGGCGCCCGGCTGGAGACCTCCCACTACCCGGTCAACGGCCGGCCCAAGGAGGTGCACTGGTGGGTGGGCATCCCGACCGGCGCCCCGGCCACCACGCCTGACGAGGAGGCCGACGTCGTCCGCTGGGCGAGGGTCGAGGAGGCCACCCGCCTGCTGACCTTCGAGAGCGACCGGCACCTGGTCGCCCACGCGGTCGAACTCGCCGCGGTGGTCCCGTTCCTGCTGGTGCGGCACGGCAAGGCGCTGGCCCGGACCAAGTGGAAACATGCCGATCGACGCCGCCCACTCACCAAGCGCGGCCGGCTGCAGGCGCGCTCGCTGGTCCCCCTGCTGTCCGCGTTCGGCATCGAGGAGGTCGCCAGCTCCGACGCGGTGCGCTGCGTCGACACACTGGTCCCGTACGCCACCGCGCGCGGGCTCGAGGTGCACCGGTACGAACAGCTGACCGAGGACGCCGCCGAGGAGAACCCCCAGCAGGCCGAGGACCACACCCGGGAGCTGGCCGGCACCGCCGCCTCCGGGGGGACCCCCACCGCCATCTGCGGCCATCGACCGGTGATCCCGATGATGCTGGCCTCGGTGGGACTGGAGAGCGTGCCGATGCGCACAGGAGACTGTGTGGTGGCCTACCTCGATACACAGGGGAAGGCGGTCTGCAGCGAAGTGGTCGAGGCGCCCCTCCCGGAGGACTGACCGGCGTCCTGGCCCCGGTTCCATGCGCTGCTGGCAGGGACAACCCTTGCCACAGAACTCGAGGGGCCGCCACACCCCAGTAGCGGGTGTGACCGAATCGTGACCGACAGCCGTTCCTTAGTTCACCCAGAATTCACCCAAGTTGGGCCTCCGCGTCATCCGCCGAGCTTAACGTCGCCCGCGGAGCCACCTCCGGCGGCCCCGAGCTCGACAATCATCATCCCCGAAGGGAATCTTTGTGAAGATCTCGCGTGTTGGCGCTTCCGTCGCCGCTGCCACCGCTCTCGTCCTGGGCCTCTCCGCCTGCTCCAACAACCAGGCCGCTACGCCGAACAGCAGCGCCTCGGCAAGCACCGGCAACCTGACCGGCACCCTCTCCGGCGGTGGCGCGTCCTCGCAGGAGTCGGCCATGACCTCCTGGATCGACGGCTTCAAGGCTGTCCAGCCCGGCCTGACCGTCCAGTACAACCCGGTCGGCTCCGGCGCCGGTCGCAAGGGCTTCCTCGAGGGCCAGTACATGTTCGCCGGCTCCGACTCGGCGATGTCGACCGACGAGTGGACCAAGTCGAAGTCCATCTGTGGCCCCGACGGCGCCTTCCAGGTCCCGGCCTACATCTCCCCGATCGCGGTTGCCTACAACCTGCCCTCGGTCAAGGAGAACATCAAGATGGATGCCGACACCATCGCCAAGGTGTTCAACGGTTCCATCAAGAAGTGGAACGACCCGGCCATCGCCTCCCAGAACGCCGGCGTGACCCTGCCCGCCACCAACATCACCCCCGTGCACCGTGCGGACGAGTCGGGCACCACCAAGAACTTCACCGACTACCTGAGCAACGCCGCCAAGACCGCGTGGCCGCAGAAGGCCGCCGAGGCCTGGCCGTCCGGCTACGCCGGCGAGTCCGCCCAGCAGACCACCGGCGTGGTCTCCCTGGCCAAGTCCACCGAGGGCTCCATCGTCTACGCGGATGCCTCCGCCGTGGGCGACCTGGGCACCGTCGCCGTCAAGGTCGGCGACAACTACGAGAAGTACACCCCCGAGGCTGCTGCGAAGACCGTCGCCTCCGCCAAGAAGATCGGTGGGATGGCCCCGCAGGACATGGGTGTGAAGATCGACCGCACCAGCACCGAGGCGGGCACCTACCCGATCGTCCTGGTCTCGTACCACATCTACTGCACCACCTACAAGGACCAGGCCACCGCCGACAACGCCAAGGCCTTCGGCAAGTACGTCCTCTCGGCCCAGGGCCAGAAGACCGCTGCCGACGCCGCCGGTTCCGCTCCGATCTCGGGTGACACCGAGAAGGAGGCCCTGGCCGCGATCGACACGATCAAGGTCGCCTGAACCACAAGCACCGCACCCACCTCTGGGTGATTGCGTTTCTCACACGGACAGCCGCCGGCGCGCCACTCGGGTGCCGGCGGCTGTCCGTATAGTCAGCCCTAGCCAAACTTCCGGATCGCTGCCACCTCATCGGTGGGGCAACGTCGCCAGAAGGTCCGTTTTCCGTTCCCGTCCCCTCACACTCCTGTAAGGAGGGAAACCATGTCCGAGACCACTGTGACCCCGCCGGAGACGCGCAACAAGCTCACCGGCGGCGGCTCGGCCGGCCGGGCCGGCGACAAGATCTTCTCGGGTCTCACCCTCGCTGCCGGCATCCTCATCTTCGTGGTGCTGGCCGTCGTCAGCCTGTTCCTCGTGCTCGAGGCACTGCCCGCGATGACCGCAGCACCGGACCAGATCACGTCCCACCAGAGCTTCTGGTCGTACGTGGCGCCGCTGGTCGTCGGGACGCTGATCGCCTCGGCGATCGCGCTGGTGGTGGCCACCCCGATCGCCATCGGCGTGGCGCTGTTCATCTCCCACTACGCGCCCGCCCGCATCTCCCGGACCGTCGGGTACGTGGTCGACCTGCTGGCCGCCATTCCTTCCGTCGTCTACGGCGCGTGGGGTTACCTGGTCTTCGGACCGGCCCTGGTGCCCGGGTACAAGTGGTTGCACGAGAACCTCGGCTTCATCCCGGTCTTCGGCCAGCCCTCCGCCACCGGACGTACGCTGCTGACCGCCTCGCTGGTCCTCTCCGTGATGATCCTGCCGATCATCACCGCGCAGTGCCGGGAGATCTTCATCCAGACCCCGAGCCTGCACCAGGAAGCCGCCCTGGCCCTGGGCGCGACGAAGTGGGACATGATCCGCGCAGCGGTCTTCCCCTTCGCCCGCAACGGCATCATCTCCGCCATCATGCTCGGCCTGGGCCGCGCCCTGGGCGAGACCATGGCCGTCACCCTGGTCCTGTCGGCCGGCGCGCTCACCCCGAACCTGATCGGCGTGGGCAACAACACGATTCCGGCAGAGATCGCGCTGAACTTCCCCGAGGCCTTCGGCATGCGCCAGAGCGAGCTGATCGCAGCAGGCCTGATCCTGTTCGTCATCACCCTGCTGGTGAACATGCTGGCCCGCTGGATCGTCAGCCGTTACTCCGAGTTCTCGGGAGCCAACTGATGTCCACCACCACTGAAACCTCGCAGCAGTCGCCGCGCCCCCAGCGCTCGGCCGCCTCCGGCAACACCCTCAAGGCCGGCCAGCTGCCGTCCTGGTCCCGGGCTGCCACCCTGGCCGGCTCCCTCGCAGTCTCGGCGGTGATCTTCCTGGTCGCCGGGTGGAACTGGGTGCCCGTCCTGCTGGTCGCCGCCCTGCTCTTCCTGGTCGCGCACAGCGCCTGGACCTTCGCGGTCGAGGGCCGACGCCACGGCCAGGACGCCTTCTGGGGCACCGTGGTCTGGATGGCCTTCCTACTGGCACTGATCCCGCTGGTGTCGATCGTCTGGACAGTGGTCGCCAACGGCGCCCCGACGCTGGTCCGGCCCGGCTTCCTCACCCACGACATGGCCGGCGTCACCGGCGTCCAGGACCGTCTCGCCCAGCGGGGTGGCGACCTCGCCGGCGGTATCCAGCACGCCCTGGTCGGCTCCCTGCTGATCACCCTGGCCGCCACCGTGATCTCGGTCCCGATCGGCCTGCTCACCTCGATCTGGCTGGTGGAGTACAGCCGGGGCAGCTGGCTGTCGCGGACGATCACCTTCCTGGTCGACGTGATGACCGGCATCCCCTCGATCGTCGCCGGCCTCTTCGCCGCCGGCATCATGATGGTCTTCTTCGAGTGGCAGAGCGGCGGCATCTCCGGAGGCCGCCAGACGATGGGCATCACCGCGGCCATCGCCCTGTCGGTGCTGATGATCCCCGTGGTCGTCCGGACCACCGAGGAGATGCTCCGCGTGGTGCCGAACGAGCTGCGCGAGGCCTCGTACGCCCTGGGCATCCGCAAGTGGCGAACGATCTTCAAGGTCGTCATCCCGACCGCGATCTCCGGCATCGCCTCAGGCGTCACGCTGGCGATCGCCCGGGTGATCGGCGAGACCGCCCCGATCCTGGTCACCGCCGGTGTCGCGACCGGGACCAACTGGAACCTGTTCCACGGCTGGATGATGACCCTGCCGGTCTACATCTACCGCCAGCTGGTCAACCCGACCGCCCCGGCCGCCCCGGACCCGTCCACGGCCCGTGCGTGGGGTGCGGCGCTGGTGCTGATCATCGTGGTGATGGGCCTGAACCTGCTCGCCCGCGTCATCGCGCGCCGGTTCGCGCCCAAGACCCTGGGCCGCTGAGCCCTCCGACACAGAAGGAACCCATCCATGTCCAAGCGAATCCAGGCCAAGGACGTCAACGTCTACTACGGGGACTTCCTCGCGGTCGAGGGTGTCAACATCGAGATCGAGCCGCGTACGGTGACCGCCTTCATCGGCCCCTCCGGTTGTGGCAAGACCACCTTCCTGCGCACGATCAACCGCATGCACGAGGTGATCCCCGGCGCCCACGTCAAGGGCGAGGTGCTGCTCGACAACGACAACATCTACGAGAGCGGCGTCGACCCCGTCAACGTCCGCGGCCTCGTCGGCATGGTCTTCCAGCGGCCCAACCCGTTCCCGACGATGTCGATCCGCGACAACGTGCTGGCCGGCTACAAGATCAACGGTCGCCGGCTGAGCTCCCGGGCCGCCGACGAACTGGTCGAGAAGTCCCTGACCGGCGCCAACCTCTGGAAAGAGGTCAAGGACCGCCTCGACCAGCCCGGCTCGGGCCTGTCCGGTGGCCAGCAGCAGCGCCTCTGTATCGCCCGTACGATCGCGGTCGAGCCCGAGGTGATCCTGATGGACGAGCCCTGCTCCGCCCTCGACCCGATCTCCACCCTCGCCATCGAGGACCTGATCGAGGAGCTGAAGGAGCAGTACACCGTCGTCATCGTGACGCACAACATGCAGCAGGCCGCGCGAGTGTCCGACCGAACCGGCTTCTTCAACATCGCCGGCACCGGCAAGCCCGGCCACCTGATCGAGTACGACGACACCGAGAAGATCTTCTCCAACCCGTCGAACAAGCAGACCGAGGACTACGTCTCCGGCCGCTTCGGCTGATCACTGACCGCTCCCGGACCCGACCGGAGACCCCGAGGGCCGGCGCCATGTGCGCCGGCCCTCGTCGCACCAGGGCACCCGTAGACTCGGACCCGTGAGCACGCAGGCTGGGTGGTATCCGGATCCGGGCGGCCAGCGCGGGAAGTTCCGCTACTGGGACGGCCGCGGCTGGACCGTCGCGCTGAGCAGCGACCCGACCGCTCCCCCGCCGGGCTTCCCGAGCACACCACCGCCGACACCGCCCCCACCACCGCCCGGTGGCGGCGCGTACGGTCCAGGCACGTACGGACCCACCCCGCCCCCGATGGAGCCCCCGCGCCGCCGTACCGCGATCGGCTGGTGGCTCGCCGCCGGTGCCGTGCTGGTGGCCCTGCTCCTGCTGGTCACCTGGGCGATCCGCGCCGGGACCGGCCTGTCCACCTCCGGCGCCGGCCGCGGCGGCCAGCCCACCACCCAGGTGTGCCCACCGGGCGAGCTGGGCACCCCGACCCCGATGCCCGTCCAGCCGGCCGACGGCCGGGTGCATGGCGGAAAGCTGTCCTACCCGGAGCTAGGGGCGCCCTTCGGGCCGGTGATCCCGGAGGACCAGGTGCCGTTCGCCCGCAACGCGGTCCAGCAGCTGTACGTGGTGGAGGCCGACTTCGACGGCCGCAGCGACTGGGTGGCCCAGGTGATGATCGGCGACCTGCTGGCCGGGGACGGCTTCTTCAGCCCCGAGGACGGCTCCCGGATCGTCGTCGACTGCGTCGTCGATCGGTTCTACGGCGACTCGACGGTCACCCGGAACGACGTCCGCAACGCCGCGACCACCATCGACGGGCATCCGGCCTGGGTGGTCGAGTCGAAGCTGTCCTTCAACGTACCCGGCCTGAAGACCAAGGGCGAGCGGCTGCTGGTGGCGATCGTCAGCACCGGCCCGTCCAGCTCGGGGATCTTCTACGCCTCGATCCCGGACACCACGCCCCAGCTGCTGGAGCCGGCCCGGCAGGCCATGGCGGGGCTGAGGGTGGCCGGCTGAAGGTCGCCCCACGGCAGGCCGCAGGGGCGACGGTCAGCCGGCGGAGCAGCCGGCCAGCCCGCGGCCGGCCTTCATCTCCAGCACGCGCAGGGCGCTGTCCCGGACCTGGCGGTCGAAGGCCGGGTCGTGGGCGGCGGTGTCGGCCAGGCCGGTGACCATGTCGTCGGCCAGGGTCGGGTCGACGGTGATGGCGATGTCGCCGCCGGCCCTGACGAACCGCACCGCCCGCTCGCCGGGGGCCACGGACTGCACCTGCGCGGCGACGCCCAGGTCGTCGGAGACCACGACACCGTGCCAGCCGAGGTCCCCGCGCAGCATCTGCCCGATCACCACCGGGGACCACAGCGCGGGCTGCTGGGCGTCGATCCGGGTGTAGCGGGCCGAGGAGATCATCACCATGTCGGTGCCCGCCCCGATCGCGGCACCGAAGGGTGCCAGCAGCGGGTCGTGGCGGACCGTACGGTCATCGGTGACGCCGGTGGCGAAGTCGGTGTTGCCGACCACCTGGCCCAGGCCCGGGAAGTGCTTGACGGCGGTGCCGGTGCCGCCCGAGCGCAGCCCCGAGACGAACGCCCGGACGCTGCCGGAGACCGCTGCGGGATCGGAGCCGAAGCCGCGCCCGTACCTGGCGATCGGCTCGTTGACGGCGACCCGGTCGGCGGGGACGACGTCGGCCACGGGGGCGAGGTCGACGTCGATGCCGGCGCGGTGCAACTCCTTGCCCCAGGTCCGGGCGTCGTCGGCCAGCCGGGTGGTCGACAGCTTGCCCTGGTCGGCCGCCGAGGGCATCGCGGTGAAACCGGTGCCGGACAGCCGCCTTACCTGGCCGCCCTCCTGGTCCACCGCGACCACCAGCCCGTCGCGGCCGGCGCCGGCCCGGATCGCATCGGTCATCTGCCGGACCGAGGTGACCCCTGCCTTGCTGGTACCCATCAGGATCACCGAGCCGAGGTCCTGCCGCTTCACCAGGGCGGCGGTCGCGGCCGGGTCCTCACCGACCTGGTGGCCGACCATCACCAGCTGTCCGGCGCGTTCGGCGGGCGTCATCGCGTCCACCCGCAACCGGCAGCTGTCGGCACGGATCACCGGCGGCACCCCGTCCGGCCCCGTCGAGCCGGGTGTCGAAGCCGGTGCTGGGGTCGTGGTCGCCGTCGGAGCCGTGGTCGACCCCGGGCCGGCGGTCGCCGATGCGGTCGGGGTGGCCGAGCGGGGGCCGCAGGCGGCCAGGGAGAGGGCGAGGACGGCCAGGCCGGCAGCCAGGACGGTCCGGTGGCGGAGTGGCGTGCGGGGAAGGGACATCGGGATCAGTCCAACGGGAGGGCGAGCAGGGCGTTCTCGAGCACCTCGGTGAGGGCCGGGTGGATCCAGTACTGGCCTCGGGCCATCGCGCGGACGTCCAGGCCGAAGCTCATCGCCTGCAGCACGGGCTGGATCAGGATCGATGCCTCGGGGCCGATGATGTGGGCGCCGAGCAGGTGGCCGGTGACCGGGTCGGCGAGCAGCTTGCAGAAGTGGCCGGTGTCCTCCATCGCCCAGCCGTACGCCACGTCGCCGTACTGCTGCACGGCCGAGACGTACGTGATCCCCAGCGCGCGGGCGGCCTGCTCGGTCAGGCCCACGGCGGCGACCTGCGGGGAGCCGAAGACGGCGTGCGGGACGTACCGGTGGTCGGTGGCGACCGGGTGGTGCGGGCTCAGCAGGTTGTGCTGGACGGTCCGGGCCTCGGCGTTCGCGACGTGCTTGAGCAGGTGTTCGGAGGACACGTCGCCGAGGGCCCAGATGCCCTGCACCGGGGTGCGCTGGTACTTGTCGACGGGGATCCGGCCGTCGGCGGCCAGCTCCAGCCCGGTCGCCTCGGTGGCCAGCGTGTCCCCGTTGCGGGTGCGCCCGATGGCGGTGAGGACCAGGTCGGTGTCGTACGAGGCCGGGCCGCTCGGTCCGACCGTGTTCACCCGGATCCGGCCGTCCTCGAGCTGTTCGAAGGACTCCAGGTGCTCCTTGAGCCGCACGGTGCAGCGCTCCGACAGCGACTGGGTGAAGCGGCGCGAGACGTCCTCGTCCTCGCGGCGCAGCAGCGCCCCCGAGCGGCTGACCACCGTCACCTCGACCCCGAAGGCGGAGAAGAGGTGGGCGAACTCGGCCGCCACGAAGCCGCCGCCGAGGATGACCATTCGGCGGGGCAGCTCGTCGATCCGCATCACGGTGTCGCTGCTGTGCAGGGTGACCTCCTCGGCGCCGGGGACGTCGGGTCGGCGCACCCGCGAGCCGGCGGCGATCACGACCTGGTCGGCGGTGATGTCCTCGGTGCTGCCGTCCTCGGCCACCACGGTGAGCCGGCGCAGCCCGGAGAAGTGCGCCCGGCCCTGCAGCAGGGTGACGTTCGGCATGCCGGTCGTACGCCACTGGCGGCCGGCCTCGGTGATCGGGTCGATCCGGCCGAAGATCCGGTCCCGGACCGCACGCCAGTGCACCCCGTCCAGGGTGAGGTCGATGCCCAGGTCACGGGCGTGCTGCACCGAGGCGGCCAGGTCGGCCGGGTGCACGTACATCTTGGTCGGGATGCAGCCCAGGTTGAGGCAGGTGCCGCCGAAGAGCTTGTCCGGACCGACGCCGGCATCGATGATCGCGACCTGCCGGTCGGCGAACCGCTCGTCGATGATGGAGTTGCCCGACCCGGACCCGATCACACAGATGTCGAAATGGCGCACGATCCCCACTGTAGTGAACGTCACCACTCCCGGCCGTCGGGCCCGCGGCCGCTGGGCCGGGGCGACCTACGCTGGAGGCATGCTCTGGGCCGAGAACCTGCTGCTCCTGCTCACCGATCGGCGGACCGGACGATTGGTGGTGCCGTGGAACCGGGTCGACCTGGCGCTGGCCGGTTCGGTGCTGGGCCAGCTGTGGCGGACCGGCCGGATCGACGTCGACCACCCGGAGCGGCCCCGTCTGCCGGGGCGGATCCACGTGCTGGATGCCTCCCCCACCGGGGACGAGGTGCTGGATCGGGTGCTGGCGATCCTGGCGACCACCGAGCGGCGCCCCATCCCGGCCCTGCACCGGATCAAGGCCGGCGTGCGCCGCAGCCTGTACGAGCGGCTGGAGGCCGAGGGGGTGCTGGTGCACCGGACCGGCCGGGCGCTGGGCTTCATCCCGCTCGACCTGTGGCCGGTCCGGGACGCGCGCAGCCACGAGCCGTTCACCCGCAGGCTGGTGAACTGGTGGACCTCGCCGACCTACCGGGAGGCGAGCGACGACGCCGAGTGCGCCTCAGCGACCGCCCTGCTGGGCGCGATCGGTGCGGTCGGGCCGGTGGTCCGGCGGGTCGGGCCGGCCCAGCAGGCCAGGGGCGTGCAGCGCACGGCGGCGCTGGCCCGGGAGGCGTCCTGGGTGGCCACAGCGGTGCACCAGATCCACACCTCCCAGCAGGCCGGCGCCGCCTAGGCCACGCGGTTCAGACCCCGGCGTACGAGTGCAGGCCGCTGAAGACCAGGTTCACGCCGATGAAGTTGAACCAGAACGAGACGAACACGATGATCGACAGGATCGCGGCGCGCGAGCCCTTCCAGCCGGCCGTCAGGCGGGCGTGCAGGTAGGCGGCGACGATCACCCAGGTGACCAGGGAGAAGGTCTCCTTGGGGTCCCAGCCCCAGAACCGGCCCCAGGCGTACTGGGCCCAGACTGCGCCGGCAGCGACCGCGAACGTCCACAGCGGGAAGCCGGCGGCGGTGGTCCGGTAGGCCCACAGGTCCAGCTTCTTGGTGGAGGGCAGCTGGGCCAGCCAGCCACGGGTGGTGCCGCGCTCGTCGGAGCCCTTGCGCAGCAGGTAGAGGATCGAGAGCAGCGAGCCGATGTTGAACAGCGCGCCGGCGATCGAGGCGGCCACGATGTGCACGACGAACCACCACGAGTGCAGAGCCGGCACCAGGTCGGCGACCGCGACGTAGAAGACCTCGACGGCCAGGCCGACACCGATCGTCGCCAGCAGGGTCACCGGCAGGCCAAGCCAGCGCATCCGGTGACGCATCGCGAGCACCAGGAACGCGGCCACGATGAACATCACCGTGGTGATGGTGAACTCGTACATGTTGCCCCACGGGAAGCGGTGCGCAGCGACCCCGCGCAGCGCCGTCCCGACCACGTTCGCGACCCAGCCGACCATGGTGATGGCGAGCGCGATCCGGCCCCACTTGTCGGTCCCCTCCGGGGCACGTCCCGGGTCGACGGTGACCGAGGTGCGCACCGTACGGTGCGACGTACCGTCGGCCGTCCCGGCCGCCTCAGCGGCTCCCACCGTCGCACCGACGAGGGCCGGCTCGGCCGTCTCGGCGACGGTCTCGTCCGGGACCCGGCGGGCCATCGCCCACTCCAGGCCGAAGACCATCATCGCGACCAGGTAGAGCAGCCACGCGGTCATCATCGCGAGGTTCGAATATGCAGCGAAATCCATCACTCATCCCCTTCGGACGACGGCGTCGCCCCATCATCCATCACGGCGACGACCGCCGCCACATCATCATCGAGCCCGGTCCGGGCATCGGCACGATCCAGCCCGCCGACCTCGACGAGCGTACGTCCGTCCTCGCCCTCGACCGCCCGGGCCCAGAGGCGCCGGGGGCGGATGAACAGCGAGAGCATCAGGCCGACGATCGCCGCGCCGACCGATCCCACGGTCAGCCCCAGGCCGGGGCTGGAGGACATCTGCAGCTGGGCCCAGCGCTGCCAGCCGACGAAGGTGAGGCGACCGCGCCCGTCCGGCAGGTCGACGTAGTCGCCCTGCTTGAGCTTCACCGCGAGCGGCGTGCCCTCGGCGGTCTTGATCTGGGTCATCCCGGTCGTGTCGAGCGAGTAGACGCTCTGCGGCTTGCCCGTCTCGGGGCCGGGCGGGCTGGTCCAGGCGTTGAGGAACAGTTCCGGCACCAGGGCGTCCGGGAAGAGCGAGTGCGGGCCACGCTGGTCGACGGTCGCCGTCGGCAGGAAGAAGCCCTGGAAGGCGAGCACCTCCGGGCGGGCGTCGAGCGCCTTGATCGCCCCGGTCGAGGTGAAGTTGCCGTCCTGGGGCAGGAACACCACCGGCCCGTTGAAGGCGACGTTGCCGTTGCCGTCGGTGACCGAGACGATCGGCGCGTAGCCGTGGGAGGACAGGTGGATCTGGGTGCCGCCGACCTGGACCGGGCTGTTCACCTCGAGCACCTCCTTGTGCGGGGTGGCGCCGGGCGCGTCGGTGACGGTCAGGTGCGCGGTGAACTGGCGGGCCGCGCCGGTCTGCACCGGGCCGGTCTCGAAGCGTACGACGAAGTCGTCCAGGCTCAGCGAGAACGGCGGGAGGTTGCGCGGGGAGAACAGGCCGCCGCCGGTGAAGTCGTCGTACTGGGTGATGTTGTTCGAGAAGCCCTGGCCGGTGACGACGATCGAGGTGCCCTTGTAGCCGAACAGGTTGGTCCAGGCGACGCCGATCAGCAGCACCACCATGCTCACGTGGAAGAGCAGGTTGCCGAACTCGCGCAGGTAGCCGCGCTCCGCGGCGACCGAGTCGCCCCGGCGCACGACCCGGAAGTGGCGGGACTTCAGGAGCGTGGCGGCCGCCGTCAGCGCCTCCTCGGCGGAGCGGGTGGTGGAGGAGGTGGTGGACTCGGGCAGCCGGTCCAGCCGGCGGGGGGTGGCCGGCGGCTCGGCCCGGACAGCCTTGAAATAGACCCGGACCCGGGGCAGGATGCAGCCGATCAGGGAGATGAACAGCAGCAGGTAGACCGCCGAGAACCACGGCGAGGTGTAGACGTTGAACAGGCTGAGCGACTCGTAGACCTTGGCCAGGTCCGGGTTGGCTGTCTTGAACTCCAGCACCCGGGCCGGCGAGATCGACTTCTGCGGCACCATCGCGCCGGGGATCGCCGCCAGGGCCAGCAGGAACAGCAGCACCAGGGCCGTACGCATCGACGTCAGCTGGGTCCAGAGCCAGCGGCCGGTCTCCGCCAGGGACAGCGCCCGGGGCTTCTCCGTGCCGCCCTTGCGTGTCTTCTTCATCCGGTCTCCTGTGCTGCCGCCGGTCGCGGCGCTGGTCGGTTCCTGCGTGGTCTCGACGGTGGTCGTCACCCCGGCCCGGCTCACAGGAACGTCCCGAAGCCAGCGGCCCAGACCCGGATCACGGCCATCAGCCGTTCCCACAGCCCGGAGACCAGCAGGACGCCGACCGCTGCCATGGTGAACCCGCCGATCCGCATCACGACCCTCTGGTGCCGGCGGACGAACCTGACCAGCCGCTGCATCCGCGAGAACGCGACGGCGGCGAGCACGAACGGGATGCCCAGGCCGAGGCAGTAGACGAAGGCGAGCACGCCGCCGCGCACCGCGCTGCCCTCGTTCATCGCCAGGGTCAGCACCATCGACAGGGTCGGGCCGATGCAGGGCGTCCAGCCGAGCCCGAAGACGAAGCCCAGTACGGGGGCGGCCGCCAGTCCGGCCTTCGGCAGGCGCTTGATCCGGGTGTCGCGGTCCCCGAGCGGGACCACCCCCGCGAACATCAGCCCCATCAGGATGGTCAGGACGCCGATCACCCGGGTGATGATGACCTGGTGGGTGAGCAGGCCGCGGCCCAGGGTCCCGGCCGCGACACCGGCCGCGACGAAGACGACGGCGAACCCGAGCACGAACAGCAGGCTGCCGAGCAGCATCCGGCCGCGGTGGCTCCGGCTGTCCTCCAGCACGTCGGAGGCGCCCAGGCCTGTGGCGTACGACAGGTAGCCCGGCAGCAGCGGCACCACGCAGGGGGAGAAGAAGGAGACCAGGCCGGCCAGCAGGGCGATCGGCACCGCCAGCAGCATCGCGCCGCCGACGGCCTCCGTCGCCCAGCCGGCGATGTCGAGGGGAAGCATCGTGGTGACCGTCCCCGTCACTTGCCCGCGATGACGTCGTCGATCACGCCGACCAGCGTCGTCTCGGTGGTCGCGCCGATGATCCGGGCGGCGACCCGGCCCTGCGCGTCGATCACCAGGGTCGAGGGGATGCCGGAGGGCGGCAGCTGGTCGGAGAACTCCAGCAGCAGCTTGCCGGCCGGGTCGTAGATGCTGGGGTACTTCACCCCGAAGCCGCGCTCGAACGCCTCCGCCGGATGTGGGTCGAGGTCACGGGTGTTGAGTCCGATGAAGTCGGCGCGGTCGGTCGTACGGGCCGCGGCCGCCACCAGCCCGGGGGCCTCCGCCCGGCACGGTGCGCACCAGGAGCCCCACACGTTCAGGACCAGGACCTTGCCCGCCGAGGCCTTGGTGGACAACGTGGCGCCCTGGCCGCCGAGCACCGGTCCGGAGACCACCGGCGCCGCGGGGCGCTTGTCGGGCGAAAGGATCGTCACCCCGCCGTCACCGCTGACGAAGCCGCTCTGGGTGTTCACGCTGTCGGAGCCGCCACCGCAGGCGGCGAGGCCGGCGGCCAGCCCGAGGGACAGGACGGCTGCGGCAATGCCCCGGACGGTACGGCGGACGGGTGTGGTCTGGTCAGGCACCGGCGACGAACCCCTTTCGCTTCTTGGTCGGCAACAGGTCGCGGCACGGCTCGTCGTAGCCGACGAAGCTGACCACCCCGTCTGTCACGGCCAGGGTGGTGACCGAGGCGAGCGTGCACTGGCGCTTCAGCGGGTTGTGCGCCGGCCGCAGGCCCTCGGCGCCGCGGCGGGCCATCCAGATCGGCAGCTGGTGCGAGACGATCACGGCCTCGTGTCCATCGGCCACCTCGGCGGCCTCGCGGACCACCTCCAGCATCCGGGCGACCTGCTCGGCGTACGGCTCGCCCCAGGAGGGCAGCATCGGGTTGAGCAGGTAGTGCCACAGGCGCGGGTCACGCAGGTCGGACCGCATCCCGTTGAACACCCGGCCCTGGAAGTGGTTCCAGGCCTCGATCAGGCGCTCGTCGGTGACGACCTGCAGGTCGGCGTGGCCGGCGGCGATCGGCGCCATCGTCTCCTGGGCCCGCTCCAGCGGGGAGCAGCGCAGGTGGGCGACGTCGCGGTCGGCGAAGTACTCCCCGAGCCGGTCGGCCATCTGCCGGCCGAGGTCGGAGAGGTGGAAGTCAGGCAGCCGTCCGTAGAGGACGGTGCCGGGGTTGTGCACCTGGCCGTGGCGGCAGAGGTGGACGAGGGCCTGGGTCATGTCGCTCCTGCTCGTGGGCCGGCCGTCAGGCCTTGGTCATCGCCAGCCGGGCCGCGGCGGCGGCCTTGGGCAGGGCGTCGAAGATCCGGTCCAGGGCGGCGTCGTCGTGTGCCGCCGAGAGGAACCAGGCCTCGTAGCAGGACGGGCCGAGGTACACCCCGTTGGCGAGCAGACCGTGGAAGAAGGCCGCGAAGACATCCTCGCGCTGGGTGGCGGCGGCCTTCCAGTCCGGCACCTCGGTGGTGCCCTCAGGGGTGAAGAAGCCCGAGAACAGGTTGCCGGTGTGCTGGATGACGTGCGGCACCTGGAAGGCGTCCAGCGCCTTGCCGATCTCGGCCCGGAGCAGCTCGGAGCTGCGGTCGATCTGGGCGTAGACCTCCTCGGTGGCCAGCCGGAGGGTGGTGCTGCCGGCGGCGGTCGCCACCGGGTTCCCGGACAGCGTGCCGGCCTGGTAGACCGGGCCGACCGGGGAGAGCTGCTGCATGATCTCGCTGCGCCCGCCGAAGGCGGCGGCCGGGAAGCCACCACCCATCACCTTGCCGAAGGTCATCAGGTCGCCGTGCTGGCCGTCCAGGCCCCACTGGCCGGAGCGGGAGACGCGGAAGCCGGTCATCACCTCGTCGGTGATCAGCAGCGCGCCGTGCTCGTGCGCGATCCGGGACAGGAAGGCGGTGAAGTTCTCCCCGTCCTCCTCGGCCGGCGGGACGACGCCCATGTTGCCGGCGGCGGCCTCGGCGATGATGCAGGCGATGTTGTTGCCGTGGCCGCGGAAGGCCTGCCGGACGCTCTCCCGGTCGTTGTAGGTGCAGACGATCGTGTCGGCGGTGGTGGCCTGGGTGACGCCCGGCGACGAGGGGTGTCCCATCGTCGCGGCGCCGGAGCCGGCGGCGACCAGCAGGGAGTCGACGTGGCCGTGGTAGCAGCCCTCGAACTTGATCACCTTGTCGCGGCCGGTGTAGCCGCGGGCCAGCCGCAGGGCGGACATGGTGGCCTCGGTGCCGGAGTTGACCAGCCGGACCTGCTCGACCGGGGTGCGGTCGATGATCATCTCGGCCAGGTCGATCTCGGCCTCCGTCGGCGCCCCGAACGAGGTGCCGTGCTGCGCGGCGCGGGCGACGGCGTCGAGCACCTCGGGATGGGCATGGCCCAGCAACATCGGGCCCCAGGAGCCGACCAGGTCGACGTACTCGTTGCCGTCGACGTCGGTGACGTACGCACCGCGGGCGGAGCGGATGAACCGGGGGGTGCCGCCGACCGCGCGGAAGGCGCGCACCGGGGAGCTGACGCCCCCGGGGATCACCCGCTTCGCTCGCTGGTAGAGGGCCTCGGACTGCTCCGTGGGCAACGACGACATCGATCCTCCTGCAGGCGTGGACGGCAAGCCCCAGCGTACGTTCCCGCGCGCGGCGGGCAAGCCGGCGGCCGCACGGTGGGCCGCCGGGCGGGACGGGTCCTCACCTCCCGCTCAGCGGGCCGAGCGCTCCCAGCGGGCGAAGTCCATCGCCCAGTAGGTCAGGATGATGTCGGCGCCGCCGCGGCGGATCGAGGTCAGCAGCTCGCGGACCATCCGCTCCCGGTCGATCCAGCCGCGCTCGGCGGCGGCCTCGACCATGGCGTACTCGCCGGAGACGTTGTAGGCGGCGACCGGCACGTTCACCGCGTCACGGACCTGGCGCAGGATGTCCAGGTAGGACAGCGCAGGCTTGACCATCACGATGTCGGCACCCTCGGCCAGGTCCAGCTCGACCTCGACCAGGGCCTCGCGGGCGTTGGCGGGATCCTGCTGGTAGGTCTTGCGGTCCCCGGTGAGGGAGGAGTCGACGGCCTCGCGGAACGGGCCGTAGAAGGCCGAGGCGTACTTGGCGGCGTACGCCATGATCACGGTGTCCTGGTGCCCCGACGCGTCGAGGGCGTCGCGGATCGCGCCGACCTGGCCGTCCATCATCCCCGAGGGGGCGACGACGTGGGCGCCGCGGTCGGCGTGCATGACGGCCATCCGGGCGTACAACTCGTTGGTCGCGTCGTTGTCGACCCGGCCGTCACCGGCCAGCACGCCGCAGTGGCCGTGGTCGGTGAACTCGTCCAGGCAGACGTCGGTCATCACCAGCAGGTCGTCGCCGACGGCGTCCTTCACCGCGGCGGTGGCCACGTTGAGGATGCCGTCCTCGGCCAGGGCGCCCGAGCCGGTCGCATCCTTGGACTGCGGCACCCCGAACAGCATGATCCCGGCCAGGCCGAGCCCGGCGCACTCCTCGGCGACCCGGCGGATGTTGTCCAGGTCGTGCTGGGACTGCCCGGGCAGGGACGAGATCGGGCGCGAGCCGGTGATGCCCTCGGCGACGAACGCGGGATAGACCAGCTGCCGGGGCTCGACCGACGTCTCCGCGACCATCGCCCGCATGGCGGGAGTGGTACGGAGGCGGCGAGGACGGTACGGAACGGACATGCTTGCCCTCCAGGGGTTGGGTTCAGGTGGTGCGCTTGCGGCCGCGCGCGCCACGGCGGGTCTCGGACGGCTTGAGCACCACCTGGCCCTTGGTCAGGTAGGCGTCCCGCCGGTCGGCGGCGAAGCCGGCCAGGGCGTCGGCCAGCTCGACCGCTGACGGGTTGGCCGCCACGACGTCGACGCGCAGCCCGTGCTCCTCGCACGTCTTGGCCGTCTGCGGGCCGATCGCGGCCACGACGGTGCAGGAGTGCGGCTTGCCGGCGATGCCGACCAGGTTGCGCACAGTGGAGGAGGAGGTGAAGACGACGGCGTCGAACTGGCCGGTCTTGATCGCCTCGCGGACCGGGGCCGGCGGCGGTGAGGCCCGTACGGTCCGGTATGCCGTGACGTCCTCGACCTCCCAGCCGAGCGCGGTCAGGCCGGCCTTGAGGGTCTCGGTCGCGATGTCGGCGCGGGGCAGGAAGACGCGGTTGATCGGGTCCAGGGAGGGGTCGTACGCCGGGAACTCGGCCGCCAGGCCGCGCGCGGAGCGCTCCCCGACCGGGATCAGCTCCGGCTCGATACCCCAGGCGCGCAGGGCGTTCGCGGTGGTCGCACCGACCGCGGCGACCTTCAGGCCGGAGAAGGCCCGGGCGTCCAGCCCGTACTCCTCGAAGCGCTCCCGGACGGCCTTCAGGGCATTGACGGAGGTGAAGCAGACCCACTCGTAGCGGCCCTCGACCAGGCCACGGATCGCCTTGTCCATCTGCTGGGGGCTGCGCGGCGGCTCGACCGAGATGGTCGGCACCTCCTCGGAGTGCGCCCCGTAGGTGCGCAGCCGGGTCGCCAGCGGGCCGGCCTGGTCCTTGGTGCGCGGCACCAGCACCCGCCAGCCGAACAGCGGCTTGGACTCGTACCAGGTCAGGTCGTCGCGCTGCTCGACCGCCGGGCCGATCATCACGTGCACCAGGGCGTGGTCGGGCAGGCCGGCGGCATGGACCGACTCGGCCAGCTGGACCAGCGTGGTGAGCACGGTGACCTGGGCGGTGGAGCCGCCGCCGAGCACGGCCAGCGCCGCCTCGGACGACGGGCGGCCCGAGGACATCGCGGCCTCGGCGATGTCCGCGACGAGGTCGACCCGGGTGTTGACGACCAGGGTGCCGGACGGGGCCCACTGGGCCGACTGGGCCTTGGTGAAGCTGCCGTCGGTGGCCGCGACGAAGTGGATGCCGGCGGCATTGTTCAGGGCGATGCCGGCGTACTCGGGGACGGCCGTCAGGGAGGAGACGCCGGGGACGATCTCGAAGTCGATGCCACCCTTGACGCAGATCGCCGCCTCGTCCGCGACGTTGCCGTCCATGAACGGGTCGCCCTTGACCAGGCGCACCACGCGCTGGCCGCGGTTGGCGAGGCGCAGCACCTCCTTGGCCCGGTTGGACGGGGTGAGCGGCTTGCCGTCCTCCCGCGACCCGAGGCAGTCCGGCACCACGCCGGCCTTCAGGGTGACGGCGGGGTGCTCCAGGATGGTGGCCAGGTCCGCACTGTCCAGGATCACCGCATCGGCGTCGGCCAGGCTCTGCACCGCCATCAGGGTGAGCAGCTCGGGATCGCCGGGGCCGGTCCCGACGAAGATGACCCGCCCGCGACCGGGCGCCCCCTCGCCGGGGTCCTCGGCAGCACGCGTCGGCGCCGCGGTGGGCGCGCCACTGTCCCCCGCATGCCGGGTACCGGCGAGGGCACGCAGCTGGTCGTGCGGGTCGTTGGGGGCCGGAATCGTCGTCACAGCGTTCTCTCGTTCTCATCCTGCGTCGGGTGGCACCACGCCGATCCGTACGCCCGGATAGGGCTCAGGTCTCGGGCCGTTCGGCCGGGTGTCGGAGCAGCATGTCGCGGGCCGACCTGTCCCCCAGCTGCGCGGCACGGGCCACGGCAGCTTCCGGGGACTCGCCGTCCGACGTCGGAGCGCTCCCCTCCACCGAGGTGAGCGGGGTCGCCGCATCTCTCGAAGAAGTACTAGCTATCATTTGCCCAGCAACCGCCCTCAGAGTCAAGTTGAGCTGCTCGTCAGCGGTCACGTGGACCCCCACGGGCGCCAGGCAACCGGCCTCCATCGTGTTCAGGAAGCGGCGCTCGGCGGTCACCTCGAGCCGGGTCGGCAGGTGGTCGATGGCGGCCATCAGGGCCAGCAGCCGCGGGTCGGCCTGCTCGGACACCTCGACGGCCAGCGCGGCCTGGCCGGCGGCCGGCAGCACCCGGTCGACCCCGATCGGCTCGGCGGGCAGGCCCTCCACGGTGGTCCGGCCGTCGTTCTCCGCCAGCATCCCGAGTCGGCGCAGTCCGGCCGCGGCCAGCACGACGGCGTCCAGTTCCCCGGTGCGGACCATGTCCACCCGGGTGCCCACGTTGCCGCGGATCGGGACCAGCTCGACCTGCAGCCCGCGGGCGGCCAGCAGGTTGGCCAGCTGGACCACGCGGCGGGGTGAGCCGGTGCCGATCCGCATGCCCGAGGCGAGCGCGTCGAGCGGCAGTCCGACCAGCACGTCGCGGGGATCCTCGCGGGCCGGGATGGCGGCGATCACCAGCCCGGGGGCCGGATCGACCGGCAGGTCCTTCAGCGAGTGCACGGCGACGTCGGCGTCCCGGGTGCGCAGCTGGTCACGGACGGCGGTGGCGAAGATGCCGGTGCCGCCGATCTCGGTCAGGTGGCGTCGATCGGTGTCCCCGGTGGTGACCACTCCGACCATCTCGGTGGTCGCGCCGAGCTCCTGCAGCCGGGCGGCGATCCACTCGGCCTGGGTCCGCGCCAGGGCGGACCGGCGGGCGCCGACCCGTACGTGCAGGCCGGTCCCGATGCCGGCGGTGGGGTCGGTGGTCTCCCGGGGGGTGCTCATGCGAGCTCCGGACCCAGCACCGAGGCGACGGTGTCGGCCGCGGTGACGACCTGCGGGGCGGCGGGGTTGGGCACGCCGACCGGGGGCGTGCCGTCGGCGGTCGTGGTGGTGACCGCCCGCAGGTGGTCCGGGTCCAGGGCGAAGAGGTCGCGCAGCGCGGCGGCGTAGTCGACCTCCTGCTCGCTGCGCGCGTACTGCTGCACCCGTACGGTCGGCTGGTGCAGGAGCTTGTCGACCACGCGGTGCACCGCCTTCTCGACCTCGAAACGGTCCGCCTCGCTCAAGCCGGGGGTCAGCCCCTCCAGGCGCTGGAGCTCGGCGTCGACGACGTCACGGGCCATCGAGCGCAGCGCGACGACCGTCGGCTTGACCTGCGCGGCGCGGCGCCGGGCCAGGTAGTCCTTGGTCTCCTCGCCGACCAGGCGCTGCGCGTCGCGCAGCTGGGAGGCGGTCGAGTGGTCGGTGTCGCGCTCCATCAGCAGCGCGATGTTGATCAGCGGGGCGTACCGGGCGGCTTCCTTGTCGACGTCCGCCGGCATGGCCAGGTCGATCACGGCACTCAGGGCGGCGTCCCGGACGTGCTCGGAGGTGATCACGGTCCCGCGGGCACCGGTGCAGGTGACCAGGATGTCGGCCTCGGCCAGCGCGTCCTCGAGCTCGCTCATCGGGCGGGGGCGGCCGCCGACCGCGCGGGCCAGGTGCTCGGCCTTGTCGTACGTCCGGTTGACCAGGGTCAGGTCGACGCCCTCGCCGGCCAGGGTGTGCGCGGACAGCGCAGCCATCGACCCGGCACCGACGATCACGACCCGCTGGCCGGCCAGCTGGATGCCCTGCTGGTAGAGCTCGTCCAGCGCGGCCGTCATCAGCGACTGGCCCGCGGCGCCGACCTCGGTGTCGGACTGCACGCGCTTGCCGACCCGCAGGCCCTGCTGGAAGAGGGTGTTGAGGTGGGGGCCGACCGCGCCGTTGTCCTGGGCACGGGTCAGGGCGGACTTCACCTGGCCGAGGATCTGGTTCTCCCCCACCACCATGGAGTCCAGGCCGGAGGTGACGTTGAACAGGTGGCTGACGGCCGCCTCGTCGTAGAAGACGGCGCAGTGCTGCTGCAGCGTGGCCGGGGCGAGCCCGGTGGCGTCGGCGATCCGGCCGGTGATGTCCTCCAGGCTGTGGTGGAAGCGGGAGACATTGGCGTAGATCTCCGTGCGGTTGCACGTCGACAGCACCACGGCCTCGTCGATGTGCTCGCTCTCGGCGAGGGTCTCCTCGAGCCGGGCGGACGTCACCGCATCCATCGAGGCCCGGCTCAGGAGCTCGACCGGGGCGGTCTTATGGGAGACGCTGAGGACCAGGATGCTCACACGGATACCTTCTTGTCGTTCGACGGGTCCGACGCCGCCGACGTGGGAACCGCGTCAGGCTCGGCGGCCGCTGGTTCGGGCCGCGCGGCGGGCGCGCCGGGGTGCTGCTGGTAGTAGGCCAGGATCTGGAGCTCGCGGCCGAGGTCGACGTCGCGCAGGCGCACGCCCTCGGGGGCATGCACCCCGTCGGCGGCGAAGTTGAGGATGCTGTCGACGCCCGCGGCGGCGAGCCGGTCCACCGTCTGCTGGGCGACCCTGACGGGAACGCAGAGCAGGGCCAGCGTGGCTCCGGTCTCGGCGACGACCTGTTCGATCTCGTCGATGGAGCGTACGACCATGGTGGTCGGGCCGATCGCCGCCGCGACGCGCATCCGGCGGCCGACCAGGCCGGGGGCGATGTCGATCAGGGCCGCGATCCGGAAGCCGCGCTCGGCGTAGCCGGTGAATGCCGCCATGGCCGAGCCGAGCTGGCCCATGCCGATGATCATGAACGGGCGGGACGCGGGGCCGATCAGGTGGCCGGAGACCATGTCGATCAACCGGCCGACGTCGTAGCCGACGCCACGGGTGCCGACCGAGCCGAGGTAGGAGAGGTCCTTGCGGAGCTGGGCGGGATTCACCCCGGCCGCCTCGGCCAACTGCTGGGAGGAGATGGTGGTCTGTCCGCGCACGTCGCGCAGTACCTGCCAGTACCGGGGCAGGCGGGAAATCGTCGCCTCGGGTATGCCGCCGGAACCCACCGGCTGGGCCGCACCTTCGGACACGCCCCTCCTGCCGTTGAACCGTTGATCCTGACCCCCAACTCTAGGAGCTGGTACAGGGCTTTCCAATTTGGCGGACCACCGGCCGGGACCTGCTCTCAGCAAGGGAAGCCGGTCACCGGGGTCGACGGAGGGCGGCGTCGAGCGCCGCGGGATCGACCCGCCAGGTCGCGAACTCGACGCCGTCGACGAACACCACCGGGACCAGGTCCGAGTAGCGGGCCACCAGCACCGGATCGGCGTCGATGTCGGCGACGTCGTACGACTCGCCCCGTTCGGCGCAGACCCGGTCCACGACCGGGAGCGCCTCCTCGCAGAGGTGGCAGCCGACCCGGCTGAGCACGCGCACGCGTGCAGAAGCGTCGCCGGAGCCCACGCCAGAGGTGTCGTCGGGTCCCGGCCGGGACCCACTGCTGCGCCGGACGACCGGAGCCGCCCAGCGTGGGATCCACGACGGATCACGACGAAGAGGCGACCGGCCCCGGGAGGTCCCGGGGGCGATCACGTCATCGGACCCGTGACCGGGCCCGAGCGTCACTTGCCAGCGCGGCGACGCTGGATGCGCGTCTTCTTGAGCAGCTTGCGGTGCTTCTTCTTCGCCATGCGCTTGCGACGCTTCTTGATGACAGAACCCACGGATGGACCTCTCGATTGCCGGGCACAACGACACCCGAACGCTTGTGGACAAGCCGTCACCCCGATGGCGACGGCCGACGACCCCGGGGGTCGCAACCACGACATCCTATCCCGGCGGCCGCGCCAGCGCGAAACCGTCGGTCGGAAGGCCGCGACGATCAGTCGCCGGAGCCCGGGTCCGGCCGATCGGCCGGGCCGTCGGCGGCGGCTGCGACGTACTGGGCGCGGGCCAGGTAGGAGTCGATGGCGTGCTGCGGGATCCGGAAGGTCCGTCCGAAGCGGACGGCCTCCAGCTCACCGGAGTGGATCAGGCGGTAGACCGACATCCGGGACACCCGCATCAGTGCCGCCACCTCGGCGACGGTCACGAACCGGGTCTGCGTGACACCCTCCACCACACCTCCTCTGCCACCCCACGTACGTCTTCCGACCGAGTCTACCGGCGGCTCAGGCGCCCAGGGCGGCACTCCGCTCGGCGGAGGCGCGGACCCCGGCGGCCAGCGCGGAGCGCAGGCCGCGCTGCTCGAGGGCGGCCAGGCCGGCCGCGGTGGTACCTCCCGGGGAGGTCACGGCCTCGCGCAGCAACGTCGGGTGGGACCCGGGCTGCTGGGCCAGGCCGGCAGTGCCGCGGACCGTCTGCACCGCCAGGGCGTTCGCCACGTCCCGGGTCAGTCCGAGCTCGACCCCCGCCTCGACCAGGGCCTCGACGGCCAGCAGGACGTACGCGGGTCCGGAGCCGGACAGCCCGGTGACGGCATCCATGTGCTTCTCGGCCACCTGCACCACCAGACCGGTCCCGGCCAGCAGGGCGACGACCAGGTCCAGGTCCTCGGGCCCCGCGGCGGAGCCGGGGCAGATGGCCGTGGCGCCCTCGCCGATCCGGGCCGGCGTGTTCGGCATTCCCCGGACCACCCGGATCGCGTCGGGGACCATCGACTCCAGGCTCGCGGTGGACAGGCCGGCGCAGACGGAGACCAGCAGGGCACCGTCACGCCAGGAGCCGTCCAGCGCGGCCAGCGCGGCGGGGGCATCCTGCGGCTTGACGGCGAGCACCACGACGTCGGCGCCGGCCACGGCCGCGGCCGGGTCCTCGACCGCACGGGTGCCGCGGCCGACGGCCGCCCGGTTGTCGGCGAGCAGTGCCTCGCGGCGGGCCGCCACGCGCTCGGCGACGACCACGTCACCGAACAGGTCGTCCTCCAGTGCGGCGATCGCACCGAAGATCGTGCCGCCCATCACCCCGCCGCCGATGACGGCGACCGTGAGCGGGGAGCGGCGGATGGGTGCCTGGTTGTCCATGGGAACAACGTACGCCGACGGCCTCCCCCTCGGGGTGGCACGTCGGCGTACGGGACGGGCGGGGTCGATCAGAGGTGGGCGGCCACCAGCTCGGCGATCTGCACCGCATTGAGTGCGGCGCCCTTGCGCAGGTTGTCGTTCGAGATGAAGAAGGCCAGGCCCTTGCCCGCGGGGGCGGACTGGTCGACCCGGATCCGGCCGACGTACGACGGATCCTTGCCGGCCGCGTCGATCGGGGTCGGGACGTCCATCAGCTCCACGCCGGCAGCACCGCGCAGCGCCTCTGTCGCCTGCTCGGGGGTGATGTCCCGCTCGAACTCGGCGTTGATCACCAGCGAGTGGCCGCTGAAGACGGGCACCCGTACGCAGGTGCCGGCGACCAGCAGCTCGGGCAGGTGCAGGATCTTGCGCGACTCGTTGCGGAGCTTCTGCTCCTCGTCGGTCTCACCGCTGCCGTCATCGACCAGGTTGCCCGCGATCGGCAGCGCGTTGAACGCGATCTGCTTGACGTACGGCCCGAACTGGTCGGGGGTGATGCCGGAGGTGGAGCCGTCCAGGGCCAGGGCGCGAGGGTCGGCGATCGCCGCGGTCTGCTCGGCGAGGGTCCTGACACCGGCGACGCCGGAACCGGACGTCGCCTGGTAGGTGGCGACGATCAGGCGGGTCAGGCCGGCCAGGTCGTGCAGCGGCTTCATGATCGGCATCGCGGCCATGGTGGTGCAGTTCGGGTTCGCGATGATGCCCTTGGGCGGGTTCAGCGCGTCCTCCGGATTGACCTCGGAGACCACCAGCGGGACCTCGGGATCCATCCGCCAGGCCGACGAGTTGTCGATCACGACGGCACCGGCAGCGGCGACCTTCGGCGCCATCTCCAGCGAGGTCGTCTTGCCTGCGGAGAAGATGGCGATGTCCAGGCCGGAGAAGTCGGCCGTCGCGGTGTCCTCCACCGTCACCTCGCCACCACGCCAGGGCAGCTTCGAACCGGCCGAACGGGCCGAGGCGAAGAAACGGATCTCGTCGAGGGGGAACGCGCGCTCGTCCAGCAGCGTACGCATGACGCCGCCGACCTGGCCCGTGGCCCCGAATACTCCAACTCGCATGGGCACCAGCCTACGACACCGCCCCAGCCCAGCCCGCGACGGACCGATCAGGTCCGACCCCCCGGAAACCACCCCCACCCCGGGGAACCCCCGGGGTGCCTAGGTCATGGCTGGGCATTTGTCGGGTGCGCATAGTTGTGACCTTTGCCACAGTTGGGGACAACGCCCCGAGACCCGGGGCGGGTGCCGACGAAGTCACCTGGAGGAAACATGGCACATCCCAGCATCGACGCCCTGAGCATCGACCTCGACCAGCTCATGGTCGAGAAGCCCGAAGAGGGCAAGTGGCAGCTGGACCGGTCGGTCTTCACCGACGAGCAGCTGTTCGAGCTCGAGATGAAGTACATCTTCGAGGGCAACTGGGTCTACCTGGCGCACGAGTCGCAGGTACCGAACGTCGGGGACTACTTCACCACGTACATCGGCCGCCAGCCCGTGGTCATCACGCGCGGCAAGGACGGCGAGCTCAACTGCATGATCAACGCCTGCGCGCACCGCGGCGCCATGCTCTGCCGCCGCAAGACCGACAACCGCACCACGCTCACCTGTCCGTTCCACGGCTGGACGTTCCGCAACGACGGCCGCCTGCTCAAGGTGAAGGACCCGGAGGACGCCGGCTATCCGGAGCAGTTCAACAAGAACGGCTCGCACGACCTCACCCACGTCGCGAAGTTCGACTCCTACCGCGGCTTCCTGTTCGGCTCGCTGAACCCCGACGTGCAGGAGCTCGAGGACTACCTCGGCGACGCCACCAAGGTGATCGACTGCCTGGTCGACCAGTCCCCCGAGGGCCTGGAGGTGCTGCGCGGCGCGTCCACCTACACGTACGACGGCAACTGGAAGGTCCAGGCCGAGAACGGCGCCGACGGCTACCACGTCACCGCCACGCACTGGAACTACGCCGCCACGACCGGCCGTCGTTCCACCGGTGAGTCCAAGAACACCACCCAGACCGTGGACGCCGGCAAGTGGGGCAAGCAGGGCGGCGGCTACTGGTCGTTCGACAACGGCCACCTGTGCCTGTGGACGACCGCTGCCAACTACGAGTCCCGCCCGCTGTTCCCCAAGCTCGAGGAGCTGAAGGAGAAGTTCGGCGAGGCCAAGGGCAACTTCATGGTCAAGGGCTCGCGCAACCTGCTGCTCTACCCGAACGTCTTCGTGATGGACCAGTTCTCCACCCAGATCCGCCACTTCCGGCCGATCAGCGTGGACCAGACCGAGGTGACCATCTACTGCATCGCCCCCAAGGGTGAGTCGGCGGAGTCCCGCTCCCAGCGCATCCGCCAGTACGAGGACTTCTTCAACGCCTCCGGCATGGCCACCCCGGACGACCTGGAGGAGTTCCGCTCCTGCCAGAAGACCTTCCTCGGCACCGCTGCCCGCTGGAACGACATGTCCCGCGGCCAGGCCCACCAGATCGCCGGGCCGAACGACGTCGCGAAGGGCCTCGGCATGACCAAGGTGCTCTCCTCCGGTGTCAAGAACGAGGACGAGGGCCTCTACCCGGTGCACCACGAGTACTGGCTGTCCGTGATGAAGAAGGCCCAGGAATCCGAGAAGGCTGCCGAGGCGCAGCTGCTGTCCGAGCTGGCGTGAAAGGGAGTACCAGGACAATGACGACCGTACAGAACCCCACCGCAGCCGACGTCTACGTCGACCAGCAGGCAGTCGAGCAGTTCCTCTACCGCGAGTCGCGCTACCTCGACGACCGTGACTTCACCCGCTGGCTCGAGTGCTACTCCGAGGACTCCGAGTTCTGGATGCCCTCCTGGGCCGACGACGACGCCCTCAGCCGTGACCCGCAGACCGAGATCTCGCTGATGTACTACCCGAACAAGGGTGGCCTGGAGGACCGTGTCTTCCGCATCCGCACCGAGCGCTCGTCGGCGACCTCGCTGCCCGAGCCGCGTACGTCGCACAACATCACCAACGTCGAGGTGATCGACCGCCGCGGTGCGCTGGTGGACGTGCGCTTCAACTGGCACACCATGTACTTCCGCTACAACACCGTGGACCCGTACTACGGGACGTCCTTCTACACGATCGACTTCTCCGGTGAGTCGCCCCTCATCCGCCGCAAGGTCGTCATCCTGAAGAACGACTACATCCACCACGTGGTCGACATTTACCACGTCTGAGAGGGGAGACATGTCTTATCAGGTCGCACTGACCTTCGAGGACGGCGTCACCCGCTTCGTCACAGCCGAAGCCGACCAGACGGTCGCAGAAGCCTCCTACCGTGCACGGATCAACATCCCCGTGGACTGCCTGGACGGCGCATGCGGCACCTGCAAGGCCTTCTGTGAGTCCGGTGACTACGATCCTGGCTACTACATCGAGGACGCGCTCAGCGAGGACGAGGCGGCACAGGGCTACTGCCTGCCGTGCCAGATGCGTCCCAAGTCGGACCTGGTGCTCCGGATCCCCTCGACGTCCGCGGTGGCGAAGACCGTGGCCGGCACCTTCCAGGCCACCGTCGTGGACATCCGGAAGTACTCCAGCAACGTCATCGGCTTCACCATCGAGGTGGAGAACCGGGACAAGCTGTCCTACCTGCCGGGCCAGTACGTCAACATCGACGTCCCCGGCACCGAGGAGACCCGCTCGTACTCGTTCAGCACCTCCCCGGACCAGCAGCGGCTCAGCTTCCTGGTGAAGATCACCCCCAAGGGGGCGATGTCCACCTGGCTCGCCGAGCGCGCCAAGGTCGGCGACCGGCTGACCCTGCACGGGCCGAACGGCTCGTTCTTCCTCCGCGAGGGCTCCACCCCGCTGCTGATGCTCGCCGGCGGCACCGGCCTGGCGCCGATCCTGGCGATGCTGCGGACCGCGGCCAAGGCGGGGAGCACCCGCCCGATGCACCTCATCTACGGTGTCAACACCGACGACGAGGCCGTCGAGCAGGACACCCTGGAGGAGCTGCGCACGCAGCTGCCGAACTTCACCTGGGACTACTGCGTCGCCGACCCCCAGGCGAAGGCCGAGAAGAAGGGCTACGTCACCGCCCACATGGACCCGAAGAACCTCTACGAGGGGAACGTGTCGGTCTACCTGTGCGGTCCGCCGCCGATGGTCGAGGCGGTGCGCAAGCACTTCCAGGCCACCGGCCTGGAACCGGAGGGATTCTTCTACGAGAAGTTCTCGCTGGCCAGCTCCTCGGCCTCCCGTGACCACGGGGTCGAGGTCCTGGAGCGCGAGCTCGGCGAGGTCCTGGCCGAGGAGGCCACCGAGACCTCCGTGCCCGAGGCCGCCCTCGTCGGGGCGTCCACCGGGTCCCTGCCGGCGGGTGCCGTCGGCCGGGTCGAACTGGCCCCCGTCGGTGCCGAGGCCCGGGCGAGCCTGCCGGGCGAGGCCCCGGCCGGGATCACCCCGCTCGGCACCGGCTTCGCCCGCCAGGACCAGGACGACACGGCGTTCCGCGTCGTCAGCCTGGAGCTGTCCGGGACGCGGGACGCCGCCGCCGAGTCGGCGACGCCGAGCGCGGCCGCCCTGGCCGCCACCACCGGTGACGACGCCTTCGTCGCCGTCGGCCAGTCGATGCGTACGCAGCGGGAGGTCCAGCCGCTGAACGAGACGGTGCAGGCAACCGTGGTCGCCCCGCAGGCGATCGCGGACAACGTGTCGGCGGACGGGTACATCATCGGCGAGGAGCACCCCTCGGTGCTCAAGTCCGACTCCCTCTTCAACGCCCGTACGGCGCTGGAGCTGGGCGTGATGGACCTGACGATCGGCCGGCTCACCAGCCAGCAGATCACCGGCTACCGGATGCTCGCCGACGCCTGCCGGCCCTTCATCAAGGGCGAGACGTTCGTCGACGCGGACGCGTTCACCGACGCCAACGCGGTGTTCCACGAGTACCCGTTCACCTTCACCGGCAACGAGCACCTGCTGGACGCCTACCGCCGCCTCGGCGTGGCCGGCCACATGCACGAGATGCTGCCGCACGGCTCCTGGTGCCACCCGGACATCATCTCCGACCACGACAAGATCATCGACGCCTTCGAGGCCGGCGACCGTGACCTGGCCCGGCGGCTCATCATCGAGCACGCCGAGCACGGCAAGGAGACCACCCGCAAGGCGATGATCGAGGGCGGCCTGCTGGAGGCCCCCGGCTTCGTCAGCCCGGGCCGGTTCACCGGCAAGGTGGTCATCGTGACCGGTGCCGCCCAGGGCATCGGCGAGCGGGTGGCCCGCCGGATCGCCGCGGAGGGCGGGCAGCTCGTGCTCGCCGACCGCGCCGACATCCTCGACGAGGTGCAGTCCTCGATCGCCCGCAAGGGCGGCAAGGTGACCTCGGTCAAGGCCGACCTCGAGACGTACGCCGGTGCGCAGAAGGTGGTCCGCAAGGCCATCGACACGTACGGGCGGGTCGACGTGTCCATCCACGTGGTGGGCGGGACGATCTGGCGCAAGCCGTACGAGGAGTACCAGGAGGACGAGATCGAGAAGGAGATCCGTCGCTCGCTGTTCCCGACCCTGTGGGCCTGCCGGGCGGTGCTCCCGCACCTGTACGAGCAGGGCCACGGCACGATCGTCAACGTCTCCTCGACCGCGACGATGGGCCTCAACCGGCTCCCGTACGCGGCGGCGAAGGGCGGCGTGAACACGCTGACCAAGTCGCTCGCGTTCGAGGCCGCCCCGCACGGCGTCCGAGTCGTCGCCACCGCCCCCGGTGGCACCGACGCCCCGCCGCGCCGGGTCCCCCGGGGTGGGGAGCCGCAGAACGAGGAGGAGCAGTCCTGGCACCAGGTGACGGTCGACCAGACCATCGAGTCCTCGCTGCTGAAGCGGTACGGGACGCTGGACGAGCAGGCCGCGGCGATCTGTTTCTTCGCCTCGGACGAGGCCTCCTACATCACCGGCACGGTGCTGCCGGTGGCAGGTGGTGACTTCGGCGGCTGAGGCCGCCCGACGCAGTGGCCCTCGTCTCCACCGAGGCGACTCCAGGCGCTGACCGGGGGCGAACGGCCATGGCGGCCCGGACGGGAGTGATCCTCCCGTCCGGGCCGTTCGTCGTCCCCGGCGCGGCGACCTAGGATGCAGGAATGGAACCGGCACAGGCGCCGCTCGTCGGCCGCGATCGCGAACTCGGCATCCTGGTGGACCTGTGCGAACGGGCCCTGGCCGGTGACCCCCGGGTGATCGTGGTGGCCGGTGCCCGGCACGTCGGCATCAGCGCCCTGGTCGAGGAGGCGATCCGCCGGGTCCGCCGGCTGCACACCCCGCCGCCCCCGTTGGTCCGGGTCTCCGGCCTGGCCTGGGAGCGCCGCTACGCCGGCGAGCTGGCCCAACGCCTCTGCCACGCCCCCGGCGTGCACTCCCCACTGCCCACCCTGGAGGGCAACGCCGACCCCGCGGCGGTCACCATGTCGCTGGTCGACCGGTTCCGCGACGGCTCGGCGAGCGGCCTGCTGGTCGTGGTCGAGGAGGGCCAGTTCGCCGACCCGCAGTCGTTGCGCGCCATCACCTCGGCCGTCGAGCGCCTGCACGACGAGCGGGTGGCCGTCATCCTCGCCATGGCCGACCCCCGCGCGGCCGACCCCGAGCTCGCCACCCTGCTGCGGGCGCACAGTGCCGGCACCCTCACCATCGCTGGCCTCGGCGCCGACGCCGTCCGGGACCTGGCCCGGGTGCACGGTGTACTGCTCAGCCCGGACGCGGCCCGGCGGCTGGCGGTCTACACCGGCGGCCTGCCCGGACTGATCGTCGAACTGCTCCAGGAGTTCCCGGACGTGGACTGGGAGACCGCGTACGAGGTGCCGCCGGCCCCGCGCAGCGTCCGCCAGGAGATGGAGGCGGTGCTCGGCGACAACGACGGCCAGGTCCGCGACCTGGTCCAGGCCCTGGCCGTCTCCGGGCAGGGCAGCCGGGCGGTCGAGGTCGCCGCCCTGGCGGGGATCGACGACATGCTGCCGGCGATCGACACCGCCCGGTCCAGTGGGCTGGTCACCGCCCGCAGCCACCAGGGCCAGCTGATGCTCTGGTTCACCAACCCGATGCTGGCCTCCGCGGCGTACGACGCGATCGACCTGGTCACCCGCCGGCAGTTGCACCTGGCGGCCGCCGAGCGGGCCACCGACGCGTACGAGCGCGTGCACCACCTGGCCGAGGCCTCCAACGGCCCCGATGCCGCCCTGTCCGAGGAGATCGCCGCCCTGGCCGAGTCGTACGCCGCCGTCGGCCGCTGGCGACAGGCCGGTGACTGCTGGGTGCTCGCCTCCCGGGGGCACCCCGACCGGGCCCTGTCCCAGGAGTACCTGGTGCTCGCCCTCGACGCGATCACCGGCTCCGGTGACCTGCACCTGGCCGAGTCGCTGGCGCACGAGGCGGAGGCCTTCCCGGTCACCACCCGCCGGGACGTCGCGCTCGGCTACCTCGCCACCCTGAAGGGTCGACGCGGGCGCGCCGAGCACCTGCTGCACCAGGCGCTGGACCACATCGCCGACGCCGATGCCGAGACCGAGGCGGTCACCGCCCACCGGCTGTCCCTGCACGCCCTGGGCGACTTCGACGCCGAGGCGCTGGTGCACTGGGGCGAGCGGTGCATCACCGTGGCCGACGGCGGCGGCCTGGGCCTGCTGCCGGCGGCGGTCGAGGCGCACACCCTGATCGGCCTCGGCCTGGGGGCCGCGGGCCGGGTGGCCGAGGCGGACGCGGCGTACCGGCGCACCCTGGAGGTCCTGGACACCGGCGCCCAGCGGCAGCGGGCCCTGATGGGCCACGGCTGGCTGGAGCTGGCCTGGGACCGCCCCCAGCAGGCGATCCAGGACTTCCAGGCAGCGATCCCACAGGCGCACTGGCAGGGCTCCTCCCGGGTCGCGCTCTGGGCGTCGGGCTGGCTGGCCCGGGCCTACCTGGAGGTCGGCGACTGGGACAGCGCGATGGCCGTGGTGAACCGAGCCACCGAGATGCTCGACCGGACAGGGATGGACCTGATCGCCCCGCTGATCCACTGGACCGGTGCCGAGATCAGCGCCCACCGGGGACAGCCGAAGGCCGCCGACTGGCACGTCGCCCAGGCCCTGGCGGTCAGTTCGGAGTACCTGATCGTCCGGCTGCCGACCGCGCTGGCCCGGGCCCGGGTCGCCCAGGCCGGCTCGGACCCCGACGCCACCCTGCACGCGATGGAGCCGATCGCGACCTCGCCCCGGCCCGCCAGCGTCGACGAGCCCGGGTTCTGGCCCTGGCAGGACGCCTGGGCCAACGCCCTGGTCCTCAAGGGCCGCCTCGACGAGGCGGACACCTTCCTGCGCCCGCACGAGGAGCGGGCCGAACAGGCCGGACGGCACAGCCAGATCGCCCGACTGGGCATGGCCCGGGGCCAGCTGCAGTCCCTGCAGGGGGACATCGACGCGGCCCGGGCGTCCTTCGAGACCGCCCTGGGCGCGATCGAGGAGTCGCCGTTCCGCTTCCTGCGCACCCGGATCAACTACCTGTACGGCCAGGCGCTGCGCCGTGCGGGCAAGCGCCGCGAGGCCGCCGTGGTGCTGCGCCGTGCCCTGGACGGCTTCGCCGCCCTGAACGCCGCGACGTACGTGGAACGCTGCCGCCGTGAGCTGCAGGCCGGCGGGGCCAGTGGGCAGCGCCCCGGCGGCTTCGACGTGGAGTCGCTGACCCCGCAGGAGCAGGCCGTGGCGCGGCTGGTCGCGCAGGGGCTGAGCAACGCCGATGCGGCCCGCGAGCTCTACATCTCGGTCAAGACCGTGCAGTTCCACCTCACCCGGGTCTACAGCAAGCTCGGGCTGCGGTCCCGCACCGAGCTCGCCGCGCACCGCTCCGAGCTCACCGACGCGGTCGACTAGGGCGGCCCGGACCGGTCAGATCCAGCCGACCCGCGGGGCCAGCACGGCGTAGCCGACGAAGGCCACGATGTCGATCACGGTGTGCGCGACGACCAGCGGCATCACCCGGCGCCACCGCAGGTAGACCAGCCCGAACACCACGCCCATCACCATGTTGCCGGCGAAGGCGCCCCAGCCCTGGTAGAGGTGGTAGGCGCCCCGCAGCAGCGCCGAGCAGGCCAGCACCACCGGGAGCGACCAGCCGATCCGGCGCAGCCGGTCGACCAGGTAGCCGACCACCAGCACCTCCTCGACGACGCCGTTCATCAGCGCCCGGGCGACCAGCAGCCCGATGGCCCACAGGCCGGTCCCGACGCCGGCGGCGGACACCTCGGTGTTCAGTCCGGCGGCCCGGGCCGCCAGGTACAGGCCGAGGCCGGGCACGCCGATGGCCGCCGCCAGCGCCAGCCCTCCGAGCAGGTCGCGCCGCCAGGTCCGGCGCCGCAGGTCCATCCCGATCGCCGACCAGGGCCGGGCGTGGTCCCGGGACAGCAGCAGGACGGCCAGCAGGACCGGCACCAGCGGGAGCACGGTCTGCACCACCTGGTACATCGCGTCGAGCCAGGCCCGGTCGGGGATGATCGTCGGGTTCAGCTCACTCGTCTGCTTGCCCACCCCGCCCGGCCGGGTGGACAGGTCGATGATCGCCAGCACCGAGTAGACCGCCGAGCGTCCCAGCGAGACCAGCAGCAGCAGGACGACCTCGAGGCCGTACGGCCACCGGGTGGCCGGGGGCGCGCCGGTACGGGCCGGGGTCCACACCGGTCTCACGGGCGGGGGGCGACGCCGACCGCGCGCTCCACCCGCTCGCGGGTCCAGTCGCGGGCGGAGGCGAGCACCCGCTCGCGCGCCGCCCTGCTGCCCGCCCCCCGGGTGTTGACCTCAAGGCACAGGTCGCCGGTGTAGCCATTGCCGAGCGCAAGGGCCAGCACCCCGTCGGCGTCCTGGCCGCCGGTCCCCGGGGACAGGTGCTCGTCCTTGTACGACCCCAGCCCGTCGGTGAGGTGGATGTGCTGCAGGCGCTCACCCCAGGCCGCGACGTAGGCGAGCGAGCGCACCTGGGCGGTCGCCGCGTGCGACAGGTCGAGGGCCAGGTGCTCGTACGGCTGGTTGGTCGGGTCCCAGGTGGGCAGGTAGGCCTGGTACTCCCCCGCCGGCGTACGCCAGGGGTACATGTTCTCCACGCAGAACCGGACCCCGGTCTCGGCCGAGACCGAGGCGATGCCGTGCACGAACCCGGTCGCGTAGTCGCCCTGCCAGCGGAACGGCGGGTGCACCACGATGACGTCGCAGTCCACGGCCAGGGCCATCTCCGCCGACCTGCGCAGCTTGTCCCAGTGCCCGGTACCGCGCCAGACGTGCTGGGTGACGACCAGTGTGGGGGCATGGATGGAGGTGACCGGGACCCCGTAGTAGTCGCGCAGCTTGATCACGGCCTCGACGTCCGCGGCAATCGGGTCGATCCCGATCATCACCTCCACGCCGTCGAAGCCGAGCCGGGAGGCCACCTCGAAGCCGCTGGCGGTGGACTCGGGGAACATCGACGACGTCGAGAGGGTCACGAGGTTGCGAGGACCACTGCCCTCGCCCAGTCGCTGGTCCATCTGCTGGTCCCTCCGGGATGCGGCCCGACGCCGTGCCGGGTCGAGGGCTGCCGTGCGGCGGCCACCTTCCAGACTACCGAGGGTCCGGCGAGCGGCAACCCGTCAGAGCGTGGCCGGGGCCCCCGCCTGCATCTCGCCCTCGCCGTGGTGCAGTGACCGGGCCCGGAGGCCGTCGCGCTGCCAGTACTGCAGGTGGTCCAGATGGTTCAGGATGATGCCCTCGCGCGAGGCCCACGGGCACAGTTCGACGGACTCGACACCGGCGAGCTCCATCGCCGCCTCGGCGACGATCGCGCCGGCGAGCAGCTGGGCGGCCCGGTCCTTGGAGACGCCGGGCAGCTCGGCGCGCTGTGCCGGGGACATCTCGGCCAGCCGCTCGACCCACTCGTGCAGGTCGGCCAGGTGCAGCTGCCGGCGTACGTACGGCCCCTCGCTGGAGGGGGCGGCCCCACCGGTGATCCGGCCCAGGGAACGGAAGGTCTTGGAAGTGGCCACCCACCGGTCGAAGGGGCTGCGGCGCAGCAGCTCGCCGACGACGGCGCCGATCTCGGCCCGGACGTGGCGCCGGCAGGCGGCAGCACCCCCCTCGTCCTTGAACATCCGGTACATCCGGCCCGCGCCCACCGGTACCGAGATCGCCACCTCGGGCTCCTCGTCGGAGCCGCAGGCCATCTCCAGCGAGCCACCCCCGATGTCGAGCACGCCGAGCCGGCCGGCCGACCACCCGTACCAGCGGCGTACGGCCAGGAAGGTCGCGCGGGCCTCGTCCTGGCCGGACAGGACCTTCAGCTGGACCCCGGTCCGGTCCTTGACGTGCTGGACGACCTCCTCGGTGTTCGAGGCCTCGCGCAACGCGGAGGTGACGAACGGGAGCACCTTGGAGCACCCGGTGGACTCGGCGAACTCCTTGCACTCCTCGACCATGTCGACCAGGACCCGGGTGCCCTCCTCGGAGAGCATCTCGTCAGAGGTGATGTGCTCGGCGAGCCTGAGCAGGCGCTTGTGGGAGGCGGCGGGGACCGGCGGGCCGCCGACCCGCGCATCCACCACGAGCAGGTGCACGGTGTTGGACCCGACGTCGAGGACTCCCAAGCGCATGGACCAACGGTAGTGCGCCCCGACCTAGGCTGGGGGCCATGTCCGCTGCCGAATCCGTCACGTCCCGGGTCCCCGAGCAGGCCGGCCCGGCCGGTCCGCGCCTCGCCGACGGCGAGGTCGCCGACGGGTTCCCGCGGACCTGGGTCGAGTTCGCCGACCCCGCCGACGACGCCCAGGTCTTCCGCTGCGACCTGACCTGGCTGACCTCGCGGTGGACCTGCCTGTTCGGCGCCGGCTGCCCGGGCATCTACCAGGGCCGTCCGTACGACGGGTGCTGCACCCTGGGCGCGCACTTCAGCGACGCCGAGGACGAGCAGCGGGTGGCCGGCTGGGTCGCCCGGCTGGACGACGGGCTGTGGCAGAACGCCGCGGCGTCCGGTACGGACGAGGACGGCACCCCGTGGCGGGCCGCCGACGACTGGGCGCTCGACGTGGTCGAGGAGGACGAGGAGGGTGACCCGGTGACCGAACGGGCGACCCGCCGCCTCGATGGTGCCTGCATCTTCCTCAACCGGCCGGGCTTCGCCGGTGGGGACGGCTGTGCGCTGCACCACCTGGCCGCGAGGGAGGGCGTGCCGGTCACCCTGACCAAGCCCGACGTCTGCTGGCAGCTGCCGATCCGGCGGCTGTTCCGGGAGGTGGAACGCGGCGATGGCACGACCTACACCGAGGTGACGATCGGCGAGTACGTCCGCTCCGGCTGGGGCTCGGGGGGCCACGACCTGAACTGGTACTGCACCTCCACCGCGGCCGCGCACGTCGGCGCCGAACCGGTGCACCGCTCGCTCGCCACAGAGCTGGGTGCCCTGATGGGGCCGGCGGCGTACGCCGTGCTGGCCGCGCACTGCGACGCGCTCGAGGCCGCCCGGCTGCCACTGGCGACGCACCCCGCGACCCTGCATGCACAAGGGCGTCTATCACACAAGTCTTGACAACCATTTCCGGACCCCCGTGCAGGGGTGCTAACAGGCAAGAGCACAATGGTTGCCATGCATGTTGACCACCTCTCGTACGCTGCGGGCCCCGAGGGACTCCTGGCCTCCGCCCAGTTCCTCAGCGACGCGCTCGGGGTGGACTCCCGCGACGGCGGATTCCACCCGCGCTTCGGTACCCGGAACCGCCTGATCCCCCTCGCCGAGGACCGCTACATCGAGATCGTCGAGGTGCTGGACCACCCGGCAGCCGACAAGGCGCCGTTCGGACAGGTCGTCCGGGCCCGCTCGGAGGCCGGTGGTGGCTGGATGTCGTGGGCGGTCTCCACCGACGACCTGGGACCCTTCGAGCGCAAGCTCGGCCGCGAGGCCGTCGTGGGCACCCGTCGCTTCCCCGACGGCCGCCAGCTCGAGTGGCGCCAGCTGGGTGTCAAGGGCCTGTTTGCCGACCCGCAGCTGCCGTTCTTCATCTCCTGGGTCAGCGAGCGCGAGCTGCTCCCGGCCGCGCTCAGTGCCGAGGCGCACGACGTGTCGCTGCGCTCGATCGAGCTGTCCGGGGACCCGGTCCGGATCACCGACTGGCTGGGCGGGGACCCGGCGACGCTGCTCGACGGGGTCGCCCTGGTGTGGAGCAGCCGCCACGGCCAGCCCGGGATCATGTCCGCAACCTTCCAGACCCCCCACGGCTCGGTCACCATCTGACCGGCCCAGGGCCAGCCACATCCCCTCACCTCCACCGGGCCCCGTCCCGCAGCGTGTAACACACCTGCGGGCCGGGGCCCGGTCTGGCGTAGATTCGGGCCTCACCCGTAGTCCCGAGGAGAAGAACAGATGGCCCTGACCCTGCGTCCCCACATCGCCGAGATGCCCGTCTACCGTGCGGGCAAGTCGGCGCAGCCGGGACCGGACGGCCGGGCCTGGAAGCTCTCCAGCAACGAGAACCCGTACGGTCCGCTGCCCGGCGTGCTGGAGGCGGTCACCGCCTCGCTGGCCGAGATGAACCGCTATCCCGATGCCGGCAACTCCGAGATCACCGCCGCCGTGGCGACCCGCCACGGCCTGGCCGAGGAGCGGGTCGCCTTCGGCACCGGGTCGGTCGAGGTGCTGGCCCACCTGATCGAGGCGACCTGCGGCCCGGGCGACGAGGTCGTCTATGCCTGGCGCAGCTTCGAGGCCTATCCGCTGGTCGTGCAGGTGCTGGGCGCCCGCAGCGTCCAGGTGCCGCTCACCGCCACCGGCGAGCATGACCTCGAGGCGATGCTGGCGGCGATCACCCCGCGCACCCGCGTCGTGATGCTCTGCACGCCGAACAACCCCACCGGCCCGGCGATCCCGCACGACGACATCGTCGAGTTCCTCGGCCGCGTCCGCGAGGACATCGTCGTGATCGTCGACGAGGCGTACGTCGAGTACGTCACCGATCCGGACGCCACCCGCGGGCTGGAGCTGTTCGGGGTGCACCCGGGCGTCGTCACCCTGCGCACCTTCTCCAAGGCGTACGGGCTGGCCGGGTTGCGGGTGGGCTGGATGGCCGCGGCGGATCCCGTGCTGGCGCAGGCCGTCCGGTCCGTGACGATGCCGTTCGCGATCTCCAGCCCGGCCCAGGTCGCCGTGATGGCCTCGCTGGCCGCCGAGCCGGAACTGATCGGCCGGGTCCGGGTGACCGTCCACGAGCGCGACCGGATCGCCGCCGAGCTGCGCGCCATGGGCCACGCCATCCCCGCCACCCAGGGCAACTTCGTCTGGTTCCCGGCCGCCGGCCGCACCGAGGAGTGGTTCGACGCGTTCCGGCACGCCGGGCTGATGACCCGCGCGTTCACCGGTGAGGGCCTGCGGGTCTCGATCGCCGAGCCGGACGCCAACGACCGGATCCTGGCGGTCGCCCGCGGCTTGCTGGCCTGAGGCGCTCCCGGCAGGAACCGCTCGCGGCAGGAAGTGTCAGGGGGCTCACCTAGGCTGCTGGCATGGCCCGCACCAAGACCCCCTCACGCGACGCGTACGTCTGTTCCGAGTGCGGCTGGACCACGGCCAAGTGGGTCGGCCGCTGCGGTGAATGCCAGCAGTGGGGCAGCGTCGTCGAGCAAGGGACCCGGACCAACTCCCTGCACCGCACCACCACGGCGGTCGCCCCGTCCCAGCATGCCGTCCCGATCTCCCAGGTCAGGGGCGAGGCGGCGCATCGTACGGTCACCGGGGTCGGCGAGCTCGACCGCGTCCTCGGCGGCGGGATCGTGCCGGGCGCGGTCGTGCTGCTCGCCGGCGAACCGGGCGTCGGCAAGTCGACGCTGCTGCTGGAGGTCGCCGCCGCCTGGGCCCGGCGCGGCCGTCGCACCCTCTATGTCACCGGCGAGGAGTCGGCTGCGCAGGTGCGGATGCGGGCCGAGCGCACCGCCGACCTGTCCGACGAGCTCTACCTGGCCGCCGAGACCGACCTCGGCACCGTGCTCGGGCACGTCGAGCAGGTCTCCCCGACCCTGCTCGTCGTCGACTCGGTGCAGACCATGCAGGCTGACACCGCCGACGGCACCGCGGGCGGGGTGACCCAGGTCCGCGAGGTCACCTCCACCCTGGTCCGGGCCGCCAAGCAGCGGCACATGGCGGTGGTCATCGTCGGGCACGTGACCAAGGACGGCTCGATCGCCGGACCCCGGTCGCTGGAGCACCTGGTGGACGTGGTGCTCAGCTTCGAGGGCGACCGGCACTCCGGCTTCCGGATGGTCCGGGCGACCAAGAACCGCTTCGGCCCGGCCGACGAGGTCGGCTGCTTCGAGATGCGCGAGAACGGGATCGTGGAGGTGGCCGACCCCTCCGGCCTGTTCATCTCCACCGGCGGCGCCGGGCAGCCCGTGCCGGGCACCTGCATCACCGTGACGGTCGAGGGCCGCCGACCCCTGCTCGCCGAGATCCAGTCCCTGGTCGCCAACTCGCCCCTCCAGGTGCCCCGACGGACCAACCAGGGCGTCGACGGCTCCCGGGTGGCGATGCTCACGGCGGTGCTGGAGCGCCGGGCCCGGCAGCCGCTGGGCAACAAGGACGTGTACGTCTCCACCGTCGGCGGGGCGCGGGTCTTCGACCCGGCGGCGGACCTCGCGATCGCGCTGGCGATCGCCTCCGGCACCCGCGACATCGGCCTGCCCCCCGCCCTGATGGCGCTGGGCGAGATCGGGCTGGCCGGGGAGCTGCGCCGGGTACCGGGCGTCGCGCGGCGGGTGAGCGAGGCGGTCCGGCTCGGCTTCCGCACCATCCTGGTGCCGGCCTCCTCCGAGGGCGACCTTGACCGGATGCCCGGAACCGTACGGGTGCTGGCGGTGGAGTCGGTCGGTGATGCGCTCGGCCTCTTCGGCCTGATGGGCGGGAACGGGCGGGCCTGACCCCGGTAGACTGTGCACACACATCCCCGAGCTCTCCAGGATCGAGACAGACAGGTGACCTCCGAGGACAACAGCCGGACCCGCCGGTTCCGGGCACTTACTGCCCCCGGAACGCCGCTGCGCCACGGCCTCGACCGCATCGTCAAGGGCCGTACGGGCGCCCTGGTGGTGCTGGGGTGCACCCGCGAGGTCGAGGGCGTGATGACCGGAGGGTTCCACCTCGACACCCCGCTGACCCCGCAGAACCTGCGCGAGCTGGCGAAGATGGACGGGGCGATAGTCCTCAGCAGCGACCTGACGCGGATCGTCGCGGCCGGCGTGCAGCTGATGCCCGACCCCACGTACGACACCGTCGAGACCGGTACCCGGCACCGCACCGCCGACCGGGTGAGTCGCCAGACCGGCGTCCCGACGGTGTCGGTGTCCGCCTCGATGCAGATGATCAGCCTGTTCATCGACGGGGAGCGGATGATGATCCCCGAGCCCGGGGCGATCCTCGGCCGGGCCGACCAGGCCCTGCGGACGCTGGAGCGCTACACGACCCGACTGAACGAGGTCACCAACCAGCTGTCGGCCCTGGAGATCCGTGACCAGGTGACCGTGCGGGACGTAGGGGTGGTCCTGCAGCGGCTGGAGATGGTGCACCGGATCGACGTCGAGTTGCGCGACTACGTGATCGAGCTCGGCACCGAGGGGCGGTTGATCAACCTGCAGGTCCGCGAGCTGGAGTCCGGGCTGGAGAACCTGACCGAGATGCTGATCGAGGACTACCGCGACGAGGCCGCCGGGATCACGTTCAACCTGGAGGCCCTGGGCTCGCTGAGCACCGCCGAACTGGTCGACCTGACCATGATCGAACGCGCGGTCGGCTTCGGCACCTCCGACCTGGAGAACCAGCTGTACCCGCGCGGCTTCCGCCAGTTGTTCCGGATCAGCTCGCTGCCCAAGGCGGTGGCCGCCCGCCTGCTGGAGCACTTCGGCTCGCTGCAGGAGATCTTCTCCGCCTCGCTGGGCGACCTGCAGGCCGTCGACGGCGTCGGGCTCCGGCGCGCCCGGGCCATCCGCGACGCCCTCGCCTGGATGGCCGAGGCCGAGTTCGACGAACTCGCCTGAGCCGTCCCGGTCCGGATCGAGGGACGGGCACCCGGCGGGTCAGCGGACCGCGAACGCCTTCTTGGCGGCTGCGGCCCCCTGGACCTCGGCGGTCGCGACGTACGTACCCGGCCGGATGTCCGAGGATGCGAGCTTGCAGCCGGGGTAGGAGCGCCGGCCCTGCCAGTCGACCTTCGCGGACAGCGCCTGGCCCGGCTGGACCACCGTGGGCGCCACCTTGGTGAACCATGCCGGGCAGTCCTTGGTGGACCAGATCCGGTCGGTGCCGGACTGGATCCGCAGCTCCGCGGTCGCCGGCTCCCACCCCATCGTGCATGCGGTCGACGCACCGTTGGTGAGCGTCACCGTGAACGTGCTGGCCTTGCCGACGAGCGCGCCGGCGCCACCCGCGACGGCGACCCGAAGATCGGTGGCCTGGCAGGCGGTCGGGGCGGAGGGCGTCGGCGAGGGCTGCGGGGTCACAGCTGCGGCGGCCGTCGCGCCTGGTGTCGGGGTGGACCCCGGGGTGGGGGTGCCGCCCGGGGTGGGCGTGGCTCCGGGCGTGGCCGTGGCACCGGGGGTCGGGGTGGCAGCGGGGGCGGCTGAGGCGGTGGGGTCGCCCAGCAGCAGGGTGCTCGGGGTCGGGCTCGGCACGGCGGTCGGGCCGCTCCGGCCCGGGCGGGTCGCCGCGATGATGATCAGGGCGACCAGCACGACCACGACGGCGATCGCGGCCCGCCGCATCCAGTAGACCTGTGGGTCCTCGGGACCGATCGGGCGCAACAATCCGCTCATGGCCCCAGCCTACGGAAGGCGGTCGTCCCCCGACCGGAGGCGCGCCCTCGCCTAGGCTGGCGGGGTGCCCGAACACCTCCACCCCCCGACCATCGGGACCGCCCCCGACCCGGCGGTCGTGGTCGCCCGCACGCTCGACTGGTACGCCGGGCAGGCGCGCGACCTGCCCTGGCGCCGTCCCGACTGCTCGCCCTGGGGCGTGATGGTGAGCGAGTTCATGCTGCAGCAGACCCCGGTGACGAGGGTGCTGGGGCCGTGGCAGGCCTGGCTGGACCGCTGGCCGACCCCGGCCGCCCTGGCCGCCTCACCGGCCGGTGAGGCGGTCCGGATGTGGGGCCGGCTGGGCTACCCGCGCCGGGCCCTGCGGCTGCACCGGGCCGCGCAGGCGATCGTCGACGACCATGGCGGGCAGGTCCCCGCCGACCTCGAGGAGCTTCGGGCCCTGCCCGGGGTCGGCGACTACACCGCCGCCGCGGTGGCCTCCTTCGCGCACGGGCGGCGGGCCGTGGTGCTCGACACCAACGTCCGCCGGGTGCTGTCCCGGGTGGCCGCCGGGGAGGGCCAGCCGCCGGCCCACGTACGCGCCTCCGAACGCGCCCGGGCCGAGGCCCACCTCCCCCGGGCCGCCGGGCGGGCGGCCCGCTGGGCGGCAGCCTCGATGGAGCTGGGGGCGCTGGTGTGCACCGCCCGCAACCCGCGTTGCGAGGCCTGCCCGCTGGTCGACCTGTGCACCTGGAACCTGGCCGGCCGCCCGGAGGAGACGTACCGACCCCGGACCCAGTCCTACGAGGGGACCGACCGGCAGTGCAGGGGTGCCGTGCTCGCGGTCCTGCGGGACGCCGCCGGCCCGGTCGCGACCACCGAACTGCGGACCGCCTGGCCCGAACACCGCGCGGGTGGTGCGGACCAGTTCGAGCGGGCCCTCACCTCACTGGCCGCGGACGGCCTGGTCACCGCGATCGGTGCGGAGCACTGGGCCCTGCCAGGGGACTGACCCACGTCACGGCCCGGTCAGAGACCCAGCAGCCGGACCAGGTCGGCCGCATCGGTCGCCACGGCCAGGGCCTGCGCCCGCTCCTGGGCGCCGCCGTACCCCCAGCCGACGATGATCGTCGGCAGGCCGTGCACGGCCGCCCCCACGATGTCGTGGATCTTGTCCCCGACCATGATCGAATCCCTGGTGTCGGCCCCGGCCCCGGCCAGCTGGCGCAGCGCATCGGCGACCACGGCGGCCTTGTCCGCGTTGGCGTCACCCTCCCCCGCGCCGCAGATCGCCACGAACCGTTCCTCCAGGCCGTGGTGGGCGAGTAGCTCCCGGGCGTGCGTCCGGCGCTTGGAGGTCGCCACCGCCAGCGGCGTCCCGGCCGCGGCGAGGGCGTCGAGCACCGGCCGGGTCTGGTCGAACAGCGGCGCCTCGAACATCGTGGCGGCGTAGACCTCCCGGTAGTGCGCCACCGCCTCGTCGACGTCGATCTCCGGCGCGAGCTCGGCCAGGGTCGCCCGGATCGGCGGACCGACGAAGCGCCGCAGGTCCTCCGGGTCGTACGTGTAGCCGTAGTCCGCAGCTGCCCGGGCCAGTGCCCGGGTGATCGTCGCGGCGGAGTCGAGCAACGTCCCGTCCAGGTCGAGCAACACGGCGGTCGGGCGCGGATCGAGACGACGATCGGAGGTGAGGGCGAACATGTCGCCAGCCTAGGCGACGGGGAGCGGTGTCCCCGATCCGATCCGACGCGGAGCGACAGGACCCCCGGCACGTATCGTGCCGGGGGTCCTGGTCGATCAGCTGGGCTCAGCTGGCGGTGGCGTCACCAGTGTCGGTGACGTCCTCCACGTGCGGGCCCTCACCCTCCAGGGCGACCGGAGGGGTGTCCGGCACCTCGGACTGCGGGACGCCGCGGAAGGTGAACGGATCCTCCGAGCCCGGGGCCGCCACGTCGACGAGTACGACCTCGCCCGGCTGCAGGTCGCCGAACAGGATCTTCTCGGCCATCGGGTCCTCGACGTCGCGCTGCAGCGCACGGCGCAGCGGACGGGCGCCGAGCACGGGGTCGAAGCCGCGCTTGGCGATCAGGTCCTTGGCCGCCGGCGTCAGCTCGATGCCCATGTGCTTGTCGCGCAGGCGCTCCTCCACCTGGGCCACCATCAGGTCCACGATCGACTTGATGTTCTCGAGGTTCAGCTGGTGGAAGACGATGATCTCGTCGATACGGTTCAGGAACTCCGGACGGAAGTGCTGCTTGAGTTCCTCCGAAACCTTCGCCTTCATCTTGTCGTACGAGGTCTCGTCGTCATTGCCTGCGGAGAAACCGAGGCTGACGGACTTGTTGATATCGCGCGAACCGAGGTTCGTGGTCATCACGATGATCGTGTTCTTGAAGTCCACGACCCGACCCTGCGCATCGGTCAACCGGCCCTCGTCCAGGATCTGGAGCAGCGAGTTGAAGATGTCCGGGTGGGCCTTCTCGATCTCGTCGAATAGCACCACCGAGAAAGGCTTGCGGCG